>NZ_CP019389.1:2546890-3752836 GCF_001971785.1 Seonamhaeicola sp. S2-3 | reverse complement strand
CAGTGGTAATCTCCAGTATCGATGTCCTCAGGAATGGTTAAGCTAATGTTTATTTCGTAACTGGTTACTCCTTCTTCTATGCTGTAATTTTCCATAAAGACAAAAGGGTTTTCGGCCTGTTTTATAGGGTCTAAATCACATGTTTCCTCTTGGTCGTCGTGGGTATGGTGGTCAAAATTGTTGTGGATATCTAAACTATAGGAAGCCAAAGCTTTATTGTCGGTAACCATAGCACGAAAAGCATAGGTTTCTCCTCTTACAAGTTGTTGGCAACCTTGAGGGAAGCCTTCGTTGTAATCAATGGTAATTGTTGGTTTTTCTTCGTCTATATCTGTACTATTGTTGCTAGAACATGATACAAGTACAAGTGCATAAAATAATAGGTGAAAATATTTAGCAGGGAATTTCATTTTCAAAAGGTTTAAATACCGCATAGTCCTTATACAGAACTATGCGGAGTAGTTATTTTAATTAAGCTGTAATATCAATATGAGTTTCGTATTCTGCGGTATTACCATTTTCATCTTCAACAGTAAAGATAATATGGTACTCCCCAACAGGAGCAGTAGCAGGTATTTCGATATGCTCATGGAATTCTACAGAAGTTTCCTCGTGGTAATCTTCTGAAAAATCGAATTCTTCATCCCACTCTTCCTCTCCTTCAGCAGGCGTTAGTCCGTGTGCATGTACATCTACGGTAATGTTATGAATGCCATTAACAGCTTCTATAGCAAATTCAGTATGAAAGTCATCGCCTCTAACGGCAGTTTCATCTATAGAAAAATCGCTTAAAGTAATAGGGTCTAGAATTTGTATATGCCCATCCACTTCAGTGCTATTACCCAATTCGTCGGTAACCAATAATTCTATATGGTATTCGCCGGCTGGTATATCGGTAGGCACATCAATGTGTTCGTGGAATGTTGGGTTAATTACCAAATATTTTTCATCGGTAAACACTTGTTCAAAATCCCAATCTTCTTCACCATCACTTGGAGTTAAATCGTGGGCATGAATAGAAAGTGTAATACTACTTACCACAGCTTCTGCATTGATATCGGCTTCAATATGAATATCAGAACCTTTATAAGCTACTTGGTCGGTAGAGTGAGAGCTTCCTTCTCCATACTCAAAATCACTAATTACAGGAGCGTTAAGAGAGCCTCCATCGTCATCACTGCTACAAGAGTTTAAAAAGACTCCTAAAAAGGCGATAATGGTTAAAAATTTCAGATTTGTTTTCATAAAAATTAATTTTAATGGTTTTTGTTTAATAATTATTTATTGATGTTAAAAGTTTTGTGTTAATGCTATGGAAATATTTCTTCCAGCCTCAGGAACATCTATTAAGCGGTAAAAGCTGGTATGGTCATAATATTTTGTATCAAAGACATTATTGAGCTTAAACTTTATTTCTAAAGGCGAATTTGTTTTAAAGAGTTCTATTTGGGTTAATAGAGACATATTTAAAACCTGATAACCACTGGTTGCTTCTTCGGGTGGTACAATTTTATCTTGTTTAGCTGTAATTCTGTAATCGGCGGTAAATAGCGGTTGTTTTAAAAAGAATAGATTTTTTAATTGGTAACTAGCAGATACCAAACCAGATAATGGAGGTGAAAACGGAATGGTAAAACCTTCTTTTGGACCACTGGTTTGCTTAGAATACACGTATTCTGCAGAGGCCTCTAATTCTACATTATTAATAATACTGGTACTAGCTCTCAATTCACCTCCAGCTCGAAATACTTTGTTTTGGGTGTACTCGTAAATCTGTAAGGTTTCGTAATAATTTGCTGTAGGATTTAAATAAATAAAGTTTTCGAAAAAATTGACAAAAGGACTAATGCCAAAACTAAAATATTTTGTGGTATGGTCTATATCGATATCGAATTGATAGGACTCTTCGGGATCCAAATCGAGGTTTCCTTTTTCATAACGGTACATATGGTAATTCACGCCATCTGAAGCTAGCTCGTTGGCCAATGGCATTCTAAAACTCTTTCCTACATTAAACTTAAACGTGGTGTTTTTAAGCAAGTAACTCAACCCCGCCGAGGTACTGATATTTGCAAAATTCAAGGTTTTGTTTTGTGCTCTTTGCAGATATACATACGAGGTAGAACCATCGGAATTGTTGACCGTAGAGCGATACCAATCATAATACGATTGGCTATGTATTTGTCCATAATCGTAACGAATACCTGCTAAAAGGTGTAAGTTAGAATGGATTTCAAATTGGTCAAAAGCAAAGGCTCCTATAGAGAACCGTTGGTATTCTGGTATTAAAAACCCCCAGCCGCCAATAGTGTTATCTTGAAATTCCATGTTAACCCCAGCAACAATATTGTGTTGCTCCTTTAGTTTAAAGGCATCTTTAATATTTAAGGAAAATGTGTTTTTGTGAAAGCTACGTTCTTTGGTGTTAGAAGGTTTGGGCATATATCCATGTGCACTAGGTTCGGAACGTTCTTCTCGTATATTATTTTGAAAGCCCAAATCGATATGAATACTGTGATTATTTACCGTGATGGAAGTATTATTAGTAACCTTAAAATGATTGACCTTATGATAAGGGAGATCAATGTCTCGGTTAGAATTATCATAATCTATAGAAGAGGTTCGTACTTCCAAACCATGGGCATTGGCAAAAAAGCCATTTTTAGCATTTACATTACTTATAGTTGTTTCTGAAGTAATACGATTGGTTGTGTACCCTATACTAAAACTAGCATTAGCTTCCCTTCCTGCGGTGTTTCTTAAATTATTATCATGAAGTTCAAAAATATAGCTTTCGTAATTTATTTTGTCTGTAGGTACTTTATAGTCGGCATAATCTCTAAAAGTTAAGCGTCCGCCATAAAACCATTTTTCTTTTCGGCTTTGTAATCCTGCAGAAATGCCCACTAGGTCGTTATTGCTTTCTGCTAAAAGGTTTACTTCTCCATTAAAAGAATATTCAGAAGGTATTTTATTGGGTTGGATGTCTACCACTCCAGCAATAGCGTCTGAGCCATACACTAAAGAGGCAGGACCTTTTACAATTTGAATGTTTTCAATACCATATTGGTCTATTTCTAAACCATGATCGTTTCCCCATTGTTGGGCTTCGTGTTTTATACCATTTTGCACCACCACCACTCTGTTAAATCCCAAACCTCTAATTGCTGGTTTAGACTGCCCAGAGCCAATTTTTATAGTGCTTACTCCTGGGATTTTACTCAAGGTTTGCATCAAACTATTTTCTCTATTCTTTATCATAAAATCTTTGCTAACCAATTGAGATACTACAGGAGATTCTTTATAGCTTCTCTTTTTAGTCTTCCCTTTAATTTCAATAGCTTGGAGTGTTGTAGTTTTTTCGTTTAAGAATATTTCAAGCGGTTTCATTTCTGGACCTACAGTAACTGTAATAGTTTTTGGGGTGTAACTAATATGAGAAATAGATAAAGAATATGTGCCTGCAGTTACATTTTCTATAAGAAATGTTCCAGAAGCCGAAGTTATTGTATGTAGGCCCTTGCTAATAATGGTAGCTCCATCAATAGGTAGTAAGGTGTTGATGTTTTGCACAGTTCCCTTTATTTGATAGGTTTCTTGTGCAAACAGCATAGAGCTTAAGCTAAAATATAGCCATATGCTCAGTATTTTGTAAAACATAATGAGATACTATAAGGTTTGAATACAGGTTAATATTAACGAACTGTAATAACCACTATACTTTGTGATTTATAAGTAGTACAACTTTCTAAACCTATTTATAGCTAGAGGAGTGCAGTACAATAGATTATATTGTAATGTACTACCTATCTAGGTAAGGTTGTATTTGCTGATAAAAACGTATAGTAGAACTTATAGTAATGTAGGTGGTGGTCTGGAAAATAGTTGGTTAGAAGTAATGTTACTAGAAACTATAAAATAGTATTCTGTTTTTACCTCTTTATATAAAACTAACTCTATAGGTGTGATAATAAAATCAGTAGTATCTGGAATAAAAATAGGGGTTAGATTAAGCGTGGTAACACTGTCACAAATAGCACAATGAGCAGCATGATCTTTATCGTCTTCATGGGTTAAAGCATGAAGACCTCCCATTTTTACCGAAAGAAAAAGGATAAGGAAGAAAAAGGTAATACTATTTTTTATACTATTAGTTTTCATTACAATAAAAAAACAGGCTTCATCTACTAAAAGATATTATAAGGAGTTAAATGTTATATTGAACTTCTTATATGTTTTGCAAAGATATTATTAATTTATATTATTGCAAAGGTGTTGCAATAAATTATTGCAAATTAATCGCATTAAAATGAAACGCAGAAATACTCCTACTAAAGAAGCTGTTTTACAAGTTTTAACCCGTGCGGGGAAAGCTATGAGTCAAGACGCTATAGAACAGGAAATTACCATAGATATTAATAGGGCTACGATTTATAGGGTTTTAAATCGTTTTTGTGAAGATGGTATTTTACATAAAGTTATAGCTGAAGATGGTAAGCAGTATTTTGCATTAGGCGGTACTAGAAAGAAAACGGAGCCTTTGCACCAGCATTTTCATTTTAAATGTAGGCTATGTAATACCATAGAGTGTCTTCCTGACAAAGTAGATTTTTCAGTTCCAAAAGGATATTTGATTGAAAATATAAACTGTGTTATTACTGGGGTATGTAAAAATTGTGGTTAAAATTTTGTTCTATAAAACATAAAAATTATAATGGAAGCTTTTTGGAACAACAGATATAAAGAAAAGGAATTTGCTTACGGAACAGCGCCTAATCAATTTTTTAAAGAAAGCATAAATAAACTAAAAATTAAAGGTACAATATTACTGCCCGCAGAAGGTGAAGGTAGAAATGCTGTTTATGCAGCTAAAAAAGGCCTTAAAGTAACCGCATTTGATATAAGCGTAGAAGGGAAAAATAAGGCCGAAAAGTTAGCAAATAATGAAAATGTTCAAATTGATTATAAAGTAGGAGAGTTACATCAATTAGATTTTAAACCTCATAGTTTTGATTTATTAGCTTTAATTTATGCTCATTTTCCTAAAAATAAAAAAGAATTACATCAAAAGCTTTCAAAATTGATAAAACCCAATGGTTATATTATTTTAGAAGGATTTAGTGTTAAAAACTTGTCTTATCGCGAAAAAAATCCAAACGTTGGCGGGCCTGCAGACGTAAATATGTTATTTACAAAAGAAGAAATGACTACTATGTTTGCTAATTTTGAAACTCTTCTTTTAGAACAAAAAGAAATTGAACTTAATGAGGGAGATTATCATAACGGAGTAGCAAATGTTATACGCTATATTGGTAGAAAAAAGAGGTAGAATGGAGTGTGTAATCAATCTTAATTAAAGGTGAAATCCAATTAAAATTCTATAAAAATACATTTAACTTAAAATTTAGTTCTAAGTAAGTTTATTAATAGTACACTATAAAATATTTAATACTTTTCAGTCTACTTAGTATTATAGTCTAATTAATAGCAAATGGTGCGCTTAGTTTAAAAGTAGGGATGTCTACATTAAACTTTTTAGTAGTGGTAAAGTTAACCATGGTGAAATATCCTTGCATGGCACCAAACGGAGAAGTTAACAAACAGCCAGATGTATAAGTGTGAGATTCTCCTGGTTCTAAAACGGGTTTTTTGCCTATAACACCTTCGCCATCAACAATTTCTTCGTTATTTAGTGCGTCTAGAATCTCCCAATGGCGTGATTGTAATTGTACAGAGTCTTTACTTTGGTTTTCAATGGTTACTTTATAACCAAAAGCATACTGTATTTTATAATTTCTATAAAATGAGCCTTCGTAGGTAGTTTCTACTGAAATCTTTATGCCTTTTGTTACTTGTTGTACCATCTTAATTATTGATATACAATATATTTAAAACAAAAATAGTGTTTTTTAATAGCTGTAATTAAAATAATAGTTAAAATACAGCTTTTAATTGCTTATGTTAACAGAACTAGCTTCACCTAGCCCTATAATTCTGTCGTATCTACCTCCTAAATCTCTATAATACACTAAAACTTTATAGTTGTTTTCGGTTTGGTAAAAGTTGCCGCTAATGGCACCTTCATTAATAATATCGTTATCTAAGGTTACGTATTTATAGTTGTAAAAACCCTGTTTTAGTAATAAAGACCCAGTGTAAATGCCTCTTTGAGCATCGTAAGTCATTTTATTACTTTCATTTAAAGCATAATTATTAAAGTTACCATAAATAAAAACTGAAGCGTTGGTATTGAAATCTGGATTGGGTTTAAATGAAAAATGTACCCAAGCATAATCTGATTCAATGCTTACATCAACATCATTTACATTAGTAATTAAGTAGTTTCCGTTAATATCTGGGTTGTAGGTGTATGGTTTAGTACTACGCTGGGTATTGGTAAATAGGTAATTGTGATATAAGTCTTGTAAATCTATACTTTGTACACCGTTACTGGCAGATCTAATATCTTTATTTTCAAAATACAAATACTCATTACCACCCCAAAAACTAGATTCTTTATCATATCTATATATAAGTTGAGTACCAATGGTGTATTGCGGTTTTAAGCCTACAATAGCAGAGTTTAAATTATTATTTTGTACTACTAGTGTTTTTACAGTTTGCATAGGATTGTTTAACTGAATAGAACTTGGTGAAATAATTATTTCAACACGTTGTTTTTCTTGTATGTACTGAATATCTCTAGTGCGCTTTATAGTAACACCAACATCAACTTTGTCTTCATAAACCATAAATTTTCTGGTAAAAACAAGTTCACCATCGTTATTAAAAATACTTATAATATAGTTTCCAGATTTTTTTAATTGTTTAGTGAACTGATTAGGAATGGTGAGCTTATAATGAGAATAAATTTGAAGGGTGTTATATGAGTTTTGATAATCTCTTATACGTTGGTTGTCAAATCCACCTAAATATTCAGATTTAGCCAAAGCAGAAGGTGTCCAATCAAAATTATAATGCTGTATTTTGTAATAGTAATCTTCTTCGTTTCCGTTTAAGGCATCAAATTCTAATACTAAGTATTCATCAAGTTTTAAAACAGGTAATTGTGTTTGGTCTGTATCTCCTTTAAAGTTAATGGTTTTAATATAGTCTGGAGGATTAATTTCTTTAACCTGACTATTAGCTACTTGAAGTGAGAGTGCGAGTATAAAAATTGGAATAATTTTCATATAAATTAAATTCTATGAGGTGTAAATATAATCAAATTTAATGCCTAAAATTTAAGTTATGTTAAAGGTTGAAAATTTCTGCATAATTTTTTGTGAAAACTGCATATTAAATTTGTACTTTTGCTGCGATTTTTAGACAACTAATTTCAATAAAAAAAAATATGTCAAACGACATTCGTATTAAAAAAGGTCTAGACATAAATCTTAAAGGTACAGCTGAAAAAAAGTTAGATACAGCTATAGTAAGCAATTTTTGTACCATTAGACCAGAGGACTTCCACGGCGTTATTCCAAAATTGATTTTAAAAGTTGGAGCTAAAGTAAAAGCAGGTGAAGCTGTTTTTTACGATAAATCTAACGAAAATGTAAAATTTGTTTCTCCAGTATCTGGTGAAATAACAGAAATTGTACGTGGTGAAAAAAGGCGAATTTTAGCTATTAAAATTCAGGTAGATAAAACACAAACCTACCAAGACAATGGTAAGATTGATGTAAATGCAGCCAAAGCAGATGATGTTAAAGCACATTTATTAGCTTCGGGGTGTTGGCCATTTGTAAAACAACGTCCGTATGATGTTATTGCAAATCCAGATAAATCTCCCAAAGCTATTTTTGTTTCTGGGTATGCCAGTGCACCATTAGCAGCCGATTTAGACTTTACATTACAAGGTAAAGAAGCAGAATTGCAAGCAGCAGTTACAGCCTTAGGTAAACTTACCGATGGAGCTGTTCATATTTCTATAGGTAAAAATTCTAATTCGCCTTTGGCAACACTTACTGGTGTTACTATTCACAAAGTGTCTGGTCCGCATCCATCTGGTAATGTAGGTACTTTAATTAACAAAGTAGATCCTATAAATAAAGGAGAGGTTGTTTGGACAGTTAACGCTCAAGATTTAGTAATAATTGGCGAATTGCTATTAACAGGAAAGTTTAACGCAGAACGTATAGTAGCTTTAGCAGGATCTGAAATTGAAGCTCCTAGATACTTAGTTACCAAAATTGGAAGTGAAGTTTCTACTTTAATTTATGATAAAGGTATCTCTAAAGATTCTAATGCTAGAATTATTTCTGGAAACGTATTAAGTGGAAAAGAAATTAAACCAGATGGAGCGTTAGATTATTATAGCAATGTTATTTCTGTGATTCCAGAAGGTGATGATTATGAGTTTTTTGGTTGGACAAAACCAATCTTTAATAAAGTATCAACATCTAGAGCTTTAACTTTCTCTTGGTTAAATCCTAAAAAACAATACGATTTAAATACCAATACTAATGGAGAACACAGAGCATTTGTTGTTACTGGTGCTTATGAAGAGGTTTTCCCGTTAGATATTTATCCGTTACAAATCTTAAAAGCATGTATGTATAAAGATTTAGACGAGATGGAAGCTTTAGGAATGTACGAAGTTGCACCCGAAGATTTTGCGTTAACAGAATTTGTATGTGTGTCTAAACAACCACATCAAAAGATTATAAGAGAAGGTTTAGACTTAATGCTTAAAGAAATAGGATAATGGGCTTAAAACAAAACTTGCATAATTTTAAAGAGAAAAATAAAAATAAAAAATGGCTACCAGCATTTTCGGCCATTCATACATTTTTATTCTTACCAAATGAGACCACACACGGAGGTACTCATATAAAAGCTGCTGATGATTTAAAACGTACCATGAATACTGTAATTATGGCTATGGTACCGTGTTTAATCTTTGGTATGTTTAATGCTGGTTATCAGCATAGTTTAGCTATTGGAGAAATTCAGGCTGCTAGTTCAGGTTTCTTTAGTTCAGAATTTTGGACATTGGCTAATTTTTCAATTGGTTTCTGGAAAATTTTGCCATTAATAATTGTATCCTACGGAGTTGGTTTAGGAATAGAATTTCTATTCGCCATAATAAAAGGACATGAAGTAGAAGAAGGGTATTTAGTAACTGGAATGTTAGTGCCTCTTATTGTACCCATAGATATTCCACTTTGGATGTTAGCAGTAGCAGTTGCTTTTGGAGTTGTTATTGGTAAAGAAGTATTTGGAGGTACAGGAATGAACATTTTAAATCCTGCCTTAACCATAAGAGCATTTTTATTCTTTGCCTATCCTACTTGGATGAGTGGAGATAAAGTTTGGGTACATGAAGCAGTAGAAAGAGCAGGAACACCAGACGCTATTTCTGGAGAAACTATCTTAGGTACTTTAGCTCAAAATAATGATGTTGGTTATAGTGTTATGGATATGTTTCTTGGGTTTATACCTGGTTCTATTGGTGAAACATCAACCTTACTAATACTATTAGGAGGTTTATTTTTAATCTTCACTAAAATTGGTAGTTGGAGAATCATGCTGTCATCTTGTTTAGGTGCTATAGCAATGGGATTAATTTTTAATTGGGTTGTAGATGCTGGTGTTATAACAGAAAGTAGCAAGTTTTACGGCTTAATGAGCACAACTTGGTGGCATCACTTATTAATTGGTGGTTTTGCTTTTGGTACAGTGTTTATGGCTACAGATCCTGTTACTGCATCGCAAACTAATAAAGGAAAATGGATTTATGGTTTCTTAGTTGGGTTTATTTCAATTATGATACGTGTTTTCAACCCTGCATACCCAGAAGGCGTTATGTTAGCAATACTATTAATGAATGTATTTGCACCAACTATTGATCATTATGTGGTTCAAGGAAATGTTAAGAAAAGAATGAAACGTTTAAAAGCTAAAACTGCTTAGGCTATGAGTAATAAAACAGATTCAAATGTATATACAGTACTATTTGCCATTGGAATGGTAATAGTAGTAGGTGCTTTACTAGCGTTTGTGGCGTCTTCATTAAGACCAAAGATTGATGAAAATAAGCGTATTGAAAAGCAACAAAACATCCTTTACGCTATGGGAGTAAATGAAAACGACGAAAGTAGTGCTATTTTTGTTGCAGATGATGTTGTAGGAGAGCAATTTCAAAAATATATTACAAAACAATTAGTAATTACTGAAGGAACTAAGGTTGTAGAAGATGATCAAGCGTATTTAATTGATGTAAAGAAAGAGCAATCTAATGCAAAAGAAGGTCTTGAAAGACGTTTACCTTTATTTGTGGGTGAAAAAGATGGTAAAACTTATTATGTAGCACCAATTAGAGGGAAAGGACTTTGGGATGCTGTATGGGCTTATATTGCAATGGATGCTGATATGGTTGTTCAAGGCGCTTACTTTGATCATAAAGGTGAAACAGCTGGTTTAGGAGCCAATATTAAAGAACGTTTCTTTATGGATGATTTTATTGGAGAGCACTTAAAAGATGACTCTGGAAACTTTGTAGGAATTGCAATTTCTAAAAGTAACGGAGATCCTTTAAATAAAGATAAAACAGATAATGAGGTAGATGCTATTGCTGGAGCAACCATTACTGGAGACGGTGTTGCTGCAATGATAAAGTCTGAACTTAAATTGTATGTACCTTATTTTAACACTTTAAAAAACTAATCTATGGGACTATTATCAAAAAAAGATCAAAAGTTAATTTTAGATCCTTTAGCAGACAATAACCCAATTACTATTCAGGTACTTGGTATTTGTTCAGCATTAGCAATTACAGCACAATTGAAAGCATCAATTGTAATGACTGTTTCTGTGATTTTTGTATTAGGATTAGGTAATGTGGTTATTTCATTAATAAGAAATATTATTCCATCAAAAATTAGAATTATTGTACAGCTAACCGTAGTTGCTGCTTTAGTAATTATTGTAGACCAAGTGTTAAAAGCATTCTCTTATCAATTAAGTAAAGAGTTAGGAGCTTTTATTGGATTAATTATTACAAACTGTATTATAATGGGACGTTTTGAGGCTTTTGCTTTAGGAAATGGCCCTTGGAAATCATTTTTAGATGGTGTTGGTAATGCATTAGGGTATGGAATCATCTTAATTATTGTAGGGTTCTTTAGAGAGTTGTTAGGCTCTGGAACTTTATTAGGATTTAAAGTTTTAGGAGACCCAATTGCAAAAACAGGATTGTACGCTACAGGTTATGAGAATAACGGGTTTATGTTATTAGCTCCAATGGCGTTAATTGTTGTAGGAATTATTATTTGGGTACAACGTTCTAGAAATAAAGCATTAATAGAAGATCATTAAAAATAGTTAGCAGTATAACAGTTAACAATAGGTAGAAAACTATTAATACTGTAAACTGAAAACTTAAGACTTATAGAATATGGAATATTTAGAATTATTTTTCAAATCAATATTTATTGATAACATGGTATTTGCAACATTCTTAGGAATGTGTTCTTACCTTGCTGTATCAAAAAAAGTATCAACAGCAGTTGGTCTTGGTGCTGCGGTAATATTTGTTTTATTAGTTACGGTACCCTTAAACTGGTTATTAGATCAGTATATTTTACAACCAGGCGCTTTAGGGAAATGGTTAGGAGAAGAATATGCAGATTATGATTTAAGTTTCCTTTCTTTTATTATGTTTATTGCTACTATTGCAACAATGGTACAATTAGTGGAAATTATAGTTGAGAAATTCTCTCCATCACTATATAATTCACTTGGTATCTTCTTACCGCTTATTGCTGTAAACTGCGCCATTTTAGGAGGATCTTTATTTATGCAATCTCGTGAAATTCCAACCATTGGTTTAGCAACAGTTTATGGTTTAGGTTCTGGTATTGGTTGGTTTTTAGCAATTCTTGCTATTGCAGCTATACGAGAGAAAATAAGATATTCTAACGTACCACCAGCATTAAGAGGATTAGGAATTACATTTATAATAACTGGGTTAATGGCTATCGGTTTTATGAGTTTTGGAGGCATGCTAACCGGAGGAGATGAAGAGCCTAAAGAAGAGAATACGGTATTGGCAGATGAAGATGCAAAAAAGGAAGAAGTTAAAAAGGATATCGCTGATAACACAATAAAAGTAGTAGAATAACATGATATTATTAGCAGCAAGTACATTAGGAACAATTTTAGCAACAGTAGCGGCGTTTTTAGTTTTAACTTTAGCGTTGGTAGGCTTGTTATTATTTGTAAAACAAAAATTAGCACCATCTGGCCCTGTAAAGATTACTATCAATGGTGAAAAAGAAATAGAAGTTCCTTCAGGAGGAACCTTATTATCTACTTTAGGTAACCAAAAAATATTTTTACCATCTGCTTGTGGTGGAGGTGGAACCTGTATTCAGTGTGAATGTCATGTGTTATCTGGTGGAGGTGAAGCTTTACCAACTGAAACCCCTCATTTTAGTAGAAAAGAATTACAAGAAGGTGCTAGATTAGCATGTCAAGTTAAGGTAAAACAAGACATGAATATAACCATTCCAGAAGAAGTGTTTGGTATTAAAAAGTGGGAAGCAACTGTTGTAAGAAACTACAATGTAGCATCATTTATTAAAGAGTTTGTTGTAGAAATTCCTGAGGATATGAACTATAAAGCAGGAGGGTATATTCAAATTGAAATTCCTCCTTGTGAAATAAAGTATTCTGATATAGATATTACAGCACATCCCGAAGAGCACGAAACACCAGATAAATTTCAAGCAGAATGGGATAAATTTGGTCTTTGGCCATTGGTAATGAAAAATGATGAAGTAGTTGAGCGTGCTTATTCTATGGCTTCTTATCCAGCTGAAGGACGTGAAATTATGCTTAACGTACGTATTGCAACTCCACCATGGGATAGAAATAAAAATGGATGGATGGATGTAAACCCAGGTATAGCATCGTCGTATATTTTCTCTAGGAAACCAGGAGATAAGGTGACTATTTCAGGTCCTTATGGTGAGTTCTTTATAAATGAAAGTGATGCAGAAATGTTATATGTTGGTGGTGGTGCTGGTATGGCTCCAATGCGTTCACACTTATACCATTTGTTTAAAACTGTAAAAACTGGGCGTAAAGTAACGTACTGGTATGGTGGTCGTTCTAAACGTGAATTGTTCTACATTGAACACTTTAGAGAGTTAGAAAAAGATTTCCCTAACTTTAAGTTTTACTTAGCTTTATCAGAGCCTTTACCTGAAGATAATTGGAAAGTTAAAAAAGATATCAATGATGAAGAAGGCGATGGTTTTGTTGGATTTATTCACAATTGTGTGATTGATAATTATTTGAATCATCATGAAGCTCCAGAAGATATTGAATTATATTTCTGTGGACCTCCTTTAATGAATAAAGCGGTTCAGAAAATGGGAGAAGATTTTGGTATCCCAGATGAGAACATTAGGTTTGATGACTTTGGAGGATAGACAATAAATTTTATGCTAAATTACAGCATATATAAACATAAAAACCAACTCAATTTGAGTTGGTTTTTTTATTAAGTTTTAATATTTTTTAGAGATACTAGTACATACCTTTTTTTAATAATTTTAATTTTAGTGAAGACCTAAAAAATAACAGGATGAAGTTCAGTTTTAGGTTTAAAAAGTTTCTGATAATCCATTACGTTTGGAATATTATCAAGCTTGCATAATAATGTAATAACTTCTGACAAGCCTTTAAAGAGCGTGTCTTTATCACAAGGGTTTTCTGGTTTTTTGTTTTTAAAATGAAGAGGCAACTCATACCCACAAGCTTTTAAAAATGTAGCCTCAATTTGTAATAATTCACAGGGCGTGTAACCATTAAACTTTCTTCCTAAGTTTTGATTGACTTTTCCAACGTAATTTAAAGTAATACTTCCATGAAAGTCTGATAAATGTTTCCAGCTATCGGTATTGTCTAAAATATTTCCAACAGCACATTGCTTACAACACTCAGGATTTAAGGTGTTGTTATGAAAAGCTTTATAAAGCTTTTTAATGACTTTTTCAAATCGTGGAGTGGTTTTCATACAGTGTAAGTTACAAAAAAAAAATAGTTTTTATTTTTTTAGGCGTAAAGCAATTACTATAATTAATAACAAAAGAGCAATTGTAAGTACCCAATACAAAAGGTTTGAACTTGAGTTTAAAAGTATAGGAGTTGTATCTCCTATAAGAACTAAACCACCCCAATATTCGGGAGATGCTGTTCTGCCTTTGGCATTAGCAATGTAGTTAAGTTTAGCTTTTTTAAGAGCTAAATCTTTGGGCATTCCTTTTTTGATGTTTTTAAAAAAGAGTTCCACAATTTTTGCACTAGATTTTTCATCTATTTTCCATAAACTGGTTAAAATGCTTTCACTACCAGCATAGTTAAAAGCATGTGCAAGAGATATCATGCCTTCACCTGCTTGGTATGTTGGTTTTCCTGTTTCACAAGCCGTTAGAATAGCTAAATTAGAGTTTAAACTTTCGTTATAAATTTCGTATGTATATAATGAATTATCTTGGTTTTCGTTGGTTTTTGCAAAAATTAATCTAGACAATTCTGGTGTTATATTGTTAGATTCTGCATGTGTACCTATATGAATAATTTTATGTTCGTTGGCTTTGTTTTTGAATACTTGTTTAGAGGCATTTTCATTTATAAAATAATCGCCATTAAAAAAATTAGAGTATTCTTTGGCTAAATCTACACTAAAAGGCTGTGGTAATAGGCTTAAATAGGTTTTATCAATAGAAATAGAATCTGTAATTGTGATACTGTAGTTTTTTTTCATTTTTGAATTAAACTCTGGAGCAAATGCTATAAAATCTTTACTATAATCAACTGTTTTTTTGTCTTTATCTACTAACAATAAGCTGTAGTTGTATGATATATTATGTTTTGCTAAAAGGCTGTTTGTAGCTAAATCTTTAAATGTTTGTATTTTAATAGGAGTTAAACTTTCAAAACTTAAATTAAATAAATAACCATCAGGAATAATTATAACGTTATCTGTAGTTACTTTGTTTTTTATGGGTTGCCAAAGTTGTTGGTATAATTTAAATAATTTTGTGTTTGTAGTTTCAATATTAAACTGATTGTTAGACAGTTTTAAAATAGAATCTTCAAGGTAATCTGAATTTAATTTAACAAGACTTTTTTCTTTAGAAGAAAGTACAAACGCATATAAATTTTCATCTATAAATAGATACCGTATAACAGTGGTGTTTTCTGGAATTTTATGATATAATTTGTTTATTGGTTTTTCAATAATTGCATAACGCATATTAAAATACTTTGGATAATGCGTTTTAAGGGTATCTAGAAAAGCATGCCATTTGTAAGTATTAAAGACTATAGAATCTACGTTAACATTTTTGTTTTTTAAGGATTGTAGAAGAGCTTTTTCTCTTGTGGCAACATGTTTTGGTATCCCTGAAAAAGACATTTTAGTATTGGTATTTAACCTAGCTCTAATTCTGTTGTATAAAGCCGATTCATGAAGGTTTATAGTGTTTTCTAAATAAGAAATGTTGCGGGTTAAGTTGTATAGTTCTAGGTTTATTTTTTTTGCAAAATTGAACACTTTTTTGTTGTCTTCTATTAATGTAGCTACATCATCAAAAGACGTAATTGTAGTTTTTCGTTCTTTAAGCGCTTCAATAGCATTGTTAATACTTGGTAAAAGGCTTTTTAGGAATAAACTATCTTTTGTGGTTGCTAAATGGTATTTAGCTTTTGCATTTAAAAGGTATATTTCAGCCTTGTTTTCATCAAAATAAATTCTATCTATCGTTTTGTTAGAAGATTTATCATTGTAAAGAGCTAAACTTTTGTTACTCCAATTTAAACTTTTTTGGTACATTTTTAGGTTAAAATATATCCTAGAAAATGTTAACATTAAGGCATTGGTAAAATAATCTTGTTCACCTTTTGTTGTTAAAATATAGTTATAAGTGTCTTTAGTTATTTTTATGGCTTTATTTTTTTTCCCTATTTCAGAATAAGAAATTGCTAAATCCATAGTGTTGTATAATTTATTGGGATCTAGTGAGTTGGGGTTAGATTTTGTGTAGTTAATATGGCTTGCTTCTCTGTATTTTAAAGCCTTATCATACTCTTTGTTCATGTAGTATACATTAGCATATTCACTATTTAAAAAGGCTTTTAGCTGAAAATTTTCCCCAGGGATTTTTTCTAGACTATTTTTAGCTATTTCTAAAAAATGTAAGGCTTGTTTAATATCTCTTTTTTTAATTTTTACTTCGGCAAATGTTAACGCTGCCATAAAGAATTCTTGTGAATTTTCAGGAAAGTGTTTTTTAGTATAGTTAAAGGCTTGTTGAGATAAGAGGTTGGCTTTTTCAAAATCTCCCAAATCAAAATGTAGTCCGTTAAGTGTACTAAAGCCAATAGTTAAGTTTCGTTTTACTCTGTTTTCTAAAGGATGGTTTTTAGTTTTGTTTAAAAATTCTTTAGCAAGCTTTATGGAAGATTGAATTAAGGGTTTTGCTTCGGAAGGCTTTCCTTGGTTAAGTTTTATTAAAGCCATATTGCCCTGTATGGCCGCAGGTAAATAAAATGTATTTTCGGCATTTTCTTCTAAATTTGGAATATATTTTAGGGCTTTGTCAAAATAATGTAGAGCGCTATCTTGTTTAGAGTTAAAGAACATTAGGGCTCCAAATAAATTGTAAACTCTAGCGGTTATTTTAAATTCTTTATTGGGGTTGTTTTTAAGAATGTGTTCTGCATTTCTAATATGTTTGTTTAAAACATTAATTTGGCCTAATTTCATTCCATAATCGGCTAAATAATACTCACTTTCTAGTAAATAACTAGGGTTTGATGTGTTTTTAGCAAATACTTTAGCTTTTTTAGCAAATTCATAGGCTTTAGGTAAGTTACCAATATCTAAGCATAATTTTGAATATTCCAGATTTGAAAGATATAGTGTTTTTGAATTAGATGAGTGCTGTGTAATATAACCTAATAGTGCTTTACTGTTATAATTTGCTTTACCAAAGTCTTTTTTTAAAACATTAATTTTTCCTGTTAAAAAAATGTAATGTGACAGTGCTTGATATTTTTTAGATATTTTTAAATGTTCAATATTTGAATTTATAACAGATTCAGCTTTTTGTAATGAATCTAATTCAATTAATGTGTGTATTGTTTTTAGGTTATTTTCTAAATTTTGAGCCCCTATATTAAGAACACTAAGTAATAGAATGAACACAATCCATCCGTGTATTTTTAGCAATCTTAACATTTTTATTTTTTTAGCTTAGAAAGAATTTCTGTACTAGTTTCATTTTTACTTAACTCTAAGTATTTAATTGCTAGTTCTGTATGGCCTTCTTTTAAATAGGCAAGTCCTAAGTAGTAATAAGCATCATTTTTTAGATAGAAATCAGATTTAGATTGTACTGTTTTTTCTAAAAAAGGTATGGCTTCGGTTTCTTTTTCTAAGGCAAGATAAGCAGCGCCTAAAAAGTAATTAATTGTATCGTTTTCAGGTTTTTTTTCGGCTAACGTTTTCCATTTACTAATGGCTAAATTATACTCACCATGTTTATAATTTACCATAGCATCATAAAAATCGAAATTAGAAGTGCTACTCATGGTTGTTGGTAATCCAGGATCTGGTGTAAAATATTTATTGTATAATCTGGTATTAGAATTACTGGTAAAATACCATAAACTGCCTAAGGATATTACTAATACAGCAGCTACAGCTATTCTTTTTAAATGTAAATACCTAAGTTTAGAAGAAATATATGTTTTTGGTTTTGCATCAATTTCTTTATGAAACTCATTGAGTTGTTCTTTTAACTCATAGGTTTCTATTCCAAGAATTATTTCTTTAATGTCATTTACTAAGGTTTTAAAATTTGAATCTTCAAGTTTTTTTTCAAAATCTTGTAGTTCGGTTTTATCCATTGATTTGTTTAAGTAACGCTCAACGGTTTCAATTAATTCTTTTGATATGTTTTTGCTATTATTCAATTTAATTCTTTTTTTGGGTTAATACCATATTGCGTAACGTGTTCATACAGCGGTACTTTTTATTTCGTATGGTATTCTCTTTAACATTTAAAACGGTTGCTATATGGCTTAAAGATTTTTTCTCATAGTAAAACATTTTTAACAATGAATTACAAGGTTCTCCTAAATCTTTAAAAGCAAGCATTATATTGTGTAATCGTTTTTCTTTTAAAATGTCATCATCTTTATCTGTTAAATATTCATCAGCAGTACTAAATTCAATAACTTTTGATTCATTTACAGTTTTTTTATAGTTACTAGAACGTAAATAATCCATCCATTTATTTTTTGAAATGGTGTATAAATAACCATGTAAACTTGAATTATTTTGAACTGTAAACTTATCCTCTTTTATATTTTTCCAAAAAACAATAAAGGCTTCTTGAAACACATCTTTTGCTTGATCTTTATTACCATTATTTTTTAAAACAAAGTTTTCTATTTTGGGGTAATTTGATATATACAACTCTTTTAAAGTAGCTGAGTTGTTTTTTCTAATTTGCGCTATAAGATGCTCTGTAAATTGAATTTTGTTATTAGAATCCCCCATGTTAATAGCTATACACGGGAAATATACAATTATTTCATTTTGAAACAAATAAGTTATCTTTAAATAATCTTAAGTTCATGGATTTTTAAATAATTACTGTATGTTAGGATTGTCTGGATTGGTATCATAAATATCTGGAACTCCATCATTATCTCTGTCAGATAAAGAATCTCTATCACTTATTAACAACTGAAAACTAAGGGGTAAAAATATGTCTGTAACTAAGGTATCGAATTCATTTACTGGTCCAGCAGATACAGAGGAAACAACACTTACAGTTCCTAAACTTTGCACATAGGTGGCGGCAATCCAAACCAGTGCTATAGTGTTATTAAATTGTATAGTTCTGGCTCTAAAAACTCTGGCAATACCATTTTCACTAAAAACTTTTGGGGTAGCTTCACAAAGTGTGGTATAATTACCATTAAATCCAAAAGCAGCTGTAACATTATTGATTTCAATATCTAAAATATTAGAATCTGTAAAATTGGCGGGGTAGGTTGAAATTGGTACATACCTCCAAACTACAGATCCATCGTTTCTAATAATATTTACTCCAAACGGATTTGTATTTGGGTTAGTATAGTCAAAAGCTGTATAACCTTGTGGAGGTGTTAATGTGAAAGGTGGTAGCGCCGTATTGCTATGAGCATAAGAGAATGCTGCTTGAGGATTTTTAAGTACAGGTACTTTATTTAAAGGAATTGGATTTCCTTTGGCATACTCCCAGTATGCCGATGTAGGGCCTACAGGCAATTCTGGACAATTATCTGATGTTGTAAAACCTGATAAATTGTTTGTCTGATCATTTTCACCATCAGAACTACATGATAGTAGTAATATAAGTAGGGCTAGAATGCTATAAATTTTTAATGATTTCATTTTTTAATTTTTATGGTAAATATTAAATATTATGTGTCTCTAATTAATTTTCTACATCATATTGTGTCCATTGTTGGTTGTTTATAGAATTATCAATATTGGGATTGTATAATGCATTATTAGTGCCTATGTATTCATTGTTTTTATTCATCCAGTAATGATTGTTTTGTCCTTCTACATAATATTGTTGTGAGGTATTTGGGTTAGTTACAGTAGTGCGTTCCCAAACACCATTGTTTATGGTTTTTGAGTGTCCAGCATTATTCATGGCATTTATACGTTTCCAGCTTTCAAAACTACTATCGGTAATAGAACTATAGGTATTTCCAATGTTTCTACTAGCTTCACCTTGAGCTCTTATGGCAGCCATTCGTTGTTGATGCTGCGTATTACTTTGTCTTGTTTTTTGTAAATAATAGTTGTTATTGGTTTGTAGCCATTGCGGATTAATTTGAAAATTCACTAGCGAATTAATGAATGCTTTTTTAGCTGTTTCAAATTCTTGAGCAGGTGCACCCATAGCATTTAAAGTGTAACCCCAATCCATTCCCCCAGTGGTTGGATATTGATTTGTAAAATAGCGAATAATAACAATTGATTTCTCCCCATTTTTATCAACCCATTCTGTAGCCATACACTCATATTGTTTGTTCTCTGGAAAACCTTTAAACAAGTAACTATCAAAGCGCTTATCAAATCGTGCTAATTGGGGTAGGGGATATTGGTTTATTAGTTGCTCTCCTTGAGATTCTGCATAAGGTAAAATATCTTCACTTATTATCCTGTTTATATTTTTTACAGGGGCAATAGGTCTTCCGCTTTGTTGAGTTAAATAATTAAGTTGTTGATTATTTGAATAAAAGTATGAGATAAAACGTTCTGCGTAAACTTTTACACCATTATCAGATTCAAATAAAAGCCCTTCTTTATTTTTCTGTTTTACTTTCCAGTCTCTTGGTATGGGCATTACCCCAACAGGAATTCCAAATTGTTTACTCATTACTTTGTAGTCTTTTAATGCGTTTTGGGTATTAGTTAGTTTATTTGCCTTATTAACAGTTTTGTAATTATTAACCATTTCGTCATCAAAGAAGGACTCAGGTTCAAAATCAACATTGGCAAAATCATTCTTATTTTGTTTATCTCCGCAAGAAAAAAATAATAACATTAGTGTTAGGGTGTAGCATAAGGTTTTCATAATAACTAGATTTAATATCGTTTTATATCCATACATCGAAACTGTATAAAAATGTCATCATCTTTTTTTAAAAAATGTAAATTTGTAGTATGAGTAAACCACTTACAGAACAAGAGTTGCATAATTTAGCAATGAATCATGTTGGAAAAGATTTAGAACAACGTGGTTTTGAATTTATAGCCGTTAACAGTAAATTAAAAAAACACCCACAATTTGTGTGTATTGACAAGAATAGTCAGTACTATTTTGTTATAGTAAAGGCTGTGTTACTACCAGATAATCCTAATAACTATGATGTTGTTTGGATGGAATCTTTTAAAAAACACGCTAGAGAACATAAGGCTAAAGTGTTATATGCAGGAGTTGGTTTGGGAAATCCTAAAGGAGAAAGTTTACCCATATATTTAAATGAAGAATACTTGTTAGAGTACAACGGAATACAAGTTTTAGATACACACCTAAATTAATTATGAAGAAAATTGTATTTATCTGTTTTTTAGGAGTGTTCATTACTTCATGTGCTAAGAATACTAAAAACACTAAAATTACTGGGGCTGTATTTGGTACCTCATATTCTGTAATATATAATTCTGAAATAAACTACCAACAAGAGTTTGATAGTTTATTTAATGTGCTTAATAAATCGTTATCAACTTATCAGGCAAACTCAGATATTTCAAGGTTAAATAGAAATGAGATTGTTAAAATAGATTCACATTTTATTAGAGTTTATGATGCCTCTAAAGTAATTTTTAATGAAACCAATGGTGCTTTTGATCCTACTATTGGTAATATTGTTAATGCATGGAGTTTTGGGGCAGACCATACCATAAAAAAAGTAGATAGTTTAAAAATTGATAGTTTAATGCAGTTTGTTGGTTTTAACAAAACCCAAAGACATGAAAATTCAATTGAAAAAACTAACCCAAATATTTATTTAGAATTTAATGCCATTGCTAAAGGTTATGGTGTTGATGTTATAGGTGAATTTCTAGAAAGTAAAAACATAGTGAATTATTTGGTTGAAATTGGAGGAGAAATTAGAGTAAAAGGCAAAAATGTTGAAAAACAATTACCATGGACACTTGGTGTAGAAAAGCCTCATTTTGACGGACAACAATCTATTTTAAAAGCTATAAAATTGAAAGATGCTGCAATGGCTACTTCAGGTACTTATAGAAAATTTAAGATAGATGAAAATGGTAATAGATACTCTCACATTATTAATACCAAAACCGGATACCCAAGTAAAACTAATTTGTTAAGTGTTTCTGTTATAGCTAATGATTGTATGACGGCCGATGCCTATGCTACAGCTTTTAAAGCTATGGGCATTGATAAGGTAAAAACATTTTTAAAGTCTCACCCCGAACTGAAGGTGTTTTTAATTTTTGAAAATGAAAATAAAGACTTTGATACTTTAGCTTTAAATGGATTTCCTGATGAATAATTCTATAAAAGATTAAGTATAATTTGTACCCATCCAATAATTAGAAGTAAACCACCCAAAGGTGTAATTGGTCCTAACAACCTAAGCTTATTTCCTTTAGCATCACTTAAAACCAACCCGTAAATGCTAAATGAAAAAAAGATGATGCCTAAAGTAAAACACCAATACATAGCTTGTGTACAATAATTAAAGTTAAAACCTAACATTAGTAGTGCTAACGCATGATACATTTGGTACTTTACACCGGTTTCAAAACTTTTTAATTGCTCTTTAGATAATATTTTCTTTAAAGCATGTGCGCCAAAGGCACCAAAAACTACTGATAGCATACCAAATAGGGCTCCAGTAATAATAATAATATCTTGAGTCATGGCTTTAAATTATTTGTAAACAACTGGAATTATTTCTCCTTTAGCTAAACAATATCTTTCAATTTCTTTTTCTGAAAATTGAGAGGTATAATCAACTTCATCAACTTTAAAGCCAATACTTCTTAGTTTATTAAAGTAATCGCGTCCATACACCCTAACATGATCATACTGTCCAAATATTTTTGCGCGTTCCTTTTTATCGGTAATGCTGTTGTCTTCAAAAGTTGTTTTTCTAGACAAATCTTGTGGTATTTGAAAGATGCCCATGCCACCAACTTTTAAAACTCTAAATAACTCTTCCATAGCTTTGGTGTCATTAGGAATATGTTCTAAAACATGATTGCATAAAATAACATCAAACTCATTATCTTTAAAAGGAAGGTTACAAATATCGGCTTTTACATCGGCTAAAGGCGAATTTAAATCTGTAGTAACATAGTCTAAATTTGCCATTTTTTTAAACCTTTTATAAAACGCTTGTTCAGGGGCAAAGTGAAGCACTTTTTTTGGCGAAGTAAAAAAATTGGTTTCATTTTTTAAATATAGCCAAAGTAATCTGTGTCTTTCTAATGAAAGGGTAGAGGGTGAAAGCACATTATTACGTTGGTTGCCATAACCATACGGTAAGAAAGATTTAAAACCTTTATTATCAATAGGGTCAGTAAAGTTATTTCCCTTTAAAAAGAAAGCTAAAATAGGTCTAACTAGGTAACTTAACCTAATTAAAATAGGTCTAGGTACTAAGTTTAATACAAGCCTAAAAAGTTTTTTCATGGGTATTAAAGCACTAGGGCTTCTTGCCTAAATTCGGCTTCTTCATCACTTTCAATTCCTAAGGCATCATATATATAAGCAAATGTTGAAAGCAGTTCTGGTTTACCATCAACTAAAGCTACATCATGCTCAAAGTGTGCACTAGGTTTTTTATCTAATGTAGTAATAGTCCAACCATCTCTATGTTGTTTTATACGGTGTGTACCCATATTAATCATAGGTTCTATAGCTACTACCATACCTTCAATAAATTTTTTCCCTTTTCCGCGTCTGCCATAGTTTGGCATTTCAGGATCTTCATGCATTTTTTTACCTAATCCATGACCAACCAATTCTCTAACAACACCGTAACCATGGGCTTCACAGTATTGTTGAATAGCGTAACCTACATCACCAACGCGGTTATTAGCTTTAAATTCTCTAATACCAACATATAGTGATTCTTTAGTGATTTTTAATAGTTTTTCGGTTTCAGAATCTATATTTCCAACAGCAAAAGTATAGGCGTGGTCTCCGTAAAATCCATTTTTTAGTGCGCCACAATCTATAGAAATAATATCGCCTTCTTCTAAAGGGGTTGCATTGGGAATACCATGAACTACCTGCTCATTAGGACTCATACAGAGCGTGTTAGGGAAATCATATAACCCTAAAAAACCGGGTTCTGCACCGTGGTCTCTTATATGTTCTTCTGCAATTTTGTCTAATTGTAAAGTGGTAACACCAGGCTTTATTTCTTTAGCTAAAACTCCTAATGTTTTAGATACTATTAGTGCACTTTCGCGCATTAACTCAATTTCTTCTTTAGTTTTTATTACTATCATACTTCAAAAATAATGGCAAAGATACTCTAAATATGTAAAAAAGATTATTTAAACAATCCTAAAAATCCTTTTTTCTTTTGAAGTTTAGGCGTAGTGTTTGTTAGTTGTTGGTAAATTTCTCCCCAACCAGGAAATCCACCAAAGTTTCTGTCATCAATAAAAATGTCTGCATGAATTTTTCGGCTTACATCGTTATTAAAGTTTTCTTCAGGAAAGCTTTTATTTACGGCATAAAAATGAATGCCATGTTCTTTGCAAAAGTTTACAGCCTCATCAAGTTTAGAGCCATGTCTGTAGGTCCATAAAATAAGTCTGTGGCCTTTATCTTGTAGTTTTTTTAAGGTTTCAAAAGCAAATAACTTAGGTTTACCAATACCAGGGTAAGCATCTTCTACAATGGTACCATCAAAATCTACTGCAATAATTAAGTGTTTGCTGAAATTCATTTAGACTTGAGTTTACGCAAAAATACAATATTTTTTATGAGAGATTTTTTGATATTAAGGTAAAAACAAAACCCCGCAAATATGCGAGGTTTTTAATTATATAATGAGGAGTTTGTAACTATATTAAAGCGTGTTGTGTCATAGCTTCTGGCTGTTTAACTCCCATAAGTTTTAAAATGGTAGGTGCCATATCACCTAAAATACCATCTTTAATTTCTGTTAATTCTTTATCAATTAAAATAACAGGAACAGGGTTGGTTGTATGAGCGGTATTTGGTGTACCATCAGGGTTAATCATGGTTTCACAGTTACCATGATCTGCTATTAAAAGTGTTGTGTAATCATTTTCTAAAGCAGTTGTAACCACATCTTTAACACATTCATCAACAGCTTCGCAGGCTTTTATTGCAGCTTCCATAACACCAGTATGCCCAACCATATCACCATTAGCAAAGTTTAAGCAAACAAAATCTACATCACCTTTTTCTAATTCTGGAATTAAAGCATCACGTAATTCATAGGCACTCATTTCTGGTTTTAAATCGTAAGTAGCAACTTTTGGAGAGTTTCTTAAAATACGTTTTTCGCCTTTAAAAGGTTCTTCACGTCCGCCAGAAAAGAAGAATGTTACGTGTGGGTATTTTTCGGTTTCAGCAATTCTTATTTGTTTCTTGTTATTTTTTTCTAAAACTTCACCTAAAGTTTCTGTTAAATTCTCTTTATTGAAAATTACGTTAATGTTCTTATAAGTGTCATTATAATTTGTGAGTGTAACATAATATAATTTAAGTTTTTTCATATTATGCTCAGGAAAATCAGTTTGCGATAAAGCTTCAGTTAATTCACGTCCGCGGTCTGTTCTAAAATTAAAAAAGATAATCACGTCATCTTCTTTAATAGTAGCAACAGGTTTGTTATCATTGTTAACGGCTACTATGGGTTTAATAAACTCATCGGTTACATCATTGGCGTAGTTTTCTTCAATACTGCCAATAATATCTGTTGAAGTTACGCCATTGCCATTTACTAGCGCGTCATAAACTAGTTTAATGCGTTCCCAACGTTTATCTCTATCCATGGCATAATAACGTCCTGAAACACTAGCTATTTGGGTGTTTGTATTTTCAATATGATTTTGTAGTTGTTTTACAAATCCTGCACCAGATTTAGGGTCTACATCTCTACCGTCTGTAAAGCCATGAACATAAGAGTTTTCAATACCAAAATCGTTAGCAGCATCAATTAACCCTAATAAATGATTAATATGGGAATGAACACCACCATCACTTAATAAACCTAAAAAATGAACATTTTTATTGTTTTCTTTAGCGTAATTAAAAGCATCAACTAATACTTTTTCGTTGTTAAGTGTTTTGTTTTCAACAGCTAAATTAACTTTAACCAAATCTTGATATACAATTCTGCCGGCTCCAAGATTCATGTGTCCAACTTCGCTATTTCCCATTTGCCCTTCGGGAAGCCCAACATGAAGTCCGTCTGTTCTTAAAGTAGCGTATGGGTATTTGGTGTAAAGAGCATCTATAAAAGGTGTATTAGCATGGTCTATTGCAGATACTTTTGGATCGGGAGAATTTCCCCAGCCATCTAGTATCATTAAGATAACTTTTTTGTTCATTTTTAATAAATTTTAAGACTACACAAAGATACAGAAGTTTGCTTTAATAGCGTGTATAAAAAACGCTGAAAAACCTTAATTTTTCTAGCTTTTTCATAAAGTTTTTAAAGAAAACGTTTTCGTTAATAGTTTGTAAAATGAACGTTAAAAAAGTGTTATAAAAAAGAAAGCGTGTAACAATTTCAAAAAATAATCGTCTCTTTAGTGTATCAAGAAACGAATTATATTAATCAAATTAAAACCTTTCATCATGAAAAAAACAATCATTACCACCGCACTTGCTTTGTGTGTTGCCGTTGTTTCGGTTAACGCAAATTCTGCTACTTCAACTATTGATAACAATAGTTCTTTTGAGTATTTTTTTAAAGTAAATTCTTTTTGTGTATCTATTGCTAAAGGCGATTTTGATACAGTAAAGAAACTCATTGAAAGAGGCGCAGATGTAAATCAACGCTCTAACGGAATGACTCCTGCAATGTATGCAGCAAAATTTAACAGAACTGAAATTTTAAAGCTTTTAATTGAAAAGGGAGCTAATTTAAAATTGAGATGTTCTAATAGAAATTATACAGCGCTTAAATATGCCGAATTACATGGTGCTAATGAAGCCGCAGCTATTATTAAAGAAAGTTTAAAGAAGAAAAAGAGAAAGTAATTATAATAATTTTTATGTAATTATTTTGAGTTAGTTAGTCTAAAAAAAGCCCCGGGAACCGAGGCTTTTTTTATTGGTTTTTATATTTATTTATAGCTTCTTTTATTTTTTCAATTCTATTGTCAGGGTCTGGGTGTGTACTTTGGAATTCAGGAACTCTGTTAGGACCTGCGGCGGCTTTTAAAATTTCCATAACTCCAATCATTTCCTCTGGGTTATACCCAGATTTTAACATAAGGAGTACTCCTAAATCATCACTTTCTAATTCATCATCTCTACCATTAGTAAGTAATGTTTGCTGACCAATACCGCTAACTAAACCTCCCATGTCTGCACCAACAGAGCCAGCAGTTGCTAAACCTTGCCAGTATTCGCTTTCTGCTATACGTTCTGCACTATGTCTCCCTAAAACATGACCTATTTCATGCCCTAAAACACCTGCTAATTGGTCTTCATTTTCTAGTTTAGAAAATAAAGCATAGGTAATAAAAATTTGTCCTCCAGGAAGCGCAAAAGCGTTAATTGTGTTTGCATCTGCAAGTAAATGAAATTCGTATTTATAAGGCGTTTCTTTAGCAATACTATTATTAACTAATTTGTTACCAACATTATCAACAAATGCTTGATATTCGTTGTTAGGATATAAACCACCATGTTGTTCTGCCATTTGAGGAGCACTTTGTAAGCCAATAGCAATTTCTTCATTGGCGTTCATAGAAATAGTTTGGGTACGTCCTGTATATGGGTTAACTTCTCGTTGACTACATCTTTTTAATACAAAAAATATAGCAATAGCAGCACCTATTAATAATCTAATTTTAAGATTTCTTCCTCTCATATTTAATAATATCTATTAGGGTACTAAATTTACAAAATATATTAGTGTAAGTTATAAATCATGTTTGTTTGTAATATTAAGACACTAGTTTTAATAAAAGTCACTTACATTTGCTTTGGTGTTTTTTAAAAATAAGTTTATGTCATACATCTTTAAAATTCTAGATA
Organism: Seonamhaeicola sp. S2-3; assembly: GCF_001971785.1. Lineage (NCBI taxonomy): Bacteria > Pseudomonadati > Bacteroidota > Flavobacteriia > Flavobacteriales > Flavobacteriaceae > Seonamhaeicola > Seonamhaeicola sp. S2-3. Next base: position 3,725,012 of record NZ_CP019389.1, on the reverse strand, counting down.
AAGAAAAAATACACACTGTTGTACCATTGGTTTATAAACTTAATGAAGGCAAAATTTCAAAAACCATTTTAAAACAGCGTTTTTCAGAAATGATTTCTAATAACTATGAATGCGCCGTTGTTTATGATAATGAAAAATTGGTTGGAGTTTGTGGTTTGTGGTTTTGTACAAGACATTATTCAGGAAGAAGTGTAGAGCCAGATCATCTTTATATTAAAAAAAGTTATAGAGGAAATGGTTTGGGGAAGCAATTTTTTGACTGGATTTACAATTATGTAAACGATAAAGGTTACGAAGTTATGGAGCTAAATACCTATGTATCAAATAGTGCCTCTCACAAATTCTATTTTAATGAAGGCTTTAAAATTTTAGGCTTTCATTTTTTAAAAAAGTTGTAGGTTTTTTTGCATATAATAAAACAGTTTATTTATATTTGTACCCACAAAGGCGGGAGTAGCTCAGTTGGTAGAGCGTCAGCCTTCCAAGCTGAATGTCGCCAGTTCGAACCTGGTCTCCCGCTCTAAAAAGGCTGTCTGAAAAGGCAGCCTTTATTTTTGCATTTTTTTAGTTATTTTGGATTAACCCCAAAAGTTGTGTGTGAATAAAGATCGTTTTAGTTTTGAAGTTTTAAAATTATTGTATTAGAACTTACCTTAACCTATTAAAACTGTTTTTACCTGAATTTTTAATTAACAATTTCGATTTAGTGAAACACACTAAAACTAACGAAATTCTTCATTTGTATGGATTATGACCAATTTTTTCCTAAACACAACAATTGGTTATGAGCTGGGAAAATTCAATAATTTTACTCATAGGTAAAGCATAGGACATCCATAGGACATCCATAGGACATCCATAGGACATCTATAGGATATCTATAGGACATCTATAGGAGTGAGAAGTGAATAGTGAGTGGTGAGTAGTGAGTGTGACCCGTCCTAAAATAGCTATACAGATTATTAAATACAATAATATTATTAGGCAATACAAACTTTTAGTGTGTCTAGTGCAAGTTTCAATACGTTGTCTTTTTTAAGAGAATCATTTAACTATTTATACAATCTACACACAACTTTTGGACTTGATTCAATTCTTTCTCTTTAGAATAACTACAATTTTTGCATAAAACACAACTTTTGGTCATGATCCGTAATTAAATCTAAAATATTTTCCATAAAAAAACGGTTTAGAGTGAACTAAACCGTTGATTTTGGATGATTTTCCTGTTGTAGCGAGATCGAGATTTGAACTCGAGACCTCCGGGTTATGAATTACAAAAAGGGTAGTTATTCGCCTTGTTTTCTGTAATTTATAGAGGTCTGTATTGAAAATCGTGTTCCAAAACGTGTTCAGTTTTGTGTTCACTTTTGTTAGTGTTTTTTGAAAAGTAAATATATAAAATCACGTGCTTACTTTTGTTCAAAATTTGCGATTTTTTGTCGCCCCATTACTTCACAAGTTGGTTTTTGGTATACTAGGTGATAATAGTAAAAATGTATTTGTAATAATTAATGGAATCGGATGATTAAAAAAATAATATAAAATTCATTCCTAAATGTTTTAGTATGGGGTGATTATCCTTTCTTCAATTAATTTTGTTAATTGGCGTATGGACCAAGTTTAATTACAAAGTCAACTTAAAATTATAAATGGAATGTTAGATTTTGTGTCCAAAAGGATTTGAAGGGGGCATGATTGCAAAAAAATATATGCACATTACCCAAACATCTAGGGTCTCAGAAAAATTATTGAAGCAATTCGTTGATTGTAATTTTTTGATTTCAATCAGGAAATTAACATGATGCCTAAGATTTAATTAAAAGCTTGTTCAATTATTTGTGACCTTTAGTTTACGCTTTTCCGTATTGAAATATAACCATGTTTGCTTTCCTTTATGTTTTCCTTGTTTTTTAATTTAATGTTCAATATATTTGAATGTTCATTGTCACTGAACGATAAAAATAAATGAACAATAGATTATGTATCGCAATAACGATTTTATTTATCAAGCTGTAGCAAATTTGGAGAGCGTTATCAATATACCAATTGATATTGAAACCTCAAGAGCTAAATATGATGCTATTTTGAATATCAAAAACATGCAGTTTGTGGTAGAGGCTAAATCAGCTATGAGAACCTCTAATCAGGGATTGGTACTGTCACAGCTTGAAGAAATTAGAAATCGAAGTAATAAGCCAATTATATTAATTGCACAATATATATCTAAAGAGGCGGCAAAACAGCTAAAGGAGAGGGGCTTTAATTATATAGATACTGCTGGCAACGCTTTTATTAGTAAAGACGATGTAATGATTTTTGTAGAAGGTCAAAAAAGAAGGGTTAAGCATAAAACCAATCAATCTAGAGCCTTTCAAGAGGCTGGAGTTAAAATAATCTTCCATCTGTTAAACGAACCTGAAAACTTACAGGATTCATACAGAATAATCGCAGAAAAAGTAGGCGTATCTTTAGGTTCTGTAAGTAATGTGATGGCAGAACTGGAAGAATTAAATTATTTGATTAAAACCAAAGATAAAAGAGTACTTAAAAATAAGGAAGAACTTTTGGAACGATGGTTGGTGGAGTTCAATACCGTTTTAAAACCTCGAATTATAAGAAGCCGAATGAAGTTTATAGGTTCTGATATGGCTCAAAATTGGCGTCACACAATTTTAAATCAAACAGGTAGTGAGATCCTTTGGGGTGGTGAGCCTGCAGGAGCCATCCTAACCGATAATTTAAGACCGCAAGAATTTACCATCTATAGCAATCTGGAATTACCTGAAATAGCAAAAACATTGCGTTTAGTTCCTGATAAAACAGGTAATGTGGAAGTGCGCCAAAAGTTTTGGCAAAACAACAACTGGAATCAAAGCACGGTGCCAGCCTTATTGATTTATACCGATTTAATGAATAGCGGCTATGGTAGAAATGTGGAAATAGCGAATCAAATATTTGAAAATGAGTTACAGCATATCCAGTAAAAAATTCAACCATCCGCTATTAAAGCCTATTCTTCAGGAATTAACCGACTATTTCAAGGCATCTGATATTTCCTTTTTTGTCATTGGGGCGACAGCGCGTGATATTATTATGGAGTTGCATGATGAAAGTTCCGGACGTTTAACACACGATTTGGATATTGCCATCACCATCAACGATTGGGAGCAATACAAAACTGTTGAAGAAGGCATCACACAACTACCCAATTTCACCAAAGACCCAGACCAAAAACAACGCTTCCAATATTTAGGCAAGTTCGATTTAGATATCGTGCCTTTTGGTCATATTATGAAAGAAGATGATAAAATCTTCTGGCCCCCAGACGAAGAATTCGCAATGTCCGTACTTGGCTTTCCTGCAGTAAACGATGCCGCATTAAAGGTTAATATCGATGAGGATATCGACATCCAAATAGCATCTTTAGCAGGTATAGGGCTCCTTAAAATAGTGGCATGGAAAGACCGAAATCACAAAACTAATAAAGATGCCGATGATATCGCTTTTATCCTGCAAAACTATTTAGAAATCCATCGAGACGAATCGCTAGAACATTTTGAAGCAGTTTATACTGATGACCATACCATAGTTAAGGGTGGAGCTGTCCTATTGGGGATTCATATCAATCAGGTATTAGAAAACTATCCAGAAGCTAAACAAAGTATTAAGGAGTTACTTTCAAGTGAAGTGGGTAAAAAAGAAGAAAGCAAACTCATCAATCAAATATTGGAAACCCATAAGAGTTTAAGTTATGAAGAGGTTTTTAAAAGCATAGAAAATATAAACAACCAAATAAAAATATAGTCAGTCAATGGCAATAGAAATATTAGAGAAAAAAGACAGCACAGTATTAGAGGATAATCAATTACTCTGTGTGCTCACAAATCAACCCAAAAAAATTAGCGCCAAAGAAAACAACCTACAATCGGTTATTTTGATGCTGAATGAAGAGTATGGTTTTGATTTAGATGATATGGAACGTGATTTTACTATTGTCTATACCGACTATGAAACCGATAAACCCAAAAAGCAAAAGTTGGAATTACAAAAAGTGTAGTTATTTAGCTTATTTTCTATAATTTATAGAGGTTTATATTAAAAATCGTGTCCCTAAACGAGTTCAGTTTTGTGTTCACTTTTGTTAGTAAAAAAATTAATTTAAATATAAGAGATTTTATTTAATCTCTAAAAAATAATTCTTTTAAAATTGTATTAGTTTTATTAATAAGTATCACAAATATACTTTCGTATTATATAAACAGTAATAGCTTTTAGGGTTTTTCCAGTTTGTGGATGCTTACCAAGTCCGGTAAAATATTCGTAGGTGCCATCAAAATTTTTGCCATACCAAATAAGGGGTTCATTTTTCTCATTAAAGAACTGTGTTTCACAATTTGGTTCAATTTTTTTAAAGTTGTCAATTCTATCTGTATTGTATATTCTTAGTTGTGAAAGAGTGTACTTTTCGGTGTCAAATTCAACTTCTACATATTCTGTATCTTGCCATATCATCCACCTTTGTTTATTAAAAGAAGTAATGAAATAAGCTAACAAAACAGCAATAAAACCTATTATTAAACTGGCTTTGTTTCTTTTTAAAAAATCAAAAAAAGTATTTCGTTTTTGAGAATTACATTTTGATGAGTTATGGCTTAAAAAATCCTCGTAATTCTTATATCCTAAATAATCACACAAATTTATTATGTGTCTTGAGTTAATGTTTATGTCGTTTTCTCCAGACGATGTAGCTTCCTTATATAAATTTCTTAAAGTTTTTCCACTGATTTGATAATGTAATTCATCCAATAAAACTGTTGAAATATGCTCAGAGCAATTTGTTATACTCGTTTTTCCAGGTATGTCTTTTTGTGCCTTTTCAAAGGCTTTAATAACTACATCTTTGTGCATTAGTTTTGGTTTAAGTGCTATAAATCTACAAAAAATCTCTAGGAAACGTTCAGGAAACAATTTTCCTAATTACTTCCTTTAAACTTCCACTCATAACAGCTTATTCTTTCTTTTTTTGTCTTCGAATTATAAATCTTTAAAGAGCTTACAATTCATTAATGAAGTAGAGAAGTGGAGCGGCTATGTTTTTTGGGAAGTAATCATAGCACTTTACTTCAACGCTTCATACTTCCCATAAGAGAGACGTCTCTACTACTTAATTCATGTGTTGTCATGAAACAAAATTGTTGCTAAAAAGCGACAGGCAGCACTATTGTCAAATTTTAAAAATCAAATAAGATGAATAAAATATCTTTAATACTGTTTATGCTCTTTTTTAATATAGTCTTATTTTCTTGTACGCCAGAAGGGAATCAAGTTGATGGAGTAGTTTCAGATGGGGAGGAAGCGTGTTGTGGTAATGGAGGGAATATTCCTCCTCCGCCTCCAAATACAGGTGGATAATTCACCATTGGCTATTACTTTAGAGGAATGAAACTATTATTAGTATCATTCCTTGTTTTTTGTGTTTTAAATATGGAGTTCACACCTAAAACAGCTATTTATAATAAGAAACAAAGACATTCACAAATTGATTGAGGAGACATTATATACACGAGTTCTTTTTGAGGCGTAGAAATATAACTTAACAGTTTTTATAAAGCACTAAAATGAGACGCTTTTTATTGAATTACGGTTTGCCGTAAAAAAAATAGAACACACAATTTTAATTTTACCATTATAATTTTAGTTTATTTTTTTATGATTAATCGATTTTTTTTTCTTGTTATTTGTTTGTTCGTTGGTTGCTCTTCACCAAACAATAAATCTAAGTATCTTCAGGATTTCTCAATTTTTATTGAGGAACTAGAGATAAGAAGTGGTTCTAAAAACAGTATTGATTGGTCAATAGAGCAAGATAGTTTAGATTTTTATTTAAAAGAAAAAGCAAAATATCATCTTTCACGAGACGATGAAAATAAATTGGAGGAATTAACAGTTCGATTTTAAGGGAAGCTTACATTATTCAAAATAAATTCAAAAGAATCTTTTTTGAGTTGATCTTGAAATTTATGTAATTGAAAAATGTTATTATCTAAATTGTTTTGCTTATTAAGAAGTTCTATAGTAGGAATACAGTTTTCAACATATGAAATATCTCCTGTTATTTTTAAAACAGCAAGCTCATCTGTAACTCTAAATTCTTTAAAACCTTCTTTAGCTTTCTCAGAAGCATTTGGGAATAAACTACTAGGTATATAAAAGATACTAGGACGATACAGTCCCATAATTAAATCTAAAATATTTTCCATAAAAAAACGGTTTAGAGTGAACTAAACCGTTGATTTTAGATGATTTTCCTGTTGTAGCGAGATCGAGATTTGAACTCGAGACCTCCGGGTTATGAATCCGACGCTCTAACCAACTGAGCTACCTCGCCATTTTGTGGCTGCAAATATAAAAACAATATTAATCTCAGCAAATATATGTCAAAGAAAATATTATTAAAAAAATTACGCTACTTATCAATTAATGTATATATTAGGCAACGTTAAATTTTTAAAGTACATATGGACGATAAAATTAGATTTGATATAGAATTTCCAATTCAGGCTTCGCCGCAGTTATTGTATCAGTATATTTCAACGCCTTCTGGTTTGTCAGAATGGTTCTCAGATAACGTAAACTCGCGTGGTGAGTTATTTACATTTATTTGGGACGATAGCGAAGAACAGGCTAAATTGTTAAGTAAAAAAAGTGGTGAACGTGTTAAATTTAGATGGTTAACCGATGAAGAAGAAGGTGCCTCTTATTATTTTGAAATTAGAATTCAAGTTGATGAAATTACCAAAGACGTATCTTTAATGATAACAGATTTTGCTGAAGAAGATGAAATTGACGAAGCTAAAATGCTTTGGGAAAATCAAATATCAGATTTAAAGCAGGTATTAGGTTCAGCATAAGTTTAAATCATATAATTAAATTATATTTGTCCTGTTTTCAATAACCATGAAAATGGGATTTTTTTATGATAAATTATAACGGTACTATTTTAGAAAATAACAAGGTTATTTCTACTGAAAATAGAGGCTTTGCCTATGGCGATGCACTTTTTGAAACTATAAAAGCAAGCCATGGTAAAATATTATTTTTAGAAGATCATTATTTTAGATTAATGGCTTCTATGAGAATTATGAGAATGGAAATTCCTATGAATTTTACTATGGAATATTTAGAATCTCAAATGCTTTTAACTTTAGAAAAAAATAATCTAATGCAGGCTGCTGCTAGAGTAAAATTTACCGTTTTTAGAGAGGAAGGAGGTTTGTACACACCATCAAATAACAATGTTAGCTTTGTAGTAGCTGTTAAACCTTTAGAAGATGATTTTTACACCTTAAGTGATGATTTTTATGAAGTAGATTTGTTTAAAGATTATTACCTATCTCCAAGTTTATTATCAACCTTAAAAACTAATAACAAAGCATTAAATGTGGTTAGTAGTATTTTTGCAAAAGAAAACAAACTAAATAACTGTTTAATTTTAAATACCAATAAACATGTTGTAGAAGCCTTAAATGGTAATGTGTTTTTAGTAAAAGGGAATGTTATTAAAACCCCACCAATTTCTGATGGTTGCTTAAAAGGTATTATGCGAAAACAAATTATAGATATTCTTAGTAAAATACCTAATTATGAAATTGAAGAAGCATCGGTTTCGCCTTTTGAGATTCAAAAAGCTGATGAAATTTTTATTACCAATGTCATTGTGGGTATTCAGCCAATATCAAAATACCGAAAGAAACAGTTTTCAACAGGAGTTGCTAAAGAAATAATAGGGAAGTTAAACGCTAAAATAAGATTAAATTAGTTGTAATTTGGGTTTTCTGGTGCGTTAGACCAAATACTATATTCACCACCAAATTCTAACATTTTTTCTTTCCAGAAAGATTTGTAATCTTTTTCTATAATGTTCTTTTTATAAATATTTTCAGTAACTACCCAAGAGTTGGCTCTAAGTTCGTCTTCTAACTGATAGGCACTCCATCCAGAATATCCTAAAAAGAACTTAATATCTCTCTCGTCTATACTTTGGTTAGCAATAAGTTCTGCTACTTTGTTAAAATCGCCTCCCCAATATATACCTAAAGATATTTCAATACTGTTTGGTATTAAATCGGGTATTTTGTGAATAAAATATAGGTTGTCTTGCTCTACAGGTCCGCCATTGTAAACTTTAAAATCAGACTTAATTTCAGGAACTAGTTCATTAATAGTATAATCTAAGGGCTTATTTAGAATAAAACCTATAGAACCTTCTTCTTCTGAATAGTCTGCAATAAGTACAATAGAACGATTAAAAGAAACATCACCAATTATGGAAGGCTCAGCGATTAACAAATTTCCTTTTTTGGGCTTTATTGTAATCATGCTTTTTAATGATTTAGTAATTAAATCTAGTATTTATTTATTAAAAAAGCAACTATTTACCAATGTGAAACAAAAAAGCCTTCAAAATTTGAAGGCTTTTTAATGTTATAATAAGTTGTTAACTAATTAGTTTACAGCGTTTGATAAATCTGCACCAGCTTTAAATTTAACAACATTTTTTGCTTTTATTTTGATAGTCTCACCAGTTTGTGGGTTTCTTCCTTCTCTAGCAGCTCTTTTAGAAACTGACCAAGAACCAAAACCAACTAAAGAAACTCTGTTACCTTTTTGTAAAGCACCTTCTATTTCTATAAGAGCACATTCTAAAGCCTTTTTAGCAGCTGCCTTAGTAATTCCTGCATGTTCTGCCATAGCATCGATTAAATCTGTTTTGTTCATAATATAAAGTTTAATTATTAATAAATTGGTTAAACAATTTTGTTAAATCCTCTACAAATTTATACGGATTATGTAATCACGCAAGTAATAGCAAGGGAAAAACCCATATTTGTTAATAACTTAGGGTATTTGTTAATAAAGGTAGTGTATTTCACCGATATTTTTCTAATATCACTGTTAGTAAGGGTTTAGAGCATTTTGGCATTTTTTTCTATAGAATAGCCATTTAGTAAAGCTCCTACATGCATTGTACGTTTACCCGGAAGTTTTATTTCCTTCACTAATATATACCCATTTTTAACAGCTACTTTTAATTGGTTTTTGGTTGAAATAATGCTGCCAACCTCCATAGTGTGGGGTTCTATTTCTTTTTCTACCTCATAAATTTTAACATCTAATTGGTCATCACCATTAATTAGTGTACACCAAGCGGCTGGATACGGACTTAAGCCACGTATTAAATTGTAAATATTATCAATGGTGTCATTCCAATTTATTTTACAATTGTCTCTATTGAGTTTGTGAGCAGTTTTAATGGCATCGGTATCAACCTGAGGTGTAGTTTTAACGGTGCCATTTTCAATTAAAGCAACGGTTTTTAAAACCAATTGGCTACCAATAGTCATTAATTTATCGTGTAAACTACCTGCATTTTCTTTGGGGTCAATGGCAACGGCTTCTTGAAGAATCATTTCACCAGTATCAATTTTTTCATCAATAAAAAATGTTGATACACCCGTTTTTGTTTCGCCATTAATAATAGCCCAATTAATAGGGGCAGCACCACGATAGTTTGGTAACAACGAGGCGTGTAAATTAAACGTACCATATTTGGGCATTTGCCAAACTACTTTAGGTAACATTCTAAAAGCTACTACAATTTGAAGGTTGGCGTTAAGTGCTTTTAGTTCTTTTAAAAAAGATTCGCTTTTTAAATTGGTAGGCTGCAGAATATTAAGGTTGTTTTCTTTAGCATATTTTTTAACAGCACTTTCATTAAGCTTTCTGCCTCTACCAGCAGGTTTGTCTGGGGCTGTAATTACCCCTACAATGTTATAATCATTATCTACTAACGTTTTTAAGGTGGCAACAGCAAAATCTGGAGTTCCCATAAAAACAATACTTAAATCTTTCATGATGGATTTAATTTATAGGTGTTTGTTTTTGTAATTGTAATAATATGATGCTCTAACAAAAGTTTTAATGTAGTTTTTAAATCTTTTTCAGAGCAATGTAATTTTGAAACGATAGCTCTGGATGATAAATCGCCTTGTTCTAAGAGTTCAATAATACGGTTTTTTAATATGTTGTAATCAACTTTTTCGGTCTTTTTTTTAGTTGAAATACACACGGAACAAATACCACAAGGGGCTAATTCTTTTTCGCCAAAATAGGAGAGAAGTTGCATGCTTTTGCAAACACTATCATTTTCTATATAATCTAAGATAGCTTTAACTTGACCTTGTTTTATATGGTTTTGTTGTTTTACAGTAGGGGCAATTCTATTAATAGTTTTTTCATCTTCCCTAGGTTCAATAAAAGTTATTTGTGCATCTGTTTTGGCTAAATTAAGGTTAATAACGTGGTCTTTTTCTAACCTTTGTAATGCATTAATTAATGTAGCTTCTGTAACCGATGCTTTTTCTGCTACTTTAAGTGTATTTATTTTGGTTTCGTAATCAAAAATACCGCCATACATTCTAAGCATAGATTTAACTATGATGTTTAAATCTGGATGATGATCTAAATAATTAAAAATAGCAGTGTTAGACATAATAAATTGTACAGTAACCTTGTTTTTAAACTGTTTAGAAAGATTAATAATGCTATTTCTATCTAGTATTAGAATGGCATTGTAACATAAAACAGAACTAAATTTATAGGTTTTACAAAAGGTGTTAAAGTTAAAATCATACGTAGTGTATGCGCCTTCACCATATGATATTTGAAAGTAATTACACAGTTTTCGGTATACTTGTTTTATAAAATCTACCGTAGGTAAAACATTTAAAAACTGGTTTTTAACTAATTGTAAATCGCTATTATTTTTTAAAATAACAGCAAAAGATTTTTCACCATTTCTTCCTGCTCTTCCTGCTTCTTGAAAATAACTTTCAATACTTTCGGGTAAATTTATATGAATTACGGTTTTTACATCGGGTTTATCAATCCCCATTCCAAAAGCATTTGTAGCAACCATAACTTGTTTTTGGTTATTTAACCACGCTGCCATATTGGTTTCTTTTTCGGCATTTGAGAGTCCGCCATGATAATAAGTAGCAGTAATGTTTTTAGAATTTAAAAAAGAACTAATTTCTAAGGTAGATTTTCTATTTCTAACATATACAATAGATGATTGCGTATATTTTTTTAAAATGGTTTCTAACCTGTAATATTTATCATTTTCATGATAAACCATGTACCCAATATTGGGTCTTAGAAAGGATTGTTTAAAGATTTTAGGTTGAATAAAATCTAGTTCTTTAATAATATCTTCTACTACTTCCGTTTTGGCCGAAGCCGTTAAAGCTACAACATTTACAGAAGGTTGAAGCTGCCTTAAAAGTGCAATGTTTTTATAAGCAGGCCTAAAGTCATTACCCCATTGAGAGATACAATGAGCTTCATCTACAGCAATAAGGTTTACATGCATTTGCCTAATACGATCTTGTACCAACTCTTGTTGTAAACGCTCTGGCGATAAATATAAAAACTTGTAATTGCCATAAATACAATTATCTAAAAGCGTATCTAAATCGTTATGAGAAATACCACTTGTTATGGCTAAAGCTTTAATACCCTTGTTGTTTAAGGTTTGTACTTGGTCTTTCATTAAAGCTATAAGTGGCGAAATAACAATACAAATACCTTTTTTTGCTAACGCTGGAATTTGATAACATAACGATTTGCCTCCACCAGTGGGTAAAAGAACAAAAGTGTCTTCTCCTGCAATAACCGATTCTATAATGGCTTCTTGGTTATTTTTAAAAGAAGTAAAATGCCAATAACGCTCTAATATGTTAATTGGGTGCTCCATAAGTCATTAAAGCGAATTTAGAATAAAATCGGTACGTTCTTTTACAGTTCCAAAGGGTACATCTATTAAATTGTAATTGTAAGATTGATAGGTGTTTAAAAGGTGTTCGTGAATTTTTAATGCCTGTTCAAAATTTTCATAACGTTCATTATCGCTAGTGTAAATAGCTTCCCAAGGTTTTAAAATAAAGGCACTATCATAAGTGCTGTTATTGCATACATCAACAAAATGTTGCGGATAAGTATCACCAATAAAATCCATATAGGCTAGCACATCGTGAACACCTCGGTCTAAAAAAACAAGCTCAGAATCGGCATTTAAAGCGTCAATAAATTGTTTGTGTCTGCCATGTAAAAGGCGTTCACTAAACAATAATGGGTTTGTTAAAAAAAGCTGCTCTATACCCTCTTTTTGAGCCTCTCGGGTAACTTGTCTTGATATTTCTTCAAAACAATAAAACCCTCTTTTAATAAGTTCATTTATAATAGTAGATTTTCCAGTTCCAGGCCCTCCTGTAATTACAACTTTTTTTGCTCTCAATGCCTTATAATTTATCTGTAAAAATCGGAATTTACAATTGATAAAAAAAATAGAATTTAAATCTACGTAATTTAAATTATCGTCAAAATATAAGGAGAAGCTAATTTTTATAACCCAAGCCTACATGAAACATTAAAAAAACAACAAAATAAATTCATGAAAGTGTATATTTGCAGCATATAAAATAGCTATGGAAGCATCACAAAAATCAGAAGAATTTTATAATAAATTAAGAGGGCAGCTTTACGAAACTACCAGTTGGCCAGCAGAATATTTATATAAATTCATTGTAAAATCAGATATTAAAAAAATAGCAAAAATAGAAGCTATATTTAATAATATGGGCGCTGTTATTAATACGGTTGAGTCTAAAAACGGTAAATACACCAGTGTATCTGTTAATTTATTAATGAGAGACCCAAACAGCGTTATAGAAAAGTATAAAGAAGTTGCAGAAAAAGTTGAAGGCGTTATAAGTCTTTAGAATTTTTTTGTATTTTGCAAAAGCATAAATAACTACGTGCATAAATTTTAATTCCACACAAATATTTTGACAAATACTTTAGAATACAATACAGAACGGGAGCACTTAATTATTCCTGAATATGGTCGTCATATGCAAAAAATGATAAACCATGCTAAAACCGTTGAAGATAGAGAAGAACGTAATAAACTAGCTAAAGCCATTATATCTGTAATGGGAAATATGCAACCTCATTTACGAGATGTTCCAGACTTTCAGCATAAACTTTGGGATCAGCTGTTCATTATGTCTAATTTTGAATTAGATGTAGATTCTCCCTATACAAAACCAACCAAAGAATTATTAACAGAACGCCCAGAGCCTTTAAAATACCCACAAAATCATCCAAAATATCGTTTTTACGGAAACAATATAAAAACCATGATTGATGTGGCAAATACATGGGAAGAAGGCGAACTTAAACAAGCCTTGGTTTATACTATTGCTAACCACATGAAAAAGTGTTTTTTAAATTGGAATAAAGACACTGTTGAAGATATTGTTATATATGACCATTTATTTGAATTATCTGATGGGAAAATAAACCTAAGAGACTCAGAAGAAGATCTATCAGATGCTTCAAGCTTAATAAGAACTAAAACCAAGTATTCTGGCAAAAAGCACCATAAAAAGAACAGACAAAGAAAACGCTATTAATTAAAGCATGGGAGTATTTAAAATAGAAGGTGGTCATCAGCTTAAAGGAAGCATACAACCACAAGGTGCAAAAAACGAAGCATTACAAATTTTATGTGCTGTTTTACTAACTCCAGAAAAAGTTACCATTAATAATATACCAGATATTGTTGATGTTAATAAACTTATTAATCTGCTAAAAAAATTAGGTGTTAAGGTTGAAAAACTTTCAAAAGGCACTTACTCATTTCAAGCAGATCATCTTAACCTAGAATATTTAGAATCTGACGAATTTAAAATTGATGGTCGTGGTTTACGTGGTTCCATAATGATTGTAGGCCCCTTATTGGCACGCTTTGGTAGAGGTTATATTCCAAAACCTGGTGGCGATAAAATAGGACGCCGTAGGTTAGATACCCATTTTGAAGGTTTTATAAAGTTAGGAGCTAAATTTGGTTACAGTAAAGAAGACCAGTTTTATGGTGTAGAAGCCAAAAAACTTAAAGGTACTTATATGTTACTAGAAGAAGCCTCTGTTACAGGAACCGCTAATATTGTTATGGCAGCGGTTTTGGCTGAAGGACAAACCACTATATATAACGCGGCTTGCGAACCTTACTTACAACAGCTTTGTAAAATGCTAAATAGAATGGGAGCCAAAATTAGTGGAGTGGGCTCTAATATGTTAATTATTGATGGTGTTGAAAGTTTAGGAGGTACAGAGCACACCATGCTACCAGACATGATTGAAATTGGTAGTTGGATTGGTTTAGCGGCAATGACCAAAAGCGAATTAACCATTACCAATGTCTCTTGGGATGATTTAGGATTAATACCAAATGTGTTTAGAAAATTAGGTATTACCGTTGAAAAACAAGGCGATGACATTCATATACCAGCGCATACCAATGGCTATGAAATACAAAGTTTTATAGATGGATCTATTTTAACTGTTTCTGATGCACCGTGGCCTGGGTTTACACCAGATTTATTAAGTATAATTTTGGTAGTAGCAACCCAAGCAAGAGGTAGCGTTTTAATCCATCAAAAAATGTTTGAAAGCCGCTTATTCTTTGTAGATAAACTAATAGATATGGGGGCTAAAATTATTTTGTGCGATCCGCATAGAGCTACTGTAATAGGGCATGATTTTAAATCTACTTTGAAAGCAACTACTATGACCTCGCCTGATATTCGTGCTGGTGTATCCTTACTTATTGCAGCCTTATCTGCTAAAGGAACATCAACTATAATGAATATAGAACAAATAGATAGAGGTTACGAAAATATAGATGAACGTTTACGTGCTATTGGTGCTAAAATTGAACGTTTAGAATAACTATTCTTAAAGTACTTAAAAACAAAACGCCTCAATTTTATTGAGGCGTTTTGTTTTGGTTAAAGTGTATATTGATTTATACATTTCTACCTTTTAAACGCTTTTCAATTTTTTGTTTTATTACTGTTAAACGTTTCATTAAGTCCATAAGTTCAGGATCTTTATTTTCTTTATAAACATTGTTTATTTCTAAAATAAGAGCCTTTACTTCACGAGACGATTCAATACGCTCGCTAGTAGTTTTAAAAGTGTGTTTGCGTTGCTCAAACTCCAAAGCTTTATCTATCAATTCCATAATCATTTTCAATTATTAATACTAATTACAATAAATTTTATTGTATTTTCACAATATAACAAAATTTCCCAAACTTATGTTTTTTTATAGTATTTATTGTACGAAATTAAATATTTAACCTTTTTTTATAATTATTCACTTAAATAGATTACTTAATTATGTTGTAGCAGATTTTTAGTTTTGGTATTCTCCAAACAATGCTATTAATTTTTTCTGGCGATAATTAAAGATTTCTTCTAATTTAGGTTTTACTAAAATAGGGTGGAACAGTTGGCCAATAAATCCTAAAGGCAGTTTATAATCAATGATATCTTCCATTTCAACACCGCCATCAATAGGTTTTAAAAAGTGCTTATGATGCCACAGGGCATAAGGGCCAAAACGTTGTTCATCAACAAAATAAACCTGGTCTTTACAATGAGTAATTTCTGTAATCCATTTGGTTTTAATTCCTAATACAGGTGTTACTATATATTGAATTATTTGACCAGCATACATGGTTTTATCTGCTCCAGATAGAATGTGAAACCCCATGTAATTGGGTGTTATTGTTTTTAAGTTTTTTGGATTACTTAGAAAATCCCAAGCTTCAGTAACTGAAATTGGGAACTTTTGAGTTTTATGTAGGGTGTAAATTTTCATGTTAATTTTTAAAGAAAATATAGCCATTAAGAGATGAAGCTATTAATAGCCAAATAAAATAAGGTATAATGAGTAGGGTGGTGGTGCCTAAAGTTTTCTGGTATAATACCATAAATATACTTACAACAGCGGTAAGCATGAGGATTACAATAAATCCAATCCCTATTAAATGCCTATTAAAAAACACGTAATTCCAACTTACATTTAATAAAAACTGAACAATAAACAGTATAATAACTTCGGGTTTGGGGTGTAACTTGTATAGATAGGCCATGAAAATTGAAAAGCACACCATAATAGTAAACCAAGCAGCTCCAAATACCCACCCAGGTGGCGTCCACGGTGCTTTGTTTAATGATAAATACCAGTCTTTTTGAGGGCCACCTGCCATGAGCCAATTACCTAAGGCAAGGGCTAAAAAATTTATAATTAAAAAAACAATGATGTATTTAGTCAAGTTGTTCATGTTTAAGAGATTTTATTTGAGCTGCAACTAATTGGGCTTTTGCATACGTTTCATCACTAGCAGCTCTATTAACAGATGATAGTTGATGCCATTCTTGCATAAGCTTTTTGAATTTAATTTCTAATTTTTCTTTTTTAGATTTTCTTTTAAAAAATGAGAACATATCAATATATTTTTTGGTTTTTATAAATGTTTAATAATGTTTTTACTTAATGGTTTGGTATAAGGCAAATAGAAATCAATTAAGTTACCATTTGGGTCTACTAAGTATTTTTGAAAGTTCCACTTAACGCTAGAGTTTGTTTTACCGTTGTTAATTTTTTGGGTTAACCAAGTGTATAAAGCGTGTTGTTTTTTTCCTTTAACATCTATTTTTTCAGTAATTAGAAAACTAACACCATAATTAATTTCGCAAAACGATTTTATTTCTTCTGTATTACCAGGTTCTTGTCCTCCAAATTGATTACAAGGCACACCAATAACTTGTAAATTATCGCTGTAAGTTTCATGTAGTTTTTGCAAATCTTGGTATTGTGGTGTAAAACCGCATTTAGAGGCAACATTAACAAACAGTATATACTTTCCTTTAAATTTAGATAAATTTATAGGGCTACCATTAAGAGCATTGATGCTAATATCATAAATAGAATTAACAGGTAGTTTATGAGGCTTTTTTTTGTTGCCAAGGGTGGCTATAAAAGTTTTGAGTACATCCATTATATTTAAATTTTAAAACTTACTATACCACAATCCATTTCAAATATTTGCCCAGAAATAGATGTATTTTTATCAGATATTAAAAATAGCGCCATATCAGCTACTTCAGTAGGGGATAAGAATTTTTTAAGAGGGTGCCGTTTCTTAATATTTTCAATCATCTTGTCATTCCTAAGTAGTTTTGATGCCAATTGTGTATTGGTAATTGTTGGGGCTATGGCATTAATTTGAAATTTGGGAGCTAATTCTGCACCTAAAGATTTCACTAAACCTTCTACAGCAGATTTTGCCACAGCTATACTGGCATGAAAAGGCATGCCTAGTTTAGTTGCAACAGTACTAAACATGAGAATTGAGGGAGCATAGGCGTTTTTAAGAATGGGTAAGTATTTTTGAATGGCTTTAACAGCACCAAGGACGTTTATTTCAAAATCATTTTTAAAATCATCAATAGATAACCTAGAAATAGGTTTTAAGTTTATACTTCCGGGACAATAAATTAATGTATCTGCATTCTTAATATTAGGGAGTTCATCCTGAGTAACATCGCAGCTAAAATGAGTTAAATTTTTATGTGCTAGTTCAGGAGATGTTCTACTTATGTTTATCACTTTGCAGAAAGTAAGAAGTTTGGTAATTATAGCGTTACCTATGCCTTTGCTTCCGCCAATTACAATAATTGTTCTCATTGTATCCCGGTCTTTTAATTTGTTGACTTAAATAGATATATGACCTTTTAATCGTTTTTCTACCTTTCTTTTAATAGTGGTTAAGCGCTTCATGATATCCATAATTTTCTCATCTTTTTTTTCTTTATATATTTGATTTAAACCTAAAATGAGCGCTTTGGCTTCTCTTGAAATTTTAACACGATCACTTGTTGAAAGCGATCTTAATTTTCTTTGTTCAAATTCTAAAGCTTTGTTTATTATATCCATGTGTTTAATTATTTTTTAATTTAGTTATAATATTATTAATTGGTAATAAATTAACTGTATGCAAAAGAGGTGGCTCTACTTTAATTTTCTACGTATGCCAGTTTATTAATCATACCAGAGAAAATTAAGCCATGAAATGGCCATACAGAGTACCAATACAACCTGCCCCAAAGTCCGCGCGGTCTAAAGGTTGCTGTTTGTTTAAGTTTATTTTCTTCTATTTTAAATTCTAACCAAGCTTCTCCGGGTAAACGCATTTCGGCATATAGCAACAGCTTTTGTTGCTTTTTATTAGCAAAAATAACACGCCAAAAGTCTAAAGCATCTCCAGCGTCTAGTTGGTTGGGGTTAGTACGTCCGCGCCTTAAGCCTATACCACCAAAAAGTTTGTCAATATAGCCTCTAGTACGCCATAAAAAATTACCGTAGTACCAGCCGTTTTTTCCACCAATGCTCCAAATTTTATTAATGGTTTTTTCTGCATTCATGATGGGGCGCTCTTTATAATCTGTAAAGCATCCAAATTTGGGAACATTCACGTATTGGTGTAAACGGTTTCTTAATTTGCCACTACTAACCATAGAATCTTTCCAACTAGACACAATACTATTTTGCTCAATTTTTTCAAAAGCTAGTTTTACGGCCGCTTTGTATGTAATTGGATTAACATCTAAAATGGTATTAATGTTGCTTGGTTTACCTATAATTTGTACGCCCATACTAGCTACCAAAGTAGTGGCTAGCTTGTAAGACGTTGAGGTTACAAAATAAAGCCAGTAAGAAGATAATTTAGGCGTCATTACTGGTACGGTTAAAATATATCGTTTTAAACCTCGTACTTCGGCAAATTGCAGTAACATTTCTTTATATGTAATTATTTCTGGGCCAACAACATCATACGTTTGGTTAAATACGTTTTCATTTCCTGCGGCTCTAAATAAAAAGGTTAAAACATCTCTAACAGCTAAGGGCTGTGTTTTGGTATCTAACCATTTTGGAGCTACCATAATGGGGAGTTTTTCAACTAAATCCCTAATAATTTCAAAAGAAGAACTCCCTGAACCCACTATGATGCCTGCTTTAAAAATGGTTAAAGCATAGTTTTTAGATTTTAATATATCTTCTACATTTTTTCTAGATTGTAAATGCTTAGAAAGATAATCTTCATTGGTTATACCACTTAGGTATATAACTTGTTTTGTTTGTGTGGTTTCTATGTAATTTTTAAAGTTAACAGCACATTGTGCTTCTAAAGCCCCAAAATCTTTGGAAGAGTTTGACATAGAATGAATTAAATAATAAGCAACATCTATATTCTGGGGAATGTTTTTTAGTGTTTTAAGGTTTAAAAAATCAGCTTCAATAACTAAAACATTTTGGTCTTCTATGTAACTTTTATCGGCACGTAATTTATCGCGAACCACACAAACCACCTTATGCCCTTGGTTTAATAACAAAGGTATTAAGCGTTTGCCTATGTAGCCGGTAGCTCCTGTTACTAGAATAGTCATTTATTTTGTATTAATGCCTTGGGGTTTTTGCATCCGTAGCGTTATTTTTAATTTTTGTTAAGTATTATAATTTTAAGTAGTTGTTTATTTTGATGTTTTGCGCTTTTAAATCGAACATTAAATTATACAAACCAAAAAATGTTCTATTTATATAAATGAAATGTTTAGAACCACGGTTACCATTCATCTTTTTTAAATCGGTATTTTTAGAATAGCGTTCTCCTAATTGTGCGATTTTCCCAAAGAAATCTGCATTAGAAAAGTCGAAATTTTCTTGATGAAAAGGTTGGGTAAACAAACTTAGCATCTCGTGAAACATATTAGTAAAAAATTCTTTTTCTTCTTTAGAATCACTAGCTTTTAAAATTTCTAGCTCATGAAGTTTAGCTATAAAAAAATCGGGATTAGCAATGTTTTTTTGTTTTGCTAATTCAAAATAAGGGATGTAAAATTCAACCGGAATAGATTTCATGCACCCAAAATCTAAAGCTATTAATTCACCTTTTTTAGAAATTAGAAAATTCCCAGGATGTGGATCTGCATGTACCTTTTTTAAATTATGAATTTGGTACATGTAAAAATCCCAAAGGGCTTGTCCTAATTTATTTGCAGTATCTTGATTGGTATTGTGCAATGTAAATTCTGAAAGGTGTTCGCCATCCATATAATCCATGGTAATAATACGTTCAGAAGATAATGCTTGGTAATATTCAGGAAATCTTAAATTGTTAATGTGGGTACAAGCGGAGGCAATTTCTTTGCTTTGTTGCAGCTCTAAAATATAGTTGGTTTCCTCAATAAGTTTATGCTCTACTTCTTTGAAGTATTTATCAGAATCTTTTCCTTTAATATTAAACATACTCATGGCAACAGGTTTAACCATGGCTAAATCTGATGCAATACTTTTTGCAACTCCTGGATATTGGATTTTCACAGCAAGTTTTTTCCCATTCTTAGTTGCTATGTGCACCTGACCGATGCTTGCAGCATTCACAGAAGTTGCATTGAAAGTATCAAATAATTCATTGGGGTGTTTACCAAAATATTTTTTAAATGTTTTTATAACTAGAGGAGGCGATAAGGGTGGTACAGAAAACTGGGCTAGAGAGAATTTCTCAACATAAGCCTGAGGTAAAATACTTTTTTCCATGCTAAGCATTTGAGCCACTTTAAGAGCACTGCCTTTTAATTGTTTTAACCCGTTGTAAATGTCTGACGCATTTTTTTTATTTAAACGCTTTTTTGCTTCTTCTTCGGTATTTACAATTTTATCGCCATAATATTTTAAATAGTTTACACCAACTTTTGCACCGGTAGAAACCAATTTGGTTGCTCGTTGAATTTTAGATGTGGGTATATTATCAATGGTTTTCATAGTAGTTTAATTCATTTGAAATTGCTCCTTAAAAAGAAATTTACCCAAGTCTATAACACTTTTTAATGGAGCTACATCTAAAACATCAAATGTGGTGTTTACAGATTTCTCTATAAATACATCGGTTTTTTCAAATGAAACAGAAGTATCTTCTAACCAAAATTTTATGGTTATTAAAAGTTGTATCCACGCCGATTCTTTTAAGGCGCTATCTTGGAGTTTTTCTAACTGTTCTTGTTTAACATCTAGTGTTTGTATGTCTAATTCACCCACATAGTTTGTGTAATGTTGTTTTAGACCACTTAGTGTTTTTAAGCCCTTAAAAGAGTTTTTATGTTTATTTAAAATAAGTTTAATATAACTTCTGTTAGCGGTTAGATTTTCAAAAAAAGTGTAATAAAAGCTTAATAGTTTGTTTCTTGCATCAAAAGCATTATAATCTTCACTACTATTTAAAACCTTAATTGTATTTGTAGAGAACGTTTCAAAAATATCTTTCTCAATGGCTTCAAAAGAAGCAAAATACTTGTAGAATTCGGCTTCATTAAAGCCATTTAGTTTAGCAAAAGTATACACAGAATTAGGATTAGCATTATGCTCTAGAACATAGTTCATAAACTGCTTAATAATATCTTGCTTTGAAATTCTTTTTTTATCAGACATGAAAAAATATTTACTCAAATATACTGTTTGTTTAATTAATAACCAAAAAAGTTAAACAAAATAATTTATATGACTATAAGTAAATTCTATCATAAATGGTCTTAAAAGGCACTTAAATACTATCAATACTGTATTGTTTGAATTTAAGCTAGTTAAGGATGTATCAATTATAAAGCGTTTTAAAACAACTACTTTTAAGCTTTTATTAACATTAACCAATGCTATAATCCTTAATTTTAGACAAGCAAAACCTAATTATTAAAAAACTAAAACAATGAAAAAATTACTATTACTTTTAATCACATGTGTTACCGTGTATTCGGTTCAGGCTCAAGTAAAAGCACCACAACCTAGTCCTACGGCTAAATTAGAGCAAAAGGTAGGTTTAACAGATATTACTATTGAATATTCTAGACCAGGAGTAAAAGGAAGAAAAGTATTTGGCGGTTTAGTACCTTACGGAGAACTGTGGCGTACAGGTGCAAATAAAAATACAATAATTACCTTTAGTACTAATGCTACCATAGATGGGCAAACATTAAAAGCGGGTAGTTACGCTATATTTACCAAACCAGGAGAAGAGTCTTGGGAGGTTTATTTTTATAAAGACACCAACAACTGGGGGGTACCAAAAGAATGGGATGAAACTAAAGTAGCCTTAAAAACCACTGCAAAATCGTATCCAGTTCCTTTTAATGTAGAAACCTTTGCTATGGATATTAATAATATTACCAATAACGGCGGGCACCTTGAATTCATTTGGGAAAAAACCTATGTAGCAGTACCATTTACCGTTCCTACAGATGAGGGCGTTTTGGCAAGTATAAATGAGGTAATGGGCGGACCAAGTGTTAACGATTATTATGCAGCAGCAACTTATTATCTAGAATCTAACAAAAACATTGAAAAAGCAATGGAATGGATTGATAAAGCTGTAGAAATGACTAAAGACCAACCTCGTTTTTGGATTTTAAGAAAACAAGCCTTAATTCATGCCAAGGCAGGAGATAAAAAAGGAGCCATTGCCGCAGCAAAAGCATCTTTAAAGTTAGCAGAAAAAGAAGGTAATAAAGGTTATATAAAAATGAATCAAGACTCTCTAAAAGAATGGGGAGCGCTGTAGTTTTTGTAGCTTTAAAATAAACATAGCGCAACTTTTAACGTTGCGCTTTTTTTTGTAATAATTTGGGCGTTACCCTATCGGGTCGGGCTTTACGTTACAAGTCCTCGTTCGTACCTCACTGTGGGCTTTTCACTGCAATCCCTAACGCGGGCATGTTTGCTAACGGTATTTTAAAATATTAGTAAGTATCATCTAAAAAGAAAATCTCTTCAACAGACTTTCTAAAAAAGCTTCGCTATTTTTAATAATACTACCGTAGATGGTACATATTTATTCTTTTCCATGGCGTTTTATGTTTAATCAACACACCAAAGAATTTAAAATTACTTAAGTAAATTAATAGTTAATAATGAAGATTAATAATGTTTCTAACATCATCAAGTAGTTTAATAAGGTTTCTGCTAAAATCAAATGTCATCACATCACTTTCGGTCTTTCCTTGCCTTAGTAACTCATTAAAATGAATAGTTTCGTAGTTATAGCCAATGGTATTATAACCAAAGTCTTTAGTAACATCTTTTCCATTTAAAGTTATAGTTACAGTAGAAGGCGCATGAAACATAGAATTAATTTTAATAGTTCCTTTTTCGCAATAAAATGTAGCTTCGGTTGGGGTATCTTCAACTAAGGTACTTTTTAGCAATGCAGTGGCACCATTTTCGTAATTAAAAGTCATACGGCATGACGAGTCGGCACCATTTTCAAAATAAGTAGCATCAGCTTTAATATTTTTAGGCATACCTAAAGTTGATAATGCTGAAAAAATAGGGTAAATACCAATATCTAATAAACTACCGCCGCCAAGGTTTTTATTAAAAAGGCGCGCATTGTTATTAAATGCTCTGTAGAAACCAAAATCGGCTTTAAGTTTTAAAATTTCACCGTAAGTTTTATTGTTTAATAAATCTAAAACATATTGGTAATGCGGTAAAAAATAGGTCCAAAGCGCTTCCATTAAAAGCACGTTCTTTTCTTTAGCCTTAGCTATCATTTCATTCACTTCATTGCTATTCATAGCAAAGGGTTTTTCGCATAAAACTGCTATACCATGTTCTAAACAAAGTAAAGTGTTTTCTTTATGAAGTGCGTGTGGAGTAGCTATATAAACAGCATCTATATTATTATCTTTCACCAATGCTTCATAGCTAGCATAGGCTTTTTTAGCATTATATTCATATGCAAAAGCATCTGCTTTTTCTTGTGTTCTAGAAGCAACTGCGTATAACGTTGCATCTTCTATAGTAAGTAAATCTTTGGCAAATTTATTGGCAATATTTCCGCAGCCAATAATGCCCCAGTTAATAACCTTATTTTTCAATTTCTTTGTTGTTTAAGTTAAACGATTGAAGTAAACAAGCTATGGCAATTACAATAATACAACCCACAAAATTGAGCCATAAAAAAGGCAAATTTATTATTTCATATTCATTTAAAAAATAAAGCGCAATGATAATTACTTGTGTAATTAAGGCACTTATAAATACAGCATTGCCTTTTACAAATTTAAAAAAGAATGCTAATAAAAATATACCCAAAACATTACCGTAAAATATAGAGCCAATAATGTTTACAAGCTGAATTAAATTTTCGGCAAGATTAGCAACACAAGCAACCCCAATGGCTAAAATACCCCAGATAAATGTAAACCAACGCGATGCTTTAACCTTTTCTTTTTCTGTTTTTTCACCACTATTTCTAATGTATAAATCTATGGTTGTGGTAGAGCCTAATGCATTTAATTCACTGGCAGTACTAGACATGGCTGCACTTAAAATAACCGCTAATAATAACCCTATTAGTCCGCGAGGAAGGTTATTTAAAATAAAATGAATAAACACATAATCTTTATCGTTGCTTTCAACTTTTATATTGTTTTCTTTAGCAACTTTATCAATAAGTAATTTAGCTTCGTTTCTAATATCATCATTAGCCTCATTAGCAAATGCTATATATTGAGCTGCTTTATCATGAGTATTGTTAATGAAAGAATGTATAATTTTCTGTTTATCATTAAAAATACTTTTTTGTTCTTCTTGGAGAGCTTTAAAATCGTCTGCATAATCAGAATTTAAAATCATTTCAGTAGCAGTGGGATTAAAATTAACAGGAGCTTCATTAAACTGGTAAAACACAAATACCATAACACCCACCAACAGAATAAAGAATTGCATGGGCACTTTTAATAAACCATTAAAAATGAGACCTAACTGCATTTCTTTTACAGATTTACCAGATAGGTAGCGTTGCACTTGACTTTGGTCGGTTCCAAAATAAGAAAGCATTAAAAATGTACCGCCAATAATACCGCTCCAAAAGGTGTATCTGTTATTTAAACTGAAAGAGAAATCTAAGATTTCCATTTTACCGCTAGCTCCAGCAATGCTTAATGCTTTTGTGAAGGTAATATCTTCTGGAAGTTTACTAAAAATAATGAAAAAGGCGGTTAGCATACCAAAAAAGATAACTACCATTTGATGTTTTTGAGTAACGTTTACGGCTCGGGTTCCGCCAGAAACCGTGTAGATTATTACTAAACACCCAATAACAATATTTAGAGTTAATAAATCCCATCCTAATACAACCGATAGAATTATAGCAGGAGCAAAAATGGTGATGCCCGCAGCTAACCCACGTTGAATTAAAAATAAAATAGCTGTGAGGGCTCTGGTTTTTAAATCGAATCTTCTTTCTAAAAACTCGTAGGCTGTATATACTTTAAGTCTGTGGTATAAGGGGATAAATACCATACAAATTACTACCATAGCTATAGGCAACCCAAAGTAGAATTGTACAAAACCCATACCATCATTAAAAGCTTGTCCTGGTGTTGAAAGAAAGGTAATAGCACTAGCTTGTGTTGCCATAACCGATAAACCAATAGTCCACCATTTTGATTTATTGCCGCCTCTTAAATAATCTTTTACATTTTTACTACCTCTTGTTTGCCATGTTCCATAGGATACAATAGCTAATAGTGTGATGCCTAAAACAATCCAATCTATCCAATTTAGTTGCATATTAAAAGGCTTTCATGACTAGGTAAAACAAAATGAAATAAAAGGCATTAGCTATTAAAACAATAGAGTAGAGTTTAAGCCAAGGTTGTTTTGGTTGGTTTTCTTTTGCCATAATTAATCGTTTAATTTAGCTTCAAGTTTAAGGTCTTTTTTTCCTAAAGAAAGCATGTTAGCAAAGAGGCGGTAAGCCCCCGATACACCCGCGGGAAACTCTCTAAAAAAGCTTAAACCGGTATAAATATAATACCCTTTTCCATGTTTAGCTACTAATAAACTTCCGTTTTTTGGGCTTTCATTTTTATCATGCATAGACAGGATAGGTGTGAATTCTTTTCCCCATGCATTAGGGAAATATAAACCGCGTTCTTGGGTCCAACCATCAAAATCTTGTTGTGTTATTTTATTGGGGAAGTTAAGCACCTCATGTTTTGGGTTTAAAAAGGTAACGTTGGCGTTTTCATCGGTTACTCTATCTCGTGATAACATTAAATGATATGGCGCTAATTGTTTTGTTTTTAACCTGTGCGATGTATTGTATTGCACAATCATATTACCGCCTTTAGCAACAAAATCAAATAGCGTTTGCTGTTTAAAATCTAACGCATCTAAAGTATTGTAGGCTCTAATACCAACAACTACGGCATCAAAATTACTTAATAATTCGGCTGTTATTTCTTCGGTTTTAATAATGCGTACATTATAACCAATTTGCTCTAAACTTTCAGGAACTACATCGCCTGCACCATGTATATAAGCAATATTTTTACCTCGTTTTTTAATATCTAAGCGTACTACTTTGCTTTCACTTGGCAGTAAAACAGTTTGATGAGGAATATGCTCATAACTTATATCTATCAATTCTTTAGTGTAACTTTTATCTCCAACATGAACTATGGGGCTAATAAAACCTTCGCTTTCATTTTTAGGAGGAATTACGGTAAACACCAAGGTTTGCTCTTCGCCTTTATGTTTTATAGAAACTTTTTGGTTTTTAGGGTAAACGCTCCAACCATCAGGATGACAAATTTCTACATAGCCTTCTAAATTATTGCTTCCTGATTTTACAATTACTGAAACATCTTGTTGTTTGTCATTGTTGAAAATGATAACTTTTTCTGAAATTTTAACTGATGCTTCGGGGATAATTTCAAACGGACGATACAATTCGCCTTTGTCTGGTTTTGAATAACGGTAAATAACGTCTTTTTCAAAATTAATAGTGTATCCATCAAAATCTAACACAAAATTAGCTTGAAGCGCTCTTTTGGTTTCAGGGTTTCCAATAAGGGTTTTATCATCAACTTTATACATACCCAAAGTACCTTTTTCATTTAACCAATACGGATTGGTAGTTGCGGTATTTTTAGGGATAATACTATTAAAAGTATATGTGAATTTTTTATTGTTTTGAAGTGAAACATCAGTATTTTCTTGTTGGTTTAAAGGCGCAATTTTGATACTTTTTAGTGTAATATTGGCGGTGCTTCTATTTAAGGCTTCAATGTTTATTTTAACGTTGTTATTAGCAGCAATTGCAGGTGTTGATGCAGATG
Source organism: Seonamhaeicola sp. S2-3 (assembly GCF_001971785.1). Lineage (NCBI taxonomy): Bacteria > Pseudomonadati > Bacteroidota > Flavobacteriia > Flavobacteriales > Flavobacteriaceae > Seonamhaeicola > Seonamhaeicola sp. S2-3. The sequence goes on along the minus strand of NZ_CP019389.1, from coordinate 3,697,856 downwards.
CTTCTAGATACAAACCAGCACACATTTCAATAATATGTTTCAGTTCTTTGGTTTTTATTGTTTTCCAATGCTGGTCATCAATGTTTTGAAGTAATTTATATGCCTTTATTAACTGTGGTAAATGAGTAGAAGGGTTTGTGAAATTAAAGTTGTTTTCAACTTCGTATAGTATATTTCCAATAGCTTTACCGCCTTTTATACGATTCCAAGAAGTGTCAATGCCCGAAAAAATATCATCTCCTTCGGGAGCTTCACCTTTTATAAACTCGATATATTCTTTTTGAGACCCTCTTTGTGATAATTTACCAAAACCTTGACATAGGTGTTGGCTTCTGGCAATATCAGCAATTTCATTATTTGACAAACCTTTAAGCGGATAATACACCCCAATATCAAAACTTATCATATTGCTTTTGTCTAATTTATCAAAGTTTTCTTGACTGCCATAGCGCCACCAACTCGTGTTGTAAAATAAACGTTTTGGCTGCCAGGTACTGGCATAATTTAACATGTTTGGATATGCGTTTTTATCGCCTGCAAGATCAAAAGCTTCAATACTCAATAATGCTGAAGCAGTATGATGCCCGTGAGTTTTACCTGCTCTTTTATGGTCAAACCGGTTTATAATTACATCTGGTTTAAACTTTCTTATGGCTAAAACCACATCGCTTAACACTTGTTCTTTATCCCAAATAGAGAGTGTTTCTTCGGGGTGTTTAGAATAACCAAAATCATTGGCTCTAGAGAAAATTTGTTCGCCGCCATCAACGCGTCTTGCTGCTAAAAGTTCTTGCGTTCTTATAACGCCTAAAAGTTCTCTAATTTCAGGGCCAATAAGGTTTTGCCCACCATCACCTCTTGTGAGTGATAAATAAGCAGTTCTTGCTTTTATGTGGTTAGACATGTAGGCAATTAAACGTGTATTTTCATCATCTGGGTGTGCTGCAACATATAATACAGAACCCAAAAAATTTAATTTTTGAATAGATTCGTAAATTTTTGATGATGATGGTGTTACGGGTTTTTGGGCTAACACGTTAATTTGAGAAATTATAACAAAGCCTAAAAGGAGCAAATATTTTCGCATAGTTTTTATTTAGCTAAGTCTCAAATATAAACAAAGAAACCAGCCATAAGACTGGTTTTAATCTTTATTTAACAGTATTTAACAATAGGGTGTATTAGTTAAACTTTATTTAAAGTTTTCTCTTTTTTTGATGTTTTGGGTATAAGGGTTTTTGGTTCATCGTAAAAAAATAGTTGTTGTATTGAATCCATGCGTTTCATCATGTTTTCAATGTGTTTATTATGGTTTTTAAATCCGTTATAGAAAAAGTTTTCTGGATAAAAACCACCTGTAATTGAGTCTTTTCCAAAAAAATCATCAAAAAAAGAGTCATCAAAAAAAGAATGATTGTTAAAATGTTTTTGAAATTTTAGTTTGAGGCTATCGCTTAATTTTCCATTTGAAGAATAGCTGTAAGAGTAAATAGAATCATAACGTATTAAGTTGCCAAATTCATCATATTCTTTATTTACGGTAATGTTTTCATCTGGCTTAATTTTAGTGTCTTCTGCCTGTTTTTGTTTGTTTTGTCCTGAACAATTAAAAAATAAAAGACAAAACAATGGTATAAGCTGCAATGTTTTCATCTTGTTTTATTTTTAAATTATACATGCTTTAACAAGGGCGTAAACTCAAAAAATATACCAAATAAAACCCTAGTATTTATTGCATTTTTTTAAGTGCCAAAGTGACATAGATAAAAGAATAGTAAAGTAGGTTGTTGTAACTAAACTAAAGCCATTTTTTTCTTTTGAAATAGAATAATAGCACTAAAAAAACAATAACCATTAAGCCCCAAATAGCAAAGTAACCGTATTTAAATTCTAACTCTGGCATGTATTTAAAATTCATTCCGTAAACGCCAGCAATAAAGGTGAGTGGTATAAAAATAGAAGCCATTATGGTAAGTACTTTCATAACTTCGTTCATTTTATTGCTAATACTTGTTAAGTACATACTCATTAACCCACCAATAATTTCTCTATGAAGCTCAATGTTTTCTGTAATTTGGGTTAGGTGGTCATAAATATCTTTAAAATAGGTTGAGGTTTGATTTTGAATTAAATTGGTTTCGTTTTTTACAATTTTAGAAATAACTTCGCGAAGCGGAAAAACGGCACGCCTAACTCTTAAAATTTCTCTTTTTAAATCTTGAATGCGAATACTTAAATTATCACTTGATTTGTTGGTGAAAACATCGGTTTCTAGGTCTTCTATTTTATCACCTAAAACTTCTATAACGTTAAAATAGTGATCTACAATAGCATCAATTAGGGTGTAAAGTAGATAATCTGAAGCCATACTTCTTATTCTGCCTTTTGCATTTTTTATGCGGTCTCTTATGGGGTTAAATACATCACCTTCAGCTTCTTGAAATGAGAATACATAGTTTTTTCCTAGGATGAAACTTACTTGTTCTGAAACTAAATTATGAGAATTATTGTAATAAAGCATTTTTAAAACTAGAAATAGATAGGAATCATGATCATCTAACTTTGGTCGATGAGAAATGTTTACAATATCTTCTAGTGCTAAGTGGTGTATATCAAAGTGTTTCCCTAAAGTTTCAATAGCATTAACGTGGTTTAATCCGTTTAGATTAATCCATGTAACGGTTTCTGTATGTTTATATTCAAAACAATCTTCAATGTTTGTTAGTTGTTTTTCAGTATAGGTGTCTTTGGTAAAATCAAACGCTTCTAAAAATAATTTTTCTTTAGGTCGTTCACCTGTGTAAACTACACTACCAGGAGCTTGACCTAACTTTTTTTTAGAGCGGTATAATTTTTTTCTTACCATTTAGTTAAAATACATAAATATTTAATTTTTATTATACTGAATCTGATCCGTCATCAGAAGAAATATCATCAATGGCATCTTTTTGAATTAGGGTAACTGCTTTTTGAAGCATTAAGTTATTTGGATAAGTAACCAAGTCTCCATTTTCTAATTTTAAATGTAGTTGGAAGGCTCTAATATCTTCAATAATAGCTTTAATAGGGAAATCTTTATCGTGTATTTCAATCTTATCTCCAACTTTGTATGGAAAATTAAAAAACATAATAATGCCCGATGTTACGTTGCTTAAAATGGACCAAATAGCAAATAAAGCAATACCTAAAATGGCAAAAACCGAAGAAAAAATAACCGCTAAATCTTTAAATTCTGCTCCAAAAACAAAGGCTTCTATAAGAACCGCAAGTAAGAGTAGTGATACTGTAACATATCTTTTCATTAACCTAACTCTGGCAATATTAATATTGTTTTTTTTAGCTACTTTAGTTATTGTAAAATAAGAAATTAGCCTTATAATAAATAGTGAAGCAAGTATGATTCCAGAAATAATGAGCTCATTTTTATAAGTTTCAAAAAACATATTTGTTGTTTTTAAAAGTATGTAACAAATATACAATGATGATAATTATAATTTTTAATTTAGTTGAAGAGTATCCCTAAGATTTTCGTGAACTTTCATTTTTTTATTCCAATAGTCTGACTTTATAGTTTTTAATAAGGTTGCTTTGGTGGTTAAATTATTAGCTTTAGCCCCAAAACCACTTTTAAAGGTTTCTTCCCAGCCTAAAATTTTATGAGGAAAATCTGGAGTAAAATAAATGACTAAAGTTCTGTTTAAATTTGGGTATTGAATGGTATAAGTATTATTGGTTAATTTGGCATTGGCTTTATATGCTTTAATATCAATGTGTTTAAGTCTGAAATATTCAAATGAAGGAATTATTTCCAGTACACCGGTTGGTAAAGATTTTGGGTTTAAGCGCAATTGCGTCCATAGTTCATTTTCTAAAATGGATTTCTTTACCGATATATTTTGGTCTTCTTCTCCTTCAAAATAAGAGTGTAAGGTGATATCAAAATCATTTCTGTTATTAAGTTGCATATAACTGTGGCTACACCATTCTTGCATAGATACAGAAACCTTTAAGGCATGTTGGTTATTTAAAACAGGATAAAAGGTACTTTGCATGATTGAATAGGGGTAAATACCTGTATTAAAAGATTTAGTAGTGTTTAATTTTAAAATAGAAATATTGTTTGGGTTTTGAGAATCTGCCTTTACTTGTGCTTTAGGTAAAAAATCTTCGGTAACATAAATAAGTACAGCATTACCTTGCCTGATTTCACCATACCTAGCTTGTTCTAATTTGTAGGATGAAATTTCAGCCTCACCTGCATACCAGTAATCTTTAAATGCTTTTGAAAGCGATTGTTGTGCCGTATTGTTTTTAGGTTTTACAGGGCTTTCAACTATCTCTTTTTTTGGGGTGGTGTGCTTGCAAGAGTTAACAGCAACTGTAAAACCTAATATAATGATAAGAGCGTAGTGGTTTAAAACCTTTTTCATGTTAAAAAATTTAATTATAAATTTACGAACTTATAAGGCGTCTACAATATCATTTAACGTTTTGTAAACAAGATGCACGGGTAATCCCATTACATTAAAATAAGAGCCCTCAATTTTTGTAACACCAATTTCACCAATCCACTCTTGAATACCATAAGCTCCTGCTTTATCAAAAGGTTTATAGGTGTTTATGTAATACCATATTTCATCATCGGTTAGTGCTTTAAAAGTTACTTTTGTAATGTTGTGTAATGTTTTGTTGTAGTTTTTATTGGTGAAACAAACCGATGTAATGACTTCGTGGGTATTGTTGCTTAATGACTTTAAAATTGAAAAAGCTTCGTCTTTGCTTCGTGGTTTTCCTAAAGCGTCATTATTATGCCAAACAATGGTATCACTGGTTATTAAAATATCATTGTCTTTTAAATCATCTTTAAAAGGAAGTGCTTTAAGTTGCGCTAGGTAATCGCTTATTTCAAAATGGGTTAATCTATTTGGGTGTTCTTCTTTAACAGGTTTTAATCTAACTTCAAAATCTAATCCTAAACCTTTAAAAAATGCTTGCCTTCTGGGGAACCCGAAGCTAAAATTATGTTGTAATTTTTTAGTTTTTCTTTAAGCATACATGTATAAAAGTAGCGAAAGTATTCCTAATAACATCACAAATTTAAGCATGTTACTTATATGATGAAACTGCTTTTTAGTTTTTGCATTAAATGTTTTAATTGAAATATAAATAAGAGGTGCTATAACAGCTATTAAAAAATATATTACAGCTATTTGATTCTGGTAAATTTTATAAACCACATAATATATCACTGCAATAACTGCCATTAATGATAATGCAAATAAGATATTAGAGGCACGTTCTCTACCAATGGCTATAGGTAGTGTGTTCATACCCGCTTTATAGTCGCCATCAATGTCTTCAATATCTTTAGCTATTTCTCTTATTAAATTTATAATGAATGCAAAAAATGCGTAGTTTAAAATAACTTTAAAGTACACCAATTGCAATTGCTGATTTTGTGGCGTTATATTGGGCAGCAATTCAAAAATACCAACAATTAAAATACTTAAGCCAACTAAAATAGAGATAACTATATTGCCAATTAGAGGTGTTTGTTTTAAATAACTAGCATATGTATAAAGTAAAACCGATATGATTATAAATATTGAAAAGAAAGCACTTTTGCCAACTAAATAAGATAAATAATACCCTAAACCAACCCCAATGATGTTTAAAGCAATAAATAGATTAAATGCATTTTTTTCTGAAATAGATTTACCTACAATTACTTTATTGGGTTTGTTTACTAAATCGGTTTCAACATCATAAATATCATTAATAATATTGCCAGCAGCAGCAATGCAAACAGTGGCTAGAATTAAAATAACTATACCTAATTCATTTAAAGCAGTGTTAATACCAAACGATGCTAAAAAGGCATATTTTATTAGTAATTGCGTAAATGCAATTATAAGTAAGTTTTTCCATCTAATTAGGTTTAGAAAGTTCAATGTTTAAGATTTAAATACATAAATTCATAAAACTTTTTTTGATAAAAATACTCTAGTAAAACTAATCATATTTAGCATTAAAATTTCCATTCCATTTATCATGTACTTTTAGCACTTGTTCAATAACATCGCGTACAGCACCTTTACCGCCGTTTTTATGAGAAATATATTTTGAGATATTTTTTATTTCTTGTACGGCATCTTGTGGGCAACACGGTAAACCAACAAGTTTCATAACAGGATAATCTGGTATATCATCGCCCATGTACAATACATTTTCTAATTGAATAGCTTTGTTGTTTAAGTATTCATTTAGTTGGTCTATTTTATTGTGTGCGCCTAGAAAAATGTCTTTAATTCCTAATCCAGATAACCGTTTTCTAACCCCTTCATTAGAACCACCTGATATGATGCACACATTAAAGCCAGCATCTACAGCTGTTTTTAAGGCATAACCATCTTTAATGTTCATGGTTCTAAGCATCTCTCCGTTGGTCATAATGGTAACGTTTCCGTCGGTTAAAACGCCATCTACATCAAAAATAAAGGTGTTAATTTCTTTAAGGTATTTTTTGTAGCTTTTATCTTCCATGTGTTTTTTGTATCGATTCGGTTAACAAGTTATATATTAGCTTGTGTTGTTCGTTTTTTAAAAGTTTTATGTGTTTATTAATAGTTTTTTTGTCATTGCGTTTAGCAGGGCCTGTTTGTGCCATATACGGCGATAAATCTTGAACTTTTTTAGCAGTTTCTAAAATTAAAGGCTTTAATAAGTCAAATTCTGCACCTTCACTTTCTGTAATTTCATGTCCAATACGATATAATTGATTGGTAAAGTTATTTACAAAAACTGCAGCTAAATGCAACACTTTTCGTTGGTCGCTATTTACTTTTTTAACAGTGTTACTAATGGTAAGCGCTAGTGCTTTTAAAACATGGTAGTCTGCCTTATCAATAGTTTCAATACAAATAGGAATGTTGCTGAAATCTAAATTTGCATTTTTACTAAACGTTTGCAGCGGATAAAATACACCCCGTTTATTTTTTTTGTCTAAATCATGAATGTTTACACTACCAGAGGTGTGCACAACTAGTTTGTTTTCAAACGGAAGTAATTTAGAAAGATTAGCAATAGCATCATCACTTACAGCAATAATATAAATATTGGCATCTTTAAGTTGGTTTAAATCATCGGTAATTTCAACCGCTTCTTTAAAACTTTTTAAAGCTTTAATGTTTCTGTTATACCATTGATTTACAACAATGTTATTAGCGTTTTTAAAGGCTTTATATAAATGGGTTGCCACATTACCGGCACCAAGAATAGTTACTGAAATCATATTGCTAAAATAAGTAAGTATTATGGTAAATAAAAGTGTATTAATGTATCTTTGTATCTATGCAAAAATCAGATATTAAAACAAGAGAAGATGTGTTTTTATTAGTATCATCATTCTATAAAAAAGTTAGAAAAGATACTGTTTTAGGTCCATTTTTTAATGATGCAATTAAAGATTGGGATGCGCACCTTGAAAACCTAACAGATTTTTGGCAATCTAGTTTATTTTTAAAAACCAGATACTACGGAAACCCATTAGAAACTCATGTTAAAGTTGATAAAGCCAATAATAATGCCATAACAGAAAAACACTTTGGTATTTGGTTAAACTTATGGTTTCAAACCATAGAAGAATTATTTGAAGGCGATTATGCCGAAAATGCGAAACGACGCGCCAGAAAAATGGGTACGTTTCTTTATTTAAAAATATTTGAGGCTAGACAAAGTCAGTAAGCTGTAATTAGCGGCGGTTTCTATTTTTTTTGTTTTACATTCTCAACCTTACGCTTCAAGCTTTATATAAACTTTAACACTTTAAAATAAACTTAAATACGTAAATTTGCCCGACCTTAAAAAAGGCTCTATTATGCAAAAAAAACTCGCCAACATTCTTTTTTCAACGCGTCTTACCGGTATTTTATTTATTGTTTTTGCAGCTGCAATGATTACAGGAACATTTTTAGATGCAGGACAAGATACATCACCAACACCATATACCAGAAATTTAATTTACAATGCTTGGTGGTTTGAAGCTATTATGGGGCTGTTTGTTGTAAATTTTGCAGGTAATATATTTAGGTATAGATTATATAAGAAAGAAAAATGGGCTACTTTAATTTTACACATAGCCTTCATTTTTATTTTTGTAGGTGCTTTTATAACAAGATATGTGAGCTTTGAAGGCATGATGTCTATTGCTGAAGGTGCTACAGAGAACGTGTTTCTGTCACAAAAAACTTACGTAACAGCTTACATTGATGGAGACTATGAAATTAATGGTGTGCAACAGCGTTTACCTTTAGAATATGAGGTAGATTTTTCAAAACGATTAGACAACCATTTCAAAGTAGAAACCAATTATAATAAACAACCTGTAACCATAGAGTTAGAAAAGTTTATTGTTGGAGCAGAAGAAGATATTATACCAGACGAAAACGGTGAAGAATATTTAAAAATTGTAGAGTCTGGAGGCGGTGGTCCTCATAATCATTTTTTAAAAGTTGGAGAACAAGCTAGCATACACAATGTAATATTCACTTTAAACAATCCTGCTAAAGGTGCTGTAAACATTCATTATCAAGGAGATTCGCTATCTATAGATTCGCCTTTTGATGGTACTTATATGGTTATGGCCTCTCAAGAACAAGGAACGTTGGTTAAAGATAGTATTCAACCTTTAAGGTTGCGTTCGCTTTATAGAATTGGTAATATGCAAATGGTGTTTCCAAAGCCAGTTGTAAAAGGTGTTTTTGATATTGTTCAAAAATCTCAAGTACTAAAAAATGATGAAGATGGCGTGGTATTTAAAGTTACCACAAATGGCGAAACTAAACGTGTTGGTGTACTTGGTGGCAAAGGTATGAACAGACCTTTTAAACAGGTTTCTGTTGGCGGATTAGATTTTGCGTTTCAGTATGGTGCTAAAGTTTTAGAGTTGCCTTTTAGTATAAAATTAAATGATTTTGTTGCCGAAAAATTTCCAGGTTCTGACATTAATTCGGCTTACTCCAGTCAAGTTACGGTAATTGATGATGAAGAGGGGAGTTTTGATTATAAAATTTATATGAATAATATCCTAAATCATCGTGGATATCGCTTTTTTCAATCTAGCTTTTTCCCAGATGAGAGTGGTACTATTTTATCAGTAAATCATGATTATTGGGGTACTTTAATCACTTACATAGGATATTTTATGTTGTACTTTGGTTTATTGGCTATTTTATTTTTAAAAGGAACAAGATTTTCAGATTTAAGAAACCAGTTAAATAAGGTAAAAGAAAAGAAATCAAAATTAATTACAGTACTCTTTTTAAGTATTGGATTAACAGGGTTTTCTCAGCAACATTCAGAAAACGACGGACATAATCATTCTAATCAGGCAGTAACGCAGTTTAAGCCAACTAAGGCGCAAATAGATTCTATTCTTGCGGCCAATATTACCCCTAAAGAGCATGCCGAAAAATTTGCTCATTTAGTAATTCAAGATTTAGATGGAAGAATGAAGCCTGTAAGCACTTACGCTTCAGAAATGCTACGTAAATTGAGTAAGCACGATACTTATGAAGATTTTGATGCACATCAAGTTTTCTTATCAATGCAAGAAAGTCCAAGACTTTGGTATAATGTTCCTGTAATTTATTTAGCTAAGAGAAAAGCAGATACCATTAGGCATATTATAGGAACCAATGTTGATGATGAGTACGTAACTTTAGCCGATTTCTTTTCAGAAAGAGGTACTTATAAACTCCAACCGTATTTAGATGATGCCTTTAGTACCACACAACCTAACGGATATCAAAAAGAAATACAAGAAGCGCATAAGCGTGTAAACTTATTATATAATACTATAGAAGGCGCTTCTTTAAAACTATTCCCTATACCAGATGATGCTAATAATACTTGGGTATCGTCTTACGATTATAAATTCGGGCAATATAAAATTAAAGATTCCCTTTACGGAAACTTTATAAAAAATGGCGTTCAAGCTTATTTATTTACGCTTAATAATGCTAAAAAAACAGGTGATTTTACTGAAGCCGAAAAACTTCTAGAAGCCTTTAAAAAAACACAGCATAAGTATGGCGGTGAAGTGATGTTGAGTGATGGTAAAATTCATACGGAAGTATTATACAACAAGTTTGATATTTTTAGATCGCTATTTAGCTGGTATATGTACGCTAGTAGTGTCATGTTTATTCTGCTAATAATACAGATTTTTAGAAATAAAAATAAAACAATAGATATTTTAGTTTCAGTTTTAAAATGGATTATTGTAGCCTTATTTTTAATGCATTTAGCAGGGTTAATTGCACGTTGGTATGTGTCTGGTCATGCTCCTTGGAGTGATGCCTATGAATCTATGATTTATGTGGCTTGGGCAACCATGTTGTTTGGTTTAATTTTTGGTAGAAAGAGTGATTTAACTTTGGCATCTACAGCTTTTGTAACGTCTATGCTATTAATGGTAGCTCATTTTCAATGGATGGATCCTTCTATAGGAAACCTACAACCTGTTTTAAATAGTTATTGGCTTATGATACATGTAGCAGTAATTGTTGCTAGTTACGGTCCGTTTACCTTAGGAATGGTTTTAGGAATTGTATCATTGCTTTTAATGGCGGTTACCACTAAAAAGAACAAAACTAAAATGGATTTAAACATAAAAGAACTTACCATTATTAATGAAATGTCTTTAACCGTTGGTTTAGTAATGTTAACCATAGGTAACTTTTTAGGAGGCATGTGGGCTAATGAAAGTTGGGGGCGTTATTGGGGGTGGGATCCTAAAGAAACATGGGCACTAATAAGTATCATGATTTATGCCTTTGTAATTCATATGCGTTTAATACCAGGACTTCGCGGACGTTGGTTTTTTAACCTTTGCTCGGTAATAGCCATTTCATTTATAATCTTCACCTATTTTGGAGTTAATTTTTATTTAGCAGGGTTGCATTCTTATCAGTCTGGGCAACAATTAGATAGCTTAAAAAGTATTACTGTAGCAGTTGGTTTTGTAGCTATTTTAGGTTTCTTTAGTTATAAAGGGTTTGTTAAGTATTATAAAAAGTAAATATTTTTTAACTTTTAACACTAAATTATAAATTTATAAAGAAAATTCATATGTTTAAAATAAGGTTTTATACCTTTGTAAAACATATTATTTGTAATTAAATAAGAAAAGATTGTTTTCCCTAACTATTCTTTTTTGCTAAAAATTGTTAATACTTTAAATATTAGCAATACTAAAGAATCCAACAACATTCTGTTTTAAGTTACGGTTTATTTATTTTTTTGTCATTTTTTGTGACTTAAGAAAAAAGTGTGTGTCTTAACGTATAACAACAACATAGCTAAAAGCTAAATTTGGAAACCCTAAAAAACATTAATAAACAATCTGATGAAGATTTGGTAAAGGCCATAGTGAAAACTAATGACACTATGCTCTTTGAGATACTTTATGATAGGTACTCAATGCTAGTTTATAATAAATGTTTAGGGTTTGCAAAAGATGAAGATGAAGCTAAAGATTTAGCGCAAGATGTTTTTTTAAAACTGTTTGTTAAATTAGCAAGTTTTAAAGGGAAATCTAAATTTTCAACATGGTTGTATGCATTTACATATAATCATTGTGTAAATTATGTAACAAGAAACACTGCTAAAAAGTTTGAAAAAAAAGCAGTAGACTATAAAGATATTGAAAACCTTTCGGAAGATGATGATAATGACAATAGCTTCCTTAGTATGAAGGTTGATAAATTAAAAGTAGCATTAGAAAAAATTTCACCAGATGAAAAAATGATTCTTTTGTTAAAATATCAAGACTTACTATCTATAAAAGATATAGTTGATGTTTTAGATATTGGAGAAAGTGCGGTAAAAATGAGAATTAAGCGCGCAAAAGATAAATTAATAATAGTATATAATAACCTATAACAATGGATAATCCATTTGAGTACGTAAATAAGCCGCTTAAAGAGGTTCCTCAGGAACTCAAGGCTAAGGTTATGAATGATATTGCCATGGCAAAATTGCTCATGGAGTTAGCTGCTTTATTTTCGTACAATATAGGGGATATTATAGAGTCCGTTATTAGCCGAAGAGAAAATAAACCAAATAATAAAAAGTAATCCCTAACTAATATAATAACAAATGGACAGAGTTTCAGAATACAAAAATATAGCTATGGAGTCTCTACGCGCTATGTGGCTAGAAATAACTAAAATATTTCCTAGTATAATAGGAGCTTTAATAGTTTTAATAATAGGCTGGTTAATTACTAAACTTATAGTGAAACTAATTAAAAAAGCATTAAAATTAGCAAAGGCAGATAAGCTAGATGATAAATTAAATGAAATTGAAATAGTAGAAGGAAAAAAACTAAACTTCGATACTGTTAAAATTATATCTGGTTTTGTTAAATGGGTGATGTATATCATGCTCATCATCATGGTTTCAGATATTTTAAGTCTTACCATGATATCACAACAAATTAGTAATTTGCTAGGGTACTTACCACAGTTATTTTCGGCCTTAGTAATTTTTACTATTGGTTTGTTTTTGGCCAATATTATTAAAAAAGGGCTGCGATCATTTTTTGAGTCTATGGATTTATCTGGTGCTAAAATAATAAGCCAGATAGTGTTTTTTATTATTTTAATTTTTACATCAATTACCGCCTTAAATCAAGCAGGAGTTGATACAGCAATAATTACTAGTAATATAACATTAATATTAGGTGCCTTTTTATTAGCGTTTGCTTTGGCTTTTGGTCTTGGAGCACAAAAAGTGGTAGGAGAATTGTTAAAAACTTTTTATGCCAGAAAAACCTATGAAATTGGGCAGGTTATAGAATTTAACAATATAAAAGGAGAAGTAGAGGCAATTGATAATATGTGTATTACGTTAAAAACAGAAAAAGGAAAATTAATTATACCAATAAAGGATGTTGTTGAGAGTCAAGTAAAAATACAGGATTAACTTTAAGTTAGGGTTAAAATTTGGTTGGTTACGTTCTGTAATTTGAAAGACTCATATGTTCCCTTTCCATTAATTTGGAAGGGGATTTTTTTTATTATAACTTCGATTAAAATTTATAAGTGTTATGAGAGCACCATTCCTTTTTTTTGTAGTTTTTATTTTTAGTATAAAATTATTGGCACAAGCAACTATACCAAATAATTATAAATTGATATACGCGCAAGATTTTGAGTTGCCACAGGCTCTAAACGATTTTGAAATGACTGATGCTTTGGTTTGGAAAATTACAAAAGAAAACAACGGACATGTTTTAGAGCTTACAAGTCAAAGTAAATATGAACCCCTTGTACGATCTCCATTTAATATTGCTATGATTAAAAATGTTATTGTTGGTGATTTTATTTTAGAGGTTAAATTAAACCAAAACGGACGTGAATATAACCATAGAGATTTATGTTTAATGTTCGGCATTAACAATGCTACTAACTTTTATTATACTCATATTGCTACAAAACCAGATGACCACGCTCACAGCATATTTATTGTAAATGATGAACCCAGAATAAGTATAGCTTCTAAAAGAACCAATGGTGTTAATTGGGGTGAAGCAGATTCTTGGCATACCGCAAGAGTAGTACGTAAAGTTAAAGAGGGTATTATTGAAATTTATTTTGATGATATGACGCAACCTATTATACAAGCCAAAGACACCCGCTTTGTGTCTGGTAAAATAGGAGTGGGCTCTTTTGATGATACTGGAAAATTTGATGATATTAAAATTTGGGCACCACAAGTTTTAAAAGAAAAAAACGGGGTTTTTAATTAAACATTTAAAGATCTTACCCCTTAAATAATTTACTATTTGGAGAAGTTTTCTAGCTAACTTAAAATTTAAGTTATAGATTAGATTTGTTTTTTAATTGCTTTACACTGCTTTTGTTTAGTAATAATAAAGGTAAGGATACACCAATGGTTATAGCAATAAGTATGTAAATCATGTTAAATCCATTTGTAAAAATAGCGTCTAATAATTCCAATCTTTTAGTTTTATCTACTTCTAAAAAAATAAACTTCATAATTGATAGTACAGTTTCGTAGGCAAAATATCCAGGAATCATAGGAATGACCGTTGGTATAGAAAATACAACTGGTGGATGATGTATTTTGTGAGCTATTGGATAACTTATTAGACCTACAAAAAAAGCAGCAATTAAAGTGGCTAAAACTATATGAAAGTTAAAACTCAATAGCATAAATTTTATGAAACCAACCGAAAACCCAAGAATAAATACTGTTAAAATTATTCTTTTAGGAATATTAAATAAAATTCCAAAACCCACAGCCGCTATTCCAGACCAAAATGATACTTCTAGAAAATGTAATAATAATTCTATCATATAAGTTTTATTGAAAATATATACATAGCTAAAAAAAGACCTGTGGCAATTGCCAATACAATCATAGCACCAACTGCAAACCGTACAACCCCATTTAAAATGTTGTTATCCATTACATCGGTAAACGAGTTAATTAAGGGGACTCCAGGAACAAGGAAAAGTATTGATGTGGCTAGAGCTGTATGCGGATACGCACCAATATTTAAAATAACTCCTAAGCAAGCCACTATAGAGGCAGCAAATGCTGCTAAAAATGTTCTAACATACATGTTGTAATTTAACCTGTGTGCTTGTTGAGATACAAACAGTCCTAAAAAAGCACTAACAAATGCAACTAACATGTTTAAATAATCTCCATTAAATATATTGCAAAACCCTGCAACAGCAAGACTTACAGCAAATAGTACAGTGGTTTTTGAGTACTTTTTTAATCCTTTTATACGTTTAATTTCAGAAGCAATTTGCTCAAAGGACCAGTTTTCTTGTTTGGCGTTCCAACTGGCTTTACTTATTTCAGAAATAATCTTGAAATTTAAACTGTGTGGAGGTAGGTTATAAACTTTTGTTTCGCTCTGTTTTGTTTCTTTATCAGTTAGGGTCATAATGATGGTTTTTTGGTTAATCCAAGTATGTACATCAAAATTTAATACAGAAGCGAATCTGTCAATACTTAAATTTATTCTCCTAGTGTTGGCACCTGAAATCATTAAAAGAGCAGAAATTTCCAGTAATAAATCAGAAACTTGCTCAAATTCTTTTGAGTTAGGCATTATGTGTAAGTTTAATAAGGATACAAATTTAGGTATCTAAATACATTTGCAAACTGACAACAGTCATATTTTCTTATTAAAAAAATCTGCTATTTTCGTTTCCTTCTTCTATTAGCATTCTTGTCACCCTTAGTTTTAGGTTTTTTGTATTTTTTTACAATTTCCCTACGGTATTTTCCTCCTAAATTTTCTTTTTTGTTTTTGTCTTTCTTCTCATGGAAAGCGGGTCCGGGAGCATCTTCATCACGTTGTTTGGTAGGGTTGTTACGTTCTCTAATTTGCGGACGTTCTTCTTCAATCAATTCTGTAGAAATTTCAACCATATTGGGCAATTCTAATACCAGAATTTGCATGTCCATTAGGGCTTCAATCTCTTTTATAGCTTCTTGTTCTTTTTCGGTTGAAAATACCAAAGCTTCTCCCTGGCGTTCTGCACGACCTGTTCTACCAATACGGTGCATATAATTTTCAGGATATTCTGGCGTATCAAAATTTATTACATGAGATACATTGTCAATATCCAATCCTCGTGCCATCACATCGGTGGCAATTAAAATTCTATGTTTTCCTTTGCTAAAGGCTTCAATACTTCGTAGGCGGTAGTTTTGTGTTTTGTTAGAGTGAATAACGCAAACTTCGCCTCTAAAAAGTGTATCTAATGCATCAAATAACCTGTCGGCCATTCGTTTGTAAGCTACAAAAATTAAAACTTTATTGAAGGTTTCAGTATCATGCAATAAATATTCTAACAAATTTACTTTTGTGTAAAAATTAGGAACGTTGTATCTGTTTTGAGATATGTTTTCTAAGGGTGTTCCTGAAACAGCAACCGATACCCGAATGGGGTTTCTGAAAAAATCATTAATTAATAGATCAACATCTTGGGTCATGGTTGCAGAAAACATGATGTTTTGCCTGCGTTCTGGTAGCAAATCGAAAATGTTGATAAGTTGATAACGAAACCCTAAATCTAGCATAACATCTACTTCATCAATCACTAATTTTTGAATAGATTTAAGTTGTAACACGCGGCTTAATGCCAAATCATAAAGTCTACCAGGAGTTGCTACTAATATATCTAAACCTTCGGCTATTGCTTGCTTTTGGGTATTAATGTTAGTGCCACCATAAACTCCTAAAACTCTATTGTTGATGTATTTAGAGAGTTTTTCAATTTCTTGAACTACCTGCACAACCAATTCTCTAGTAGGGACTAGAACTAAAACTCTAGGGTTTCTTGTCTAGAATACTTTAAGTCTCTTAATATAGGCAGCATGTAGGCAAAGGTTTTACCTGTTCCTGTTTGGGCTATACCAACAACATCTCTACCTGATGCCACAACATTAAAAGCTTGCTCTTGAATAGGGGTAGGCGTTGTAAATCCTAAATCATTTAAGGCATTGTATAGCGGTGTGTTTAAATTTAAATCTTGAAAGCTCACGTAGTTTTATTTAGTCAGCAAAGTTACGCTTATTATTTTAGAGCAAATGGGTGTTGTTTATTTCAATAAAGTAACTAGCATGAAACGTTTTATTGGCCTCTAGTTTTATAATGCCGTCTTTTGTTTTTATATTTTGATTGGTGTTTTCATAATCTGCTATACCTAACCAAGGCTCTATGCAAACATAATCGCCATTAGGTTTTGCCCAAATACCTAAGTAATTAAAATTGGGATAACTTACGGTTAAAATATCACCGTTTAAATCACTTTTTAAGGTTACTTTTCTAGATTTTAAATCTTTAAAAACTAGAGCATCTTCATTAAATAAGCTATGTTTTAAGGGTAATGAAGAAGTATTGTTAAAAACAGGTTTGGTTTTACAAGAAATAAGTCCGTTTTGCATGTTAATAAGGTGGGTGTTAGAGTTTTCAATATGCTCAAACTCTAGGGTGTAATCTTCATATATTTCGTTTTCAAATACAGGACATTTAAATGCGGGGTGCCCACCAATAGAAAAATACAGCGCCTTATTATCTATGTTTTTCACTGTATGTAACACTTCAAGAGTGTTGTTGGTAAGTTTAAATGTAATATAAAACTCAAATTTAAAGGGGTATATTTTTAATAAATCGTCATTATAACTTAGCTTAAAAGTTAAGCTGTTTTTTGTTTCTTCAAACAACTCAATATCTTCACTATGTCTTACAAAACCATGTTTGGGTAGGGTGTAAATTTTGTTTTCATACGTGTAGCTGTTTTCTTTTAAGGCTCCTATTATTGGAAATAAATTAGGGGCAGTACCATTCCAAATATCGGGGTTTCCATCCCACATAAATTCAGTGTTATTTTTTACCGAAGTTATTTTACATAGTTCTGCGCCTGTTTTTTTTATGGCTACTTTTAGTTTGTTATTTTCTATTGAATACATACTTTATTATGGTATTTAAACTTACTTACAAAAATCTTAATTTTTTAAGTATTCTAACTAACTTTGCTGCCTAATCTTAATTTTTTGAGAGCAAAGAGTAATTATAAGCCAAAAAATACAGAAGTATTTAAAAACCAACTACTGCATTGGGCGCAACAATTCGATGATGTTGTTTGGTTAGATTCTAACGAGTATAACCAAGAGTATTCTAATTATGAAGCTATTTTAGCAGTAGATGCTTTTACCTGTATTAAAACCGATTATCACAATGCTTTTGATGATTTAAAAGAATATCAAACCATAACAAAAGATTGGATTTTTGGTTATTTAACTTACGATTTAAAGAATGATGTTGAAGATTTAAACTCTAATAATTTTGATGGATTAGAATTTTCAGACCTCTATTTTTTTCAACCAAAAAAACTGTTTTTATTTAAGGGAAACGCTGTTGAAATGCAATATTTGGGAGCTGTTGATGACGAAATTGAAACAGATTTAGATGAAATTATAAGCCAAAAAGTAAATTATTTTAATAACAATGATTTTAATGAAGATGCTATAAAAATTAAGCTTAGAATTCATAAAGATGCTTATTTTGAAAAGGTGGAAACTATGCTAAATCACATCCACCGAGGCGATATTTATGAAGCCAATTTTTGTCAGGAATTTTACGCAGAAGATACACAAATAAACCCTTTAGAAACGTATTATAAACTCAATAAAATTTCAAAACCACCTTTTGCATCTTTTTTAAAAATTCATGATAAATATGTTTTAAGCGCTTCGCCAGAGCGTTATTTAAAAAAGGAAGGTAATATTGTTGTTTCTCAGCCAATTAAAGGTACCGCAAAACGATCTGATAGCGAAAAAGAAGATAAACAGCTTATTTCTAATTTATTACAAGATGAAAAAGAGCGTAGTGAGAACATTATGATTGTAGATTTGGTTAGAAATGATTTATCAAAAACAGCTATAAAAGGTAGCGTTAATGTGGAAGAACTTTGTAAGGTTTATACTTTTGAGCAAGTACACCAAATGATATCAACTGTTACATCAAAAGTTACAGCAACTACCCATCCTGTTGATGTTATAAAGAGCACATTTCCTATGGGAAGCATGACAGGGGCTCCTAAAATTTCATCAATGAAAATCATTGAAAAATTAGAAGAAACTAAACGCGGTGTGTATTCTGGGGCAATTGGCTATTTTACCCCAAATAATGATTTCGATTTTAACGTAGTCATCCGCAGTATTTTATACAATGCTTCAAAAAAATACGTATCCTATTCTGTTGGTAGTGCCATTACATCAAAAAGTAACCCGTTAAATGAATACGAGGAATGTTTGGTAAAAGCAAAAGCTATGCGCGAGGTTTTAGAAAATTAATTAAGATGATCTTTAAATTCTTCAATGGCTAATTCTAAAATGCGTTCTACACGTTTATCCTCTATGTTTTTAACTTTTGCAATTTCTTCAAACGATAATTTTCCAAACACAAATAAATCAACAATACCAGATACTCTAAGCGGTAACCATGTATAAAATTTACCTAATAAATGTTTGTTTCGGTTGGTTGAAATATCAGAAATTTCAAAAGCATTTTGAATGGAGGCATTTTTATCATCATAAACAAAAACTTGTTTGTTTTCATGGTCTTGGTGATAAGAAATATCGCTTAATTCTTCGTTCATAATAAAATCAAAACCTTCATCGGCAGTAAATTTTTCTTCAAGACTGTCTAACTCATCTTCCAAAATGGTATGTGTACTCATGGTTTTTTGATGAAAAGCTTCCTTTTTAAATAAATCGTTTAATTCACTATCCACTATTTTAAACAAAGCAATTTTAATTGAGGCTGCATCTGCATCAATATTGTAGCCTTGTTCATAAAATTTGGCAATGCCTTCATCTATAATATCATGAGATTTATACATGTTTTTAGGAATAATTTTAGTGGATTCTGCAATGTATAAACGGTGTTTTACATAGGCTTGTAAATGTTGTGTTGCAGAAACTACTTTTTTATGAAATTTATTTAATGTTTTTTTATCTGATAATTTATCTACGGTGCACATAACTCAAACTTTTTTAGATTACTTCTTTAAATTTACGAAATTCACAAAAAAAATACATGATTTTTATCATATGAATATTTATTAAAGATATTTTATAAACTCGGCAATGTTGTATCTTTGAGTTATGATTGAACTTTTTAAAAAGCACATTAATTCAAAATTAAGTTTCTTAAAAGATGCCAGACTTTTAATTGCTATTTCAGGGGGAGTAGATAGTGTGGTTTTGGTGCATTTATGTCATCAACTTAATTTAAATATATCATTAGCACACTGTAATTTTAATTTGAGAGGGAAAGAAAGCGATGAAGATGAAAATTTTGTAATAGAATTTGCCAATAGTTTAGATATTGAAGCCTTTACCGAAAGTTTTAATACAGAAGCATATGCTGCTAGAAATAAAGTATCTATTCAAATGGCTGCAAGGGAAATGCGTTACTTTTGGTTTGATGAATTAGCACAACAGTTGCAGTTTGATTACATTCTTACAGCACATCATGCCGATGATAATTTAGAAACTTTTTTAATTAATTTTTCAAGAGGTACAGGGTTAGATGGTTTAACGGGAATTCCAAAAATTAACAACAAATTTGTGCGCCCGTTATTGCCATTTTCAAGAGAAAATGTAATTGATTATGCTAAGGCTAACAATTTAAACTGGCGGGTAGATAGTAGTAACGCATCAACAAAATACCTTAGAAATAAATTACGCCACGAGGTAATACCTATTTTAAAAGAAATTAACCCAAGTTTGCTTCAAAGTTATCAGGGTACCATTAACAATTTAAGTGATACTGCTGATATTGTTGAAGATTGCATGGAAGCATTTTTAGAAAAAGCTATTGTAAGTATTGAAGACAATAAAATTGTTCTAAGCGTTTCAGAATTTAAAAAGAAAAATAACCCCAAAGCTTATTTGTTTGAAACGCTTAAAGATTATGGATTTACAGAGTGGAATGACGTTCAAAATTTACTAGATGCTCAGTCTGGAAAATACGTAGTTTCAAATACCCATAGGTTAATTAAGCATGGAGATACTTTGTTATTAAGCGAATTGATAACAGAAGCATACGAAGATTTACTCATTTCAGATATTAATGAAGAAATAGAAACACCTTTTGGCGTTTTAACATTTTCTGAAGTAGATAAAGTGTCTACCAATGATACTACAGCTATTTTTGTTGATAAAAATCGCTTAAAATTTCCTTTAAAAATAAGAAATTGGCAAATGGGCGATGTATTTTTCCCTTTCGGGATGGTTGGAAAAAAAAGAGTAAGTAAGTATTTTAAAGACGAAAAATTGTCGTTATTAGATAAAGAAAGTTCGTTATTATTGTGCTCTGAAAATGAAATAGTTTGGATTTTAAATAGAAGAGCCGATGATAGATTTAAGGTAACCGAAAATACAACAGACATATTAAAAATTGAATTAAAATAGAGGTGTTATTCTGTAATTGTTGCAGAACTTCCATTAGGCAGAACTTATTATATGAAACTACAAGGTAACATAGTTGATGTTTTAAATAAACGCATTTTTAAAGGCGAAATAACTGTTGAAAATGAGCGTATAATTTCAATTGAAGCAAAAAATCATGATGAAGAACATTTTATTCTTCCAGGTTTTATAGATGCTCACATCCATATTGAAAGCTCCATGTTAGTACCCAGTGAATTTGCAAAAATAGCAGTAAAACACGGTACGGTTGCCACTGTATCAGATCCTCATGAAATTGCTAATGTTTGCGGATTAGAGGGGGTTGAATTTATGATTGAAAACGGGAAACAAGTACCGCTAAAATTTAATTTTGGAGCCCCATCTTGTGTGCCGGCTACCACTTTTGAGTCTGCCGGGGCAACAATAGATGCAAACGATATAAAAGTGCTTTTGCAAAACCCTAACATAAAATACCTTACTGAAATGATGAATTACCCAGGTGTAATTTTTGATGATGAAGAGGTTTTAAAAAAATTGGATTGGGCAAAGCATTATAATAAACCCATTGATGGACATGCGCCAGGGCTTGTAGGAGAAGATTTAACAAAATACATTGCCGCAGGTATTTCAACAGATCACGAATGCTTTACCTATAATGAGGCTTTAGAGAAACTTCAAAAAGGGATGAAAGTGCTTATTAGAGAAGGTAGTGCTGCAAAAAACTTTGAAGCCTTAATTGATTTGCTACCAGAGCATTTTGAAAATATTATGTTTTGTAGCGATGATAAACACCCAGACGATTTAATGCTTGGTCACATCAATCAACTTTGCGCTAGAGCAATTGCTAAAGAAATAGATGTTTTTAAAATACTTCTGGCAGCTTGTGTAAACCCTGTAAAACACTATAATTTAGATGTGGGTTTATTGCAGGTTGGTGATTTAGCCGATTTTATTGTGGTTGAAGATTTAGTGAGTTTTAAAACGCTACAAACTTATATTAATGGTGCTTTGGTGTATAATAATGGAGAGTCGTTAATAGAATCGGTGGCTTTTAAAAATATAAATAATTTTACTTGTAAACCTAAACAAGTATCAGATTTTAAAGTAGAAACTTCTAAAGAAAAAATGCGTGTTATTGAAGCTTTAGAAGGACAATTAGTAACTAATGAGTTGGTTGAAAGTGCTAAAATAGTGAATGGTAATGTAGTATCTGATGTAGAAAATGATATACTAAAAATGACTGTGGTTAATAGGTATCAAAACCAACATCCAGTACTAGCATTTATAAAGAATTTTGGACTCAAAGAAGGTGCCATTGCTTCATCTGTTGGACATGATTCTCATAATATTATTGCTGTGGGAACTTCAGATGAAACCCTTTGTAAAGCCGTTAATTTAATTATTGAAAACAAAGGTGGTATTTGTGCCGTTTCTAGAACACAAGAAAAGGTGCTTCCGCTACCAATTGCTGGTATCATTAGCGATGAACACGCCGAAGTTGTTGCAAAAAAATATCAAGAAATAGACGCCATGGCAAAACATTTAGGTTCTAATTTAAATGCACCTTATATGACCTTGTCTTTCATGGCTTTATTGGTGATACCTTCATTAAAATTAAGTGATAAAGGATTGTTTGACGGAACCAATTTTAAGTTCACATCTTTAGAAGTTAATTAAGAATGCCTGTATTAAATTCAGCTTATAAAGCTCCTTATTTTTTCAGGAATGGGTTTGTGTCAACCGTCTATTCAGGGTTAATAAGGCGCGTAAATGGAGTGGTTCAAAAACGAGAACGTATAACGTTGTCTGATGGCGATTTTTTAGATTTAGATTGGAGTTTTTCCGAAACAAAATCAAATAAACTTATAATTCTTTTGCATGGTTTAGAAGGTGATGCTAAAAGACCCTACATGTTAGGACCTGCTAAACTTTTCAATAATAATGGTTTTGATGCGGTTTGCGTAAATTTTAGAGGTTGCAGTGGAGAAGACAACTTAAAGTTTAGAAGTTATCATTCTGGCGCAACCGAAGATTTACATGATATCATTCAATTTATATTAAGCACCAAAAATTATTCAAATATTTATTTTCACGGTATTAGTTTAGGTGCAAATTTAATTTTGAAATATTTAGGGGAAAGAGATGCTGTTCCTCATGAAATAAAAGCATCTATTGCAGTTTCGGCACCTTGTTATTTGTATGGTTCTTGTATAGAACTTCATAAGTTAAAAAATAAACTTTATGCTATTAGGTTTTTAAATCATTTAAAAGACAGATTAAAATTTAAGTTAGAAAAATTCCCTGATGCTATTTCTATTGAGGAATTTCAGAATATAAAAACCCTAAAAGATTTTGATGATGTTTATACATCTAGAGCACATGGTTTTAAAGATGCTTTAGATTATTACAAAAAGTGCAGCAGCTTACAGTTTATCCCCAATATTAAAGTACCAACGCTTATTATAAATGCTTTAAATGATTCTTTTCTTTCTCCAGAATGTTATCCTGTTAAAGAGGCTAAAGCAAATGTTAATGTGTTTTTAGAAATGCCAAATCACGGTGGTCACGTTGCTTTTATTGATAAACGGAATGTGTATTACAATGAAAAAAGAGCTTTAGAGTTTATAAAATCTATCTAAGTGTTACTTTTTGAGTAAACATTGTTATCAAATTATTTGTTATACACAATTCAGTTATCTAAATTTTAATGTTTAATTAATTATTATACGCTCAATTTGAGAAATTCATAATAATACAGCTATCTACGTAAAAATAAACTTTAAAATAAGTTTAAATAAGTATAAATACTTAGTTTTGTGTTTAAAATACGTAGATATGAAAAAAATCATTGTAGTTGGTAACGGTATGGTTGGTTACAAGTTTTGTGAAAAATTTGTAGCACAAGACACATCTAAAGATTTTGAAATCACGGTTTTTGGCGAAGAACCAAGACCAGCATATGATAGAGTTCATTTAAGCGAATATTTTGAAAATCAAAATGCAGAAGCTCTAGAAATGGCTCCAAGAAGTTGGTACAAAGCTAATGGAATAGAGTTAATTACTAGCGAGCGTGTTTCAGATATTAATAGAGCATCAAAAACTATTAAAACGGCTAAAGACCGTGAGTTTTCTTATGATTATTTAATCATGGCTACGGGTTCATCTCCTTTTGTACCACCAATAAAAGGTGTTGAAAAAGAAGGTGTTTTTGTATATAGAACTATTGAAGATTTAGAAGGTATGCTTGCTTATGCAGCTAAACTAAATAAAGAAAAACCCAATGCTAGAGCCGCAGTTCTTGGTGGCGGATTGTTAGGCTTAGAGGCAGGAAAAGCTGTTTTAGATATGGGTTTAGAACCACATATTGTAGAGTTTGCGCCTAAATTAATGCCAAGGCAATTAGACTCTAGAAGCTCACAAGTTTTAAAATTAAAGTTAGAATCTATTGGGTTAAATATTCATTTAAGTAAAGCAACCAACCAAATTCTAGGTGATGGTAAAATTACAGGAATGGAGTTTGGTGAAGATGATAGATTAGATGTAGATATGCTAATAGTATCTGCGGGAATTAGACCAAGAGATGAGTTGGCAAAGGCATGTGGTTTAGAAGTAGGTGTTAGAGGCGGAATTGTTGTAGATAATACCATGAAAACATCAGATAAAAATATTTATGCTATAGGAGAAATTGCATTATACAATCACATGATATATGGTTTGGTGGCTCCAGGTTATGATATGGCCGAAGTTGCCGTAAAACAAATTTTAGGTGAAACCAATGTAGTAATGCCTGCAGATATTGATATGTCTACAAAATTAAAACTAATTGGTGTAGATGTGGCTAGTTTTGGAGAGCCGTTTATGCCAGCAGATAAAGGACACTCCATCATTTTTGAAAACAAAACACAATATTTATATAAAAGAATAAACGTAAGTCATGATGGTAAAAAGTTGCTAGGAGGTATTTTAGTTGGTGATGCTTCAGATTATAGTATGCTTCATCAAATTTACCTTAACGGAATGAAAATACCAGAAGATCCTGCACAATTAATACTACCTGCGGCAGATGGAAATGCTGCTTTTGGTGATGTAATGGATTTACCAGATGAAGCACAAGTATGTTCTTGTGAAAGTGTTACTAAAGGACAAATTTGTGAGGCTATTGAAAGTGGTGAAGCTAATGATTTAGCCAGTGTTGTTTCTTGCACTAAAGCAGGAACAGGCTGTGGTGGTTGTAAACCAATGGTTAAAGATCTTACAGATGCTACTTTAAAATCTTTAGGTATTGAAGTTAAAGATTCAATTTGTGAACATTTCGATTTAAACAGACAAGAATTATATGATATCATTCAAGTTAAAGGATACAGAACTTTTAATGAAGTAATAGATAATCACGGAAAAGGTTGTGGATGCGAGCTCTGTAAACCATTAATAGCTTCATTAATGGCTACAATTCATGCAGATACTGCAAATAAAGAATATGCTATTCAAGATTCAAATGATAGGTTTTTAGCCAACATTCAGCGTAATGGTACTTATTCTGTTGTACCACGTGTACCTGGAGGAGAAATTACACCAGACAAACTAATAGCCTTGGGGGAAATTGCTAAAAAATATGATTTATATACCAAAATTACTGGTGGGGTTCGTGTAGATTTATTCGGAGCAACTTTAAATCAGCTTCCATTAATATGGAAAGATTTAATATCACACGGTTTTGAAAGTGGTCATGCCTACGGTAAATCGTTAAGAACGGTTAAAACTTGCGTTGGTTCCACATGGTGCCGATACGGAATGGATGAAAGTGTAAGTTTTGGTATTGAATTAGAAAACCGTTATCGTGGTATTCGTGCGCCACATAAAATTAAAGGCGGTGTTTCAGGATGTATTCGTGAGTGCGCTGAAGCACGCGGTAAAGATTTTGGCTTAATTGCTGTGGAAGGCGGATGGAATCTTTACGTTGGCGGAAACGGTGGGGCAACACCTCGTCACGCAGAATTATTAGCAGAACAAATAGATAATGAAACAGTTATTAAATACTTAGACAGATACTTAATGTTCTACATGCGTACAGCAAAACCATTACAGCGTACTGCTGCATGGCAAGAACGGTTAGAAGGCGGAATGGAGTATTTAAAAGAAGTTATTATTGATGATAAATTAGGTATTGCTACAGATTTAGAAAAAGAAATGCAAACCTTAGTAAACAGGTTTGAATGCGAATGGACACAAGCTATTAATAATCCAGAAATGATGAAACGTTTCAGTCATTTTGTTAATAGCAAAGAAGAAGATGATAACTTAGTTTTTGTTCCTATAAGAGAGCAAAAAATGCCAGAACCTTGGAATTAATAGCACTAAAATTTAAATAACATGGAAGAAGTTTTAGAAAAATATAATGCAACCAAAATAGAAGACGTAAAAGTTTGGTTTAAAGCAGCATCAGTAAATGATTTTCCAGTAGATGGCGGTGCATGTGTGAAATATAAAGACAAGCAAATTGCAGTTTTTAATTTTGCTAGAATAGGTAAGTGGTATGCTTGTCAAAATGTTTGTCCGCATAAAATGGAAATGGTTTTGTCTAGAGGAATGATTGGTGATGATAAAGGAGTTCCTAAAGTGGCTTGTCCGTTGCACAAAAAAACATTTTCATTAGAAAATGGTGAAAATTTAAATGGCGATATGGATGCTATTGCTACGTATCCTGTAAAAATTGAAGAAGAAAATGTGTATATTGGCTTTTCAGATTAAATTATGAAAAGTAATGAAGCCAACACGATTTGAAACAGCCATAGCTTTAATAGATAAAAAAAACGCTCAAGATGTTAATACATACCAAGTTGCAGGTATAGATTATCCTAAAGAGTTACTGTATTCACAGCGAATGACACGCAAATTACTACAGTTTGAACCCAACGCATCTAAGGCATTACAAATTGCAGCTAGGGCACAACATGTTTGTAGATGGCAAATTCCTAGAGATGATTATCCTATGGATCGTGTGGGATATTTAGAGTGGCGAGAAACACTTAAAAAAATGCATGCTGAAATAACTGCAGATATTTTAAAGCAGGTGGGGTATGATGACCAATATATTGAAAGAATAACACAACTCATTACTAAAAAATTAATTAAGAAAAACGAAGAATCTCAAATTCTAGAAGATACAGTTTGTCTAGTTTTTCTAGATTACTATTTTGAAGAATTTGCGGCTAAACACGAAGATGAAAAGGTTATAGATATTCTTCAAAAAACTTGGAAAAAAATGTCTGATAAAGGACATAAGGCGGCCTTACAATTAAGTTTTTCAGATAAAAATCTTTCTTTAATAAAGCAGGCTATACAGGGGTAATAAATAATAAAAATGACAAGCAATCGTAATTCATTAGACCAAAGTACTTTTGAACGATTACGTCGTTTATATATTATCGCGCTTAGTACCATTGCACTTTCGGTTATTGTTAGTCAAATTCTTATTAGAAAACATTTAAAAGATCAAGAAAGTGATTCTAGAATAATTAACGTTGCTGGTAGGCAACGTATGCTTAGTCAAAAACTTACCAAAGAAATTTTATCACTTTCAACCAATGAAAATAGCCTAGAAAAAATTGCAATAAAAGACAATTTAAAACAAACCTTAGCACTTTGGGTGTTGTCTCATAATGCACTTCAAAATGGAAATGATAGTTTGGGGTTACCAGGTAATAACAGTAAGGTGGTTTCAGCTATGTTTAACAATATTAACCCTGCGTTTAATGCAATTAAAAATGCTTCAGAAACCATTATAAATCAAATAGAAAACACACCTAACATAGCTACTGAAAGTTTCAAGTCTCAAATAGAACAAGTAAAATTAAACGAAGGTGATTTTCTAAACAAAATGGATGGTATTGTAAATCAATACGATTTAGAGGCCGAAGAAAAAATAGCGTGGTTGCGTAAATTAGAAATGTTTTTAATGGTATTCACCTTACTACTTTTATTAGCAGAGTTTCTATTTATTTTTTTGCCTACAGCAAAAACGGTTAAGAAAACCTTATCAGATTTAATACTTGCCGAAAAAAAGGCCAAAGAAATGGCTTATAATGCCGATGTTTTAAGTGAAGCTAAAGAAAAATCTATTAAAGAATTAAGAGCTTTAAGTCATGCTATGGATGAAACTTTGCTTTTTGCCAGAATAAAACCAGACGGTAGGGTTGTGCATATGGGGAAAAAGTTTTCAAAGCTTTTTAGTTTAAGTAAGTTTAATGCGTCTGTAAACTTTGCGCAGGTACTTTCGGTTAATGAAAATGAACAAGAAATTATTGAAAATTTAATTTCTAAAAATAAAAAAACAGGGTGGCAAGGAGAGGTTAAGGCTTTAACCAAAAACAATAAAAATGTATGGCTTGAAATGGCTATAATTCCTTTTAACCCAGTAAATGATAAATCTGAATTGTTAATAATTGCCTCAGATATTACCACAAGAAAAGAAGGGCAATTAGAAATTGAAAGGTTAACCAAAAAAAGTTTTGAGGAGAAGATGAATCAGCAAAAAATCATCTCCAGTAAAATTATTGAAAATCAAGAAAATGAACAAAATCGTATAGCTAAGGATGTTCATGATGGTATTGGGCAAATGCTTACAGGTTTAAAGTATAATTTAGAAAGTATTGACGTTTCAGACATAAAAAAAACAACATCTAAAATAGAGCATTTAAAAGAACTTACATCAAATATTATTAAAGGAGTTAGAACTGCTACTTTTAATTTAACACCACCAGAATTGTCAGATCATGGTATTGTTCCTGCGCTAACAAAACTAACTCAAGAATTAGCAAAACTTACTGGTAAAGAAATTATTGTTTATAACAAAACAGACTTTAGTGGTAGATTAGATTCTCTTACAGAAATCAATATTTACAGAATTACACAAGAAGCTATTAATAATGCCATTAAATACGCAGACTCTTCGCATATTTTAGTGTCCTTATCAAGCAGCAAAAATATATTGAGTATTGTGATTGATGATAACGGAAAAGGATTTAATCCAGATAAAGTTGAAAAAGTAAAAAAAGGAGATGGCGGTATGGGGATGACGTTTATGAAAGAACGTATTAAATATATTAATGGGCGTTTGTTTTTACATTCAGAACCAGGAAAGGGTACGCGCGTAACACTTAACATACCGTTGAATGAAGCATGATTTTATCATTCCAGAAGCACCTGAATATCACATTAAAACCATTAGTGTATAATGACAAAAAAACTAATAAACTCCGGTTCTGTATTTGAAGAACAAATAGGGTATTCAAGAGCAGTAGTGCAAGATAATTGGGTTTTTGTATCAGGAACCACAGGCTATAACTATGAAACAATGACTATTAGTGAAGATATTATAGAACAAACAGAACAATGTTTTATTAATATTAAGAATACACTAGAAAAGGCAGGTGCTAGTTTGTCAGATATAGTTAGAGTTACTTATATATTATCAAAAGCAAGTAATTTTGAGTGTTGTTGGCCTGTACTAAAAAAATATTTAGGCAGTGTAAAACCCGCTGCTACAATGCTATCTGCTGGTTTGGCTAATAAAAAAATGAAGATAGAAATAGAGGTTACTGCACTTAAAAATAGATGATTACGTAATAATACTTAAAATTGTTATTTTTGTATTAGGAAACTAAGATTATGGATGTGATTAAAGTTGTATTAGCAGATGATCATGCTTTGGTAAGAGATGGTATCAAAGCACTTTTAGAAGACCAAAAAGGCATTGAAGTGATTGATGAGGCTTCAGACGGTAAAGAGGCTTTAGAAGTAATAACCAAAAACAAACCAGATGTACTCATTGTTGATATTAGAATGCCAGAAATGAATGGTATTGAAGTGGTTAAAGAAATGACAGCAAAACATAAAGATGTTAAAACTTTAGTGCTATCTATGCATGATTCTGAAGAATATGTGGTGCAATCCATTCAAGCAGGAGCCGATGGTTACTTATTAAAAGGAGCTAGTAAAGATGAATTTTTAAAAGCCTTAAATAATGTGGCTTCTGGAGGTAAGTATTTTACAGGAGATGTTTCCGAAATTATAATGAACAATTTTGTAAATGGAACACCAGTAGTTTCGTCAGCAAAAAAACAAGAATCAAAAAACTTACCATTTAAACTTACTAAAAGGGAAAAACAAATACTTAGTTTGGTTTTAGAGTTAAAAAATAATAAAGATATAGCCGAAGAACTACAAATTAGTAAACGTACCGCTGAGGTACATCGCTTTAACTTAATGAAGAAGTTAGAAGTTTCTAATTTAAAAGAACTTACAGATAAAGCTAAGCAATATCAATTGGCTTAAAAAACATGATTTCATTAGTCTTTTTTGTAAAATTAATGATGTATTATTTAGCATTTTAGGCTAAAACTAATTTGTTTGTGCTTATTTACTCAGTAGGTTAATACTTAAGTTTTATTAAACCACTAATACTTATCTTATTTTTCTAGTTCATTTTATAAAATCCTTAAAAACAGGTTTTATAAATTAGTAATCTCATATTTATTCTTAATTACGTAATTTTTATACGTATTTTTACGTAAAAATACTTAGTTTTGTTTTGTAAAAATACGTAGTTATGATAAATATTCAAGCACAAAAAGCAACAAAACTATCACTTTTTAACCTAAAAAACGTTTCAATACGTACATTCTGGATAACAGCTATATCATTCTTTATGTGTTTCTTTGCATGGTTTGGTATTGTACCATTTATGCCAGATGTGGTTAAAGATTTAGGGTTAACACCAGATCAAAAATGGAACTCCATTATTCTTGCAGTAACAGGTACTGTTTTTGCACGTTTGCTCATTGGTAAATTATGCGATAAGTACGGACCACGAATTTGTTATACTTATTTGTTAATGTTAGGAGCAATTCCAGTTGTTCTTTGCGGATTGGTTCAAACACCAACTCAATTTTTAATTTGCCGATTATTTATTGGATTCATTGGGGCTTCTTTTGTAATTACTCAAGTCCATACTTCTTTAATGTTTTCATCTAATATAGTAGGTACCGCAAATGCAACATCTGCAGGTTGGGGCAACCTTGGTGGTGGTGCTAATAGATTAGGAATGCCATTAATTGCCGCTGCGGTAGTAAGTTTTGGGGTGGCTGAAGCCGAAGCGTGGCGATATGCTATGGTAATTGCTGGTGTTGTTTGTTTTCTAATGGGTATCGTTTATTATTTCTTTACACAAGATACTCCAAAAGGAAACTTTAAAGCATTAAGAGCACAAGGTGTTGCAATTGAAAAAAAGAAAGATGAAGTTGGTTTTTTAGCAGTACTTAAAGATTATAGAATTTGGATTTTATTTATTGTTTATGCAGCAAGTTTTGGTATTGAATTAACTGTTTATGGAACTATGGATGACTATCTTCAAAATACCTTTCAGTTAGAGCGATTAACAGCTGGTAACATTGTATTATCTTTTGCTTTAATGAATATTTTTGCTAGAACTTTAGGTGGTTTCTTTGGAGACCGCTTTGGTAAACTAAAAGGCTTAAGAGGACGTGTTTTATTCTTGTCGTTTATTTTGTGTATTCAAGGAATTATGTTAGTTACTTTTTCTACAACAACAAGTATTGTGGTAGGTTTTATATTCTTAATATTATTTAGTTTAAGTGTTCAAATGGCAGAAGGAGCAACATTTTCTGTGGTACCTTTTATTAACAAAAAAGCAATTGGTTCTATATCAGGAATTGTAGGAGCAGGAGGTAATGTAGGGGCTTTTTTAGCTGCGTTATTTTTAAAATCAAAATCTGCATTAGCCGAAAAAATAGCTATTACAGCCAATGAAGGATTAGGAGAAGAAGCTGTAAAATTAGCACAATCGGAAGCATCGGCGGCAGCAGTATCGCAAGGGTATTTTGTTATTGGTTTTATAGTTGTACTAACGGGTATTGTGGCATTAACAATTAAGTTTTCTACGGCCGATGAAAAAGAACATGCGCCACAATTAATTACCAATGAAAATTTAGGAGAACTTCAACCTGCAGAAGTAAAAATTTAAAATAAATTATTCTCTGAGTTTTACTCAGAATTTTCTTTGAGAGTATGCTATTCCCGAAATTTTTTTTCCAACTAAATATTAAATCGGGAATAGCATTAAAGAACTTCTTTTAAATGGAATTCTTTATTAATAAACTCAAATTTTATGAATTTGGTTAATAATAAAATCTTTCTTAAAAGGATTGCTAATAATATAAAGTAAGTCTTGTTTGATATTAAAATATTGGTTTAATTAGTACAAAAGCCCTTGTGTAAATGGTTCAAAATGAAGTAAAAACAACATGCTCTTATTGCGGAGTTGGATGTGGAATTATCGTTAAAAAAGATAATAACAACAAAGTTATTGTTGAAGGCGATAAAGAGCATCCTGTAAACAAGGGAATGCTATGCTCTAAAGGAAGAAACTTGCATTATGTTGTAAATGATACTTCAGATAGAATTTTATATCCTGAAATGCGTTGGAGTCGTTCTCATCCTAGAGAGCGTGTTAGTTGGAATGATGCCTTAGATAGAGCAGCAAGCGTTTTTAAATCAATTATAAAAAAACACGGGCCTGATAGTGTTGGCTTTTATGTTTCAGGACAAAGTTTAACTGAAGAATATTATATAGCAAATAAGCTTACTAAAGGATTTTTAGGAACCAATAATATTGATACTAATTCAAGACTTTGTATGAGTTCTGCGGTAGTAGGTTATAAAAAGGCCTTTGGAGAAGATAGTGTGCCCATTTCTTATGCAGATATAGAATTAGCAGATACTTTTTTAATTACAGGAGCAAACCCTGCATGGTGTCATCCCATTTTATTCCGAAGATTAGAAAAACATAAAGAAGAGAACCCCGATATAAAAATTATAGTAGTAGACCCTCGTAAAACAGATACCGCGCGTTTTGCAGATTTACATTTACAAATTCTTCCAGGAACAGATATTATACTTTATAATGCCATAGGAAGGCGTTTGTATGAACAAGGGCTTATAGACGAAAATTTTATAAATAACCACACAGAAGGTTTTAGAGCATATAAAGAGCAAATATTTAAAACAAAGCTAAGTGTTGCCTCAAAATTATGTGGTATAGACCAAAAAGATATAAAGAAAGCAGCCGATATTATTGGGCTTTCTAAAGGGTTTATTAGTATGTGGGCTATGGGACTTAATCAAAGTGTGGTTGGTGTAAATAAGAACATAGCCCTTTTAAACCTTTCTTTAATTACAGGACAGGTAGGAAAACCTGGTTCAGGACCATTTTCGCTTACAGGACAACCAAATGCTATGGGTGGACGTGAAGTTGGTGGAATGGCAAACCTTTTAGCGGTTCATAAAGATTTAATGAATGAAGAACATAGAAGAGAAGTAGCGCAATTTTGGGGAGTTGAAAAAATAAATCCTAAACCCGGATTAACCGCAACCGAAATGTTTGATGCTTTAGAATCTGGAAAACTAAAAGCAGTTTGGATAGCTTGTACCAATCCATTAGTGAGTTTACCAAACACTCACAAGATTGAAAAAGCCATGAAAAATGCCAAATTTGTTGTAGTTCAGGATATTTCTCATAGAGCAGATACGGTTGCTTATGCAGATTTAGTATTGCCTGCTGCGGGTTGGTTAGAAAAGGAAGGTACTATGACAAATTCTGAACGTAGAATTTCATATCTGCCTAAAGAAATTAATCCACCAGGTGAAGCAAGACCAGATGTTGAAATTTTCTGTGACTTTGCGCAACGTATGGGTTTTAGAGGTTTCAATTATAGCTCAACAGAAGAAATATATGACGAGTATTGTGCCATGACTAAGGGTACCAATATTGATGTATCATATTTAAATTACGATCGATTAAAAAACGAAGGTACTTTTCAATGGCCTGTTAATCAATACAGGCATGAAGGAACACCGCGTTTGTTTCAAGATAAAGTGTTTTATACACCTTCAAAAAAAGCTGTTTTTAATGTTGCTACAACTATAGAAAATACTTCTGCACTTCCAAATGCTGATTATCCTCTTATTTTAACTACCGGACGTGTTAGAGATCAATGGCATACCATGACAAAAACCGGAAAGGTATCAAGATTAAAAACACATTACCCAAAACCTGTTTTAGAAATTAATCCTGTTGATGCCTTTTTAAATAAAATTAAAAATGGAGATATTACCGAAATAAAAGGTGAAAATGGTAAAGTAAGAGTACGTGCAAAAGTTACTGAAGATATTAAAAAAGGAGTTGTGTTTTTACCCATGCACTGGGGAAAACAATTACAAAATGATTTAAACAGAGCTAACAATTTAACCAATACACATGTAGATCCCCTTTCAAAAGAACCCGATTTTAAGTTTACAAGAGTAGCAGTTTCTAAATATGAAAAACAAAAAGATAAAATACTAATTGCAGGAGCAGGAGCTGCGGCGTTTAGATTTATTCAAGATTATAGGGAATACAATCAAAAAGATGAAATTCATGTGTTCTCTAAAGAACCTAACTTATTTTATAACAGAGTGTTGTTGCCAGAGTATGTGACAGAAGAATTAACATGGGAACAATTGCTTAAAATTAAAAAATTAGAGCTGGATAAATTAAATGTTCATTTACATCCAGAAACCTTAATTACTAAAGTTAATTCAGAAGAAAAATTAGTAACAGATAGTAATAACGAAACACATTCTTATGATAAATTAATATTGGCAACGGGTAGTAGAGCGTTTATACCAAGAGATGTTCAAATAGATTTACCAGGTAGATTTACTATGCGTAACAAAAGTGATGCCGATGAATTTAAATTGTATTTAGAAGCCACCGGATTACCACCAGAAGAACAGCATGTGGCTATTGTTGGTGGCGGACTTTTAGGATTAGAATTAGCGGCTGCTTTAAAGCATAAAAATGTAAAAGTAACTATCGTGCAACGCGGTTCTCGATTAATGGAGCGCCAATTAGATAAAGTGTCAAGTAAATTATTAGCACTAGATGTTCAAGAACGCGGTATTCAAGTTTATTTTGATAATGAAGTAAGTACTGTTTTTGATGACGAAGAAACAGGTGAACTTAATATTAGTTTAAAGAGTGGAAAGCTTTTTACAGCCAATGCCATTGTATATGCTATAGGAACCATTCCTAACATAGAAATTGCTAAAGAAAATGGTATTAAATGTGGTAGAGGTATTATTGTAAATCAACATTTACAATCTTCAAACCCAGATATTTTTGCCATTGGAGAAATAGCAGAATTTAAAAATAAACTCTTCGGAATTACATCAGCGGCAGAAGAACAAGCTAATGTATTGGCTAATTTTATAGCGGGAGATATTAGTAGTTTTTATAATGGTTCGGTTTTAATGAATATTTTAAAATTCAACGATTTAAATCTATGCAGTATAGGTGAAATTGATGTGCCAGAAAATGACCCCAGCTATGAAGAAGTTATTTTTACAGACATTTCTAAACGGTATTACAAAAAGTGTATTGTAAAAGACGATTTACTGGTTGGAGCTGTGTTAATGGGAGATAAAAATGAATTTGCCGAATTTAAAACCCTTATAGAAAGTAAAATTGAAATGTCTGAAAAGCGTGATACTTTGTTAAGAGGTGCTTCAAATGATAAACCCGTTATTGGTAAATTAATTTGTTCTTGTAGTCAAGTAGGAGCGGGTAATATAGAAGAAGCTATTGCAGGCGGGTGTACAGATTTTACAGAATTATGTAAACAAACGGGTGCAGGATTAGGTTGTGGAAGTTGTAAAACCGAAGTTAGAGAAATACTTCACAAAGCAAAAACATTAGCATAATGGACGAAAGATATAGGTTAATGATAAACGGAGGAGTTTTATCTCCTGCAGAATTAAAATACATTTGTGAAGCTGCAGAAGCGTTAGGGTTAAATGCCATATCTTTTGGGTCGCGTCAAGACATTATTTTCCCAGAAAAAATTAATGAAACTAAATTTACCCAGTTTAATAAAATTAAGTTTGTAAAGCCCAAAAGAGATAAAGTAGAAAATATAGCCTCGTCTTATGTTTCTGCTGAGATTTTAGCTAGTACCTCATGGCTTACAAGTGATAAGTACTTGTATGTTTTAGAACAGTTTAAATATACTCCAAAGCTGCGTATAAATGTCACAGACCCCAAACAGAGATTAGTGCCATTATTTACAGGAAATGTAAATTTTATAGCCTCAGAGCATGAAGACTATTGGTATTTGTATGTAAGACTTCCAAATTGGAAGAAAACCGTTATGTATCCAGCTCTTATTTATAGTTGGGATATGGACAAAATTGAAAAAGCTATAGAAAACATTCTAATAGAAGAACCAGAAACTATAGAAACTGTTTTTGAATTGGTTAGTGATGCTGTTGATACCAATAATAGAACCGTTGATAAACCTCTAAATATTCCTTTTTATCCTTTTCCTTACTACGAAGGAATGAACCGTATTGGAACAGACCGCTATTGGCTTGGGTTGTATTGGAGAAATAACCGGTATGATGTATCTTTTCTAAAAGCCATGTGTGATTTGTGTTCTGAAAATAAGATTGGGAAAATATCCATTACACCATGGAAATCTTTTATAGTTAAGGGTATTCCAGAGAAATCAAAGTTACAATGGGAGAAACTTTTAGGTAAATTTGGTATTAATGTAAGGCACTCTATGTTAGAAATGAATTGGCATGTTCCTGTAAATAACAAAGAAGCCTTAAATTTAAAAAAATACCTAGTTACTAACTTTGACCAAAATGATATTAGTACCTATGGTTTAACCTTTGGAATCACTAAATATAACAGTGATACTTATAACTTCACATCTATAGTTATTGAAAAAAATAGACCACCAGAAAATATAGGAAATTTCAAAATAAGAGATACATATAATTTACTATACGCTAAAAACTTCGACCCCAATACCAGAGAATACATTATGCATGTTCAAGATGTTGATAAAGTAGAACTTCCGGGGCTATTAATGGAGTTAAGCAAACTGTATTTTGAGCAATTAGGCAATGAAAGAGATAATAAAGAAACACAAGAAACAAAAAAAGAAGTTATTGAAGAACATGTTTATCAATGTACTGATTGTTTAACGGTTTATAGTGAAACGTATGGTGATATTAGTCAAAATATACCACCAAACACTCCGTTTGAAACATTACCCGAAACCTACAAATGCTCACTTTGTGAAGCACCTAAAACTAGCTTAAAAAAGAAGGTTTTGGTAAAACAAGTGTGAATTGTTTAGTCCCATCGGTTAAACTTCTTTTGTTAATTAATTTATAATAGTTTAGTTTTTATTGCATAACTCCTAATTTTGTAGTAAATTTAATTGATTTTCTGCTAGATAGGATATTTAAACAATTTAACATTGTGTGTTTTTAAAACACGTATTCTACTCTATTTCTTTATTGTTTTTTAGTTATAACTATTTAAATTTCTTTCCAATTATCATGTTACAGATTGATAAAAAAGTTATCCAATCAATAAGTTTTTCCTATAGGTATGCTAATAGGAAACAACCAGATTTAAGAACCTCTGAAACAGACACAACTTTTCATTATGAATTAAAAATACCAGGTTATGTTAAAGAAGATTTTGTTTTTTATATAGCTGGTAGTAATCTAGTTATTACAACAGATAAAAGTAAAATTAATAAGGAAAATGAAATTGAAGAAAGAAAGCATAATTATTGTTATCCTTCGGCATATTTTAAAATGAAAATTTCTTTGCCAAATGATATTGTTAGAGACAGAATATCGGTAAATTACGTTAACGAAGTTTTAAGTTTTGATTTATTTAAGAAATGAATAATAAAATAAGTTTAACCTCCTATAGTTATCATACTACGGTTTTTACTATGGAGGTGCGGTTTTTGCAATTTGTTTAATGTATCCATCCCTCCACGTACTTTTAATTTTGCAAAAACCGCTTTTTTTATAACTTGTTCAATAGGTTTCCCTCCTCTTAAAGTGGTTAACAAATCTGATTCTGTAGAAGAAAACAAACAGTTTTTTAGTTGCCCATTGGCAGTTAAACGTAATCTGTTGCACGAATCGCAAAACGGATTGGTTACTGAACTTATAATGGCAAAACTTCCTTTGTAATCTTTAATTTTATAGTTTTTTGATGTGTCGTTGGGAGCGTCTTGTAGCTTGATAACATTATTTTCAAGAAAAGAGTCATTCACATATTTCATAATGTCTGCATACGATACCATTTTACTCATGTCCCATTTATTACCATCAAAAGGCATGAATTCTATAAACCGTACAGAAATAGGTAAGTCTTTA
Source organism: Seonamhaeicola sp. S2-3 (assembly GCF_001971785.1). Classification (NCBI taxonomy): domain Bacteria; kingdom Pseudomonadati; phylum Bacteroidota; class Flavobacteriia; order Flavobacteriales; family Flavobacteriaceae; genus Seonamhaeicola; species Seonamhaeicola sp. S2-3. The sequence continues at coordinate 3,659,519 of NZ_CP019389.1, read as the reverse complement.
GTGAAATTTATGAAATTAATGATTTCATCGTCATTAAATCCTTTCATTAAAACTGCATTTAATTTAACATGAAAGCCTTTTTTAATTAAAAGTAAAATGTTGTTGTATACTTTATCAAATTGATTTCTTCGGGTGATGTGTGTGAACTTATCTCTATTGAGTGAATCTAAACTTACATTTATATTTTTAACATCATTGGTTTTTAAAACATCAATAAATCTGTCAATAATCACAGCGTTTGATGTTATGGATAACTCCACAGGTAACAACGCCAATTTTTCTAAGATTACAGAGAAATCTTTCCTAACTAAAGGTTCGCCACCAGTTAATCTTATTTTAGTTACACCATGTTTTACAAAGATTTTAGCTATATCAAAAACTTCTTCGTAAGTCATTAAATGGCTTTTTGGTGATAGCGGAATACCCGCTTCTGGCATGCAATAGGTACACCTTAAATTACATCTTTCAGTAAGTGAAATACGCAAATAAGTATGATTTCTACCATGAGAATCTTGTAATATTTTTGTTTCGTTATTCATTTAAATATTTTGATTATTCACCATTCACTATTCACTATTCACTACTAATCATGTCTAGCACCTTTTAATATTCTAAAACTGTGTAATACAGCAGGAAAAATAGCATCCATAGATTCTTTTGCACCGTTTGTAGACCCTGGTAACGCTAAAATTAACGTGTTTTTAATAGTTCCAGCAATACTTCTAGATAGCATAGAATATGGAGTTCGTTCTTGTCCGTAGCTTCTAATAGCTTCTTCAATACCAGGAATTCTTCTATCAAGCAATGGTAGTAGGGCTTCAGGAGTAACATCTCTACCTGAAAGTCCGGTGCCTCCAGTGTAAATCACCATATCGATACCTTGTTCCTGATAAGTTTTTGCTTTTTTCTGAATACTATCTTTTTCATCGGGAATGATAACATATTCAGATATACTAATGTCACAAGATTTTAGTTTTTCAATAATAGCTTTACCAGCTTTATCTTCTTTATGACCAGCCGAAATAGTGTCGCTACACACTACAACAGCAGCGGTTAAGTGGCTTCTAAACTTATCTTTAAAATCGGATTTTCCACCTTTCTTTTTCAAAAGTTTTATTGTATGAATTTCAATGCCTTTATCAATGGGTTTTAGCATATCGTACATGTTTAATGCCACTACACTTGCTCCGTGCATTGCTTCAACTTCAACACCCGTTTTGTAAATGGTTTTTACAGTGAAAAACACCGTGATTTCTAATCCGTTAATTTCATAGTCAACCCCTGTAAACTCAATAGGAAGTGGATGGCAATCTGGTAAAATATCTGGGGTGCGTTTTACACCTAATAAACCTGCCGCTTTACTCATAGCAAAAACGTTGCCTTTGGGTACGGTATCATTCTTAATAGCTTCAATGGTTTCGGGTTTACTTACCGAAACAACGGCTTGGGCGGTGGCGGTTCTAAGTGTGGTGTTTTTGTGTGTTATATCTACCATTTTAGATTTATTATTTAAAATTGATTATTACCTACTAGCTGTTTTTCTGGAAGCCATAAAGATTGCTGTTAACTCTTGAGATTCTTTAAGTAAATAATTTATTTTGTCTTCATGAATTAATTTTTCATCTAAAGCAAATTCAAGCCAAAAATTAGATTCATCTACTTCTTCAATAACTATACTAATTTTAGCAATAAAACTAGGTTTAGATTGTGCAATGCAAGTGGCTCTATAATTTGCAGCTACAGAGGTTGAACATCTAATAAGTTGCCCTTTGATATGATTTGCGAGGTAGTTATTTGGTAACAGTTGTGTTATTTTTATACAATTGTGAGCAAATAATTTAGTGCGTTTTTTTAATGCATCCTTCATAATAATCAATATTAATTAGTCAATAATCAATTATTTACTTTCCACTGGTGAGTGTTATCTTCAAAAATTTCTTTTCCAAAAACAGGCACATCGGCCTTAATGGCTTCAACAATAAATTCCAGAGCTTCAAAAACTACTTTTCGTCTTGGTGATGATACAAAAACAAACAAGCATATTTCTCCTACTTTAACCGTGCCTAAACTGTGGTAAATATGCATGCAGGTTAAATTAAATTTTTCAAAAGCGGCTTCTCTAATCTCATGAAATTTTTGGTTTGCCATGTCTTCGTAAGCAGTATATTCTATGGCAGAGACTGTTTTTCCATCTACCTTGTCTGCTCTAACTTGTCCTAAGAAAATATTATGGGCTCCAATACTTGTTTTTGTTTGGTGTTTATAGATAGAATTACCTATAAACTCTGAAGAAATGGGACCTGCTTTAAAAACGTTTTTTATTTTTTTATTTGGCATTTGTTTGCTCTTTAAGTTGATTTTTTAAATAATTTTTAATGTCTAACGCCCCTTCTACAAGGCTGTAACAGTTTGTAATATTTTGGGATTTTAGGTATTCTACAGCTTTCTTGCTTCGTATTCCAGACTGACAAAAAAGGTACTTAGTTTTGTTGTTTTGAAAATAGTTTAAGTTGAATTGCAAAGTGCTTAAAGGCATGTTTTTGATGTTTAAACCTTCAATTTTTGGTTGCTCATCAGGTTCTCTAACATCTATAATTTGAATGTTTTTTTTGTTGATGATTTCTCTTATTGAAGTTTCAATATTAGAATTACAATCAATTTTTAAGGTTCTGTTTTTGAAGTTTGATGCTGATTCTAAAATTTCATTTATAAGCTTTTTATTTTTATTGATTTTTAAAGTTGAAATTTGATTTGAAAGCGAATGATAACACAGTAATTTACCTGATAAAACTTCACCTATACCTAGAATAATTTTAATAACTTCGTTGGCTTGCATAGAACCAATAATTCCTGGTAAAACTCCTAAAACCCCAATTTCTGAGCAGTTAGGAATAGTATCTTTTTTGGGTCGAGTAGGGAATAAGCATCTATAAGATGGTCCGTTATTATAATTAAAAACCGATACTTGCCCTTCAAACTTGTAAATGGCACCAAAAACAAGTGGTTTATTGGTGATGATACAAGCATCGTTTACTAAATAACGCGTTTCAAAATTATCAGAACCGTCAACAATAATATCGTATAAATTAAATAACTCCAGTGCATTTTTATAGTTAAGAGTTTCTGGGTATGCCGTGATTTTTATCTCATCATTTAAATTTTCTAATTGGTGTTTTGCAGCTAGAGCTTTGTTTTTGCCTAGTGAAGATTTACCAAATAAGACTTGACGTTGCAGGTTTGATATTTCAACCACATCAAAATCAATAATACCCAATTTTCCAATTCCAGCCGCTGTTAAGTACTGTAAAATAGGGCAACCCAAACCTCCAGCACCAATAACTAAAACTTTAGCTTTATTCAGTTTTTCTTGTCCTTTTGGACCAATTTCAGATAAAATAATATGTCGGTTATATCTATTCATAATGTAATTTATCCGCCAGCAAAAGGAGGAAGTAATGCTAATTCAGCTCCAGTTAATTTGGTTTCTAAGGCTACTAATTCATGGTTTTGAGCTATTTGAAAGTCTTTGTTTTTTAATTGATTATATTTTTTGTTTAGCGTATTTAAAACATCTGAAACTTGAGTTCCCGAAACTTCTAAAGTTTCCTCATTTTTGTTGGTTACTTCAACTATTTGTCCAAAATATTTAACTGTTATGAGCATTTTCAATAGTTTTTAATTCGTTTGGAGTATTAATGTTTACGGTACTTTTATGCTCCTTAGTGCCTAAGACAACGTTTTTTGTTTTCAACGATTTTAATACAATTCTTAGACGTCTTTCATTGTTTAACAAAGCATGTTTAAAAGTGGGGGCTGTAGATTTTTTATAAAGCGCAATTAAAGGCATACTTTTACCTTCACTTTCAATTTGAACGACTTCAGAAGTAGTATCAACAGCATCAATCAACCGTTTTAAAACATCTGTTTTTATTAATGGAATATCACAACTTAACACTAAATTGAACTTGGTTTTAGAGGCTTTTAAACCAGAGTAAATTCCTGCTACCGGACCAGAATTTTTTATAAGATCATCAACACGTGTAAAGCCAAAAATATCATAATTAGCATCATCAGAAATGATTAGTATGTTAGCAACCAAAGGCTTTAGTGCTTCAATGCTATACTCAATAAAACGCTTGTCTTTTAGCTTTAAAAAGCCTTTGTCGGTTCCCATCCTAGAACTTTTGCCGCCTGCTAAAATAATACCTGTTATGTGGTTTTTTATCATGTTATGTAAAAAATAGTTTAGCACATGCTATTATCAATACAAATGCTAAAATGTATCGTAAATTCATATTGTTTATTTTTTTGCTACCGTAGTAGCCTCCTAAAATGCCACCAATTAAAGCAATGGCTACAAGAAAAAATGATTCTTTTTCTAAAGTGATATCACTTGTTAGTTGACCAATTAGTCCTGCAGCAGAATTCACCCAAATAAATAAAGCTGAAACTGCAGCAGCTTCTTTCATGTTGCCCCAATGTAGTAGTAAAATCACCGGACTTAAAATAATGCCTCCGCCAATACCAATTAAGCCAGAAAAGAATCCGATAATGCCACCAACTAAAAGTCCTTGCCAAAGTTTTATTTTTATAGTAGAACTATTCTCTTTTCCAAAAACATTCAACATTTTAAGTATGGCAAAAACTAATAAAACAGCAAGAATTTTTTTATATAATGAAGCGTCTATCTCTATAGAACCTCCTAGAAAAGCTAATGGTATGGAGGCAATTGCAAATGATAAAAAAAGTTTTTTATTAAAATAACCTGCTTTGTAATAGTAATAAAAGGCAATGCCAGCTACGAATAAATTTAATAATAGGGCAGTGGGTTTCATGGTTTCTGGTGCAAATGAAAACAAGGCCATTAAAGCCAAATAACCGCTAGCACCACCATGACCTACACTAGCGTATAAAAATGATACTATAGGTAGTAATAGTAAAAAGATATATATGTTTTCTAATTGTAGCATGTTGTAGTTATAAGTGTCTTAAGTGCAGAAAAGAAGAAGATAGTTTGAGTATTGATATCCCAAATTGTCTGGTTCTTAACTCTAGTTTTTTGTAAATTCTTTGTTATCCATAATTCAACAATATTGTACTTATAATAGTTTAATTTTTTCAACTTGTTGATCTAAAAACTCCCAACAACTTTTATTAATGTCATCAAAAGCATTAATTAAAGATTTGCCGTAAGGAGTAAGTTCAGCGCCACCTCCGCCTTTACCGCCAATACTATTTATAGTAACCGGTTTTTTTGCCGATTTGTTTACAGAATCTAACAGTCTCCATGCTTTTTTATAGGATATATTAAGCGATTTTGCGGCTTTTGATAATGAGCCAGTTGTTTCAATGGCCTTTAAAAGTTGTACTCTACCTTGCCCTAAAAGCACATTGTTGTTATTTTCAATCCAAATTCTGCTTTTTATTTTATAACTCATAAATATTTAATTTAAAAAGGAAGTAAAATGGTTTCCACCGTATCATTTATACTAATTTCAGAAACTTCAGCAGGCACAAAAACCAAAGCGTTTGAAATGGCGAAAGTTTGTAACATAGAGGAATTCTGACCCTCTAAAATTTCAACTTCACCTTCAGTATAAATAGCTTTAAGAAACTGCGGACGGTCGCCACGTTTTATAAAATTAGATTTTGAAGTTGCTTGTATTCTTGGTAATTCTAATTTGGCTCTACCCATCATTTTTTGAAGCGCCACATACACGTAAATATAAAAACACGTTAGTGCTGCAGCAGGATTTCCTGGTAATGCAAAAATAGAAGTCTGGTTTTTTTTCCCGAAGAAAAGCGGTTTTCCAGGTTTTTGCTTTACTTTATAAAATACTTCTTTAACTTTAAGTTTGTTTAAAGCTTTTCCAACAAAATCATAATTGCCCACAGAAATACCGCCTGTTATAATCACTACATCATTTTTAGTGATAGCCGATTGTAATAAATTAACGGTTTTTCCATAATTGTCTTCAACTTTATAAAAAGAAACATCATAATATTTCAGGCTATACAGAGCACTTAATAACATTTTAGAATTACTTTCGTAAATCTCACCATGTTTTAATTCTTGTCCAGGTTCAATAAGTTCGTTACCTGTTGTAACAATGGCTAGAGTGGGTTTTCTGTAAACTGAAACCTTTGTAATTCCTAATGAAGTAAGATAGCCTATTGCCGCAGGATTAAGTTTAGTACCTTTTTGTAAGGCAGTTTCACCAATTTTAACTTGTTCTCCAAGCGGACGAATATTTTGCCCCTCTTTAATGTGTTGTGTTATTATAATTGAGTTGCTCTTTAAGGTAATTTTTTCTTGCATAATTACAGCGCTTGCTGTGTTAGGAACAGCAGCACCTGTAAAAATTCTAACCGCTTCACCAGGTTTTAAAATAGGTTGGTGGGCGTCACCCGCTTTTACTTCTCCTATTAAATTGTATGTTAAATTTTTGTGTGGGTTTAAAGCATAACCATCCATGGCTGATTGTCTAAAAGGAGGCATGTTTACAGGAGAAATAATATCTTTTGAAAGTATATAGCCGTTTGCTTTTTCAACCAATTTGGTGGTTTCTTCAAGTAATGCAGATGTGTTATTTTTTACTAATGCAATAGCATCTTTTATTGAAATCATTTTTCATTCGTTATATCCTTGTAAATATAACGAATATGTAAGTGATTTACTTGTTTTTTCTATTGCAGATTTCATAATTTTTTGTATAATAATTGTACTTGTATTGAAAGAATACATATATTTAGCCAATACTTGATAATTTTATTATAAAAATAAAAACTACGTATTATTACGTATATTTGAACCGAATCAAAAAATTATGCTAAAAGCGGCTTCATTTTCAAAATCAAAACATTTAAATTTAGATAAAGTGTCTTGTGATGCTTGTACTAACACATTTTGCTTAGTAAAAAAGAGCTTAAAAGTACTTGAGACTTCAGATTTTTTAGATGAGAAAAATGAAATATTTTGTAAAAAAGGCCAGCAATTTATTATAGAGGGAGCTCCTGTTAACGGATTATTTTTTATCCTTCAAGGCAAAGTAAAAGTGTTTAGAACAGGTATTAATGGAAAGGAACAGATAGTAAGGTTTGCGAAAAATGGTGAGATTATTGGTCATAGAGGCTTTGGAACCGAAGAGTACTATCCTATTGGAGCTATTGCTTTAGAAGATACTGCGCTTTGTTACTTCTCTAAAGAATCATTACAAAAGGGGTTGAGAGAAAACTCTGAATTTACCTATAATTTAATGCTTTTTTACGCAAACGAGCTTAATAGAAGCGAATCTAAAGTTAAATCTTTATCTCAAATGACCGTTAGAGAACGTGTTGTTGATACCTTATTATATATTAATAGAAAGTTTGGAAACCTTAATGGATTTTTAAATTTACCACTAAGTAGAAAAGAATATGCAGATTATGCAGGAACCTCAGAAGAACAAGTTATACGGGTGTTTTCTGCTTTAAAAAAGGAAGGATTAATTTCTGCTAGTGGAAAAAAAATAGGGATTAATGATGTAGAACTTCTTAGTAAAGAAATTAGCGAGCATAACTTTTTCTTAGATAGCTAGTTAAATATTTTTATTTTTTTTAAACATGGTGTAAAGGCAGGTTTCTTCCTGTTTATTTCTATATTTTTTTTGTAACAACTCTTTTAGTTTTGCATCATAAACAATTCTTTTCTTAAAAAAGAATATTTAAAGCCTAAAATATGGAAGCAAAAACAGTAGCCTTAGTACAAGAATCATTTAATAAAATGCGACCTATTGCCAATACAGCTGCAGAGTATTTTTATGCCAAATTATTTGAACTAGATCCGCATTTACAAGAATTATTTCCTACGGATAATGAATTAATGAAAATACAAGGACGTAAACTTATGTCTATGCTAGGAACCGCTATTAATGGGTTAAAAAACTTTAATGATTTAGTTCCTGTTTTAGAAGATTTAGGGCAAAGACATTTAGATTATAAGGTAGAAGAATTTCATTATTATACCGTAGGAGAGGCTTTATTAGCAACATTAGAAGCTGGTTTAGGTGCAGATTTTACTTTAGAAGTAAAAAATGCATGGGTAGATGTTTATACTACCATGTCTGGAATTATGGTGAAAGCTGCTTATCAAAAAGAAATTACTTAAAAACAACATGTAGATAAGTATTAATTACTAGTGGATACTTATTTCGGCTGTTTGTGTTAAATATTTAAAAATCAAATAATTGTGTTAAAAACCTGCAAATTTGCAGGTTTTTTTATGTGATAAAAAGTGTTTTTAATGTGGTTTTTGGCAGTATGATTGTTTTTATCTACTTATATATTTGTTAAAAATTAAGTATAAATACTTAGTAATTATTTAACAACTTTAATATGAAAGCACTAATCAAAAAATCAATCTTTATTCTACCAATGGCAGTTTTACTATTTGCATGTGGAAGTAAAGAAAAAAAGAGAGAAAGTTCAGTAGAAAAAATAGCAGCTGGAGTTTCAAAAACAAAATCATTAGATATAGAAAAGCCTCAATTAACTTTTGGGTTTATTAAATTAACCGATATGGCACCTTTAGCCATTGCAAAAGAAAAAGGATTTTTTGAAGATGAAGGTTTGTTTGTTTCTGTTGAAGCACAATCAAACTGGAAAAATGTATTAGACCGTGTAATAGATGGTCAATTAGATGGCTCTCATATGTTGGCGGGACAACCTATTGCTGCAGGCGCGGGTTTTGGTCGTCAAGCAGAATTAGTAACTCCGTTTTCAATGGATTTAAATGGTAACGGTATTACAGTTTCTAATGATGTTTGGTCTAAAATGAAACCAAATGTACCAAAGGGAGATGATGGTAAACCTGTACATCCTATTAAAGCAGATGCTCTTAAGCCTGTTATTAATGAGTATAAAAACTCTGGTAAAGCCTTTAAAATGGGAATGGTGTTTCCAGTATCAACTCATAACTACGAGATTCGTTATTGGTTAGCTGCTGCGGGTATTCACCCAGGAATGTATACAGCTGATAATGTGCAAGGACAAATAGATGCCGAGGTTTTATTATCGGTTACGCCTCCACCACAAATGCCTGCAACTTTAGAAGCAGGAACCATTTACGGCTATTGTGTAGGAGAGCCTTGGAATCAACAAGCCGTTTTTAAAGGTATTGGCGTGCCTGTAACAACAAATTATGATATCTGGAAAAATAATCCAGAGAAAGTATTTGTAATGACTAAAAAGTTTGTTGAAGAAAATCCTAATACAGCAATAGCGGTTACAAAAGCTCTAATTAGGGCAGGTAAATGGTTAGACGAGCCTCAAAATAGAGCAGAGGCAGTTAAAATATTGTCTATGTCTCAATACGTAGGAGCAGATGAAGCCGTTCTAGAAAATTCTATGACAGGAACCTTTGAATTTGAAAAAGGAGACAAACGCGAAATGCCAGATTTTAATGTGTTCTATAAATATAATGCAACATATCCATTCTATTCTGATGGTATTTGGTTCTTAACTCAAATGAGACGATGGGGACAAATTCCTGAAGCAAAACCTGCAGATTGGTATTCAGAAACAATTAAAGACATATATCGTCCAGATATCTGGAAAAAAGCAGCTAAACTTTTAGTTGAAGAAGGAAATATCCCTGCTTCAGATATTCCTGAAACCGATGGTTATAAGCCGGCTACTTCAGATTTTATTGACGGAACTACCTATGATGCTAAAGACCCAATAGGGTATATTAATAGTTTTAAAATAGGAAACAAAGACAATTAATAAGTTGTACTAAAAAAAATAGTCATGAAGCAAAGCATAACATTAAATAAAGTAAGCAAGTTTGTGGGGTTAGGTTTTATAACCACATTAAAGTCATTATTTACAGGAAAATTGGATAAGAAGGATTTTAAGAACTTCTTACGTAAAACCGTAGTGCCACTTGCTTCAATTATACTGTTTATTGGATTATGGCACTTAGGAGCCAAAACACTTTATAACATTGAAGCAGATTATAAAATCAATAAAGCACTAGAAGAACAAGGGCAAGCGGCCGCCGATGAAATGGCTGCTTGTATTGCATCAGGGGATGTTGGTTGTCAACCTAATACATTACCGTCACCTGCTCAAGTATGGAATTCATATAAAACTCTATTAGCAGACCATAGAGCAATTAGTGCAGATAAGTTAGCTTTTAAAGAAAAAACCGCTGCTTTAAATGAAAAACGTATTGCTGAAGGTAAGGCTCCAATAACGTATACAGGAAGACCGTCTTTTGTAGACCAAATTATAACTAGTTTAAAAACAGTATTTGCAGGATTTTTACTAGCGCTATTTATTGCAGTACCTATAGGGATTGTAATTGGTTTAAGTAAAACATTAAAAAGTTCTTTTAACTGGTTAATTCAAATTTTTAAACCAGTATCTCCAGTGGTTTGGTTGCTTTTGGTATTTATGATTGTAAAGACTGTTACTAAAGATTCAAATTCTGATAGCGCTTTTATCATTTCATTTATAAGTGTTGGTTTATGTTCTATGTGGGCAACTTTAGTAAATACGGCTATGGGGGTTTCAACCGTTGATAAAGACTATATTAATGTAGCTAAAGTGTTAAAGTTAGGCCCCATTCAAAAGGTTTTTAAAGTAATATTACCGTCTTCGCTACCACTTATTTTCACTGGACTACGCATTACCTTATCGGTAGCGTGGATGGTTCTTATTGCTATTGAACTTTTAGCTCAAAATCCTGGATTAGGATTGTTTGTTTGGGAAGAATTTCAAAACGGAGCCAATGATTCTAACTCTAAAATTATTGTAGCCATGTTTGTTATTGGTATCATAGGTTTTTTATTAGATAGAATCATGTTAACCATCCAAAATATGGTGTCTTTCAATAAAAACGCACAATAAACTTAAAATTGAAAAACATGGCATATTTAGAATTAAATAATATTTATAAAACGTACGGTCAAGAAGATAATGCTACTCAAGTACTTTCAAATATAAATTTAAGTATTGAAGAAGGTGAATTTGTAGCTATAGTGGGTTTTACAGGAAGCGGAAAAACAACTTTAGTAAACCTAATTAACGGTTTGTTAGAGCCCACAAGTGGTGAAGTATTGTTTAAAGGCGAACCCGTAAAAGGCACCAGTCATGAACGTGGAGTAATATTTCAAAATTATTCATTACTTCCTTGGTTAACGGTAGAGCAAAATGTAGTGATGGCTGTTAAAGAGGCATTTCCAAAGCGTAAAAAATCAGTATGGAAACGTAAAGCGGCTCATTATATAGAAATGGTAGGATTAACACCAGCAATTAGTAAGTTACCAAAAGAGTTGTCTGGAGGCATGCGTCAACGCGTGGCGGTTGCTCGTGCCTTAGCTATGAAGCCTGATATGATTATAATGGATGAACCACTTGGAGCTTTAGATGCATTAACCAGAGGTAATTTACAAGATCAAATTTTAAATATTTGGGGAAAAGATAAACGTACCGCTTTATTAATTACCAATGATGTTGACGAGGGTATTTATATGGCTGATAGAATTATTCCATTACGCCCAGGACCAAACGCTACTTTAGGTCCAGAGTTTAAAATAAATATAGAACGCCCCAGAGATAAGACAGCGTTGAATGATAACGAAAACTTTAAAGAAACCAGAAATGCTATTATAGAATATTTAATGGATATAGGTGATCAGCGTAAGTCTCAAGCAAAAGAAGAATTTGTTTTACCAGATTTAGCACCTAAAAGTTTTGTGGGTAGCAGATTTTAAAAGCCAAAATTATGAGTATAGATGTATTAAATAAAAAAGTTTCTACAGAAAGAACAGATAATGGCCTTTTTCCAGAATCAAAAGTCATGTTGGATTTAAAGAAACTTAAAAAAGTATACCCAACACCAAAAGGAGATTATGTAGTGCTTGAAGATTTAAATCTTCAAATAATGAAAGAGGAGTTTGTTACCATTATTGGGCACTCTGGTTGTGGCAAAACAACCATGCTTTCAATGATAGCAGGACTAAACAATATTACAGATGGTTATATTTCGGTTTTAGGAAAACATGTTAAAGGTCCAGGACCAGACAGGGGTGTTATTTTTCAATCACCCAGTTTAATGCCTTGGATGACATCACTTCAAAATGTGTTGTTAGGTGTAAATCAAGTATTTCCACATGCAACAAAAAAGCAACGTAATGATATCGCAAAGTATTATCTTCAAAAAGTAGGGTTAGAAGAAGCATTTCATAAAAAGGCATCAGAATTATCACAAGGTATGCAACAACGTGTAGGTATAGCAAGAGCTTTTGCCATTAAACCAAAGGTACTTTTGTTAGATGAACCTTTTGGCATGTTAGATTCTTTAACTAGAGGTGAACTTCAAGACATTCTTATTGAAATTTGGAATAAAGAAAAAATTACAGCTGTAATGATTACCCACGATGTTGATGAAGCTATTTTTTTAGCAGACCGTGTGGTAATGATGACCAGTGGTCCTAGAGCTAAAATTGGTGATGTTTTAGAGGTTGATTTTGAAAGACCCAGGACAAGAAAATCTGTTTTAGAGCACGACGATTATTACAAATACAGAAAGCACTTAATAGATTTTCTAGAGCATTAAGGTTTAAAATAAAAATGCAGTTTTAAACATGAGTTTTATCATATAGAGGACGTTGTTGTCTTTTTATATTTGCAACGAGTATGTTTATAGAAAATCAACTAAAAACCAATTCAAACATAAAATTTAAAACAAGAAAACATGAAAAAACAATATGTATTAATAACAATTTTGGCTTTAGTGGCTCAATTTGCACAAGCCCAATTTACTTTAGATGGCGAGTTTAGACCACGTACAGAATATCGTCATGGGTTTGGAAGTCTTATTGCAGATGATACCGATGCTGGTTTTGGAATTTCAACTAGAGCACGCTTAAATGCAGGCTTCACAACAGAAAGTTATAAAGTGTATTTAAGTTTACAAGATGTAATGGTTTGGGGTGAAAATAGGCAAATTTTACCTTATGATCAAAACAACTCATTTGCAATTTTTCAAGCTTGGGCAGAAATTAAATTAGGAGAAGGATGGTCTACTAAAATAGGGCGTCAAGTATTATCATATGATGATCAAAGAATTCTTGGAGGTCTTGATTGGGCACAACAAGGACGCAATCATGATGCTGCTTTAATAAAGCATAAAAAAGGGAATTTTATTTTAGATTTTGCTTTAGCATTTAATCAAGACTATTCAAACCCTACAGGATTTGTTTCAACAGGCACAGGTTACGATACTACAGGCTTTTTCTCTTATAAAACCATGCAAATGTTGTATTTAAAACAATCTTGGGAGAAATTTTCTGGTAGCTTACTATTGTTAAATAACGGTTTTCAGAAGTATGATGGTAGTAGTGAGCCAGATGGTGTAAGTAATTTACAAACTATTGGTACGCATTTAGATTATGAAGTAGGTAGCTTTGGTTTAGCGGCTAATGCCTTTGTTCAAACGGGGAAAAGACAAGGAGAAATTGATGTTAAAGGCGCTTATTTGTTAGGTTTAGATGTAGCTTATAAAACTTCAGATAAAGTAACTTTGGGAGCTGGTTTAGAAATTATTAGCGGTAACGATGCCGATACTGGTGAAACTGGAGCTTTCTTCCCTTTATATGGAACAAACCATAAGTTTAATGGATTTATGGATTACTTCTATGTAGGTAATCACGCTAACTCCATTGGATTGTTTGATATTCATGCTAGTGCAAACTTTAAATTAAATAACTCTTCTAGCTTAATGGCTAAAATACTTAATTTTAGTGGTGAGCAAGAATTGCCTAGTGGCGAAAAATCTTTAGGTACAGAAATAGATTTGGTTTATAAAAAAGCATTTAAAGGGTATGCTTTAGTTTTGGGATACTCTCATTTATTTCCCGCAGATGGTATGTATGAGTTAAAAGGTGTTACTGAAACAGATGCTGCCAATGGACAAAATTGGGCTTGGGCAATGTTAGTAATTAAACCTAAGTTTTTAAATACCAGTAAATAACATTAGATTACAATCTGATTTTTAGAATTGTTATGATTATTTTAAAATTGAAATCCCGCTTTATGTGGGATTTCTTATTTTTAGTAGTTGTGTAATTGCAATGTTACTCATTCAACAAAGCTGTTCACTCAATGTAACTGTTCTTTTTTGTATCTTATGCCTAGTTTCGAGTAAATAAATTATTTTTACAATGAAACAAACAATGAATATTTCGGTAAAAAGCCCTTGTTCAAAAACGTTTAGTAATTTTGCTAAAACATCTCAAGGTGCTTTCTGTAACTTTTGTAATAAAGAAGTTATAGATTTTAGAAACATGACCTCTACAGAACTACTAAAGTTCTTTGAAGAAAATCAATCAAAAACCTGTGGAATTTTTAAAATATCTCAAATGAAAACGTATTCACAACCAGTAGTTTATAAAACAAAAACACATTTTAATTATTTAATGGTTTTAAGTTTTGCTTTATGTTCTTTAGTAGGAATTCAAAACATACAAGCCCAACAAACAAATGCATCAACAGAAATTACTAAAACCAGTGAACAAGTTGGTTTATTAACAGGTACTGTTCTAGATCATGAAAACCTTCCGTTACCAAACATGAGTATTGTGTTAAAAGGAACAAAGGTTGGGACTTCTACTAATTTTGATGGTGAATTCACATTTCCTCAAAAGTTAAAAGAAGGAGATGTATTAATATTTAGTTCTTTAGGGTACTCTCCTAAAAGTATTACAATTGGCAAAGACCAAACCGTTTTAAATGTTGTTATGGAAGCTGAACTTGTTGAGTTAATGGGAGCGGTTGATACTAATCAATCTTACAAATCTAAGCGCTCTCTTTGGCAAAAAATTAAAGGCATTTTTTAAATGAGGAAGCACAAGCTGCTTTTAGTTTTAGTATTAAGTTTTAAGGTTTTTTCACAACCTACTGATTTTAAGCATGTAAATTTTAAAATAGCCGATGATATTGCAAAATCTTTAAAGGGAGAATCTTTAAAAGACTTACCCATATTAGCGCATAAACTAACATCAAATTTAGCTACCGATGTAGAAAAATTTAGAGCTATTTATACTTGGGTGTGCCTAAATATTAGGAATGATTATGGTAACCACATTCAGAATTTAAAAAAGCGAAGAAAGTTTAAAAATGATAGCATTGCACTTTATAATTGGAATATTGAATTTAAAGAAAAAGCACTTAAAAAATTAGTAAAGCATAAGAAGACAATTTGTACAGGATACGCATATTTGCTTAGAGAATTGGCTTCTTTTGCTGGTTTAAATTGTAAAATGGTTCATGGGTATGGAAGAACTGTATCTACCAATATAAATGAATTAAGCATACCAAACCATACATGGAATGTGGTGCAGTTAAATAATAAATGGTATCTGTCTGACCCTACATGGTCTAGTGGTTTTTTTCATTTAGATGAAGGGGTATTTGTACCACAATACAATGAAGGTTATTTTTTGGCAGATCCAAAACTGTTTGTTAAAAGTCATTTTCCTTTAGATTCTAATTGGATTTTAATAAAAAGCAATCCGCCCTCTATTGATGATTTTTTAACAGGTCCTTTGGTGTATGGTAGCGCTTTTAAATATCATATAATACCACTTCTTCCAATTAAAATGAAATCAGAAGTTGCTATAAATACAGAAGTGGTATTTCAATTTAAAGTTCCGTACAATCAAAAAGAAAATACATTCAGTTTGGTTGTTGATAGCGGTTCTAGCAACAAAACCATTCAACCAAGTTCATATAATAAGCAAACAGAAATTTTAGAGTTTAAAAAAGTGTTTAAAAGAGGCTTATATGATGTGCATTTAAAGGTAAATGATGAGGTAGTTGCAACTTATGTTATTAAAGGTATTAAACCTAAGAACAGGTGAGTTTACTGTTTTTTTTGATGTGTGGCAATATCTCACCAAGTGTGTAAAGTTAAAAAATATCGAGGGTTGCAATCCTCGATATTTTTTGCTTACAAACTTTAAGGGATAGAGTCAAGAGGTACTAATAACACAGGAATTTTAGATTTTTTAATAATTTCATCGCTTACACTTTCAATAAATAGTTTGTAAATAAAACCATGTTTGTTATTTCCTGTTATAATTAAATCAATATGTAATGTATCAACCTTTTCCATAATTGTTTCTATGGTTTGTCCTTGTACCAACAGTGCAGTAGAATCAATACTTTTTTTGTTAAGCGCATCAGAGTATTCTTGAATAATCTTTCGTTCTTTTTTTAAAACTAATGCTCTAGCTTCTCTTTCATTATTAGGACCTGTACCACTTGTATATTGAACAAAATCGGGTTCTGGTGCTGCAATATGAATTAACCAAATTTTAGAATGGAATTTTTCGGCCAATAGGCTTCCTGTATCTATTAATTTTTGAGTGTTGGTATCAAATTCAACCGGGATCAATATATTTTTCATGACAATAGATTTTAAGATTGAACCTTAATTTAAGAAATTTATTAAAACTCTGAAATGATAAATATCATTATTTCAGTTAGTTATAGTAATAATGCACAGGTTTTAAGTAATAATAATAAGTAATGGTAAAAGCTATTATCTTTTATATTTTTGCGACTATGAATGATAACTTCACAAATGAGTTTTTCGGAATTGGAATTCAGAATGGTAAAACTCCTGAAAACTTAGGTGTTTTATGGCGTTCGGCTCAAAATTTAGGCGCAAGTTTTATTTTTACTATCGGTAATAGGTATGCAAAACAAGCATGTGATACACATAATGCAGTAAAAGCAATGCCTTATTTTCATTATGAAAACTTTGATGAATTTTATAAGAACTTACCTAAAGGAGCGCGTTTGGTAGGTGTTGAGTTAACTGAAGAGGCAGAACCTTTAGAAACATTTCATCACCCAAGACGTTGTGTGTATTTATTGGGAGCAGAGGATCACGGACTTTCTAAACAGGCCATTAAAAAGTCTCACTTTTTAGTAAAATTTAAGTCAGAATTAAGTTTAAATGTATCAGTTGCAGGAAGTATTGTAATGTACGATAGAGGTATTGATAAACCGCGTTCTTAAGCTTTTTGGGTAACAATTACTATTTTGTTATTATTTAAATCTGTAGTAAAAAACAAATAGGTGTCTCCGCCATCTTTAATTTTGAATTTTTTTCTAATTTGAGCTACCGTCTCAGGAAAATTACGAGTGGTAATATTAGCTTTGTTTAGATTTAAACTTTTTAAAGCCTTTTTATTAAAAGGAATAACATTTTCAATTTTAAATACTCTTCCAGGGAATTTAATTAACGTATTACTAGTATATAAATGCGAATGTTGATGGAGTTTATAAACGTTTAATTGGTGGGATACTTCATTAAAACCTCCAGATTTTAAAATGGCTGCATTTGGTTCGTATAAATAGGTGAGTGGTTTGTTGAAATTAGAGGCTTTTTGGGTGTTGTTAAAATTGAAGCTAAAAGTTTCGTTTTGTTCTTTTTTTATGTTGATGGTTTCAATATTTACAGAACCTTCAAAGTTGTTTTCTAAAATCCAAAGTAATTCTTTTACTTCATTATTTACAGCTACAATATGTATGGTTTTAACGTGTTTTAATTCAGATAAACCAACCGAAATATCGAGTAAAGGAGATGTTTTTATTAAAATGTTTTTTGAAGAAGTAAATAAGGATTCTAAGTGCTCTGGTACATTAGGTAAACAATCTTTTATAAAGAAGACTTTGCCTTTGTTATCATGTCTTCTAGACGGGTCTATATAAATCCAATCAAAGGGTTTTGAATGCAATTTTAAATACGCCACACCATCTGTATGTAGCGTTTCAATATTTATGGCTTTTAGTTGCTTAAAATTATGTTTTACTATGTTAGATAGGTTTTCATTTACTTCACAATGCGTAACATTATTAAATTGTTTTGAAAAATAAAAACAATCTATCCCAAATCCGCCTGTTACATCAATAATTGTTTCACCAGAAATCAATTTACTTTTATAATTGGCAGTGATTTCAGATGAAGTTTGTTCAATATTTAATTTATTGGGGTAGTAAATATTATTAGTATTAAACCAAGTGGGAAGTTTTAATTTACAGCGATTTTTAGCTTCAATTTGCTCTATAATGTCTTTGGTTTCAACATTTTTAAAAGCAGTACCTTTTAAAAGAAGTTTGGTGAGGTTAGCGTTTAAGTTTTCAGAAATAAAACTCTGAACATCAGTATTTAAAATGGCTAAATTCAAAAGAAATTATAGGTCTTTGGTAAGCTTTTTAACTATTTTGTTTTCAGAAAGAAATTCTTTTAATACAACCTTAATAGCGGTATAAGCAGGTATGGCAATAATAAGTCCTAAAACTCCAAATAAAATACCAGCAATAAGAATTACTAAAAAGATTTCTAATGGATGTGATTTTACACTTTTTGAAAAAATAATGGGCTGACTTCCAAAATTATCAACCAATTGTCCAATGGCTATAACAAGTAAAACCCAAAGTGTTTTTGGTAAAATAACATCGCTAAAACTTTGCCCCAGTGAGCTTGTCATTGTTAGTGTAATCATTAAAGCGCCCCCAATTAATGGGCCAACGTAGGGAATTAGATTTAATAGCGCACATAAAAAAGCAATAACAACAGCATTTTCTACACCAATAATTAATAGCCCAATCATGTAAATAATGAATAGAATGAGTATTTGAAAAATTAACCCTACAAAGTAACGCGATAGTAAATCTTTAATTTTTTCTGATGAAGTTTTCCAACGTGTTTCTTTATTATCTGGAATTAACGTAAGAATGCTGTTTTCAAATAATTTGCTGTCTTTTAAAAAGAAAAAAGAAATAAATAATACCGAAAACAGACCAATGCTAAAACTGCCTAAACCACTAATAATAGTGTTTAGAAAGTCTGGAATTACCGAAAAATCTAACTTAGAAAACAAGTTAGAATCTTTTAAAGATTGTTCTACATCAATTTGGTGTAAATCAAAATAAGTAACAATTTCAATATAAAGATTTTCAATATTACCTTGTAATTCATCAATATTTAATAGTGATAAATTTTGCCCTTGTTTAATAATTAAAGGAATAAATAAACTAACTAATCCGCCAAAAACAGCAAGTAGTAAAACCATGGTTGTAACAACCGCAAAGGTGTTTTTAAATTTAAGTTTTTCTCTTAAAAGAAGTACAACAGGCCTTCCTATTAATGAAATAACAGCAGCAATAGCAATATAGCCAATTACCGATTGAATTTTATATAATAGGTAAAGTACTAAAACAACACCACAAATTATGGCAATAGCTCTTAAAATACCGTTTGAAATTATTTTAGAATTCATTTAGTAAATATAATAACTATTTGTTAGTACATGTTTTGAAATGTTACAACATTTGTTTAGTTATTTCATACAGCGCAATATTAGTGGCTTGTACCACATTCATACTACTGTTTTTTCCGTACATATCAATATGAATAGTAGTATCAGAAAGTTTTAAAATAGCTTCTGAAACTCCAAAATTTTCATCACCAATTACAACAACTATGGGGTTTTCTTTCGAAAATTTAAAGGTATGAATAGGTGTGCTTGTTTCTGTAATTTCTAAAGCAATAATTTGATAATTTTTAGATTTTAAATCTTGAATAACTTTTAAAGCAGACTCATGTATTTCAAAATTTACCGATTTCTCTGTAGCTCTTGATGTTTTAGTCATTTTTCTACCAAAAGGAATATGGTTACCACAAAGTATTAGTTTTTCAACTCCAAAAGCATCACTTATTCTAAATAAGCTACCAATATTGGGGGCATTGGTTACGTTATCGCTTATTAACGTTATTGGAAATGTACGTTTTGTAAATTGTGTATTATAATGAGTTAGTTGCAATTGTAATGTTGAATTGGTACAGGTTTAATTTTCAAAAGCATATTTAACAATATTAGCCCCCATTTTAAGAGCTTTTTCGCGTACTTCGGGTGGGTCGTTATGAACCGATTCATCTTCCCAACCATCACCTAAATCACTTTCATAAGTAAATAAAAGTACTAATCTGTCTTCATAAAAAATACCAAAAGCCTGTGGGCGCTTACCATCATGTTCATGTATTTTTGGTAGTCCGTTAGGAAAACTAAAAGCGGTGTTAAAAATTTGGTGATTAGCAGGAAGTTCTACTAATTCTTTATCTGGGAATACTTTTTTTAATTGTTCTGTTATATATGGTTGCATACCGTAATTATCATCTATATGCAAAAAGCCTCCAGATATTAGGTAATTACGCAAGTTTTCGGCATCATCGTCACTAAAAAATACATTGCCATGTCCGGTCATGTGTAATAATGGATATTGAAAAATATCTGGACTTCCAACTTCTACATTTTGAGGTTTCGCTTCTATTTTTGTGTTAATGTTCTCATTACAAAACGCTATTAAATTAGGTAAAGAGGTAGGGTTGCTATACCAATCGCCACCACCTTTGTATTTTAATACAGCTAATTCTTGCGAATTAATAGTGAGTAGTGAAAAGTGAAAAATTAAAAGTAAAATTACTTTTTGCATATTACTGGTTTATAAAAGCTACAGAATGACACGCTACAATAGCAGCGGTTTCTGTTCTTAATCTGGTATCACCCAAAGTTACAGGAATAAATTTATTAGCCAATGCCATTTCAATTTCTTTAGTACTAAAATCGCCTTCTGGACCAATTAAAATGGTGATTTCTGTTTTTGGTTTTAATTGGCTTTTTAAAGATTTTCTATTGGTTTCTTCGCAATGTGCAATAAATAAATTGCCATTAAAGTCTTGTTTTATAAAATCTTTAAATGAAATAGCTTCATTTAGTTTGGGTAAATAACAATTTAAAGACTGTTTCATGGCCGATTGCAAAATGCGTTCAAAACGTGCAGGTTTAATAACTTTACGTTCACTATGGTCACAAATAATAGGCGTAATGGTATCAATACCAATTTCAGTAGCTTTTTCTAAAAACCATTCATACCTATCGTTCATTTTTGTAGGTGCTACTGCCAAATGTAATTTGTAATCACGGGTTGGTTGTTTTGCTTTTGATGTGATAGTAACCAGACATTTATTAATGTTGGGTATTGTTAATTCTGCTTTAAACAACCAACCGTTGCCATTTGTAATATGTAAAGTATCGCCCGTGTTTTTGCGTAAAACTTTTACAATATGTTTGCTTTCATCTTTAGGAAAGGTGAATTGTTTGGTGTTTTCTGTGATATTTGGATTGTAAAAGAGTTGCATTAGTTTTTAGGTTCAACAATTTTAAGGACTTCAATTTCTGTTATATCTTTAGGTTTGTAGGTTTGAAGTACAAGATAATACCAGTTTTTTGAAGGAATATTAATAGTATAAATATCATTTAAAGCATGCTCATTGTTAATTAAAGCGTTCTCAAAATCTGGATGCATTTCACCTGTTGTAAACCATCCTGTATCACCACCTTTTTGAGCATTGTTATCCATAGAATATTGATTAGCTAACTGATAAAAAGGTGTGCCATTGTTGTATTTTTTAATCAATGTTTTTCTAAGTTCTTCAATACTTTCTAATGAATATTTGTTGCCGTCTAAGAAAATATAAGACACTCGGTAATATGATTTGGTGTTTCTATCTAGTATTTTATATAGTATTTTTTCAAATTCTTTTTCTTCTTGTTTTACTTGGCCTTTGTTTAATTTAAACAGAGATTTTGCCAATATTGTTTTGTGTTTTTCTTCATTAAAGACAATTATTTTACTATTAAAATTATACTTATCCTTAATAAATTTCTCAGCTTGTTTATGGGTTTCTATATTGGCTAGTTCTTGTTCTGCATTAGTTTGGGCAGTTAAAATAGATGATAAAAAAATAAAACTGTAAATAAGTAGGTGTTTTTTCATAGTATATAAATTAATTGAAATTTTTTCAAAATTAAATTTAAAACCATACGGTTATTTTAAAACTCAGAGAAGTTTTTAAGAATAGGTTGTTTACAACTTATTTAAATTTTTAACCTAGCCGAAGCCATTATATCTTGTTTGGTAAAATGGCCTTCTAAATATTTTAAATAGCCAACAATGGCAATCATAGCAGCATTATCGGTGGTATATTCAAATTTAGGTACGTAGGTAGTCCACCCAAATTTTTGCTCGCCATCTTTTAAAGCTTGTCTAATTCCAGAGTTAGCAGATACTCCGCCACCAATAGCAATGTGTTTAATACCAGTTTCTTTTGAGGCTTTTTTTAGTTTATCAACCAAAATTCCAATAATGGTATATTGAATAGAGGCACAAATATCATTTAAGTTTTCTTTAATAAAATTAGGATTTGCTTTGGTTTCGCGTTGTACAAAATAGAGGATACCTGTTTTTAATCCAGAGAAGCTAAAATTCAATCCATCTACTTTTGGTTTTGTGAACTTAAAGGCTTTTGGGTTTCCTAATTTAGCGCGTTTATCAATTTCTGGTCCTGCAGGATAACCAAGACCTAGTATTTTTCCGCTTTTATCAAAGGCTTCACCAACAGCATCATCAATAGTTTCTCCTATAACTTCCATATCAAAATAATGGTTCACTTTAACAATTTGGGTGTGCCCACCAGAAATGGTCATAGCTAAAAACGGAAAGGGTGGTTTTTTAAAATCTTCCTCTTCAATAAAATGGGCTAAAATATGCCCCTGCATATGGTTAACATCTATTAATGGTATGTTTAAACCATAAGCCAAAGATTTTGCAAATGAGGTGCCAACTAGCAAACTCCCCATAAGTCCTGGACCACGAGTAAAGGCAACAGCACTTAATTCTTCTTTGGTAACACCTGCTTTTTTTAGAGCTTGATGTACTACAGGTACTATATTTTGTTGGTGTGCTCTAGAGGCTAATTCTGGTACAACACCACCGTATTCTTCATGTATTTTTTGACTAGCAATTACATTACTTAAAATTTTTCCGTTGTGTATTACAGAAGCTGCTGTATCATCGCAAGACGACTCAATTCCTAGAATGAAAATATTTTGTGAATCCATTAATAAATTTTAGGCACAATAATTGTTAATTTTGGCAACGAATAGACGTCTAAAGGTACTTTAACATTCGTAAGTACAAATGTAGTTTATTCTTAATAATATCATAACTTTAACAGGTATCAAAAAAGTATTAAAAATAGCGTCAAAAATAGCGGGTATTTTCCTGCTTATCTTCATCATTTTGGTGTTAGTGCTTTCTATTCCTGCTGTACAAACAAGTTTAGGTAATTATGCCACAAAAAGGCTTAATGAAGAATTTGGTACTAATATTAGTATTAAAAGAGTAGGGTTACAGTTAAATGGCGATGTAGAGTTTAAAAATATTTTTATTGAAGATTATAAAAAAGACACATTAATAAATATTGCAGAACTAAATACCTCTATTTTAAACTTTCATAATCTATATAATAACAAGATGACCTTTGGTGATGTTGACATTATTGATTTGTATTTAAATATTAAAACTTACAAAGATACAACCGACACTAACCTTGACATTTTTGTTAAAAAAATTGAAGGTGATAACCCCAAAAAAGGAGATGGTACCTTTTTGTTATCGTCTAGTGATGTATCAGTCTACAACGGTATTTTTAAGTTAACAGATGAAAATAGAGAGGTTTCTAAACGTTTAGATTTTAAAGATTTAAATATTAATGCTACCAATTTTTTAATTAAAGGGAGTGATGTAAGCACCAGAATTAATAAGCTGTCATTTACAGATAGCAGAGGTTTGAGTATTAAAAATATGATGACCAATTTTAAGTATACACTTACCGGAATGACCTTTGATAATTTAAATATTAAAACTGCAGAGTCTACATTAAAAGGAGATCTTAAGTTTTTATATAAGCGCGAAGATTTACAGTATTTTACCGATAAGGTTTTAGTTGAAGCTAACTTTAAAGAATCTGATATCTTGTTAGATGAACTTAATTTAATTTATGATGAGTTTGGATACAATCAAAGAGCTATTTTTGATGTTAATTTAACCGGCACTTTAAACAATT
Source organism: Seonamhaeicola sp. S2-3 (assembly GCF_001971785.1). Taxonomy (NCBI): domain Bacteria; kingdom Pseudomonadati; phylum Bacteroidota; class Flavobacteriia; order Flavobacteriales; family Flavobacteriaceae; genus Seonamhaeicola; species Seonamhaeicola sp. S2-3. The sequence goes on along the minus strand of NZ_CP019389.1, from coordinate 3,635,494 downwards.
TAAGGGCAACAAACTTAAACCTTAAAACTAATAGAAATACTAAAGTACTTGGTGATATAGACTTTAAAAATCTGTTTAGCAAAGAAGAAAATAATTTCTTTATGGATGGCAGATTTTCTAATTTAACATCAACTTATACAGACTTAAAAGCTCTTTTGCCCAATGTTATAGGAGAAGCTATACCTTCTACTTTTGAAAGATTAGGTAGGTTTACAATTACCGGAAACACACAAATAACATCTACAACTGTAAATGCAGATATTGAGATTGATACAGAGATAGGTGTTGTTTATAATGATTTAAAAATGACCAAAGTAAATGACATTGATAATGCCGTTTATCATGGTAAAGTTGAATTTAAGGAGTTTGATTTTGGTGTTTTTTTAGATGACCCCAAAATAGGAATAGGATCTTTAGATTTTGATGTTGAAGGTAATGGCTTTATTACAGAAACTATTGATACTAAAGTAAAAGGAGATATTTACAATATAGTTTACAACAATTATAATTATAGCCGTATAAAAGTTGCGGGTAATGTTAGAAACAAAATTTTTGATGGGAACTTAATTGTAAACGATAAAAATCTTCAAATGCAATTTAGCGGATTAGTAGATTTTTCTGAAGAAATAAAAAAATACGATTTTGAAGCCGATGTAGATTATGCCAATCTAAACACCCTTAACTTTATAAAAAAAGATAGTATTTCTATTTTTAAAAGTAGGCTTAATATGAACATGAATGCTAGCAATCTAGATGATGCCTACGGAAGAATTTCATTTAGCAATACTACCTATACTAATGAGCATGATACCTATTATTTTAAAACATTCAATATATCTTCAAGATTTGATAACAGCATTAGGTATATAGAATTTAAATCGCCAGATATTATTGAAGGCGATTTAAAAGGACGCTTTGTTTTCAACGATTTAAAAAAACTTTTTGAAAATTCTTTAGGGCACATATATACCAATTATATTCCACATAAAGTAAAAACTAATCAGAGTATAGATTTCAATTTTAAAATATACAATAAAATAGCAGAGGTTATTTTTCCCGAAATTGAATTGGGTAAAAACACCTTTATTCGTGGTAGAGTAGAAAGCGATGAAACCAATTTTAAACTCACCTTTAAATCGCCACAAATAAAGGTTTATGATTACTTTGCAAATAATATAGAACTACAGGTAGATAATAGTAATCCGCTTTTTAATACTTATGTAGAAGTAGATAGTTTGAACACCAAATTTTACAACGTTTCTAAATTCAATTTAATTAACGTTACGGTAAATGATACCTTGTTTATGCGTTCAGAGTTTAAAGGCGGTAAACAAAATAAAGATACTTATAATCTAAGTTTTTATCATACTATTAATGAAGAAATGGAATCTGTTATAGGCTTTAAAAAATCAGATTTCACCATAAAAGACAGGAAATGGTATATTAATGAAAAATCAGATACTTTAAATAAATTGTCTTTTAATAAGGCTTTAACTAAGTTTAATTTCAATAACTTAAAAATAAACCATAAAGATGAAGAAATAAAACTATCTGGCTTTTTAAAAGATTCTACACAAAAAGATATTAAGCTAAATTTTAAAAATGTAAATCTTGCAAAAATAACCCCAGATATTGATAGCTTGTCGCTTGCAGGAAAAGTAAATGGTAAGCTAGATATACTGCAACAAAATGGTAGTTATTTACCAAACTCAACCATTGTTATAAATGATTTTAAAATCAATAATTTCCCGTTGGGAGATTTTGATGCAGAAATTAAAGGTAATGAAGACCTAACAAACTATGTGGTAAATGCCAATATTAAAAATGACATCTCTAAATCGTTAATAGCTCAAGGAAATATTAATGTAGTAGGAAAACAATCTACAATAGATGTAGGTGTTAATTTTGATCATTTCGTTCTATCACCACTCAATCCGTTGTTAGATGGTGTACTGTCTAATATTAGAGGCTTTATAACTGGAGAGGTAAATATAGTTGGAGATCTTAAAAAACCAAATATAGAGGGCAACCTTAAATTAGAAGATGCTGGTTTAGGCATACCCTATTTAAATGTAGATTATGCTTTTAATAATAATGCTTCGGTAACTTTAAAAGATCAAAGTTTTATTTTTAATAATATTCAGCTAACAGATACAAAATTTAACTCAAGAGGTATTCTAGACGGGTCACTAAGTCACGTAAACCTATCTAAATGGAGTTTAGATTTAAACATAAAAACGAAACGATTATTAGTTTTAGATACAGAAGAAACTGAAGAATCTTTGTATTATGGGCGTGGTTTTATGGGAGGTGTTGCACAAATAAAAGGGCCTACAGAACAATTAAATATTAATGTAATTGCCGAAACCAAAGCAGGTACAGTCTTTAAAATTCCTTTAAATGACACAGAATCTTTTGGAGATAATTCTTTCATTCATTTTGTTACCAAAAAGGAAAAAGAAGCAAAAAATAAAGGCGAAGAAGTAACCTTTGAAGAAATTCAAGGTTTAGAATTAGATTTTGATGTAGATGTAACTGAAGATGCCGATTTAGAAATAATTATAGATAAAGATACGGGCCATTCACTAAAAGGAAAAGGTAGAGGAGGTATTTTAGTAGAAATTAATACCAACGGAAAATTTAATATGTGGGGAGATTTTGCGGTATTTGAAGGGATTTACAATTTTGCTTACGGTGGTTTAGTGCAAAAACAATTTATAGTGCAACCTGGTGGAACAATAGCGTGGAATGGAGACCCTTTAAGAAATACTACTATAGATATGTTGGCCATTTATAAAACACAAGCAAACCCATCGCCATTGCTAGATAATCCTATAAATAGAAGTATTCCAGTTGAATTAAACATTGCTTTAACAGGCGATTTAGAACAGCCCACACCAGAGTTTAGTTTTGAGTTTCCTAATGTGAATTCATCTGTAAAATCAGAGTTACAGTACCGTTTAGAAGCCCCAGATGATAAACAAAACCAAGCATTATATTTAATATCAACAGGGTCTTTTTCTCGTGGTCTAAATGAACTTAATTTCTCAGGAACCATAGCAGAAAGGCTCAATGGTATAATTAATGGTATTTTTTCTAACGGAAACGGTAAGTTTAATTTAGGAGTTAATTATGAAGCAGGACAAAACAGTCCAGATTACCAAACCGATGATAGAGTTGGGGTTACATTACAAACTCAAATTAGCGACAGAGTACTTATAAATGGTAAAGTAGGAGTGCCCATTGGAGGAGCAGATGCCACAAACACAGTTGTAGCAGGCGATGTTCAAATAGATTTTTTGTTAAACGATGAAGGAACTTTAGTAGCTAAAGTTTTTAATAGAGAAAACAGTATTCAAAATTTTGGTGAAGATATTGGATATACGCAAGGGGTTGGACTTTCATATAATGTAGATTTTGATACCTTTAAAGAACTCATTCAAAACCTATTTAAAAAGAAGCAAACAGAAGAAGCTCGAGAAAAAGAAGTATTAGAAGAAAATAACAACAATTCTTTACCAGATTTTATAACTCACAAAACAACTTCAAAAAAGTAAAATTACCACTTTTTATACTTATTTTGCACATCATTTTCTCGCCTGTTATAAAATGTTATTTACTAAAACGTTATAGTGTTAAGTAAGCATTAAAATAGGGTAAATACTATGATTATATAGTTTTTGTTTAGTAATTTTACAAGCAAATTAAAGATATGCCAAATAGAATTAAAAAAATAGGAGTTTTAACATCTGGAGGTGATGCCCCAGGAATGAATGCTGCTGTTCGTTCTGTAGTAAGAACCTGTGCGTATCATGGTGTAGAATGTGTAGGAGTGTACCGTGGTTACCAAGGTATGATTGAGGGCGATTTTAAACCTATGGATGCACGTAGTGTAAGAGGTATTATTAACAAGGGTGGTACCATTTTAAAATCTGCTCGTTCAAAAGAATTTAGAACCAAAGAAGGACGCGAAAAAGCGTTTAAAAATATTGTAAAAGAAGGTATTGACGGACTAGTAGTTATTGGTGGTGATGGGTCATTTACCGGAGCTTTAGTTTTCAATAAAGAATATGATTTCCCTGTAATGGGAATTCCTGGTACTATTGATAATGATATCTTTGGAACTACACATACCTTAGGTTTTGATACAGCACTTAACACCGTGGTAGATGCTATTGATAAAATTAGAGATACAGCAAGCTCACATAACAGATTGTTCTTTATAGAAGTTATGGGGCGCGATGTTGGTCATATAGCACTAAACACAGGAATTGCAGGTGGAGCAGAAGAAATTTTAATACCAGAAGAAGATTTAGGTTTAGAAAGATTAAAAGAGTCTCTAAACAAAAGTAGAACATCTGGTAAAACTTCAAGTATTGTGGTGGTTGCCGAAGGTGATAAAATTGGAAAAAACATTTTCGAATTAAAAGAATATGTTGATGAAAATATGGAAGGTTATGACGTACGTGTATCTGTACTAGGGCACATGCAACGTGGTGGAGCTCCTTCTTGTTTTGATAGAGTGTTAGCAAGTAGAATGGGAGTTAAAGCTGTAGAGTCATTGCTAGACGGAGAAACTAATTACATGGTTGGTTTACTAGACAATAAAATGGAATTAACACCTTTAGAGAATGCTATTAAAGGTAAAACAAAAATAAATTTAGAATTATTACGTGTCTCAGATATTATGAGCACATAACACACTAATTAACTTAGATATGTCAAAATTAAAAATTGGAATTAACGGTTTCGGTAGAATAGGTAGAATTGCCTTTAGAGTTGCAGCTTCTAGATCTAATGATATTGAAGTAGTAGGAATTAATGATTTGTTAGATGTAGAACATTTAGCATACTTATTAAAATATGATTCTGTTCACGGCAGATTTGACGGAACAGTAGATATTAAAGACGGAAACTTAGTAGTAAACGGTAACGAAATAAGAATTACTGCAGAACGTAACCCAGAAGATTTAAAATGGGATGCTATTGGTGCAGAAGTTGTTTTAGATTGTACAGGTATCTTTACTACATTAGAAGGTGCTCAAAAACACATAACTGCTGGAGCTAAAAAAGTAGCTATTTCAGCGCCTTCAAAAGATGCACCAATGTTTGTAATGGGTGTTAACAATGACAAAATTACTGCAGAAGATACTATTGTGTCAAACGCATCTTGTACAACAAACTGTTTAGCACCTTTAGCTAAAGTAATTAATGACAATTTCGGAATTGTTGAAGGTTTAATGACAACAGTACACGCAACTACAGCAACACAAATGACTGTAGACGGTCCATCTAAAAAAGATTGGAGAGGTGGTAGAAGTGCTATTGCCAATATCATTCCTTCTTCTACAGGTGCTGCTAAAGCAGTAGGTAAAGTAATTCCTGAATTAAACGGAAAACTTACAGGTATGGCATTTAGAGTACCAACTCCAGATGTTTCTGTTGTAGATTTAACTGTTAGAACTGAAAAATCAGCTACTTGGGATGAAGTTAAAGCTGCTTTAAAAGCTGCTTCAGAAAATGAATTAGCTGGTGTATTTGGTTACACAGAAGAAGCTGTTGTTTCTCAAGACTTTGTTTCAGAATCATTAACTAGTGTTTTTGATGCAGGAGCAAGTATTGCTTTAAATGATAACTTCTTTAAGTTAGTATCATGGTATGACAATGAATTTGGTTACTCAACAAAATTGGTTGATTTAGCTCAATATATTGCATCGGTTAAATAATTTAGTTTGTAATTATATCACTCCACAGTGTATTAAGTGTTTTTACATTTGATTACTGTGGAGTTTTTTATTTTTGGTTTTATGATTTTAATTGTTGATAGTGGTTCTACCAAATCAGATTGGTTAGCGGTAGACAAAGAAGGTAATAAATTAACGGAAAAAATTCGTACAAAAGGGCTTAATCCTGCCATTTTGAGCGAAAAAAAACTTCAAAAAATCATAAAAAAAAGCAAAGAGTTAAAAAGTAATAGCGACAAAGTAACTCACGTATTTTTTTATGGGGCAGGCTGTGGTACAGAAAAACCTAGAGAACTTTTAAAAGGTGTTTTAGAAGATTTTTTTCCAAATGCCCATGTTGAGGTTAACGAAGATACTTTAGCAGCGGTTTATTCAACAATTAATCAACCAAATGAAGCTGCTGTTGTTTGTATTATGGGTACAGGCTCTAACTGTAGTTATTATGATGGTAAAAATATACATCAGCGTGTAGCATCTTTAGGTTATACTTTAATGGATGATGCTTCTGGAAACTATTATGGTAAACAATTAATTAGAGACTACTATTTTAACCATATGCCAGAAAATGTAAAGGTAGCTTTTGGTTCAAAATATAATATGGATTCAGATTTTATAAAGTATAACTTGTATAAACAACCTAATCCTAATGCATATTTAGCAAGCTTTGCAGAATTTATGTTTTTACATAAAGATTCAGAATATACCATTAATCTAATTAAAGACGGTATACGTTTATTTGCTAAAAATATGATTATGCAATATAAAGAAGAGCTTAAAACTGTACCAGTACATTTTGCTGGTTCTATAGCGTATTTCTCTCAAAATGAAATAAAAGAAGTAGCCGAAGAAATGGGCTTTAAAGTTGGTAATTTTGAACGCAGACCTATAGATGGTTTAGTACCATTCCACATTAAAAACTTATAGTAATAAGAAAATTACATATTTTTAAAAAGAGGGGTAATCCCTCTTTTTTGTTTTACATATTTTGAATAGCTTAGAGCCCTTTTTAAAATTCAATTAAAGTTTTGAAGAAACATTTAGCCATATACATATCTAATAAAGACGATAAAAGAACGCTAATAAAGAACATTTTAGCAGGTAGCATTATTAACGAATTACAAAATTTAAAAGGCGCCTTGTTTTCAGAAATAACTATAAACAAATTTATTGAAGAAGAAAGGCGCCACGGACATATAGATATTGCTACTGCCAATAAGAAAGGACTAACAAAATCATCTGAAGGAGAAAGAAAAAAGGCTTTAATAAATTATATTATTGCTAATAAACCAGAATATATTGTAGCCGATAATGTATTTGGAAATTTAGATGTTGAAGCCCAAAAAAACATTGCAGAAACTTTAGAAGATTTAAGTAAAACCATCTGGATAATTCAAATAACAAACAGAAAAAGAGATATTCTTCCTTTTATAAAATCTGTTTACAAACCTGTAGGTAAAAGCATAGAATTAATAAAAGATTTTAATAGTTTAACTCCTAAAACAACGAAACATTTTATAAAAGACTTACCAAAACCCATTGAAAAGGTAGCAGTAACAAGTAAATCTTTAGTTAAGTTTAATAAGGTTACAGTTTCTTATTTAGATAAAACGGTAATAAAAGACATTTGTTGGGAAATTAAACAAGGCGAATTTTGGCATTTAAAAGGACCAAACGGTTCTGGTAAAAGTACCATATTATCACTAATTTCTGGCGATAACCCTAAGGCATTTAATCAAGATATTCACCTTTTTGGTGTAAAAAAGGGTAGTGGTGAAAGTGTTTGGGATATAAAAATGAAAATTGGCTATTTTACATCAGAGATGCTTCAGGGCTTTAGGCGTTCTGATACTATTGAAAGGATGATCCTTTCTGGGTTTTATGACTCGGTAGGGTTATATAAATACCCTAATGAAAATCAAATATTAATTGCGCATCAATGGTTAAACTTATTGAATATGCTTGATGTTAAAGATAGAAATTTTCAAACTTTATCAAGCGGACATAAGCGTTTGGTTTTAATTGCCAGAGCCATGGTGAAACATCCGCCATTACTTATTTTAGATGAGCCTACAAACGGACTTGATGATGACGATATTGGTATTTTTACAGAGTTAATAAATAAAATTGCTAAAGAGAGTGAAACAGCAGTTTTATACGTATCGCATAGTAAAGAAATAGGACTAAAACCAGATTTTGTTTATGAACTTATTCCAAATAAAAAAGGTTCTATTGGTAAAAAAATATAGCCTAAAATATGAAGCTGTTTATTCATCAGCGGGTCTTATGTCAACAGCTACATTCATTTTGTTCATACCAGTGCTATAAATAACACCTTTAAGAGGTGGAACATCATAGTAATCTCTTCCATAAGCAATAACAATATGCTGGTTTTTAGGAATTTGATTGTTTGTAGGGTCAAAATCTACCCAACCAAACTCAGGAATGTATACTGAAAACCAAGCATGTGAAGCATCAGTTCCTACTAGTTTTTCCTTTCCTGGTGGAGGTAATGTTTCTATATACCCGCTTACATATCTTGCGGGTAAGCCAACAGAACGCACACAGGCAATAGCTATTTGAGCAAAGTCTTGACAAACACCTTTTTTCTTTTCAAAAACTTCTTTAATAGGGGTAGCTACATTGGTTACTTTGGTATTAAACTCAAAATCTGTATAGATACGTTGCATTAACTCATGCGCTGCTTCAAATACAGAGCGTTTTGGTTTAAAAGACACTTCGGCATAGGCTTTAATTTCTGGTGTTATTCCTGCTACTAAAATAGATTCTAATATAAACTGGCGTATGTTTAATAGCTCAGAATTAATATTTTTTAAAGCCAATAAAGCTTCTTGTAGAGTTATGTTTTGTCCTTCAGGAGAATTATAAATATTTGGTTGTAAACTACTGTCTTTTTCAATAATGCTATTGGCTGTTACTTTTAAAACAGAATGATGCTTTTGAATTGAAAACCTAGTTACGGTGTTCCCAAAAAAATCTAACTTTTCAGAGATTTCAGTTGGGGTAGGAGTAATATCTAAGTTATAATCTAATACAGTTTGCCCAAGCATAGTTTTTGGTTTTATAGTGGCTATGTTATGACAAAAAGTTACGCCTACTTCGTATTTATAACTAGTGGTGTGTGATACTTTGTATTTCATTTATGAAAGTGGAAAATTTTGATTTACCAATTGCTTTTGTTGATAAGAATGGTTAAAATACATATCTGATAATTCTATAGATGCCTCATGAAGTAAATTGCCTAAATCTCTTAAAACATGGTCTAGATTCTGTCTTATGGCTTCATGTTCATCTAATTGTAAAAGCATATCTGTGTTTAAATTTTTAATTAATAAACTGGCTTTTGCAATTTTTTGTTGGCATTTAGATATGCCTTCGGTGTTTTTGGGCAATGGTAATCTATCAATATCTTTTTTAATACGATTAATTTGATAGGTTAAAGACTTAGCGTACTCTTTATCTAATAAAAGTAAGTTTAACACATTTTCTAAACTTAAATGAGAACGATAGCTGTATCTGTAAATATTTAAACTTTCATTACTTAGAAGAAAAGATTCTAAAATTTCATATTGTCTAGCTTCATCAAAATTAAAAACAAGAAGTGCTCTACTTTTAGCAACATTCATCATAGCTTGTTCTGCTTGTAAGCCAATAAAGTATAAAAGAAGTCCTTGATTAACTAAAATACTTTCTTCAATTAGTCCCATAAAAGCTATTAAACGTGTAACAATTCGGTCTAAAAATTTAACTAATTCTGGAATTGAGTAATCGCTATTTTCTTTAAACTTATCCCATAATTTTTTTATACTATCAAAAACACGCCACATATCTCTAGACCATAAGCTTCTTAAAGTGTAATAAGAATTATTGAAACTAAACATGGTTTGCGCAAAACTTCCTAAACGAGTTTCATCTGTTATTAATGAAATAATTTCTTTTAAGGGATTTTTTAGTATCTCTTCAGAACCTTTTCCAACAAAACCAGGAAAAGTAGAGGTAATGGTTGTAACAGATTTAAATAAAAATACCAGACTCTCAGAATCGGTTTTTCTATTATGATACTGTTCACTATTCATTTTATTAAGAACCATACGTAAATACCTAGCGGTACTTAAAGATCTGCTTAAATATCTACCAGACCAATAAAGGTTTTCTGCCATATTACTGGGCAAATCATTTATATGAGATATGGAAATTTTACAGGTATTGTTCCATGAGTATTTTTGAATATTAGGTTGCAGCTCATCAGTAACAATCCAAAAATCTTTACTTACACCACCTCTTTGGTTTGATACAAATAAGTTTTCTCGTTCTGGAGCAACTCTTACCAAACCACCAGGCATTGCAGTATAACTATCTTTAGTTGCTATAGAAAATGTTCTGCATACTACTTTCCTTGGTTCTAAATTACCGTTTACAAAATCTGGTGCGGTAGAAAACGAAATTTTTTCTTGTGCCACAAATTGGTATGGAGTTAGTAGAATTTCATCTCTTAAAGTTTTTAACTCATTACTGTCTAAAAACTCACAGAAAAATATACTTTCTCGGTTAGATCTGTCAATACGTTTAACAACTAAATCTTTTAAATGATCTAGTACATAATGGCATTCTTTTTCTTGTCCACACCACCAAGAGGCTATTTGTGGTAAAATTAAATCTTCATTAAAAAAGTAATTACAAATAGCATTCATAAATGGTATTAAACCAGAATTTTCTAAAATACCGCTACCAATAGGGTTTATAATAGTAACACGTTGTTCTCTAATAACGTCTAACAAACCAGCTACTCCTAAATAGGAATCTTCGCGTAGTTCAAGCGGATCCATAAACACGTCGTCTACACGTCTTAAAACCACATCAACCTGCTTAAGTTCTTTTAAGGTTTTCATCCAGAGTTTACCATTTCTAACAACTAAATCGTTACCAGTAACTAGCGGATAGCCTAAAAAAGAGGTCATATAGGCGTGCTCAAAATAGGTTTCGTTAAGCGGTCCTGGTGTAAGCACAACAATATTAGGGTTGTCTTTATTTTGAGGCGCCGATTCAATAAGCATTTTATTAAAATGAAAGAAGAAGTTAGAAGGATCTTTCACGTTAATCCCTTGAAAAATGTTAGGCATGGTTCTACTTAAAGAAAACCTATTTTCTAAGGCGTATCCCATACCAGAAGGGGCTTGTGTTCTGTCATTTACCACCCACATACGTCCATCTGGTCCTCGAGCCAAATCTGCCGAATGTATTAGTAAATTTTTAGCTGTTTTATACTGAATTTGATCACATTGCCTTAAAAAACCACGATGAGCAAAAATAACTTCTTGTGGTACAATACCATTTTTAATGAGCTCTCGCTTACCATAAATATCTTTTAAAACTAAGTTTAGTAATTCGGCTCTTTGAATGATGCCTTTTTCAATATCTTGCCATTCTTTTTGGTGTATTAAAAACGGAACGATGTTTAAGTTCCATGAGCGGTTCATCCCTTTGGGATCATTATAAACGTTATAGGTAACGCCATTTTCATCCATTAACCAATCAATCTCCGCTTGTTTAGCTGTTAAATTATCATTGCCAAATTGTGTTAGGTTATTGAGTAGTTTTTCCCAATTGGGGTTTATAGTCATGTTAGATTTTAATACTTCATCATAATTCTTAAAGTCAGAAAAATAATTTTGAAATAATGTATTAGAACTAAAGGGCATACAATGTTATTTTTTTCGCAAATCTAAGGTATTTGGAAAATCTATGTTAATAGGAAGTTCTTTATACTTAAATTTTTTCTTTTTTTCTTGAACTTCAACTTTTCTATAAGAAGGTTCAAAACCTTGAGATATGTTTTCTATGTGACCTTGAGAATGCCCAAACTCCCAGAAACGATTTATTCTTCTAGATTCTGCTTCCAAGCTGTTAATAGGTGCAGCTTCATATGAGCGCCCTCCAATATGTGATACAAAATAAGTGCAACCACCAATAGAGCGTTTGTTCCAAAGGTCAACAATATCAAAAACTAAAGGCGTGTCAACACCAATAGTAGGATGTAAGGCAGAATACGGATTCCAAGCTTTATATCTAATACCAGCAACATATTCTTCTTTTACTCCTGTACTTTTTAGGTCTACTCTTATGCCATTACAAGTAAGTACGTACCTATCGTTATTAAAATTAGAAACTTTTACTTGCATTCTCTCAACCGAAGAATCTACATATCTGGCTGTACCGCTACCGGTAGCTTCTTCACCTAAAACGTTCCAAGGCTCTATGCCAGCACGTAATTCTACATGAATGTTATTGATATTAACCATGCCATGTAAGGGGAATCTAAACTCAAAAAACGGATTAAACCAATCTTCTTTAAAGTTATAACCAGCATTATTTAATTGCTCTACAATGTCTTTAATGTCTTCGCGTACAAAATGTTCTATTAAAAATTTATCATGTAGTTCTGTTCCCCATCTAACTAGTTTGTGTTCGTAAGGTTTTTTCCAAAACCATGCAACTAGAGTTCTTACCAATAAGTTTTGCATTAAACTCATTTGTGCATGTGGAGGCATATCAAAAGCACGTAGCTCTAAAATACCAAGTCGTCCTGAAGAAGAATCGGGTGAATATAGTTTATCTATACAAAACTCTGCTCTATGAGTATTTCCGGTTATATCTGTTAATAAATGACGAAATAACCTATCGGTAAGCCAAAAAGGAACATCTCCATTTTTTGGTATTTGTTCAAAAGCAATTTCTAACTCATATAGGTTATCCATTCTGGCTTCATCAACTCTAGGTGCTTGACTTGTAGCACCAATAAAAGCACCAGAAAAGAGATATGATAATCCGGGGTGATGTTGCCAAAAAGTTAGTAAGCTTCTTAATAAACTAGGTTTTCTTAATAACGGACTATCGGCAGGAGTTACACCTCCTAAGGTAACATGATTGCCTCCGCCAGTACCGGTATGTTTACCGTCTAGCATAAATTTTTCGGTGCCTAATCTTGCTTTTTTAGCTTGTTCGTAAAGTTTTAGAGTGTTGTTTGTGAGTTCCTCCCAGTTTTTAGCAGGATGAATGTTAACTTCAATAACTCCGGGGTCTGGAGTTATTTTCATAGACTCTAAACGGTTATCATGAGGCGGATCATATCCTTCTAAAACAACAGGAATGTTTAGCTCTTGTGATGTTGCTTCAATGGCAGCAATTAAATCTAAATAGTATTCGGCAGCATCTAATGGTGGTAAAAATAAATGTAGTTTTTCATCTCTAATTTCGGCACATAATGCGGTGCGAACAAAGTAGTTAAATTTACTTGGCTTAAGTCTTTTGGTTTTAAAATCTCTCTTGCGTTTTGCAACTAATTCTGAATAATTGGGGAATTCTTTTTGTTCTGAAAATTGATCTGGTTCAAAAGTAGGAAATTCATCTTGTTTTGGTTTTTGAATTAAAGATTCTAAAGGGAGTCTGAGACCAACAGGAGAATTGCCCGGAATTAAAAAAAGGTGCTTTCTTCTAAACTCCCACGTACTTGTATACCATGTGTTTTGTGAGTTATTTAGTGGCAATACGTATCCAACGGGTTTTGTGGTTCCTTCTTTTAAAAGTTCTTGTAATTTATTTTTTACTAATAAATTTCCATCCTTTTTTGTAGGATCTATATCAAGAGGTATTTTGCCTTCTTCCCAAAGAAAATAGAAGCTATCTTCAAAGGTTGGCATGATTGTCCAATCGGTTACCCCTAAATATTTTGTTAGTTTTTCAAGGAATTTTTTATCGGCGTTTTTAGGAAGTTTGGGATTGTTAGAAAATAGCGATAGCAAATTTTTATTTTTCCAAATAGCTTTACCATCTTTTCGCCAACATATTTCAATAGACCAACGGGGAAGGGGTTCACCCGGATACCACTTACCTTGTGCTTGGTGTAAAACGCCTCCTTTACCAAAAGTGTCATATAACCTTGTTGATAGATTTTTTGCTAGTTCTCTTTTATGTTCACCATCGGCAGCGGTATTCCATTCTGGAGATTCCATATCATCAATTGATACAAATGTGGGTTCGCCTCCCATGGTTAGTCTAACATCACCTTGTTCTAATTCTTCTTCAACTTTAAAACCTAAATTGTAAATGGCATTCCATTGTTCTTCGGTATAAGGTTTAGTAACTCTTGGCGATTCAAAAATTCGTGTTACAGAGTTTTCAAAAAAGAATTCGGTTTCACACACATCGGTGGCACCTGTTACAGGGGCAGCACTTTCAAATGAAGGTGTACAAGCTAAAGGAATATGACCTTCTCCGGCTAAAAGCCCAGAAGTAGCATCAAAACCAATCCAACCAGCTCCGGGAATATAAACTTCTGTCCAAGCATGTAAATCTGTAAAGTCTTCTTCAGGACCAGAAGGTCCGTCTAATGATTTTTCATCAGATTTTAATTGTACAATGTATCCAGATACAAAACGAGCACCAAACCCTAAATGGCGCATGGTTTGTACAAATAACCACGCATAATCTCTACAAGATCCTTTTTTTAAAGATAGTGTTTCCTCGCAGGTTTGTACACCAGGATCCATTCTAATATTATATTTTAAATGCTCATAAATCTTTTTATTGATATCAATTAAAAAGTAAATGGTTTTTCTAGGGGTGTAATCAATGGTTTTTAGAAATTCTTTAAGTAACGGGCCGTTATCTGTAATTTCTAAATAGGGTAAAAGTTCTTTTTTTGTAGTTTCTAAATACTTAAACGGGTATTCTTCGGCATACTTTTCAACAAAAAAATCGAAAGGGTTTATAGATTGTAAATCTGCTATTATTTCTACATCTACAGAAAGTTCTTTTGTTTTTTCAGGAAATGTTAAACGCGCTAAATAATTTCCAAAAGGGTCTTGTTGCCAATTTAAAAAATGTTTTTCTGGTTTTATTTTTAAAGAATACGCCTCAATAGGAGTTCTACTATGAGGAGCAGGTCTTAATCTAAAAATATGTGGAGAAAGAGAAACTGAACGATCATATTTGTAAATTGTTTTATGAGAAATCACAACTTTTAACGCCATAAGTATGCTAGGTTTTTTAAAAATAAATTCACCTAAAAAAGCAATAGTAGCAATTGCTTTTTTAGGATTTTAATAACGATGTTTTTAAATGTAATTAATATTTGTAAAATAATAAGTATTAAACATTTAAAATTACAAGATGCTGAAATTTATGTTTAATAATTTTACGTATTAACAAAAAAACACCTAAAAAATACTTAAAGAGAAGTTTAAGTTAAGAGTTGTATACTTGGTTCTCTTGTTCGGCAACTCTAATAAATGTGGTACGTTTTGTAAGTTCTTTTAATCGTTTTGCTCCAACATAGGTACATGTACTTCTTAGTCCGCCCAAAATATCTTGCAAAGTAGAGTTTACTTGCCCTCTATAAGGTACTTCAACAGTTTTACCTTCGCTAGCTCTATACTCTGCAACACCGCCTACGTGTTTTTCCATAGCCGTTGTAGAACTCATGCCATAAAACTTTTTAAAGGGTTTACCGTTTTTTTCAATAGTTTCTCCGCCACTTTCATCATGTCCTGCAAACATGCCACCTAGCATAACAAAATCTGCACCTGCTCCAAAAGCTTTGGCTATATCACCAGGGATAGTACACCCGCCATCGCTTATAATTTGACCACCTAAGCCATGAGCAGCGTCGGCACATTCAATAATTGCAGAAAGTTGTGGATATCCTACACCAGTTTTAACTCTGGTGGTGCAAACAGAGCCTGGACCAATGCCTACTTTAACAATATCTGCTCCAGAAAGTAATAATTCTTCAACCATTTCTCCGGTAACAACATTACCTGCAATTATTACTTTTTCTGGGTATAATTCTCGGGTTTGTTTTACAAAATCTGCAAAATGTTCAGAGTAGCCGTTAGCTACATCTATGCATATAAACTTTATAAACGTGTTATGTTTTAAAATTTCTGCTAATTTTTCAGAATCCGCTTTACTAATACCAGTACTTACTGCAATATAATTTGAGAATTCATCAGGTAAGTTTGCTGAAAAAGCATTCCAATCGGCTATAGAATAATGTTTGTGAATTGCGGTAAATAGCTTGTGTTTAGATAGGGCTTTAGCCATTTCAAAAGTGCCAACTGTATCCATATTTGCTGCCATTATAGGGATTCCTGTCCATGTTAGCGGACTGTGCAAAAATTTAAAATCTCTTTCTAAGTTTACTTCGGCTCTACTTTTTAAGGTAGATCGCTTTGGACGAATCATTACATCTTTAAATCCCAATTTTATTTCGTATTCTATGCGCATTTATTTTCTAATTTTAATAAATTAAAAGTACAATTTTTAAATAACTTTGAATATGTAATGAAAGATAAATATGTTTAGTTTGTTTTTATTATTAGTATATTTATAAATATGTTTACACCCCACAATTTTTAAATGAATTTTCTATTAAAGTATTTGAGAACCAACGTTAAAAGAATTCTTTCTTTTTTAATTTTTGCATCTATAATTCTAATCCTTTTTTTAGGATATGCCTTTTTAGAGAATTTTTTTGATGTAAGAACCATAGTAGTTTCTTTATTTACCATAGCTATAGTACAAGTTTTTGTTTTGCAATATTTTTTTAAAAATCAATTAAAAAATGACATTACTAGAAACAACTTGGTAGAAAGAGTTAATGAATTAAAAAGTTCTCTTGAAGAAACCGAACGATTAGCAGAACACAAATCAATTTATTTAGCAAATATGAGTTATGAGGTTAGAACACCTTTAAATACCGTTATGGGTATGCTAAATATGTTGGGGCAATCTGAATTAAATAGTGATCAACAAGCACAGATTGAAATTGCTCAGTATTCATCAAAACACTTATTGCAATTAGTTAATATGGTAACTAGTAATGCAGAAGTAGATGCTGGAGATTTTAAATTAAATATGCTAACAATTGACTTAAAAACAGACCTAACAAAACTCTTTAAAGTTTTTGAATATCAAGCTTGGGAAAAAGGTTTAGAGTTTGAGTATAAATTTCTTTCTGAAGAAAAAGATAAGTTCTTGGTTTTGGCAGACTCTGCTAGAATTCAACAAGTGCTAATAAACCTTATAAATAACGCTATTAAGTTTACCAATTCTGGTAAGATTTCAATTATTATAGATCAAACAATTGGTATAGACAATGAGCAAATTATAACGTTTTATATAAAAGATACCGGAATAGGCATGAAGCCCGAAGAGGTAAGACGTATTTTTGATGATTCTGAAATTGCTTATGATGCCACTATGATGCGTGATTATAGAGGTGGTGGTATTGGGCTCACTATTTCTCATCAATTAGTAAAATTAATGGGAGGGGAGCTAAAGTTAGAAACAAAAGAAAATGAAGGTTCTACGTTTTATTTTAGTTTACAACTTAAAAAGACATTGAATATAAAAATAGAAGAAAAAGAATTTAAGCCCATTTTAAAAGAAAAATTTAATGTTTTAGTGGCAGAAGATAATAGAATGAACCAAAAGGTTATTAAATTTTTATTAGAGCGACAAGGAGCCGATTGTACGTTTGTTAAAAACGGGCTAGAAGCTCTAGAACTTTATAGAATATTAGATTTTGATATGGTGTTTATGGATATTTACATGCCAGATATGGATGGGTATGAAGCTACCAAATCTATACAAAGAACTAGAAAATATTCAAAGTTAAAAACACCAATAATAGGGGTTTCTGCTAGTGCATTTAAAGATGATATAACCAATGCAAAATTAGCAGGAATAGATGATTTTTTATCTAAACCTATACAGGTAGAAAAGCTAAAACAGTTACTTATTAAGTATTCTAAAAAAGAAACTTCTGCCTAAATTAATTTACAGCAATCATACTAATTTCAACATTTACATCTTTTGGTAATCTAGCTACCTGAACAGTTTCTCTTGCTGGTGCTGTAGCTTCATCAAAATAGCTTCCGTAAACCTGATTTATTAGACCAAAATCATCCATATTACTTATAAAAATAGACGATTTAACAACGTTATCAAAAGTCATATTTGCAGCCTCTAAAACAGCTTGTAAATTTTTCATTACTTGGTGTGTTTCTGCTTCAATATCATTTAAAACAAGTGTACCAGTTTCTACGTTTATAGCAATTTGACCAGATATGTATAGCGTGTTATTACTAAGAATGGCTTGATTATACGGTCCTAAGGGGGCTGGGGCATTTGTAGTAGTTATTATCTTTTTCATTAAAATAGATTTTATAATTGTCGGTCTGGTTGTCTTCGTTTTTCGTATTTTAAGTCTTGTAAAATACTAGACTTAATACCAATAAAGAAATTCCATGATTTATTATCGCTAAACGGAATCCAGCTAAAATTCATTCTCCAACTTTGTAAATCTCTTGAAAACCGCAATTGTGTATAAGTAAACCCTTGGTTTTTTATATCATAACCCGATGATGCGCCAATAGACCATTTACTGGTTAGTTCAATATCTCCAGAGAACATAAGTGAGTGTGATGATATTTCATTTTGTCTTCTAGAGTTGGCATAATTTATAGCATATGCTAAACGGAGATTCCAAGGTATTTTATGGTTGAAAAATTCATTTTCTTCTTCTTCCTCTTTTCTATTGCCTCTTTGGTTTCTGTCTATTTGCTCATTGGCAAAATCTAAATTTTCTGGTAATACATCTTCAGGATTATCAGCCCCTGTACCAGAATCTCTGCCTTTATCTTTGTTATTCCCGTCTTTACTAGATAGAGACCAGCTAGCAGTTAAATTTGCACTGGTTACCCTAAACAGACTGCCTCCATTATCAATATTAAATGTATTTATTCTAGTGTTATTATTATCTAGTGCGTAGGGGTCTAGGGTAGCACCAAAGTTTACACTCATTTTGTTATCAAAAATTTGGGTGCTTCCACTAACCCTTACAGGGCTCCATTGTAATGAATCTGCAGCAAAATTATATGCTGTTGAAAAGTTTAAACTATTTAAAAGTTTTATTTTTTTATCTTCAGTAGCAGTAGAATCTTTATCTCTTACTTTGGCTTCAAAGTTATTGGCTAAAGAAATACCCATAGAGCTTGAGAAACTTTTATTAGGTGCACCATAAATAGATTCTTCAAACCTTGAATATTCTACATCTGTAGTTGTTAAACCATCGGCAGTAATAACTTCTTCTTCGTAGGTGTCATAATATTTATCAAAAGCAGGGTTAATGTTGTAACTAATAGAAGGCCTCATAACATGCCTAATGGCTTTTAAATATGAATCCTTACCTTCCTTTTCAAAATTAAACATACCATAAAGGGTGGTTCCTATACTGGTACTAAAATTGTACGTTCTATAGGAATCAAAACCGTTTATGGTTTCTGTTACTTCTTCGCCTTCAACAGAGTCATAATATTTTTCAATGGTTTTAAATGTCCATACTTCGTTATAACTAGTACTAGCACTAACGCTAAAATTTTTAAATACTTTAAAGTTTGTGCTTAATGGTATGGAATGCTTAAAGCCAGCTTTGGCATCATCAAACATTTCTTTTTTAAAGAATAGAGAGTCTGTAGTCGTTATTCTGTTTTCTCCCGTTACGTTATATTGTAAGTTTATGTTTTGAATAATCCCCTTTTTTGAGCCTGTTTTGGATGCAAATGGATAAACTCTCCCTATACTTCCTTGAAAGGTTGGGAGGGTCATATTTACAGTTTCTGTATTAGTGTTTTGAGAGTGTGTGGCACTTAAACTGTAATTAATTGCGGGTTCTGTATCAAAAGTTTTTGAGTATGAAACTGATGATGATAATGTGTTTGTTAAATAATTACTACCAGAGTTAATTTGATTTATTGATGCCTGGTAATATTTACTACTACCTAAATTAACTGAGGCAGAAAAACGAGAGCTAGGGCTGGCTTTAGAATCTTGACTATGAGACCACCGTATGTTGTAAATGGTGCTTTTGGCATAGTCTGGGAAACCAAATTCACTGGTAATTAAGTTTTCATATCTAAAGGCTACATTACCTCTAAAACGGTACCTTTTGGCATAAGCACTTTCTAATCTTAAACCGTAACTTCCGTTGGTGTAATAATCTCCTAAAACAGCTAAATCTACATAATCATTTATAGCAAAGTAATACCCGCCGTTTTGTAAAAAGTAACCGCGACTATTTTGTTCACCAAAAGTTGGAATTATAATACCAGATGTGTGTTTTTCACTTTGTGGAAAAAAACTAAAAGGTAACCAAACTGGGGTGGGCACATCATAAATATACAAACCAGCAGCCCCAGTAACTATTTTTTTACCCGGTACTATTTTTGCCTTTAAAAGTCTTATGTAATAATCAGGATCTTCAAGGTCTTCAGCAGTAGTGTATTTTGCCTCTTTTACAAAATACACAGAGTCATTTTCTTTTTTTGTGATACTAGCTATTACGGTACCTTCGCCTTGTTCTGTTTTAGAATTGTAAATAAGCGCTTTTTGTGTTTCTGTATTAAAAACAATAGAGTCTGGTTCTACAACATTACTACCTTGTGTAAAAACAGGTTTTTGTGTGTAACCCTCAATGGTATCGGTTATACCTTTTGCATATACGGTGTTTTTGTTATAATCTATAGTAATACTACCAGCAGTTATATTCATGTCTCCATAATCTATAGAGGCATTATTGTATAAATACAGTTTTTGTTGTTTTTGGTTAAACTTTGTGTAATCTGTAGCACTGTATTTAACTATATGTTCTAATAACTCCTTAGGTTTTACAGAATCTGTTACAGTAGAATCTTGATTTTTTTTAGAAATTTCAATGTCTTTTTCCTTTTTAATGTCATTAGCATTAATAGCCAATGTGTCTTGAACAGGATTTCCTATAATGGGTTTTGGTTTTTTAGGAATGTCTTGACCAAAGCTTATAGTGTTAATAAACACTGTAAAACTTAGAGCAAAAAGTATTTTAAAGTTGTTTGTATGCAACGCTTTTAATGTATTTTTGTAAAAGTATGGCTCGGTTTTTGAATTGCCAAAATTACATATATTTTTCTGTGTATTGATTTAAAATTTAAAATAAAATCTACACTTAAAAATAACAAGTAATAAACCGTTTTTTTTAGACGTTAAAATATTTATGCAAACGTACAGATTATCACTTTTCGTATTAATTATATCAGTATTAACATTTTCTTTAGATACTAATGTGTATGCTCAATCTAATTCTAATAAGTTTGTTGTAGTGTTAGATGCGGGGCATGGTGGTAAAGATCCAGGTAATATGGGGAGTGGTTTTAAAGAAAAAGATATTGCTTTAAAAATTGTTTTAGAAACAGGAAGGCAACTAGAAAGAAATCCAAACATTAAAGTTGTATATACTCGTAAAAAGGATGTTTTTATAGATTTAGATGTACGAGGAGCCATTGCCAATAAAGCCAATGCCGATTTATTTGTATCTGTTCATTGTAACGCTCATAACTCTCAAGCGCATGGAACTGAAACATTTGTGTTAGGAACTCATAGAAATAAAACTAATTTTGAAGTAGCTAAAAAGGAAAATTCTGTAATTTTTCAAGAAAGTAATTATGAGCAAAAATATGATGGTTTTAATCCTAATTCACCAGAATCTTTTTTAGCAATCTCTATAGCACAAGAAGAATATTTAGACCAAAGTATTAAACTAGCTAGAATAATTCAAGATAAGTTTACCAATTCATTAAAACGTAAAAACAGAGGGGTAAAGCAGGCAGGTTTTATAGTATTACACCAAACGGTAATGCCCAGTGTTTTAATAGAGGTAGGTTTTTTAACATATAAGAGAGAAGGTGTTTACTTAAATTCATCCAAAGGTCAAAAAGAGATTTCAACAGCTATAACTAAAGCTATTTTAGATTATAAAAATAGTATAGCTACAATAGGAGACTTTAGTGACAATAAAGAGTTTGATGAAATTCCAAAAGAATCAAATGGTATAGAATTTAAAATTCAAATAGCAGCCAGTTCTAAAGCATTAGAAACCAAGCCATATAATTTTAAAGGCTTAAATGAAATTACCAGATTAAAAGAAGGTAGTTTGTATAAATACTATTATGGTAGTACAACTAATTACGAAACCACAAAACAGTTAGAAGAAGAAGCCAGAAGCAAAGGCTATAGCTCTAGTTTTGTAGTAGCTTTTAAAAATGGAAAAAAAATACCGTTAACAGAAGCCTTAAAAACAATAGCCAATTAAGAGTGTTCTTTTCAAAATTATTTTAAATTTGTTTTTCAAACATATTTAATTATAAAATGAGCCATAAAATAGAATTTATAAGAATTTTAAAATTCACATGGCTAGTTACATCTGCCCCAACCATAAAAATCAACTAACATTAGATGAAAATAACAAAAGAAGTTAAAACAGCCTTATTAGTAATTTCAGGAATAATACTTCTTATTTTTGGGTTTAATTACTTAAAAGGACAAAATCTACTAGATTCTTCACGTAGGTTTTATACAGAATATGATAATGTTGAAGGTTTAACCCCATCAATGCCAGTAACTATTAGCGGAAAAGTAATAGGAAAGATTACTAAAATAGACTTTAAAGGCGATGGTTCTGCTAAACTTAGAGTAGAATTATTAGTAGATAGCGATTTTCAATTCTCAAAAAATAGTAAAGCCGAATTATATGAAACAGGCCTTATTGGAGGTAAAGCTATTGCTATTGTACCAGCATTTGATGGCGCAGAAAATGCCAAAGATGGCGATGTGTTAGCCGGAAGTGTTAAGGCTGGATTAAGTGAATTAGTAAACCAAAAACTTACGCCATTACAAGAAAAATTAGAAGCTGTTCTAGGTAGTAGTAAACAATCACTATCAAACATAAATGATGTTTTTGATGAACAAACAAAAGCTAATTTAAGAAGTAGTATTGCAGAGTTAAACGCTACTATTAAAACATTTAAAGTTTCGGCGCAATCTATTAACAACCTATTAGGAAATGATAACAGTAATTTAAATAAATCATTATCAAATGTAGAAATAATAACTTCTAATTTATCTAAAGTATCAGATTCTATTGCTAATACAAACATTGGTAAAACCATTGATAATTTAGAGTCTACTTTAAATAACTTCAACACCATTTTAGCAGGTTTAGAAAAAGGCGAAGGCTCTATGGGTAAATTGTTAAAAGACGAGACTTTATATAACAATTTAGAAGGAGCAACAGAAGAATTAGAGGAGCTTTTAAGAGATATTAAACTGCACCCAAAACGCTATTTTAGAATACTTTCTAAAAAAGAAATACCTTATTCAGGAGACGAAGAAGAAAACAACTAGTATGAATTATTTGCCAAATATAATTTTTGCAATTCTACTCATTTTCGGAATTGGTTATTTTACTAAAAATGTAAAAAAGCTAATTAGAAATATCAAGCTTGGGCAAGATGTAGATGTAAGTAATAACAAAAAAGAACGTTTTAAAAACATGATGCGCATTGCCTTTGGGCAAAGTAAAATGGTGCGTAGACCTATTGCAGGCATGTTGCATGCTATTGTTTATGTAGGGTTTATTGTTATTAATATTGAAGTTTTAGAAATAATTATTGATGGGTTATTAGGTACTCATAGAGCATTCTCTGGAATAGGAGTAACTTACGGAGTTCTAATTGGAATTTTTGAAATATTAGCCATTTTAGTTTTAGTATCTGTTACTCTATTTTGGATTAGGAGAAATGTAATTAAAATACGCCGTTTTTGGAATAAAGAAATGACTAGTTGGCCAAAAAATGATGCCAATTACATCTTGTATTTTGAAATGGTGCTTATGACACTGTTTTTAATAATGAATGCTACCGATGTAGCATTTCAAAGCATGAATAATGGCAATGTTATCAGCCAATTTATAGCACCGTGGTTTAGTAATTTACCAGAAGCTACACTACATATTGTTGAAAGAAGTGCATGGTGGCTACACATTGTAGGTATTTTAATCTTTTTAAACTACTTATATTTTTCAAAACATTTGCATATTCTGTTAGCATTTCCAAACACCTATTACGGAAGCTTAAAACCTAAGGGACAGTTTAACAATTTAGAATCTGTAACCAAAGAGGTTAAGTTAATGATGGATCCCAATGCAGACCCATTTGCAGCTCCTGCCGATGATACAAACGATGAAATGCCTGCCAAGTTTGGCGCTAGTGATGTACAAGATTTAAACTGGGTACAACTACTTAATGCTTATACCTGTACAGAATGTGGTAGGTGTACATCATCATGTCCTGCTAATTTAACAGGTAAAAAACTATCACCTCGTAAAATTATGATGGATACGCGTGATAGATTAGAAGAAGTAGGTAAAAATATAGATGCCAATAAGGGTGAATTTAAAGATGATGGCAAACAATTATTAGGAGATTATATAACCCATGAAGAACTTTGGGCATGTACTACCTGTAACGCCTGTGTAGAAGAATGTCCGGTAAGCATTAACCCATTGTCAATTATTTTAGATATGCGTCGTTATTTAGTTATGGAGCAAAGTGCTGCCCCAACAGAACTAAATAATATGATGAGTAATATTGAAAATAATGGTGCTCCATGGCCTTATAACCAAATGGATAGATTAAACTGGAAAAATGAATAATTCAAAATAACCTAACGGTATGAGTGATGAACTTAAAGTGCCAATCATGGCAGATTTAATGGCAGAAGGCAAGAAACCTGAGGTTTTGTTTTGGGTAGGGTCTGCTGGCAGTTTTGATGATAGAGCCAAAAAAATAACCAAAGCCTTTGTTAAAATTCTTAATAAAGCAGAAGTAGATTTTGCCGTTTTAGGTACCGAAGAAAGTTGCACGGGCGACGTTGCTAAACGTGCTGGGAATGAGTTTTTATTTCAAATGCAAGCATTAATGAATATTGAAGTACTAAATGCTTACGGAGTAAAAAAAATTGTTACCTGTGATCCCCATTCGTTCAATTGCTTAAAAAACGAATACCCAGAATTAGGAGGAAATTATGATGTAGTGCATCATACACAGTTTATTCAAGAGTTAATTAAATCTGGTCGACTAAAACTTAAAGGTAATTTATACAAAGGAAAGCGTATTACTTTTCATGACCCATGTTATTTAGGAAGAGCCAACAATGAATATAATGCACCAAGGGAGATACTAAAAAGTACCAATGCAAGTATTGTTGAAATGAACCGACATAAACGTAACGCATTATGTTGTGGGGCAGGTGGGGCTCAAATGTTTAAAGAACCCGAAAAAGGCGATAAAGATATAAATGTGCTAAGAACCGAAGATGCGCTACAAACAAACCCTAATATAATAGCAACAGGTTGTCCTTATTGTAATACCATGATGACCGATGGTGTTAAAGCCAAAGAAAAAGAATCCGAAATTTCAGTTTTAGATATCGCTGAACTAATTGCTAATTCAGAAGAATTATAAACAAAATGCTAGTAGATTTTAATACATTACCAGAAGAGTCTAAAGTTTGGATTTACCAAGCTAACCGTTCTTTTACAGAAGAAGAAATAGCCGAAATATCCTCTAAATTAGAAACCTTTATTGAAAATTGGACCGCTCATGGAGCCGATTTACATTCTGGGTTTCAAATAAAATATAAACGTTTTATCATCATTGGTTTAAATCAAAATTTAAACGCAGCCACTGGGTGCTCTATAGATGCTTCTGTACATTTTATTCAACAATTAGAGCAAGAATACAATGTAGATTTAATGGATAAAATGAACGTATCTTACAAACAAGGAGAATTCATAGCTTATAAATCTTTAGCAGATTTTAAAAAAATGGCAAAAGATAGGGCCATCTCTAAAAATACCATTGTCTTTAATAATCTGGTTAACAACATAGCAGAGTTTAAAGAAAACTGGGAAGTACCAGCTAGTGAAAGTTGGCATAGTAGATTTCTTAACTAAATTTTATTTCACTTCTTTTTATATTTCAAATAGAATGTTGATTTTTACAACTTTCAAAGCGTAAACCCAAAAAAATGGCTAACGATATTTTTTTATTAAATATTTCCGGACAAGATAAACCCGGATTAACCTCTGGTTTAACCTCTGTATTGGCAGAATACGGTGCTAAAGTGTTAGATATTGGTCAAGCCAATATTCATAATACCTTATCATTAGGTATTATGTTTGAAATCCCAAAAGGAAAAAAATCAGCAGCCGTATTAAAAGATTTATTGTTTAAGGCTTATGAGTTGGGTGTTACAGCAAAATTCAATCCCATTTCTTTAGATGATTACGAAAATTGGGTGAGCCTTCAGGGTAAAGATAGGTATATAGTAACTATTTTAGGCGAAAAATTAGCAGCAGAACAAATATCTGAAGTCACAAAATTAGTATCAGATAAAGGTTTAAATATAGATGCCATTACACGTCTTACAGGGCGTTTATCTTTAGTTAAAGAAGAAGAATATCCTAGAGCTTCAATACAACTCTCTATAAGAGGTAAAATTGAAAATAAAGCAGAGTTTACCGAAAAATTCATGCAAATTTCACAAGAAATGGATGTTGATATTGCGTTTCAAGAAGATAATATTTATAGACGCAACAGACGCTTGGTATGTTTTGACATGGATTCTACGCTTATTCAAACAGAGGTTATTGATGAGTTGGCAGAATTAGCAGGTGTTGGAGAGCAAGTAAAAGCCATTACAGAGTCTGCAATGCAAGGAGAAATAGACTTCAACGAAAGTTTTAAAAAGCGTATGAAACTTTTAGAAGGCTTGAGTGAAGAAGTCTTGCAAAATGTAGCGGTTAATCTTCCTATCACTAAAGGTGCTAGAAGATTAATAGATACCTTGAAAAACTACGGATTTAAAACCGCTATTTTGTCTGGAGGATTTACCTATTTTGGTCACTATTTGCAAAAGGAATTGGGTATAGATTATGTGTATGCTAACCAATTAGAAATTAAAAATGGAGCCTTAACAGGTAATTATTTAGGTGAAATTGTTAATGGTGAGAAAAAAGCAGAATACCTAAAAGAAATTGCCCAAAAAGAAGGTATAGATATTAGC
Organism: Seonamhaeicola sp. S2-3; assembly: GCF_001971785.1. Classification (NCBI taxonomy): domain Bacteria; kingdom Pseudomonadati; phylum Bacteroidota; class Flavobacteriia; order Flavobacteriales; family Flavobacteriaceae; genus Seonamhaeicola; species Seonamhaeicola sp. S2-3. The sequence goes on along the minus strand of NZ_CP019389.1, from coordinate 3,608,732 downwards.
CAAACTATAGCTGTGGGCGATGGTGCTAATGATTTACCAATGCTTAATCTTGCTGGTTTAGGAATTGCATTTCATGCAAAACCTACTGTAAAAGAAAATGCAGAAAGCTCTATTTCTAGTATAGGGTTAGATGGTGTTTTATACTTATTAGGCTACCATGACAGACATATTGATTTAATTGAATAGTTTGCTAATAATACCTAGTTAACCTCTTCTTTATAAAACTATCTTAAAGTCTTTTTATCTTGTTTCTAAAAGTAGTACTTTGGCACGATTATTAGTGTTAAGTACTTAATGTTAATATGCTTAAAAAATCTTTTATGCGTCAAATTTTAACTACTGTATTTTTTCTTTTCGTTATTAATGTTACATGGGGGCAAATAAGCTCTAACCCTTTGCTTTCAGAAGATGTTGAAGCTCAAAAAAAATGGGTTGATAGTGTCTATTCAACTATGACCTTAAAAGAAAAAGTAGGTCAATTGTACATGGTTCAAGTTATGTCTAATCAAGATCTTGCAACTAAAAATAAAGTTATAAAACTAATAAAGGAACAGCATATTGGAGGGGTTATTTATTCTAACGGTGGACCTGTAAGGCAAGCTAAATTAAATAATGAGTTACAATCTGCTTCTAAAATTCCATTGTTAATTGGTATGGATGCCGAATGGGGCTTAAGTATGCGGTTAGATTCTACCTATGCTTTTCCTTGGAATATGACACTAGGCGCCATTAAAGACAATGAACTTATTGAGAGAACTGGAAAACATATAGGAGATCACTGTAAACGAATTGGTGTTCATTTTAATTTTGCCCCAGTGGTTGATATTAATACCAACCCTAAAAATCCAATAATAGGCAACCGGTCTTTTGGAGAAGATAGAGATAACGTTACAGAAAAAGCTTTGGCCTTTATGAAAGGTATGCAAAGTGCAGGGGTATTGGCTAATGCAAAACATTTTCCAGGTCATGGAGATACAGAACAAGATTCACATAAAACCTTACCAACAATAAATTTTGATGCAAAAAGGATAGATTCTGTAGAACTGTACCCTTATAAAAAACTTATAAAAGAAGGACTTTCAAGTGTTATGGTAGCGCATTTAAATGTGCCTAGTTTAGAGAGTCGTTCTGGTTATCCTTCATCATTGTCAAAAAATATTGTTACCAACATATTAAAAGGTTCTTTAGGGTTTAAAGGACTCATTTTTACAGATGCTTTAACCATGAAAGGTGCTGCAGATTTTGATTTAACAGGCGAAATTGATGTGGCTGCTTTTAAAGCAGGAAATGATGTTATGCTCATGTCTGAAGATGTTGAGGTTGGTATTTTAAGAATTATTAGAGCTTATAATAATGGCGAAATATCAGAAGATAGATTAGAGCATTCTGTTAAAAAAATCCTTCAAGCTAAATACAAAGTAGGGTTGCATAATTATGAACCTGTTGGTGTTTATAATTTAACTAAAGATTTAAACAGATTAGAAGATGATATTTTATATGAAGAATTACTTGAAAATGCTATAACCGTTGTAACCAATAAGGACAATTTGTTACCAATACAGCACTTAGAAACTAAAACAATTGCTTATGTAGAAATGGGAGATGATACGGGCGCTACTTTTTTTAACGAATTAAAAAAATATACCAAAGTACATCATGTAAAAGCAGAACTACTTGGTGAATTAATAGGTAAGTTACAAGTTTATAATACGGTGGTTATTGGTTTTCATAAATCTAATGCTAACCCATGGAAATCATATAAATTCACAAAAAAAGAACTTGCTTGGATACAAGAAATAGCCAAAACACATAATGTAGTTTTAGATGTATTTGCAAAACCTTATGCGCTAGCAGATTTAAAAACTATTGATAATATAGAGAGCATTGTTGTTAGCTATCAAAACAGTAAAATAGCGCAACAAAAATCTGCACAAATAATTTTTGGAGCATTAGCTTCTAAAGGAAGTTTACCAGTTTCAGTTGGTGCTTTTTTTAAAGCAGGCGATGGCGTAAAATTAAATGATATTAAACGCTTAGGATACACAGTGCCAGAGCGTGTTGGTATGAGTTCAGAAAAATTAAAAGTAGTAGATTCTATAGCACAATCGGCTGTAAGTCGTAAAATGACTCCTGGAATTCAGTTATTAATAGCCAGAAAAGGAAAAGTTATTTATAATAAGAATTTTGGAAAACATACCTACGAAGGTAAAACCAAAGTTAGTTATGATGACATTTATGATGTGGCCTCTTTAACCAAAATTCTTGCAACACTTCCTTTGCTAATGGAAATGGAAGAACAGGGTATTGTTTCTTTAGATAGTAAATTATCAGAAATACTACCAGAATACAAAGGTTCTAATAAAGAAAATATTACCATAAAAAGAATGCTGTCTCATTATGCTAGGTTACGTCCTTGGGAGCCATTTTACTATCATACTTTAGATTCGGTTACAAGAAAACCTAGCAAAAAATATTACCGAACAACAAGAAGCGAAGCATTTAATATTGAGGTTGCCAAAAACCTATACTTAAGGTCTGATTATCAAGATTCTATTCAAAAAATAATCAGAGATTCTGATTTGTTAGATAGATTAAGATATCGTTACAGTGACTTCCCTTACTATATTTTAAAGAAATTTATTGAAAAACATTACGACAAAGGATTAGACGAGTTAGTTCAAGAACATTTTTATCAATCTTTAGGAGCCAATAACACCATGTATAATCCATACCATAGTATTAGTAATAAAAAAATAGTTCCAACAGAGATAGATGATTATTACAGGTATCAAAAAGTTCATGGTTTTGTGCATGATATGGGAGCTGCCATGCAAAATGGAGTAGGAGGTCATGCCGGTATATTTAGTAATGCTAATGATGTTGCTAAAATTATGCAAATGTATTTGCAAAAAGGATTTTACGGTGGCAAACGCTATTTAAAACCAGAAACAGTAGATAAATTTAATACCTGTTATTATTGTGAAAAGCACAATAGAAGAGGCGTAGGTTTTGATAAACCACAGCTTGATGAAGAAGGTCCAACTTGCGGTTGTGTGTCTATGAGCAGTTTTGGGCATTCTGGTTTTACAGGAACCTATGCTTGGGCAGATCCCGAAGCAGAAATAGTGTATGTGTTTTTAGCAAACCGTACCTATCCAAAAGCAGGGAAAAACTTATTACTAAAAGAAAATATTAGAACAGAAATACAGCGCTTCATTTACGAAGCCATAGTAGATTAATAAAATATTTAATGTTTAAAGTTGAAGAAAAACTTTAGAAACTTTCAATTTTAAACACTTAAAACTGTATATATGAAGATAGGAATGGTTTGTTATCCTACATTTGGCGGAAGTGGGGTTGTTGCTACAGAACTTGGTTTAGAACTTTCTAAACGCGGTCATGAAATTCATTTTATTACCTATAACCAACCAGTAAGGTTAGAATTAATTAGTAATAATGTGCATTATCATGAAGTCAATGTTCCAGAATACCCTCTGTTTCATTACCAACCTTATGAGTTAGCACTCTCAAGTAAATTGGTTGATATGGTAAAGCTTCATGGAATTGAAATTTTGCACGTTCATTATGCCATTCCGCATGCATACGCTGCTTATATGGCAAAACAAATGTTGAAGGAAGAAGGCATTAATTTGCCTATTGTAACCACACTTCATGGAACAGATATAACTTTAGTGGGTAGTCACCCATTTTATAAACCAGCAGTTACTTTTAGCATTAATAAATCAGATGCTGTAACAGCCGTTTCAAAAAGTTTGAAAAATGATACGCTACGTTTGTTTGATGTTAAAAAAGATATACATGTAGTGCCAAATTTTATAGATTTAGATAAATACAACCATAGCTTTACAGATTGCCAACGGCATATGATGGCAGAGGATAATGAAAAAATTATAACACATATAAGTAATTTAAGACCCGTAAAACGTGTGCAAGATGTTATTAGTGTGTTTTATAATATTCAAAAAGAAATTCCTTCTAAATTGATGTTTATAGGTGAAGGTCCCGAAAAAGAACACGTTGAACAACGTTGTATTGAATTAGGAATTGTTGATAAAGTGATTTTCTTTGGAAGAAGTAATGAAATTGATAAAATATTGTGTTTTAGTGATTTATTCTTATTGCCTTCTCTTACCGAAAGTTTTGGTTTAGCAGCATTAGAGGCTATGGCATCAAAAGTACCTGTAGTTTCTAGTAATACAGGTGGTATTCCAGAAGTTAATATTCATGGTTACTCTGGGTTTTTAAGTGATGTGGGTGATGTAGAAGACATGACCAAAAATGCCCTGTATATTTTAAGTGATGAAAAGCGACTAAAAACGTTTAAAGAAAATGCAAGAAAGCAGGCTTTAAAGTTTGATTTACATGAAATAGTACCGCAATATGAAGTTATTTACCAAGACACTTTAGCCAAGTGTTTGGTGTTATAAACTTTATATTCCTAAGGTAGGAAATTGTTTTACTTTGTGATAAGTTAAAGCAGCTTTTATACAATGCTTTAAAGCTTCTTTATTAATATCTTTATCTAACTTAAAAATAATAGCGCGGTTACCTTCAAATTCAAAAACGTTTTTAAAAATACTTTTAAAGGTTGAAACTAACCTACTAGTACATTGAAAATACATAGCATATTGTTTGGGTGTTTTGGGTTTCCAATCAATTCTTAAAGTGCTACCGTGTTTAGTAATGTAACTTGGTTCTCCCCATTTTAGAGTTTCTTCTAAAGCATCAATAGTTTTGGTTTCTTTAGCAGTTTCAATAATGAGTGCTCTAAGCACATGCATTTTATCTTTAATATGCTCTGGGTAATTGTTAAAAACAGTAGCTACTTTTTTGTTTGTTTTTAGTTTCAAAATGAGAAGGTTAAATTATAAAATAACGTTTGTTGAAGATAGCAAAAAAAAAAGCCTCACTAAAAGTGAAGCTCTTTAATATTATTAAACTAAACGTTATTTAGAATTGATAACGAATACCAAGTGCAATATCAAAATCTAAATCATTGTTATCATATAAATCGTCTCCAAACCCAATTTCTGGTCTAAAGTCAAGAGATAATTGTAATGGAATTTCAAAATCATATTCAATACCTATATCACCTGCAGCAAAAATAAATGTATCAGTATCATCAATTCCAGGAGCATCAATACTAAAAGAGCCAATTCCACCACCAGCACCAACATACCAATTAAAACTACCGTCTAAAGGCATAACCCATTGGTATAAACCAGCTAGTTTAAACCCGTCATAGTTACTGCCATCACGCCAACCTAAATCAAATTCTAAACGATTACTGTCACTTAAAGCTCTTTGGTATGACACTTCGGCACCAAACCCATCGCTATCACCTAAACGTAAACCAATAGCATTATCGGCTATACTTTGTGCATTGGTAGAGAATGCAAACCCCATTACTGCTAATGATAATAAAAATAATTTTTTCATAAGTTTAAATTTTGTGTTTTAATTTTTCGTACTTTATAAGTTAAGTACGTTAATTTTATTATTCCAGATTAGTTTACAAAAATAACGCCAAAAGCGCATAAATATTTAACTAATTAAAAATATTAATTAAAAAACAAATTAAAGGCTTGATAGTAAAGTTTTTGTGAAGCTAAATTTAGCTTATTTTTTTTCGTGCTTTTCTACTATAGTAATGGCAGCAATAAGGTCTTTTACTTCCATGTCTGCCATAGATTCATCAACATAAAAAGCAGCAAGTTTATCTTTACTGTAGTTGTAAATTTTCCAACGTTTAAATTGGTATTCTAGAGCAGTGAAATTTTCAACCCAGTCACCAGAATTCAAATACATGGTGCTACCGTGTTTGTTTTCTTTATACTCCATTTTAGGTTGGTGTATGTGTCCGCAAACCACATAATCATAGCCATTTTCTATGGCTAAATCAGAAATAACTGTTTCGTAATCGTTTATAAATTTAACAGCTTTTTTTACACTGTTTTTTATTTTTTTAGAAAGCGAATAACGCTCTTTCCCTCGTTTTTCTAAATACCAATTAATAAGTCTGTTTAGCAGAATAAGAAAATCATAACCATAGCCACCAAGTTTTGCCAACCATTTGGTTTGCTGTATAGAAACATCAAACACATCACCATGAAAAAACCAGCCTCTTTTGCCGTCAAGGTCTAAAACAAGTTTATCTACAATAGAGATATTGCCAATATTGGTGTTGCTAAACTTTCTTAGCATTTCATCATGGTTCCCAGTAATATAGAATATCTCAACGCCATCGGCAGCCATATCCATAATCTTTTTAATAACCTTTAAATGCGATTTAGGAAAGTAACGTTTACTAAACTGCCATATATCAATAATGTCTCCGTTTAGTATTAGTTTTTTTGGCTCAATACTGTTTAAATAAGTTAGTAAATGTTTAGCATGACATCCGTAAGTACCCAAGTGTACATCAGATATTACAGCTATTTCTATTTTTCTCTTTATTTTCAATATTAGGGAGGCTTATATAGTTACAAATAACTACATTTACTATTATGTAATGATTACGGTATAATTATTTTATTATCAGTTTATTGTTAAGCAAGTGTTATGCTTTTAACTGAATTTACTGTGTTTAGCACAATTTCATTTTTGTTTCTCTTAGAATAGATTTACTTTAGCAAAAATTTTTTAACATGGCAGGAAATTCCTTTGGAAAACTATTTAATTTAACAACTTACGGAGAATCTCATGGTACCGCATTAGGTGGTGTTATAGATGGATGTCCTTCTGGTATTGAATTAGACTTTGATGCTATTCAGCATGAATTAAATAGACGTAAACCAGGGCAATCTGCCATTGTAACGCAACGTAAAGAACCAGATACTGTTAAATTTCACTCAGGTATTTTTGAAGGTAAAACAACGGGTACGCCTATTGGGTTTGTTATAGAGAATACCAATCAAAAATCTCATGATTACTCTCATATAAAGGATAGTTACCGCCCAAGTCATGCCGATTATACCTACGATAAAAAATACGGTTTTAGAGATTATCGTGGTGGCGGACGTAGTTCTGCGCGCGAAACATCTTGTAGAGTGGTAGCAGGCGCCATTGCAAAACAGTTGTTAAAAGATATTGAAATTACTGCTTACGTATCTAGTGTAGGTACTATGAAGCTTGAAAAACCATATACCGAGTTAAATTTGGCTAAAGCCGAAGAAAATATAGTGCGTTGCCCAGATCCAGCCATGGCATCTCAAATGGAAAGCTACATAAAAGAAGTACGTAGTAAAGGCGATACGGTTGGCGGTATTGTAAGTTGTGTTATTAAAAATGTACCTGTAGGCTTAGGCGAACCAGTATTTGATAAACTACATGCCGAATTAGGTAAAGCCATGTTATCTATAAACGCGGTAAAAGGCTTTGAATATGGTAGTGGTTTTTACGGAAGCACTATGTATGGAAGTGACCATAACGATGCGTTTAATACAGATGGCAGTACAAAAACCAATTATTCTGGTGGTATACAAGGCGGTATAAGTAACGGTATGGATATTTATTTTAATGTAGCCTTTAAACCAGTAGCAACCCTTATTCAGAAATATGAAACCATTGATAAACATGGTAACATTGTAGAAATGCAAGGTAAAGGGCGTCATGACCCTTGTGTAGTCCCTCGTGCGGTACCCATTGTAGAAGCTATGGCAGCCTTAGTGTTGGCAGACTTCTATTTAATTAATAAAATGCATTCTTAGTAGCTAGTTTCCGTTTTAAGTTTATTCTGAGTTTGTTAAAGGGTTAAATCTTTTTATGCGTCATTACGAAGTAAATTTTTAATTTACTGTGGCAATCTCTTGGTTTAATGAGATTATTACATCCGTTTCTCCTCATAATGATGACTCATTTAGTACAAACATAAAATTCAAGAAATAAACCCGTTATTATTTAAAAGAGGTATTCAGTCTAAATAAATGTTTGTTTCTAAAGAAGTATTAAGTATTTTTAATACAGATTATAATATTTTAAAACATAAACATGGCATTCTCAAATACTATTGTATCTGTAAATTGGTTGTATAAAAATTTAGAGTCTAAAGACTTGGTGATTTTAGATGGTACCATAAATAAAGTATTTGATGACCAATTACCACAAATACCCAAAGCACGTTTTTTTGATATAAAGCAAAAGTTTAGTGATACAACAGGAGCATTTCCTAGTACCTTTCCATCACAAGAGCAATTTCAAGCAGAAGCCCAAAATTTAGGCATACATAATAATAGCATTATTGTTGTTTATGATGATAAAGGTATTTACTCTAGCGCTCGCGTATGGTGGCTTTTTAAGGCTTTTGGTTTTAACAATGTAGCGGTTTTAAATGGTGGTTTCCCAGAATGGTTAAAACAAAATTTACCTACAGAACCTATGGTAGCATATCATGGTGAAAAGGGTGATTTTACAGCAACACTGCAACCAGAATACATGACGTTTTTTAATGATGTTAAAATGGCGTCGTTACAAAAAACACATACAATTGTAGATGCCCGTTCTAGTGCCAGATTTAATGGCGAAGTACCAGAACCCAGAGCAGGATTACGTAGCGGTACTATTCCTAACTCTATAAATTTACCGTTTACCAATTTGTTAAACAACGGACTGTTTAAACCCGAAAAAGAAATTGAAGACATATTTAGTAAAACTATTAATAAACCCCACAATGCACCTATAATATTTTCTTGCGGTTCTGGTATAACGGCTTGTATTTTGGCCTTAGGAGCTGAAATGTCAGGTTATAAAAATATAGCTGTTTATGATGGTTCTTGGACAGAGTGGGGTACTTTAACAACAAAAACTATGGATACACCAAGCACTTGGACAAAAGCAGAATTGTTAGCGTATATTTTAATTTATGTAGCCAATTCAGATCTTAAAGAATCATGGAAAGAACATGACTATATTTTAAATAGAGTAGATGAAAAGGTGTATAAACGTATGCACCAACAGTTTGAAACCGATAACGATTACCAAAGCATTCAAAATATAATTGAAGCTGTAAAAACACACGACTATTTTAGAAACGATTTAGCCGATTTATTTGCCGATATAAAATTAATGGCTTTTGCCGATGGCGATATACACCCCATGGAAGAAGCTGTTTATAACCAGTTACGGAAAATTTTGAAGGAGGCTTAAATACTTCAATGAAAAGATATAAGTTTTTTAAAGGTGTGCTAACCGTGTAAATATATAAATTAACAGAGAAGCTATACCATTATTTTCAATTTTAAAAAAATATAACAGAAAGAATCAAGCTATTGACTTGGCTCTTAACTGCTATTATATATATATCGTGCTGGGTCGTTATTTATATCAAATTTTCTTTTTTCCTTTGTTTATTCTATTTCGGTTTATATAGAAAAGAGAGATTAAACCAATGTCAATTATAAAAGCCTTGGTAACTGACCATTTTATCAAATTATTAAAATCAGTTTTTTTTAATATTTCTGATTGTTTAAAATGTGATAAATAAGCTTCTCCTATAAAAATGATAAAGGTAGTTGTAATGATAAACATTATAATAATGCCAATTTCAATTCTTCTATTTTTCATACAAAATCTAGGATTATGGTAAGAATGAACTTGTTACTATCCTTTTAACCATCTTAACCACCTGTTTTTATCTTTTTGATTGGTTGTTTGTTCAATGGCAATTTTGGTAATATCAACAAGTCTCTCTTTTATTTCTTGAAACCATTCTTCATACCCATCAAGGTTAAAAGTTTCATCTTTTCTGTATTCTGTTAATTCAGTTATTTCATTTTTTAGTAAAGCAAGTTGTTCTTGAAGATTGTTTTGAATGTATAATTTGTATTCTTCCGCTTCCTTATTTTGTTTTTCCTTAATTAGATTATTTAAAACATCTTCTGCTGTTTTGTACCAGTCATTTAGATAATCATGATTTATCAGTACGTAACTCGCATAGGCAATACAAACTCGTTTGAAATTTGGTTTTTCGATATGTGTGAGAACAAAATTTGATTTGTCTTTTAGTTTGAATTTTTCAAAATATGTTTTTTCTGCAATTTCATAAGATTCAAAAGATGAAATATTTGACATTTTATTTTTATCAACCTCAATTATAAAATAATTGTTTTGTCTACCTATATGTCCAAACCAATCCATTCTAATTTTGGCGTTATTCTTAATGAATACTTCATTGAATTTAGAATGAACTTTGTGTTTATCATCAATATTTATAACTTCTTTTTTTTCCTCAAAATTTAATTCATCAATTTTAGAAAGCAACAATAAGAATCTCTCAAAATCAGGATGTTGTTGCCCTTCTTTTATTTTTAAATTATAAAGTATATCAATAATTTCTACCATTGAAGCCCATTTGTGACTTTTAACCGTACGAATTTGAATTTCGATTAATTTATTTGGGTTTATTGGACTTTCGATATAAAGATGGTAGCCTCTGTAACCATCATTTTTTGTTTCTTTAAGGTAATCATTAAAATACTTAACATTGAATCGTTTGTTTAATTCATCAATTAATTTTGGAATTGCGCTATTGTGATATACTAAAATTCGACATCCAGCGATATCTCCCATATTTCCCAAAGCCATTGTTGGTTGTCTCTTTATTTTTGAAATTATTGACTCTATTCGTTTTATTCGGAAAGCAGTAATACTATCACTACGAGCACCTTTAGCAACTTCAGAAATTATCTCAAATACTGATGATAAGTCAGATTTGAAGGAAGTTCTATATTCCTGTAATTTAACAAGTAATTCTGTTGAAGGAAGTTTGTTCTCTTTAATACAATGCCGAATATCTTTTCCTAATTTATTTACTTGTGATTTAGTCATTTAATTCAATTTTACACTTTTTAGACCTAATATTGAGGATTGTAATCTTCTTTATTTTCATTCAGCAGGTTATGTTAAGGATATAACCCCATTCCAATAAAGAAACAAGTTCAGCATAATTAATTTATATCCGTAAATGAGCTAAGGTAATTTTTTAACTTATAAAAGTCAATAATTACTACTTACTTTGAAAGAAAAGTTATAAACATTAGTTTGTTTATTATTCTAAAAACTTGCTTTTAAGTTCTGGGGTAGGTATCATGCAAGCATCTTTTTTGCCATACCATTTGTAGCGGTTTTTAGCAATATAATCATAAACCCAATTTCTTATAAAAGCGGGTATTATAAAAAATATACCCATAAGGTTTCTTGGAAACCCTAAATAGTGTGCAATTTTTAAGGCTGCAGTAGATTTGTAGCTAATACCTTGTTCTGGGGTATAGAGTAAAATAGAATCTATTTTATTGATGTCTATGTTATGACTTTCAATAATACTTTGCCCAATATTACTTTGTAATGGCGCAAATAAAAACAAGTTGTTTTTATCATGTTTTATAACGTATTGTACAGCGCTGTTACAAAGGTTGCAAACACCATCAAATAGAATAAGTTTTTTGTTTTTGGGAATTTTAAAAGTCATTACACAAAGGTACTACTTTACAAGCTTTTTAAAAAGGAATTTAAATCGGTCTCTTTATCTAGTTGTAATGTCTTTTTAAGATACCATTTTCTACTTGAGGGTATCTCAATTTTGTACAATAAAAAATAAAGGATTTAGTAATAAAAGGGATTTTTTAGAGTTTACTTTATTTTAATTGTGTTCTGTAACTACTTTGTATAGAGTTACTTGTGCGGCTTTTTCGTAATCATCATGCCAACCAAAATAATTACCTGTTTTAAAATAATTTTCATGACCATAACCATTGCCAACATAATCATAAACAAAGGTATAATCAATATTAATATCTTTAGCTTCACAAACTAAACCATAATAAAACTTACCATTTTCAATTTTAATTTTAAAGGTAAATACTTCATTGTCAACTTTAGCAATATCAAGTTTGTCATCAAAAGCGCTGGTCCAAGGTTCGCCTTCATCTGGTTTGGTATAATAATCTATTTGAATGGTGCCGCTATTCCATCTTATTTTTATGGTTGCAGGCGCGCCTTCTAATCCAGTAGTTTCTTTACCGTGAACTTGGGCAACAATGGTTCTGCCATTACCTTCTACATAATCTACTTTTAAGGTGGTTTCTAAAATGTGGGTGCCGGTAGCCATAGACCAATTATCGGTAGTGGTTTGGTTACCACGCCAAAACTCTCTTAGTTCGGTTCTACAGTATTTATCGCCTAATTGTGAATAACCAGAGGTAGTGTATCCTGTAAATTTGGTGTACATAGTATAACTGCCATCATCGTTTTTATAAAAGTATTTTGATGTTTGTGGCCCCAAGTTATCATCAATAATATCTTGGTAAAAAATAGATGTGGCACTTCCGCTGCCATTATTTAAGGGAACTGATAAGTACCAGTTTTTCCAAACAATGTTTTCTTCGGTAGTTTCTTCTTCTTGTTCTGTTTGTTCTTCTTCTGTAGTATTTTCATTTTCATCTTGAGATGAGCTACAGTTAAAAGCCAAAACCATAACTAATAAAGGCAGAAGTATGATAAATTTCTTTTTCATCATTTTTACTGTAAAAATACGTAAATTATTTAGCCTCAACTAATTCTAGTTGCTCTACACTTACATTGGTGGTAAACATACCATAATTAACTACCGCCTTGTTTTTTTCAATTTTATCTATAGTACCTACAGAACGTCCGTCTTCTAACCTTACTCTATCACCAATTTTTAAAATAGGTTTTGGTTTAGGTGGTTGTTTTGCTTTAAGTTCTTTTTCGGCCTTTTTCTTTTTACGTATAACTTCAACTTTCTTTTCAACTTCTTTTTTTACTTGTTTTTCTTTAGCTTTTTGGACTTGCTTTTGTTTAGCAGAAATGCGTTTGCGTTTAGAGTTTTCAATTTGAACCAACTTAAAAAGTTCATTCATTAAATTGCGTTTTTGTTTATTGTTGAAGTATTTTTCGGCTAAATCATCAACTTTTTGACCTAGGTAAATTAAACGCTGATTGCTATCGTATAATTCTTGATAACTTTCTAGTTTTCGTTGTATTTTAGCATTTATTTCTTCTAATTTATCAGCTTCTTCACTCTTCTTTTTTTCGTTGAGTTTAAGTGATTGTCCTGTTTTTTCTAATCTAGAGCGTTCTTTTTGTAATTTGGCAATGGTAGCATCAAAACGTACTTTGCTGCGCTCTATTTTCTTTTTAGCTCTATTTATTAAACTATACGGAATGCCATTTTTTTGCGCTACTTCAAAGGTGAAAGAGCTACCGGCTTGCCCTACAACCAATTTGTACATGGGTTCTAAAGTGCGCTCATTAAACAGCATGTTGGCATTTAACATGCATGGTAATTCGGTTGCTAATATTTTTAGGTTAGAGTAGTGGGTGGTAATTATCCCGAAAGCTTCACGGTGATAGAATTCTTCAAGAAAAGTTTCGGCTAAAGCACCACCAAGTTCGGGGTCGCTACCTGTACCAAATTCATCAATTAAAAATAAGGTGTTTTTGTTGCATTTTCTAAGGAAATAGTTCATTTGCTTTAGGCGGTAACTGTAGGTGCTTAGGTGATTTTCAATAGATTGGTTGTCGCCAATATCACTTAAAACCCTATCAAACAAACAGGCTTTACTGCGCTCATGTACGGGAATTAGTATGCCACTTTGTAACATTACTTGCAGTAGTCCAATTGTTTTTAAAGTAATGCTTTTACCACCAGCATTGGGGCCAGAAATTACAATAATTCTGCTGTCTTGTTTAAGCTTAATGGTTTGCGGATAGGTTTTTACGTCCTTTTCTAAATTAGTTAAATAGAGTAATGGGTGATAGGCATCTCGTAAAAACATGCTGCGTTCTTCTGTAATTTCAGGAAGAATGGCATTCATAGAGCGTGCATATTTTGCTTTGGCGGCAATGATATCTAATTGAATTAAAAAGTCTTGAGAATCTTTTAAAAGAGGTTTAAACGGACGAATAAAATTGGTGACATCTTTTAAAATCCTGATGATTTCTTCTTTTTCTTCGTACTCTAAATTATTGAGTTCTCTGGTGTGTTGAAGGGTAGCTTCGGGTTCAATGTAAACAATACTACCCGTTTTACTGCTTCCCATAATAGAACCTTTAACTTTTCTACGGTACATGGCTTTTACAGCAAGTACACGTTTGTTTTCTATTACAGATTCTCTAATATCATCTAAGTATTCTTGACTGTAATATAAATTTAAAGCAGTAGCAAAGCTTTGATTTATTTTTCCTTTTACAACATTAATAGATTGCCTTAATTGATAAAGTAGGTCTGATGCGTTGTTTTTGATATCTCCAAACCTATCAACAATACTATCTATTTTTTGGATAATTTCATTAGTGATTTCAATATTTGAAGCCAAAGTATTTAGTTGAGGATAATACTCTTTAAACTTCTCTAGAAATAATACAATTTCATTGGTTGTTGAAGATATTGAAGTTATTTTTTTTAAACTGTAAACCTCTAAATATGTGTTTTCTATATTAAGTAACTTTAACTCTTTGTTTATGGTTTCAAATCTGTGATTTGGAATGCGATTATCATTTTCAAATGATGATAAATACTCATTTACATATGCTAAAGATGTAATAATATCTGCTTTGTTTTTGTAAGGTGCAATTTTTAATGCAGCCTCATTTCCTAAGGGGGTAATACAATGCTCGCTTATTTGTTCTAAAACAGTGTAAAACTCTAAATCTTCTAAGGTTTTTTTATGAATGTTTATCATTATTGTTTTTTGATAGGGGTAGCAAATTTACATAATCTATTGCGATGTTTTTACTACAGTTAACATTCTTAATTAATGTTAATTAACAAAATTATAACTTAGTTGTGTTTTGATAGTAATTAAATTGCTAAGAAAATCAAGCACAAGTAGTTAATCAAACAACGAGCAATGAGTACAATAAGCCCAATTAGAAATGATTGGGTTTTAACTTATGTAATTCCAAATGTTTTTGTATTTAGATAAAGCTTTGTAAGTGTTTAAAATATTAAGGTTTTGGGGTTTGGATAAAGCAGGGTCTTCTTTAAGTGTTTTTTGCGCATAATATCTAGCTTGTTGTAAAAGTGCTTTGTCTTTAACAATATCGGCTATTCTAAGGTTTAAAACACCACTTTGTTGGGTTCCCATAATATCTCCAGGACCTCTAAGTTTTAAATCTACTTCGGCAATTTTAAAACCATCATTGGTTTTAACCATGGTTTCTAGTCGGGTTTTGCTATCGTTTGTTAGTTTGTGGCTTGTCATAAGTATGCAATAGCTTTGTTCTGCACCTCTACCAACACGCCCACGTAATTGATGTAGTTGTGATAAGCCAAAACGTTCAGCACTTTCAATAATCATCACAGAGGCGTTAGGTACATTTACACCAACCTCAATAACGGTAGTGGCAACCATAATTTGAGTTTCGCCTTTTACAAAACGTTGCATTTCGTAATCTTTATCGGCGGGTTTCATTTTTCCGTGAACAATAGAAATTTGATAATCAGGCATAGGGAAATCTCTTGAGATACTTTCGTAACCGTCCATCAAATCTTTATAATCCATTTTTTCACTTTCTTTAATTAACGGATAAACCACATACACTTGACGCCCTTTTTTTATTTCTTCTCTAATGAATCTAAAAACATTTAATCGGTTATTATCATACCTGTGTACGGTTTTTATAGCTTGTCTTCCTGGAGGTAATTCATCAATAATAGAAATATCTAAATCACCATAAACAGACATAGCTAATGTTCTAGGAATAGGGGTAGCGGTCATTACTAAAATGTGGGGAGGAATGTAAGCCCCTCCAACCTCCCCAGAGGGGAGGCTTTTTAAAACATTGTCTATATAATTCAAAACATTGTCAATATCTCCTAAAACCTGCTCATTTGTAAAACGAATAACCTTGAAACCTATTTCGTTTAATATTTTTGTTCTAAGTTCGTCAGCTTCTTTTTGTTCAGTATTCTTATGGTAATCGCCATCTACTTCTATTATTAAGTTCTTTTCAATACATACAAAATCAACTATAAACTCGTCAATTATATGTTGTCTTCTAAATTTTAAACCTAGCTTTTTACTTTTTAAACATTCCCATAATGCTTGTTCAGCTTGTGTTGGCTGTTTTTTGTTTTCAATTTGTAGTTTTTTTATGAGTTTGTATGTTGAAGGTCTTGCCGTCATGTATTTTTTGCGTATTCTTTGAGCTTCCTCCCTATGGGAGGATTGAGGAGGGCTATGTGTGGCGCCTTTATCCCAAAGTTTTTTTCTTTGAGCAACTCCAAATCGGTGTTGTTCATCAATAATAGCAAGTCCTAAATTTTTAAATTTAACCTTATCTTCTAATAAAGCATGAGTGCCAATGAGTATTTGTAAATCGCCATTTTCTAAAGATTCATGAATTTTTTTTCTTTCTGAAGTTTTAGTTGAACCAGTTAATATTTTTATATTGATATTCAGTTTGTTACACCACTCCAATAAACCGTTATAGTGTTGAACTGACAAAATTTCAGTAGGCGCCATTAAGCAGGCTTGAAAACCGTTGTCAAGTGCCATTAACATTGACATAAACGCTACTATAGTTTTTCCTGAGCCTACATCACCTTGTAAAAGTCGATTCATTTGGGCGTTACTTCCTAAATCGGCTCTTATTTCTTTTAAAACACGTTTTTGGGCATTAGTTAATTCAAAAGGCAAATAGTTGTTAAAAAAGGTGTTGAAATAGGTGCCTACTTTTTTAAATGGGTAGCCTTTAATTTTTGATTTGTGAATTAAGTTTTTTAAGATGAGTTGTAGTTGTATAAAAAATAATTCTTCAAATTTTAATCTTAATTGCGCCTTAGCAAGTAACTCTTGACTTTTAGGAAAATGAATATTTAATAACGCCTCACTTTTAGAAATAAGTTGTAACTCAGTAATTAAATTGGGTGATAGTGTTTCTGCAAACCTTCCTTTGGTTTCTAAAAATAATTGTTGAACAATTTTACTTACCACACGATTACTTATACCTTTGTTTGATAGTTTTTCGGTAGAAGGATAAATAGGTTGAATACCACTGCTAAGGCCTTTTTTGTGTTCTTCAGTGGTTTCAATATCGGGGTGTGGCATGCTAAATTTACCGTTAAACCAGTTGGTTTTTCCAAAAACCACATAAGGGGTATGCAGTTTTAGGCTTTCTCTAATCCATTTATGACCTCTAAACCAAACTAATTCCATAGTACCAGTGTCGTCCTGGAAAGTACCAACCAATCGCTTACCACGTTTTTGAGCTACTTCTTTAAAACCAGTAATAACCCCCACTACTTGAATTTCGGCATTACTTTGTTTTATTTGATTTATTTTGTAATATCTAGTACGGTCTATATAACGGTTTGGAAATAGGTTTAAAAGATCTTGATAAGTGTGAATACTAAGCTCTTTTCTAAGCAAATCGGCTCTATTTGGGCCAACGCCTTTAAGGTAATCTATAGGAGTTTGTAAAAAAGCGGTATTCATGGAACTAAATTAATTCTTTTGAAACGAATTACAAGTGGCATTTTGTACTAAAGTTTGCTATATTCACTGTATGAAAAACATATACTTATTATCTCTATTTTTTTTATCACTAGTTTGTTTTGGGCAACAAACTGATAGTGTTGATTTTAAAACCTGTAAAGCCAGTATAAGTTTTAATGTAGCTAAAAAAAAGGTGATAGGTAAGGTGGAATATACTTTCAAAATATTAAAACAAACAGATTCGGTTTACTTAGATGCTCAAAACATGCAGTTTTCTAATGTTAGCTTATTAAGAAATAACAAACAAAATCTTTTAAAAGATGAAAACTCTAAAAGTAAACTTATACTTCGTCATAAATTTAAAAAAGGAAAACAATACACTGTAACGTTTAATTATAATGCTATACCCAAAAAAGCGTTGTATTTTGTTGAAAGGAATGGCGTACCTCAAATTTGGACACAAGGACAGGGGAAATATACCAGTAATTGGTTGCCTAGTATTGATGATATGAATGATAAAATAGAGTTTGATGTATCAATTACTTTTGATAAAGGTTTTGAAGTTATTGCCAACGGTAACTTAACAAATACACTGGTCAACGATTCTACAGCTACATGGCATTACAACATGCAAAAACCTATGACGAGTTATTTGGTAGCCTTGGCTATTGGTAAATACAGTAAAAAAGTTGAAATTTCAAAAAGTGGCATACCTTTAGAAATGTATTATTATCCTGAAGATTCCTTAAAATTTGAACCAACCTATCGTTATTCCAAACAGATGTTTGATTTTTTAGAGGAAGAAATAGGAGTACCATATCCTTGGCAAAATTACAAGCAAATACCTGTAAAAGATTTTTTATATGCTGGTATGGAAAACACAAGCACCACCATTTTTGCCGATAGTTTTGTGATAGATTCCATAGCGTTTGTTGATAAAAATTATGTAAATGTTAATGCGCACGAACTGGCACACCAATGGTTTGGTAATTTAGTAACAGAAACTTCTGGCACACACCATTGGCTACAAGAAGGTTTTGCTACCTATTATGCGTTATTAGCCGAAAAAGAGGTGTTTGGAGAAGATTATTACTATAGGCGTTTATACGAGTACGCTCAAGAATTGCAACAACAAGATAAAGCAAAAGCAAGTACATCGGTTTTAAACCCTAAGGCAAGTAGTACTACGTTTTACAGAAGAGGTGCTTGGGTGTTACATGCTTTACGCGAAAAAGTAGGGGATACAGCTTTTAAAATGGCAGTGAAAAACTATTTACTAAAGCATCAATATAAAAATGTAGAGACTAAAGATTTTATAAGTGAAGTAGAAAATACTAGCAAGCAAAACTTGAATACATTTGTTGAAACTTGGTTAAAGCGTGAAGTTTTTAATTTTGAAGAAGCTTTACAACTTTTGAAAAAATCAGCGTTTATAAAAGATTATTTAGAAGTTGATTGTACCGCTAATGATTTAAAATGTACCGAGTTGTTAACCTCTAATATTTCAGATGAAATTAAAGAAAAAATAATCCGTGAAAACCCAAAACTAATTACACAAAATACGTTTAAAAACCCTTTAAAAGTACGTCAAGCCATCGCTCAAAGTCTTACAGATATTCCTTTGGAATTAAAAGACGACTACGAATCACTTTTAAACGATGAATCGTATGTAACCATTGAAACAGCTCTGTTTAATTTATGGCAAAATTTTCCTAAAGACCGAATAAAATACCTCGATAAAACTAAAAACGTCGTTGGTTTTCAAAATAAAAATGTAAGAATGCTTTGGTTAACATTAGCCTTAGTTACCGATGGTTTTGAAACCGAAAATAAAAAACAATATTTCGAGGAACTAACAAATTATACAAGTCCTAAATACGGCTTTGAAGTTAGGCAAAATGCATTTCAATATTTAAATGAAATACAAGCTTGTGGAGCTGATTGTAAAGAACATTTACAGCAAGCTAAAACGCATCATAATTGGCGTTTTAAAAGTTTTGCAACCAAGCTGCTTAAATCATCTTTAAGTGCAGAATAATTATTTTCTGCGTTCATTGTTCGTGGGGTTTCTACAAACCAAACATGCCGCTAAATAAGTTATAGAAAGTTCATAAATACCATCGGTTCTTCCAATATCTGAAGTGTTAAAATCATACGAAAAACCAAAACGTAAGCGTTCAAATTCTACTCCAACCAAAGCATTTATAGACGTTAGTAAATGACTATTGCCGCTGTTTTTAGCAGGATTTGTTACAGCCATAGCACCTAAAAACAGTTTGTTTAATTTAGCTGTAGCAGCTAAATCAAATCTATTAAATTCGCCTTGTTGCATATAATTTGCAGAAAGTATCATGTCATTATAATCAAAATACGGAAACTTATAATTAGCGTGTACAGTGTACAAAATATCTAAGGGC
Organism: Seonamhaeicola sp. S2-3; assembly: GCF_001971785.1. Taxonomy (NCBI): domain Bacteria; kingdom Pseudomonadati; phylum Bacteroidota; class Flavobacteriia; order Flavobacteriales; family Flavobacteriaceae; genus Seonamhaeicola; species Seonamhaeicola sp. S2-3. Next base: position 3,588,838 of record NZ_CP019389.1, on the reverse strand, counting down.
ACATTGCCATTATTTAAAAATGAAATATTGGGTCTGTTTAAGTGTTTTATGGCGGCACCAAGCCATAAATCGGTATTATTACCTCTGTTTTTCTTGTCAAATACAAAACCAGCTGTAAAATCTACAAATCCAATATTATCATTGGCATTAGCAGCAAACGGATCGCTGGAATTGGCATTTACAGTGCCTGCATTTATATTAATTTGGTCTGATAATAATAAATTCCTGAAGTTAAATGATTTCATACCGTAACCAATTTCAATGGCAGGTCTAAAAAACCAATCGTTATTTAAACCAACAATGTAAGTGAAGTTAGCATTAAATTGAAAATGATTATAACTCGTACTACTTTCACGCTGATTTAAAACACTAGCGCCAACACCAATACCGTTGCTAGCGGTTTCTAACCATGTGTTAAAAAAAGCGTAGTTGGTGTCAACTTGTAAGTCTAAATAAGGCCATTGTGTACGGTGCATAACACCAAAATAGGTAGCTTGTTCAAAACCAGAAAACGCAGGATTTATAGTTTCAGGTACCATGAAATACTGACTAAAAATAGGATCCTGTGCTTGTGCTTTAAAACATAAGCATGCTGTTATTATAATGATATATAGTTTTAGTTTCATGAGAATTTTATCTAATTAGTACAACAACGCCTTTACTAGTAATAGTTTTTCCGTAAAAAGTGTCGCCAGAAAATGTGTAGTAATAATTGCCGTTTTCAGCTTCGGCATCGTTTATTTTTCCGTCCCAACCACGTATGCTTTCGCCTTCTTCAGAATAAATCATACTGCCCCAAGTATCGTAAATATGGAGTTTCATGTTTGAAAGGGCAATTTGTTCGGGCAAAAAGAAATCATTTAAAGCATCTTTATTAGGTGTAAAAGCATTAGGAACAATTAAACTGTAGCCTTTTTCAATGTTAATGGTAATACTTTTGGTATAAACACAATCAAAAGGATACGTTACAGTTTGTGTTATGGTGTAAGTGCCAATGGTTTTATATGTGTGTGACGGATTTTCATCACTAGAAAAATTACCATCGCCAAAATCCCATGAAACACCAATATAATCGCCAGTAGATGTGTTTGTAAATGCTATAGATGATTCTATGGAATAAAAACCAAAGGTGTTAAAAGCTTCAGAGTTTATTGTGAAATCAGCATCACCCAATTCAGGAACATCAACGTTGTATGAATATGAAATAGAACAACCTGCAGCATCAACTACATCAATAAGCACGAGACCATTTTGTGTGGTGTGCATAATTTCGTTATTACTACCACTTATGGTGCCGCTAGACCATGATATTTGATAAGGAGGAACACCACCAGAAGGATGTGCTACATAGTATTGATCAACTTCTTTAGTGTCACAATTATGGGTAGTTTGGGTAACAACTTCAACTTCTAACGGATCGAATCTGTTTATGTTGAAGGTTTCTGATATTTCACAATTATTAGCATCTGTAACAGTAACGGTATATTCACCAGGAGGGATGTTGGTTAAATCTTCGGTGGTTGCGCCATTAGACCAGATGTAAGTTAATGGTAATGTACCACCTGTAACAATGACATTTATAGCACCTGAATTAGCATCATCACAATCTAAAGCATCAGTTTTAGTGCCAGAAATATCAAGCGCATCAGGTTCTGTAATGGTAAATGTTTCGTTTATGGTGCAGGGTTTGCCATCTGTAATGGTAACGGTGTAGGTTCCCGGGCCTAAATTGTTACGTTCAACGCCTGCGCTAGGGTCATCATCCCAAACTAAATTAACAGGTGTTACGCCACCTTCAAGATTTAATATAATACGTCCGTCGTTTTCACCAAAACACGATACATTTTCCACTTGTGGAGTTATTCTAAAAAGAGGTGCTTCATCAATAATAATTGTAGATTGTTTTTGGCAATTGGTAGCATCGGTTACAGTAATAACATAAGTGCCAGCAGATAAGTTTGTTTGTGTATTACCAGAACCTAAATTGCTCCAAGTAACGGTGTAAGGCGCATTGCCTCCTGTTATAGAATTAATGGTTATAGAGGCATCATTATCGCCGTAGCAAGCAATTTCAGTAGCAGTGTAATCAATAATAATCTCATCAGATTGATTGATAACAACATCTAACGTACTTGTACAACCAGATTTATCGGTTACTGTAACCGTGTATGTGCCGGCAAGCAAACCTGTTAAATTTTGGTTGGTGCTAGTAAATCCGTTAGGTCCTGTCCAAGCGTAACTATAGTCAAAAGTACCAGGACTTGTCTCAATTTGTCGTCCGCCAGTAACATCAATATAAATTTCGCCAGTAGCATCACCATAACAAATAACATCAACTTTATTGTTTAAGGAGGCAATAAGTTCTGGTGGTTCAACAACTGTAAAACTTTGAGTTATAGGGGTGCAGTTGTTGGCATCTGTAACAGTAATTTCATAAGTGCCTGGTGTAAGATTTGTTAAGTCTTCATCAGTACTATAAGGTGTGCCATTTCTAGTCCAATTATAGTTGTAAGGCAGTGTGCCACCGCTAACATCAATTGAAATGTTGCCATCATTGGCTTGATAACAACTAATGGTTTCAGAATCAAAATCTATATTACTAAATACCAATTCATCAGGCTCGGTAATAGTAAATGTTTCTGAAAAAGGGCAACCGCCATCATCTAAAATAAACACGGTGTAGTTACCTGGTGTTAAGTTTAAAATATCTTCATTGCTGCTTGTAAATCCGTTAGGCCCTGTCCAAGTAATTTGATATGGGGTACCCGTTGTAAACGGTACACCACCAGCAATAGTAATGTTTAAAGCTCCTGAATTAGCCGCAAAACAAGTGCTATTTGTTTGTGTTGAAGTAATACTTATAGATGGGTTTACCGTTATTTCAACCTCAAAACTGGCACCCACACAGTTACCTAATTTTGGTGTTACGCTGTATGTAACTGTAGAAGGATTGGTTGTTGTGTTTGTTAAGGTTTGACTTATAGAAGGTTGTGCATTAGTTTCTGCAGAAGCACCGGTAATGGTACCTGCGGGATTAATAACAGGATTGCTCCATGTATAAGTTGTTCCAGTAGGGGCAATGTCACTGCCTGAAGTAGTTGGGCTTATTGTAAAACTATTACCGCTACAAATGATATCGGCTTTATCGCTAATATTGGGGGTTTCATTAACCGTTTGTTCCGATGGTACTGATGCAATTTCCGTACACCCACCCGAAGCAAAGGTTAAAACTACATAATAGTAAACAGTTCCAACAGTTGTTGCTGCTGGTGTAAAGCTAGAACTTGTTTCATCAGTAATTGGAGTACCTGTAGTATTATCGTTTATAGTGTTAGAAAACCATTGATAGCTTGGTGTGCCAACACCATTAGTATAACTAACGGATAGGGTGTTAAAACTATCACCAAAGCAAATGGTTTCTGAAAGTGGCTGATTGGTAATAGTAGCTGCTTGATTGATGATAACTTCTGATGTATTACTAGTAACGGCGCAATCAATACCTGCTTGGGTAACTTCAACATAATAATAAACCGTTCCAACCGTAGTGTTTGGTGGTGTAAAAGTGGCGTTTGTGGCACCTGTTATGGCTGTACCACCAACATTTGTATTGGTAGTATTGCTGTACCACTGATAGTTATAACTATTTCCCAGTCCACCAGAAACACTTACACTTAAATCTGTAGGTGTAGTGCCTTCACAAATGGTTTGTGTGGTTAAGGGGTGGGTATCAATAACAGGATCGGTAACTACAATAACTTCTGATACATCACTTGTAACAGAATTACAGCCACTACCTGCAGCGGTAATAGTTACATAATAATAGTAGTTACCAGCTGTATTGAATGTTGGGGGATTGTAACTAGAACTTGTTGCGCCTGTTATAGGGGAGCCTCCAGTATTGCTGTTTGTGGTATTGGCATACCATTGATAACTTAAAGTACCCGTACCGCCTGTATGCGTAACCGATAAACTAGATGATAGACTACCTCCAACACATAAACTTTGTGTGGGAGTTGGTTGTGTGGTTATTTGTAAGCCTTCAACCACTTCAATACGTGCCGTATTTGAGATTATTTCATCACAGCCAGCACCCGATGTAAACGATGCTATTACATAGTAATACATTACACCAACAGGATTATTTGGGGGTGTAAAACTGCCGCTAGTTTCACCAGTAATAGCTGTACCTGTTGTAGTGTTATTTGTGGTGTTTTCATACCATTGATAACTTGGTGTTCCAGGACCGTTAACTGTAACAGATAGTGCCGTAGTGCTGCCGTTTAAGCAAATGGTTTCATCTTGTGGTTGACTGGTAAATTCTGGAGCAGGATCTACAGTTATTACTAAATTAACAGGAGCTCCATCACAACTACCATTATAGGGTGTTATAGTATACGTTACAGTTTCTGAAGTAGTATTTGTATTTATAATAGTTTGAATAGGAATGGTACTAGTGCTGCCACTTGCTGTGTAACCTGTAACACCTGCCGGTGCTGTGGCAGACCAACTGTATGTAGTACCTACTATACTAGATGTTAAATTAACCAAAGTAGTTTGTGTCCCAGAGCAAATGGTTTGTGTTAAATCTGTATTGGTTATGGTTGGTACTTCATTGATGGTAAAATCTTCAGTAGTGGTTGTGGTACCACAGCTTGAGGTTACACTCAAAGTAATTTGATAATCTCCAGGAGTGTTATAGGTGATGGTTCCAGGGTTTTCGGTGGTAGCTGTAGCTGGCGTTCCTCCCGGGAAACTCCAATTATAGGTAATGGTTTCAGTTGCAGGGGCACAAGTATTTATAGTTGCTGTGGGGCTTATAGAAGCAGTTCCGCAGAAATCACTTATAGCATCAATAGTAACAGTTGGTGGCTGCTTAACGTCTATAGTTTGTGATGTAGAATTGCTTCCGCAGCTATTTGTAGTTGTTAACGTAAGTGTGTATGTTCCATCGGCTGTGAACTCTAATGTAGGAGCCTGAGAAGTTTCATCTGTTCCATTAGTAAATTGCCATTGGCCAACACCTGTATTGCAAAATCCTGAACTATAGCTCACTTCCCATAAATATTCCACACCACCACAGCTATCAGTTAAATCGGTTGTATTGGTTGTTTGTACAGTTAAAGGCGTACATCCATTATTGGTGTCTAAAGTAAAAGCGGGTGTTAAATCGGGTTCAATACAAATAGTACTTGTTACAGTATTAGTTGTGCCACAAAAATTTTGAGCGTATAAGGATACTGTGTAAATACCTGGCGCTGTATAGGTGTGCGAAGGATTTCTTAAGGTAGAGGTGTTACCATCACCAAAATCCCAAAAATATCCTGCGTTGGTATCACAATTTTTATTGTAACCTGTTTGAGATGTATTAGTAAACTGTATAGGTGTGTCAATACAACCTGTTGGCGGGTTTTCAAAAGCAACATCTGGTTTTTTTAATATAATAATTGGGCCTGCTGTTAAATTGGTGGCACCGCATGATGTTGTAATGTATAAAAAAACGGTGTAGCTGTAGTTAGGACAATTAGATTCTGTGTATTCATGCGGAATAGGGAAGTCTTGAGAATTTACAGGGTCTGCGCTATTAAAGTAAGTTGAGCTTTCAAGTTGTTGTTGGGTGTAAGTTTCAATAGTGCCATCACCATAATCAACTTGGTAATTTGTGTCTGGTGGATTGGTTCCCCAAGAGCCAATAGCAAATTCTATTGGAGCAATGGGGGTACATAAATTAACGGTATTACCCGGATTTATAATAGCGCCTGTTGGGTTGCTTGAATTTTTTATTAAATAGGTTACTGTGTTGTCACAATTAATACCATTACCCGTAATGCGCATGTTGTAAGACCCAAGTTGCGTATAGGTATGGGTAAGTGGGAAACTCACATTAGTTTCTGTATTACCATCGCCCCAGTCAACATCGTAAGAAGTGATACAGCTTCCAGTAGATCTGTTTCCTACATTAATAGTGTATGAAGGGTCTGAAGTATTATTGCCACAGTTATCAAATGCTGGGGTAAAATTAGCTTCGGCATCAATATCATAAAAATCTAAATTAGGTTTTTGAAGTACTGGTACAGCTTTAGTTATAGTAGTGCTTTCGTTATTAGAATCCGTTACGGTAAGCGTAACATTTATGTTGCTAGTACCGCAGCCTAAAGCTGTAAAGGTATGCGAAGGATTATTGCTAGTACTTGTACTATTATCATCACTAAACTGCCATAAATAAGTAAAAGGACCATTGCCAGTTACTGTAGAGGTAAAGTCAACTTGTGTTCCAGAACAAGCGCCACTGTTGTTAAAGGTGAAGTCAACAACCAGAGGTGGTAAATAACGACTTTTTTTATAGGTATCATTCGTATTGTTTTTTCTATTAGTGTTACTTAATCCAAATAGAGATACACCAATTATGAAAAAAAATACAGTTGCAAGAAAAGAATGCTTCCTCATGTGTAATAATTATGTTAATAGCTGAGACTAAAATAGATATTCTTTTTTAGCATACTAAATTAAATTAGAGGTTTGGCTTATTTATTCTATAAAATACCTGATATTAGGTATATAAAAGTTTTAAAACAGTTTATAAACTGAATGTATAATGTTTATATTTAAGCATAATTTATTAACTAAATGAGAGCATTAGTGATATCTGGAGGAGGAAGTAAAGGGGCTTATGCAGGTGGTGTAGCGCAATACCTTATTGAAGAAGAAGGTAGAGACTATGATTTGTTTCTTGGCACCTCTACCGGAAGTTTATTGGTACCGCATATTGCAGCTGGTAGAATTGATAAATTGCATGATGTTTATACCAGTGTGAGTCAAAATGATATATTTAGTGTAAATCCTTTTGTGATTAGAAAAAAAGGCGATAGAGAGTTTGTTTCTATTGATTTTATAAATACGCTTTGGCAATTTATACGTATGAAACGAACCTTTGGTGAAAGTAAAAACTTAAAAAAATTAATAAGAAAACGATTTACTGAAGAAGAATATCATTTAATAAAGAAAACTAAAGATGATGTGGTAGTTACGGTTTCTAATTTGTCTAAAAATAGAGTGGAGTACAAGTCTATTAATGAGTTTTCTTATGAAGAATTTTGTGAATGGATATGGATTTCCTGTAATTTCATTCCATTCATGTCATTAGTAACAAAAAATAATTATGAATATGGCGATGGTGGTTTAGGATGTATTGTTCCTATACGCGAAGCTATTTTAAGAGGTGCTACACAGGTAGATGCCATTGTGTTAAAGTCTGAATCTATGGATCAAAACAAGGTGCTTGGAAAAAACCCTTTTTCTTTAATGGTTAGTTTGTTTGGGCATGTTTTAGATAGATTAGAACGTAACGATGTTACCATAGGCAAACTAGCAGCAACAGCCAAAAATGTAGAGCTTAATTTGTACTACACACCATCTAAACTCACAGAAAACTCATTAATATTTGATAAAAAACTAATGACTGCTTGGTGGCAACAAGGATTTGAATATGCGAAAGCAAAATGTACAGAAGCTAAATCTAATGAGTTACGATTAGAAGATTAGTTTACCACAAATCAGATACTTCTTCTTTTATAAAAGAAAGTGCAGCGTCACTAGGTGGTTTTCGTTCCATCATTTCGGTTAAAATAACTTCTCTTAATTTATTAGCGGTATCTGTTTTTTCTGATAAGTTAGCTTTTCTAATTAATTGTATAGTAGCATTTTTAGCAGCTACAATAATGTTCCAACATTTATCACTCACATAAATTTGTTGAGATAAATTATGCTCAAATTCTTGTTCTATATTTTGTATGAGTAAAGATTCGTAATCTTCTTTATTTGATGTTATTGGGGTAACCCTTACCAATAGTTTAGAAGGCGATAACCTTTCTAAAAAAAGCGTCATACGTTCGTAGGCTTGTAAACGAAGCGGAAGCGCATTTACTTGCAAGTCTTTTTTTAGTAAAAAGCGTCTTCTTCCATCTTCATTTTTAGTATGTTCTCTAAAAAAATAGTAAGCAATAAGTCCTGTAATAATTGTAGGAATGGCGTATGAAAAAAGGTCGATAATTCTAGAAATTTCCATGTTAATTTGGGGTTAAGCGTTATGTTTACCTCCCAAATATACACAATCTTTTAAATCCTGCATACTGGTAAAAGGTACCGAAACTTTTTCATACATATAAGTTGTATCAAGTTCTTTAGAAAGGTTGTGGTCATCTACATTCATTTCAATATCATTCATTTTAAATTGGCAGGGGTGTTCATAACCAGCAGCGTGTGTAATTTCAATTAGTTCTTTTCTAAAAGTTTTAAAATACTGTGCTAAGCGTACCGATTTTAATGTAGTGTCTATACCGTTTTGTAACCATTTATTTTGTGTAGCAACCCCGCTAGGGCAACGGTTGGTATGACAAACTTGAGCTTGTATACAACCTATACTCATCATAGCTTCTCTGGCAACATTAATACAATCGGCTCCCATAGCAAAAGCCATGGCTGCTTTGGCAGGAAAACCTAATTTTCCGCTACCAATAAAAACAATACGCTCTGTTAGCCCTTTGTTTTTAAAAAGTCTATATAAATCACTAAACCCATATACCCAAGGTAAAGACACATGGTCTGCAAAACTAGGAGGAGCAGCGCCTGTACCACCTTCGCCACCATCAACAGTAATAAAGTCGGGGCCTTTATTTGTTTTCAACATAATATCTGCTAGTTCTTCCCATTGGTCTAATTTTCCAATAGCAGCTTTTATACCCACTGGTAAGCCAGTAGCTTTAGCAATTTTCTCAATAAAATCTACCATTTCGGGTACATTAGAAAATGCCGAATGATTAGGGGGCGATAGTACATCTTTACCAATTTCAACTCCGCGAATGTCTGCTATTTGCTTGGTTATTTTAGCACCTGGTAAAACACCTCCTTTACCAGGTTTAGCGCCTTGAGATAGTTTGACTTCAATAGCTCTAATAAACGGATTTTTTTCAACTAAGGCTATCATTTTTTCCATAGAAAAGTTTCCGTTTTTATCTCTAACACCAAAATACCCCGTTCCAAAATGAAAAATAACATCGCCACCAAAACTGTGATAAGGAGATAAACCACCTTCACCTGTGTTGTGGTAGGCATTTGCCATTTTAACCCCTTTATTAAGAGATTCTACAGCTTTAGCAGAAAGCGAGCCAAAACTCATGGCAGATACGTTTATTATTGATGCTGGTCTATACGGTTTTTTGCGTTTATGATGTAAGCCCATAACTTTGGCACAAGGCAAAAAAGTTTTGTCAATAGTATTAGGGTGATTTGCATCAACTTTAAAAGGCATCATAGCATTGTTAATAAAAATGTGCTGGTGCTCGTATATGTTTCTATCGGTACCAAAACCTTCGTAGTTGTTTTCTTTTTTTGCAGAGGCATATATCCAACCGCGTTCTATACGGTTAAAAGGGAGTTCTTCTCTGTTATTAGCTACCAAATATTGCCTAAGTTCTGGCCCTATTTTTTCTAGCATATACCTTAAATGACCTATAAGCGGGTAGTTATGGCTTATGGTGTGTTGTTTTTGAATAAAGATATCGCGTATGGCAACTAGTAGTAATACTATTAAAATCCATCCCCACCATGGGATGTTAGAAAGTATATTTAGAATTGAATCCATTTTTGAACTGTAAAAATTGAAGTTTAAATATATTTAAATTAAAAGAATTATACCTGCATAATTAATACAAAAACTTAGTATAGAAAAATAACATAGCAGATAAGTTGTGTTAGGGATTGTAGTGGCATCCTTTTTAAACCATAGTAAATAAGCTATTATTATGGGGCGGTATAAAAATTATATTAAATTGAAAACCAGCTTTTAAGAACGTTTAAAAAGATATAACGGAAAGCCCGACCACGCTTAAAGCGTGGGAACACCCAAATTATTAATATGAATTGTTTATAATTATTAATAATTAGCCCTTAATAAAAGCATAACATTAGTTATTTTCACGTTGTAAAATTGAAGATGATTTGGAAAAGTATTTAAGCCAACTTAATGATGCACAGTTAGAGCCTACAAAGCAAATTGAAGGCCCCATGATAGTTATTGCTGGCGCGGGTTCTGGGAAAACGCGTGTGCTTACTTATAGAATAGCCTATATGATGAGTAAGGGTATTGATGCCTTTAATATTTTAGCATTAACCTTTACTAATAAAGCGGCGCGCGAAATGAAAGAGCGTATTGCTTCTATTGTAGGTGATAGTGAAGCTAAAAATTTATGGATGGGAACATTCCATTCGGTTTTTGCTAGAATTTTACGTAGTGAGGCCGATAAATTGGGCTACCCCAGTAATTTTACCATTTATGATACACAAGATTCTGATAGGTTAATAGCATCTATTATTAAAGAAATGAATCTTGATAAAGATATTTATAAGTACAAGCAGATTCGTTCTAGAATTTCGTCTTATAAAAACAGTTTAATAACGGTAAGAGCTTATTTTCAAAATCCAGAACTTAAAGAAGCCGATGCCATGGCGCGTCGCCCAAAAATGGGAGATATCTATAAAGAATATGTAGATAGATGTTTTAAAGCTGGCGCTATGGATTTTGATGATTTATTGTTGAAAACCAATGAGTTGTTAACGCGTTTTCCAGAGGTGTTAGCTAAGTATCAAAACCGTTTTAAATATATTTTGGTAGATGAGTATCAAGATACCAATCACTCTCAATATTTAATTGTTAGAGCACTGTCTGATAAGTTTCAAAATATTTGTGTAGTAGGTGATGATGCGCAGAGTATTTACGCCTTCCGTGGTGCAAACATTAATAATATTCTCAATTTTCAAAAAGATTATGATGATGTAAAAGTGTTTAGGTTAGAGCAAAATTACCGTTCTACCAAAAACATTGTAAATGCTGCAAATTCTGTAATAGATAAAAACCAAACCAAATTAGATAAGGTGGTTTGGACAGCCAATGATGAGGGAGGAAAGATAATAGTACACCGCTCTTTAACCGATGCCGATGAAGGGCGTTATGTAGCAAGCACTATTTTTGACAATAAAATGAATCATCAGTTAAAAAACAGTGATTTTGCTATTTTGTATCGTACCAATGCGCAATCGCGCTCTATTGAAGATGCCTTGCGGAAGCGTGATATTCCGTATAGAATATACGGAGGCTTATCATTTTACCAACGTAAAGAAATTAAAGATGTATTATCGTATTTAAGGTTAATTATTAACCCTAAAGATGAAGAAGCTCTTAAGCGTGTTATCAATTTTCCTGCAAGAGGTATTGGGCAAACTACTATAGATAAGCTTGTTGTGGCTGCAAATGCTTACAATAGGTCTATTTTTGAGGTTATGAAAAACATTGACAAAACCAATGTTAAAATAAATTCTGGTACCAAAGCAAAACTTCAAAACTTTGTTACACTTATAGAGAGTTACCAAGTAATGAACCAAACGGCCGATGTTTTTGAATTAGCAGAACATGTAACTAAAAGCAGTGGTTTAATAAGAGAATTTAAAAAAGATGGAACGCCCGAAGGTGTTACCAGAATGGAAAATATTGAAGAGCTCTTAAACGGTATGAAAGATTTTGTTGAAGGCCAAAAAGAAATAGCCGATGCCACAGGGAGTTTAGCAGAATTTTTAGAAGATGTGGCCTTAGCAACCGATTTAGACAATGAAAAAGATGATGGTGATAAGGTAGCCTTAATGACTATTCACTTAGCAAAAGGATTAGAATTTCCGTATGTATATATTGTTGGTTTAGAAGAAGATTTATTCCCAAGTGCTATGAGTATGAATACCCGTAGTGAATTAGAAGAAGAACGCCGATTGTTTTACGTAGCACTTACCAGAGCCGAAAAACAAGCCTATTTAACCTATGCGTTATCGCGTTACCGTTGGGGTAAATTAATAGATGCTGAACCTAGTAGATTTATTGAAGAAATTGACGACCAATATTTAGAAATACAAACACCACCCGAAGAACAGCGCTTTAACCCCATGTTAGATGCCGATATTTTTGGAGATCCTGAGCCTAATAAAGTTAGGTTTAAACCCGCTAAAAAAGCTGTTATTAAAAAAGGACCTGCTAAAAAAGAAGCGCCTAAGTTTCAGGTTACCACACCAAAAAATTTAAAACCTGTTTCAAAATCTAACGGAAATACTAACTTGTTTGATAGTAAACTAGCTGTTGGTAATATGGTAAAACATTTGCGTTTTGGTACTGGAGAAGTGTTAAAAATTGAAGGTACAGGTGCCGATATGAAAGCAGAAATTAAGTTTGATGCCGGAGGCGTTAAAAAGCTGTTACTACGGTTTGCTAAGTTAGAAGTGTTGGGGTAAAAACAACTATTTTACCATACAAACCGAGTTTATATTGCCATTACCATCATATTCTTTAACCTCATTATTGGGGTCTGTAATCCATGTACCATCTACTATGAATTTATAATGATGTTTGCCACCAGATAATGGTACTACGTACTTCCAGCCGTAGTCCATTTTGCGCATTTCAAACTCGTGTTCATTCCAATTGTTAAAAGAGCCTGCAAGAATTACCTTTTTTGCATTGGTGTATCCGCGTAGTTTAAAAGCAGTGTATTCTTTTATGTCAATAACAGAGTTATACTCACCAAACTCATTTTTTGTTTTGTTGGGGTTGTGTGGGTCTTCCATCCATTGTCCATCTACAATAAACCTGTATTGGTAAACATCAGGTTTCATTTGTAAGGTTAGTTCCCAACCCGTAGACGTTTTATGCATTTTAAAAAGAGATTCATTCCATTTGTTAAAAGAACCAGCTAAAATTACATGTTTAGCTTCTTTAAATCCTAATAATTTAAAATGCGCGTTACCATCTTCACTAGGGTAAGCAGTGTACATATTTAAGTTGTAAACACCATTTAGTTTTACACCATTTTTAGTTGCTTTGGTAATATTTAGGGCTTTTTTAGAGGGTTCTGCCCAATACGAATTGTTTATTACAAATTTAAATTCATATGAAAACGCATCGGTAAAATCAGAAATACTCTTTTTAAGTTGATAAATATATTCATTAACGCGTTTCATTTTCCAATGGTCTCTAGACCACAGGTTAAACTCACCAGCAACCACCACATTTTCAATATCAAAATCTTGAAAATCTAATACCTGTCCGGTAAATTCCTGAGTATATTTAGAGTAGTCTCTAACGTCAAACGTAAAAATTACAGAATCACCTTCAATTTTATAGCCTTTAAAATCATCCTTTTGACTATATGAAGTAAAACTTACTAAAGCAATTATAGCATAAGTAATATGTAGAATTAACTTTTTCAATGGTAGTTTAATGGATAATTTATAAAGTATAATGTCTCTTTTTTATAATTAATAATAACTCTTTTTTGAGCAAAAAACTCATAGCCTAAAATACCATCTAAGTGTGTACCAAAAGCTTCGTTCATTTTGCTTAAATTAGTTAAAACGGTTAGCATAGGCCCAAAATAAATAGATTTACTTAATTTAACACGGTGCAATTTCCCTGCCAAAACCTCAATACGCCTGTTACTAGCTCCGGTTAAAGTTAATCGCTTTTTAGGAATAAAATACTTTAGTACTTTTTTGTTAACACTCTTATTTATTTGATTAAATTCTGCTGCCGTATCTATACCAAATCTTAAAGTCTGATTATTAACACTGCCATTTACAACAATAGTATGATTTTTTAAATTGAAATCTAAACTATCAACAATTTTTTCTAAATAAACGTTTTTATTTAACTTGTTTCCTATATCATCAACTTTTGTTAATGTAATTTGGTTTAAATACATGTCTATAAAAACCTCGTAATCTTTTAAAATATTGTAACCAATAATACCTAGTATTTTAATTTTTTTAGTTTTTTCAATATGGGCTAAGTTAATAACGTCTGATGTTTTATTTTCTAATTTAAAATTATGTAATATAAATTCTTTTATTTGTTTTTCATAACGGTCTTCTACAGAATTTAAAACACCTGTAGCAGTTTGTCTTTTTCTCTGGTTTTCATATAAATCAGAAAAATGAACTTTGTTAAGAATCATACTTTCAGAGCCCGTATCAATAATAAAATTACCTTTTTGGTTTAGTAATTTTGCTTCTACAACTATTAAATGGTCTACTAATTTAAATGGAATTCTAGTAGTGTGTTTGTTAATAGTTTCGGCCTTATAAAATTTAATAGGATTAATAACACCATTATTAGCTAAACTAACATTGATGTTACATAGAAAAAATAATATAATGTATAACTTTGGCATATATTATTAAGACTCATTTATTAATGAATTGTTACAAAACACGCTTTTTTAATTGTTAATTATGAATTAAAGTATAACCTAACAAACCTCATTAAATACTTAAAAAAATAATAGTTACTTTGTAAGTGTTAAACAATAAATTACTATGGCAGAATTTTTAAGAATTTATGAAGAAAACCCTAACCCAAGGGAGATTGATAAAGTTGTTGCTATTCTTAAAAGGGGCGGACTTATAATTTACCCTACCGATACGGTTTATGGTTTAGGGTGTGATATTACTAATATTAAAGCCTTAGAACGTGTGGCTAGAATAAAGGGGGTAAAACTAGAAAAGTCTAATTTTTCTTTTATTTGTCATGACTTAAGTAATTTAAGTGATTATGTTAAACAAATAGATACCTCGGTATTTAAATTATTAAAACGAAACTTACCAGGAGCCTATACCTTTATTCTTCCAGGTTCTAAAAACTTGCCCAACCCATTTAAAAAGAAAAAAACGGTGGGTATTCGTGTGCCTGATAATAATATTGCTTTAGAAATTGTAAAAGCCTTGGGGAATCCTATAATCTCAACCTCAATTCACGATGATGACGAAATTATAGAGTACACTACAGACCCAGAACTTATTTTTGAAAAATGGGCTAATAAAGTAGATGCTGTTATTGATGGCGGATATGGTGATAATATACCTTCTACAGTAGTAGATTTATCTACAGATGAACCTGTTATTGTAAGAGAAGGTAAAGGAGATTTGGAGATATTTTAAAATGTAATTCAACACCTATTTTATATTTTTTTTCTTACATTTAGAGCGCCTTTAATGTTATTTTATTAATAACAGAGCGATTTCTTTATCGCTTTTTAAAGGTCATTTAAAAAGTACATTTTAATCTTTTTAAATTAAAAACAACTAAAACATTTATAAAATAAACACCTTGAATAAAAGTTGAGGTGGTTTAGATGTTTTACTCGCAAATTTTATGATTTAATAGTTTGCGCTCATGAAGCCATTTACAGGAAAAAGAAAGCGACATAAGATTAAATCTATGCCGCTTTAAATGTTTTCACAACGGAATAATCCTTATTGTGAATTGCTTTCAGTGGTGTAAAGATAAATAAAAATTTAAGGATTTCAAATGCGGTTTTCCGTAACAAGATTAAAGAAATATTAGATAAATTTTACCAACAAAACATATAACAAATGAAAACAGTTTTAGGACTAGATCTAGGAACCAACTCTATTGGGTGGGCTTTGGTGGAAATCAATCATGAAAACAATTTGGTGAAAATTTTAGGACTTGGTTCTAGAATTATACCAATGGAGGCTAATGAGGTTAAAGATTTTGAAAGTAAAGGAAAAATTAACAGTACAGCAGCACAACGGACTGAAAAGAGAGGGGTAAGAAGACTAAATGAAAGGTATTTACTTAGAAGAGATAGGCTTCATTTAGTACTTAATTTATTAGACGCACTTCCAAAGCATTATAGTCTTGATATTGATTTTACAAATTTAAAAGGACAGAAAAGCGGTCATTTCAAAAAATATGCAGAACCAAAAATTGCATATTTACCAAAAACTAAAGGTAAAAAAGCTGAATTTTTATTTAAGGGTTCGTACAAAGAAATGCTTGATGATATTGGGAAAGAATATGTTAAAGATGAAAAAGGCAAGCGTATTCCTTATGATTGGACTTTATATTATCTAAGGCAAAAAGCACTTTCCAAAAAAATTAGTTTAGAAGAATTGGCATGGGTACTTCTGAGCTACAATCAAAAAAGGGGTTATGAAAAAACAGAAGTTGAAGATAAATCTATAAAAGAAGGAGAAATTGTTGAAGAATTAGATTTAAGAGTAAAAGATGTTATTCCAAAAAAAGATAAGAATGAAAGACAATATTATGAAGTACATCTTGAAGGGAATGATAACTTCATTTATTGTGAGCGCTCAAATCAACAAATGACCTATAAAGGAGACTTAAAAGAAGTTGTAAAAACATCTAAAATTGATGAGGAAGGAAATGTAGATAATAAAAAAACAGAATTTAAAATTGTTGACATTTATGAATTAAAAATACAAGATGTAAAATATGAGAAAGAAAATAATAAACATAAATACACTTTAAATTATGAAAACGGTTGGGTAGAAGAAAAGCCTCCTGTTAACAAATTCACTTATAAATATCAAAATGCTCTTAATAAACCTTATGATTACATAGTAGAAACCGTTTATGATTATAAAGGGAAAAATAAAGAAATAAGAGGAAAAGAAAGATTACTTAGAGAGCCAGATTTTAGTGATAATTCATCCGATTGGACATTGCTAAAAAAGAAAACAGAAAAAGAAGCCCTTAAATTTAATATATCACAAGGGTATAAAAATAAAGATAATAGTGCTAATAAGTTTATTTCGCCTAAAATATATAGCGTACTAAAAAGTGATGCTAAAACAGGTAAACATACCAAAATCATTGGAGGGATGTTCCAAGTGGTGGATAGGGATTTTTACCGAGAAGAACTTAATCAAATTATTGCAACACAAAAACAATTTTATAAAAACTTGCAAGACAAAAAGGTTTTCGAACAATGTGTGAAATCACTATACCCTAAAAATAAAAAACACCAAGAGACCTTATTGAAAAATAAAAATGCTATTCAACATTTATTAGTTGAAGATATTTTATTATACCAACGTCCTTTAAAAAGTAAGAAATCTGAAATTTCAAATTGTAAATATGAAATAAAATATTGGAAAACTATTGAAAATAAAGAGGGTAAACCGATTGAAGAAATAGATAAAGAAACAGGGGAAATAAAAGTACGAAAAGAACCCATTTATAATAAAGTTGTTTCAGCATCACATCCATATTTTCAAGAATTTAGAATATGGGATAAATTACATAATTTAAAGCTTATAGAAGTTGAAAAAATTGATGAAACAACAGGTAAAAAAGTAACAAATGTAGATGTTACTAAAACTTACATCAAAAGTGAAGAAGATTATCAAAAGCTATTTAAAAAATTAAATAATCAGAAATCATTAAGTCAAGAACAACTCCTAAGATTTTGTAAAGATAATTTCAATCTTCCATATAATAAAAAACTAGGAAATTTTGTTTGGAAGTTTCCAGAAGATGATGAAATAAAAGGGAATGAAACAAGAGTGAGTTTTGCTACGCGTTTTAAAAGATGTGGTTTTAGTGAATATTTAAGTTTTTTAACTCAATCAAAAGAGCTTGAGCTTTGGCATTATTTGTATTCTGTCAATTATAAAGAAAGAATTTCCAACAATCATAAAAGTTTAAAAACATTTTTTAATAATTTTTTTAAAGGTTATGATATTGATGAAGCTGTAAAAGAAAAAATTATTAATGATTTTGTAAACTACCCTAAATTTGATTCGAAGTATAGTGCTTATTCCGAAAAGGCTTTAAAAAAACTTTTGCCACTAATACGGCTAAGCGAACCACTAGGAAAAGATAAATGGGAGAAAGAACAATGGTATATAAAATGGAAAGAAAGTCTTTTAAACCGAATAGAAAAAATACTTCAAAAATTAAATCTATTAGATTTTTCTTCAAAAGAAATTGATTTTTCAAAAGTTGTTGATACAAGTGTAGATGTTCAAAACGGAGAATTACCATTTCCAAAAGGATTGTTTAATGCTTTTAAAGAATTTAAAAATAAAGAAGATTTTAAAAGGTTAAACTTAACTCAAGCATCTTATTTGGTTTATGGACGACATTCAGAACTTGCTAAAGCAAAATATTGGGTTTCTCCTGATGATATTAGAAAACAACTTCATCAAGAATTAAAACAACATTCACTAAATAATCCAATAGCGGAGAAAGTGCTTTTAGAAATGATGCAAGTGGTAGCCGATGTTTGGGATTATTATGGTAGAGGAAAACAAAATTTCTTTTCAAGAATACATCTTGAAGTAGGAAGAGAGCTGAAAATGTCAGCAAAAAATAAGGATTCCTATTCAAAACAAATGTCTGGTAATCGTAGTCAAAACAAACGAATTCGACAAGTTTTAGAAGAGTTTTTAGCAATTACCCCTTATAATGCTATTCCAAATAATAAAGACCATTTTGAGCGCTTAAAAATTGTAGAAGATGCTGCTGTAACAAGAAATAATTTTGATAAAAAGTTCTTTGAAGAGAATGAAAAATTAAAAAATGGAAATATTACCAAAAAAAATATTGAAGATATTCTTAAAAAAGCACATATTACTAAGGAAGATTTTGAAAAATATAAACTATGGATAGAGCAAGGGTATCGTTCTCTATATTCGGGGCAGATAATAAAGTTAACTGATTTATTTAATGGTAATAAATACAATATTGACCATATTTTTCCACAAGCTTTAGTCACTAATAATTCTTTAAGTAATAAAGTTGTTGTTGAGGTTGAGTTAAATAAATTAAAAAGCAACCAAACCGCTAGGGCTTTTATTCAAGCGAGAAATGGACAATCGTATCTAGGAATACCTGTTTGTTCTGAAGAAGAATATGTAAATGTTATAAATACTCAATTTTCTGGGACAAAACGTTTTATCCTTCTTTCTAAGGATATTCCAAAAGAATTTACTAATAGTCAATTAAATAATGTTAGGCATATTGCTCGCAAAGCAATGGAGCTGCTAAGTCATATAGTAAGAGAAAAGGGGGAAATTGAATTCCGCTCCAAAAATGTTTTGCCAGTTACAGGAAAAATAACAACAGAATTGAAACGAGCATGGAAATTAGACCAAGTTTGGACTGAATTAGTAGCACCACGTTATATGCGTTTAAATAAACTTATTCAACCTGAGTTATTTAGTGATGACTCTAAAGAAGATAAATCTTGTCTTTTTGGAAGATGGCAAATCTCAAAATCTGGTCATCAATATTTTGATTGTAATTTAGATAAAAGTATTAGAGAAAAAGATGAATCCTATGATATTAAGCGTATAGATCATAGACATCACGCTTTAGATGCATTAATAGTAGCTTTGTGTACAGAAGATCACGTGAATTATATAAATAATATCAACGCAAATTCTTCATCAGATAACTATGGTAAACAGAAACAAATTGAAAAATATCGTCAAACATTAAAGAGAAAAATAATGTTTACCAAAAAAGATACTGAACAGAATGAAAGAAATTGGTTTTTCATGTTACCAGGTGAATATAGGGAAAAAGGAGATGTAAAAAATTCTCGTAGAGATACAGTTGTAGAGATGACGTATTTATACAAAAGTTTTGATTCTTTTGGTCAAGATTATAAAAAAATGATTTTAACAGCTTTACAATATACTGTTGTTACTTTCAAACAAAACCTTAGAGTAATTAATAAATCTATTAATAGGTACAATAATACTCCAAATAAAAATAAGTTTGCTGTTCAAAATACCAATCTCGGTCAAAAAACTAATTGGGCTATACGTAGACAAATGAGTAAAGAAACAATTTATGGTAAACGTATAGTTAATAATCAAGAATTAAGAGTAGAAAGAGAATGGTTGAATGAAAAATTTAACCGAGCAAAAATTAAAAAAATTACAGATAGAGGTATTCAGCAAATACTTAATAATCATCTAATGCAATTTGATACTGTTAAACTTCCATTTGAAGAAGCTGTTAAATATAAATATTTGGATGCAGCTATCGAAAAACATGAATTAGAGGCAATAGTAAGTGATACAACAAATGATTTTAATTCAATAGAGGATTTAATAGAATATTTAAAAGAGAATAAATTTAAATACCAAAAAACAAACTATTCAATACTTAATGTGTTTATAGAAAAAGTTTCCCACCGTGATTTTAGAGATGAAAAATTAGAAAATGGCAAAAACAGATACGAAATTGATGAGCATCCAGAAATGGCATTTACACCTGAAGCCATTGAAAAAATGAATGAACCTAATAATCTTAAAAAACTTAATAAAGGTAAAGACCATAAACCAATATATAAAGTTCAAACATTCCAAGGTTTTGGGAAAGAACGAACTATAAGTGAAGATGCGTTATCTGTAAAATCAAAACAATTTGTAGTTACAGCAGCTGGATCTAATCTTTATTTAGGGTTTTATGAAAGAGTTTATCAAGATGATAATGGAAATAAAGTGAGAGAAAGAAAATTTAAAGATATTGGTTTAATCGATTTAATAGAAACATTGAAACAAGATTCATCCAATCGTTTACATCCATTACCAAACAAAATTTATGATAAAAAGAAAAATGAATTTCAAAGAATATTTACACTTTCTCCATTGGATTTAGTTTATATCCCAACACCTGAAGAAATAGAAAATTCAACTAAAGTTGATTTTCAAAATCTATCCACAGAACAATTAGATAGAATTTATAAATATGTTGATGGAGGTGAAGAGATAGCTAATTTTGTACCATATAGTGTTTCAAAACCAATTTGGAGATTTCATGGTAAAAAAAATAAAGAAATTTATAATGAATTAAAAATTGAAAATAAAATTAATATATCTGAAAAAGACCTTATACAAAATGAATTTGGTCTTGGTAGTCAACAAAATAAAAATCAAAATATGATTGATGGTAAGACACAAGTAAAAAAATATTGCTGGAAACTCAAAGTTGACCGATTAGGAAACATATCAAAAGCCTAACTCATGATCAAACGCACCTTATTTTTCGGCAATCCAGCCTATTTAAGTACGCGTAACGAGCAGTTGGTGGTAAATTTTCCGGAGGATGATAAGCCCGAAGCTACTATCCCCATAGAAGATTTGGGCTATGTGGTGCTGGAGCATCCGCAAATTACAGTAACCAATGGCTTGCTTATGAAACTGTTATACAATAAAACGGCTGTGATAACTTGCGACAGACAACATTTGCCCAACGGCTTTTTGCAGCCTTTGGTAGGGCATAGTGAGCAGACCGAGCGGATGCGGTATCAATTAAACGCCAGTGTGCCATTAAAAAAACAATTGTGGCAACAAACTGTTATAGCCAAAATTCATAACCAAGCCAACCACTTTTTAGCCAGGGGCAAAAATGCCCTTAGGCTAAAACGTTATGCCAATGCGGTTACCAGTGGCGATTTGGGCAATCAAGAAGCCTTGGCAGCAGCCTTTTACTTTCAAAACCTGTTTGATATCGAAGGCTTTAGTAGAAACCAAAAGGGTATAGCACCCAACAATTTGCTCAATTATGGCTATGCCATATTAAGGGCGGTAACGGCCAGAGCCTTGGTAAGCAGTGGCTTGTTACCTTCGGTAGGCATTTTCCATAGCAATAAATACAACGCCTTTTGTTTAGCCGATGATGTTATGGAACCTTATCGCCCTTTTGTAGATGCTGTGGTGTACGATATTGTAGAAACTGGTTGCCAGATTGAAGAACTGAACAAAAACATTAAATCAGACCTCTTAATGATTCCAGCCATGGATGTGGTAATAGACGGTAAGCAAAGCCCCTTGATGAATGCCATGAGCCGCACCACGGCAAGCCTGTTTGAATGTTTTGAAGGCAGCCGTAGAAAAATACTGTACCCAGAATTCATAACTTTATAAAAGGGGAGAAGGAGTATAATATGAAAACAAAAAATGGAAACCTATCTTACTCGATTAAATCAATATAGAACGATGTGGGTTTTGGTGTTTTTCGATTTACCAACAGAAACGGTCACCGAGCGCAAGGTTGCATCGCGCTTTAGGAAACGCTTGTTGGATGACGGATTCAATATGTTTCAGTTTAGCATTTATATGCGATTTTGCCCTAGTAGGGAAAATGCCGCAGTACATATTAAGCGCACTAAAAACGCATTGCCCAAAAAAGGCAAGGTCTGTATCATGCAGATTACCGATAAACAATTTGGTATGATGGAACTGTTTCACGGTAAAAAAGAAGTAGAACCCGAAACACCCAACCAACAATTAGAGCTTTTCTAAGAGTTCTATTGAGTCTGTCAAAATCTTCCAGAGCCTTATCAATTGTCATACTAAGCCTACCTAGATTGAACCTGTCAGACTGAGCCTGTCGAAATCCTGTCAGACTGAGCTTGTCGAAATCCTGTCAGACTGAGCCTATTCAAACCTTCTAGTGTTTTGCTTTTTGTCAGACTGAGCCAGTCAGACTGAGCCTGTCGAAGTCCTGTCGAAGTCCTGTCGAAGTCCCCATCAACCCCCTTACATTTCATCTCCAGAACCATTCACTACTCACTATTCACTCCTATAGATACCCTATAGATACCCTATGGATATCCTATGGTAACCCTATTAAAGCACACAAAAAATACAAAGGCCATTTTGAAAAGAATATTAAAGAAATATTTATTTAAAAAACGGAATAATAAATGTTTTAAAAAAACAAAACTAAAAGGAATATATATTATTTAAAGGCCCTTCAAACTCCAGATAGATTAATCCTTTAGAACAGAGTCATTAAGACCGAGCCAGTCAGACTGAGCCTGTCGAAGTATTGCCTTTAATCAGACTGAGCCTATTCAAACCTTTAGTGTTTTGCTTTTTGTCAGACAGAGCCAGTCAGACTGAGCCTGTCGAAGTCCTGTCGAAGTCCTGTCGAAGTCCTGTCGAAGTCCCACCAAAGCCCCAATCAAAACCCTAACTAGAAATAAAAAAGCAAGCGTTAAGCTTAAATAACGTTTTACTAGGCATTAAAAAAGTAAAATCTAACAATGCAGTTAAAAAACAGGATACCAGCCTATTACGGCAAGTATCCTGTGAATCATCCATAAATTTAAAGAACTGAAAGCAATTCACAACAATACAACACCATTTTCTTTTTTATCGAAACCTGTGAATCATCCATAAATTTAAAGAACTGAAAGCAATTCACAACTAGCCTTTAAAAATAGCAAATTCGCTCTTTCCTGTGAATCATCCATAAATTTAAAGAACTGAAAGCAATTCACAACCTCCAACGCTGTTTAAACACTGCAGGTACACCTGTGAATCATCCATAAATTTAAAGAACTGAAAGCAATTCACAACTCTAAAGCTGCTTGCAAATCGGTTTGGTCTCCTGTGAATCATCCATAAATTTAAAGAACTGAAAGCAATTCACAACGAACTGTAATAATAACACTAGGAGTAGTGCCCTGTGAATCATCCATAAATTTAAAGAACTGAAAGCAATTCACAACATACATATCTAATAATAACCTAAGCCCTAGCCTGTGAATCATCCATAAATTTAAAGAACTGAAAGCAATTCACAACCATCTAATTGTGCTTTTATTTCTGGGTTCACCTGTGAATCATCCATAAATTTAAAGAACTGAAAGCAATTCACAACCAAAAACAATAACACATTGTATTATAAAACCTGTGAATCATCCATAAATTTAAAGAACTGAAAGCAATTCACAACACATTGATTACCTACAGCTCATGGAAGTTTCCTGTGAATCATCCATAAATTTAAAGAACTGAAAGCAATTCACAACGGAAAAACAATTAATCTGTTTACTGTTGCACCTGTGAATCATCCATAAATTTAAAGAACTGAAAGCAATTCACAACTCTTCTAAGTCTGGGTTTGTATCACCACCCCCTGTGAATCATCCATAAATTTAAAGAACTGAAAGCAATTCACAACTACAAACCAAAAGAAGAACAAATAACTACTCCTGTGAATCATCCATAAATTTAAAGAACTGAAAGCAATTCACAACTGGTGTTATTTCCATTAATATTCAATGTACCTGTGAATCATCCATAAATTTAAAGAACTGAAAGCAATTCACAACTCTGGAGTTTGATTGATATTAATTTCTAAACCTGTGAATCATCCATAAATTTAAAGAACTGAAAGCAATTCACAACTGATAAAGAAAATGATAAATACATTATAGTCCTGTGAATCATCCATAAATTTAAAGAACTGAAAGCAATTCACAACTGTTTAATTTTTGATTTATCTAATTTCTTTCCTGTGAATCATCCATAAATTTAAAGAACTGAAAGCAATTCACAACACTACAGATTCTATTAACTTTAATTGGCCGCCTGTGAATCATCCATAAATTTAAAGAACTGAAAGCAATTCACAACTTGGGCGAATTGTTGAACAACTTAAACAAACCTGTGAATCATCCATAAATTTAAAGAACTGAAAGCAATTCACAACTTGCTTTTATACTTTTCACATTGGGCGCACCTGTGAATCATCCATAAATTTAAAGAACTGAAAGCAATTCACAACATAGATAAGTAAGTAATTTTTAATTTATATCCTGTGAATCATCCATAAATTTAAAGAACTGAAAGCAATTCACAACCATATTCAATGTCATCCACTTCTACTGTTCCCTGTGAATCATCCATAAATTTAAAGAACTGAAAGCAATTCACAACTTGAGATAATTCCCTCCAATACCTAGCAAGCCTGTGAATCATCCATAAATTTAAAGAACTGAAAGCAATTCACAACGTATGTGGTAAAAATGAAAATGATACCTTACCTGTGAATCATCCATAAATTTAAAGAACTGAAAGCAATTCACAACTTTTCATTGCATGCACATTTAATCATTCCTCCTGTGAATCATCCATAAATTTAAAGAACTGAAAGCAATTCACAACATATCAAAATCTAAATGTATAAAAGTCGGACCTGTGAATCATCCATAAATTTAAAGAACTGAAAGCAATTCACAACATTAATCAAACTTAAAAGACTAATTACTCTCCTGTGAATCATCCATAAATTTAAAGAACTGAAAGCAATTCACAACAGTACATACTTAACACCTACATAAACATTTCCTGTGAATCATCCATAAATTTAAAGAACTGAAAGCAATTCACAACGGACGTAAAAGCCTTTGCGCTGAAAGCAAACCTGTGAATCATCCATAAATTTAAAGAACTGAAAGCAATTCACAACTACCAGCACCGCTAGGAGCTGATAAGTTTACCTGTGAATCATCCATAAATTTAAAGAACTGAAAGCAATTCACAACAATAGGTGAGCCTTCAAAATTTTATTGGGGCCTGTGAATCATCCATAAATTTAAAGAACTGAAAGCAATTCACAACATACCGTTGCTATAAAGCACTTATATACAACCTGTGAATCATCCATAAATTTAAAGAACTGAAAGCAATTCACAACTGCCGTTACTTCTGTACCGGCAAAATTAGACCTGTGAATCATCCATAAATTTAAAGAACTGAAAGCAATTCACAACTAATAATTACGGCTATTTTACTGAATATTACCTGTGAATCATCCATAAATTTAAAGAACTGAAAGCAATTCACAACATATTAGGGTCTGTATCTTGGTCATAACCCCCTGTGAATCATCCATAAATTTAAAGAACTGAAAGCAATTCACAACATAATAGATATATAAATGCACAAAATAAAGCCTGTGAATCATCCATAAATTTAAAGAACTGAAAGCAATTCACAACAGGGCTACATTTAACGATAAAAGAAACTACCCTGTGAATCATCCATAAATTTAAAGAACTGAAAGCAATTCACAACTAATTTGTAAATCGCATATCTCAATATAGCCTGTGAATCATCCATAAATTTAAAGAACTGAAAGCAATTCACAACCAATAGAGTACCCATCGCCTTTTATTATTTCCTGTGAATCATCCATAAATTTAAAGAACTGAAAGCAATTCACAACAAGTTCCACTAATAAACTATCTGTTTTTAACCTGTGAATCATCCATAAATTTAAAGAACTGAAAGCAATTCACAACACATCAAAAAAGCAGGTTTAAAAGAGATTGCCTGTGAATCATCCATAAATTTAAAGAACTGAAAGCAATTCACAACAGGCACACCTTTAATTCCAAAAACCCAATTCCTGTGAATCATCCATAAATTTAAAGAACTGAAAGCAATTCACAACTCACTAAGCAGCATTTGATTAAAGTAACTTCCTGTGAATCATCCATAAATTTAAAGAACTGAAAGCAATTCACAACCAAGTTGCTATTGTAGTGTTGTTTTCATCTCCTGTGAATCATCCATAAATTTAAAGAACTGAAAGCAATTCACAACGATTGGTAGGTTGTTTAACTTACTGCTAACCCTGTGAATCATCCATAAATTTAAAGAACTGAAAGCAATTCACAACAAGCCAGGAGCAGGTTGATAAAATCGTTAGCCTGTGAATCATCCATAAATTTAAAGAACTGAAAGCAATTCACAACAAGCCAGGAGCAGGTTGATAAAATCGTTAGCCTGTGAATCATCCATAAATTTAAAGAACTGAAAGCAATTCACAACGAGGGTGTTGCAAAGATGGACGACCTTAAACCTGTGAATCATCCATAAATTTAAAGAACTGAAAGCAATTCACAACCTTTTGGGGTGCGCGTTAAAAAGCCTGTGCCTGTGAATCATCCATAAATTTAAAGAACTGAAAGCAATTCACAACAGCGTTAAACGGTAATATTACAAGCGGTGCCTGTGAATCATCCATAAATTTAAAGAACTGAAAGCAATTCACAACGAAATAGATACAAGGCTTTGCAATCGAACCCCTGTGAATCATCCATAAATTTAAAGAACTGAAAGCAATTCACAACACTCGGATTTAGACTATTTTAGATGATTATCCTGTGAATCATCCATAAATTTAAAGAACTGAAAGCAATTCACAACAAGAACTGCATCAATTTTTTACAAGACATCCCTGTGAATCATCCATAAATTTAAAGAACTGACCGAGCGCAGCGACCGATGAACACATTAGTTTAAAATAGGATTGGTGAATAAAGCAATTCACAACGGTCAATGACGTGTTAAAAAGATTTTAGGCTTGCGTATGCAGTAGTTTCCTAAGATAGTATGTCTTCACGCACAGTTCGTTCTGAAGCAAATATCATTTCAGATAAATCTATATGTATTTCTTTTCATTTTTTCAAGCTTTTCGTTTAAACCGTTTTGTTTTAAGTGTTTTTCAAATTCTGTATGACATGGCATTATAAATTCAAACTCAATAAAAATAGCTTCTGGTGATGTTTCCAGATTATGGTTTTCGATATAATAATTTGCTAACTCTATTAAATTCAATGTTCTATGATTTTGTATCTTTGTAATTATGACTGATTTAAGTAAAAATCCATATTTAGATTCTAAGGGCAACGTTGTTTCAGGAAAGGAAATTGAATTCTTGAACTGGAACCAAGAAACCATGCAAAAAAATAATCCTTATGCTGATAAGGATGGCTCTTCATTAAAAGGTAAATTGGACCAATATTTTGAATACCTCGAAAAGGTTTCCAAGCTATATCAAGAAGATTTATTAAAGCTTCCTTTGCACATCCAAGAGAAGTTAAAAAACAATTCTCGTCAATTTGCACAGCGCATGCAGATTGAAAGCACAGGAGAAAGATTTTAAATTTCTTCAAGCTTGATTTTATAATGTCCATCTGTTCTTATTATTTCTATTATCTTAAATTTCGAGCCCGACCTTAATAACACCTCCTTTTCATTTGCAAATGCTGATAAGTGCTCAATTAACTTACCTGATTTGCTTTTTATAATAAACTGTACGTTTCCGCTAAATGCTTTTTTGATAATGAACCTGTGAATCATACATAAATTTAAAGAACTGACTGAGCGCAGCGACCGATGAACACATTAGTTTAAAATAGAATCAGTGAATAAAGCAATTACTCACGGATTTAATTATTGTTTTAAGTGTTCGTGAACTTCCTACGTCAGTTTCACAACGGATTAACGTTATTTCAGTAAGACTTGGTTTGTGGATGCCTCATAAATTTAAAGAACTGACCGAGCGCAGCGACCGATGAACACATTAGTTTAAAATAAGTGTTAGTGAATAAAGCAATTTACAACATCTCATTTTACTTAGTGTTTAGAATCGATCCCACGCATCATCTGGGTTTACAGTAAAATTAATTAAAACAAAAATTATAACATGCTATTAAATAAACGGTTAATTGATATGATTGTTGATTTAATAATTTAAGCTTAAAAAGGGGGGAAGAAAATCTTGTTTTTTCAAAAGATATGTTTAATATATCTTGCCAGATTTCCTTATCTACGGGAATACCTTCTTTAAGATGTTTATTTCTTAATTCTAAAGTTTTTTCTCCTGGGTAATATGTGCGTTTACCAGTTTCCATAGGTTCCACATCATGGCTGTATTGGATAATTTCATTGAGTAGTTTTTCTTGAAGATTTGTGTCATGGAATAATTTAGGGAAAATACTTATAAATATTTGGGAAACTCCTGTTTCATATTTGTTTTTTCCAATTTCATAGGTGGAATTTCCTACTGATAATAATGTTGCTAACATATCTAATGTCATGGATAGAGCAGATCCTTTCCAGTAACCAATAGGTAAGCCTCTTTCATTATCTAAAATTTTTTCAGGATCATTAGAAAGCTTATCATTAGCATCCCAACCACCAGGGAATGGTAATTTTTCTCCCTTTAATTTGTAGCTATTAATTTTTCCAAAAGCAAACTGAGACATTGCCATATCTAAAACTACGTGACCTTCTTTTCTGGGAATGGATATAACAAGAGGATTATTTCCTAATCTGCTTTCTTTTCCTCCCCAAGGAGGCATATTAGGTTGGGTATTAGTGAAAGCAATAGATATACATCCGCTATTAGCCGCTTGCCATCCATAGGTTCCTCCGCGCATCCAATGGTTTGTATTGCGAAGTGCAACCAATCCAATTCCATGTTCTTTTGAAAGGGTTATTGCCCGCTCCATACATTTTGTTGCGTTAATTATTCCAGCACCAAAATGACCATCCCATCGTTCAATACAACCGAAGGATTCTGACTTTTCGGCTTCAGCTTTTACGTTAATGATACCTTTTTCTACATATTTAATAAAATGCTTTACTCTATTAATTCCATGAGAATTAATTCCGTCTAAAGTATTTTCTGTATACACTTTAGCAAGTGTTTTGGCTTTTTTATCTGAAAAATGATGCTTCAAAAAAAGAGTATGTAGTACTTTCTCCATTTCATCGAATTTAACTTTAATAGGTTTTGACTTTATGGATTTGTGTTTAAGCATTTTATATTTATTTTATTTATGATAAGTATAATAAAAAATAACCTTAGAGGTCTATATCTTTTGTTTTTTATAGCGTAAATGTATTAATTCATTTATTTTTTAGAGAATTGATTATAGTTTCAGTACTAATTTTGTGTAATATATTACAGGGTTTTACACAATCGTTTTTATATAGTTAATTAATAAAAGATTAAATCAAATTAATAGCAATAATACAGAGGCAAACAAAAACACTTGCAATGAGTATGTTAAATGCGGGTTTTGAATCTAAATCTATTAATACAGCAGCATTAAAGCTCATACAAAATACGGTTATAAGGAAAAGCTCTATTAATCTAATTGTTTTGAAATTACAATTTTGAAGAGTTACCATAACTGCTACACCTCCTAAACAGCTTTGTCCTAAAAGTGCTACGGTTTCATATCCCCACTTTTTTTTTGAAAATTCTGTTACTAAATTATTATAAAGTTTAGGTAATTTACTTTTGTGCCCTGAATGGTTTGTTGAAATCATTTTTGAATTTTTCATTTATGTAAGGGTTTTATTTTTTTTAATTGTTGTTCCTTTTCCACATTTTTATTGTTATAGAGCAAGTGTTTTTTATGTAGTGTTGGGAAATTGTCTTTTAAAGCAAACGAGGTGGTTATTAATTATTTTCTCTATCCGTAGTTTCTCTCCTTTAAAAATGGTGTTGTGTTTAAGTATAACCTGAATAAATTCAGTTAATTAACCTCAGAAACTATAAAGTGCTTCTTCAACATTTCTATTATGAAATGTTTTGTTTTGTGCTAGTTTGGCGGCTATCCACTTGGCTTCGTTAACAAGTTCACCTTCAAAGTTCTCATCTAAAGTCTTGTAGAATAACTCAATCCAACGAACAAAATATTGTCTTTCCATTGTAAAGTTATCATGAAAAGGACATACATAGCCATAGTTAGTATCTAGTAATATTGATTGCCAAAAATGATACATTTTTTTTACCTGTTTAGTTCTTTCTTCTTTAGAATTATTCTTGAAAATAGATCTTAATAAATCATCTTTTTCTATTTTAGCATGAAAGGCATCTACCAAAAGCTTTATGTCTTCCAACTGTTGTATGTTTCGTGTCATTTGAGGTTTTATTTAAGTTTTGATTTAATACTACATTTCATAGTAATAATAAGCTTATAATAAAGCTATACCTTACTCATGTTTTTCTTTTATGTCTTAAACAGTTTGTTATAGCTTTAAGATAATGAAGGCTTAATTATACACTTTAAGTAATTAGGTATTAAGACCTTTTTGTCTTAAATAAGATTAAAATTTTTAAAAGGACATATGTTAATATATTAATGCTTTTTTAACTTGAAAAGATTTACTGATTTGGGTTATTAGTTTTACGGCATTTCATAGAGTTTTTATAAGAACCTAATTTTAAGACTTTATTGAAGCACCTGTAAAGGACGGTTTGTTTTCTTAATAATTCCTTTACGTATCACAAAATCTCCAAAAGTTTCCTGTTTCTTTTTCTCTTTAGCATAAATGCTTATTATTGGTTCTAGTTCATTGAGAATGTTCTCCTCTGAAAGCATTTCTTTATATAGTGAATTTAACCTATCTCCATTGTGACTAGCTCCTAAATAAAGATTATAGCGTCCAATAGCGCGACCTACTAAACCAATCTCACCTAATGATGAACGTGCACAATTATTAGGGCAACCCGTCATCCGAATGTTAATGGCATCATCCTTTAGTCCATTTTTTAAGATAATCTTATCAAGTTTATCTATTAAAGAAGGTAAATATCGTTCAGATTCTGCAAAAGCTAACCCACATGTACCCAAAGCTACGCATGCCATTGAGCTCTTTCTTAGCCCTGTTAGCTTATTATTTATAATGCCATTACGCTTTAAAATAGTTTCAATGTTTTCTTTATCGTTTTTAGATACATTTCCAATTATGAGATTTTGGTTTCCTGTTAAACGAAAATCTCCTTTATGTATTTCAGCTATTTCTTTTAAAGCTTTTTTTAATGTATAACCTTCTTTATTTTTTACTCTTCCATGCTCAACGAATAACGTGTAATACCACTTATCATTTGTTCCTTTTAACCAACCGTATTTATCACCGTTTGAAACGAATTTATAAGGATAAGGACGCTCAATATTCCATCCAAGGCGGATATTTAATTCATTAACAAACCATTCTAGACCTCTATCATCGATGGTGTGCTTTAATCTCGAGAGCTTTCTATCTGACCGGTTACCATAATCTCTTTGAATTCCTATCACCGTTTCAGCTACCTCAATGACTCTGCTTTTTGGAGTAAAACCTATAACATCAGCTAACCTAGGGTAGGTAGATTTGTTACCAAAAGTACTTCCTAATCCGCCACCAACGCAAACGTTAAACCCTATTAATTTTTTATTTTCTTCAATAGCTATAAACCCTAAATCGTTAGCAAAAATATCTACATCGTTATGAGGTGGAATTGCTAGAGCTATTTTAAATTTTCGAGGTAAATATGTGTGTTTATAGATGGGTTCAGCATCAGGAATTCTAGATACCTTTTCTTTATTTAACCATATTTCATGATATGCCGTAGTTTTAGGTAGAAAATAATTGCTTATTTCACGCGCAATACCATAGACCTCTTCGTGAATAAGAGATTGATACGGATTAGGGTTACACATTACATTTCTATTTACATCGCCACAAGTTGCAAGTGTACTTAAGAGCGTTTTGTTTACTTCTTGAATTGTTGGTTTTAAATCTCGTTTTAAAATTCCATGAAATTGAAATGATTGTCTTGTGGTTAATTTAAGGGTGTTATTCCCATATAGACTTGATAGTTTATCGAGTACAAGCCACTGTTTTGGAGTTGTAACGCCACCAGCAACTCTTACTCTAACCATGAATTGATATAAGGGCTCTAGCTTTTTTTGTTTTCTCTCGCTCTCTAAATCTCTATCGTATTGTTGGTACGAACCATGATATTTTATAAGCTTTACATCATCTGGGTTTAAAGCACCCGTTAAGGGATTTTCCAAGCTTTCTTTGATGGTACCTCTAAGAAAATTACTTTTAGTTTTTATTTTTTCGTCTTCAGATAAATTATTTTGTACAAATTTATTGTTCATAAATATTTATTAGGGGTTAGAGAATTGGTATGAAATCAATACACATCTGTTTGATATCTATTGGATAGCTGCATGTCTTTTATATAGTCTTCCGCTTTTTCAAGAGATAAGCCTCCTTGTTGTTGAATTATCTCCTTTAATGTAGTGTTCACATCTTTGGCCATTCTTTGGGCGTCTCCACAAACATAAAAATGCGCACCTTTTTCTAACCAATTATATAGTTCTTTGCCATTTTCTAACATTTTGTGCTGAACGTACTGTTTTTGTTTTTGGTCTCTTGAAAAAGCAACGTCAGCTTTTGTTAATACACCTTCTTTTAAATATTGTTGCCATTCGGTTTGATATAAAAAATCTGTTGTGAAATTTCGATCCCCAAAGAAAAGCCATGAAGGTGTTTTCTTTTCATAAACTTCAATATGTTGCATAAAAGCCCTAAATGGTGCAACACCTGTTCCAGGTCCAACCATAATAATTGGGATATCAGGATTTTCAGGAAGTTTGAAGCGACTATTTTTATCGATAAAAATTTTCACTTTATCATCAATCTTCAAACGGTCTGCAAGCGTTACAGAACATAAACCTTCCTTATTTCTACCAAATGCATTATAACGAACTACAGATACTAGTAAATGTACTTCATTATCAACAGCATCTTGACAAGACGCTATAGAATACATACGTGGTGTGTTTTTTCTTAACACAGAAATTAGTTCATTTGGTAAAAGATTATACGGTTCTTCTTCTAACAAATCTAATATATCACGCCCGTGTAAATATTCAGTAATTGTGTTGTTATCCTTTAATTTAGCTTTTAAACCAGAGCTATTGGTTAACTCTGCGTATTTAGTTAAAGTATTTTTTGTTAGAGGCGTTAACTCATAATCATAAGTTAATGCTTCTAACAAGGTTTTTTCTCCACTATGGCTTTTTACTATTTGTTCTCCTGTTAAATTAGTAGCTTTTAAAACAGCTTTTGTTAAATTAATAGAATTACTACCGTATACCCCTAAGGCATCACCTGGTTCGTATTTTAACCCAGAACCTTGCAAGTCTAACTCCAGATGAATTGTTTCTTTTGAAGATCCTTTACCATTCAGATTTATTTTTTCTAGTACAGTGGCCTCAAAAAGATTCTTTTGAGAATATTTTACTGCACTGTCAGAATTTGTATTATTAACTTTAATCCCTTTAACTGAAATTGCTTTAGAGGTTTCTTGAATACGATCAAGAAATATTTGTTGCCATTCTTTGGCCTTATCTTCATAATCTACATCACAGTCTTGTCTAGGAATGAGGCGTTTAGCACCCAATTTTTCTAAAACGGTATCAAAATCTTTACCTGTTTGGCAAAAATCAATATAACTACTATCACCAAGTCCTAGAACAGAAAAGTTAATGTGTGAAAGATTTGGAGCTTTTTTACTGTGTAAATATTTATGAAAAGCTTCAGCTTGTACGGGCGGTTCTCCTAAACCATGTGTGCTTACAATAATAGCTAGGTTTTCAACTTTACTTAGATTTCTAGTTTTAAAGGATGCCATATCCGAAACCTCTACTTCAAAGCCTCTTTCCTTCGCCTGCTCAAAAAGATTATATGCGAGAGCTTCACTATTGCCTGTATGACTACCAAATAAAATATTTAATTTTTTTGATTTATCCTCTTCTATATTAGCGTTATGAGATATATCTTTTTTACTTGAAGACGCTTGTATAAGTCCTGAAAAATAGCCGCTTAACCAATGAAACTGTTCAGAATTAAGCGCAGACAAAACATCATTAAGTTTTTCCTTTAGCTCATTGTTAAACGGCCCATCTTTCAATCCCTTTTTAAATTCCATTTTAGATAACTAAATCTTAAATTATTTATTTGGTTGAGGTGTATACCTTAAGTATGGTTTTATAATACGATGACCTTTAGGATATTTGGCTTCAACATCTTCTTGTGCTACTGATGGAGGAATTATTACATCTTGTCCTACTTCCCAATCTACAGGAGTGGCAACATTATATTTAGCAGTAAGTTGAAGTGAATCTAGCACTCTTAAAATTTCAGCAAAGTTTCTTCCAGTAGAAGCAGGATAAGTAATAACAGCTTGAATTTTTTTGTTTGGATCTATAAAATAAACAGATCGTACTGTTGAAGTACTAGAAAAGTTAGGATGAATCATACCATAAAGAGTAGAAACTTTTTTGTCATCATCAGCAATAATTGGAAACTCTACTTTAGTGTTTTGTGTTTCATTGATATCATTAATCCAACCATTATGGGAATTTAAATCATCTGTACTCACAGCAGCCACCTTAGTTTCTCTTTTTTTAAATTCATCTTTTAATTGTGCAGTTCTTCCAAGTTCAGTTGTGCAAACTGGGGTAAAATCTGCAGGGTGGGAATAAATAATTCCCCAATTATCTCCTAACCACTCATGAAAATTAATTTCACCATCTGTTGTTTGTGCAGTAAAATTTGGTGCGTTGTCTCCAATTCTTAAACTCATCTTTATTGTTTTTAAATTATACATTCAAAAGCATTATACCCAATATTATAGGGGGGTAGCTTATCTAGGGGCAAATCTAATAGCTAAGTAATTGAATTTCAAATAACAAATTCTTATTACCAATAACTAGAAGTTATGACCATGAGTTTGTTTATACAATGAATAAAATGTTGGAATTTTCTTTAAAATGAATTTGAAAAGCTTATTAGAAAATATAAGATATTAGAAAACTTATGACCTATAGCTGTGAATTAAAAACTGAATGAATAAAGAAGGTAGTCCTCCTTCAGGACCTTGTCGTCTAATGAAATAAAAATGTCTTGGAATGGACATCTTTTTAACTTCAATTATTTTTAGATCTCCATTTTGTAATTCTTCAAAAATAGTATGCAAGGATACAAAAGCCATGCAATTTGAATGTTGAAGATATGATTTAATTGCTTCTGTACTACCTAACTGCATTTCTATAATTAAATCAGACAGTCTAATACCTTTTTCTTTTAAAGCATTAGCAATGACTTCTAAGGTTCCAGAACCAGGTTCTCTAAGAAGTAAGGGAATGTTTTTTAACTCTTCTGGCAGAATTTCATCTTTTTTTATGGATGAATTTTTACTACTACATACAAGCACAATCTCATCTTTTAAAAAAGGGGTGTAGTGCATCTCACGTTTTTTTAATTTACCTTCTACTATTCCCAATTCAATATCTTTGTTTAGTAAAGCTTGTTCTATTTGTTCAGAATTGCCACTAAACAATTCAACTTTAACATCTTGGTGAATTTTGTGAAATTTTGCTAATAAAGGAGGTAGAATGTATTGAGTAATAGAGGTGCTAGATCCTACATGTAGTGTGCCCTGTAAAGTTGCATTAAGCTGATTTAAATCAAATTCTAATTGACGATATATTTCATGTATTTTCTCTGTATGTCTAAGCAATACTTCACCTGCTGGAGACAATGTAACTTTATTTCCTTGCCTGTCAAATAAAGCTAGATTAAAACGAGTTTCTAACTCCTTTATGTGTTTGGTTACAGCAGGTTGAGATATAAGTAATTCTTCAGAAGCCTTAGTAAAATTAAGCCTTCTTGCCACTGTATAAAAAACTTTTAGTCGAAAATTAAACATTGTTAAATAAATGCTAAAGATATTAATAAAACAAATATTTCATTTTTTTTGTTCTTTATATTAATAGTTTAGTTTTATTTATTGAATTTAGAAATCTGGATTTTTCTTTTTCTTTTAAAAACTTCCCACTAAAAAAATTTGTTTTGGTATAACTGTTTTCGTCTCCAACGCCACGAGAAGCTACACAGAGATGATTGGCTTCAATATGAATAGCTATATCGTCTGTTTTTAATAAAATCTTCAGTTTTTCACCAATTTCAACAGTAAGTTTTTCTTGTATTTGAGGTTTGCTAGCATAAAATTGAACAATGCGATTTATTTTAGACAAACCAATAACGCGGTCTTTTGGTATATAAGCTACTGCGGCTTTTCCAAAGAAAGGCACAAAGTGATGTTCGCAATATGAATAAACCTTTATGTTATCTACTAAAATCATTTCACGATAACTACTGACGTTCTCAAAAAAGGAAATACTTGGAAAATTCTTCTCATTCAAACCTTTAAAAACTTCGTTTATATACATTTTCGCAACACGTTTAGGGGTTTCTTTTAGGCTTGGATTATCTAATTTTAAACCTAATGCTTCCATAATCTTTGCGAAATGATATTCAATAGTTTTTAATTTTTCTTCATGTTTTGATATGGCTTCCAAATTTTGAATTTCATGGTTAGAAAAAATATTGATTTCATGCCGTTCTTTTCTGTTCATCTTTAAGGTTTTAATAAATTAATTGAATTAAATTTTTGTTTACACCAAGTTTTAATAAATCACTTTTTACACTATCAAGGAAAGGTTTTGGTCCACATACATAAAAATATTGGTGAGTAGAGTCAATAATGTTAGTAAGTAGTTCATAATCAACTCGCCCGAAAGCATATTTACTTAAGTGGTCTCTGCTTAAAAAGTTATAAAAACTATTTCCTAAAATGGTTTCGAGTTCTTGTTTTAAGATAATATCGTGCTCCGTTCTATTGGCATAGATTAATTTATGATCTTCTATTTTATTTTTTTCTTTTAAGAGTCGAAGTATTGGTATAAAAGGCGTAATACCAGATCCTGCAGCTATAAAAACGCCTTTGCCTTTATAAGCAAAGGAATCCCAAGCATCTGTAATTAATATGGTGTCGTTTACTTTTAATTTTGATAGCGCAACAGTAATTCCATTGTGTTCTGTGTAAACTTTAATGATAAATTGTAAGTCTTTATCGTTCTCATAAATACTCGTTATGGTAAAAGGTGCTTTTAAAAATTCCGTATCTTTATGTAATGATATTTCTAATGCTTGCCCAATTTGATAAGTAAAAGACTCTGGTCTTTCAATAGATAACCGAAAAACATTGTGTGTTAACCATGTTTTATTCAGTACAGTAGCTAAATAATTCAAAACTATAGATTATTAATTAAATATATAATACGTTATCGACCTTTCATGGTCTTGTTCACTTTAGATGAAAACTTTAAAAAAAGGTTACAAAATTTGTAACCAAAAAATTGATTTTGCATCTAATTAGAAATAATACCGTTATGAATACCAGCACTACAACCAAAAAAGAACTTGAAGAAGCGTTAATAATAGAAAAAGTACTCAATGGTGAAACAGAGTTATTCGAAATTCTTATGCGCCGAAATAATGAACTATTGTTTAGAACAATCAGAAGCTATATAGATTTAGAGTCTGACGTTGAAGATGTTATGCAAGATACTTATATTAAGGCTTTTGAAAAATTATACCAATTTAAAAATGATGCTATGTTTTCTACTTGGTTAATTCGAATTGGAATAAACGAAGCTTTGCAAGGGAAAAGAAGGGCTTCTAAAATAAAAACCATTGCCTTGCAACAAGATGAAAATATATTACAAATTGAAGACAAAAACATTATGACCCCTGAACACAAAACTATGTACAAAGAATCTTCTTGTTTTATGGAAAAGGCAATAGACACACTTCCTGAAAAGTATAAAATAGTTTATATGCTCAAAGAGGTTGAAGGGTTAGCAATAACTGAAATATCGAAATGTTTAGATTTAAGCAATAGCAACGTGAAAGTGCGATTGCATAGAGCTAGAACAATGCTTAAAGATTCAATCTTAAATTTAACAGATTATACAAATATTTTTGAATTTGGTAATTCTAGATGCGATAGAATTGTTGTAAACGTTATGGAGTATATATATAAATCGCAGCCTAAATTTTAATTCTTTTATTTCTATTTAATCTAGGTGTTTATGTAATAGATATCAAAATATATAGGTCTATTGTATAATTTATTTCAATATTCATAATAACCTGAATCCTTTTTGTAATATACATATTGGGCTATGGTTTATATCACTTTTCAATAATTTATTTTTTAAACCTTTTGTTCTTTTTTGTAACCTAACATTAATTTTTGCATCCAAAGGGTGTAACAAATTAAAATAGATTAAGATGAAATCGAACAATTTAATAGTTGAGAAATTATTGTACTACACATTTGGTATTGTACCTATTGTTGCTGGTCTGGATAAGTTTACAAATATT
Source organism: Seonamhaeicola sp. S2-3 (assembly GCF_001971785.1). NCBI lineage: Bacteria > Pseudomonadati > Bacteroidota > Flavobacteriia > Flavobacteriales > Flavobacteriaceae > Seonamhaeicola > Seonamhaeicola sp. S2-3. The sequence goes on along the minus strand of NZ_CP019389.1, from coordinate 3,550,297 downwards.
CTAACAGAATGGACACAATACCTCTCATCAGGTATGGTTGATATGCTTCCTTTCGAAGTATCAACCTTTATGATTGTTGTAGGGATTATTGAAATAATTGCAGGAGTATTAGTGCTTATGCGTCCAATTATTGGTTCTTATGTAGTCATGGCGTGGTTAATATTAATTGCTTTAACATTAATCTTTAGTGGTTCGTTTTTAGACGTGGCAGTAAGAGACCTAGTAATGGCAATTGCGGCTTTTAGTTTAGCACAATTGTCGAGTTCAAGTTTAATAAAGACAAAGAATTAAGTTTTTATTATTTCTTCTCTTTTGTTGGTAGTTCTAAAATGGTATATTTAAAAGTTAGTCATGGTCGGAAAAAATCTCCGACCATGATTGGTTTAAACAACTCCTTTTCTTACTTAAATAGTTTTGTTCAACTATTTAATTACCAATTTTCTTGTGGCCGTTTTGTTGTTTTCTATAACTCTTAAAATATAAATTCCAGCATTTAAATGGCTTACATTAATACGTTGTTTGTTACTAACAATTTTATCTAAAACTAGTGTCCCAACGGTATTGTATAATTTTACTTGTTTTTCTAAACTACTAGCTGAAGAAATAGTGAATACATTATTGCTAACAGGGTTAGGGTAAATGCTAAAACCTTCTATTTCATTGTTTTTAACAGAAAGAGGATCTCCTACTTGTAAATATCTAGAAGCAGAATCAACTGCATAACCGTCAAATAAAACATAAATAGTATAGTTATATCCTGTATTGTCTGAAACAGGTAAGTTAAAAGAGCCATTTCCTGAAAGTGTAGTTAAGTCTGCTATTTTTGAATCATTAGCCCAAATTTCGGCAGCGTCTGCTGTATTATCTATATGGTAATTAATAGTTACACTTTCAGTTCCGTTAGGGTACTGAGCATGGTCACTAGGAGAAGTAATGCTTGGTTTTGGAAATAAATCGTGTTCAGCAATTATATTAAAGTAACTTAAAGCAAAATCTTCATCTTCTTCGGTTAAACCATTAAAAACAATTTGAAAGTATAATTTTTCTCCAGTACCTCCTGAGTTATATATTACGGTATCAAAATCTTGCATTTCATCTGTTAATGTAGTTCCGTCTCCAACACCATCAAAATTTGTGTCAAGTTGTGGAGCTGTATCTGTGCCAGAACCTGTAAAAACAAAAATATTTTGCCATACACCATTATCAATTTTGTATTGAAAAGTTACTTTATCGTCGTTGGCATCCCAGTCTTCTCCAACATTGGCATCGTCTTCTGCTGCAGCAAAAGCTACAGTAATTTCATTGACACCACTAATATCTATAGGATTATAAGATAGTATATGTGGTCCAGCATTAAGTTGTTGAGCACCAAAAAAGTGAACGCCGGCTCTATCAACATCAACATCAGCGTCATTTTGTGTGGTAACACCAAAGTAAGATTTAGAATTGTTAAAATAATCACCTGTTGTTATATAATTAGGTGTAGGGTCAAATTCAAAATTATCAATAACAAATGCATGTTGTGCAAAAGTTATAGACATAATAAATAAGGCCGTAGCCGATAAGTAGGTTTTTTTCATGTCTTTATATATTATGTGTTATAGTTTTGGGTAGTATAAAACTAAAAAAAAAACAAAAAAAAAGCCCAACCAAAGGTTGAGCTTTTTTGTTTATTTTAAAGTATCGATTATTGGTTACCAGCAGAAAGATTTTTCATTTCTTTTTCAATCATATCATAGAATTGATCGATTTTTGGTAACACAACCACACGTGTACGTCTGTTTTTTGCTCTGTTTTCAGCAGTATCATTATCAACTAAAGGCACATATTCTGCGCGTCCTGCTGCAATAAGTTGTTTTGGGTTTACACCTAAGTCTTGTAACACTCTAATAATTGATGTAGAACGTTTAACACTTAAATCCCAGTTATCTAATAAAGGTTCTTTTCTGTAAGGTACGTTATCTGTGTGACCTTCTATCATAGCCTCAAATTCAGGTTTGCTGTTTATTACTTTTGCAACCTTAGCTAAAACATCTTTTGCTTTTGAAGTTACAATATAGCTACCGCTTTTAAATAATAATTTATCTGCAATAGAAATAAATACAACACCTTTTTCTACATTTACTTCAATATCTGGATCGTTTATTCCAACTTCACGTTTTAAACTAGTTACTAAAGCTAAAGTAACACTATCCTTTTTAGTTAATGCATCTTGAAGACGATTAATTTTAAGCTCTTTCTCTTTTATGCTTTCAAGCGTTTTTTCAATACTGCTTGCACTTTTACTCGATAATACTTGTAAGTTTTCGTTATTCTTACGTAAGTCTGCAATTTGCTCTTCTAAAGCTTCTGCTCTAGCTGATGCCGATGCTCTCTCTTCTAAACATGAGTTTAGTTTAACTGTAGCAGAGTTTAATAAATCTTGAGTTTCTTTTTGTTTTTCCTGTAGTGCAGTGTATTCTTTTTTAGAAACACATGAGCTTAATACTAATAGAGATGATAAGCTTAATAATAAAAGTTTTTTCATAATAGGTTATAAGAAAATTACACGGATTAATGTTATCTAAATTTCTAATACAAAAATATGTAAAAAACCACGTAAATTACTAATGTTAACAAAACTTTTGCGTTCTAATTATAAACTTTTAAATTTTGTCTTTTTATTTATGAAATAATCAACAACTATGGATGTTCTTTGATAATGTTTTAGAGTGTTTTTTAAGGTTTTTCGTTTTTGTAGTAGTTGTTTTAAGTTTAAGTAAAAATTTATGTGCGCTTTTAAGATGGCAAGTGTGTGTTGAGGTTTTAGTTCAAATAAAAATTTAAGTCCTGCAACACCATCTAAAATAAGGCGTATTAAAATAATATAAAATAAATTTTTGCTAGCATTTTTGGTGAGCATAAATAAACTATTTCTAAAATTAAGAAATGTTTTTTGTGGGTTAGAGTTTTTTAATGTAGCACCACCAACATGATACACTTTAGAAGCCCCCACATATTTAATATGATAACCTATAATTTTTGCCCGCCAACAAAGGTCAATCTCTTCCATATGAGCAAAAAAGGAGGCATCTAATCCATTAAGTTCATTAAAAACTTGGTTTCTAATAAATAAGCAAGCCCCAGATGCCCAAAATATATCAATAGTATCGTTGTATTGGTTGTTGTCTTTTTCAATAGTATTAAAAATTCTACCGCGGCAATACGGATAGCCGTATTTATCAATAAAACCACCTGCAGCTCCAGCATATTCAAAATAGTTTTTTTGCTTGTAATCTAGTATTTTAGGTTGAATAATTGCTGTGTTGGGGGCTTCTTTAAAAGTTTTTAAAATAGGGGTTAACCAATTTTTAGTAACTTCAATATCACTATTTAGAAGACAGAAAATATCTTCATTTAAATTTTTTAAAGCATCGTTGTAACCTTTGGCATAACCACCATTTTCTTTATTTTGAATAATTTGAATAGATGGGTAGTTTTCTTCAATAAAAGTAACAGAATCATCTGTTGATGCATTATCTGCTACATAAATGGTTGCTTCTTTAGAATGTGTAATAACCGAAGGTAAAAATTGTTCTAACAACGTTTTCCCATTCCAATTTAATATAACTACGGCTATTTTCATGTTGCGTAACTAGGTATATCTCTTAAAAAGTTATAACACTCTTTTTTAAAATCCATTTGGCAATAATAATGATTTAATCCGTTAGTTACCATTAAATAGCTAGCATTTAAAACCAAGTTATATCTCGCAATTTGGTCAAAAGTACTTTGCTTAATTGCAATGTTAGGCGCTTTGCATTCTACTATTAAATGAATGCTTCCATCGGTATTAAAAACTACAATATCATAACGTTTTTTTAAGTTGTTAACTATCAATTCTTTTTCAACATTAATTAATGATTTTGGATAGTTTTTTTCATGAATTAAAAATTGAACACAGTGTTGGCGTACCCATTCCTCGGGTTGTAAAATCACAAACTTTTTACGAATGCAATCGAAAATAGAAATTTTATTTTCGTTACTTTTGAAACGAAACGAATATGTAGAAAAATTAAGTTTTTGCACTACGCAAATTTGGTGAATTTTTTTCAATGGACGAAGTCAAACAATTAGTATCCGACATAAAAAACAAAAAGTTAAAACCCATTTATTTTTTAATGGGCGAAGAACCTTATTATATAGATAAGATTTCTGATTTTATTGAAAATAATGTTTTAACTGAAGAAGAACGTGGGTTTAATCAAATGGTATTGTATGGTCGTGATGTTACTGTAGAAGATGTTGTAAGTAATGCCAAGAGATTCCCTATGATGGCAGAACATCAAGTAGTTATAGTTAAAGAAGCTCAAGACCTTTCTAGAACTATTGAAAAATTAGCTGCTTATGCCGATAATCCGCAACTAACAACGGTTCTAGTTATCAACTATAAATATAAAAAAATAGACAAACGTAAAGCACTTTATAAGGCCTTAAAAAAGAAAGGCGTTGTTTTTGAAAGTAAAAAGCTTTATGAAAATCAAGTAGCCGATTGGATTAGGCGTGTTTTATCTCCCAAAGGATACGCCATTACCCCTAAGGCAGCTCAAATGTTGGTGGAGTTTTTGGGTACAGACCTTAGTAAAATAAATAATGAATTAGAAAAACTACAAATTATTTTACCAAAAGAAACGCAAATATCTCCAGAACATATTGAAGAAAACATAGGTATAAGTAAAGACTTCAATAATTTTGAATTACGCAAAGCCATAGGAGAGAAGAATGCTGTAAAAGCGTATAGAATAATTAATTATTTTGCCGAAAACCCCAAAGATAACCCCATGGTTGTCACAGTATCGTTATTATTTAATTTCTTTTCACAATTACTGCAATTTCATGGGTTAAAAGATAAATCACCTAGAAGCGTAGCTTCTGCGCTAAAAATCAACCCATATTTTGTAAACGAATATATCACAGCAGCAAGAAACTACCCCATGCGAAAAGTAAGTGCAGTAGTGGCAACTTTAAGAAAATTTGATGTAAAAAGTAAAGGTGTTGATGCAAATGCTGTTCCGCAAGGCGATTTACTAAAAGAACTACTTTCTAGTATTTTAAATTAGTTTTATAAATAAGCCGAAACAGTTAATACAATCATAGTAAAAATTACTAAAATAATTACCAAAGGCATTACAAATTTAAGCCACTTATCATAACCAACTTTAACAATGGCTAATGATGCTAAAATTAATCCGGTTGGATTTATAAAAGCAAATAACCCCATACCGTATTGATAAGCATTAACTATTAGTTCTCTACCAACTCCAACACCATCAGCAAGCGGAGACATTATTGGCATGGTTAAAACGGCCATTCCAGATGATGATGGAATAAAAAAGGATAATCCTCCATATATATATAACATGGCGTTTATAAAAACGCCTTTATTCATACCATTTGTAACGTTACTAGCATAATACAGCATGGTGTCGCTAATTTGACCATCATCCATAAGTACCGAAACACCTCTTGCAATACCAATAATAATGGCTACTCCTAATAAATCACCAGCTCCTTTAACAAAAGTATCAACAAAAGTGTACTCCTTTATTTGTCCTATAATTCCAATTAAAATGGCTCCAACAAAAAATACGGCTATCATTTCTTCAAACCACCAACCTAAAAGAGATACGCCAGCTACCATAACAATAAAACATAAAGCAAATGCCGTTAATATTAGAGTTAATTTAGGAGTTAGTTTTATTGAGGAGCTAATATTTTTTTTAAATAAGGCTTCTATATCCTCTTTCTGATCATATATTATCGATTTGGTAGGATCATTTTTTACGCGTTTAGCATATCTTAAAATGTAAATAATACAAATTGTTAAGCCAATTGCCCACATAACAATTCTTGCAGTTAAACCTGTAGTCCAGTTAATTCCAGCAGCATCAGAAGCAATAATAGCACTAAAAGGGTTTACAGTAGAACACATAGTACCAATTGAAGAACCAATGTATATACAGCCTAAGGCCACCATAGCATCATATTTAGCTGCTAAAAAAATGGGAATTAAAATAGGGTAGAAGGCAATTGTTTCTTCGGCAAGTCCAAAAGTGGTTCCGCCAACAGCAATAAGCGTGGTAACAAGAATAATTAAAACATATTCATGCCCCTTTAAAGTTGTTGCAAGCCAAGATATACCAGCATCAAAGGCGCCTGTATAATTCATAATTCCAATTAGCCCGCCAATAAACAGTACAAGAAAAATAATATCAGAGGCTTCAATAATACCTTTTATAGGAGATTTTATAAAAGCAACAATTCCTTGTGGGGTGGCTTCTACTTTTTTATAAGTATTGGGAATGCTAATAGGTTTCCAAATATCACCATTTGTAAATTTTTCAAGAGGAATTTTAATTTCTAATTGTTTTAAGGTTTCTGTAGAAGCTTCTAAGGTTTCTGTTTTACCTAAACTTGTTCTAATAAACTTATTTTCAGACTTGTTATAAGTTAAAGTATCAAATTTACCAGAAGGAATTACCCATGTTAGAACTGCAGTTAACGCAGCAATAATTAATAAAATTGTTTGTGCTGTAGGAAACTTTAATTTTTTCAATCTAAAATATTTTTATTTCCCCCGAAGATAATATTATTTTAGTTTCGTTTTTGAAATAAATGATATGAATGTAGATATACACCAAAGTTGGAAGCCCTATTTAGAACCTGAGTTTAATAAACCTTACTTTAAAGATTTAGTGAATTTTGTAAAGTATGAGTATAAAAATCACACTTGTTACCCACCTGGTAAAAAGATTTTTAATGCGTTTAATTACTGTCATTTTAACGATGTAAAAGTGGTAATTATTGGTCAGGATCCATATCATGGGCCAGGGCAAGCTAATGGATTGTGTTTTTCAGTACATGATGGTGTGCCACATCCACCTTCATTGATTAATATTTTTAAAGAAATTGAAAACGATTTAGGCATTCCTTACCCCAAAAGTGGTGATTTATTGCGATGGTCTAAACAAGGTGTTTTACTATTAAATGCCACATTAACAGTAAGAGCAAATAACGCAGGGAGTCATCAAAAACAGGGTTGGGAAACGTTTACCGATGCAGTGATAAAAATAATTAGTGAGAATAAAAGCGATGTTGTTTTTATGCTTTGGGGAGGTTTTGCTAAGCAGAAAGTAAAATTAATTGATGCTTCAAAACATCATGTATTAACTTCAGGTCACCCATCCCCATTAAGTGCAAATAGAGGGTATTGGTTTGGGAATAGACACTTTTCTAAAGCTAATACTTTTATTAAAAGTATTGGAAAAACACCAATAAAATGGTGATTAACTTCCTGTTGGAGCTAATTCTTCAGAACTTCTTAACGAAATTTGAGGGTTCAGTACAACAATAGGCTTTTTGTTAGCCCTTGAAGTCTTTTTAGTCTTGTTAACGCTAAATTTTAACAGTAAAAAATTAATAAAAACAAGAGAAAAAATAATTAGAGTAATTGTTAATAACATAGGCATTGGGGATTATGGTTTTCGTTAAAAATACATTTTTTATCGATAAAATACAAATATAACTTCTTGTAAATTAATTTGATTACAAAAGTATTAAATAAAATACTACATAACAATACGTATTTATACTTAATTATTCATTTTTAACAGATGCATAATATTAACATAATATTATAGTTATACTCATAATTTTTTAAGAACAAAATTATTTAATTAATAGTAAGCTATTTGTTGAAATAAATTTATTTTTGACGAAAACAACAAAAAATGGAAACTGCAAATTGGGTTACAGCAAAGGAATATGAAGATATTACCTATAAAAAATGTAATGGTGTTGCTAGAATAGCATTTAATAGACCTAATGTACGTAACGCTTTTAGGCCTAAAACCACTAGTGAACTTTATGATGCTTTTTATGATGCCAATGAAGATGTAAATATTGGGGTGGTAATATTATCTGCCGAAGGACCATCTACTAAAGATGGTGTCTATTCATTTTGTAGTGGTGGCGATCAAAAGGCTAGAGGCCATCAAGGATATGTAGGAGAAGATGGTTATCATCGTTTAAACATTTTAGAAGTTCAACGCTTAATTCGTTTTATGCCTAAAGTAGTAATAGCAGTAGTACCTGGTTGGGCCGTTGGTGGCGGACATAGTTTGCATGTAGTTTGTGATTTAACGCTTGCAAGTAAAGAGCATGCTATTTTTAAACAAACTGATGCCGATGTTACCAGTTTTGACGGAGGTTATGGGTCGGCCTATTTAGCTAAAATGGTAGGACAGAAAAAAGCCAGAGAAATTTTCTTTTTAGGAAGAAATTATTCTGCACAAGAAGCGTTTGATATGGGTATGGTAAATGCTGTTATTCCGCACGATGAGCTAGAAGAAACAGCATATCAATGGGCTCAAGAAATATTAGCAAAATCGCCTACATCTATTAAGATGCTTAAATTTGCAATGAATTTAACTGATGATGGTATGGTAGGACAGCAAGTGTTTGCTGGTGAAGCCACAAGATTAGCATATATGACAGATGAAGCTAAAGAAGGGCGTAATGCATTTTTAGAAAAAAGAGCGCCTAACTTTGAAAAAAAATGGATTCCATAATATGAAGCGTTTTTCTGTTTGGGTTTCTGCTATGCGTCTTCGTACGCTTCCTTTATCAATTTCAGGAATTTTAATTGCCTCTTGTTTAGCTGCGTATAATGGCTATTTTAGTTGGCTAATATTTGTTTTGGCTATTTTAACCACTTTAAGCTTACAAATTTTATCAAATTTAGCTAATGATTATGGAGACGGCGTAAAAGGTACCGATAATGACGAAAGAATTGGTCCTGATAGAGCTATTCAATCTGGTGAAATTTCTCCTAAAGAAATGTTTAACGCAATTAAAATAAATGTTTTAATAACCATTGCGTTGGCGGTGTCTTTAATATTTGCATCCTTTGGGGTTGAGTATTTTTTATTAACAATGCTCTTTTTTGTTTTAGGGGTTTTATGTGTTATGGCTGCTATACGCTATACCGTTGGAAGTAACGCATACGGCTATAGAGGCTTAGGAGATTTATTTGTGTTTTTGTTTTTTGGATTGGTAAGTGTTTGCGGTTGTTATGTTTTATACGCAAAAACCATACATCATGTTACCTTTTTACCAGCTTGTGTAATAGGTTTGTTAAGTGCAGCTGTATTAAACTTAAATAATATGCGTGATATTGTTTCAGATGAAAAATCTAACAAAATTACTTTGGCAGTTAAGCTTGGAAGAAAAGCAGTAAAACGGTATCATTTTTTCCTAATAATCTCAGCTATTGTTTTATCTGGCTTATTCGGAATATTATATTATACCTCTCCTTTTAATTTAATTTTCATACCAGCCTATATTCCCCTAATACTTCATTTAAAAAGAGTTAATAAAAATACCAATCCTAAATTATTAGATCCCGAATTAAAAAAAATAGCCTTAACAACTTTTTTTATGGCAATTCTAATGGGAATAGGACATTTAATGTAAAATTATTTTGTACTTTTCTGTATAAAATTAAACTTTTGAAAAAATGAAAATTACATTTTTAGGTCATGCTAGTTTTAGTATTAAAATACAAGATGTTAACATTATTGTAGATCCGTTTATTACAGGAAATCCATTAGCTTCTAAAATAAATATAGACACTCTAAAAGCAGATTATATTCTTGTAACTCACGCGCACCAAGACCATATTTTAGATGTAGAAGCTATAGCCAAACGTACTGGAGCTAAAGTTATTTCAAATTATGAAATTGTAACTCATTTTGGTAATTTAGGTATAGAAGGCCACCCCATGAACCACGGAGGTAAATGGAATTTTGAATTTGGAACCCTTAAATACGTAAATGCCATACACACATCATCATTTCCAGATGGAAGTTACGGCGGGCAACCCGGTGGTTTTGTAATTGAAGGAGAACACAAAAATATTTATATAGCTGGCGATACGGCATTAACTTTTGATATGAAATTAATACCTATGCAAACTAAATTAGATTTAGCCATTTTGCCAATAGGAGACAATTTTACTATGGGTATTGATGATGCTATTGTAGCAAGTGATTTTGTTGAATGCGATAAAGTTTTAGGCTGTCATTTTGATACCTTTGGTTATATTGAAATAGACCACGATACCGCCAAAAGAAAATTTTTTGAAAAAGGAAAAGACCTCATGCTTCTTAATATAGGAGAGTTTATTGAACTATAAATGATTAAAGCTTCATACAAAAAGTACATTCTTAATTTTAAACAAGCTAGCGGAACCTCACGCGGCATTTTAAAAACTAAAGAAACTTGGTTTCTTATTTTAGAATTAAATGGTAAACAAGGCATAGGCGAGTGCGGACTTTTTAGAGGACTCTCTGCAGATGATAGACCAGATTATGAAGAGAAACTCAAATGGGTTTGTAAAAATATAAATCTACCATTAAAGCACTTATTATCTGAATTAATTGAATTTCCTAGCATTCAATTTGGAGTAGAAATGGCTTTAAAATCCTTACAGGCCCAAGATAATTTTCAATTGTTTCCTTCTAAATTTACGCAAAGCGAAGACAGTATTCCTATAAATGGTTTAATTTGGATGGGGGCTGAAGCATTCATGAAACAGCAAATTGAAGATAAAATTAAAGCTGGTTTCACTTGTATTAAAATGAAAATCGGCGCCATCGATTTTCAAACCGAATGTAATTTACTTAAATCTATTCGTCAATCATTCACTTCAAAAGAAATTGAACTTAGAGTTGATGCCAACGGTGCTTTTTCTCCTTCCGAAGCATTAGAAAAATTAAAAATACTTTCAGAATTTAATTTACACTCTATAGAACAACCAATTAAGCAGGGGCAGATAGAAGCCATGGCAAAACTTTGTGAACAAACACCTTTGCCAATTGCTTTAGATGAAGAATTAATAGGCGTGTTTTCTGTAACAGAAAAGCGTAAATTGATACAAACTATAAATCCGCAATTCATAATATTAAAGCCTAGTTTAGTAGGCGGTTTTGAAGGAAGTGATGAATGGATTAATATTGCAGAACAAAATAAAACAGGTTGGTGGATTACCAGCGCATTAGAGAGTAATATTGGGTTAAATGCTATAGCGCAATATACTTATATAAAGCAGAGCAAGTTACCACAAGGTTTGGGTACCGGAAGTTTATTTACAAATAATTTTGATAGCCCATTACAAGTAAAAAATGGTAACTTGCGCTATAATAAAAAGCAAACTTGGAATTTAGATCTTTTAACTTAAAATTATTAGAATGTATATAGCTCAGGCATTTAATGTTTTACATGATTGGTGGCGGTATTTAGTAGGTGTTATAATTGTTTCCATAGGGGTAGTTATTGGACAAATACCTTTTACAGTAGCGGTTTTAGCTAAGGCCTTTAGTAATGGAGGTGATATGACCAATTTAGACCAGTCTAAATTACTATCACTTTTAGAGCCTAATTTAAGTTTGTTTTTAATGCTTTTATCATTTGCAGTTGGTTTATTAGCTGTAATATTAGTGTCAAAGTATTTGCATAAACAAACCTTAACTCATTTAACAACAAGCAGAAAAAAGATTGATTGGAAACGTTTTTTGTTTATTTTCATTTTATGGGGTGTAATTTCTAGTAGTTTTACATTAGGTGAATATTTTGTGTCTCCTGAAGATTATCAACTTAACTTTAAGTTAGTACCGTTTTTAATACTTTGTATTATAGCCATAGTCATGGTGCCTTTACAAACAAGTTTTGAAGAGTATTTGTTCCGTGGGTATTTAATGCAAGGTATTGGGGTTATTGTTAAAAATAAATGGATACCTCTTATTACAACATCAACTGTTTTTGGCTTACTTCATATAGCTAACCCAGAGGTAGAAAAATTAGGCTATGTAATTATGGTGTATTACATAGGTACAGGCTTGTTTTTAGGAATAATAACTCTTATGGATGAGGGTATGGAATTGGCTCTTGGCTTTCATGCTGCTAACAATTTGTTTACAGCCCTTTTAGTAACTGCCGATTGGACTGCTTTTCAAACACATTCGGTTTTAAAAGATATGTCAGACCCCGAAAAAATAGGTTTTATGGAAATTTTCTTCCCTGTTTTTGTGGTGTTTCCTATATTGCTTTTTATTCTTTCTAAAAAATATAAATGGACCAATTGGAAAGATAAATTATTTGGAAGCGTAACACCTCCACCAAGTGAAGATTACAAAATTTTAGAATAAAAATATGATACCAGATTATACCAAAGTTCATAATAGATTTAAGTTAGAGCGTCATCATTACTCTTATGATGACCTTATGGAAGTAGCCTACAGTTATGTAAAAGAAGGAGAACCTTATCAACAAGAACTAGGAGATTTTTTGTTAGATTGGTTAGATAATAAAGATTATGTAGCTGTAAATACCTCAGGCTCTACCGGAAAACCTAAAAAACTAAAAATTAAAAAACAAGCTATGGTAAACTCTGCTATAGCAACAGGAGATTTCTTTAATTTATCTCCAGGTAAAAAGGTTTTAAACTGTTTGCCTTCTAACTTTATAGCTGGCAAAATGATGATTGTTAGGGCTATTATTTTAGGTTTAGAACTAGATATGGTTAGACCCTCTGTAAGTCCAAGAATTAATTTAGAAAAAGACTATGATTTTTGTGCTTTTACACCTATGCAACTTAAAAATTTTGCTAAGCATTTAAAAACTTTAAAAACCGCTATTGTTGGTGGTGGGCGTGTTTCAGACCATATTAAAGCATTAGTTCAAGACAAGAAAACGCAGGTTTATGAAACTTTTGGAATGACAGAAACGGTTTCTCATATTGCTGTTAGAAAGTTGAATAATTTTACAGGAGAACCCACAGAAAAATATTTTAAAACGCTTCCTGGAGTTACAGTTTCAAAAGATGACCGTAATTGCTTAGTAATAGAAGCTCCTAATTTAACGGATGAAAAAGTAGTTACTAATGATATTGTTGAAATTTATTCTGAAACCACATTTGATTGGTTAGGTAGGTATGATAATGTGATTATTTCTGGAGGAATTAATTTATACCCAGAGCAAATAGAAATGAAGTTAAGAGGAAAAATTAAGGAAGAATTTTTTATTGGTTCTCTGCACGATGATACCTTGGGTGATAAGTTAATTATGGTAATTGAAGGTGAAGAAAACACTATTGATAAGTCAATTTTTGATGTGTTAGATAAATATGAAGTACCCAAAGAAATATATTATTTGCCTAAGTTTGCTCAAACCTTATCAGGTAAAATTCATCGTAAAAAAACTTTAGAATTATTGAAAAAATAATTGTGTTTACAAATCACATTAAAAACACAAATACTTCAAAACGTTTAGCAGTAAAACTAAACGCTAAGGGAGAACAGTTTGTTACCAAAAAACATCCATGGGTATTTTCTAACAGTATTGTAAAAATTAATGATGATGCAACTACGGGAGATTTAGCCATCATTTTCAGTAAACGTAAAAACAAAGTTATTGGCTTGGGTTTATATGATGCAAACTCACCAATTAGAATAAAAATGATGCATTTTGAAGCAGCAGAAATCAATGCATCTTTCTTCTTAAATAAAATTGAACAAGCCTTTCAAAAACGATTACCACTATTAGAAACTAATACTAATAGTTATAGATTGATTTTTGGCGAAAATGATGGTTTCCCTGGGCTTATTGCCGATGTTTATAATAACGTTTTAGTGGTAAAATTGTATTCTGAAATTTGGTTGCCTTATTTAGAAACAGTTTTAAATTCTTTACAAAAAGTATCAAAAGCAGAAACTATTGTAATGCGTTTAAGCAGAACTTTACAACAGTCTAAAAACCACCAATTAAAAGATGGTGATGTTGTTTTCGGGACTCTAAAAAATGACGTAGTAGCCTTTGTTGAACACGGTGTAAAATTTTCAGCAAACGTCATTAAAGGTCATAAAACAGGGTATTTTTTAGATCATAGATACAACAGAAAAAGGGTTGGAGAATTCAGTAAAAATAAAACGGTTTTAGATGTGTTCTCTTATGCTGGCGGATTTTCGGTGCATGCACTATACAACGGCGCTAAAGAAGTTACCAGTTTAGATATAAGCAAACAAGCCCTAGAAATTGCTTATGAAAATGGTAAATTAAATAACTATAGTGGCAAACATTTTACTATTGCGGGTGATGCTTTTGTTGAATTGAAAAAGCTAATAACTAATAATAAAACGTTTGATGTAGTTGTTATAGATCCGCCAAGTTTTGCAAAACAACAATCTGAAATTGAGTTAGCAAAAAAGAAATACGCCCAATTAGCCAAATTAGGTGAGCAATTAACGGCTAAAAACGGACTTTTGGTTTTAGCTTCTTGTTCATCAAGGGTATTGGCTCAATCTTTTTTTGACATTAACCTTCAAACTTTAAACAATCAAAAAAGGGCATTTAAAAATATTTTAAACACCCTTCATGATGTAGACCATCCGGTTTCTTTTCCAGAAGGCGCTTATTTAAAATGTGGATATTACCGCTTTATAAATTAAATAAAGTCTCCTTTTTCATTGGTTTTAACAGTTAATATTTCGTCTTTACTTTTAATTTTTACTTTATATTCTTTTCTTACCGTATTGTTATTGCTTTGATATTTAACTAAATACACGTCTTCAACAATTCCGCAATCAGGATATTGTTTTGCAATAGCTTGCATAACAGATAATGGCAATCTTACGTTGTTATACTTTTCAATAGTTTTAATTATTTTTCCATTTTTATCGTAAGAAGCTATGATGTTACAATTATCAACATAAAAGGAAACATTAACAACATCTTTATCAGTATCGCATAAATCAGCAATTTCTTTATTGTTATAATTTAGAACAGTTTTTTCTAATTTTTTTACGCGTAGTGGCTCATTATCTATTTCTAAAGCTTCTAGATATTCATAATTTAAAGAAATAAAAGTGTCTGGTAATGCAATAGTTTGCGAGTTCATTTGAAAGCTTAATACTAACAAAAACAAACCAATAATTGTTTTTTTCATGGCAGTGTAGTTTATAATAAATTGATTTATCAAAATTAACTATGCGCGCATAATATAAAAATGATAATTATCATGTTTTCAAGTGTTTATGTTTAAAGTTGTTTGCTAATATGGTAACTAACTGATTATTAGTTGTTATGCGTGCATAATATTTTTATATTTGTATAAATCCTTATAAAATGTCTATAGCGTTAACCGAATTACTTAAAATAAAGCATCCTATAATTCAGGCTCCCATGTTTTTAGTGTCTAATGTAGATATGGTAACAGAAGCCATGAAAAGTGGTATAGCAGGTTGTATTCCCGCACTTAATTACAGAACCTTAGATGAGTTGCGTTTAGCCATTAAAACACTTAAAAAAGAAAAAGTAGAAGGAGGCGCGTTTGGATTTAACTTAATAGTTAATAAGTCAAACATTAAATACAAAGGGCAATTAGAAGTTATTTGTGAGGAAGGTTGCGATTTTATTATAACCTCTTTAGGTAGCCCAGAAGAAACCATTAAACAAGCACACAAGGCAGGTATTAAAGTATTTTGTGATGTTGTAGATTTAAAGTTTGCCAAAAAAGTTGAAGCATTAGGTGCAGATGCTATAATTGCCGTTAATAATGAAGCTGGCGGGCATAGAGGCAATATATCACCTAAAGCATTAATTACTCAATTAGTTGCTAATTGCAACATTCCTATAATTTCGGCTGGGGGTGTTGGGTGTAAAGCAGATATTGATAAAATGCTTAGTTATGGAGCCGCAGGAGTATCGGTTGGCAGTCCGTTTATAGCATCGGTTGAAGCCCAAGTTACCAATGAATACAAACAAGCCTGTGTAGATTATGGAGCTAAAGACATTGTGATGACTGAGCGTATTTCTGGTACACCTTGCACCGTAATTAACACACCTTATGTAAAAAAAATAGGAACTAAAGCTACGTGGATTGAAAATCTACTTAATAAAAATAGAAAACTAAAAAAGTGGGTTAAAATGATTCGTTTTTCAATAGGTATGAATGCCACTAAAAATGCAGCTACTAAAGCAACCTATAAAACTGTTTGGGTTGCTGGCCCCAGTATAGAGCATACTAAGGCCATTTTACCAACTAAAGAGATTGTTAAAAAGCTAGTAATTTAGCAGTGCTTGTTTACGCTTTTTGGCTTTATTTTTACCAACAAAAAGACTTAGAGTTACAGTAGCTGTTAATCCGCCAAGCGATGTTGCCGCCATATCACCTGCATCAAATCTGTTATATTCTTCGGTACTATCAATAACTTCTTTTGCAATACCCGCCAAAGTAGAGGCGCCTAAACTATACCAAAAAGCTTTCTTTTTATCTTTTGTTGAAGAATATACAATGGCATAAGTACCTGCAGATATTACTGCTCCTGCCGCAAAATGGTACTCACCATCATTTGAAATAAATTGCGCTTCACATAAGCCTGTGAATGATAAAATTAAAACGGTCACTAAAATTTTCATATTGGGTTGGTTTTGGTTAATTAGCAGTAATTTTATTAAAAAATGTAATACAACCCTTATGAAATTGTTAAACTACAATTTTCTTAGGTTAAAAAGGTTTAATACCTTAGTATTTTTATAATTTGTTTCTGAAAAACAAAGGAGTAACAGCTAAATTTTATTAAGTATAAATTCTATTAATATGAGCTTAAAACATTTATTTTTACTAACATGTATTGCCCTTTCAATTATTGCTTGTAACAAAAAAAAGGATACTAAAAAATTAGTTAACGCACCAGAAAAAGTCATTAAACCCAGTTTAGAATTAATTTGGGAAACGGATACTTTGCTAACAACTTGCGAATCTGTCTTATATGATGAAGCTTCTAAAACAATTTATGTTGCTAATGTTAATAGTAAACCATGGGAAAAAGATGGTAATGGTTTTATTTCAACTATAAATACAAAAGGTGAAATAACGGAATTAAAATGGGTTGAGGGACTAAGCGCACCAAAAGGAATGGGTATTTATAATGGGAAATTGTATGTAAACGACATTGATGATTTAGTAGAAATAGATATACAAAACCGTAAAATTCTAAACAAATATACTGTTGAAGATAATCCCCAACTGAACGATTTAACTATAAGTCCGCAGGGAGTAGTATATTTCTCGGGATCTAATTCAAATAAAATTCATAAACTAGAAAACGGAGTCTTATCTGTTGAAGCATCTAATTCTAACGGACAAAGGCTTAACGGTTTATTATGGCAAAAAGAAGGTATATATTATGCAGATTTTAAAGCATCTATTTTTGGTTTAGTAAGTAATGAAGACCACGCATTTAATAAGTTAACCGAAGGTATAAACACGGGTGATGGTATTGTGCGTTTAGAAAATGGCGATTTTATTGTTTCAGGATGGGAAGGTCAACTGTTTTATGTAAATGCCAAAGATTGGAGCAAAGCCTTACTTTTAGATACCTCAGAGCAATCTATTTATGCTGCAGATATAGATTATATTCCAGAAACCCAAACCTTACTGGTTCCTACATTTTTTCATAATACCGTTATGGCATACAAGTTAAATATGGGTTCAAGTAATTAATATACAACACACCTAAAAAATGAAGCAAAATTTTATAGTATTATTCATAGTATTACTGGTTTTAAGCTGTAACTCGCCAAAGAAATCAGACGCTATTCATTCTGAGAATTGGTCTAAAAGAACAGCCAATTTAAGTCAGAAAGACTCTTTAGAGTTTGGTAAATCGTATCTATCAATTTACTCTCAAATTTACAGTAAATCAGATCTTAAAACCCATAATTTAACAGCTATGGTAAGTTTAAGAAACACCAGTGATACAGATACTATTTACGTTTTAAAAGCAGAATATTTTGATACACACGGAAAATCAATAAGAAACTATTTTGAAAATCCTATTTATTTGGCACCCATGGAAACTGCCGAAATAATTATTCATGAAATTGATATTTCTGGAGGCACTGGCTCTAATTTTATGTTTGATTGGAAAATACCAAAAAACTGTTCTGAACCATTGTTTGAAGGTATTATGAATTCTACCATGGGGCAACAAGGACTTTCTTTTATTACACAAGGTATTAGGGTAAAATAATAAGAACATCTAATAAGTAGATAAGCCTGTTAAATTTCCAAATAAAAATTTAGCAATTCAATTATTGACTAACAATCAATTATAAACAAGATTTATACCTTTAAATCTTGGCACAAGCTCATGAGAACTAAGTTACAAATATTTAAAATTGTTGCTAAACTTTTAAGTTTTACAAAAGCTTCAGAACAATTGTTTCTTTCGCAACCAGCTATATCTAAGTCGATAAAAAATTTAGAGCGAGATTTTAAAACTACTTTATTTGTAAGAAAAAGAAATTCTATAAAATTAACAGCAGAAGGAAAATCTTTTCTTGTTTATGCTAATAAAATATTAGCAATTTATGATGAAATGGAGGAGAAGTTTCTTCATAAAAAAGATGATTTACCAAGTTTTATAAGCTTTGGAGTAAGCACCACCTTAACGCACTATATTATTCCAAAAGTAGTAGCTAAGTTTAGAACACAATTTCCACAAACAAAATTTAATATAATCAGTAATAATTCTGAAAATATTGAAAATCTTATTTTAAATGAAGAAATAAATTTTGGAATTACAGAAGGTACAAGTAAAAACCCAAAATTACAATTTGAGAAATTTATTAAAGATGAAATTGTTCTTGTAACTAATGCTAACAACCATATTTTTAATAAAGGGATTATTAATACAGAAACCTTACAAACAATTCCTATGATAGGGCGCGAGAAAGGTTCTGGAACAAAAGCCGTTATTAGTAACGCTTTATCTAACCATAACATTAAATCACTTAATTATGTGGTGGCCTTTAATAGTACAGAGGCTATTAAAAATTATTTATATAATTCAGATCATTTCGCATTTGTTTCTATTCATTCTATTTCTAATGATTTAATAAACAATAAACTCAAAATAATAGATATTAAAGATTTTAGTATAGAAAGATGGTTTTATTTTGTTAACAGAACAGGTTACCTATCTAATACATTTGAATATTTTAAAAAATACATTCGCAATAACTATAACTTTTAGTTATGTATGATACCTAAATGAGTTGCTTATAAGTTATTCTAGAGTTCTACTTTTGTATCAAATATTACTTAATGATATGAAAGATAATCTCTCTAAAACAATTTATTTTATCTTGATCTTAGTGGCTCTTTTAGGTTTTATAAATAGCCTTACAGCATTATTACTAGGGTTTATTTTCACACTTATTTTTAATAATCCATTTCAAGTATATAGCCATAGAATTATACATTTTTTATTAAAAATTTCTGTAATTGGGTTAGGTTTTGGAATGTTTATCAAAGAGACTTTAAAAACTAGTAAAGAGGGGTTTAGCTTAACGGTTTATTCTATTTTATTAACTGTGGTTTTAGGCTTATTACTGGCTAAAGTTTTAAAGTTGAATTTAAAACTGGGGCACCTTATAACATCTGGTACAGCTATTTGTGGCGGAAGTGCAATTGCGGCAATTTCGCCTGTTATTAAAGCTAATGGTAAAACTATTAGTATTGCTTTAGGAATTGTATTTTTATTAAATTCAATTGCTTTGTTTGTATTTCCCACTGTTGGTAATTTTCTAAATTTAACACAAGAGCAATTTGGTTTATGGTGTGCTGTTGCTATTCATGATACTAGCTCTGTAGTTGGTGCTGCTTTAGTGTATGGAGATGAAGCTTTGAGAATTGCTACAACCGTAAAACTATCAAGGACTTTATGGATTATTCCTTTATCTGTTTTTTCTATATTTTTATTTAAAACCAAAGGAGAAAAAATAAAAATTCCCTACTTCATTGTTTTGTTTATTACAGCCATTATTATTAATAGTTACCATATTTTACCTGAATTGGCAACTAATTTTATAGTAACAATATCAAAACGCTTATTGATAATTACATTATTTCTTGTGGGGTCAACTATTTCTATAAAAGACTTAAAATCTACAGGAATAAAACCTATGGTTTTAGCTTTTACACTTTGGCTATTTATTTCAATATTTTCTTTAGTTTATATTTTAAACTAAAGCAATGTTAAAAATAAACTCTTTTTCTCTATAATGTATAAATAGAGTTTTTAAACTAAATAAATAGTTTCAAAACTCACTCAAAAACACGTTTCTTAATAGCACCCCATTCTTCTTTTAAAATACCGTAGCAACAAGTGCTACGTTTAAAGCCATCTAACATAAGGGTGTCTTTACGTAAAATACCTTCAAGAGTGCCTCCTATGTTTTCAATAGCTTTTCTAGAGCGTATATTGCGTTCATCTGCCCTAAATTCTACTTTATCAAATTTTAAGGTTTCAAAAACATATTTTAGCATTAAATATTTTACCTGTTTGTTTAGTCCGGTACCTTGAAATTGGTGTCCAATCCACGTCCAACCAATATGTAACACTTTGTTGTGCCAATTTATAAGTCCAAAACGCGTACAACCCGCATATAAATTAGTTTGCTTATCAAAAATTATAAACGGAATAGCCGTTTTGTTATAAAAATTATCAACAGCAGTTTGTACATAGTCTTTTAAAGCTTCAGGCGTATCAATTTTACTGGGTGAGTATTGCACTAAATTAGGTTCTTTAGCAATTTCAATTAAATGTTTGTAGTTACTCATTCCTAACAAGGTGAGTTTTACACGGTTATTTTCTAGAGTAGGTATGGTCATAATTAGAGGAATAGGAATCTTTTAAATTCAATTAAAATTATACAAGCATTTTGTACTTTTACACACTTAAAGTTTAAAAGTAATTATTTCTATGCAATTATCTAAACAAGCCATATTAGAACGCGCTAATGCTGTTACTAAAAACACTTTAATGGAAACCTTAAAAATAGAGTTAGTTGATTTTGGAGACGATTTTGTAGTAGGTAAAATGCCAGTAAATGAACGTGTTTATCAACCTGATGGTGTGCTTCATGGTGGTGCTACCGCAGCATTAGCAGAAACGGTAGGTAGTTTTGCAGCAGAGTTATTACTAGACACTAAAAATCACTTTGTACGCGGTATAGAAATTTCGGCTAATCATGTAAAAAGCGTTAAAGAAGGTCATGTGTATGCCAAAGCAACGTTTATTCATAAAGGGCGTACCACACAATTATTTGAAATTAAGGTAACTGATGATGATGATAATTTAGTTTCACTGTGTAAACTAACAACCATTTCACTTCCAAGAACCAAATAATACGCATGACTTCGGAAGATTTTTTTAATCGCATTCAATC
Organism: Seonamhaeicola sp. S2-3; assembly: GCF_001971785.1. Taxonomy (NCBI): domain Bacteria; kingdom Pseudomonadati; phylum Bacteroidota; class Flavobacteriia; order Flavobacteriales; family Flavobacteriaceae; genus Seonamhaeicola; species Seonamhaeicola sp. S2-3. Next base: position 3,528,967 of record NZ_CP019389.1, on the reverse strand, counting down.
GCATCACTTACAAAAACGCCCTTTTGTAATATACAGAAAGCCTAATAAACAAGAGCTTTATGCTTTATTACAAAAATCTGATAGCTTGTTTTTCACTTCAGAATTTACCGAACAAGGGTTTGTGTTTTCTCCGTTTGATGATAAGGAAAAAACGATTTTAATGCCTCTAGAAAGCTCAGAATCTATAAGTACGCCTGTTGTTAATTTAGAGTTAGTAGGAAGTAACTCAGCTAAGGATATAGTTGATGAACAAGCAAAAAACTATCACATCAATTTAGTTAATAATGGGGTTGAAGCCATTAAAAACAAGCAGTTTAAAAAGGTAGTATTGTCTAGAAAAGAAACAGTAAATCTTTCCGAAGCAAATCCTCTTGCTATTTTTAAAAAACTATTAAATAAGTACCCATCTGCTTTTGTGTATTGTTGGTATCATCCAAAAGTAGGGTTGTGGTTAGGAGCCACTCCAGAAACACTTGTTAAAATTGAAGGTAACAGATTTTCAATAATGGCATTGGCAGGTACACAAGTTTATAAAGATACATTAGATGTGGTTTGGAAAGACAAAGAAATTCAGGAACAAAAATTTGTAACAGATTTTATTGTAGATAGCTTAAAACCTTCGGCAGAAAGTATTAAAATATCAGACACTACAACCGTTAAAGCGGGGAGTTTACTGCATTTAAAAACCATGATTTCGGCACAATTAAAGCAAAACTCAAACTTAAAAGAAGTTATTTTAGCTATTCACCCTACACCAGCCGTTTGTGGCTTGCCAAAACAAGCAGCTAAAGCCTTCATTTTAAATAATGAAAACTATAAGCGCGAATTTTATACCGGTTTTTTAGGAGAGCTCAATTTAGAGCATACTACTTCGCCACGTGCAGGTAGTAGAAATATAGAAAACAGAGCCTATACCTTTAAGAAAAAAAGCACACAACTGTATGTTAATTTACGGTGTATGCAATTAAAAGCATTAGAAGCTATGGTTTACGTTGGGGGAGGAATAACTATAAGTTCTGATGCTGAAAAAGAATGGGAAGAAACAGTTTCTAAGTCGTTGGTAATTAAAAGTGTATTGTAATCAGCTCCCATTATTAGCTTTATAATGCTTATTTTATCTTGATGTTTAAAGAACTTTAATCTTGTATTTCTTACTTTAGCAGTTACATTTTTACAGTATATGATTTACCCAGAAATTCCCTTAGCACAAACCGTTATTCAGCTTTGTAAAGCTAAAGGTGTTAAGCATATTGTTATATCTCCAGGTAGTAGAAATGCTCCTTTAACTATAGGGTTTTCAAACAACCCTTATTTTAACTGTTATAGTATTGTAGATGAGCGTTGTGCAGCTTTTTTTGCTTTAGGTATGGCACAACAATTACAAGAACCTACGGCGGTAGTTTGTACATCGGGTAGTGCGCTTTTAAATTATTATCCGGCAGTGGCCGAAGCTTTTTATAGTCATATTCCGTTGGTTGTCATTTCGGCAGACAGACCCAAGCATTTAATTGGGGTGGGAGACGGACAAACCATAAACCAAGCCAATGTTTATGAAAATCATGTTTTGTATTCAGCAAATTTAAAACTCGATTTAAAAGCAGAAGAAAATGAAGCAGCAGAGGCGTTGCCTATTTTTAAAAATTTAGAAAATAAGGTAGAAACGCTATTGGGATTAAAACAATCTATTCAAGCGTTTAATGAAACCGAAATTAATAAAGCTATTAATGTAGCCCTACAAAAAAGTGGTCCTGTACATATTAATGTGCCTTTTGATGAGCCTTTGTATAACATGGTTGAAGAACTATCGGTTAATCCAGAGGTCATTCCGGTTACAGAAAAAGATAACTCAATAGATGATGCTGTATTAAATGATTGTATAAACGATTGGAGTAAAGCCAAACGCAAAATGATATTGGTTGGGGTTAAACAACCTAATCAAATTGAGCAACAGTGGTTAAATGTATTGGCACAAGATGATTCTGTAGTGGTTTTTACAGAAACCACTTCTAATATTCATCATGAGGCATTTTTCCCGAGTATTGATAAAATTATTGCTCCTTTAAATGAAAACGAATTTAAAGAACTGCAACCAGATATTTTATTAACCTTTGGCGGACTAATAGTTTCTAAAAAAATAAAAGCATTTTTAAGGAATTATAAACCCAAACAACACTGGTATATAGGTACTAAAACAGCTAATAATACCTTTTTTAGCTTAAATAGGGTTATAGAAACTCCTCCTAATTATTTTTTATCTAAACTGCTATCACAAACAAAACGTGTTTCTAGTAAGTACAAGCCTTTTTGGGAAGCTGTAAAAAAACATAGAGACACTAAACATATGGAATACCTTAAGACTATAGAGTTTTCAGACTTTAAAGCTTTTGAACGTATTTTAAAGTCAATTCCAGATAACAGTATTCTTCAGCTAAGTAATAGTTCAACAGTGCGTTATGTGCAACTATTCAGTATTAATAAAACTCTTGATGTTCATTGTAACAGAGGTACTAGTGGTATAGATGGCAGTACATCTACAGCCATTGGTTGTGCCGTTGCAACTAATAAACCAACCACCTTAATTTCTGGAGATTTAAGCTTTTTATATGATAGCAATGCGCTTTGGAATAATTACATTCCTAATAATTTTAGAATAATTGTTATAAATAATCAAGGCGGAGGTATTTTTAGAATTTTACCAGGACACAAAAACACTGAGAATTTTAATACCTATTTTGAAACCAATCATAATTTAACCGCAGAACATTTATGTAACATGTATGGTTTTGAGTATGTTACGGCTACCAATGAAAAAGAATTATCAAAAAACTTGAATGCTTTCTATAGCAAAGGAAACCAACCTAAATTGTTAGAAATTTTTACACCAAAACACTTAAATAACCAAATACTTTTAAATTATTTTAAGTTTATTAGGTAAAAAAAGTGACTTTCTAAAGATAGCTGTGTCTAAAATTCAGTATCTTTAAAACAGTTATTAACTTAACTAATTTACAAACAAACAATTTAAAAATTTTATCATGAGTAAACGCGATGAACTTATTGCAAAATACGCTGCAGATTTAAAAGACAAGTGTGGTGTAACGCCAGACATGGATTTATTAACCAAAGTAACTATTGGTTGCGGACCATCAATATATAATGCAGATGCTTCTACGGTATCTGGATCTGATGAGTCTGAATTAGAAACAGTTAAAAACAATTTCTTAATAAAAAAATTAGGATTAAGTGCTAGTGACGATTTAGACGGAGCCATTGCTGCTGTTATGGAGCAATACGGTAAGTCTAACAGAAATAAATACCGCGCCGTAGTTTATTATTTACTAACAAAACACTTTGGTAAAGAATCTATCTACTAAAATCTACCATTCATTATATATTTAAAAGCGTTGCAATATTTGTGGCGCTTTTTTCATGCGTCTAATTTATGTCAAGATAGCATTAACTACCTATTAATATTATTACCTTTGCAGCATGATGCAATTAGGGCAAATTAATACATTAGAAATACTTCGTGAAACCGATCACGGTGTATATTTAGTAGATGAAGAAAACAACGAAGTACTGCTTCCAAATAGGTATGTACCAGATACATTTAAAATTTGGGATAAAATAGATGTGTTTGTTTATTTAGATAACGAAGAACGCTTAGTAGCCACTACCGATGAGCCTTATATTAAACTAGGAGACTTTGCTTTGTTACGCTGTAGTCAGGTTACAGATTATGGGGCTTTTTTAGACTGGGGTTTGGTAAAAGAATTGTTTTGTCCGTTTAAAGAACAAGCCTTTAAAATGAAACCCGGAGGCTGGTATTTAGTACACTGCTATTTAGATGAAAAAACCGAAAGGTTAGTAGCCTCTAGTAAAACAAACCGTTTTTTAAGCAATAAAGAACTCACTGTTAATCAGTTTGATGAAGTAGATTTAATAGTGTCGCACCCTTCAGATATTGGGTGGAATGTTATTGTAAATAAAACCCATCTAGGACTCATTTACAAGGATAATATATTTACAGATATTAGTGTTGGCGATAAATTAAAGGGTATCGTTAAAAAAATACGTCCCGGAAATAAATTAGATATTGCCTTAGGACAAATAGGATATAGAAATATAGAACCCAATGCTAAACGTATTTTACAAACATTAGAAGATAATAGTGGCTTTTTAAATCTTACTGATAAATCAGATCCAGAACTTATTAAAGAAACCCTTCAAATGAGTAAAAAGAACTTTAAAAAAGCAGTAGGTTCTTTATACAAGCAAAAACGCATTCAAATAAAACCAGATGGTATTTATTTAATTAAATAGCTGATTTCTAATTTCATAATATGATTAATCAAGAAACCATAGTGGCCTTAGCAACACCCTCAGGAGCAGGGGCTATTGCTGTTATTCGTTTGTCTGGAAATGAAGCCATAAATATTGCTGAAAAACAGTTTAAATCGGTTTCGGGTAAACAACTATCAAAACAACCTACACATACCATTCATTTAGGACATATTATTGATGGCGAAAGAACAATAGACGAGGTTCTAGTATCTGTTTTTAAAAACCCTAATTCTTATACAGGCGAAAATGTAGTTGAAATTTCATGTCATGGGTCGCAATACATTCAGCAAGAAATTATTCAGTTGTTTTTAAGAAATGGCTGTAGAATGGCAACTGCGGGCGAGTTTACCCTACGAGCCTTTTTAAATGGTAAATTAGATTTAAGTCAAGCCGAAGCCGTAGCCGATTTAATTGCTAGTGATAATGAAGCCTCTCATCAAATTGCTATGCAACAAATGCGTGGAGGGTTTTCTTCTGAAATTGCTAAACTTCGTGAAGAACTCTTAAACTTTGCTTCGTTAATAGAATTGGAATTAGACTTTGCAGAAGAAGACGTAGAGTTTGCCGATAGAACCCAATTTAAAGAGTTGATTGATAGAATCACCTTGGTTTTAAAACGATTAATTGATTCATTTTCTGTAGGTAATGTAATTAAAAATGGAATTCCGGTAGCCATCGTAGGAGAACCAAACGTAGGGAAATCTACACTTTTAAATGCCCTTTTAAATGAAGAAAGAGCCATTGTGAGTGATATTGCAGGAACGACTAGAGATACCATTGAAGACGAATTGGTAATTGATGGTATAGGCTTTAGGTTTATAGATACTGCAGGAATAAGAGATACAGAGGATGTTGTAGAAAGTATTGGTATTAAAAAAACCTTCGAGAAAATGGAGCAAGCGCAAGTAGTAGTGCTTCTTTTTTCTGCTGAAGAATTTAAAACCGAAAGTCAACGTCTAACTATTGAGATAGAAAAGATTAAAAACAAATTTCCGTTAAAGCCCTTAGTAATAATAGCTAATAAAATTGATACTTTAAATCCTACAGAAATAGACGCCTTACAAGCTCAGTTTGATGGTGTTCATTTATTATCGGCTAAAACAGGTCAAGGCGTAGAGGAATTAAAAAATAAACTTATAGGATTTGTTAATACAGGAGCTTTACGTAATAACGAAACGATTGTTACCAACACCAGACATTACGACTCGTTACTAAAAGCCTTTGAAGAGATTCAAAAAGTAAAATCAGGTCTCGAAATGGGCTTATCAGGAGACCTTATGGCTATAGATATCAGACAAGCCTTGTATCATTTTGGTGAAATTACTGGTGAGATTACAAGCGATGATTTACTAGGTAACATTTTTGCTAACTTCTGTATCGGGAAGTAATTAAGCTTCTTTTTATTGGTTTTTACTTGTTTTTCAATGGTTTACATATTCTTTTTTGTTGCCTAATTGCCCTTTTTTAACTATATTTGTTTCATATATGTTGCCCAATATACGGATTTGTTGCCCAAATCTGTTGGCAAAAATAAAGGCGAAATGATGCACCATATTGCCCCACGTTGCACCATAACGCTACATAAAGCACCATTTATGAGCAGTAATTTATACATCCCGAAAACTTGTAAGCATTGTGGTAATGCTTTTACAGCACGTACAACAGTAACTAAATACTGTGGTAATTCTTGCGCTAAAAAAGCCTATAAGGCCAGAAAGCGTAAAGAAAAGATTCAATCAACTCTTAATGCTGATATGAAGCAAAAGAATGAAGTGGTTGAGGTTCAAAATACAAATGCTGTAAACAATAAAGATTTTTTAAGCGTTACAGAGGCTTCTCAATTAATTGGTGTTAGTAGATGGACCATTCAAAGAATGATTCAACAAGGACGTTTAAAAGCTGTTCCTTTTGGAAGAAAACGTATTGTAGCCAGATGGCAAATAGAAAACCTTTTTAATTAGCATCCTATGAAAGTAACATTAAGACAACGCAAGAAGAATGACAAAATAAGTTTGTATTTAGATTACTATCATAAAGGCAAACGTAAAACCGAATATTTGCGTTTATACCTTACACCTAACCCTAAAACTAAAACCGAAAGAGAGGTTAACAAGAAAACCAAACAATTAGCGGAAACTATTTGCGCTCAACGACAGATTGAAATTCAAAACGGTATTTATGGATTCCAAGATATTGAGAAATTAAAAGGGAGTTTTATTACTTATGTAACAGCATTAGCAGAGAAAAAGAATACAAGCTCTGGTAACTATGGTAATTGGAACAGTATGTTAAAACATCTAAAAACTTTTTGTCCAACAGACGTAAGTTTTCAAGATATTGATAAGGATTTTGTAGAACGGTTTAAAGAGTATTTAGATAAGGATGCTATGGCAAGAGCAGGTAAAAAATTATCTCAAAACTCTAAATATTCCTATTACGGAAAATTCAACGCTGCATTAAAACAAGCTGTTAAGGATGGTATTTTAAGAATAAACCCAGCAAATGGTGTTGAGTATTTTAAACAAGGTGAACCTCAACGAGAGTTTTTAACTTTGGATGAATTACAAATAGCAGTTAACACAGAATGTGAGTTACCACTTTTAAAAAGTGCTTTTATATTTTCTGCGCTTACCGGTTTACGTTGGTCAGATATTGAAAAACTGATTTGGTCAGAAATTCAACATTCTAAAGAAATGGGCTATTATATTCGTTTCAGACAAAAGAAAACAAAAGGAGTTGAAACTTTACCTATTTCAGACCAAGCGGCAGAACTGTTAGGAGATAAAGGTAAACCTGAAGAAAAAGTTTTTCAAGGTTTACATTATAGTGCTTGGTCAAATTTAAAGTTGCAACAATGGATGCTTAAAGCAGGAATAACAAAAAATATCACGTTCCATTGTGCGCGTCATACCTATGCAACTTTACAATTAACTTTAGGAACAGATATTTATACTGTTTCCAAGTTATTAGGTCATAAGGAATTGAGAACTACGCAGATTTATGCAAAAGTTATTGATGATAAAAAGAAAGAAGCTGCTAATAAAATTAAATTGGATTTATAATGGCTAAAGACCTATTTATTGACTTACTGTATGTGGAAAAGGTTACTGACGATAAAAGAACCGATAACCAATTTAAAGAGCTTTTAAATGGCTTTAAAAAAGAATATCCTATAACCACGCCTAATTATGAAATCGACTTTAAAAAAGCATATTCAAACAAGCGTAAATATTACTTTAAACTAATTGAAAACGATTATATCAAAAAGTTTAATGCCATTAATGATACCCTTGAAGCAAATTCAACACCTGGTCATTTGTCTTTCCTCTATGACAAAGAATTTAACCGAATTACAAATTATTTAACCCAGATTAGCAATTACATTTCTGAAAATGATCTTGATGAAAGTTTATATTTAAAGCCTACTAATAATGACAAATCAGATGAAGCTTATATAATTTCATTTTTAAAAGCAAATGCAATGATGCTTTTTATGGAGCTTCAAGAACGGTTTTCAGATTTAAGTGATACAGAAATTTATACTATCGAAGAACTACACGAAGTATTCTTTAACGAAGAACCACCTCAAGAGTTAGTTGTAAAAGTTTATAGTGGTTCAGAAATAAAGTCAGTTAGAAAACCGAAAAAACAGAGTTCTATATTTAAAGCTATACAAGGTGATATTAGAGAGGACAACAGCGAAGTATTATCATATAACGAGTTAATAGACAAAACCAAACAAAGAGAATTTTCTAAATTAGAAGTTACTTTAAATGAAAAAGGTATTATAGATGATAACTATTATTTTATCAAAAAACGAGGTAATAAAAAGCTACTTGCAGCTTTTATGGTAAAATTAACAGAAGCTAATTACTTTACAGAACGTTTATTTTCTGAAAATAACCCACCCAAGAAAATAGAACCTAAACATATCTATAAATTCTTTGCACATAGATATGGCCCAAAGAGTGATGCTAACAAAGAGTATCGAAATTTTTTAGGTACAGAAAAACGAGCATATCAAAAATTGGTTGATAATACCTATTGGTTAGACCAAATCAAATAAATCTTCATTTTTATAAAGTGGTATTTTCTCTACTTAATACCAAATAGATAATACCAAAAATAACATAACTTATTGTTTTACAATGGTTTAATAATACCATTTTTTCTCTTATCTATTATACCAAACACCTTTTTCCATATTTGCTATGTCCTTGACAATCAAGGATGACTTTTGCGCAGAAGTCCATTTTTAAATTAAAATTTATAAAAGATGGACGTTAAAATTATAGAACGTTTAGAAAGCATCGAAAAGTTGTTAATAGAACAACAAACGTTGCAAAAGCAAGTATTGAACTTCAATGAAACTTGCAAGTATTTAGAACTATCACAATCGCACTTGTATAAACTTACAAGTACGGGAGCCATTCCACATTATAAACCGAATGGAAAAAAAATCTATTTCCAACGTCAGGAGTTAGACCAATGGTTACTGCGTAACCGTATGGATTCCCAAGATGAAATCGAACAGCAAGCTGCCGATTACCTAATCAAAAAAGGAAAGGTAAAGTTATGACTGAAATAATCGATTTACTCTTGGCACTCTCACAAGAGATTAAGGACATAAAAGCACGTATCGAATTAATAAGAGCAACGAGAGCAGAATGCTTAAAAGATACGTGGATTGACAATCAAGATGTGTTGCAAGCGCTACATATTAGCCAACGCACACTACAAACTTTCCGTTCAAATGGTACACTTCCATATAGCAAGATACAGGGTAAATTTTATTACAAGGTATCAGATATAGAGGAATTATTACAGAGCAATTATTACAACCCAAATTTCAAATGCGATGGTAATAAGTAGAGAAAATATCTTGAAGAAAACGCATTACGGTTTAAATATCTATGCGTATATATTAAGACAGTATTATCCTGAAACAACAGTCCTTTTCTTAAAAGGAAGGGACTGCGGGGTAACCCGTAACCCTTTTAACGGTGGTAAATCAACATTACAAATTAATGTTGTTGAAAATAAAGCAATACATTATGATACAGAACTAACCGATTTTAAAGGTGATGTATTCGATTTTGCATCTTATCATTTTAAACTCGTAGATGATGAAGAATTATTGCTGAAAATCAACACTGAATTACATCTAAATATTGAAGTTAAAAAAGAAAATGAATTATCCTGGTTAGATGCACCTGATGATACTTGGTATGCTTACAGCAGTTTTTACAAAGCACCTATTAGAAATGTGTTTCCTGCTGAAAAAGTAAGATTACACCAAATATTTGAGCGTATTATAAGCGATAAGTATAAAAGTATCACAGAACAATTTAGAGCGATTAAAGACCCAAAAGAAGCACGAAAATTTAAAGCAAATCATTTTGATTATGTAACATTTTCAGGCGTGTTTTCTAAACGAAATGATGATAGTTTAATTGAACATTCATCCTTGTTGACAATCGATTTTGACCATTTAGAAAATCTTGAAGAACTAAAACAACAATTATTAAACGATGAATATTTTGAAACCGAATTGCTGTTTACATCACCTTCAGGAGAAGGCTTAAAATGGATAATTAGAATCGATTTATCCAAAGTGTCACACAATGAATATTTTATTGCGGTGGCCAATTATATAAAACATTCATATAACATAGAGGTTGACCAATCAGGTAAAGACATTTCCAGAGCGTGTTTTTTATCCCACGATCCATTGGCATTCCTACATAAAAGACATCAGAAATTATGACAAAAATATTTAACCCAAAAGATTGGTTAGCTGTTCCAGAGCCAAAAGAAGTACCTAAAAAACCAATCAACAACAACCCAACAACAGTTGTTGCAAATGATATTGAATCATATATCAGCGCATTAGAACAATCAGTTATCGATATTACAGATACTTATGATAAATGGCGTGATATTGGATTTGCAATTTCAGAAGAATACGGAGAAGCTGGACGTGATTACTACCATAGAATAAGTAAAAATTATTCTGGCTACGACCATAAAGAATGCGACGAACAGTATAATAAATGCTTACAGGCAAAAGGACACGGTATAAACATAGCAACATTATACCACCATTTACATCAAGTTGGTATTAAACCACAACAGCAACAACAAGTTGTTGAAGTGTTGCAACAGTCAGAAGAAGTAAAACAACCATTGCCAACAATACCAACAACAGTTTACAACAATATTCCAACATTTTTGCAACAAGTAATACAACCTTCAAGCAGTAATGAAGAACGTGATATTTTGTTATTGGGAGCATTAACTGCATTTAGTGCCTGTTTTCCAAAATTATTTGGTGTGTACGACCAAAGTAAAGTATTTAGCAATTTGTATCTATATGTTACTGCACCAGCTTCAGCAGGAAAAGGAAGATTAAACCAAATTAAAAATTTGGTAAATCCTGTTCACAAACAACAACGTGAACAATCCAAAATCCTAAAACAACAACATCAAGTAGAAATGGCGACTTATAATATGAATAAGGGTAAAAGTGAAACAATGGAAAAACCAAATAAACCACCTGAAAGAATGTTGTTTATTCCTGCCAATAATAGCGTAACAGGTGTTTATCAATTAATATCGGACAATGAAGGTAGAGGTTTAATTTTTGAAACCGAAGGTGATACTTTAGCACAAGCCTTTAAAAGTGATTATGGTAATTATTCCGATGGTTTTCGTAAAGCATTCCACCACGAAACCATAAGTTATTATCGCAGAACAGATAGAGAATATGTAGATATTGAAAGACCTTGTTTGTCAACAGTATTGTCAGGTACACCAAAGCAAATTCAAGCATTGGTTCCAAGTGCTGAAAATGGGTTGTTTAGTCGTTTTATGTTTTATTATATGAATATCAAACCGACTTGGAAAAACGTTTTTCAAACAGACACAGCTAATGGTTTAGATGAATACTACGACCAATTAGGAAAAGAATTTTTTGAGCTATACAAAACCTTAAAAAATAACCCACCTATTGAAGTAAGGCTAACAACAGAGCAACAACAAAAATTCAATGTGTTTTTTGAAAAGCTACAAACCAAATATCTCAATCTACAGCCAGATGATTATATAGCAACTGTAAGACGATTAGGTTTAGTTTCTTTTAGAATTATGATGTTATTTTCTGTGTTTCGCATTATGGAAGATGGAGATGTCAACCAAGTAAGACATTGTGAGGATATAGATTTTGAAAACACATTGGAAATGATTAGCGTGTTAGTAAAGCATAGTAGTAAGGTTTTTAACGATTTACCTATTGAACAAAAGCAAGTTAAACGAGCCAATCGAAAAGAACGTTTTTTAGATGCGTTACCTTATCAATTTTCAAGACAAGATTATCTAAATATAGCCGACAAAAACAAAATACCCCACAAAACAGCTGAAGGCTATATTACTAAATTTGTTGATGCCAGTTTAATACATCGAGAAGCACACAACAATTATACAAATCCTGCAAAAGCACAATAAGGTTATTGAGGATTTTAAGGAAACAAGGATTTGTGAATTTACTGCATATCCTTAAATCCTTAACTTCCTCATTTACTGTTGATAAGTGTTAGTATCTTTTTCTTACTTCTTATTTTCTTTTTCTTAAATTAGACAGATATTGACAAGTCAAAATATTCCTAAAATGACATTTGGAGAATACATCAGAGAAATACGAGAGGACAAGCAATTATTATTAAGAGAAGTTGCATCTCAAATGAATTTAGATACAGCACTTTTAAGTAAAATTGAACGTGGTACTCGTATAGCTCGAAAAGAGCAAGTAGAAGCATTAGCCAAAGCATTAAAACAAAATAAAAGTGAATTTCTTCAATTTTGGATGGCAGATAGAATTGTCTTTATGCTAAAAGATGAAAAGAACAGTACGGAAATCCTCAAGAAAGTAGAACAAAAAATTAATAGTTTGAGCAAGAAAAGTAATTATTAAATTCAGGTAGTATGAATCAGGAACTATATTTTAACATCTTAACGTTTGATATACCAAACAATCCTATAACATTTTACTTTAGTAAAGAAAAAATAGGTTATGCACAGGAAATTTATAAAAACAAATTCCCTTCCAATATTGAAGAGTTGTTTCCTGGTATTAAAGAAGAAAACTCTGATTTTATCTACACTACATTTATTTATGAAAAAGAAGGTTATCAACCATTAACGCTCAATTTAACAGAGCAACCAACAGAGCTGCTTAAACATTATTTTAATTGGAGAATTAAGAAGCATTTTAAAAAGCTAAACAAAGTAGTTAAAACCAATTTTGTAAACGATATTCAAGTATGGGTAAAAGACACAAGGTTTAAAAATCCAACTTTTGCCAAATATGATAAGTTTACCTTAAAATTACAGTTTGAGGAAGTTAGTGATTTTGGGGAATTGGTAATTGCTTATGATGGTACAACTAAAATTTTAAAGAACCCAGTTTCAGAATTAGTAAAAGGAGATATTTCTACAACCATACTTACAGGTGTAATTCATAATCGAAATTATTTTAAATTTCATAAGTTACCTGACGATATAACCGACTTTTCAAAAACCTATGCAGTTTTAAATAATGATATTAGAAATGCTTTAGGTTACGAAATAGATAAAAAAGAAAAGGGTAATAAATACAAAGACTATAAAGCTAAAATTGATGATTTTATAAAGCGGTATATAGTTCAAGAAGAATTTAAGGAAATCATATCTATCAATTGTAAATACTATTTACCTATAGAAAAAAAACGTATTGGAGAAGTTTCGCAAGAATGCAACGATTTAGTTTTTAATGGAGGTGCAGTAGGTACTAAACCAAAGTACGATTTCAAACAATTAAAGCCCTTTAAGCCTTGTACTCAAATACATAAGAATATACATCTTTTTTTTATTGTTCATCAAGATCACACTAATGAAGCTAAAACACTTCAAAACTATCTTCAAGATGGTTTTAAATGGTATAGAGGTTTACAAGAATATGCAGGTGTTTTATATCACGTAGAAAAAGGGTTTAGTATTGTATTTGATGATTTAGACAATCCATTACCTCAAATATCTCAAGGAATAAAAAACTTGAAATTAAAACCCGATGTTACTTATGTAGCTATTTATTTAAGTCCTTTTTCAAAGTACGAGCAAGACTTATCAAAAAAACAGGTGTATTATAAAGTTAAAGAACAACTATTATTAAGACGTATTGTTTCACAAGTAATCGATGTAGAAAAATTTAAATTAAAGAATAATGAATATAAAGCCAACCCTCAAAAAAGTAATGGTTATGTATACGACCTAACAAATATCTCTTTAGCAATGTTGGCTAAATTAGAAGGTATCCCTTGGCAATTGAACATCACACCAAAAAAAGAATTAATTATTGGTGTAGGTGCTTTTAAAAATGTTGAAGAAAACATACGTTATGTAGCAAGTGCTTTTAGTTTCCAAAGTAATGGGAAATTCAATGAGTTTCAATATTTCAGTAAATCAGACACTAAAAAATTAGCAGGTGCAATAAGTGATGCTATTTGGCAGTATGTTACAGTCGAGCAAAACCCAGATAAAGTAGTTATTCATTTTTATAAGGAAATGAGTAATGAAGAAATAGAGCCTGTACTTGAAATGATGAATGAGCTTAAATTAGAGTGCCCTTTATATATAGTCAATATCAATAAAACGAAATCCGAAGATATTATTGCTTTTGATAAAGACTGGTATGGTAATTTAATGCCAAAAAGTGGCACATACATTAATATTAGTAAGTCAGAACATAAATATTTATTGTTCAACAATTCAAGATATGATGATAGCAAAATATATCCATCAACAGAAGGTTATCCATTTCCTGTAAAATTAAGAATTACAAGTCCAACACCCGAAGCGTTAAATGATAACAAAGTGATAAAAAAACTGATAGAACAAGTATATCAATTTAGTAGGTTGTATTGGAAATCGTTACGTCAGCAAAATGTACCAATAACTATTAAATACCCTGAAATGGTTGCAGAAATAGCACCTCGTTTTGATGGTAGCACCATTCCACCTTATGGAGAGGAAACCCTTTGGTTTCTATAAAAACAACAAAAGATAAAATTTATAAAATGATTAATGATATACTAAAAAGTATTGATTATAAAGAAGATGATAAAACCTTGAAAATATTTAATCTTATAAAATCAGAGGATGAATCATTAAGTAAAAGTACTTTAATAAAAATATTAAAATGGAAATCCCCAAGACCATTAAGATTTTATAATGAAAATGAGGAAGAAAATATTAGAAACATTACTGCATTAGCTTTTCAACAGAATGACGATAGATTGAAGATACATATTTTAACTGCATTGAAAGGCGTTAATTATCCATCAGCTTCAGCAATTTTAATGTTCAAAAACCCTGAATATTTTCCTGTTTTAGATATTAGAGTATGGAAGCAATTATATAAGAATAATTTAGTTTCTGTTAACCCTCGTGGTATAGGTTTTACATTAGATCAATGGATTTCTTATATTAAAATAATAAGGTCTTTAGCTAAACAAAATAGTATGTCAGTTAGAGAAGTAGAAAAGAAGTTATTTGATTATGACAAGTTAACGCAAGAAGGCAATCTTTACTAATTCTTTTTTTCCTTTAGTTGCTTTTATTTAAAAAAGTTTATTATATTTGGACATAATTTGTCAAGACATAATATTTCTATGAATACTTTAAATAGTGTCGGTTCTCAAATAAGAAAACTGCGTGAAGATGCTCAAATGCCTTTAAGAAAACTTGCTTCATTACTTGATATAGACCAGTCTACATTAAGTAAAATAGAGCGTGATGAGAGGAGGGCAAATATACAATTACTTGAAGAGGTCGCAAAGATTTTTAACGTACATAAAAAATCTTTATTGGTAAACTTTTATAGTGATTTAATATCTTATGAAATTGAGGATGAAAAAGAGTATTCTGAAATTTTAAAAGTAGCAGAGGCAAAAATTGAATATAAGCGAACAATTAAATCAAAAAGCTGATGGAGAAAGTAATTACATTTTTACAGGACTATGAAAAGGAGTTAATTGTAAGTTATATTTTAAATGAATATAAGTTATCTCAAAACGAGAATGCTTACAGTGATGATACAATTCATTTAATTAATGCGAATTTGCATTTAACTGATAACACAAATTTAGCCTTTAAAGCTCATAGGGGTTTAATAGGAGGCCTCATTAATTATTATACCCACAACAAATATAGTATTGAACGTAATGCTAAACATTTTTTGTTACAAACAAATGAGAACATAAAGAAAGAAATATTAAAGTGTTTAAAATTAGAAGATATTCCACATATAGTTGAAGAATTACATATTAGGTTTTTAAATTCTCAATTTTCTTATTCTCAAGGCCTATTAAAAAGAGCTAAATCAAAACACTACTTAAAAGAGTATGGTGCTGTTTATACTTTAAAAAGCATTACTAACGAAATGGTTGATAAAACAGTTTCAAATGCTCTTAAAAACACA
This sequence comes from Seonamhaeicola sp. S2-3, assembly GCF_001971785.1. NCBI lineage: Bacteria > Pseudomonadati > Bacteroidota > Flavobacteriia > Flavobacteriales > Flavobacteriaceae > Seonamhaeicola > Seonamhaeicola sp. S2-3. The sequence goes on along the minus strand of NZ_CP019389.1, from coordinate 3,513,111 downwards.
AATTTAAAAGATTTAAAATGTTTAGACTTTGCAAGTGGTACAGGTAGATTTTATTTTGAAGCTATTGAAATTTTAAGAAAAAAGTATTCATTAGAACTTAAAGATATTGTTTGCAACCATCTCTATGCTGTTGATGTTGATGAGGTGGCTTTAAACATTTTAAAATGTAAGGTTATTTCTTTATTTGATAATATCGATGAAGATATTTTATTAGGTATTTCAAGAAATATATTACATCGCAACGCACTTATACCAAATACATCTTTACTATCTAATTCTAATATATCATTTGATTTTTCAACAGATTTTAAAGAAGTATTTAATATAGGTGGGTTTAGTGCCATTTTTTCAAATCCACCTTATTATTTATTAAAGGTTAACAATAAAAAGAGTAATGTTCTTAATGGTTATTTTACAAATCTCAAGAGTAAAATTAAATCAGAAATTCAATTCTTTAAAACATCTGGTGTTTATAATTATTCAATAGAAGGTATGTTAAACTACTATCAACTTTCTATTGAAATGATTTTAAAATTAACCAAAGAAGACGGAGAAATAGGCATTATTTGTCCATCTTCTTTATTTGCAGATTTAACTGCATCAAGATTAAGAAAGTTTTTATTAAACAATAACACTTTAAGATTCATAAGGTATTACCGAGAAGCATCTAATTTATTTGATAATGTAGCGCAGTCTACGGTTATTTTTTATTTAAAAAAAGGTGGTATTTCAGATAAAATTAAAATTGAACATAACGATGATAAATTTAAGGTAGCTTTAAAAACAATCAACAAAGTGTTTGATAAAAATCAAGAAATACCTCTTATTGATGAGGTTGGTTGGTCTATATTATCTAAATTATCAATTCATAAAAAAATTAAAGATTACTCTTTTATAAGAAATAAAAGAGGAGAACTTGATTTAACCCAATATAAAGATTGTATTTTAAAAGGTGAGAAAACGGATTATCGACTTGTAAGAGGTAATATGATTAAAGAAGATGGTTTAGTTGATAAAAATGATGAATTTGTTTCTATTGATGATTTTGTCAATAGAAAATCTAAAGATTTCATTGAAAACGACTTAAACAAGTCAAGACTTATTTGTCAGCAAATATCAAATGTTGATTTAAGAAAAAGATTGAAGTTTACATTTTCAGAGCCAAGGGATATACTTGCTAATTCTTGTAATTATATTAATTCATTAAGAAGTTTCGATGATTTAAAGAAGTTACATTTTTTACTTAATAGTGAACTTTTAAATTGGAGGTTTAAAGTTACAAGCAGTAATAATCACATAAACAATTATGAATTAGATGAGTTACCAATTTTAAATTTAGAGCAATTAGATTTACAAAGTTTCAATGGTAATAAATATGAAAATGAAATTCAAATTTGTAAGTTATATGGGTTAAATGAGAGTGAAATCAATTACATTTTAGATAAAGTCCCAAATATTAAATTAAAAGAAATTAAATTATTAGATGAAGTTATATAATCATATATCACCAAGGTTGAGTGATTTAGAATGGGAAATGGCAAAACACATTCCACCTGGAGGTAATTGGCAAAATATACCAGTTCATTTACCGTCTAAAAGATTAGAACAAATTAGACGTACAGGAGGAAGAACGACATACTACGGTAGATTAAGATATGATAAACCAAGTTATACAATAACTACTTATTTTAATAGATTAGGTAATAGTAGTAATCTTCATCCTGAACAGCAGAGAATGATTTCGATTAGAGAGGGTGCTCGTCTACAATCTTTTAAAGATAGTTTTATTTTTTATGGAAGTAAGACATCCCAGTATAAACAAATAGGAAATGCTGTACCTACGTTACTTGCAAGAGCAGTAGCTGAAGCTATTTACCCTCATATTAACAATAAATCAATGATAGATTTATTTTCAGGTGCTGGCGGTATGTCTGAAGGGTTTCTTATGGAAGGTTTTAATGTGATAGGTTCTAATGAAGTTGAAAAACATTATTTTGAAACATATAAACAAAATCATTTAACAACCAATAATGAAGATTCGTTAATTTTAGGAGATATTACTGATTCTATAATTAAAGAAAAAATTATCAACTCAAAGAATAAAGTGGATAAAGTAGGTCTTGTAATTGGTGGTCCACCTTGTCAAGGTTTTTCATATGCAGGTTGGAGAAATCCCAATGACACAAGAAACCAGTTGTTTAAAGATTTTGTAGAAGTAGTTAGAGATGTTAGACCGGAAGGCTTTGTGATGGAAAATGTTCCAGGTATATTAACTATGAGAAAAGGAGAAGCTGTAAAAGAAATTATTAGCACCTTTGAAGGTTTAGGGTACAATGTAAACAAACCATTTAAGTTGACTGCAGAAGAATATGGTGTTCCTCAAAAGCGAAAAAGAGTTTTTATAGTTGGCACATTAAGTAAAGTAAAAATCAATGCCCCAAAAGCATTATTTTCTTTAAAAGATGAAAATTTACCAAACCCAATTACTGTAAAAGAAGCTATTGGAGGTTTGCCTAAAATTGAAACTGATTCAGGTGAATTTGAAGTAGAAAGTGAATATAAATCAACTTCCCCCTATGAATCTATGATGATGGGAGAAATTGATTTTAAAGAATTTTATTCCAAATGTTTAGAATCTTTACCAATTGCTTTCAGCAATGTCTGATAAATCTTGAAATATTTGATGAAGCATTGTTAATGCTTCATCATTTTTTTCTGCATCCAATAAATCTAAAACTTGATTAACTTTAGTAGTTATTGCTTCCGATTCCCATATTTTATTTTTTCTATTGTCCTTATCTGCATATTCAACTAATTTTTCAAAAGCTATTCTAAAATAACGCTCAACATTATTCTTTTGATTTTGTCCTTCTAATTTTTTAGGTATAACATCTTTGTAACCACCTGTTTCAGGGTTAAATCCAATAAATTCATAATCAGAATAAGAATAATCAGGATTTAGGAATTGTTCTAAAAATGCTCTATGTCCTTTTTCATTAATCATTGAAAAAACAATTAGAACGTGATGTAAATTTTTACGCATCAGACCACTTAATTTAAGTGCATCTGTATCGTTATTTACCTTATTTTTTAATTTATCCCATATGTATTTTGAGTGCCAAGTAATAACTTCATCACCTGTATTTTCATCATCTATCAGTAATTGAACATCACTATAAGTCATTCGATTGCCTTTTGCACTATTTTCATTTGCAGTCATAGGTTGAAATTTAGGTCTATGCGCAAAGCCTAAAGACATTGGACCAATATGATCTGGACTAACACCATTCTTAACAAAAGTTGCATAAAGTCTATCAGCCATTTTCCAATTACCACCAGACCACATTTCATATACTCTTCTATCCTGTGTGTATCTCTTTAAGTTGTCTTTATATCTTCCTGTATCAGTAATAGCTCTAACATCATTATTGTATGAATGATAGCCATCGTAACGGTCAGGAGAATTACTCATTACACCAGGAGAAACAAAAGGGGAATATTCAACATCAACAAAATCAGCTTTTAAAATTTCCAAAAGTTCATTTACGTTATTAAACTCTTTAGTTATTTTAAATATGTTGCAAAACCTTTTACAACCATCAACATCAAATAATAAATTTGCAATCTCATATACATCTAAATCGTAATATTTTAAATCTTGGTCATAACCTTTATTCAGTAGATCAATTCTATTAGGTGAAGGATACCTATAATCAATGTAAAGTTCACTGCCAGAAAATAAACAGACGTGTATCTTAGTTGGATGATTTGCAAATGCTACTTTTTGTCTAAACCCTGAATCTAAAACGTGATTAGCTTTAATTCCTAAATCCTGTCTTTTTTGTTCCCAAAATTCAACTCTTTCCTTCCCGTCTTTAGTTTTGATTGTAGCTACCCACTTTATTGTTCCGTCCTTTTTTCGTTTTAAAGGCATTCCGTGATAATTTGCGTGGTTCGCAATAAATTCTTGGTATTTTAGTCCTTTGGGATGGGATTTAAGAATATCTTTTGTTAAACTTAATTTAAATTCTGAACCTTTTTCCCACGCTTTTTCTTGATATAAGACGAATAGGTAAGCGATTAAAAAAATATCTATTGGTGTTATAGGGTCATTATTCTCATACATTTCAAGTTTTTCAACATCAACAGCATCGTCGTTTTCAAAATATTCATAAGTTAAACCAGCTAATTCTCTTGCTTCTTTAAGTTTATTTGGGTTGTAATTAGTAATTAAGATTTCTTTATTCATTGATAAATAGATTTTGTTTGTTTTCAGCTATTCAAATTAACTGATTTTTTTTAACATAGTCCCCACAAAACAAAACCCAGTTTTTTCGTACCTCAAAACCCTCTGTCTTTTGTTTTGTTCCGCTATCCACCGCACTTGTAGTTTTTGGTTGCCAACCCTCACACAGCACATTGCTTATTTTATTTGCGAGTATAATTTAAAAAGAGGTACAATAAAAAAGCAAAGAGCTGTTGCCAACGCTCACACCAAAAACTACCCCAAGCTATGTTTACATAATACAAGTTATAGTAGCAAACGGCATTTTTCAAAGGTTTGCTATCGCAGTGTTAATGCATTTTGTAGCTATAACTGGTATTATGTAAAATATCCGCTATTCCAACGCTCACATCCGAACATATAACGATATTTTGAACAAGCATTAAACAGTCGTAAATTTAAAAGGTTGAATTAGTTTAGTATTATATTCGTTATCTCATTCAAGCTGCACAAAACCATCGTTAAGTCCAAGTATTCCTTACCTCAAGTCTTTGTTTGTTTCATTTCGTTAACAAATATAAAAGTCCACTTTTCCCCACCACCCAAGTCAGCGGTTATAAAAAAATAGGTTAATAAAATGCAGTAATACGACATAGCATATTGCTTTTTCTCGTGCCTCAAAAAAACAAAAAGCTAATGCCTACAAGTCCTGTATAAGTAGCTTGTTTAAATGCTGTTTTATCAAACAACTATTTAAAACGCTACCCATACAAACGCTTCACCCCACGCTCAAATTGGAAATAACCTATTTTTTTAAGAGTTTATGCCCCAAAAAGTGTTGTTCAATTAATTAAATACATTTCAATATGATTACAAAAACAATCCAAATTACAGAAGTCACAATTGATGAATTAGCCGATAAGGTAGCAGATAAATTATTGTTTAAAATAGAAGATTATCTTAAAGAACTATCAAAATCAAAAAATGATGAATTACTAACAAGACAAGAAGTAGCCGATTATTTAAGAATAAGTTTAGTAACAATACATTCTTGGAATAAACACGGTATTTTAAATCCAATTCGTATGGGCAACAGAATCTTATACAAAAAACAAGATATTTTAGAAGTTTTAGAAGAACAGTCAATAAATAAAAAAAGGTAGCAAATATATGTGGCTACCACAGCCAACGCGCAAGGCTATAAAGGTCAAGCCCTACGGGTTTTGAATAAAACTTTTTTCAAAAGCATTTTTCACAATCATTAAACAATTAATCTCAAAAAACTTTTATCCAAAAACCTTGACAGCCTTATCCACGCCACAAGAGCATTAGGCTTTCTTTTTTTATTGTTTTTCTTTTAAAAAATTAATGGTGCGAAGCGTAGCGAAGCAATTTTAAATTGGATAGCTATGTCAACTTTTGAACTAAAAACACACCAAATCGGAAGAACCTACTCGCAACCTCATTTTTTTATTTTGAATAAAGGGCAAAACAGCGGAAAGCCTTTAATAAATCCCTGCCCTAATTGTTTTGTGGTATCTGTATCAACCGAAGAAGAAAAACAAACCCTTTATCATTTATCAATGATGTTACAAATAGGCGGTTTTTATGCTTATTATTTAAAAGGGAGTGTTATTCCGTTTATCTCAATAGATGATTGCCGAAACACCTTAAAAAACAGTTACACCTCATTGTTAAGTGATGAATTTCAGTTACAAAAGCATATTGATATAGTTTCAGCTATTTGTAAAAAAGAAGCTGAACTTCAAAAAGTTATTTCAAAAATGGCAGATTTAAAGGTGTCATATATTCAAAACCTATTTTCTAAAAAGCAAAATCGGGCAACAAAAGGCAACAAAAACCAAATCAATCTATTAGCATAGTATTTGCCATATATTACTTGTGTTGGTTAAAGACCGTACCAAGTCCGAACCAACTTCGAACAAGTATTAATTTTAAATTTTATATACAATGGGTGTTATTTCACAAGGAATCCTGGGCGGTGTATCAGGTAAAGTAGGAAACGTAGTTGGTGCTTCTTGGAAAGGTATTGACTATTTGAGAATTAAGCCTTCAAGTGTGGCAAATCCACGAACAGAAGGTCAAGTTAACCAAAGAAATAAGTTTACTGTTACTTTGGAGTATCTTCAACCGAATTTAGGTTTTATCAAGAAAGGGTATAAATCTTATGCGGTGCAAAAAACAGAGTTTAACGCAGCAATGTCTTATGTGTTGAATAATGCGATTACAGGAGCTGCACCAAACTTTACTGTAGATTATTCTTTAGCTTTATTAAGTAGAGGTAATCTATCTGTAGCATTGAACCCTGCAACAGATTTAGCAACTGCAGGACAAGTAGAATTTACTTGGGATGACAACTCTGCTGAAGGTAATGCCAATGCAACTGATAAAGCAATGATTTTAGTTTACAATCCAAGTAAAAAGGAATCAATGTATATTCTTGATGGTGCTGATAGAACTGTAGGATCTCAAATCATTACAATTCCAAGTACCTATGCAGGTGATACAGTCGAGCTTTTTATGGCATTTATTACTGCTGAAGGTAATACCGTGTCAAACAGCGTTTATTTAGGCTCTGGAACAGCTAATTAACAGTTGATGTTTTTATGTATGAAACCACTCTTTATGAGTGGTTTTTTTATGCTATATTCGTAATTGAATTTATTAATGATTGCCCTTAATTTACCCTTTTTAGGTGTTTTTTGTATCCTATTTGTTGCCCAAATGCTCTAACCCCAATAAATATAAGGTAAATTACATATTGTATTGGAAAGTAACCTGCTCTTTTTATCATTACAAGAAGCAACCCCATCCCGTCACTGCGAGGAGGCACGACGAAGCAGTCTCATTAATATATAGCCTAAACGACATAGAGATTGCTTCACTACAGCTTGTCTTGAGCCCCGTCGAAAGGTTCGCAATAACTAGGGAGTAGTTTTCTCCCATCTTTCTCCCTCAAAAATCGATTTTAAAAAAATAAACCCCTAGCTGAGACGAACAATCCTCGAACAAAACTCGAACAAAACCCCTAAAATTTGCTAAAAATAGGTCAATAGTAGTCAATAGGTGTCAATAGTAGTCAATAGATGTCAATAGTAGTCAATAGATGTCAATAAGTGTCAATAGGTGTCAATAGGTGTCAATAGATGTCAATAGGTGTCAATTGGTGTCAATTGGTGTCAATAGTAGTCAATAGATGTCAATAGGTGTCAATAGTAGTCAATAGGTGTCAATAGTAGTCAATAGATGTCAAAAGCGGTCAATACGTGTCATAATTTGGATAATACTTTTAAGGCGTTATATCTTGGGGGCATTATTAACCCCAAAAACTATAAACTTATGGCTACTTTTGAAAAAGGTATTTTAGGAGGCTTTTCTGGTAAAGTGGGCAATGTTGTTGGCGCACGCTGGAGAGGCAAAAATGTTATGCGTAGTGTACCACAACGTGGTAACTATGTTCCAACCGAAGCACAACTATTACAACGCGAGCGTTTTAAAACAGTAGTTGATTTTTTAACACCTATTAAGGGTATATTGAGTCAGTATTTTGGTAAATCACAAGGCGATAAGTCTACGTACAATTTGGCTACGTCGTATCATCTTAAAAATGCCTTGGTAGAGACCCCCGAAGGGTTTGTTATAGATTACCAAAAAGTACTGATTAGCAAAGGCGATTTAAGAGATATAGACTCGCCAACAGTTACGGCTGCAGCTAATCAAGTTATAAACCTAAGTTGGGTGGATAATAGCGGACAAGGTAATGCCAGTGCTACAGACCAGTTGGTGGTGGTGTTTTATGCGCCAACTTTACAGTTGTTTCAAACCTATGAGCAAATTGCTTCTAGAGAAGATGAAAGTGCACAAGTAACTTTACCTGCTTTTCTTTCGGGAATTGATGTGCAAACTTGGGCTACTTTTGTAAGCAATACCAATGCTGCTAGAAGCAATTATTTAGGAGAGCTTACTGTAAGTTAAAGCATATTACATAACAGTTAGCCAATAAGTGCCAGTTATTATAAAGTGTTTACACGGTATAATGATTGGCATTTTTTATGTATAATACTAGTTTTAGGGAGAATTATAAGACCTAACTGCCAGAATTAAGGTTTTTTAAAGCCTTGTTAAGTAGCATTTTGTTAATTAAGCTCTTAGGATAAACAACGGTGCCACCTAATTTGTAGGCAGGAATAAGCTTTTTTACCCTTAAACGGTACACACTACTCTTGCTTAAGTTAAGGTGTTTCATAACATCTTCTGTAGTTAGCCATTCTTCGTCTTTTGCAATGTTACCATCAATAAGTGAGGTTTTAGATTCATTAAAAAATGGTTTGGGTTCATTTTTTTTTGAAGTGTTCATGTTTCATAAAAATTTATAATTTTCAGATTTATGCTTTAAAAGTACATTTTTGTATGAAAATTTTCAAGTGTGTAGGAGGTAAACTACGATATGTTATATTGATTTATTTTTAAGTAACGGCATAATAAAGGCCGTTTTTTTAATACATTCTTAAAAAAAAATAGAAGGAATACCTCATAATTATTATTTAAAACCTCATAAAAAGAATTAGTTCTAATTTATAATATAGTACTTTTAATATAAGGCTTATAACTAATTTTGCCTGGTATTTATAAATTAATTTTTTAAATGAAACTATATATTAAATGATGTTTTTGTGTTAATATTTTATTCTAAAAAAACAACAAAAGCGATTAAGAATACAATTTATCATTAAGATTATACAGTTCAGTTAATTAATATTCTTTAAAGTTTCAACTTGCTAGATATTTGCCTTATAAAAGAAAAACAAAACTATTAATAATATAATTTATGAAAACTAAACTCATTATAAGGCTAGCATTATTAATTGGTACTATAGTTTCTATGTTTTTTGTACCATGGATTTTGGTAAAAGCATGGATTTTACCACTACCAAACACGGTTCAAGAACAAGTAGATGAAGCTGTAAATCATGGGTTTGAAGGAGTGATTGTATATGTAGATCAGGCAGGGAAAGAGCCACGATATTACGGTGCTGGTTGGCATAATAGAGAATTAAAAATTCATGCTAACCCCCACGCTTTATTTAAAATAGCCAGTATTAGTAAGTTATATGATGCTGTGGCTGTAACCAAATTGGTAAGTGACGGACGTCTTTCTTTAGATAAAACAATAGCCGATTATTTACCAGAACTCTCTAGTAAAATTGAAAATGCAGACAAAATTACTCTAAGATTGATGATACAGCATAAAAGTGGAATTCCCAATTTTACAGATGCTCCAAACTTTTGGGCAGCACCTACAGAATCTTTTGAAGAAAGTATAGCCTTAATTGAAGGGAAACCCGCAAACTTTGAACCTGGTGAAGACTATGAATATTGTAATACCAATTACTTGTTAATTAATAAGATTATGGATAATGTTTTGGGTTATAGCAATTTTCAATTCAAACAAGAAGAAATTTTAAATCCGTTAAACCTTAAAAACACTTTTAGTTCACTTAAGCAAGTTGATATAAACAATGTAATGAGTGGTTACCATGTAGGATACCCGCATGATTTAAAAACAAACGATTACGGTATGCACGCTACGTTAGAAGATGTGGGAACATTCTTGAGAGCATTAAACAACGGAACATTATTTAAAAACAAAGAGCAAGAAATTTATGCTTCTATTTATGAATATGAACATTCTGGTTGGGTTCCAGGATACCAAAGTTTTGCAAAATATTATAAAGATATTGACGCTGTGGTTGTTCATTTTTATAGTACAACAGACCCCAAATTACTCTATTGGAACTTATCAGAAATTATAAATAATAGAATTTATAAGATTATTAGAAACCAGAATACTTAATAACCAACTTAAAAATACATTATAATACAATGAAAAATACTCTAGTAGGTTTACTTACAAGGCTAATTTTAATTATGGTTTTTTTAGCTTCATGCGCTACAGATGATGGTAGTTTAGATACTGATATTTATTTAGAAATACCCGATGCTAGTCTTGAAGCTATATTAATACATAAAGGCATAGATACAGATGGAGTGCTTAATAAACAAATGCTTAAAGCAGATGCTAATACTATTGAAGCATTAGATTTGGCTACTTTAGAGTATGGAGCTATTACCGATTTGTCTGGTATAGAGGGCTTTGTAAGTTTAAAAAAGTTAGTTGCTAACCAACATAATATAGAGCAGATTGATTTGAGTTTTAATGAGCTTTTAGACTCTGTATATCTTGCAGGAAATAATATATCAAGTATTAATGTAAGTAATAATACTAATTTAAAACTGTTAGATGTATCGGCTAATAAACTTGTATCTATTAAAGGCTTAACAGATTTAAAAAAAATAAAAATATTGAATTTATCTTTTAATTACCTTGAAGCGATAAGCCTTAACAACCCATTATTAGAAATTTTGCATATAAGCAATAATGATTTAACATCACTTAATATTACAGAAGCTGTAAGTCTTAAAAATTTGTTATTAACAACAAATAAGCTTAATAATTTAAATATAGATTCAAATATAAATTTAGAAACTTTACTAGTGTCTGATAATCAATTGAAAAGTATTAATCTTATAGAGAATAGTAGCTTAACCCATTTGTATATAACCAGTAATTTACTAACAAATTTAGATGTTAGTAGTAATAGCAACCTTATAGATTTAAAAGTAGATAGAAACCCCAATTTAAGTTGTATTAAAATAGATAGTAATCAAGATATACCAATGGTGTCATTAGCGGCTCATCAAGAATTAAATGTTTTTTGTAATTAATGCAGGTATTTTTTGGTAAATGTAATTACCTCTTGCTGTAGCTTTTTTAAGGAAGTATATTTTTAGTTTAGTGTGTTCCGTTTAAGTTAACAACTAAGCAATGATTTTAACACACTCCCATATTACAAGGTCATATTTAGCAAAAATTTATTAAATGAAATCACCAAATTCAACCCAAACATATAATAGCCTATCAACAGCTTTTTTTGTAGTTATTTTATTTGTAATTGGTACGCTTCTAAACATTCCCTTTAGCAGAGAATTAAAACGGTTAAAAATAGAGGCAGGTAATACAAGTGTAAAAATATCTAATTCTATAGCTACAGAAATAATACAAACAGGAGTTTATGGACTTATAATAGGTATAATTATGGTTTTTGTTGGTTTATGGTTATCAAAAAAAGCACACTTGGGCGCGCCAGTTATAGAAAGTTTCTTTTCTAAGAGAAAAACTATAAAGCTTTTAAATGTGTTTAAAGAGCTATTGTATTTTATGGGTCTTAGTGTAGTTTTAGCACTAGTATTACTTCTAATTCATAAGCAAATAAGAGATACCTTTCCTGCAACAAGCCTTATAGAAAGACCTTCTAAACTCTATTATGCCATCGTATCATTTTCGGCTGGAATTACAGAAGAAATTATCTTTCGGCTTGGGTTAATGTCTTTTATTATAGCTTTAATTCAACGTTTTAAAAAAGAAGTAAAACCATCAACAACTGTAGTTTGGGTGGGTATAATAATTACGGCGGTATTTTTTGGTTTAATGCATTTGCCACTATCAAAAAACTTTTCAAATCTCACTTTGGTAACAGTGAGTTCTACTATGATAGGAAATCTTATCACAGGGTCTTTCTTTGGTTGGGTGTATTGGAAACGTGGTTTACTAATAGCAATAATTGTACACATTGTTTGGGATTTAGTTTTTCATGTAATGGGCTCACCTTATTTGTAGAAATATTGTTTTGATTATAAAATACGAGCGATTAATAAATTGAAAACCTTAAACTTTAGCATTAATAATAGTAATAATGAAAGCAGCAATTTATAACACTTATGGTTCGCCAGAAGTTATCAAGATATCTAGCTTAGAAAAACCATTACCTAAGCATAACGAAGTTTTAGTAAATATTAAGGCATCATCTGTTACCAGAGCAGACACCATGATGCGCCAAGGAGTACCAAAATACGGTAGATTATTTTTAGGCATATTTAAACCTAAAAACAGGTTTTTAGGAACTGGTTTTTCTGGTGTTGTTGAATCTGTGGGAGCCCAAGTAACAAAATTTAAAATAGGCGATGCGGTTTTTGGCGAAAAACTATTTAGCAATGGCTCTAATGCAGAGTATTTATGTATTGCCGAAGATTTGGTTATAGATAGAAAACCCAATAATATTTCTCATATTGAAGCCGCACCAATATGTGATGGGTTTTTAACGTCATACAATTTTTTAAAAGATATTGCCAATGTAAAACCAGGACAACATGTTTTAATTAATGGCGCTTCTGGAAGTTTAGGTAATGCTGCAGTGCAATTAGCAAAGGTAATGGGCGCTAGGGTTACAGGAGTTTGTAGTACAAAGAATATAGATTTTGTGCTGTCTGTGGGAGCCGATGAAGTTTTAGATTATACTAAAGTAAATCTAAATAATGTAACCCATACATATGATGTGATTTATGATACTGTTGGAAAACTATCTTATAAAAGCGTTAGAAATTTAATAAGTTCTGGTGGCATGTTTATGACGCCAGTATTAAGTGGAAAAATACTTTGGCACATGTTATGGAATTCAAAAAAAGTAAAGTTTGCAGCTACAGGCATGAAAAACACTAAAGCATTGAAGTGTTTATTAAAAGATTTAATACATCTTTTTGAACAAGAAAAACTTCAAACAAAAATTGAAAAAAAATATAGCTTATTAGATATAAGACATGCCCATGAGTATCTAGAAACGGGTCGTAAAGTAGGCAATATAGTAATTGTTAATCTATAATCATTAATAAAAAACCCTCTAAACGCAGTGTTTAAAGGGTTTTTATTAAGCGAAAACGAAAAAAGAAAGCAGATGTTCTTGTAGCGTTGTTAAGGCTGTCTTATTTTTTAATGAACCTAAAAGTACTTTCAGATTGATTAGATTTTAAATGTAGTATATAACTACCTGTATTTAATCTGGAAATATCAACTTTATTGGCTACAGTTGCATTAAGCAATATTCTACCACTGTAATCTACAATTGTATATTGATAGTTATTTGTTTTATTAGATACTATATTTAAATAATTAGTAGAAATAGTAGGATATATTGAAACAGATTCCTGATTATATAATTCTGGTAAAGCGAGTACTTGCCAACTATCTGCTGCAGGAGTACCTCCCCATATTAATGTAGCTATGTAAGGGTTATCAATAAACGGATTTCTGTTGCCTTGGGCAAGTGCAATTTCATTATTTCTTTGTATTTCAAAATTAGAAACAGGGTCTTCTATATTCCATTGAAGAAAAATATCGGGCATATCTGGATGTGTACTGTTTGAGCTGAATGCAACATCATTTGCTAAACATTGATTGGGGTAACGCACATACATATACATAATGATACGTGCAATATCACCTTTCCATTCATCACCTGGATAAAAATAACCTTGTGCTGTTATTGTAGAATTACCACTACCAGATGCATATACTCTGTTATTTCTTGAAGAATTCATTTGTGAGTCTGAAGCAAGTAAATTATGTACATCTGTACCTGCACTGGGATAACTAGTGTCTAAACTTGGGTTTGCTAATGATTTTGCAAAAACGTGTTCTCTATTCCACAAACCTATACATGAGTTTGAGGTACAATTTAAGTCTTTACTACGTGTTCTATCTGTTTTATAGGTGTTATCTAAATCATCATACCCATAAAGCAAAAGCACATTTTGATTGTTTGAAGGGTCTAAATCTGCTGTTTTAATAACATCCCAAGTATCTGTAGAAGCACTTGTATATGGTAATTGGTTTGTAAGTGTGGTTGTTATTAATGTACTTATTTGATTTTTAAGAGCATCATCGGTTTGAGAGAAATCTATATTGCTGTAATAAGTAGGTATTTGAGCACTTACTGTTAATGAAAAAAATACTGCTAAAAGCGAAATGTATAGCCTTAATAAACGCATAATAAAATAAGATTTGGGTGGAAGTAAAGTTAAGCAAATACTATAACTAAAGGGGTATTATCTCTTAAAAAACAAGTTTTTTTTAATTTGAACGTAGGATGAAGTGTTTGTATGGGGTAGCGTTTTAAATAGTTGTTTGATAAAACAGCATTTAAACAAGCTACTTATATTGGACTTTTAGACAATAGCTTATTGTTTCTTTTTGGCATGAAAAAAATCAATATGCTATGGCGTATTACTAACCGCTGATTTGTAGGGGGGAGCGGAAGAACACAAAGAACTGGGTTTTGGGTTGTGGGGGATTAAATAACCACTACAGACTCATCTCCACTAATGTTTCTCACTTTAATTCTTAATGGTTTTTCTTTTGATGTGATTTTTCCATTCCAAAAGTCTTTCGATTTCTCTCCATCGTAAATGACATAACCTAATTTGTCAATTTTTATTTCTGTTGAACTAAACCATTCACCCTCTGAATTTTTACAGTCTAAAGAGATTAATTCAATTAGCTCTAATCCTTCTTCGCTAATATTAATAGGTTCGAATTTCTTTCCTTTGTTTATTGCTTGTAAGTTTCTTTTTTCATTGAACTCATTAATCTTTTGCTGCAATCTGTCACTTGTAAACTTATCGATTGATACAGTATATTCTCCCTTACCTTCAGTAATTGAAAATTCTAATTCATCATCTACTACAGTTTCGTGAAGAAGATTCTTTAAATCTTTTAACTCAACATCTGTTGTGGTTGCATTATTTTCTTTGATGAATTTTTTCAGTTCTTTTTCATCATCAATATCTATGTAGTAAACAATTACTTTTTTAGCATTAATTGAAAGATTTTGTATTTCTTGATTGATAATGCGGTTAATGGTTGGTATATCTAGTAACTTTTGTTGACTATCTATTAAGTCTGGAACATAAACTGGAACCGTACCTAATTTACTATCGTTTATAGCACCTAACCAGAAATTAGAAACACCTTCTACTTTTGTTTGTAAACCTGTAATTAGTGTTGCTAATTTATCCATAGTTTGTTGTGGATTTCTGAATAAGTTTACACCATCTTTGACTTCTTTTATAGTAAAGCTTGCTTTTTCTGCTACTAAACGGTCTCTAACAGTTTGAATAGAATTTATACCTACATCACAATGAATAAACTTTCTGCCCAACTCATTAGCTACTTTTGCTGTTACTCCACTGCCACCAAAGAAATCAGCAACTACCATACCTTTATTACTACTTGCTTTTATAATTCTTTCCAATAATTCTTCAGGTTTTTGAGTGGAATAATCTTGTTTTTCGTGTGCGGCTTGATTAACGGGATTAATAGTCCACCAATCTAAAGGTAAACTACCTGCTTTTAGATAATGCCTATAAACTAATTCTGGATTTGTTTTTTCCCATTCTGGTTTAACATCTCTATGCCATTGTATTGGACTTCCTTGAATGTTTTTTCCGAAAAGACGATATTTTCCTTTTTCGTCTTCATATTTATATTTTTTGATATTACCTTCAGAGTGTTCTCTTAAAACCTCTTCATAGTTAAAAACGTAATCTTCACTTTTTGAAAAGAAAAAAATTGTGTCGTGCTTTGTATTCCAATATTTTTTGCTGTTCGCAGCATCAGAATAACACCAAATTATTTCATTTAAAAATCGTTCTTCACCAAAAACTTCATCCATCAATATCTTTACATAATGTCCAATATGATAATCTAAATGTAAATAGATTGATGCGTTTTCAGACATTATGCTTTTAATCGCTTGCAAATTTTCATACATCCAATTCAAAAAATCTTCTTTTTGCCAAATGTCTCCATACATTGTTTCTTCAAAAGTTCGTAGTTCCTCCATTTCCATTGTTTTTTCAGCTTCTCTTATTTTAGCTGCTAACTTTGGATTTCTTCTGATGTATACTTTTTTAGCATAATCTACACCACTTGCAAAAGGTGGGTCTATGTATACCAAATCAACTTTTATACCTTGTTCTTTTAGATAGGCACAGTTTGAGACACACTCACCACGCATAATTAAATTTTCGGAAGGTTCACCAACTTGTTCCACTGTTTCTACTTCGTAGTAGGGCATACCACGTTCTAAACGGTTATACACTTCATTGTTTTCGCGATAACGTAATACACGTTTTGTGCGTGTAATATTGTCTAATACGGCTTGACCTTCTATGGTATTTGGTGTGTATGGTATATATTTAATTGGCATAATTGTAATTAGTCTTTGAAAAATTGATTGATACGTTGATTTACTTCTGCAATATTGTCTAATAGTTTATTGCTATCTTCTAAATAGAGAAAATCGAATTTTTTGTACCCAAATTTGTCTTCGTTATGTTTTAAGAAGTCCGTTTCTATAAAGTTCTTTTTCTTAATAAAATCTTTATCATTAGCGTAGCCTTCTCCTTTGGTTTCAATAATTAATGCTTTGTGTATAGCATCTTTAGTATTGCGTTTAATGATTAAAAAGTCGGTTGTGTATTTACCTACTTTATTCCATCGTTTTCCTTTTTTAGCAAAACAGTTAATTACAAACTCTGTAATACCACGTTCTCCATTAAAATAGATTTCTAAATTATTTTCTTTAAAGTCTTTTAACTTAAGAATTTCATTTAAAAATTGACTTTCAAAACCACTGTCGAAATTATAAGGCAATAAATGAAACGATTTGTCTTTTTGTTCAATTAATGGATTTATGGTTTCTGCTGCAACTTTTGCAATTTCATCAAACTTACCCTGTTCTGTTAATTTTAAAATACGCTCTTGCTTTTTTTTATTAAAATCTTCTGTTGAAAGTGGGTTACTGTCAAATTGCAAAATTTGTTTTGTTACCTCTTCATTAGGATATAAGTTTTTATGCTTTGCAATAGATTTTAATTTGTCGACAATAAGTAAGTTGGCTTCTTTAGGAATTATTTCTTCTTCGGTTGTTAATTCTCTTTTAATGCTGAATGCTACTCTAATTTTAGATTCAATTTTATAAGTATCAAATTGTTCATTAAAAAACAGATTTCCTTCGTTGTTTAGAGTAATTGCTTTAAAAATAGGTTTTAATTGTTCATCAAATTGATGCAATTCTTTTGTAGAGATTGTACTGAAACTATCTTTTGAAATATTAGCAATCCAATGATTGTAGTTAGCCAACTTGATACCAGAACTGTTTAAAAAAGATAATTCACCTTCGTCTAAAAAGTCTAATCCTTTAGTAGTTATTGCATAGTTAGCTTTGTAATCTTTTATGCTTTTTAGTAGCTCTTCTAATTTAATTTTGGTGTTTGGCTTATCTTCTTCCTCAATAGATTGATATTTTACTTTTAGCTGGTAATAGTCAATTTTTGGAAGTTTAAGAAATCCCATTCTTGAATGACGTTCAATTAAATCAGCACCTTTATTTTTGTCTAAATTGTTGAGTTCTTCAATAGACGTGTTTTGTTCTTTTTCTAATGCTTTATTAAGTATTGTTGCATTTTCTCTATTTAACCAAATTAAAGCTGATTCATCATTACCTTTTGTAACTTGTCTTAAACATCTACACGTTGTTTGAATGATAGCATTTTTGGAAGCGCTCTTACTTTTTTGCGGTAGTATTACAGAAGTTAAACTCTTACAATCCCAACCTTCTTTACCAATTGCTACTAACAGAATGTATTTCTTTTTTGAAATTGCAGTGTCTAATGATTTAAATTGTAATTCATTTTCCTTTGGCAAACTGTACGTTTTATTTCCACCGTGAAATCTTAATATTTCGTCAGGATGGATTTTTAAATCACTTTGAAGAAATGGATAAACTTCTTCTTCTAACATTTCAATATTACTGCAATAAATAGCAACTTTTGGAATAGTACCATTAGCGTAAGTTAAATCTCCATACGTTTCATTAAAGTCGTTAATACCTTCTTTTATTATTTGTAAATGAGTAAGATTATCGGCTATTTTAACTGTTGGATTTTTTAAAAAATCTTCTATTGCATTTGTAAGCGGATAATAATAGACTGTATTTGTGATTTCTGAAATTCTTAAAGTATCATCTTCTGTAAGCTGAATTTTTTCTGCTGTTGATAAATAAGGCGTACCTGAAAAACCGAGTACAGTGGTTATACTACCTCTATCATTCCATCTATTAACTACTTGTCTTAATTTAATGTCTGATTTTGCTGCGTGATGCACTTCATCAATCAAAATAGATAAGTTTGGTATTTTACCAATTAGAGCTCTTAATTCGTTAGCCTTTTTGTCCTCATCATCTTCAAATAAGTTTGTTTGACCTGTTGTATCAACTCTGTTTAAGATTACCTTTTCCGCATTTACAATGAAAACTTGCCCAAAAGGATCTGGAAGGATTTCGTTTACTTTTTGAGCATTTGGATTTCGAGCTTTATTGCTTTTTTTAGCAGACTTGGCTTCATCTAATACATCAAACTTTAGTTGTTTTTTTAGATTAGTTGCTGCTGGTTCTGGAATAACCCAAGATGGGTCAAAATCTTCGATAGTTCTTAAACTTGGTCCGATTGATGTTTTTAAGCCAGAAGGAATTAAAACCAAAAAGTTATGAGCAAAATTTTTATTTTCGGGTTCATTTGAAGCAAAATATAAATCTAAATAGATAAATGCAGCCATTAAGTAAGTTTTACCAGAACCCATTGGTAAACTCATTAAGTAGTCAGAATAGTTTACATTGTAAAATAACTTTTTAATTATTTCTTGATAATCTAACTCTTCTGGTGATTTTATGATTTCCTGTTCAAGGTTAGGTAGTTGCTTTTTGCCTTTTACTTTTTGTCTTGCAAAATCAAATAAAGAAAACGCCTCTTTATTGTTTTCAAGGAATTCTCTTGCATTTTGGTTAATATCTAATTTTGACAAATCAGTACCATTTGTAAAAAAACCTTCTGCAAATAGTTGCCAAAGAGGTTTGTTTTGACCTTGAATTTTCAAAAACAAAAAAGTTTCTATTGCCTCAATTTGAGTATCTCTTAACTGACCTTTGTTTTTAATATATGTAATAAGTTCATTTACACTACAATCAGGTGATTGTAACCATTGAACTGTTTTATTTCTTATTATCTTATTTAGCATAAATTTAAAAACATAAAAATATAAATCTTTTTTATGGAAAGTAGGAATATTTACAAGAAAAATTAAAACCCAAAAAACCGAGTGGGTTAATTGGGTTTTGTTAGGTTATGATGCTGTTGCAAAAGTTTTTTGTTTAAGCTTTTCAAGATGCTTTACCATATTGCTTTTGCACCATTCTTCTTTTGCTATTTTGTAGAAACTAAAAAGTCCCGTAAACATAGTGTTTACGGGACTTTGTTCGATTTTGAATAAATCTTGGCGGAGAAAGAGGGATTCGAACCCCCGGAGGTGTGACCCTCAACAGTTTTCAAGACTGCCGCATTCGACCACTCTGCCATTTCTCCAAGTGTCTCATCAAGCTATTTGCCTGAATGCGGGTGCAAATATAGAACCCTTTTTTAATTCTTTCAAATAAAATTTAAATTTTTTAAAAAATAATTTTGCCTTATTTAGTTACTGGTTCAATTTATCATATAATTTTATCAAATTGAAAATTCAAATAGTACATTTGTAAAAAACATAAATGAGCAGAATGAGTATTATAGATAAATTAAAGTGGAGATACGCAACAAAAAAGTTTAATCCAACTAAAACACTCACTAAAAATCAACTAAACACCTTAAAAGAAGCATTTAACCTAACAGCAACATCATATGGTTTACAAACAGTTAAAATGATTGTAATTCAAGACACAAGTTTAAGAGAATCACTTCTAAAACATTCCTACAATCAAAACCAAGTTGTTGAGGCCTCTCACTTATTAGTATTATGTATTCAAGAAAAAATACTAGAAGCAGACGTAAATAAATTCTTTAAAAACATTCAATCCATTCGTAATACACCCAACAAAATATTAGACCCATACAGGCTTAATTTAATAGACATGTTAAGCAACATGACAATAAAAGAACAACAACAATGGTCTAAAAATCAAGCCTACATAGCCCTAGGTAATTTAATGACAGTTTGCGCTGTAGAAGGCATAGATGCTTGCCCCATGGAAGGATTTAATCCAGAAGGTTATGATAAAGCCTTGAACCTTCAAGAAAAAGGACTAAAATCTGTTTTACTCTTACCAGTAGGTTATAGAGCAGAAGACGATATGTTTGCAGACTTTAAAAAAGTTAGAATGCAAGTAACAGAAAGTGTTTTAGAAATTTAAAATTAACAGGGCGTTACCCTATCGGGTCGGGCTTTCGGGAGTCGCTCCCTCCTTAGGTCGGGGAGCTTCAACAAACCCTCAATCCCTAACGCAAAACAAAACATAAACCCATGCCAGGATTTGAATTATTTGGAGAACAAGAACGTAAACAAGTAAACGATGTATTAGAAAACGGCGTACTAATGCGCTATGGTTTTGATGGTATGCGCAATGGCCATTGGAAAGCCAAAGAACTAGAAGCAGAACTTGAAAACACATTTCAATCTAAACACGTACAATTAGTATCTAGCGGTACAGCAGCCGTTTCAGTAGCCTTAGCCTCTGCAGGAATAGGAGCAGGAGATGAGGTCATTATGCCAACATTTACCTTTGTAGCCAGTTTTGAGGCCATAATGCTTTTAGGCGCCATACCCGTTTTAGTTGATGTAGATGATACCTTAGGCTTAAATCCGCAGGCAATAGAAAAAGCCATAACACCAAAAACAAAAGCCATTATGGTAGTGCAAATGTGTGGCAGTATGGCTAATATGAATGCTATACAGCAAATAGCAAAAAAGCACAATTTATTGGTAGTAGAAGATGCATGTCAAGCTATTGGCGGTACTTATAACAACAAACCATTAGGAAGTATAGGAGATTTAGGGTGTTTCTCTTTCGATTTTGTAAAAACCATAACCTGTGGCGAAGGTGGAGCCGTAGTAACAAACAATAAGGAGTACTACATAAATGCAGACCATTACAGTGATCATGGTCATGACCATATAGGCAATGATAGGGGCGCAGAAACACATCCATTTTTAGGATATAATTTTAGAATTTCAGAACTACATGCAGCCGTTGGTTTAGCACAAGTAAAACGTTTACCAGAGTTTTTAGAAATACAAAGACGTTATTTAAATATTTTTAAAGAAACCCTGTCTAAAATACCTGAAGTTACATTAAGAACAGTTCCAGAAGGGGGAGAAGAAAGTGGCGCCTTTTTCAATTTCTTTTTACCAGATTTAGAAACTGTTAGAAAAGTAATGCAAGCCTTTAAAAACCAAGGTATTGATGCTTGTTGGAATTATTTTGATAATAACTGGCATTACATACGTAAGTGGGACCACTTAAAACAACAAAAATCCTTATTCCCAATTTCTAAAGAAGTAAAAGAAGGTTTAAAATATTTAGAAACCAAAACATTTGAAATGTCAGACCACTATATTGGCAGAAACATATCATGTTTAATAAAATTATCTTGGACAGAAGAAGACGTGAAAACAAGAACCAATAAAATGGCTGAAATTATAAAAGCTGTTTTGTAAACAAATGTTAATAACATTTTGTAGTTTTATAATCAAAAAACTATAAATGAGAGGTTTAAATACCATTTTGGCATGCCTATTTGTAGCAGTATCTTTTTCGCAAAACCATAAAGAACAAATAGCCTTTAAGGGACTAACGGTAGAGCACGGGCTGTCTCAAACCAGTGTAATAAGTATAGCACAAGACTCTATTGGTTATATGTGGTTTGCTACCCAAGATGGATTGAACAAGTATAACGGCCTCTCTTTTAAACATTATAATAAACAGTTTGAAGACATTACTAGACCAACCTTTAGCAAACTAGGAAAAGTTTATATAGATAAACAAAATAGGCTATGGATAATTACCCATTCTGGCCAATTGGAAATCTATAGGCCACAAACCAACGATTTCAAAATTATAAAACAACCGTTTTTGGTTAGTGCCATTTTTCAAGATAGCAAGCGTAATTTGTTTTTAGGCTCCTACGGTAATGGTCTTTTTAAGGTTGATTATAAAACCAAAGATACTGTAGCGGTATTTAAAGGGCAAGATACTAAAACTACGGTTTATAACATTTCAGAAACAAGTTTAGGGGTATTGGTTGCGGCATCAGGTTCAGTCTATAAAATCAATGACAGTGGTAGATATAACAAAATACTTGTAGAAACATCTAAAGAAACTAATTTTTCGGTTTTAGAAAATAACAATGCAGGAGGTGTTTGGCTTGGATCATACGGTAATGGCTTGTTTTACATGTCGGGAAATAGTCAAGAGTTTAAAAAATATAAGCACGATGACTTACCCGAAAATTTAAACATTGAAGACCTTTTAATAGATAGTAAAAATAGACTTTGGATTGCAACTTACGGGAAGGGTGTCTATTTAATAGACTTTGCTTCAAACAGCGTTAAGAATTTTAAAGCTAATAAAAATAATCCTTTTGCTATACACTACAACGATATGTTGTGCTTATATGAGGATGCTTCGGGAATCATTTGGATAGGCTCTGATGGAACAGGGCTTAGTTACTACGACGAGCATTTAATAAAATTTAATATTCTAACAAACAACCAGTTACCGAGGTCGGTTAATGTTGATATGATAAGAAGTATTACCACCGATAACGATAATACCTTTTGGGTTGGTACCTCGGGAAAAGGTTTAACCTATTGCAATACCAAGACTCAAACTTATAAAACTTATACCAAGGATAATTCACCATTAAACAGTAATAGGGTTATTAGTTTAGATTTTTTTGAAAACGAACTTTGGATTGGTCACCAAGGCCATGGTTTAAATATTAAAGAGGCTTCTGGAGCATACCGGTCTTTTCCAGAACTGAACGATTTTACCATTTGGAGTATTTTAAGAGCATCAAAAACCAGTTGTTGGTTGGCCACAGAACGCCATGGTATTTTGCTTTTTGATAAAAATAAAGGCGTTGTAAAGGCTTTTAATAAAGAAAATTCTGAGCTATCTCACAATAACATTAGGGCTTTAGTTTATGGCAATGAGAATACATTATGGATAGGTAACGATTATGGCGGTGTGTTTAAACTGGATATAGAAACCAATAAAATCTCAAAAATAAAAGGTCTTGATGATAAAGTTAAATCATTGCTGTTCTTAGACCATACACTATGGGTAGGTACTTATGGTATGGGACTAAAAAAATACGATACAGAGAACCAAACCATAAAAAACTATACCAAAGCAGAAGGCTTGCCCAATCAGGTGGTGTACGGCATCTTGCCCGATGAAGACCAAAATTTATGGCTAAGTACTAATAACGGATTAAGCCGATTTAATATAAATAATGAGAGTTTTGAAGCGTTTACCCCCGATGATGGATTACAGGGACCAGAATTCAACACAGGGGCTTATTTTAAAGATGCCAATGGTACGCTTTATTTTGGTGGACTGAACGGCCTAAATTGGTTTAAGCCAGAAAACTTAACCTATAATATGGTTAAGCCTAAAACCATAATATCTAAGTTTGAAGTATTTTCAGAAGAACAACCGTTAAACAATTTTCAAAAACTTAAGTACAACCAAAATACCGTAACGCTTACCTTTACAAGTCTGCATTTTTCGCAACCCGATCGTAATATGTACAAATACAGGCTTTTAAATTATAACGAAAATTGGAAGTCTCCTAAGGGAATTAATTTTGCTCATTATACCAATTTACCGCCCAATACGTATACCTTCGAGGTGATTTCATCTAATTACGATGGAGTGTGGAACAATGAACCAGCTACCTTCACCTTTACCATATTAAAACCATGGTACTTAACTAATCTCTTAAAAACCATATATGTTTTAGCTATAATTTTAATACTGTTTGGTGTTTATAAATACTTACTATTTAGGTGGAAAGTTAAAACGCAATTACAATTAAAACAGGCAGAAACAGAGCGTTTAAAAAAGCTTGATGAGTTTAAAACAAAATTATATACCAATATTTCGCATG
This sequence comes from Seonamhaeicola sp. S2-3, assembly GCF_001971785.1. Classification (NCBI taxonomy): domain Bacteria; kingdom Pseudomonadati; phylum Bacteroidota; class Flavobacteriia; order Flavobacteriales; family Flavobacteriaceae; genus Seonamhaeicola; species Seonamhaeicola sp. S2-3. The sequence continues at coordinate 3,488,915 of NZ_CP019389.1, read as the reverse complement.
AATTTAGAACCCCTTTAACGCTTATTACAGGCCCTATAGATCATCAATTATCAAAACAAAATATATCACCTAAAGACCGTAAAGAACTTAATTTAATAAAGCAGAATGCTAATAGATTGTTAGGCTTAGTAAACCAAATGGTAGATCTTGCTTTAATAGACTCAGGACAAGCCCAATTAAAAATAGAAAATGGGAATCTTAAAATTTTATTAATACAAATAGTTTCCGCATTTCAATACAAAGCTAAAGAAAAGGAAATGGTTATATTAAATAAAATAGAAGGTCTTGAAAACGTTTGGTATGATAAAGATGTAATAGAAAAGGTTAGCTCTAATCTTTTAGCTAATGCTATAAAATATGCACCAGAGTCTAGTGAGATTATTTTTAATGCAAATGAGCAAGAGAATAACTTAGTATTGTCTGTTATTAATACTAATAAAGAAATTACCAAAAAAGACCTTGGTAAGCTATTTCAACGTTTTTATAAAGATGATGAAGCTTCAGAAGGTGTAGGCGTAGGACTTGCTTTAGTAAAAGAGCTGGTTTCACTTTCAAAAGGAAGTATTATAGCCAATAGTATAGATTCAGATAAAATTCAATTTACCGTTACGCTACCAATAACAAAAAACGCTTTTAAAGCTTCAGAAATTTTAAATTCAAAAAACACAGAACAAGAAATTGTTTTAAGCAATGCTGTTTTAAATAACAATAATAAACCATGTTTACTTATTGTAGAAGATAATAAAGATATAAGAACATTTGTAAAATCAGTTTTTGAAAACTCTTACCAAATTATTGAAGCATCTAATGGACAAGCAGGTATAGAAAAAGCTATAAAGCATATGCCTAGTTTAATAATTAGTGATATTATGATGCCTATTAAAAACGGTATTGACCTGTGTAATACATTAAAATATAATGAGCTAACAAGTCATATACCCATTATACTTTTAACAGCAAAAGTAGGAGAAGATAACGAAATAGAAGGGTTAAAAACTGGGGCAGATGCCTATATAACAAAGCCTTTTAGTAGTGAAAAACTAAAATTAATAGTAGAAAAACTAATTGAAAATAGAAATAGATTACAACAACACTTTAGCAAAAGCATTACTTTAACTCCAGAAATAACGGTTTCATCTACAGAAGCTGAATTTTTAAAGCGACTAAAAGAGGTATTAGATAAAAACCTAACTAATCCAGATTTTAATACAGAAACATTTTCGGTAAAAATGCAAATGAGCAGAACTCAATTGCATAGAAAATTAAAAGCTATTGTAGGATTAAGTACCTCTGAATTTATTAGAAATGAACGCTTAAAACTAGCCATTGATTTATTAAAAAAATCAGATAATTCTATTTCAGAAATTGCCTATCAAATAGGTTTTAATACGCCTTCTTATTTTATTAAGTGTTTTAAAGAAACTTACAATTGCACCCCTGTAGAGTACTCTAACAGACATTAAAAAGCCTGTAAACCTTTATAAACACAGCCTTGTAACATTTGTTGCATACTTTGAAACATCTCTTGTATTAACTAAAGAATTAAGAGATTAGTTTTATTCCATAGAGTAATTTGTAGCAAAAAAAGTAATGTTCAATTCTTCCAAAAAGAACGATGACGAAAAAATTTATATGAGTATAGACCACTTAAAAAATGGGACTTACACATTGCATATTTTGTTAAATAATAAGGTTGTAAAATCTGTAAAAATATCTAAGGAATAAAAGAGGCTATTAATCAATTCTGAATAGGGGGATGACAAATGAGAGATGAGTTGTTTCCCTATTTCTCTTAAAATCTATAAACATGAAATCAAAAAATATACTATTAATAATGGCTTGTTTGTTAATCACATCAACAACACAAGCACAATTTTTAAAAAAGCTAAAAAAGAAAGCAGAAGAAGCTGCAGAGAGAACCATCCTTAGAAAAACAGATGAAGCTGTTTCTAAAAAAACAGAAAAAACTATTGATGATGTTACCACAAAAAAAGATAAGCCCGATAAAGAAAAGGCAGAAGCTCCTGAAACCATGGAAGCAGCAAATACTGCCTTAACCAAAAATACCAAAACTAAAAAAGCATTCTATAATCAAGATGTTGTCATTCAATTACGTGAAAACGGAAACCTCAATCAAACACAGTATTTTGATGCAAATGAAGTTGCTGTAAAGTTAGAGCAAGACGATATGCCAGAACCAGGCTATATTGATAGTGAAGGCTTTATATATACATATAAAAATGGAGAATATACCAAATCTTCAATTGTTGCTTTGCAAAGCCAAGGTATGATGGTACCAACCATGCTAATTGAAGCCTATAAATTGCCACCAGAGCCGTTCATGATAGAGTATCAAAAGCAAACAGACCAAGGTCAAACAGCAAATCCTTTTAATGGTATAGTGGAGTTTGCCTTTATATATAAACCAGATGATTTTAGGTATGAAGATTATAAAGAGTCTACTCAAACCCTAAGAGGAGAAACCTACACTAAGTTTGAATTTCTTAACGAACCCGGATACGAAGGTAGCTATGTGCTGTTTGATAATCAAGACCGACTTGTTGAAATCTATACCAAAGTTAACGAGTCTAAACAAAATTTTGAAATAGGAGAAATGCCTCGTGAAAAAGGAGAAAGCCTGTTGGTTTATGATTACAAGCCAGTAACGGTTTCACTGCCACAAGCTAGGGAAGTACGAGCACAGGGTCAAGATTTAATGGAAGGTGTTATGAAAAATATTGTAAAGGGTGGCAATCAGCCCAAAGATGATATTGATGAAGACGATTACAACACTAGTGATAGTAAAGGTATGACCAAGCGTATTAAAAAATCCCTTAAAGAACATAAGGTATCGGCTAGTGATCTCCCAGAAACATATGAGTTTGATTGGGCACTCCAAACCCAAATGACGCTTAATGCCAAAAAGAAGGAAACTATGGAACTCACATTCTTGATTAAAGAAGGAGCTAGCTATCAAGCCACCAGAATGAGAAGTGAAGAAAGCAAGAATATGGGGCTCGTGACCATGCTTTTTGATATGGACTTAAATACCATGATAATGTTTATGGATGCGCAAGGCAGTAAGTTTATGCAAATCCATCCTATCCCAGACCCTGGTAAGACAAAAGAAAACATTGACAATTACAAAATATCTGATCTTCCAACAAAAACTATAATAGGATACAATTGCAAAGGATTGCAATTTGAGGATGAAAGATATGTTATGAAAATTTATCATACCTCAGAGGCAGGTTTAAGGCTACCAAACTTCTTAAATTTTGGAACACAAAAACCTTCAAATATTCCTGATATGGATCCTAGGGTCATAGAGCAATTTTCTAAAGGACTAATCATGGAAATGGATATTATAGACAAAAAGAAGTCTAAAAATAATGTAAACATAATGGCTAAAGCTTTAAAAAAGACACTTACCACTATTGAGAAATCAAAATATAAAACAATGGCTTTATTTTCCTCAGGAGGAATGTTTAAAAATTAAAGCTTAAGCGAAAAGGTAATACATTTTATCATGAAAAAAATTATAATCAAATAATATTTATAAAAGCTATTAATCTGCAGAAAGAAAAACTCTAAAAAAACACATGGATTTCTTTCGTTGTCAATAAAAATTTTTAAAACTATCATAAAATGAAAATAAAAATTTTACTTCTTCTAATCATATCATTTTGGAGCTATAATAGTTTTGCACAAGATAATTGTTCTTTACCATTTCCAATAGGTTTACAGTATGGGCCTCAATCTAGTGAAGATATCAATTGTAATTCTGGAAATATTATAAATACAATATATTTAAGTTCTAGCGTCCCATTTTCAATTACTTTAATTATTGAAAATGTTACAACCCATACAAGTAGTAGCTACAATTTTACTGGAGTTCAAAGTGAATTTGATGATAATTCTTACTCTAGTGATGAAATATTTGTAACTTTTACAAATGGTCATTTAATTAAAATGTATTTAGAATATAGTTCTCCTGAATATTATTGTAAAAACTTAATACTTATCTACCCAGTATCTCATTGTTCTGAAATAGATGAAGATAATGACGGGTTTGCAGCAGATGTAGATTGTAATGATAACAATGAAAACGACAAACCTTTTGGAGCAGAATATTGTGATGGCTATGATAATAATTGTAACGGGTTGATTGATGATGCTGATCCTGATATTGCAGAACAACCTGTTTGGGTTCTAGATGAAGATAATGATGGGTTTCCATTAGAAGGTTCTGAAATAAAAACTTGCTATAAACCAGGAGAAAATTATTTTATTGATGCAGAACTTAATCCCAATCCCGATTGCGACGATACAGACCCAACTATTAACCCTCAAAGAGATTGGTATTTAGACTTGGATGGTGATGGGTATGCTTCATTCACAACAAAAAGGTGTGAATCGCCTGGAGAAGGATACACCACAACTATTTTACCTCTAACAGATTGTGATGACACCGACCCAAACATAAACCCTGCGGTATCTATTGAATGTGCTGATAATAAAGATAACGACTGTGATGGAGATATTGATGAAGAAGAAGATTTAGTTTTTTACCTTGCAGACAATGACAATGATGGCTATGGAGATTCTAACGATATTATTTTTTGTAACCCATCTGCGGGATATATTACAATTCATGCAAATGATCAAAATATTGAATATGATTGTAATGACAACAACCCGTTAATACACCCTGGCAGAACCGAGGTACCCTATAATGGAATTGATGATGATTGTAACCCCGATACAGTAGATGATAGTAGCACTTTTAGTATTCCCGATGAGTTTTTTGAACAAGCTCTAATAGATTTAGGCATTGATACAGATGGACTATTAAACAACTTAGTACTTGTTGAAGATTTAGAAGATATAACACATTTGGATATCTCGTTTCCTGAAACTAATATAAACCTACCAAATGTAAACGGAAAAATAAGTAATATTTCAGGTATTGAATTATTTACTAATCTAATAGAATTAAATATTGCAGGAAATAATATTTCAGATTTAAGTGATTTAACAGGAGTTAATCTCAGTGATAAATCTGTAAATACAAAAGGACAATTAATTTCCAACCAAAATACAATTGAGGTTTTAAACTGTAGTTTCAATAATTTAATAAGCTTAGACGTGAGTAATTTGAGTGCTTTAAAATCTTTAAACTGTTCAAATAATCAATTGGAAGATTTAAACGTAAAAAATGGTATAAACACGTCATTTTTAGTATTTAACGCTACAAACAATCCTAACCTTAATTGCATAAATGTAGATAATACAGAGTATTCCACTACCAATTGGTCAAACATTGATGTACAAACAATCTTTAGTGTAGATTGTTCTAATACACTAGCTATAGATGCTCCAAAATCTTTAGCAGCAAAAATACAGGTTTACCCAAACCCTGTAAACAAAACACTAAATATTGTGGCTCTAAGTACAATTAACATAAAAAAAATAACTCTTTTTAATATTCTAGGGCAACAATTCAATCAACCTTTAAAAAACAAAATTAATGTTACTAATTACCAGAAAGGTTTATACCTTCTTAAAATTCAAACAGATAAAGGTATTGTTACAAAAAAAATAATGATTAACTAACTTTAAATCAATCTCTTAAAAACTATAATTATGAAACAGACTATCAAGCTTATTTTTTTTATACCTATATCATTATGTTTTTTATTCAACTGCAAAAATGAAAAGAAAGTAGAGGCCATTCAAAAAACTACAGAAACTGAAGTAGCTATAAAAGAACCAACCAATGTTATTGACATTATAACACGTGGTATGGAATTTCAAAGTGTAGACACTATTCCCTCAGGATGGAATACATTTAAATACCAAAACCTTTCTAACGAAACGCATTTCTTTTTGTTAGATAAATATCCTGAAGGAAAAACTGTGGCAAATACTTTAACAGATGTAGCTCCAGTTTTTGCTGAAGGAATGGATTTAATTAATCAAGGAAAACCAGAAGAAGGATTTGCTGCCTTTGGCAAATTGCCTGCATGGTTTGGAGACATTGTATTTTCTGGCGGATCTGGTTTAATTGCTCCTAAACACACCGCTGTAACAACAGTAAAGTTAGAACCTGGTTATTATATTATGGAATGTTATGTAAAGATGCCTAACGGTAAATTTCATACATTAATGGGAATGGCTAAACCTATTATAGTAACTCAGGAAGATAGTGGAAATACACCACCAGAACCCACTGTAAATATTGTGGTGTCTAATAGTGAAGGTATAGTTTATGATAAAGACATTACTAAGGGCAAACAAGTGTTTTCAGTATTTTATAAAGAACAAAACCATCATGAAAACTTTATGCAGCATGATGTGAATTTAGTAAGGTTAGAAGGCGATGCCAGTGAAGATGCTTTGGAAGCATGGATGGATTGGTCTGATCCCAAGGGGCTTATTACCCCAGTGCCAAATGGTATTACCTTTTTAGGAGGTGTTAATGAAATGCCTGCAGGTAGTACTGGTTATTTTTATGCCGACTTAAAACCTGGTAAATACGCTCTTATTTCAGAGGTTCCAAATACCAAAAGCAAAGGTTTATTTAGGGTTTTTGAAGTGAAAAATTAATAATTAATATAATCTACAATTTCTAAGCCATAACCAATTAAACCAACACGTTTAGTTTGTGAGGAGTTTGTTACTAATTTTAATTTATGAATGTTTAAATCATGTAAAATTTGAGCACCAATACCAAAATCTCTATTATCCATATTTATTCTTGGAGCTTTGGTAACAGTGTTAGCAACTTGATTTTCTTTTAAAAACGATAAGCGTTTTAAAATATTCATTGATTGAGATTCCTGATTAATAAAGATAATAGCACCTTTACCTTCCTTTTCAATAACCCTGAACATGTCATTAAGTTGTTCATCAACGTTGTTGGTAAGTGTACCTAAAATATCATTATTTACTAATGTAGAATTAATTCTGGTTGCAACCACTTCATCGTTTTTCCATTGTCCTTTAGTTAAGGCTATATGTACTTGGTTGTTTGTGGTTTGTTTGTAGGCTCTTAATCTAAAACTTCCAAAACGTGTTTCTATTTGAAAATCTTCTTTTTTTTCAATTAAAGAATCGTGTTGCATTCTATAAGCAACTAAATCTTCAATAGAAACAATTTTTAAATCTAGTTTTTTGGCAACTTTAATGAGTTCTGGTACTCTTGCCATAGTACCATCTTCATTCATAATTTCTACTATAACACCAGCAGGATTTAAACCAGCTAATCTAGCAAAATCTATAGCAGCTTCGGTATGTCCGGTTCTTCTTAAAACACCACCTTCTTTAGCAACTAATGGGAAAATATGACCAGGACGAGCTAGTTCAAAAGGTTTTGTATTAGGGTCTATTAAGGCTTTTACGGTTTTTGCTCTATCGCTAGCAGAAATACCTGTTGTAACGCCACCACCTCTTAAATCTACCGATACAGTGAAAGCCGTTTCCATGTGGTCTGTGTTATTTCTAACCATCATGTTAAGGTCTAGTTCTTTACATCGGTTTTCTGTAAGTGGAGCACAAATAAGTCCTCTACCATGGGTTGCCATAAAGTTTATCATTTCAGGGGTAACTTTATCGGCTGCAGCTACAAAATCGCCTTCATTTTCTCTGTTTTCATCATCAACAACAATAATAACCTTGCCTTTTCTAACATCATCAATGGCTTCTTGTATTGTGTTTAGTTTAAACGTTTTAGCTGCTGTGTCTTTTGTCATAGTTTGTACCATCATGTAGCAAAGATATTGTTTATTTTAAAGATTCTAAACAATTAAGTCTTAAGTCTTCCTTAATTTTTACATTTAAAAATGGGTATGCAATCATGTAAAAAGGTAAACCTAGTATTAAAAATAGCACCACTAGTTTATTACCTTTATCTATATGGTCATATAGTTGACGCATGTTTATAATTGATTTTGCATAATATATTGCAAATAAAATAAGAGAAACAATACTTAGTTGTATAGAGGCTGATGCTAAATGTGGTAATTTATTGTTTTTAAATACAAAGAATAAAACCAATAAAATTACACCAACAGCATATAGCGTTATAGCAAATTTAGAATGATCTTGATAATTATTAACAATAGTTTTAGTAGTGTCAAATTTAGTATCAATATTGATGCCATTAGCTCTTAATTCATCATTATGAATACCTTTGCTGTTAAGTATTTTAATGGCTTCAAATCTAACATTTTCTTCATGACCTAAAGTGTCATAATTTTTAATAATATTGAAAAGTTCTTGGTTGTTTAATGAATTTAAGAATTTATAATCAATACTATCTTTTTCTTTTATTTTGAAAATCTTTTTGAGGGGAGTGCTTATATTCCCAAATTCAAATAAAGTTCTATCTGCTGTTGCTCTTCTGGTAAGATACACACTTAGTGGCAGCATAATTAATGTAGAAAACCAACTAGCTAAAACAGGATTCAAGCTTCCGTTTTTGGCACTATTTGTGGCAAAAATACCTATAAAGTGATATGTTAAAAATAGGAGTATAGCAATAACCATTGGTAAGCCTATGCCTCCTTTTCTTATTAAGGCACCAAGAGGAGCGCCTACAAAAAACAGAATAATACAAGCAAACCCAAGCGCAAATTTTTCATGTAATGATATGTAGTGCTTGTTTAACCACTCTCTAGATCTTTTTTGATTGTCTTTTTTAGTTATAAGAATTTGTTTTGCACTGGTAATGCCTCTTATGGCGGCATCTATCATTTCATTTTTTCTTCTTGTGTCTAACAAGTCTAAAACGTTACCAGTATAAACAGAATCAATTTTTTTCTCGGTATTATGCTTTTTTACAGATATTGGCTTAGGTCTAGGAATAACTGAAGACCGTTGTAACAAAATTTTAGACAAAGATTCATGTTCATGTTTTTTTCTTATTTCTAATGAATCTATAGCTTTATTTAGCCCGCTAATACTTAGCATGTTATACTTGTCTGTCTGTGATTTTTCATCTAAATCAACATCGTCCATTTGAGATATATCTATATTGATGATATATTTTTCAAATGTGCTTTTTGCAAACGGGTATTTTAGTCTTTCTTTTTGTTTAGAAGGGTATACGTCACTGTAATAGTTTCCATCAAAAAGAATTAATTTAATGACTTCAGATTTTTCATCACTAACAAATTCACCTGTTTTAGATTTAATAGTAGTGGCATTTTTTCTACCATCAGACCCTTTAATGTGTATTATAACATCTTCAAGATATTGCCCTTTATCTCCGCTTTTCTTTTCTACTTTAATGTTATAATTCATTATTTCGTTAAACTGTCCTTCTGCAATTGCTGCAGCAGGTTTTAGTTTGGCAATATTTCGTCTTAAATTATAAGAGTTAAGTTCTGCCCACGGAATGACGTTATTTGAAAAGAAAAAGGTAACAATAGCAAGTCCTACAATAAATATGCTTAGACCAGACATGGCGCGTTGTAATGAAATTCCAGTAGATTTCATTGCAGCAAACTCATAATTTTCAGCAAAATTACCAAAAACCATTATAGAAGATAGTAGTATGGTAAGCGGTAATATTAAGGGGATTAACTTGGGTAAAAAATATAAAAGAAATTTAGCTATTATTTCTAAATCTAAATCTTTACCTGCTAATTCTTTAATATATAACCACAGGGTTTGTAAAATAAATATCAGTATGAGTATTACAAACACACTGATAAAAGTTTTAAGATATGTGGTTAGTATGTATCTGTCTAGTATTTTCAAGAGATAACCTAGTCTAAATTATTGATGTAATAATCTTGATATTTGTTGGCATCAAAGGTAAATAAGGAATTTGATATAGGCTGATTTGTTTTAAAAGAATTAACTGTTAAAGTGGTTTTAGCCCCATTTTTACCAATTTGTATTAGGTTGTAAATGTGTTTGGTTTGCGCATCTATACCTAATAAAATGCTTTCTAATTCTGAATTTGAATCTATTGGAGTAAGTTTTACATATTGAATTTTTCTACCTTTAATATTTTGCTGAATGTCTAATTGGTAAGTGTAACCATCTTCATAAAAAGATAGCATTTTACTTGGGGTGATAGCATCTTCTTCATTTTCACCTTCACTAGATATAGTTACTTCTTCGTCTTCAGGACTAATAGTATAAAGTTTAGAGCCATTAAAAAGTCTAGTTACACCAAGTATGTTTAATTTATACTTTTCACCTTGCATGATAACATCGCCTCTGGTTTCTTGTTTTATATTTTCTGAAAGGTTTTCTAAAGTGTATTTAAAATCTATTGAAATGTTGTCATAACTTTTCACTTTTTTAGAAACTTCATCTAATAAAGCTTTACCTTTATTTTGTGCAAATACATTGACCGATAACACTAAAACTATTAGTGTGATAAAAAGTTTAAGATTCATTTTAAAGTATTTCATTTTCATTTTTTTAATGTCGTTAAAGACTTTCATTTTCTAAATGCTGATCTAATGCTATTAAATCTGGTATTAAAACTTGTCTTGCTTTGCTACCTTCAAACGGACCAACAATTCCAGCAGCTTCTAATTGATCTATTAATCTGCCAGCTCTATTATACCCTAATTTTAATTTTCTTTGTAACAATGAAGCAGAGCCTTGTTGTGCGGTTACAATAACCACTGCAGCTTCTTTAAATAGTTTATCTCTATCTGCAATATCTATATCAATACCTGTGCCACTTTCTTCTCCAACATATTCTGGTAAAAGATAAGCATCTGGGTAGGCTTTTTGAGCACCAATATAATCGGTTATTTTTTCTACTTCTGGCGTATCTACAAAAGCACACTGAATTCTAATCATGTCATTTCCTTGAGTAAATAACATGTCACCACGACCAATTAACTGGTCGGCGCCACCACCATCTAAAATGGTTCTAGAATCTATTTTTGATGTTACTCTAAACGCTATTCTCGCAGGGAAATTAGCCTTAATAATACCAGTAATTACGTTAACTGACGGACGCTGAGTTGCTATAATTAAATGAATACCAATAGCACGAGCTAATTGAGCTAAACGCGCTATAGGAGTTTCAACTTCTTTACCAGCAGTCATTATTAAATCTGCAAACTCATCAACAACTAAAACAATGTATGGTAAAAACTGGTGACCATCATTTGGGTTTAATTTTCTGGCTTTAAATTTAGCATTGTACTCTGCAATGTTTCTACACATGGCATTTTTTAACAACTCGTAGCGGTTGTCCATTTCAATACATAAAGAATTTAGTGTATTGATAACCTTGGTATTGTCTGTAATGATGGCTTCTTCGCTATCTGGTAATTTAGCTAAATAGTGGCGTTCTATTTTGTTGTAAAGTGTTAGCTCTACTTTTTTAGGATCTACTAAAATAAATTTAACTTCAGCAGGATGCTTTTTGTAAAGTAATGATGTTAAAACGGCATTTAATCCAACAGATTTACCTTGTCCTGTGGCACCTGCCATAAGTAAGTGAGGCATTTTAGCAAGGTCTACTACAAAAGTTTCATTACTAATAGTTTTACCTAAAGCAATTGGTAAATGCATCTCTGAACTTTGAAATTTCTTTGATGCAATAACAGAACGCATAGAAACAATAGTAGATTTTTTATTAGGCACCTCAATACCAATAGTACCTTTACCAGGAATGGGAGCAATTATACGAATACCTAATGCCGATAGTGATAATGCAATATCATCTTCCAGATTTTTAATTCTAGAAATTCTAACCCCTGCATCTGGCACAATTTCATACAGTGTTACTGTTGGTCCAATAGTAGCCTTTATACTTGCTATACCAATTTTATAGTTGTTTAAAGTTTCAACTATTCTGTTTTTATTTTCTTCTAACTCTTCTTGATTTATTGTAATGCCCTCTGTATCATATTTTTTAAGAAGATCTAAAGGAGGGAACTGATATTTACTAAGTTCTAAAGTAGGGTCAAAATACCCGAAATCTTCAACCAATTTATTAGAAAGATTGTCAGTTTCTGATTGTTCTTCGGCTACTTTTTCTACTTTTATTTCAATATCATTTTCTTCTTCAGGCGTTTGCGGAGTTACTTCAACTTTTACAGCAGGCTTTTCTTTTACAGAAGTTGTTTGTTTTACGGTTTTTTCTTTAGTATCATCTAAAGACACTTCAAAGGCAGATTTAATAGCTTCGGCTTCTTCAGATAAGTTATTATCAACCACAACCACATTATCTTCTTTTAAATCTGAAAACTCCTGTTTTATATCTTTTTTTGCTGATTTAAAAAGGTTAAGAATACTTTCAAAAGTTACTTTAAATCGAATAGCTAAATAGGTAATTAAGCCAAAAAGTAATAGAAGCGAAGTGCCTATTTTACCAAGATAATCTTGAAGAAAGGCGTTTATTTCAAACCCAATAGTACCTCCAAGGACATCGTTTGTTTTTGCAAAAAAACCAAAAAGTATAGATAGCCATACCATTATTAATAACCCCCAAAACCAATGTTTTCTTAAACGTACTTTAGGAAGATTCATTAAAACATAAACTCCCGATAGAAACATAAGTCCTGAAATGATAAAAGAAGCTACCCCAAAACCTTTTTGAATGAAAAAATCACTTAACCAAGCACCAGACTTACTTAGCCAATTTTTAGCTTTTGCATCTCGTGATGTGAAATCTGAAAGCGTACTTTGGTCAATATCGCCAGTAAAAAAGAACGAAATAAAGGCTATGCACAATACAATGCCAAACATTACTAAAAAGCTACCAAATACCAGTTTTTGCTGGTTTGATAATTTAAAACTTGGAGCTTTAAGTTTTTTCTTTGGTGTCTTTTTTGTGTTGTTTTTTTTCTTCGCCATTAATGGTTTAAGGTATCAAATTGATAGCCTGAAGCAAGTTCAGGATTGATTTTTATCACAATGCAACAAAAATACAAATTACTAACGTTTATCCTAGCTAGAATATTATTTTAAAAAATCTTGGGTATGTATATAATTAAACCAATTATTACAGCAAAAAAAGCAGAAATAAAAACAGCGCCTGCAGCAATATCTTTAATAATACCTATTTTATTATGATGTTCTGGGTGAATAAAATCTGCAACGGCCTCAATAGCAGTATTTATACCTTCAACAGACATTACCAAAGCAATGGCTATACACTGAAGAATCCATTCAGTGGTTGAAATATTAAAAAAGAATCCTGCTATTGTAATTACTATGGCTATGAATAGCTGTATTTTAATACTAGCTTCGGTTTTAATAAGGTATATAGCACCTTTAAAAGCATATCCAACACTTTTAAAGCGATTTACAAAGAAGGATTCTTTTTTATTCATTAGGTAATACTAATAAAGAACCTCTAAAGCTGCTTTATAATTAGGTTCTTCTGTAGTTTCTGCAACTTGCTCTGTGTATAAAACAGTTCCGTTTTCATCTAAAACTACAACACTTCTAGAAAGTAAACCTTCTAATGGACCATCAACAAAGTTTACGCCATATGATGTTCCAAAGTTTCCTGTTTTAAAATCAGATAAGCTTATAACATTATTTAAACCTTCTGCACCGCAAAAACGCGCAAGGGCAAAGGGTAAATCTTTAGAAATACAAAGTACTTTAGTGTTTTCTAATTCGCTAGCTTCAGTGTTAAACTGTCTAACAGACGCTGCACATGTACCCGTGTCTACACTCGGGAATATATTTAAAACTACTCTGCTTCCTGAAAAATCATTTAAACTTTTAGGAGATAAATCGGTTGCTGTTAAAGTAAAATCAGGAGCTTTAGTTCCAATTTTTGGTAATTCTCCAGAGGTGTTTATTGCGTTTCCTTTTAAGGTTACTGTTGCCATAAATTATGTTTTTAAATTTTTTTAAAAATAAGAATAATTAAAATGATAGTCTTTTAAACTAACGTTAAAAATTTAATTGCAAATAAATCAATTATAAAAAATATTAGGTAATTTATTAACTAATAAAATTTAGTTATCAGCATAGAATTTTTTATCTTTATAGGAAGTTATTATGATAAATCTATAATCGATAATTTTTATCAATATCACTATAAACCATAAGAATTAATTATTCTCTTTTCGCACCTAATCGCATTATATCTTTGAGTGTATTCAAATTCAAATGCTTTAAAACTATAAATATGGAAAATTTATCTAATGATTCAGCAGATTCAATTCACGCTGAAAACAAAGAATCAAAACATGGTGGCAATAGTACATCGGGTAAATGCCCTTTTATGCATGGATCTATTACCACAACAGAAAAAACTGTTACAGACTGGTGGCCTAATAGCCTTAATTTAGATATTTTACATCAACATGACACTAAAACCAATCCGCTTGGGAAAGATTTTAATTACCAAGAAGCGTTAAAGAAATTAGATATAGAAGCACTAAAAAAAGATCTTAAAGATTTAATGACCGATAGTCAAGATTGGTGGCCAGCAGATTGGGGACACTACGGAGGACTTATGATAAGAATGGCGTGGCATGCCGCAGGTAGTTATAGAACTGCTGATGGTAGAGGCGGTGGTGGCACCGGAAACCAACGTTTTGCGCCACTAAATTCATGGCCAGATAATGTAAGTTTAGATAAAGCCAGACGTTTATTATGGCCAATAAAGAAAAAATACGGTAATAAAATAAGTTGGGCAGACCTTATTATTTTAGCTGGAACTATGGCTTATGAAAGCATGGGCTTAAAAACATACGGATTTGCTTTTGGACGTGAAGACATCTGGCATCCAGAAAAGGATGTGTATTGGGGAGCTGAAAAAGAATGGCTAGCACCAAGTGATGAACGCTATGGTAATGTAGATAAACCAGACACTATGGAAAATCCTTTAGCAGCAGTGCAAATGGGGTTAATTTATGTGAATCCTGAAGGGGTAAATGGTAAACCAGATCCAATAAAAACCGGAGCACAAGTACGCGAAACTTTTAAGCGTATGGCAATGAATGATGAAGAAACGGTTGCTTTAACAGCTGGTGGACATACCGTTGGAAAAACCCATGGAAATGGTGATGCAAGTATTTTAGGGCCAGATCCAGAAGCTGCTCCAGTAGAAGAACAAGGCTTAGGGTGGGCTAACCCAACTAGAACAGGTGTTGGACGAGATACTGTAACAAGCGGTTTAGAAGGCGCTTGGACAACCCATCCAACAAAATGGGATAATGGCTTTTTTGAAATGCTTTTTAACCATGAATGGGAACTACGTAAAAGTCCTGCTGGTGCATGGCAATGGGAACCTGTAAGTATTAAAGAAGAAGATATGCCGGTTGATGTAGAAGATATGACTACAAGACATAATCCCATGATGACAGATGCTGATATGGCAATGAAAATGGATCCTATTTATAGAGAAATTTCATTAAAATTTAAAGATGATTTTGAAGCTTTTTCTGATGCTTTTGCAAGAGCGTGGTTTAAATTAACACACCGCGATATGGGACCAAAAGATCGTTGGTTTGGTCCAGATATACCACAAGAAGATTTAATTTGGCAAGATCCTGTACCTAAAGGAAATTATAATTATGATGTTAATGCTGTTAAAAACAAAATAGCTGCTACAAATTTAACCATAGCAGAATTAGTTTCTACCGCTTGGGACAGTGCAAGAACCTTTAGAGGGTCTGATTATAGAGGAGGAGCTAATGGTGCTCGTATACGTTTAGCCCCACAAAAAGATTGGGAAGGCAATGAACCAAAAAGATTGTCAAAAGTACTATCTGTTCTTGAACCTATAGCTAATGAATTTGGAATTAGTGTTGCCGATACCATTGTTGTAGCTGGAAATGTTGGGGTTGAAAAAGCAATTAAAAATGCAGGTATGAATATTGAAGTACCTTTTGCTCCTGGACGAGGTGATGCTACACAAGATATGACCGACATAGAGTCTTTTGAACCTTTAGAACCTCTAGCCGATGGTTATAGAAACTGGTTGAAAAAAGATTATGTGGTGAGTCCGGAAGAGTTATTGTTAGATAGAACACAGTTAATGGGACTTACAGCACCAGAAATGACAGTGTTACTAGGAGGTATGCGTGTTATGGGAACCAATTATGGCGGTACAAAACACGGTGTTTTTACAAATAACGAAGGTGCTTTAACTAACGATTTCTTTGTAAACCTAACCGATATGTCTAACAAGTGGAACCGTGTTGGAAATGGTATTTATGAAATTTGTGACCGAAAAACAGGAACGGTTAAATGGACAGCTACAAGAATAGATCTTGTATTTGGTTCTAATTCTATTTTACGCAGTTATGCTGAAGTTTATGCACAAGATGATAACAAGGAAAAATTTGTTAACGATTTTGTTGCGGCTTGGGTAAAAGTGATGAATGCCGATAGATTTGATATTTAAGTAAACTTAATTAAAAGTATATTTAAAAAGGATAGGCTTTTATAAAGTTCATCCTTTTTTGTTTTTTAATAAGATAAACGATAAAAAGCTTATGTTTAACAGGTAGTATCTCACCAAGTGTGTAAAGTTTAAAAATATCAAGGATTGCACTCACTATATTTTTATTTATATAAAATTTTATACACAATGAAGAAAGAGGATTTATTAAACTAAGAATTCTTAAAACATTTTAAAATATGATAAGAACTAATTTATTGCGTTTTTAGATGAAGTTCTTACATATATAAAATTATTAAAAAACATTATTTAGAGATATGAAAAGTATTTACAATACGCCTACCAAACAGGATGCTGAAACTGCTTTAAGTGACTGTGCTAAAACATGTAAATTTAAGAAGAACTCTTACGCTATTAAAAGCTGGAGAGATAATTAGGTAGAACTTACTATATTTTATAAATTTCTGGTTAAGATTATAAAAACTATTGATAACACCAATGTTATTGAAATCCTTAATGGGAAAATTAAAAAAATACACTAAACAAATTATAATTCTTTACCGATTAGATTATTATGAAATCTACATTTTGAGCCCTTAAAGAAGCTATTAAAAAATGGTCAATACAACTATATAATTGGGAGAGTAATTTTAAATTAATTTACAGCTATACTTTAAGAAAGGGTTCAACTTCAATAAAGTCAAACCCTTAATAAATTCAGACATTTTAAGGGATAATGTCATTTAGTTTGTTTTTCAATTATTTACTGTGTTTAAGTATATACACTATCCCTTAAAGGTTTACACTTTGTTATTATAATTTAGATAATAAAATTGTTTTTAAAATCCCTTTATTTTGAACAGAAACAACATATAAACCTGTTTTTAATTCAGAAACATCTAATATAGTCTTAGATGCGTTTTCTAATTTTTGGATTAATACGGTTTTACCTTGCAAATCAAATATTTTAACTACTGCTCCTTTTTCAGGTACATGGGTAATTGTTAACTGTTGATTTTTAACAGGGTTAGGATATAATATGATGTCTTCTTTTATTTTTAATTGTTCCTGTTTTTTTATTTTCGAATTTTTTTGCAAAATTTTTGCATCACTACAATTAGGTGCTGTAGCAGAATTACTAAAGTAAATAGTAAAACCTTTACTTTTAGAAACCATTACAAAATTTCCATTATCTTCTGTAGCCCAATAAGAACCATCTAAATTTAAAATTCCCGAATTACTTATTGTTAATTCTGGTTTAGAGTTACCAAAATCATAAGTCATTTTCTTTTTTAAATCTACATAATAATCAGGGACACCATTTTTAGTATTTATAGCAAACCTTCTTAATCTATTACTTGCACTATCCCAATTAATTCTAAATTTTTTCATATTAGATAAATTGGGACCTCCTGTTCCAATTACATGTACATTAAAGAAAGAAATATCTGTAAATGTTGGTAATTTATTAAGTGATGGTGTATTAAAAAGACAATTAGTATTAGGCTCTGTTTCATTACTTACAGTAATAGTACTATTAGCTTCTGCTGTTGCGCCTAAATTATCGATAGCTTTTACAGACAAATTATAGTTTCCTGCTTGTGCATTTGTAATGGTATACTTATATGGAGGTGTACTATCTTCACCTAATTTTACTTCATTATTATAAAATTCTACTTTAGTAATTGTACCATCACTATCTGCAGCATTAGCTTCAATAGAAATTGATTCTCCTACTGTAAAAACTCCTCCATTAGCAGGAGATGTAATACTAACGCTAGGTGTACTATTAGTAGTATTATCATTTTCGCAATCTACAATATTCCAAGTAGGGCAAGACAAAATCATTGCTTTCAAAGAATAATTACTAATAGGGTCTGTGGTATTAGGATTACGTGTATTATTCCAAAAATGAATTTCTGAAGGGCTACCTCCTTTTGCTCGTATTGAAGGAATATCTACTCCTCTTGATCCTAAATTAAAGGTATTATCAAAAATAGCATTTCTATAACCTGTATTGTAATTTGTTTTCCTATCTTGAAAATCTATCACAGAATTTATAACTGTAGATCCTTCTAAATTAAAAGTATTACCATACACAAAGGTATAAGCTCCTTTTAGGTCTATAAATGCATCTGCACTATTTTCTCCTGTAATTCCTTTAGCAGAAAAAGTACAATTTCTAATAATAGTATTTAAAGTGCCTTCTTTAACATCTACACCTTCTGCAGCTACATAGGGACCTATGATACAATTTTCTATTGTATTATTATTACAATCAGGATTGTACGGATTGTTGTGCTGAGATTTATCTGAACCAACGTATAAACCTTCTCCAAAACCAGGTTTTTTAACTCCTGTGTTAGAAACGTTACAACCAGTAACTACATTATTGCTGGAGCCATCTCTTAAATGTATACCTTCTTCTCCAATATCTCTAACGGTTATGTTTTCTATAAGGCCATTATTTGCATTATCAAATACCAAGCCCTTTGAGCCATCTTCTAAAATAAGGTTTTTTATTTGCCAGTAATCACCTGTAATTCTCATTACGTATCCATCGTATCTTCCTTCTTTTCCTTTAAGAATAGGAGGGTTAAGAGGGTCTTTTGCTTTAATTGTAATAGGTTTATTTGCATTACCATCTTTAGCAGAGAAAAATAAAGACGCTCTACCATTAGTATTGTCTTTTTCTAAAGCAACATAAGTGCCTGGTTCTATAATAATTTCATCTCCTGGTTTTGCGTTTTTCATAGCATTTAAAATGCAGTCTACTGTATTACATTCTACTTTGCCATTAGTAGGAGTATCATCATCATTTATAGTGTCATCAGACCAATTTTTTATAATATCTTTTATAAATACGCCTGTTTCTGTTAAATCATCATTTTGTAAACCAGAAACTCCTTTACCTGAGTTTACAATTGATGCGCCTTCTGCTTTATCACTAACAGCCCAATTTACATGGCTTATTTTGTTTTCTTTTAAAAAACGCATCCATTCTTGTGTTTCGGGAATAGATGCATCACCTCTACCATCTGCATTTACAGCTCCCCATTCTGTTACAAAAATAGCAACCCCATTGTTTAATGCTATTTTAGCTTTATCTCTTAAAAATTCAGTATGTGTACCTGCATAAAAATGTAATGTATATGCTGTATTATTATCCGCTATTGGATCTTGAGACGCTATGTCAACATCTTGAGACCATTTGGGAGAGCCAACAATAATTAAATTATCTGAATCTTTAGAACGAATAGCGTTAATTACCTCTGTTGCATACGCTTTTACCGTTGACCAAGATTGATTAATGGGTTCATTATAAATTTCATAAATAACATTGTCTTTGTCTCCGTACAATTCTGCCATTTCTCTAAAAAAGGCAACAGATTCTTCTTGATATTTTTCAGCCTCATGGGTATGCCAATCTATAATAACATAAATACCTTTAGCTATGGCTGCATCAATTACTTTTTTTATTTTATTTTTTTGAGCAATGGGGCTATCAATATAGCCTGTTCCTCCGTCCCATGACTCTTTTACACCCATAGCAACTCTAATAATGGAACTGTTCCAATTATCGGCTAAATAATTAACTGTATTTGCATTGTAAAAATCGGAACTATCTCCGGCATTACTCCAAAACAAACTATTACCAGCCAAACTAACAGCGTTGTTGTTTTGGTCTACAATAGTATTGCCATTAACCTGTAACCTACCATGTTTATCAACAATAGATTGCGCTTTAATATTGTAAGAAATTAAAGCAAAAATTAATAATACGTAAAATTTAGGATTCAGTTTATTCATAAGTTTTAATTTTTTGTGCTAATGTATTAAAACAATTTACTGCCAATGCAAAACATGTAAGATTATGTTTCTAATTTTTAACAAAAAAGGTTTTTAAACGATAAATTAGGTTGTTTAATCGATTTTTTATAAGTAATTGATTTCAATGCCTTCTTTTTTATTTTGTCTATATTAAGACGGACATAGTAAGAAAAACCACAAAATATAAGTTCTGTTTTGTGTTTTTTATTGTAGGCAGTTCATGAAAATAACAAGAGGTTTGGTGCTTAATGAAAGGGTAAAAGCCTTTAGGTCTGCTATTTACTTTTCTTATTAACAAATTAACAAATTCTCTCATTCAAAAAACTTATTATTTTTATCCATAATAAGTCAACCTATTAACCCTTTATTTAATGTTTATGAGAAAACTATCATTAATTTAAATAGATTTTCCGTAGTATGTAGTATCTATAAAAAAACACCTTGCTTTTGCAAGGTGTTTTTTGAGTGATTTTTCTTTTTCAATATTATTTATCAATAGAACCTAGAACACGAGACATAAAATTATTTAAAGCTTCCTTTTTAGGGGTGCCTTCTTTAATCATTTTATTAACTTCTATGGCTCCATACATATTAGAAATTAGCTCTCCAATAACGTCTAATTCTTCGTCTTTAAGCGACGGAACTTCAGTTAATGCTTCTAAAGTTTCAATTGTTTCGCCTACAAAATCTTCATCATTTTCTTCAATGAAGTTTGTAAGGTGTTTAATTATTGGTAACTTCATTAACTAAATCTTTTAGAACGTCAAACTTATTAGTTTGAACTTGGTTAACAAATTTGCCATTTTTAAACGTAGCAAAGGTTGGTAAATTATCAACAGTTGCAAGTTTTCTAGATTCAGGAAATTTTTCGGCGTCTGCAATAACAAACGTTACGTTTTCGTTTTCTGAAGCCAATTTTTTAAACTTAGGCTTCATAATTCTACAGTTTCCACACCATGTGGCAGAATACTGTACTATTACGGTGTCGTTTCCTGAAACTAATTCAGGCAAATTATCTTGATCTAATTCTTTAATCATGATTGTTGTGTTTTTTAATGAGTAGAAAGATACTCAGCAACACCATCGCGGTTAGCGCTCATGGCTTCTTTTCCTTCTTCCCAGTTAGCAGGACAAACTTCTCCTTTTTCTTGTACGTGGGTTAAGGCATCAATTAATCTTAAATATTCACCAACGTTTCTTCCTAAAGGCATGTTGTTAATGCTTTCGTGTTGTACAGTACCTTCTTCATCAATAATATAAGTGGCTCTGTAAGTTACATTGTCACCTTCAACTTGAACAGTACCAGTTTCTTCATCGTATTGTTCATTAGTAATATCTAAAATACCTAAAATGCTAGAAAGGTTTCTGTTGCTATCTGCAAGAATAGGGTAAGTTACACCTTCAATACCTCCGTTATCTTTAGATGTATTTAACCAAGCAAAGTGTACTTCTGGAGTATCACAAGAAGCTCCTATTACAATAGTGTTGCGTTTTTCAAACTCTGGTAATGCTGCTTGAAAAGCATGTAACTCTGTTGGACAAACAAAAGTAAAGTCTTTTGGATACCAAAAAAGAACTACTTTCTTTTTATTGTTTACTGCTTCTTCTAATACGTTTAACTTAAAAGTGTCGCCCATTTCGTTCATGGCGTCTACATTTAAATCTGGAAATTTTTTTCCTACTAATGACATGTGCTTTTATATTTTAATTGTTAGTAATTTTCTTGGCACAAATATATATTAGTAGATAGAATTCTGTTTGAAATACAAATTTTAATTATTTATGTTTTGATAGATAATTTTTATAGTTATTAAAAATAGCTATAAGTTTATGTTATTTGGAAGTGATTTGTTTAATTTTAATTCTAAAAGCAGCAAAAATTAAGGTCATGAAAGGGCTTAACCAATTAAAAATAGCATAAAAGAAATAGTCTGCTACGGGTACTCCTAAAACACCAGATTGGTAAGCACCACAAGTATTCCAAGGTATTAATACCGACGTTACAGTACCAGAATCTTCTAAGGTTCTACTTAAGTTTTCTGGAGCTAATCCTTTTTCTTCAAATGCTTTTTGATACATTTTTCCTGGAACAACAATGGCTAAGTATTGGTCGCTTGCTAATGCATTTAAGCCTAAACAACTAATAACGGTACTTGCAAAGAGTCCGAAAACAGAATCGAATAAGTTTAAAACAGATTTACTAATTCTAGAAAGCGCGCCTATGGCATCCATAACGCCTCCAAATACCATAGCGCAAATAATGAGCCAAATGGTACCAAGCATACCAGTCATACCTCCCGATGAAAATAAATCATTAAGCTCTTTACTTGAAGTTTCAACAGCAGTATCTACAGTGATAGCATCCATAATTCCCCTATACGCCGATTGAAAAGTAAGTGTATCTGTATCGGCTATAGCCATAATTATGTGGGGTTGGGCAATTAAAGCAGCAACACCACCTAATAGTGTGCCTACTAAAAGAGCTACTAAAGGAGAAACTTTTTTAACTATCATTAATATTACCGTAATAGGAACTAAAAACAACCAAGGAGATATATTAAAAGCACCATCAATAGCGGCTAATTTATCAGAAATATCAGGGGTTCCTGTAGTATCTATACATAAACCAATGATAACAAAAGCAATTAATGTAATGGCTATAGTGGGAACTGTAGTTAGTGTCATATACTTAATATGAGAGAATAACTCGCCACCCGCCATGGCTGGTGCTAAATTGGTAGTATCACTTAAAGGCGACATTTTATCGCCAAAATAGGCGCCAGATAAAACGGCTCCTGCAGTCATTCCAACCGATACATCTAGTGTTTTAGCTATACCAACTAATGCAATACCTACAGTGGCAGAAGTTGTCCATGAACTTCCTGTTGCAATTGAAATGATAGCACAAATAACTACACAGGCTGCTAAAAATATAGTAGGATTTAAAATTTGTAAACCATAATATATCATTGATGGAATAATACCACTAATTAGCCACGTACCTGCTAAAGCTCCTACCATAAGTAAAATTATAATAGCACTTGTTGTAGATTTTATATTTTCGGCAACTTCATCAAGCATTTGTTTGTATGACACTTTGTTAAAATAGCCAACAATACCTGCTACAGCAGCACCAAGTAATAGTATAAATTGATTACTTCCGCTTAAAGCGTCATCTCCATATATAAAAAACACATTGTAAAAAAGCATGCCAACCAAAGCAAAAACCGGAATTAAGGCTTCCCATATATTTAATTCTTTATTTTCAATTATGTTTTCGTCTTGCGGTTCTTTTGGTTTTATGTTTTGGCTCTCCATAAAGATAATTTGAAATAATAGACGTAATGTTACAACTTTAGAGCCATGTTTGCAAATAGAAATTGTTCTGCATATATTTTTAAGTACAAAAAATAGGGGAGAACAAATCTATTTTTTAGATAGTTTTGCTATTTAATTTTAGGTTTAACTATTTCTAGTTTTTCCATACAAGAGCGCATCATTTTATAAGTGCGTTTTATATCGGCATCTAGCCCAATAGAAAAACGAATTAAACCATTGCTAAGTCCCATTTTTTGTTGTTCTTCCTCTGGAATTTCAGAGGAAGTAGAAGTACCAGGAGCACTAAATAACGTTTTATAAAAGCCTAAGCTTACGGCTAAATAGCCTAAGTTTTTTTGTTGCATCATTTCCATGAGTTTGTTGGCTTTTTCTAAAGATCCTACATCAATGGTAAGCATACCACCAAACCCGTATTCAGTATTCATCATACTTTTAAAAAGTTTATGAGAAGGATGAGATTTTAATCCCGGATATACAGTTTTAAGACCATCAGATTCAAATTTTTGTGACAGATATAATGCATTTTTACTATGTTGCTGTATTCTAATATGAAGTGTTCTAAGATTTTTTAATATAGAAGCAGCTCTTAAACTATCCATAGTAACACCTAATAGCATTGAGGCGCCATTATTAACATTTCGTAATTCATTAATAAATTCTTGTGTACCACAAACCACGCCACCAACAGTATCACTAGAGCCATTAATAAATTTTGTTAAACTATGAATTACAACATCTGCCCCTAATATAGCTGGTGAAATTGATAATGGAGAAAAGGTATTATCTACCACAAGTTTTATATTATGGCGTTTAGCAATTTTTGAAAGCGCTTTAATATCTGCTATTTCTAAAAGCGGATTACTAACACATTCACAGTAAATTACCTTTGTATTTTTGTTTATTGCAGCTTCTACAGCATCTAGCTTAGTAATATCAACAAAAGATGTTTTAATATTAAATTTAGGAGCAAAGTTTTTTAGAAAAGCATAGGTGCCGCCATAAATAGTTCTACTAGAAATTATATGCTCGTCTGCATTGCAAAGTTGTAAAAGAACCGATGATATAGCTCCCATACCCGATGATGTTACATTAGCAGTTTCAGTGCCTTCCATAGCAGCTAAAGCTTCACCTAAATACAAATTAGAAGGAGAGGAGTGGCGCGAGTATAAATAACACCCATCTGCGTTACCTTCAAAAGTGTCAAACATAGTTTTGGCAGATAAGAAGGTGTATGTTGAAGAATCTGAAATGGATGGGTTTACTCCTCCAAATTCGCCAAAATATTGTAAGTCTTGAATGTTATTTGCTGGTTTAAAAGGCATAATGGTTGTGTTTTATGTTTATTCAAAACTCGTTATTGTTAGATTAATAATCAATAGTATGTGTGTATTATAGAAAATAAATTTATAATAATGGGTTAATAGTGAAAATAAAACTGATATTTGGTATGATTTGGATATATTTATGAAAAATTTAAAGTATGATTTTTGATACCACAGATAAAAAACTCTTAGAATATTTGCAGCAAGACAGTAAACAAACTAATAAAGAGCTTTCAAATAAGTTAAATTTATCGGTTACGGCAGTTTATGAACGTATAAAGAAACTAGAAAAAGAAGGATTTATAGATGGCTATATAGCTTTGGTTAATAAAGACAAAGTGCAAAAGAATTTTTTAGTTTTTTGTCATATTAAACTTGTTAAGCACAGTCAGGACTATGTGTTTAGTTTTGAAAAAGAAGTTGCCAATTTAAATGAAGTGTTAGAATGTTATCATTTAAGTGGCGATTATGACTATCTTTTAAAAGTTCTAGTAAAAGATATGGTTGAGTTTAGAGATTTTATGGTAAAAAAACTCACTACTATTAGTCATATAGGTAGTACCCATAGTATGTTTGTTATAAATGAAGTAAAACATACAACTGTAATAAATTTATAATTTTATTTCCATATTTATAACAATCGCTTATACGCCAACAGGTACGTAATTTACTAGCTTTTATAAGCTATAAACTTTGTAGATATTTATTAAAGTAATCAAATCTTTTTGTTATTTTTATAAAATTGTTTTTTAACCTAAAATTCATAAAAATGAAAAATTTAAGGCCACTAATTATTGGGATTATTATTGGAGCATTAGCCACTTATTTCTTTTGTCCCAGACAATCTATTGAAGAAGGAAATAACCCGCCCAAAAAAATTGTTAAACCAAAAGGTGTTATTTCTGTAGAAGCTGCCAAAATTTTGAATAATAATTGGAACAAAGAACGTAAACAAGCCGTAGATTCTGCTGCTCGAAGATACGGTAGAGAAAAAGATAACCGTTGGGTTTGGTGGCCTGTTGAAGATGTAGAAAACTATTTAACTTATGCAAAACACTACTCTGATAGTATAGGGTATAATATGACGGGGCTTAGAGTATATTTGGGTGTTTATGGAAATATAAAGGGTTCTAAAAAACAGAACTTAACCACTATGTTTGTGGTTCCTACCGGAAACAAAGCCCAATCTAATGCTAGTACTTTAAATTTTTTACCGCCAACTGAAGAAGATATTCCAATACCACCACTGAATAATGGTTCAGGGGGCAATCAAAATTATCCTCAATAGTTTTAGTGAAAGATTTTCTATTTAATAATTATAGTTTGTTAACGCATTCTGTAGAAGCAATGGCTGCTATAACAGGATTGATTTTATTTTCTAGATACAAAAATACAGCTGTTAAATATTTTATTTATTTTTTAGTTTATCTTACTGTATGCGATACTGTAAATGAATATACGCTTTTAATTTATCCAGATGGAATACTAGAATTTTTAGCCAATACTAAAATAAGCAGAAATTATTGGTGGTCTACTTTATTTTGGAAAATTGGTGCCATCTTGTTTTTTGCTTTTTTTTATAGAAAAATTTTAGAGAGGCAACTATTTAAATCTATTATTAAATACGCAGTTTATCCGTTTTTAGTCATTTCATTTACCTATATTTTATTTCATTGGGAAGATTTCTTTAATAGATATTTTCCAGTAATTAGTGTTTTAGGAACTATTATTATTTTTACTTGTACTATTTTTTATTTTATAGAAGTGTTACAAACAGATAAAATATTAACGTTTTACAAGTCTATCTACTTTTATATTAGTGCAGCTATTTTTACCTGGTGGCTTATTATAACTCCTATTGTTTTTTATGATATTTATATGACTAATATAGACATGAACTATATTTCCTTAAGAAGATTAATCTATCTTTTAGCAAACATAATTATGTATAGTACGTTTACCTTTGCTTTAATTTTTTGCAAACCCAAAAATAAAGTTGTTAATGCTTAATAAACGTTTATGATTCAAGCTAGAGAACAAATTGTTAGTACAACTTCAGAAAGGCATTTATTGGTGTATATGATACTAGTTTTGGTAATTATAACATCATTGGTTATTGTGTTTTTTGTAGTTTTTCAAAAAAGAAAGAATAAATTAATACTAGATAAAATTAAGCAGAAACAGGCTTTTGAAGAAGAGATAGCCCAAGCACAAACAGAAACTCAAGAGCAAACACTAAAAAATGTAGGTTGGGAATTACATGATAATGTAGGGCAACTACTCTCATTTGCAAGTATGCAGTTGAGTATTTTAAAAATGCAAGTGTCTGATGATATTAAAGATAAATTTAAAGACACTTCAGATGCTTTAAAAGAAAGTTTAAAAGAAGTAAGAGCACTTTCAAGAACACTAAACAATGAAGTAATACTTAATATTGGTTTTGAACAATCTGTATATAATGAACTAGAGCGTTTAAAAAAAATGAAGTTTGCCTCTGCACAAAAACATACCATAGGAGAAAAAAGACCTTTTACTAATACAAAACATGAAATCATTCTATTTAGAATTATTCAGGAGTTTTTATCAAATTCTGTAAAATACTCCGAAGCAGAAAACCTTAGTATTACTTTAAATTACCAACCAAAAAAACTAACTATTACAGCAAAAGATGACGGCAAAGGGTTTGATGTTACAACGGTTGAAAAAGGAGCTGGACTTTTAAATATGAAAAGTAGAGCCGCTTTAATTAATGCTGATTTTGAGTTAAAATCTGAAGAAGGAAAAGGGGTAGAAATGATAATAACTTACCCATTTAATAATTAAATTTATCCAAACCACTTAAACATCTTTTTTATGATGTTTAAATTTTTGTAACTGTATGGGGCATACCTAATGTTTGGGTCTATCCAATTACCTCGTTTAATTATGGGTTTATTATGAGTAAATGTATTAAACCCATGCTTACCATGATAGGCGCCCATACCACTAGTGCCAACACCGCCAAAAGGTAGACGATTATTACTAAAATGAATTAGTAAATCATTAACTACTCCACCGCCAAATTCATACTTGGTGATGTTTTCTTTAATAAATGCTTTATTATTAGAAAAGATGTATAGTGCTAAAGGTTTTTCATAGTTCCAAATAATTTTTTCAATGTCTTTTTCAGAATCATAACTTAAAATTGGTAAGATGGGGCCAAAAATTTCATTAGACATTAAGGCGCTATTTAAATTGGGTTCATCAACAAGAGTAGGAGATATGTAGCAATTATCAACATCAATTTGTCCGCCAAAAATAACCTTTACACCTTCCAAAGTTTTTGCTAAACGTTTTGTGTGTTTATAATTAATTATTCTTGGGAAATCTGATGAATTTATAGGGTTTTCGCCATAAAATGCAATAATTTCGTTTTTAATATTTTTAATTAAAGCATCTTTAATATTTCTATGAACAATAAGATAATCGGCGGTAATACAGGTTTGTCCGCCATTTAAAAATTTACCCCAAACCAAACGTTTTGCTGTAAGTTTTGTATTAACTGTGTCATCAATAATACAAGGCGATTTTCCACCTAATTCTAAGGTAACAGGCGTTAGATATTTTGCTGCTGCTTTTGCTACAATTTTTCCAACAGGAACACTGCCAGTAAAAAATATATAATCCCATTTTTGTGCAAGTAATTCTGTAGCTATATCAATACCACCTTCTATTGAAGCAGCCATTTCAATAGGGAATACTTTGGTGATTATTTTTGAAAGTATTTTAGAGGTGTTTGTAGTTAATTCACTTGGTTTTAGTACTACGGTATTTCCTGCAGCAATAGCCATAATTAAAGGTTCTATTGCTAGTAGAAACGGGTAGTTCCATGGGGCTATTATTAAAACATTTCCGTAGGGTTCTTTGTAAATAAAATCTTTAGAAGGAAAAGTGAGTAAAGATGATTTTACGCTTTGTGGTTTTGCCCACTTTTTTAGGTTTTTTATAGCTAAGTTTAACTCAGAAATTACTAACCCAAACTCACTAATAAAAGCTTCAAATTCAGATTTATTGAAGTCTTTCTTTAAAGCAAAATAAATATCTTGCTCTTTAGAAAGGATTTCAGTTTTTAAAGCTTTTAGAAACTGCAATCTGTAGTTAACATCTTTTGTTTTTTGAGATTTAAAAAACTTGCGTTGCGCAGAAAGGATTTCTAGAATAGTAGTTGCCAAAATAAAGTTTTTATAAAGATATTTAATTTAGGCAAGCATCCCAAATAGAATCTTTAGGTAGTGGCGCAATAATATTTATATTATTTTTTGAAACTGGATGAATAAACTGAATTTGTCTTGCATGCAGATGAATACTGGCATCTTTATTACTTCTAGCAAACCCATATTTTAAATCGCCTTTTATTGGACAGCCCATAGTTGATAGTTGACACCTAATTTGGTGATGCCTTCCTGTTTCAAGGCTAACTTCTAGTAAAAAATAATTGTCTAGTTTTTTTAATTGTTTAAAATGAAGAATGGCTTTTTTGCTACCAGCAATTTCTTTTAAATATGCGTAAGATTTATTGTTTTTAGGGTTCTTTTTAAGCCAATGAATAAGAGTGTCTTCAGGTTTTTTAGGTTTGTTTTTCACAACAGCCCAATAGGTTTTTTTAGCTTTTTTATCGGCAAAAAGTTTGTTTAGTCTTGGTAATGCTTTACTTGTTTTTGAAAATACTACAATACCAGTTGTGGGTCTGTCTAATCTGTGTACAACGCCTAAATATACATTTCCGGGTTTATTGTACTTATCTTTAATGTAATCTTTAACAACATCACTTAAAGGTTTGTCGCCTGTTTTATCACCCTGAACAATATCACCCGCACGTTTGTTAACTATGATGATGTGATTATCTTCATAAAGAATTTGAAGGTTATTTTTGTTTGATAGCGTTTTAGTTGTCATTATTTATACTCTAAAGCGCTTACGCTAGAGCCCAAAGATTTAATTTTTATAGTTGCCTAGTACTGTTCATTTTCATTAGGGAAATCTAAGCTTTTAACATCAGATACATATTGCTTCATAGCATTTGTCATATCTTCATATAAATTCAAATATCTTCGTAAAAAGCGCGGATTAAACTCGTGTGTCATTCCTAACATATCATGAACTACTAATACTTGGCCATCAACATGAGGGCCAGCACCAATACCAATGATAGGAATGCTAACACTTTCTGCAACTTTTCTAGCAAGTTCTGCAGGTATTTTTTCTAAAACAATAGCGAAACAACCAGTACGCTCTAACATTTTAGCATCTTTAATAAGTTGTTCTGCCTCTTCTTCTTCTTTAGCTCTAACGGTATAGGTTCCAAATTTATAAATAGATTGAGGGGTTAACCCTAAATGCCCCATAACAGGAATACCCGCATTTAAAATACGTTTAATAGATTCTTTAATCTCTCTTCCTCCTTCAAGTTTTACAGCATGAGCGCCACTTTCTTTCATAATTCTAATAGCAGAACGGAGCGCTTCTTTAGGGTCACTTTGGTAGCTTCCAAAAGGCAAATCTACTACTACCAAAGCTCTATCTATAGCTCTAATAACAGAAGATGCATGATAAATCATTTGATCTAAAGTAATGGGCAAAGTGGTTTCATGACCCGCCATAACATTACTTGCAGAATCACCAACTAAAATAACATCTACACCTGCACTATCAACAATTTTTGCCATAGTATAATCGTATGCAGTGAGCATTGATATTTTTTCACCAGTAGACTTCATGTCAACTAATGATTTTACGGTGATACGTTTGTATTCTTTTTTGGCTGTAGACATCATTTATTAGTTTAGAAATAGCAAACAAAAGTAGTAAATTAAACTGTTATTTTTTTGTTTAATGCTTATCCTTTTTTGTAAAAAAAACCAATTTTAGTTAATGTTAAATGATAAACCTCTATATGTCATTAAATTTGAGTAGGTTTTATGAAAACGTTGTACCCATTTAATTTAATGTTTATTAAAAATTAGGTTATCTTAATAAGGTTTCTTATATTTGCAACCGGTTAGTTTTATACTAGCTCTAAAAATAGTTAAAATACCCTACTTAAAGTAGTTCTTCGTTAAGCATTTCCATTTAGATTTTACTTCACGTTTTTTTCCTGTTTTGAAGTACATATTGTTTAACAAATTCTTTTATTATTAAAAAATTAACATTCCCAAGATCAGTAAGCTCTGATTTTTCTAAAACATTGAAGTTTCGTGTTTCTGAATATTTCAAAAGCAACAACAAAAGTAGATATGGCAATAAACGTATGGTTTTTAAAACCATTGTAATGCTGTTGATGTTCTTTACGCCTTTGGCGGCCATTATTTTCTTACCCATAAGTAGTATTCCATTGTTATTTGGATTGTTTATCCTAAGCGGATTAGGTATGGCAGGTATTGGTATGGGCGTTATGCACGATGCCATTCATGGCTCTTATTCAAAAAACAAAACCATTAATAAAATAATGGGGTATACTATTAATTTAATTGGTGCCAATGATAAAGTATGGCGATTACAGCACAATGTATTGCACCATAGTTTTACAAACATTGAAGACCATGATGATGATATCAATGCACCGTTTTTCCTTAGGTTTTCACCTCATGCACCTAAAAACAAACTTCATAAATTTCAGCATCTTTACGCTTGGTTTTTCTACGGTTTATCAACCATTTCATGGGTTACCTCAAAAGATTTTATTAGCTATAGAAAGTATTATAAAATGGGATTGGTCAAAGACCGAAAGACTTATATCAACGGTGTGCTTAAAATTGTGGCTTGGAAAGCGCTTTATTATTCTTATGCTCTTGTACTCCCTTTGATTTTTACATCATTTGCACCTTGGATTGTAATATTGGCTTTTTTAGCCATGCATTTTGTAACAGGGTTAACCATTTCATTAATATTCCAAACGGCACATGTATCGCCAGAAGCAGCTTTTCCGCTTCCTGATGAACATGGAAATATGGAATCTGAACGTTTAGCACATCAATTAGAAACCACGTGTAATTTTGGAAGTAAAAGTCCTGTATTGTCATGGTTTGTAGGAGGGTTAACACATCAAATAGAACATCATTTATTTCCGTATATATCACATATACATTATAGAAAAATATCCCCAATAGTAAAACAGACGGCCGAAGAGTTTGGGCTTCCGTATCATTCCAGTGGTTCTTTTTTAACCGCTGTTATCAAACACTTTAAAATGCTCCGAGATTTGGGGCGCATGGAGTTGCAACCCATACAAAGCAATTCTTAATAAATAAAAAAAACAAATGAATTATAATAAAAATAGAAACCAGAAAAGATCATCTGGTAAACGACCTGTCTCTAGATTGAATCCAGAGTTACTGGTTAAAAAAGCAACACAAACTATTGAAAAACCTCAAGTTATAACGCGAGATTTTGCAGAAATAGAATTGCATCAACAATTAAGTAAGAATATTTCAGATAAGGGATATTCTACTACAACAGAAATTCAAGATAAATCTATAGATGATTTATTACAAGGAAATAACCTAATAGGAATAGCTGCAACGGGTACTGGTAAAACAGGTGCGTTTCTTATTCCTATGGTTCAACAAATGTTAGAAAATAATGAAATTACTGGATTGGTAGTAGTTCCTACAAGAGAACTTGCGCAACAGGTTTTTGAGGAATTTAAATCATTAACAAAAGATTTAAGGTTTCAATCTGCATGCTTTATAGGAGGTACTAATGTTGAAAAAGACATAGTAAAAACCAAGCAAAATTTGAAATTAGTTGTGGGAACCCCAGGACGATTAAACGACTTAATAGATAGAAAAGCATTGAGAATTAATAATATATCTACACTTGTTTTAGATGAATTTGACCGTATGTTAGACATGGGGTTTATTAAAGATATTCAAAAACTAGTTTCAGGTATGCATAGCCGAAAGCAAACTATGTTATTTAGTGCTACGGTAAACTCTTCTCAAGAAAAACTCATTAATCAAATTGTGCATAACCCTATACACGTGGCTGTATCTAACGGTACTAAGTCAAGTGATAATGTAGAGCAGGATATTATTAAAGTAGGAAGCAATGAAAATAAATTTGATGTATTATTTAACCTTGTTAATGAACCTTCTTTTGAAAAAGTGCTGCTATTTGCAGAAACTAAAAGAGCTGTAAACAAGCTAAGTAAACAACTTATTAAGTCGGGTTTAAAATCTGATGTCATTCATGGCAATAAATCTCAAAATTATAGAACAAAAGCCATTGCGCAATTTAAGTCTGGTAAAACAAAAATACTGGTAGCAACAGATGTAGCTGCTCGCGGAATTGATATAAAAGGCGTAACGCATGTTATTAATTATCAATTACCCCAAAGTATGGATAGTTATATACATAGAATAGGAAGGACAGGACGAGCAGAAACCACAGGAATGGCCTACACATTTGTAAATTAATTACACAAAAACAATAAAATAATAAATAAATATAATAATTATGAAAGAAGGAACAGTAAAGTTTTTTAACAATTTAAAAGGATTTGGTTTTATTACACCAGCCGATTCAAGCGAAGATATTTTTGTACATTCATCTGGTTTAATAGATGAAATTAGAGAAAATGATAAAGTTCAATATAACACTGAACAAGGTAGAAAAGGCTTAAATGCCATAAACGTTGAAGTAGTATAAAACGCTTCGATAATCTTTTAAAAAAAGCGACTGTTATAGTCGCTTTTTTTATGCTAAATTTTATACAAAAACAAATGATTCTTCAACATAATATCTTGTAGAATATGTGTTTTTTAGCAATCTATTAAGTGAACACCAACCGCTAAACCACCTTCGCTAGTTTCTTTGTATTTGGTATTCATATCTTTTGCGGTTTCCCACATGGTATTTACTACTTTATCAAGCGGTACTTTGGTGTTTTCGGGAGTTGTGTCTAAGGCTAATTCAGCTGCATTTATGGCTTTTATAATCAAAGTATTTACAACAATATTATAGTTAAAATAAAAATAGAATGTTTTTATGTTCCAAAAAAGAACTAAAAGGTAAAAAACATCTCTTTTTAATTTAAACTTTTCATAAACCCAATATTATCAATGGCTACTGAACCTGTTTTATTTATATTAAAAATGAAACTTATTTTATTTGTATTAGAGAAATCAAAGTTTGGATTGTTTTTTTGGAAATCTTTTAAAGGAAAATAAAACGTTTGAAATACCATTTCAGATTGCTTAATACCTTTAATGAACTCTGACTTTTTAATGACCGCTTTTATTTTTTTTTGCAAAAGAGAAAATTTACTTAACGGAAATGTGATTTCATTTCCAAATGTGTCACTTAATAGGATAGTAAAGTCTATAGGTTTTTGATTAGGATTATTATTTTCTTTATACTCAGACATTGAAAACACAAATGATAATGTAGAGTCTAAAGGAGTAGGAGGTATATTGATTGTATAGCTAGCAATTAACGATTCAGGCATAGATTTAATTGATTTGCTTTTATCTTTATGGTTGTATTTCCATTCAAGGAAAAGAGATCTACTGCCTTTTTTTCGCCATTTAAGTTGTATTTCTTGCTCTTTCCACAAGGATAAATTTTTTGTCTCAATTTTCCCTCCCTTTTTAGAAACGGTTTGAAGATTAAAATCTTCGTCAAAATTAGCAATAGCCTCAAAACTTGAATCTTCAAATTGATTTAAATAAATTGTTTTAGGTAGCCAGTTTTTACCTTTTCTAGCATCAATAAACAAGGGTAGATATTCTTTTTTATTATTTAATGTGATATCAAGAAATGAGCTAATGTAAGTTTTAGTGATTTTTTTCTGATCTTCTTCACTAATAAGCTGTTTTTGGTTAAGTAACCCAGTAAAAGGGTTAAAAGTATCATTGCTACCCCAACTAGAATTAAACTGTCCGTGATTAGCTCCATAAATATAAACTCCAGATTTAAAATGATATAGACTATCATTAAAAACGATTCTTTCATATTGTTGAGACCCCATGAAGGAACTCACATCTCCGTCATGTGAGCCATGTAACACGAGATAATTTACATCTTCAAGCACTGGATTACTACCACCCAGTTTATTTTGCCCGTCTACAGGAGCAATTGCAACAACTGACTTAATACTGTAGTTGTAATTAAATTTTATTGAAGCATCATCAGGATAAAAAGGTAATTTATTGAATACTGAGGCGTATACTACTGCTTCACCTCCCTTAGAATGTCCTATTAATGCCAAATTTGTTGTATCAATTTTTTTATAGAATACATGGTCTTTCTGTTTATTCCATTCGTGCCAAGTTTTTAAGTGCTCTAATAATAACCAACCTCTTGTATGATTTTCCTTGTTTAAGCCTTTGAAGAAATTAGACCACGATTTGTTAAGAAAATTTTCATCAACCGAGGCCATTATTATCCCTTTAGAAGCTAACAATTCACCTAAATAACCATATCCATCATCGGAATAATCTTGCATGCTATGATCGCCATGAACAATTAAAACTAAAGGAAATGGACCTTCTCCTTCTGGAAAATAAACTCTTGCATTTAAAGGTAAAGATTTTGAGTTAAACCCCCAATATTTCTTACGCCACCAACCTCTAAATCCGCTCTGATCGTTAAGGAACCTACCATTTACCGGATTAGTTATAAAATCAACTTTTGTAGCATATTCTGGTCTATGAAGATCGGTTCCACTACCATAAGTTAAATACTTCACTTTATAAGGACCTTTTTCTAAAGGGGAAATAAAGTCTAATTGCTGAATTTGTGATTCAGATAATAGCGCTGCGTTTGCTATAGGAGTAACATTAAAAACATTTTTATTATATAGAAAAATAACACCGCTTAACCCAACAAATCCTAAAGAAGCGACTAATACAGTGAGTATTTTATGTGTGATAGATAAATTTTTAAACCCTTTTTTTAAAACTAATATACTAGCTCCGCATAATGATAATATAATAA
The DNA here is from genome assembly GCF_001971785.1 of Seonamhaeicola sp. S2-3. NCBI lineage: Bacteria > Pseudomonadati > Bacteroidota > Flavobacteriia > Flavobacteriales > Flavobacteriaceae > Seonamhaeicola > Seonamhaeicola sp. S2-3. The sequence continues at coordinate 3,453,095 of NZ_CP019389.1, read as the reverse complement.
CAATAAACGTTGTTAATAACCCATCAGATGTCATTATGTATATTAAGGGGGGCGCTATTGAAATCGCTATGATTAATATTTTAGGTATGCGAACTAAAAATATAATACTCCATTTAATGAAATATCCAAATACAATGATTAACAAAGCAAAAACTAAGCAAAGTATTATTATCCAAAAATCCTTAAGATTGATGTATATTAGAGAGCAATATAGTATCCAAAAAAAGAATGTAACAATTAATAAACTTAGAGAAGCTCCTTTTATTGCAGTTTTTCCAGGTTTGATTTTTTTAATAATATTTTTAAACCAAAAAATTATTTGATGACATTTATCTATCATAGCACGATAATGATATAATGCTCAAAATAAAAATATAAATAAAACCTAACAATAATATTTTATAAATGTCTAATATTTTAGTTTAAGTGACTAATTACAGTTTTTAACTAGAGGTAGTTAAAATAAAAACTAACAATCTGTTAAGTGAACACCAACCGCTAAACCACCTTCGCTAGTTTCTTTGTATTTGGTATTCATATCTTTTGCGGTTTCCCACATCGTATTTACTACTTTATCAAGTGGTACTTTGGTATTTTCGGGAGTTGTGTCTAGGGCTAATTCAGCTGCATTTATGGCTTTTATTGCCCCCATGGCATTGCGTTCAATACATGGTATTTGTACTAAACCACCAATGGGATCGCAGGTTAATCCTAGGTGATGTTCCATAGCTATTTCAGCAGCAATTAACACTTGTTCGGGTGTACCGCCTAAAAGTTCACAAAGAGCTGCCGCAGCCATAGCAGAAGATACTCCAATTTCTGCTTGACAGCCCCCCATAGCAGCACTAATAGTGGCTCCTTTTTTAAAAATGCTACCAATTTCTCCGGCTACTAGTAAAAATTGTTTAATATCTTCAAAATTACCATCATGATTTTCAATAACTAAATAGTACATTAAAACTGCAGGAATTACGCCTGCACTACCATTTGTTGGTGCTGTAACTACACGTCCTAAAGCAGCATTAACTTCATTTACAGCAAGCGCAAAACAGCTAACCCATTTTATAATTTGACGAAATTTAACCTCGGTGTCTCTAATACTATAAATCCATTCTACAGGGTTGGTGTATGGTTTATTACCAATTAACTTTTGGTGCATATCAAAGGCACGCCTTCTTACGTTCAATCCACCAGGTAATATGCCTTCGGTATGACAACCAGTGTATATGCACTCTAACATAACATCCCAAATGCGTTTTAGTTCTTTATTAATGTCATCTTCATTTCTAATGGATTTTTCGTTTTCTAAAACAACTTCAGAAACAGATTTATTAAGTGTTTTGCAAAACTCTAAAAGCTCTGTGCCTTTTTCAATAGGATAGGGGAAAGCGCATTTAATTTCAAAATTCTTTTTGGTGTTATTACTATCTTCCTTAATTACAAATCCGCCACCAATAGAATAAAAGGTTGATGTTATTTTTTTAGATTTTGTTTGTGCTGTAAATTTTATACCGTTGGCATGAAAGGGTAAAAATGTTTTTTTGAATTTGATATCTTTTTCAAAATTGAAATCGATTAAAATTTCACCATTAAGATGTAATTTCTTTGATGATTTAACCGTTTCTATTTTTTTAGGAATATGTTCAACCGGAATAGTTTCAGGGTTTGCTCCAAGTAAACCTAAAACCACTGCATAATTGGTTGCGTGTCCTTTTCCTGTTAAAGAAAGGGAGCCGTATAGGTTAACAGAAACATGGTGAATGTGTTCAAAGTTATTGGAGCTTTTTAATTCTTTTATAAATTCTTCTGCTGCGCGCCATGGACCTAGTGTATGGGAACTAGAAGGACCAATGCCAATTTTTAGCATATCGAAAACCGAGATACATTCCATTTACTACAACGTTATAGTTAAAACAAATATAGATTGTTTTTTTATGCTCACAAAAGTGTAAGGTGTAAAGTTTAAGCATAATAATAGGTGTTGTTGTTGCTAGCAAGTGCGCTAGGGATTGAACGGTATGTTTGAGTTCCCCGACATTAGAAAGGAGCGAGTAGTAAAATATTCATATTCACGAATTCATTAATTTGAAATTTAATAATTGAGTAAAGCCCGATCTGGTGGGGAGCGCCATAATTATTATAACTTTTAATGTGCCACTATTTATTTTGCTTATGACTGTAAATTAACAAAAATATGACACTGTGTCAGCATTTTTGTAATGGCATAATCATTGACATTTAGTAAACGAGTTTAAAAATGAACATTCAAATTCAACACAATAAAGTATAACATATTATGAGTAAAATTATTGGAATAGATTTAGGAACAACCAACTCTTGCGTTTCTGTAATGGAAGGTAATGATCCTGTAGTAATCCCAAATGCAGAGGGTAAACGTACCACACCATCGGTAATTGCCTTTGTTGAGGGTGGTGAGATTAAAGTTGGTGATCCTGCAAAAAGACAAGCGGTAACAAACCCTAAAAAAACAGTTTATTCAATAAAACGTTTTATGGGTAATAAATATTCTGAGTCTAGTAGTGAAGCAGAACGTGTACCATATAAAGTTGTTAAGGGTGATAATGATACACCAAGAGTTGATATTGACGGTAGATTATATACACCACAAGAATTATCGGCTATGATTCTTCAAAAAATGAAGAAAACGGCCGAAGATTATTTAGGTGCAGACGTTAGTAGAGCTGTAATTACAGTACCAGCTTACTTTAACGACGCTCAGCGTCAAGCTACAAAAGAAGCTGGTGAAATTGCTGGGTTAAAAGTTGAGCGTATTATTAACGAGCCTACAGCAGCAGCTTTAGCTTACGGTTTAGATAAAAAAGGACAAGACCAAAAAATAGTGGTTTTTGACTTTGGTGGAGGTACACATGACGTTTCTATATTAGAATTAGGAGATGGCGTATTTGAAGTATTATCTACCGATGGAGATACACATTTAGGTGGTGATGATGTAGATGAAAAAATTATTAATTGGTTAGCTGATGAGTTTAAAAATGATGAGGGTATGGATCTTAGAGAAGACCCAATGTCACTTCAACGTTTAAAAGAAGCTGCCGAAAAAGCTAAGATTGAGTTGTCATCATCTGCTCAAACAGAAATTAACTTACCTTATATAACGGCTACTGCAAGTGGTCCAAAACACTTAGTACGTACTTTAACACGTTCTAAATTTGAACAATTAATAGACGACTTAGTAAAACGTACCATAGCACCATGTGAGTCTGCTCTTAAAGCTGCAGGATTGTCAAAATCCGATATTGACGAGGTTATTTTAGTAGGTGGTTCTACACGTATTCCTGCGGTACAAGAAGCTGTTGAAAAATTCTTTGGAAAAGCACCAAGTAAAGGTGTAAACCCAGACGAAGTGGTTTCATTAGGTGCTGGTATTCAAGGTGGTGTTTTAACTGGTGATGTTAAGGATGTATTACTTTTAGATGTAACACCGTTATCTCTTGGTATAGAAACTATGGGTAATGTATTTACTAAATTAATTGAAGCAAATACAACCATTCCTACTAAGAAATCACAAATATTCTCTACAGCTGCTGATAATCAGCCTTCAGTGGAAATTCATGTGTTACAAGGTGAAAGACCAATGGCTGCAGACAACAAAACAATAGGACGCTTCCATTTAGATGGTATTCCACCAGCAAAAAGAGGCGTACCTCAAATTGAAGTAACATTTGACATTGATGCCAACGGTATTATTAAAGTGTCTGCTGAAGATAAAGCGACTGGTAAAAAACAAGATATTAGAATTGAAGCGTCTTCTGGATTAACTGAAGAAGAAATTCAAAAAATGAAAGCTGATGCTGAAGCTAATGCTGAAGCGGATAAAAAAGCGGCTGAAACTGCTAAAAAATTAAACGAAGCAGATTCTATGATTTTCCAAACGGAAAAACAATTAGAAGAATTTGGTGATAAATTATCTGATGATAAGAAAAAACCAATTCAAGAAGCTTTAGAAGAATTGAAAAAAGCTTATGAAACTAAAGATATAGCTACTATAGAGCCTGCTTTAGAGAAAATTAACGAAGCTTGGAAAGTTGCTTCTGAAGAAATGTACAAAGCTCAAGCCGAAGCGCAACAAGCAGGTGGTGCTCAACCAGGACCAGATGCTAATGCAGGAGGTAATGCTGGTAATGCTAACGAAGGAAGCGATGTAGAAGACGTAGACTTTGAAGAAGTGAAGTAATAAACAACAAATTGTTAAATTAAAAAGTGCAACTTAATTTTAAGTTGCACTTTTTTTTGTAGTTATTTTTTTTAATGTATTTGCGCATAAAATTTTATAAAAGCATAGGATAGGTTATGCTTTTTTTGTTTTAAACCTGCAAAACCCCCAAATTAAATTTCTTTTCAATAGGAGCGTGGTTTGCAGCTTCAATGCCCATACTAATCCATTTTCTAGTATCTAAAGGGTCTATAATAGCATCTGTCCAAATTCTGGCAGCAGCGTAATACGGCGACACTTGATTATCATATCTGTCTTTAATTTTTTTGTAAAGCGCATCTTCTTTTTCCTTGGTGAATTTTTCACCTTGTTTTTCTAATGAGGCTTTCTCTATTTGAAGCAAAACTTTAGCAGCAGAATTACCACTCATTACAGCAAGTTCTGCACTTGGCCATGATACAATTAATCTAGGGTCATAGGCTTTTCCGCACATAGCATAATTGCCTGCACCATAGCTATTACCTACAATTACTGTAAATTTTGGTACAACGGAATTGCTAACAGCATTAACCATTTTAGCACCATCTTTTATAATACCCCCATGTTCACTTTTACTGCCAACCATAAATCCGGTAACGTCTTGTAAAAAAAGAAGCGGTATTTTCTTTTGATTGCAATTGGCTATAAATCGGGTTGCTTTATCGGCACTGTCATTATAAATCACACCTCCAAATTGCATTTCTCCTTTTTGGGTTTTTACCAATTTACGTTGGTTGGCAACAATACCAACAGCCCATCCATCAATTCTAGCATAAGCGGTAATAATGGTTTTTCCGTAGCCAGCTTTGTATTCATCAAATTCAGAATTATCAACCAATCGTTTTATAATTTCATACATATCGTATTGATCGGTTCTACTTTTAGGTAAAATGCCGTAAATATCTTCAGGATTTTCTAAGGGTTTTTCAGGCTTAATGCGGTTAAATCCAGCCTTATCATAATCGCCAATTTTATCAATTATACTTTTTATGGTATCTAAAGCATCTTTATCATCTTTTGCTTTATAATCGGTAACACCACTAATTTCACAATGTGTTGTGGCGCCTCCAAGAGTTTCGTTATCAATGGTTTCACCAATAGCCGCTTTAACAAGATAACTGCCTGCTAAAAATATACTACCTGTTTTGTCTACAATTAAAGCTTCGTCACTCATAATAGGTAAGTAAGCTCCACCAGCAACACAACTACCCATTACAGCTGCAATTTGAGTGATACCCATACTACTCATAATGGCATTGTTTCTAAAAATACGCCCAAAATGTTCTTTATCTGGGAAAATTTCATCTTGCATGGGCAGATAAACACCTGCAGAATCAACTAAATAAATGATAGGCAATTTATTTTCAATAGCAATCTCTTGTGCTCTTAAATTCTTTTTCCCTGTTATAGGAAACCAAGCACCTGCTTTTACTGTAGCATCATTAGCAACTACAACACATTGCTTTCCTTTTATGTAGCCTATTTTAACTACAACGCCTCCAGACGGACATCCTCCGTGTTCTTCATACATGCCTTCACCTGCAAAAGCAGCAATTTCAACAGATTTCGACTTGTTATCTAATAAATAATCTATACGTTCTCTAGCTGTTAATTTGCCCTTAGAGTGGTGCTTTTCAATTCTAGATTTACCACCACCAAGTTTTACTTTAATAAGTCGTTTATTTAATTCTGAAAGTAAAAGTTTATTGTAATCTTCGTTTATATTGAAGTTGATATCCATTTAGTTCATCTTTAATGCTAAAGTACAAAAGAAGTTATTTCTTTTAAAACAGAAGCATAATTCTTAATAAAATCATAAATTATATATCATGGAAATATATTCCTTGGAATATAATATTTTAAGTGATATATTTGTAGAATAAAATTTAAATAAAATGAAAAAAATTATAGCCTTTGCAGGTAGTAGTAGTAAAACATCAATTAATAAGCAATTAGCGGTTTATGCAGCAAATTTAGTAGAAGGGGTAGAAGTAACGGTTTTAGATTTAAACGATTATAATTTACCACTTTACGGCATAGATTTAGAAAACCAGAAAGGTATCCCTGATGATGCTCATAAATTTTTTGAACAAATCCAAAGTTCTGATGGTATTGTTTTATCCTTAGCAGAACATAATGGTGCTTACACTACTGTTTTTAAAAATTTGTTTGATTGGATGTCTAGAATTAACGGTAAACTTTGGTTAGACAAGCCTATGTTGCTTATGGCTACCTCTCCAGGAGCAAGAGGAGGCGCTTCGGTTTTAGAGATTGCAAAAGACAGATTTCCTTTTAACGGAGGAAATATTGTAGCCCAATTTAGTTTACCTTCTTTTAATGATAATTTTAAAGATGGAGAAATTATAACAGAAGCTTTAAAAACTAGTTTGATTAGTCAAGTTAAAGAATTTCAAAAAGCACTTTAAACATTAAGTAATGGGCGATATATCAAAAGACATTCAATCAAAATTTGTAAATAATAAAGTTAAGGCTTTAATAAACATTATTTATACGGCAAACTGGATTAACAGCCATCAAAATGAGTTTTTTAAACCCTTTGGTATTTCGCCACAGCAGTTTAATATCCTACGTATTTTAAGAGGAGCAGGAAAACCTTTAAAAGTTCAAACTATTAAAGAACGCATGATTGAAAGAGCTCCAAACGCAACACGATTAATGGATAAATTATGTGCTAAAAAATTAATTGATAGGCTACCGTGTCCTGAAGACAGACGCGTAGTACATATTGAAATAACTAAAGAAGGATTGCAATTGTTAAAAGATATTGACAAAGATTTTAAAGAAGATTTATTAGAAAACCTAACCGAAGAAGAAGCCATTCAATTAAGTAATCTTTTAGATAAAATAAGATAATTAATGGGGTAAACCCAGAAAGGATTAAAAATGAAAACTATAATACACAAAGCCAATACAAGAGGATTTGCAAATCATGGTTGGTTACAAGCCAACCATTCATTTAGTTTTGCAGGTTGGTTTAACCCAGAACGCCTTCACTTTGGGGCTTTACGTGTTTTAAATGATGATGTTATTGCACCAAAAATGGGTTTTGGTACGCATCCGCATGAAAATATGGAAATTATTACAATTCCCTTAAAAGGTGTTTTAAAACATCGCGATAATATGGGAGGTGAATGGATTCCTGTAGTTCCAGGCGAAGTGCAAGTTATGAGTGCTGGTACAGGAGTGCAACATTCTGAAATTAATGGCTCTGTTGATGAAAACTTAAATTTATTTCAAATTTGGATTATCCCAGAAAAGCAAGGTGTATCACCAAGATATGACCAAAAAGAATTTAAGGCTGAAGACAGAAAAGGTAAACTACAAACCTTAGTAACCTCTTTTAATGATGCAGATGAAACGAGTTTAAAAATTAATCAAGATGCCAAAATATCTCGTATTGATTTAAAAGCAGGTGAAACATTTACCTATAATTTGAAAAGTGAAGATCATGGAGTTTATATCATGAATATTTCAGGTAAAATAACTATAAATAATGATTTTTTAGAAACTAGAGATGCCATTGGAATTTCAGAAACTCAAAATGTTATTATTAAAACTCAAGAAGAAACTGAGCTGCTATTTATTGAAATTCCTATGGTTTCGTTATAACTTAAAAGCAAGTATTATGGAAAGCATTCAAAATTTGAATGCTTTTTTTGTTTAAAAAGTACGATATTTGTTTTTAGAATTAAATTAAAAGATTTTATATAAATTATGTCAATGAATAAAAACACAGTGTTGGCTTGGGCTACATGGATTATGATTTTTGTAGGTGTAGGTTTAATAGCTTTAGGAGCTTTTAGATATGATGAAATAGCTGGATGGGGCTTTGCCTCTGTAGGATTTGGTTTTTTTGCAATTGCTTGGGTGTTTAATGCCTTAAAAGGTAGGGTGTAAAATCACCTAAAAACATCTATATTTTCTAATCTGATAAACTTTCAAATAGTGAGTGACGATAAAAAAGTAATCTTTTCAATGTCGGGTGTTACCAAAACATTTCAAAGTGCTAACACCCCCGTTTTAAAAAACATATATTTAAGTTTCTTTTATGGTGCCAAAATTGGTATTCTAGGTTTAAATGGGTCTGGTAAATCTACCTTGTTAAAAATTATTGCTGGTGTAGATAAAAACTATCAAGGAGACGTAGTTTTTTCACCAGGATATTCAGTAGGGTATTTAGAGCAAGAACCTCAATTAGATGATGAAAAAACTGTTATGGAAGTGGTGCGCGAAGGTGCAGCCGAAACCGTAGCAATTCTAGAAGAATATAATAAAATAAACGATCAGTTTGGTTTAGAAGAGGTATATAGTGATCCTGATAAAATGGAAAAACTAATGAACCGCCAAGCAGAATTGCAAGATCAAATTGATGCAGCCAATGCTTGGGAATTAGATACCAAACTAGAAATAGCCATGGATGCCTTAAGAACGCCTGATGGCGATAAAAAAATAGGCGTTTTATCGGGAGGAGAGCGTCGTAGAGTAGCCTTATGTAGATTATTACTTCAAGAACCAGATGTACTACTTTTAGATGAGCCTACCAACCATTTAGATGCCGAATCGGTACATTGGCTAGAGCACCATTTGGCGCAATATAAAGGAACTGTAATTGCGGTAACTCACGATAGATATTTCTTAGATAATGTTGCTGGTTGGATTTTAGAGCTAGACAGAGGAGAGGGTATTCCTTGGAAAGGAAATTACTCTTCTTGGCTAGACCAAAAGTCTAAACGAATGGCTCAAGAAGGAAAAGCTGCTTCTAAACGTCAAAAAACCTTAGAACGAGAGTTAGAATGGGTTAGACAAGGAGCTAAAGGGCGTCAAACTAAGCAAAAAGCACGTTTAAAGAATTATGATAGGCTGTTGAGTCAAGATCAAAAACAACTTGATGAAAAACTAGAAATCTATATTCCTAATGGCCCACGTTTAGGAACCAATGTTATTGAAGCTGTTGGTGTGAGTAAAGGTTATGATGATAAGTTGCTTTATGAAGATTTAAATTTTAAATTACCACAAGCAGGAATTGTAGGGGTTATCGGACCCAATGGAGCAGGTAAAACTACCATTTTCAGAATGATAATGGGTGAAGAAACACCAGATAAAGGCGAATTTAAAGTTGGCGATACTGCTAAAATAGCTTATGTAGACCAAGGTCATTCAAATATAGACCCAGAGAAAACCATCTGGCAAAACTTTAGTGATGAACAAGAGTTGGTTATGATGGGAGGTAAGCAAGTCAACTCTCGAGCTTATTTAAGTAGATTTAATTTCTCTGGCAGTGAGCAAAACAAAAAAGTAAAATTGCTTTCAGGTGGTGAACGAAACCGTTTGCATTTGGCCATGACTTTAAAAGAAGAAGGTAATGTGTTACTTTTAGATGAGCCAACTAACGATTTAGATGTTAATACATTACGAGCGTTAGAGGAAGGTTTAGAAAACTTTGCTGGGTGTGCTGTAGTTATTAGTCACGACAGATGGTTTTTAGATCGTATCTGTACGCATATTTTGGCTTTTGAAGGAGACTCGCAAGTATATTTCTTTGAAGGTAGCTTTTCAGATTACGAAGAAAACAAAAAGAAACGTCTTGGTGGAGATTTGATTCCAAAACGAATAAAGTACAAAAAACTAGTAAGATAAATCAGTAAATAAGTCTACTTTTAGTAGGCTTATTTTTTATAATACCTGTTATTGGTACATATGTCCTCCAGTAAAGTCTTTGTATTCTTCAATTTTTTTACGTGCAATCTCTTTACTTATTTTATCAAGTCGTTCATTTTCCTTTTTTAACTTATATGATTTTCTTATACCTAAAATTAAAAGAAGTGAAAAAAATATCACTACAATAACTAAAACAGTAAGTATGGTATACTCAGCAATAAGAAGAGAGTATGAAGTAAGGTTAAGTGACATGAGTTTGGTAGAATTTTGTTAATAGCATTTCAAATATAACAATAAATTCAAGCACTAAACAACTAATAATGAAAAGAATATGAACAAAATTTGTTAATAAGAGTGTCTTGTTTTTTGCCTGATTTCTTACAATACAAAGGGTTTAGATTACTTTTTTTTAATAAAAAGTCTTACAATTATAGCGTGCATTTCATCGAAAACATGATGTACTTGTAACAATTTAATGATATTATATACCAATTATTTGAGTAATTTAAATTTTAAAAGTCATCTTTTTTAACGAAATTGCTTACCCATAAAATTGTTCAACTTAAACACAAACCTTACTATGTCTGATGATTTTGACTTATTAGAAACCAATTCTAACGAAAAAACCGAAAAAGTAGATGTCAATTGGGGGAAAGCCATTGACACTATGAAATCTAAATTAGCGCAGGAAGATGACCCTGAAGTCCGCCAAAAAATATTAAACGCTACCTTAGATGATGTGGTTCATATGGCAGAAAAGGATAGAACAACCCTTTTAGATGCCATAAAAGATTTAACAGATTATCAAGACGAAGTAGGTATTTTATTTGAAAAATTCTCTTCTTTAAACGCTACAGAGCAGAAAGTAATTGATGACGCTCAAAAAGCTTTAGAACGTGCAAGAGTTGAACTTGAAGATGCAGAAGCTAAACCAGACACTTGGTGGAATAACCTTTGGGGGCGTAAGAGTAAAATAAGAAAAGCACAAGAAGAATTAAAAGAAGCAGAAAAAGTAAGAGCTGCCGCCGATAATAAAGCCAAAGCAATGTTTCAGGCGCGTATTGAAAATGCAGATGTTCAAACACTTTTAAGTGAGCTTTCCTATAAAAGTCAAGCAGCAGTAACTCGCTTAAAAAATAGAGAACTAGAAATTAAAGAAGTTGAAGATAAACTTCAAGATGCTATTGTAGAAGCTACCAAAAACCATACAAAAGCACTAGAAAAAAAGAAAGAAGTAGAGACAAAATTAGAAGAGCATTATGCCTTATTAAAACAAGCCAGACAAGAATTAGAAGATATTGCAGATAAACAGTCTGCAGAATACGCACAAGCCATTGGTAGAGTAACACAATTAGAACAAAAGGTAGAAGAATTAGAAGGACTTAAAAACGCTTATACCACATTGGCTGCAAGTAAAGACAGTTTTGTACACAAGCATAATTTAACAATCAAGGTACTTACCTCTTTACGAAGCAATTTACAAACACACCGCGCTAAATTAAAAAGTGATACCGAAGAACGCTTAAAGTATTATGATGGTTACGTAGTAGCCTTAAAAGCTCGTACAGATCAAGAATTTGCAGCTATCCTAGAACATTTAGGGGTAAAAACCGATGAGCATATTGGAGAAACCCTAGCGGCAATGCATACAGCAAGCGCCAAAGCACGTCAAGATATGATGGATAATATACCTGTTCATGAAAAAGTTATGCAAGGCGTTTACAGCAGTTATGCCGAAGCTTTACAAGAAATTAGAGAAAAAGATATAGATATTCAAAAGAATTTTGCAGAACGCTACGGTATTGATATGAAAGAAATTTTTGAAGAATACTATAAAGCAGATGCAAATAAACCAAAAGGAGATAATGCTCCAAAAGGTAAACCAAAACCAGAAGCAACAGAAGACGATTTATTGTCTTAAAACACACAGGGCGTTACCCCGCCTTAGGGCGGGGTCAGGCTTTCCGTTGCAAGTCCTCGCTACGCTGTGGGCTTTCCACTACAATCCTTAACGCACTTACTTGCTAACAAAAGCAAAAACAAAATGTATTTTCTGCTTACTTGTACACTCAATATTAAAAAATGTCAATTAATCACATTACAACACCCTTAGACTCTGCAACCTTAGACTCTAAAGAACATTACATATTTTACCATAAAATGGTAGATTTTGTATTTAAAGAACTTATTGTGGCTGTACAGCGTAATAAACTTGTTAATAATCAGGAACTCAATATGTTTAAGCAATATTGCGATTTATTGTTGTATTCCATTGAAGCTATGCGAGTTAAATACATGTATGACCAAGAAGACAATATGAAGGTAGATTTAACAGAGTCTGGTTTTCCTAATTATTTAGAATTCAGATACCTGTTTAACGATTTAGAATTACGCGATGATTATTTAGACAAACTAACCCCAATAAGCGTTCTACAAGAAGAGTTTCTAGATACTTTAATGCGAAAAAAAGAACCTATTAAACGCAGTAAACTATTTAAAGCAGCATCTATTGTTTACTATTCATCAGTTAATAAACAGTATATATTTAACCGCTTTGTGCAAGGTAAAATCATTAATGCACCAAAAGGCTCTAATGCAGATTTACTAACAAGTTGGAGTTTTTATGATGTAGCCAATAACCGCCCATTTGTATGTTTTATGTATTTCAATTATGATGGGAATAGAATAAACGATTATAAAGATGAAATATATGAGGTTTTAAAACATTCAGCCGATAGAAAAATGAATTTAGATACAATGGCTTATGGCATTGATAGAAAATTAGAAAAAGTACATCCAAAACTTATAAAACGTATTGATTTAGGACCTCTACACAATATGTTTGCAAAAGATGAAAACGAACTAACACATACCATTTTAGAAGGTATAATTGAAAAAAATATTCCTGTAGAGTCTTACGCATTATCATTTAAAATAGACGAAGTAAAATCTAATAGCCAATTTAAAGAAGGTAGTTTTTTTAACAAACAAATATTGCAACGTTGGGATGACGTTTTTAAACAAAACTATGTATTAGCACCACATAGAATCATTCAGTTGTTATACAATAAAACCCCAAAAATAATGAATAATCTAGCTAAACCACCCATAGAAATGGCAGGTTTAAAGATAGAACAATTGGTTAATAAATAGTTAGCAGTTGGCAGTATACAGTTGGCAGTATACAGTAGGCAGTATACAGTAGGCAGTCCTAAATATAAATTAATTAAAAGTTTGAAAATAAAATATTAATATGAGTTTAGAATTATCACCAGAAGAGTATAAAGATCTTGTTATTAATGTTGCAATTAAGATAAGCCCTGTGTTAATAGAAAAAAACCAGATAGTTTAAGTGCAGCAGAGCATATTGCTCTTTATTCAACACACATTGCTGAAGCTGTTGAAGGAATATTAAAAAAAGAGAATAGTAGATGAGTTTTAGAACACTTTTAGCTTTTCAAAAAGGATTTGATTTAGCAATGGAAATATTTCATTTAACTAAAGAGTTTCCAAAATCTGAAACATTTTCTTTAACATCACAAATAATACGTTCTAGCAGGTCTGTTTGTTCAAATATAGCAGAAAGTTACAGAAAAAGACAATATATAAAGCATTTTAAAAGTAAATTATCTGATGCTGATAGTGAAAATACTGAAACCCAACTTTGGCTTGATTTTGCCGAAGCTTGCAATTATATTTCAAATGCAAAGAAACGAGATTTATTAAGTAAAAGTGAAGAAATTGGTAAGCTTATTAATTACATGATGAATAATCCTGATAAATTTAAATAGATTAGGTAAAACCACATGCTTTAGGTGTTTTTAACTGAATACTGAAGGCTGCAAACTGAATACTAAAAATGGAACACAACTCAACATTTCCTATAAAACAAGCAGAATTAGATATGCTTCGAGATGAAGCAACATCTTATCTTAAAAGTATCCAATGGGAACAAAGCTCTAGAGCAAAAAATCGGGATAATAATGGTAAAGATGAATCTATTTTATTATATCTATCCCGAGCCAACAACGGGAGTAGAACCACAGAAATCACCTCTGTATCTAAAACTATACTAGCTTTAAAAAAACGACTTTTACCAGATTCAGTAGCAATTCCAATTTTTTTAAATCAAACCCTTTTTGCAGTTCAAGAAGGTATAACACTAGGCATTTGGATTAAAGATAGTTATTCTGATGCCTCAGGTTTATCTAGTTTAAATGAAAACAAATCTGCTTTAGATACAAAAGGAAAAAGAGAATTTGAAAGCAAAATGCACACCGGTACGGCTTTTATGTTGTTTTCTATGGCTTATAAAATTTTGCACGATTTAAAACCACATGCCTCTGATGATTTAAGTGTGATGAAACAAAAATTTGCAGGCATTCCAGAAGTATCAATATTATCACCCAATAAAGGTATTTCCTGTAGTTTATATTATTACAATAAGTATTTAGGTCATCCAGAAATTATTAAATCAGATAAAGATGTTATCAACTTTACAGTGGTTTATTTTGAAGCTTTAATAGATGAAATTCAACTCAGAAAAAATAGTTTAGAGTACACAGAAACCATTGAAGATAGAACCTATAAATTAGAAAATTCAGAGTTTGCATTATCGGGGTGGAATAATGTATTTCAAGGCGCCGCTAAAAGTGTAGAGTTTAATAAAATTCAGTTTGAACAAATTGTAGGAAACCGAGATGCAAAACATTTTGCACGCCGTTTAACAGAACGGTTATTGAGTTATGATTTTACAGCTAAAAAAAATCCTTTTCAAGAATTAGGTGGTTTTATGCCAGTATTTATGGGCTATGGTATTCCAGGAACAGGAAAAAGTATGCTTATTGCAGCAATAGCTACACGTCTTAAAGAACATTGCGATGCATTAGATATTCCGTTTCTCTTTCATCCTATGCCAGATACTTTAATCAGTACCTTTCAAGGTGGTTCTGCCGAAAAAATGGTTGCATGGATGAAACCCTTACAAGACCCTTCAAAATTAATTTTTGCGCCTATTGATGATGCCGAAAATAATTTACAAGAACGTACCGCACAAGGGGTTTCGGCAGGAGTAAAAGAGGTGATAGGAGTCTTTTTAAGATATACCGAAGGCGCTTATGCAGTAAATTACGGAAACAGTTCTATTGGTTTATTTACAAATCTTCCAGAAATGTTAGATAAAGCAGTCATTTCTCGTGTACAGGGACGTTTTAAAATAGATGGGGCTAGAACAGAGCATGATTTTTTAGATCAAGATTACCTTTGGTGGCGAAAACTAGATGAAACATTGCCAGACTTTGTAAACATGCAACACCCCAAAAAATACAAATACCTTCAAGATCAAGGATTGGCTAAAAATATGGGAGAAATATTGAGTTCTATTGAAAAACCTTCAGAAGAACGTGTTCATGAAATTTATGATGACGTAGAAAAAAAATTCAACGCAAACCAGCATTTGTTTTACGCCAACTTATATAAATCTATGCAAAAAGAATTTCCGTTCTTTTCATCAAGAGATGTTAGAAATATTCAAAGTGCAGTATCATTACGTTTAACCGATTTTGATTTAGAAAAAGATTGGTTTGAAAATCCAGAAATATACTTTAAACAAGATTATGAAACCAAATTCAATATGCTACAAGAATTAATGAGAGCTAATATGAAGGGGCTTGATTTTTCAGAAATCCGTCGTCAAGAAGTAGTACGCTACCTAGACAATGTAGCTACAATTGCTGATACCGATTTTAAACGAAAAGTTGATGCTAGAGTAAACCAGTTAAATATTGAAAAAGAAGCAAGAAAAACATTTGAAGATGACTAAAAAACGTATTAAAAACATAGAAACAACCCTTCTTTCAGATAATTATTATATTTTAAATAAAGTCAATTTTGATTATTTGATGAAAGATGGACGTTGGGTAAACACCATGCGTGAGGTATATGATAGAGGCGATGGTGCTGGCATTCTTCTGTATAACAAAACAAAGAAAACGGTTATTTTAACCAAACAGTTTAGAATGCCTACTTTTTTAAATGATAATGACGATGGTTTTTTAATAGAAGTTACAGCAGGAATGTTAGATAAAGATAATCCTGAAGCTTGTATTATTAGAGAAACCGAAGAAGAAACAGGATACCGTTTAAAAAGTGTTAAAAAGGTATATGAAGCATATTCATCACCGGGAGTTATGACCGAAAAAATGCATTTTTTTATAGGAGAATATACCGATGAAATGAAAGTTAGTGAAGGTGGCGGATTGGGCAGTGAACATGAAGATATTGAAGTAATAGAACTACCTTTTAACAAAGCAGTTAGTATGTTACATAACGGAGAAATAGTTGATACCAGAACCATTGTACTCCTACAATATGCTATAATTCATAAGTTGATAGAGTAAAATAATGCAAAAATTAATAAAAGCTAATCTATACAAAAGCGAATTAATTCCTGTAAGCGGGAAATTGGTAGAACGCTACAACAAATGTTTAGAAAAACTTGGTTTTACCCCAACTAAACTAAAAACTTTTTTAGTTGATGGAATAGGGTGGAGCCCAGAAATAGCAGAGGAAAAACAAGATTTAAATTATCTTAACAACGGAGAAGCTAATCCTCATGGTATTATTATTACACCGCTACAAAAAGGAAAACCAGTGTATTTACCCTTTCATTCTTTTGATAGGGAAATGATGAAATACATCTTTAAAATTTATGATGAAAAAATAAAAGATATTACCAGAGATTCTGCCATTTGTATTGATTTTGATCAAAAAATAGATGTGTTTTATGAACCCCTAGATGTGCTTAAATACAATACCATACATATAAATTTTCATCTAATGAATAATTTATATCATCAGCAAAATGAGCAACTCCAATTAATAGAAAAATTCAAAAAAAATTATAATTTTATTGATGAAGATATTCATGCAGAATTATTAAATTCAGCTAAGAAATATGGAGATTTAAGAGAAAGAGATTTAAACCTTCCTGCAATAGATTTTAAGGTGAGTTCATTTTATACTAGGGCTTTTGGAGGTGTTTATGTATTAAGAGATTTTATATTTCCAATAGTAGTATTTGAAGATAAAAAATGGCATAAAGAAGCTATTAAAGATACTAGCCATGAAGTACTTATTTATCATATTCATCAAAAAGAATTAATAGCTAAGTTAAGAGACCATGTTATTATAGAGTATAACCTTGAAAAAGTTGTAGAAACAAAGCGTTATGAGCGTATAAAAAAATATGAATTGGCGTTGCATTTAAAGAACCCACAACACCCCATAAAAGATATTTTAAGTAACCCCATTTTGTTTAAAAGCTATTTGAATAAATTAGATATAGATTCTAGAAAAAAAGTAATGAGCGTAGAACGCTATTTAGAGAAGTTAGAAACAAGTAATGAGTTTAAAATAGCCGATATTGTAGACCCTATGCTGTTTTATGCGCTGCATAAACCACATTCATCTTTAGAAGCAAAACATCAAGATTTAATCTGGAAATTATTGGTAAATATTTCTCCTAAAGATATATTATATTGGTACTGGTACAATAAAGAAGATTTTTACAACAATTATAAAAATTGGGATGAATCTTTAAAAGATTGGGTGGTTGAAACAATTAGTAACAATGTTTAAATAACGCAGACCAATAGTTTTAAACGTAACGATTCACCTTTAACTAAAAAAATATGGGATTAGAATTAGTAATTTTTATAGCGGCAATTTTGTTAGGAATTTTCATTTACTGGAGAGAATCCCAAAGCAATTCTTTATATCGTTTTTTTAACAAAATATTCAACAGTAAAGAGTTACAAATGAAACCTAGTAATAAAAAAGGGTTTGTTTATAAACAATCCTTTTTACCAAGATTGGTTTATGTTGTTGGGTTGTTTTTGATAGTTGGGTTAGCCATTCAGTTTATATCACCTTTTGAAATTTTTACTAGCTATAATGGAATTTCGGCGTTTTCATCTATTTCTGCCGGAACATTAATAGGTACTTATGTTGCAAGTTTTGTGTTAAAATCTGGTAAAGTTATTGAAGAAAAAAGCGATTCTTTAGAAGATATAGTTAAAGATACCATTGAAAAAGGAAAAGATATTATTGAAGATATTAAATCAAATAATGAAGAAGATTTAAAGGAAGATGTAAATAAAGAGTCTTCTGCAAAACCTAAAAAAAGTGCAAGAGAACGTTTAAAAGATAAAGGATATTTAAAATGAAATTGATATTTAGACTATAACAATTTTTGGCATTGGCAGAATTTATTAAGACCAGTAGTGCCTATTTTAATGATTATAGCTATGATACTAAGTATAAAATACGTTAACAAACACAGAGAGAATTAATAATTATGTTAAAAAACTATTGGAATAAAGGCCGAAAACAAAAACGAAACACCATTGTTTTAGGGTTAGTTATACTCATTATTTTATTTGTTTTAAGAGATGATTACCAACCAGCATTACTGTTTTTAAGAAAATTTATTTTCATCATTCTTTTAAGTGGTTTGGTGTTGTTTTTCGGACTTAGAAAATTTAGAAAAACCTCTAGTATGGGTGGCAGGCTAGGTGTTTTGGGAGCTTTAATAATTTTCTTTGGTATTCTATATGTTGTTGGTTGGCATTTTAAAATGTACGATTATATGAAAACCTATAATGTTTTTAATAACTTAAATCGTATTGAAATAAATGAATTACCATTAACGCAAAATGAACGTATTCAACCATTACGCAACATTTTTTCTATGGCAAATGAAAGCGTTGGCGAAACCAAAGATGTATCATTACCTCATTTGGTTAGAATTGATGACGAAAATAAATGGACTATGGCTATTCAACCAACAGAAAAATACGTTTGGCAAGGTATAACTGATAATACCGAAGAGGTTTTTGCTGTATCTAGTACCACACCATTCCCACGTTTTTCTAGTGAAAATAGAATTCCAGTAACGTTTTCCATAGGTGAATCTTTAAAGTTTAGCAGAAATACTTATAATGCTGTAGTACAAAGATTTAATATTTTTCAGTTATTTACTTTAGAGCCTAGTGATACGTATTACATGAAAAATGATAATGGACAATGGGTAGAAGTGGTAAGCCTAATTAAATGGAAAGGTTTTTTCTTTCCGTATCCAACATTTGGTGGTGTAATGATAATTGAAAATGGCAAACATGATTTTAGTGATTATTTAGAGCGTATTTTAATAGGCAAAGGCACTTACATTAGTCCAGATGAAATGAAAAATCACACCTTTTTAACACGTCAAAATACACTTGCTGAAAAGGTGTCACGTTTGCAAGCAGAGTCTTTAAAATTTTTAGGAGGATTTAGTGACCCTTTACCGTGGAATATGGAAACAGCAGTAAAAATTCCTGATTTACCAGACGACCAAAACCAGCAACCTTTTGTAACAGATTTTGATTTTTCTGATACAGACACTGGAGCCTACAGTGGGCTATATCATTGGTTTGGATTAGAACCCGTAGGAGATGAGCGCACCAGTTTAACCTTTAGCGTATTTATTCCAGCAGACGGCAGTGATAAATTTTATTATTATGACCACGCATCTAAAAAACAGGGATATGCCGGAGTTTCGGCAATGCCATTAAAAGTTATAGAGTCTAGAAAAGAGGTTGATTGGTCTGTTAATAAACCTGTAGAATTTAGACCATATATAAAAAATATTGCAGGTAGAAAACGTATGTTTTTCTTAGGAACCATTTCTGCTATTAGAGAAAATGAATCAGAAAAATTTGATGGTTCTGCAACACCAGATTTAGCTTTGGTAGATAGTGAATATAGAGATGTAGTTTGGATAGATGTTAAACACCCTAGCCAATGGGATAAAACGGTGTACGATCAATTAAGTGAAGCTTGGAGAGCTAGTGAAGGTATTGGTTATTATTATGTTGAAGAAGCTAAAGACATCGATATTGTAGAACAAACAGTAGATACTACTGAGATAAAAACAGATAAAGAAATTCAAATTGAAAATCTTCAAAAACAGATTGATTCTTTAAAAGCTAACAAATAATTTTTTCTATTGTTTTTTTGAACTTGTTTTAGAATCTAAAGCACCATAAGAGAAGTCCTCTTTAAGTAAATCTAAAACAAGTCCAAGAGGGTGTGATTGATATTGTAACTAGGCTTTAATAAAATCGGTTATTAAATAAGTAATAAGTTTGCCAACTTGGGCTTCAGTTTTTCTTTTAGGAGCCGCTTCACAAATATGTAGATATTGAGCATTTTCATGTTTGCCAAAAAAGTTCACAAATTTTCTGGCTTTGCTAACACTAAATCCGCTTGGTGTCATGGCACTACTAGGTATATTTTCAATAGCATCACAATCAATTTCAATTCCAAAAACATCCTTAGAAACATGTTTTAAAGCGCGTTGCATTTGAGCGTTAAAGTCTAATTCTTGTCTAATTTCAATGCTTTCATAGGTGTTGTATTTAACAGCTTTAACTTTGCTAAGTGTAGTAAACGTTTTATCAGAATTATAATTTTCATGCAAACCAAAAGCAAAATATTTATTTAAAAAACCTCCAGCGAAAGCGTAACTAAAACCATTACCACTATGGCGTCCTTCTTCAGGTCTAAAATCGGCATGAGCATCAAAATTAACTACATTAATTGGCTTTTTAAAAGCTAAAGAAGTTCCTTTAATATTGCCATACGCATTGTTATGACCTCCACCAATTATTATTGGCTTTTTACCAGCCATAACAATTTGATTTATCAAAAACGTAACGTGTTTATCTATATCAGCAACTATATCTCTAGCTATTTTCAGGTCTTCTTTTTTAGAATTATCTAGTTTAGATATTTGATTTATTTCATCACTAAAATCTAAATAACCTAATATTAGTACCTTTTTAGCTTTATTGTATTTATTACTTTGAATATTTAACAAACTTTTAAGTGTAGCCTCCCAAGTCTTTGCTGTACCTGTATTTCCCAGGTTAGCAAAAACGCCTACATCTTCAGGAATACCAAAAATTACATACGTAACATCTAAATTTTTAAGTTGTTCGTATATGTTAGAAATGCGAGTTAATAATTTAACATGTTGACCGAATTTGGATTCGCCAACTCGTTTATTTAAAAGTTTATTTTTATACGTATTATTAAATAAAACTAGTTTATTCATTTTTGTTTTTTAATTTTAATAAAAATACATTTATTTATAGCATTAAAAAAAGAAACAATAAAAATTAAACTTAATACAGAAACCACAAACATTAAAAAAATAATTATGGAAGGTAAAAAAAGTAGTAATGGTTTAAAAATAGCATTAGGAATTGCTTTGGCGTTATTTTTAGCTGTAGGTTTTTATACAATAAACCTTTATAGCAATAGTAAAAAGATTCAAAATGAGCTAACTCAAGAAAAAGAGTTAGTAATGAATGATTTAAATGCCATGGCAAAACAATATGATGAAGCTATTGGAGAAAATGAAGCTAAAAGTAAAGAATTGGTAGAGGCTAGAGAAAGAATTCAAGGTTTAATAGATTCTTTAAAAATATCAGAAACTAATGTTAGAAGTTTATGGAGATATAAAAAGAAATATTTATCACTTCAAAAAGAAATGGATGTATTGCTTGCCCAAAACGATTCTTTAAGAGTAGAGAATAGTTATTTAGCTACCTCTTTAGACAGTACTAGAGTTAAATTAGAAGAGCGTACTATGTTTACAGATTCTTTATTAGTACAAAATACAGCTTTGGCCGAAGTAGTAGAAAATGCCTCTATACTAGGAACCGTTGGTTTAAAAGGATTTGGGGTAATAGAAAGAACATCAGGCAAATTAATACCAACAGAAAGAGCTAAAAGAACAGATAAAATTAGAGTATGTTTTACTGTAGCAAAAAACAGTTTAGTACAAGCAGGAGATCATGAGTTGTATATACAAGTAATAGACCCAAAAAACAATACTTTAGGTTTAAATGAGCAAGTGCAGTTTGAAGATAAAACGTTAAACTATAGTGTGATAAGTAAGTTTAACTATGAAAATGCAAACCTAAATGTTTGTGAGTTTGTTGCAGCCAAAGGAGAAGATAAATTTGAAAAAGGAAGATATATAGTTAATGTGTTTAATGAAAAAGATTTAGTATCAACTTCAGAGTTTACACTAAAGTAAACTTTAAAATAACACTTAAAAGCAAGGTCTTAAGTATTTACTTAAGGCCTTTTTTTTATATAAATATGCAGCTAAACAATTATTTATGCCAATTATAGAAAAGCTAGTGAAAAATTAAACGTAATACTTAGTTTTAATTAAGTTTTTATAATTATAAAATGGTTCCAGATAAATCTCATGTTGATTTTTTAAATTCTATTAGCTCTCTTTCAGAAGCAACAATTGAAGAATTAAAAAGTATAGCAAAGTTTAAAACAATAAAAGAAGGTACACATTTAGTGAAGATGGGAGACATTCCTAAAAAAATATATATGCTTGTGTCTGGGGTATTAAGGTGTTATTTAGGAACAGAGTCTGGTAAAGAATTTAATAAAACACTATATTTTCCTATGTGTTTTGTGGGGCCATTAACAGCACTTATAAAGAAAGAGCCTTCATTATTATCTTTTCAAGCAATTACAGAATGTCAACTTTATGAAGTTAATTATTATGATGTAATAGAGTTATGTAAAACAGACGAAGCCTTAAACACAATGTATTCAAAAGTTTTGGAAGATACTTTTATGGTTTTTGAGCAGCGTGTTATAGAAATGATATCATTAGATGCTACAAAAAGATATTTGTTGTTAAAAGAACGAATTCCAGATGTAGATTCGCTTGTGCCACAATATCATATAGCATCTTTTTTAGGAATTACACCCGTGCAATTAAGTAGAATTAGAAAGAAAATTGAAACAGATTAACATTTGTTAATAGTTTGCAAAGTGCTATATTTTATATTTGAAACGATTTCCTTAGGAATTTGTAAAAATACAAAGGATTGATAGCTAACCAACCAACCACAAAAAAACAGGTAATTTATTTACCTGTTTTTTTATTCTGTTAATATGCTTGTTAACTTATTTTAAACTGCCAACCATATCTTCGGGTTTTACCCATTCATCATATTCCTCTTCGGTTACGTAGCCTAAATTTATCGCTTCTTCTTTTAAAGTCGTTCCATTTTTATGAGCTGTATTAGCTATTTCTGCCGCTTTATAATACCCAATTTTAGTATTAAGAGCAGTAACTAACATTAAAGAGTTATTAAGTAATTTAGTAATTACCTCTTGGTTAGGCTCAATACCTACAGCACAATTAACATCAAAACTAACACATGCGTCTCCAATTAATTGGGCAGACTGTAATACATTAGCAGCCATTACAGGTTTAAACACATTAAGTTCATAATGTCCTTGAGTTCCTCCAACAGAAACAGTAACATCGTTTCCTATTACTTGTGCACAAACCATAGTCATGGCTTCACATTGCGTAGGGTTAACTTTTCCAGGCATAATAGAACTACCAGGTTCATTTGCAGGAATTGTTATTTCTCCAATCCCAGAGCGTGGTCCAGAAGCCATCATTCTAATATCATTCGCTATTTTGTTTAAAGAAACAGCTAATTGTTTTAAAGCGCCGTGTGTTTCAACTAAGGCATCGTGGGCTGCTAAAGCTTCAAATTTATTAGGAGCAGTTACAAAAGGTAAATTTGTAAATTCTGCTATATATTTAGCCACAAGTTTATCATACCCTTTTGGTGTATTTAAACCAGTACCAACGGCAGTTCCGCCAAGTGCCAATTCGCTTAAATGTGGTAATGTGTTTTTTAAGGCTTTTAAGCCATGGTCTAATTGAGCAACATAACCCGAAAGTTCTTGTCCTAAGGTTAATGGAGTTGCATCCATTAAATGAGTTCTACCTATTTTTACAACATTTTTAAAAGCTTCAGATTTTTTCTTTAATGTATCGCGTAACTGGGTTATTCCTGGTATAGTTACTTCTGCTATTTTTTTGTAAACAGCAATATGCATTCCAGTAGGGAAGGTGTCATTTGATGATTGCGATTTGTTTACATCATCATTTGGTTGAATGGTTTTTTCACCTTCTCCAATTACTTTGCCAGCTAACTGATGTGCTCTATTAGCAATCACTTCATTTACATTCATGTTACTTTGTGTACCAGAACCCGTTTGCCAAATTACTAGAGGGAATTGATCATCATGTTTTCCTTCTAAAATCTCATCACATACTTGCGCTATTAAGTCGCGTTTTTCAACTGGTAAAACTCCTAGTTCGTAATTGGTGTAAGCTGCAGCTTTTTTTAAGTATGCAAAGCCATAAACAATTTCTAAAGGCATTGAGGCAGCTGGTCCTATTTTAAAGTTGTTTCTAGAGCGCTCTGTTTGGGCTCCCCAAAGTTTATCGGCAGGTACTTTTACCTCGCCCATAGTATCTTTTTCTATTCTAAAACTCATGGTTATTATCCTTTTTTGTTGTGAGCTACAAAGTTACAGTTTACTACTTTTTTATCTATGATATTTGTTAGTTTTTTTAAGATTATACAGCACCAAATATTGTGATGATTTTAATAACATAATTGTAACAAATGGTAAATTCTACATCAATTATTAATGCTATTTGAAGGAAATACATACTTGATTTTAACATATAAATAACTAAAAAAGTATTGTTGTAAATGTTAATTCTATTAATTTAGTAGGAATTAAAATTAAAACTAAATAAATATAGAAATTATGGCAACAATTAGATTAGGAGATGAAGCTCCAAATTTTGTAGCGCAATCATCAGAAGGTGAAATTAACTTTCATGAATGGTTAGGAGATAGTTGGGGTATTTTATTTTCGCACCCAGCAGATTATACACCTGTTTGTACAACAGAGTTAGGTACAGTAGCTAAATACAAAGAAGAATTTGAAAAACGTAACGTAAAAGTAGTAGCGCTTAGTGTTGATGGTGTAGAATCTCATAAAGGTTGGATTAAAGATATTAATGAAACACAAAACACAACAGTAAACTTCCCAATAATTGCTGATGAAGATAAAAAAGTTTCTGAATTATATGATATGATACACCCAAATGCAGATAGTAATTTAACTGTACGTTCTGTTTTTGTTATTGATAATAATAAAAAAGTTAAGTTAATTATAACGTATCCAGCTTCAACAGGAAGAAATTTTGATGAGTTGTTACGTGTTATAGATTCTTTACAACTAACAGCTTATCATAAGGTTGCAACACCAGCCAATTGGCAAAATGGTGATGACTGTGTGGTAGTACCAGCAGTGGCTACCGAAGATATTCCAAGTATTTTTCCTAAAGGATTTAAAGAGGTGAAACCTTATTTAAGGCTTACGCCACAGCCTAATTTAGATTAGTGGAAAACTATGTTAATAAATTTATGTGGAGTATTGTATAAGACTTCGCTTTGCATTATCTTTGCATAAGTTTTTAAAAAGAAATTTATAATTATGTTTGATTTTGATCAATATTTAGGCTTTTTAGCATTCTTAACCATATTAACTATTGGATTTTGGTTAATGATATTTTTATTAACCTTTGTTATTCCTTATTGGATTGGAGGTTCTTTAATTGAAAGATTAAAAGAAATTAAAGAAGAAAAGAAAGCTAAACGAGAAGCGGCTCAATAATCAATCTAAAAATATTTAATAAAAAAAGGAAGCTTAATTTTTAAGCTTCCTTTTTTTATACACTTCCTTTTTTTTATCTTTAAAAATCCATCTCATCTTCATTGCCTCCGTTACCGTTTCTATTACGCTCGTTACGTTGTTTTTGTTGATTAAATCTGTACATGAAAGACAAATTAATTTGACGTTGTCTCCATTGCATTTCGCTTTCTCTTAAGAAAGAATCTGTAGTAGTAAAAGCATTTCTTTTTCTAGAGTTTAAAAGGTCTCTAACGTTTAATGAAATGGATGCATTGTCGTTTAAAATTTCTTTACTAAAAGCTAAATCTATAGATAAAATACCATCGGTTTCAGTTTGTGCATCTTCTTGAGCTCCTCTATAAAACGCATTTGTTTGCCAATCAATGTTACTAGGTAAGGTTACTTTACTACTCAATCTGGCAAACCAGCTAGTATTTTCGGCACTATAATCTACATCATTAAATTCACCTTTTGTTTTAAATTGATAAATATTGAAACTTGAATTTAAACGTAACCATTTGTTTGGATTGTATAAAAATCCAAACTCACCACCAGTACGCGCATTTGATGATAAATTAACAGGAATGACTCTAATAATATCAATTCCATCTGTAGTTTGTTGGCCTGTTGTTTCTTCAATACGTTCAAAAGAATCGGTTTCATATTGATAATATACCGAAGTAGTAAATGTTAGTTTATCCCAACGTTTTAGATATCCAATATCAAAAGCACTAGCAAAAGCAGGACTTATATTAGGGTTTCCTTGAAAAACATTTGTTCTACTAGAACGCGTTGGAAAAGGATTTATAAAATAGCCTCTAGGTCTATTTATTCTGCGGTTATAACCTAAAGTAATGCTTTCTTCAGAGTCTGTATCATCACCACCTATGTTATAAATAATATTTAGAGTAGGGAATAGACCAAAATAATTATTATCAAAATCAGTTTCTATAGGGAATCCATAGGCTTCTTGTAATTCTTCATCGGTTAGTCTAGAATCTATTTTGCCTTTTAATTGGGTGTTTTCTAATCGTAACCCTAGTAGAAATGAAAATTTACCAAATTTGGTTCCGTATTGCGAATAAATGGCGTTTACATTTTCAGTGTAATCAAAAACATTAGATAAGGTGTCATTTATATAAAAACTGTCATTGGTAATATCCTCTTGCTGTAAAATGTAATCTTTCACTTCATTTTTAAAATTACCGCGGTATCCCGCTTCAAATCTGGCATTTTCACCAATTGGTAATACATAATCTACTTGTGCTAAATATTCTTTTTCGTCTTCAGTTTCGTCTTCTATTTCATTTTGAAATGGTTCAGGGTCTGTTTCATCTGAAATAATATAATCTTCATCAATGGCAGTATATTGTGTTTCAGAACCTGTTTCATATTGAAAATCTGCTGTTAACTCATGACCTTCATTATTAAACTTAGTAATGTAATTAAGTGCTATTTGGTAATTGTCACCGTCTTCATCTTGCTTTTCATTTCTAAGTGTTTGTTCAACTAAAGCATTGCTGTTATATCTGTCGCTATAAACCTTAGATAAATCGGCATCTTCACCATATCTGTAAAACAAACTACCAGTTATAGAGGTTTTTTTAGATAGGAAATATTCCATACCTATATTAGCATTATAATTTCGGTTTAACCGTGTTACATCTTGGTCTTCAATAATTTGTTCGTATTCTGGAGTTATGATGTTTCCATCTTCAATTTGGTCTAAATAGGTGGTGTTGCTGTAACTATTTCTTGGCGCATCAAAATATCTAAACCCAAGGTTTGAAAAAAGATTAAATTTTTCGGTACGGTAGTTAATGTTGGTTGCAACCCCTGCGTATTCAGGGTTTCCTCCTGTAACCGTGATGGAACCGTTAAAGCCTAAGGTTTCTTTTTGGCGTAAAATAATGTTTAAAATACCTGCAGTACCCTCAGCATCATAACGAGCAGAAGGAGAGGTTATTACCTCTACACGTTCTATTGCTTCGGCTGGTAATTGACTTAGTACGTTGGTGTCCCCAAAACCAGCCATGGCAGATGGTTTGCCGTTAATTAATATTCTAACGTTTTCATTACCTCTAAGGCTAATCGCACCTTCAATATCTACTGAAACCGATGGCACATTGTTTAAGGCATCACTTACGGTGCCTCCAGCAGTAGTAAGGTCTTTACCAATGTTATATATTTTTTTGTCAAGTTTAATTTCAACAGTAGTTCTTTCTGCAATAATTTCAACTTCACCTAAAGATTCAATATCTACTTCTAGTTCAAAAACACCAATATTTTCGTTTTTAGATATTTCTCTATCAAATATTTTTATTGTTTTAAATGAAATGTATTCAATAGAAATATCATAAACACCTCTAGGAACGCGAACACTAAAATTACCCTCCATATCAGTGATGCTTCCAGCCACAATTTTGTTCTCTTTTTTACTAAAAAAAGATACGGTAGCATATTCTAAAGGGTCTTTAGTTTCTTTATCTATTACTTTTCCAGTAATAGTAGCGTCTTTTAACTCGGAATAATGAGTTGTGGAGTTATCTTTAATATTTGGTTGCGCTACAGCAATAGAAATGCAAAAAGCAACTAGTATACAGGTTAGTATTGGTTTCATTAAAACGTTTGTTTTTTAGACTACAAAACTAACCTTTGGTTTACTTAGAAAAGGTTAAAATTCTGTTAAGAGAATTTTGAAATCGTTAAATTATATCTAGTATTTTTTCTGTAGGTCTGCCAATTACTGCTTTATTTCCATTTATAACTATTGGTCTTTCAATTAGTTTGGGGTTTTCAACCATGGCAGAAATAATTTCAGAATCACTTAATTCTTTTCCTTTATACTTTTCTTTCCACACAGCTTCATTTTTTCTTACTAATTCAATAGGTTTAATACCTAAAAGATTAATAATTTCTTTTAATTCTGCTTTAGTAGGTACATTTTCAAGATATTTTATAACTTCATATTCTTTACCAGATTCTTCTAAAGCAGCTAAACCTAAACGCGATTTACTGCAACGATTATTGTGATATATTTTTATCATTATATATTTATATTAAATGAATTTAACGCTTTAATTAATTGTTTTGGGTTTTTAAATTCTATACCATTGATACCGATATTGTTGGCGGCTTTAATGTTTCTTAAATTGTCATCTATAAAAATGGCATTTTCTGCTATAATGTTATATCTATTTAGGGTTAAATAATAAATGTCATCAAAGGGTTTTCTTGTTTTTTCTTCACCTGATACTACAATACCTTCAAACCACTGTAAAAATTCAAATTTATTTAAAGCAATAGGAAAGGTTTCTGCACTCCAATTAGTAAGTGCTACCACTTTATAACTATTGCGATCAATTAATCTTTTTAAAATTTTAACGGTTCCTGAAATTTCATTACCTAACATCTCAGTCCATCTTCCATAAAACATTCTTATTAGGTTTTCATATTCAGGAAACATGGCTACACGTTCTTCTGTAGCTTTAGCTAAGGGATAACCAGCGTCTTGATTTTCATTCCAATCATTAGTACAAATATTATCAAAAAACCACTGCATTTTTTTGCGGTCTCCATTAAACTCGTTTAGATACACGTATTCTGGATTCCAGTCAATTAACACACCACCAAGGTCAAAAATGATAGTATCTATTTTACTCATAATTGATTGTTGTCTTCAACTTTTTGCCCCATCATCATAAGGTATGATTTTAAAAACGAATCTATGTCGCCATTCATTACAGCATCTACATTTCCAGTTTCATGACCTGTTCTAACGTCTTTTACCAATTTGTAAGGGTGCATTACATAATTTCTAATTTGGCTACCCCATTCAATTTTCATTTTACTGGCTTCAATATCGTCTCTTTGGGCACGTTGTTTTTCAAGTTCAATTTCATATAATTGCGAGCGTAACATTTGCATGGCACGGTCTCTGTTATCGTGCTGTGAACGGGTTTCAGAACATTGAATTTGAATACCTGTGGGCTTATGTAATAATTGCACTTTGGTTTCAACTTTATTTACGTTTTGCCCACCGGCACCACTAGATCGAGCTGTAGTAATTTCAATATCAGCAGGGTTTATATCTATTTCAATAGTATCATCTACTAAAGGATACACATAAACAGATGCGAAACTAGTATGGCGTTTAGCGTTACTATCAAAAGGAGATATTCTAACTAGTCTATGAACCCCATTTTCTCCTTTTAGCCAACCAAAAGCAAAATCGCCTTCAATCTCTAATGTCACCGTTTTTATACCAGCAACATCACCTTCTTGGTAGTTCAATTCTTTTACTTTAAAACCAGATTTTTCGGCATACATTAAGTACATGCGCATAAGCATGCTGGCCCAATCACAACTTTCTGTTCCGCCTGCACCTGCTGTAATTTGAAGTACAGCACTTAGGCTATCTCCCTCATCAGAAAGCATGTTTCTAAATTCTATATCTTCAAGTAAAGTAGCTGTTTTGCTATAGTTGGTTTCAACATCTTCTGCAGAAGTTTCCCCTTCTTTATAAAAATCATAAAGCACTTCTAAATCTTCAATTTGAGATTTTAAGTTGTTGTAATCTTCAACCCATTTCTTTTTAACTCTGAGCGATTTCATAACAACTTCGGCTTCTTTGGGGTTATCCCAAAAGTTGGGGTCGTAAGTTTGTTCTTCTTCGTTTTGTATTTCAATAAGTTTTCTATCTATGTCAAAGATAGTGCCTTAGTTTGTCAAGGCGGGTATTTAGATCTTTAATTTGATCTGATGTTATCATAGTAAATGTAGTTTTTAGCAAAAATATAATTAATAGTGATTGACAAAAAATACTAAGGATATTTTTTTAGTTTTATTGTCTAAAAATTTTAGAATGATAATTGACCTTAGAAGCGATACCGTAACAAAGCCAACAAAAGCCATGTTAGAAGCCATGATGCAGGCCAAAGTTGGTGATGATGTTTTTAGAGAAGATGAAACCGTAAACCAATTAGAACAGCGTGTTGCCAATATGTTTGGTAAATCTACCGCTTTGTTTTTTCCTAGTGGTACCATGGCTAACCAAACAGCCATTAAATTACATACACAACCAGGAGAACAGGTTATTTGCGATAAATATGCACACATTTATAATTACGAGTCTGGTGGTGCTGCATTAAATAGCGGCGTGTCTTGTAAATTAGTAGATGGCACAAGAGGAATGTTTACAGCAGAACAGGTTAAAGAAGCTATAAATCCTACCGATTATTGGTATGCAAAAACTACTATGGTTGAAGTAGAAAATACTACTAATAAAGGGGGAGGAGCTTGTTGGGATTTTGAGGAATTAAAAAAAATAAAAAAAGTGTGTGCAAACAATAATTTGGGCTTTCATTTAGATGGTGCCAGATTATGGAATGCGTTGGTAGCTAAACAAGAAACTACACAACAATACGGTGCTTTATTTGATACTATTTCGGTTTGTTTAAGTAAAGGACTTGGATGTCCTGTAGGCTCTGTTTTAGTGGGAGATGAGCAAATAATGAAAAATGCCTTACGAATACGAAAAGTGTTTGGAGGTAATATGCGACAAATAGGATATTTAGCAGCAGCAGGACTTTATGCTTTAGATAATCATGTAGAAAAGTTGGCTGAAGATCATAATAAAGCAAAAGAAATAGGAGCAGTTTTATCTAAACTTTCTATAATTAAAAAGGTTGAACCTATTGAAACTAATATTGTTATTTTTGAATTGAATAACGATGTAGATGAAAACAATTTTGTTAAAAAGTTAGCTCAAAAAAATATACATATTATTAGTATGGGAAGCCATAAGCTACGTATAGTAACCCATTTAGACTATACAAATGATATGCATGAAAAAGTTTTACAAGCTTTAAAAAATGTTTAAATTATTTAAACATATCCATTCCTGGTATGTTAGGTAAACCCGCTTTAGCAGCTGCAGCAAGTTCGGTTTCATTAACTTTTGTAGCTTTTTCAATAGCTTTGTTTAAAGTAATGATAAGGTAATCTTCAAGTTGTTCTTTATCTTCTAGTAACGTATCATCAATAGAAATAGATTTAATTTCTCTATTAGCAGTTAAGGTTACCTGTAATTTTTTATCAGAGCTTTGCTCATCAACTAAAACAGTATCTAATCGTTTTTTAGTTTCTTCTACTTTCTTTTGGGTTTCTTTAAGTTTACCCATCATGTCTCCAAACATAATCTTATAATTTTTTTATCAGCACAAAGCTATTTAATTTTTATATTTTTGAGGGCTAAAATTTTAAGAATAAATAAAATTGCTTTTGAAAACAAAAATTAAGGCACCAGTTGCAGCTAAAAAGCCTAAAGAATTAAGGATTCATAACGATGTAAGAGTAGATAACTATTATTGGTTAAACCAAAGAGAAAACCAAGAAGTTATAGACTATTTAAATGCTGAAAATGAATACACTAAGGCAGTCATGCAACCCACAGAATCTTTTCAAACAGAATTATTTGAAGAGATGAAATCTAGAATAAAAGAGGATGATACCTCAGTGCCTTATAAACTCAATGGTTATTGGTATTTAACACGTTTTGAAAAAGGGAAAGATTATCCCATTTATGCTAGAAAAAAAGAAACTTTAGAGGCCAAAGAAGAAATACTTTTTGATTGTAATGAAATGGCCAAAGCACATGCTTATTTTAAATTAGGAGGTATTGCTATTAGTCCTGATAATAAATTAGCCGCTTTTTCAACAGATATTGTTAGCAGACGTCAATTTACCATTCAAATTAAAAATTTAGAAACAGGAGAAATATTAGAAGATAAAATAGAAAATACAACAGGAGGCATTACTTGGGCAAATGATAATAAAACCTTATTCTATTCTAAAAAAGATGAAGTAACGCTTCGTTCTTATAAAATATTTAAGCATAAATTAGGGACTAAAGCAAGCGATGATGTTTTGGTTTATCATGAAGAAGATGATACCTATAATACCTTTGTATATAAATCAAAATCTAGAAAATATATCATTATTGGGTCTTCAAGTACGTTATCAACAGAATATCGCATTTTAAAAGCCGATAATCCAGATGGTGAATTTAAAATATTTCAAGAACGTCAACCTAATTTAGAATATAGTATTGCTCATTATAATGGGTGTTTTTATATTCTAACAAATCATAATGGTGCTACAAATTTTAAATTACTAAAAGCAAAAGAAAATAACACTTCCATTAATAATTGGGAAGAGGTTATTCCACATAGAAAAGATGTGCTGCTTGAAGATATAGAAATTTTTAAAGACTATTTGGTAGTAAATGAACGAGAAAATGGTTTAAATAAATTGCGCATTATAAGTTGGGATGGAAATGAAGATTATTACCTATCTATTCCTTCAGAAACTTATACTGTTTATATAGGTAATAATCCAGATTTTAATAGTAATACTTTGCGTTACGTATATAACTCTCTTACAACTCCTACCTCTGTAATAGATTATAATTTTAAAACCAAAGAACAAAAAGTAAAAAAAGAGCAAGACGTTTTAGGCGGAAAGTTTAATAAAAACAACTATAAATCTAAACGTATTTGGGCAACAGCTAGAGATGGTGTTAAAATACCCATATCTTTAGTCTATAGAAAGGGAATTGAATTAGACGGTACAAATCCGCTATTACAATATGCATACGGTTCATACGGCTCTACTACAGATCCATCATTCTCATCTATTAGGTTAAGTTTACTAGACAGAGGTTTTATTTATGCAATAGCGCATGTAAGAGGAAGCGAATATTTAGGAAGAGATTGGTATGAAAATGGTAAACTCCTAACTAAAAAGAATACGTTTTACGATTTTATTGATTGCTCAAAATTTTTGATAGAACAAAAATACACCTCAAAAGAGCATTTATATGCTTATGGAGGTTCTGCGGGAGGATTACTTATGGGGGCAATCATTAATATGAATCCAGAACTTTATCATGGTATTATAGCAGCAGTTCCTTTTGTAGATGTTGTAACAACTATGCTAGATGATACCATTCCGTTAACCACAGGTGAATATGATGAATGGGGAAATCCTAATAAAAAAACGTATTATGATTATATGAAATCATACTCACCATATGATAATGTTGAAGCAAAAGCATACCCTAATATGTTAGTAACAACAGGCTTACATGACTCTCAAGTGCAATATTGGGAACCTGCCAAATGGGTAGCCAAATTAAGAGAATTAAAAACAGACTCTAACATATTATTGTTACATACAGATATGAATTCTGGACACGGAGGACTTTCTGGTAGGTTTGAAAGCCTAAAAGAAGTTGCTCTAGAATATGCATTTTTGTTATATTTAGAAGGGATTAATGCCTAAATAAAAAAAATATCTTATTTTTGTCAGGTTTTAAGTTGCACATTGGCAATTTTGTGTTACTTACAAAATTCATTTAATGGAACAAAATAAAAAGGTTTATAACAATTTATTAGAACTAATTGGCAACACACCACTAGTTAAACTCAATAAAATAACCTCAAATTTTAAAGGAGATTTTTACGCAAAAATAGAGTCCTTTAATCCAGGGCAATCTTCAAAAGATAGAATAGCACTTTATATAATAGAACAAGCTGAAAGGCAAGGTATTTTAAAACCAGGAGATACCATTATAGAAACTACCTCTGGTAATACAGGGTTTAGTTTGGCAATGGTAAGCATTATAAAAGGCTATGATTGTATTTTGGCGGTGAGTTCTAAATCATCACCAGATAAGATAGATATGCTAAAAACTTTGGGAGCCAAAGTTTACGTATGTCCAGCACATGTTAGTGCAGATGACCCAAGATCATATTATGAGGTGGCTAAACGTCTTCATTCTGAAACTAAAGGTTCAGTTTATATCAATCAATATTTTAATAAACTTAATATTGATGCACATTATCATTCAACAGGTCCTGAAATTTGGAGTCAAACAGAAGGGAAAATTACTCATTTAGTTGCGTGTAGTGGAACAGGAGGAACTATTTCTGGTACTGCTAAATATTTAAAAGAACAAAATCCTAATATTAAGGTTATTGGGGTTGATGCTTATGGTTCTGTAATTAAAAAGTACCATGAAACCAGAGAGTTTGATAAAAAAGAAATTTATCCTTACAGAATTGAAGGGCTTGGAAAAAATTTAATTCCTACTGCTACAGATTTTGATGTAATTGATGAGTTTGTTAAAGTTACAGATGAAGATAGTGCTCATACAGCAAGAGAAGTAGCTAAAACAGAAGGCATGTTTGTAGGTTACACCTCAGGAGCAGTAGTACAAGCATTAAAACAATTAAACGAGGCAGGAGCGTTTAAAGAAGAAGATAAAATTGTTGTTATATTCCCAGATCATGGATCAAGGTACATGAGTAAGGTTTATAGCGATAAGTGGATGAATGATCAAGGATTTTTTGACAGCATTAATGAAGAAGCTGTTCAAAAAGTAGAATACATTAAATAATACATAATTATTTGAAAAAAGAGATTACGTTTTGTTGCTGAAACAGGGTTTAATCTCTTTTTTTATTTTGAGAATAATTGAAGGGTAAAAATTATGCTCAAACCATTAAAATATTTAATTTTGCAAGAGCTAACTAAGGTCAAAACTAATTAAGAGATTTTAATTTAAAAATAAGTTTTGTAAATCTAAATATTACGCAACCCTTAGTTTAGATATCTTAAATTTAATAGCATACTTATATTATAATAAATGAAGGATTTATTCGAGAAAATTTATAAAGATAAAGGGCCATTAGGAAAATGGGCGGCTCAAGCAGAGGGATATTTTGTATTTCCTAAGCTAGAAGGTGAAATTTCAAATAGAATGAAATTTCAAGGTAAAGAAGTTATAACATGGAGTATTAATGACTATTTAGGGTTGGCAAACCACCCCGAAGTTAGAAAAATTGATGCGGAAGCAGCAGCTCAATACGGTTCTGCTTATCCTATGGGAGCAAGAATGATGTCTGGTCATACAGATTTGCATGAAAAACTTCAAAATGAATTAGCAGCTTTTGTTAAAAAAGAATCAGCTTATCTTTTAAATTTTGGTTATCAAGGCATGGTATCTACCATAGATGCGCTTGTTGCTAAAGATGATATTATTGTTTATGACGTAGATGCACATGCGTGTATTATTGATGGTGTGCGTTTACATATGGGTAAGCGTTTTACATATAAACATAATGATGTTCAAAGTTTAGAAAAAAACTTAGAGCGCGCAACCAAAATGGCAGAACACACTGGAGGTGGTATTTTGGTTATCTCTGAAGGCGTTTTTGGAATGCGTGGAGAACAAGGACGTTTAAAAGAAATAGTAGCTTTAAAGAAAAAATATAACTTCAGACTTTTTGTTGATGATGCTCATGGTTTTGGTACTTTAGGAGCCACAGGAGCAGGAACAGGTGAGGAGCAAGGTGTGCAAGATGATATTGATGTTTATTTTGCAACATTTGCTAAGTCTATGGCTAGCACAGGTGCTTTTATTGCTGGCGATAAAGAAATTATAGACTATTTAAAATATAATTTACGTTCGCAAATGTTTGCTAAATCGTTGCAAATGCAACTTGTTGCTGGTGCACTTAAACGATTAGAAATGTTAAGAACAATGCCTGAGTTAAAGAAAAATCTTTGGACTATTGTTAATGCATTACAATCTGGATTAAAAGAACGTGGTTTTGATATTGGAACTACACAAAGTTGTGTAACGCCTGTTTATTTAAAAGGAAGTATTCCTGAAGCTATGGCTCTTGTAAAGGATTTACGTGAGAACTACGGTATTTTCTGTTCAATTGTGGTATATCCTGTAATTCCTAAAGGATTAATTCTATTAAGAATGATACCTACTGCAACGCATACCCTAAAAGATGTAGAAGAAACGTTAGCTGCTTTTGAAGGTATTAGAGATAGATTACACAACGGAACATATAAGCGTTTATCTGCTGCAGTTATGGCTGCTACGGGTGAATAAAAAATAAGTATTTATAAATTTTACGTAAAAGTCCAGCTTAAAGTTGGGCTTTTTTTATATGAGATATCTACTATAAAATAACAATTTTATACGTAAAAGCTTCAATTTATTATTAATTTATATTTATTTATGATTAATATTAAGTTTAATGTTAATTTTTGTTGTTTTTCATAGAAAAAATGAAATTTAATATAAAAATTAGGTTTTTAAGTTGTAGCTTAGAATATATTTATAATTCACATTTAGCCTTCTACATGTATTGGTGAAATTGCTATAAAATGTTTATGTAGAAGTATTTTATCTTTCGTCTTTAAGTCTCTCACAATTTAATTTAAATATTAACCTAAATTTATATATTATGAGAGCATTATTACTTTTTTTTACGATTTTCAGTACTACTTTAATTTATGGACAATCAGGCAATACCATTGCAGATGCGATTTCTCTTGACGGTGTAACAACAGATTTGAGTATTTTAAGTTCTGTAACAGTAACAGCTTCTGGTTTAACTCCTGTTTGTGGTTCTAATAATGAAGATGTATTTTATAAACATACACCAACATCTGGTGATAATAAAATTACCATAGGTATGCTTTCTGGAGCTTTAGGTGCAGTATTAGCTACTGTTGACTACCAAATTTTAAGAGCTAATAGTGGTGATGTTAATGATTTAACATTAGTAACTTGTGATTCTTATGGAGTTGCGCTAGGGATAGGAGGTGAATTTGAGTTAGTTATTAATAATATAATTGATACAGATGTTTATTATATACGTATTTATAAAATGAGTGGTTTAGGAGCATCATTATCAGGTTTGTTAAACGGTACTACGGTTTCAATGGTAAGTGTTTTTGATGCTGCACTTTCCAGTGAAGATATAGCTTACAATAAAATTAAAATTATTACAAAAGATAATACGATAGAAGTTTTAAATAATATCTCAAAATATTCTGATTATGAAATTTATAGTCTAGATGGTAAGCAGTTATTTAACGTGAAATCAAATTCTGAAGTAAATAGTATAGATATTACAAGTTTAAATAGGGGATTGTATTTACTAAATCTTAGAAATTCAAATGAAAATTACACTTATAAATTTGTTAAACGCTAGACAATCTTTTATACAGAAAATATACATACTTTCACAAAAACGTGTAAGTTGTTTAAAAACTCAGGGTTAAACTAAAAATAGTCTAACCCTGTTTTTTATCTAAAGCATTTTCTTATAAGTCTTTCGTTTTCTAAACACAACAGGGTTAAAATGTTTCCAAATTTGTTTAATAGCAATATTGTCTTCCAACTCTGGAGTTCTGTAGCAATTTTCAATACCTTTTTCTGTAAATACTTCGTAATATTCATTAAAAATTACAGAGTGAATACCTTTATTTTGATAATCAGGATGAATACCTATTAAATAAAAAATAACATCTTTACTGTGTTTTTTTGCTTTTAAAATATGTTTGAAACCAAAAGGGAATAATTTGCCATTTGCCTTTTTTAAGGCTTTTGCAAAAGAAGGCATAACAATAGCAAAACCAATAAGTTCATCGTCTTTATTAACAACAAATTTTATGTATTCTGGGTTTACAAAACTGATAAACTTCTTTTTAAAATATGCTTTTTGAATGTCCGTAATTTGAACAAAAGAAGATAATGACGCATAAGTTTTATTAAAAAGATCAAACATTTTATCTACGTAAGGCATAACCTCTTCAGTCTTACTAAACTTTAATGCCTTTAATTGATAACGACGTTTAATTAACTCTTGAGCTTTTTTAAAGGTTTCAGGATTAACATTACTAAAAGGGAATATGCTTTCATTGTATCCTTTTTCTGGTTTATAACCTGCAGCTTCATAATGCTTTACGTAGTATGGGTAATTATACCAAGTAACCATTGGTGTTATGGCATCATAGCCTTCTGTTACAACTCCAACTTTATCTAGATTGGAAAATCCTACAGGACCCTCTGTATATTTTAAATTTTTAGAATTTCCTATTTGTTCAACTTTATTTAATAGAGCTTTAGATACCTCTAGGTCATCAATAAAATCAAACCATCCAAAACGCATTTTTTGTTGGTCTTGTTCTTTTATTTCTAACCAATTTATAATAGCTGCTATTCTCCCTACAACTTCATTGTTTTTGTATGCTAGAAACAATCTAGCCTCGGCATCATTAAATACAGGGTTTTCGTTTTTATCAAACGTTTTCATTTCCTGACTAATAATTGGCGGTGTCCAGTATTTTGAGTCTTTGTAAAGTTTAAACGGAAATTTTACAAAGGTTTTTAAATCTTTTTTTGAGCTAACTTCTTTTATTGTAATCATATATAGTTAACGTCTTTAGTTGTTAGTTTTAGTCAAAATCAATTGCTTTCTTTTTTTGTTTTCTAATTTTATTATCACCTGAACTATTTGCTTTATTCTTTTTTCTTTTAGATTTTGTGCCATTTCTTCTTGCTCTACGTGCGCCCTCGTCTTTTGCATCTGTACCGTTATCTACTATAGGGTCTTTGTGAAAATCTAATCTGTAAGATGCGCCAATACTAGCATTTAATACAGAGGGTGTGTCTTTTGTATTAAAAGTTAAGGCTGCATCTAACTGAAAGTTTTTGCCTAATAATCGTGCGCCTCCAATTCTAAATAAATTATCGGCATAAAAGTCGCTCTTTATTCCTTGTGTTTCGCCAAATATAACCCACTTTGGATTAAAAGAATGTGTTAATGTTAATATATATGTAAAATCAGATTGATCTGTGCCTATTCTGTCTTTTATTAAATTCATAACAAACACCCAGCCACCAGCAAAATTATTTTGAGTAGCTATCATAACTTTAGGGCTAAATCCTTCAATACCTAGTGCTGTATAAGGGTTGTTTTTTGTATCGTAATTAGCACCTAAATAAACTGATACAGCAGGAATTAAGCTTCTCCATCTAAAGCTATGGTTTGCTTTCCAGCTGTATAAATTTGGTTTGTTAGCTTCTTCGTTTTTATATGGGTCAAAAATTAAATATTTTGCACCCAAAGTTAGATATTTAAAATTTGCTCGATTATCTTCTGCACCTGGGTAATATGTGTATTTTTTAGTGTCATTTTGATAATTTCCTTCAATATTAACTTCAAGTTCTTCAAATAAAAACCCATATCTAGCTGTGAAATCGGCTCCAAAACCTGTAACTTCATAAGTAGTAGCAGGTGTTCGTTTTTCTTTAACAAAATAAGGGCCTACTTCAAACTGAACTACATTTTTCCCAACAGAAAATGCACTTTTTGACGCTCCAGGTCTGTTAGAGTTTATAACATCTGTATATTGACAGAACCCGTAAGTGCTTATTAAACAAAATAAAATGATGGTGGTAGATTTGAAAGGCTTCATAATTAGTTTTTTATGTTGTAAGTAGCATAAAATTATATAACACAAGTAACAATTTATTTATTAATGTGTTCTCAAATATAGATATTTTATACTTTTTTTATCATTTTTGAATGTTTTTTAAGCAAGTAGAATTGTATTTTTGCAGTAGTAATAATTTTAAAAAACAGCATGGGTTTATTAAGAACCATATTTATAATTGTATTAGTTTGGTATTTATTTAAGGTATTAGGTAGAATATTTGCACCAATATTAATGAGGTTTGCTGCTAAAAAAGCAGAACAACGCTTTGGTGATCAATTTGAGCAATTTAGAAATCAGCAACAGCGTACAGAACCAAAAAAAGAAGGTGAAGTAACCATTGATAAAATACCTAACCGAAAAGCTTCGAATAAAGATGTAGGAGATTATGTAGATTTCGAAGAAATTGATTAATTTCACCATCATTGTTTTTAAAGCACTTTCATGCAACTTTTATTTAAAAAATTTCTTCCGCATTTATTAGTTTTAATAGGGTTTATTGTTATTTCATTAGCCTATTTTAGTCCTGTTTTACAAGGGAAAGCTATTTTTCAAAACGACATCAAGCAATATATAGGGATGTCTAAACAGCAAAAAGATTTTAGAGCTGAAACAGGCGAAGAAACCTATTGGACTAACAGCGCTTTTGGTGGTATGCCTACTTATCAGTTAGGGGCTAAATACCCACATAATTATATTAAAAAGCTAGATTTATCGCTTCGGTTTTTACCAAGACCAGCAGATTATCTGTTTTTATATTTATTAAGTTTTTATGTGCTGCTTTTAGTATTAAAAGTAGATTTTAAACTAGCCGCTATTGGTGCTTTAGCTTTTGGGTTTTCTACTTATTTAATAATTATTTTAGGGGTAGGACACAACAGTAAAGCGCACGCTATAGCTTATATGCCGTTGGTTTTAAGTGGTATTATACTCACGTTTCAAAGAAAATATATTGCTGGTTTTTTATTAACTACCATTGCAATGGGGTTAGAAATTGTTTCTAACCACTTTCAAATGACTTACTATTTATTACTGTTAGTTATAGTTTTAGGTGTTGTTTATTTAATAGATGCTTTTAAAAAGAAGGTTTTACCACATTATTTTAAG
Organism: Seonamhaeicola sp. S2-3; assembly: GCF_001971785.1. Lineage (NCBI taxonomy): Bacteria > Pseudomonadati > Bacteroidota > Flavobacteriia > Flavobacteriales > Flavobacteriaceae > Seonamhaeicola > Seonamhaeicola sp. S2-3. The sequence goes on along the minus strand of NZ_CP019389.1, from coordinate 3,412,051 downwards.
TCGGTTGGAATTTTAGTAGTCGCCGTAATTCTATCCATAGGGCTTAACGCTACAGGTGTCTTAGCTACCCAAGAATATGTAAAGGAAAGCACCAGAGGAAAAAGTGAATTAACCATAAATGCCGATGGAACACCTAAAGAAGTTACCACTGGTTTAGATAGAGATTATATTACACAATTTAGTTACGGTATTGTAGAGACTTTCAATCTTTTTATACCGCGATTTATGGGAGGAGGTAATTTTGAACATGTTGGAAAAAACTCTGAAACCTATAAAAGATTTCGTTCTGAGGAATCGCCCACTTATTGGGGGGATCAGCCCATTGTAGAAGCTCCAGCATACATTGGCGCAGTAATAATTTTCTTGTTTGTGTTGGGGCTCTTTTTAGTGAAAGGCAGGTTGAAATGGTGGCTTGTTGGGGGTACAGTTATGTCATTATTGCTCTCTTATGGAAAAAATTTAGGTTTTTTAACCGATTTCTTTATTGATTATGTACCGCTATATAATAAGTTTAGAGCGGTAAGCTCAATTCAAGTTATTTTAGAATTGTGTGTGCCTGTTTTAGCAATTTTGGGTCTTGTTAGATTGTTAAATGATTTTGAAAAGAAAGAAGAGAAGCTAAAAGCTTTAAAATATTCAACAATTATAACTGGAGGATTGGCGTTAGTCTTTTTACTCTTTAAAAACTCATTGTTTACTTTTTCTGGAGCTAATGATGGGTATTATATTCAAAGTTATGGTCAGGAATTTGTTGATGCTGTTAAAGAAGATAGAAGAGCTATTTTTACCGCAGATACCCTAAGAACCTTAGTTTTGGTGTTGCTTTCGGCAGGAGCAATTTTTATGTTTTTAAAAGAAAAACTAAAAGAAAAATGGTTGATAGTAGCTTTTGGAGTTCTAATTGTTTTCGATTTGGTAGGGGTAGACAGGCGCTATGTAAATAATGATGATTTTGTGTCTGCTATAAAAGTAAATAAACCTTTTACTGCTAATACTGCAGATAAAGAAATTTTAAAAGATAAAAGCCATTACAGGGTCTTTGATATTTCAAACGAAGGCTTACAAAACAGAACAAAAGCTTCTTATTACCATAATTCTTTAAATGGTTACAACGCTGCTGAATTAAAACGCTACCGAGAAGTATTTGATTTTTATGTTGCAAAAAACAATGTAAATGTGCTTAATATGTTAAACACCAAATATATTATAGCAGATAGCGAAAATGGCGTAGTCTCTTACTTGAATGAAGAAGCTAACGGCAATGCATGGTTTGTGAAAAAGCTAATAGGTGTTTCTTCTGCTAATGACGAAATTTTAGCCTTAGATAGTTTAGATAATAAAAATGAAGCTGTTGTAGATTTAAGAATAGTAAGTTCAGGTTTTAAAGATAGTTTTAAAGTAGATTCTTTGTCAACTATTGATTTAAAAGAGGTTAAATCTAATTACTTAAAGTATGAGTCTAACAATTCAAATGATGGGTTTGCGGTGTTTTCAGAGATATATTACGGTAATGGTTGGAAAACTTTTATTGATGGAAAAGAGGCTTCTCATATACGTGTAAACTATACATTGCGGGGTATGGAGATTCCAAAAGGAAAACATATTATTGAGTTTAAATTTGACCCTGATGTAGTTAAAACAGGAAGTAGTATTGCTTTAGCTAGTTCTGTAATACTAGGCATTTTACTTCTTGCTGGTTTGTTTTTTGAGTTTAAGAAAAATAGTAAAAACAAAGAGAGTGCGTAAAAAAGCACTAATCATAACGTATTATTGGCCTCCTGCTGGTGGACCTGGTGTGCAGCGGTGGTTAAAATTTGTGAAATACTTACCAGATTTTAACATTGAACCTATAGTGTTTGTACCTAAAAATCCTAATTATGCTTTACTAGATGAGACTTTAAATAAAGAAGTTTCTGCAAATTTAAAAGTGTTGAAGCTCCCTATAAAAGAACCGTATAAGCTAGCTAGGTTTTTTTCAAAAAGAAAATCTAACACCATTAGTAAAGGCATTATTTCAGAAGCAGAAAACCAAAGTTTAATTGAAAAAATAATGCTTTATGTACGTGGTAACTTTTTTATTCCAGATGCTAGAAAAAATTGGGTGTCACCATCGGTTAAGTTTCTTTCAGATTATATTTCAAAAGAAAACATAGAAACAGTTATAACAACAGGGCCACCTCATAGTTTGCACTTAATAGGTATGCAGCTTAAGGATAAGCTAGGAGTGAAGTGGATTGCTGATTTTAGGGATCCTTGGACAACTATAGGGTATCATAAAAAGCTAAAATTAAACAAGCGCTCTCAAAAAAAGCATCGGTTTTTAGAAAGTAGTGTTTTAAACACTGCAGATCAAGTTATTGTTACTAGCGCTATAACAAAGCATGAATTCTCTAAATTAACATCAAAACCTATAGAGGTTATTACTAATGGTTTTGATTATGAATCTGTTAAGAAAGTTGATTTAGATTCTAAGTTTACTTTAGCGCACATAGGGTCTTTATTATCAAAAAGAAACCCTGAGGTTTTATGGAAAGTTTTGAGAGACATAGTAAATGAAAATCAAGAATTTTCAGAAGATTTTCAATTAAATTTTGCTGGTGCGGTTAGTGAAGATGTAACAGAATCACTGAGTAAATTTAATTTAAGTGATTATGTAAATAATATAGGGTATGTTTCACATAAAGAAGCAATTATATTTCAAAGGAAATCGCAAATATTGCTATTGATAGAAATAGATTCTGAAGAAACCAAAAGTATTATTCCTGGTAAATTATTTGAATATATGGTTTCAAATAGACCTATTGTAGCTATTGGACCCAAAGGTTCTGATGTCGAAAAAATAATTAAAGAAACTAATACAGGGAACTATTTTAACTATACGGATTATAATGCACTTAAAAATATAATATTAGCGCATTATGAAGCGTACAAAGAAAATACGCTTAAATCTTCGCCAATTGGTTTGCAGAAATATAGCAGAAAAAAGTTAACAGAAACCCTTTCTAAATTTATATAATGGGTATTGTAGCGTCGCAATCATTAAAAAATATTATCTCAACATATTTGGGATTTTTTGTTGGTGCTATTAATACATTATTTCTTTATACGGCGTTTCTTAGTGATGAATATTATGGAATGGTTGGTTTTATGCTATCAGCTGCTTATGTAATGATGCCTTTAATGTCTTTTGGTGTTCATAATACGTTGGTTAAATTCTATACGTCTTTCAAAACTAGAATGTCTTTAAATAGTTTCTTAACTTATATGCTTTTGTTGCCTATGGTAATAGTTATTCCTGTAACTTTAATTGGGTATTTTTTTTATGAAAGTATAGGGGCATTTCTTTCTACTGAAAATGCTATTATAAAACATTATTTGTGGCACACTATAGTTATAGCTATTGCACTAGCTTATTTTGAGGTATTTTTTGCTTGGGCAAAAGTACAAATGAAAACAGTGTTTGGTAATTTTTTAAAAGAAGTATTTCATAGAGTAGGTGCTATGGTGTTGTTGCTTTTACTGCATTTTGAGCTTATAGATATTGAGCAATTTATGATTGGTTTAGTTGGGGTTTATCTTATAAGGATGCTTGTGATGAAAATATTTGCTTTCACCATAAAGTTTCCTGTTATTATGTTTAAGCGCTTAAATAATATTAAAAGTATTATTAAATATTCAGCTTTAATTGTAATAGCGGGTTCTGTAGCAACTATTTTGTTAGATGTTGATAAAGTAATGCTAGGTAAATACATTCCAATAGAGCAAATTGCCTATTATAATGTGGCTATTTTTATTGCTGCTGTTATTGCGGTGCCACAACGCTCTATGCACCAAATTCTACTACCGCTTTCGGCTAAATATTTAAATGATAAAGATTTTGATGCTTTAGGAGATTTATATAAAAAAAGTTCTCTTAATTTACTTGTTGTTGGTGGATTAATATTTTTGTTAATTATTCTGAATATTAATCAATTATACCTTTTGATTGATGAAGAATTTAGTGTTGGTCTTTATGTGGTTTTGTTAATTAGTGTAGCTAAATTATATGATTCTATTTTAGGAAGTAGTAACGCTATTTTATTTAACAGCGATTATTATAAAGTTGTTCTTATTCTAGGTGTTGTTTTAGTTGTGTTAATGGTGGTTTTAAACATGATTTTTATACCGTTGTTAGGTATTAATGGCGCTGCATTAGCTACATTTATTGCTGTTTTCTTTTATAATACGGGAAAACTATATTTTGTGTATAGGTATTTTAAATTGCTTCCTTTTACATTGAATACCATAAAAGCTATTGGCTTAATTTTGCTTATAGCTCTACTTTTTTATTTCTGGGATTTTTCTTTTCATCCTGTTTTAAATATAACTTTAAAATCGCTTTTAATTGGTGTTATTTATCTATTTGTGGTGTTAAAATTTAAGGTGTCGTATGATATTTCTCAAATAGTTAATAAAACTTTTAAGAAATTATTTTAAAAGAGAAAACCCCACGATTTTGCTTTGAGGCAAACATGTCGCAGGGCTTTCCAACTAACCAACCAAATCGGTTAAGATCTTACCTTCTTCTTGTTTGAGTAGATCTTGTATTGTTACTAGAGGAACTTCTATTTTGTGTTGCTCTAGAGTTGTTGCTTTTTGATGTTCTAGACACCGTTGTTCTACTTGGTGTACTAGTTTTTCTTTGTACACTTGGTCTAGAATTTACCTTTTGATAAGATCTTGTAGATCTGCTTGCAATTTGCAAGGTGTTTCTAGAACTTGTGCTATTATAATTACGAGAATTAGAGCTTATTGGTTTTTTTGATGTAACATAATTTCTTTCTCTTTTTATTGTACTCGATCTGTTTACATTATTTGAAGTTCTACTGTTGTTAACATTGCTTTTACTTGTATTATTGCTTCTTCTAGTAAATTCTGAATTATTATTTCTTGAGTTATTATTAGCAACTTTGTTTGTGTTAGAAACTCTTGAATTTCTGTTATTATGGATCTTTGATAAATTTCTCCTAGAAGTTACGTTTCTATTTACTCTGGTTACATTTCTAGAGCTTCTATTAACGGTTGCGTACTTTCTGTTTTTAGAAATTGTATTACCACGTCTGCTATAAACAGAAGTTACGGGTCTGTGATTGTTATAAAAAGGTCTAGAGTAAACGTATCTTACAGGTTTGTAATATCTTCTGTATGGCTGATTGTAAACCACACAGTGTTTGTAAGAAGGAATGCTGTAATATCTATGCCAAGGTCTGTAAACATAATGTCTGTTATAAACATTTATAAAACCTGTGTAGTGAGAGAATCTATTATATCTATTGTAGTGAACGTATAAGCCGCCAATTCTATTTACGTATCCAAAGTTGTTATAATAAATGTTCACATTTCCAGCTTGAACAATACGTCCGTAGTAGTCATAATATATTGGCGTATTTTCAATTTGAATAATAGCTCCATATTCATCATATTGAACATAGGCATTATAATCGTATCCTGAATTAAAACTAATGTTTACATGAGGTGATCCTATAGAAACATTTAAACGAGAGTTTCTGCGTAAAATATTAAAATCGAATTGACCATCTCTGAAAACAGAAAACTCAATACCATTTTCTACAAATATGAAAGAATTGCTATAACCTCCAATATAAGTAGATGTGTTAGAATCATTATTTGTGTTGGTGGTTGCTGCGTTAACAGTTAATCCTGTAAGGATAAATCCTGCTAAAATAAATAGTAATTTTTTCATAATTGTAAAGTTTAAATGTGAATACGCTTAGTTATTTACAAACAGCGTGCCAAAAAAAAATTAAAATTGGTATTGTTTATAATAGCTCAATAATTTTGGCTAACAAATAGGTTTTTAGCGGAGTATATTTGTTAATGAAAAAAAAATACTATTAATTTAAGCATTAAATAAAAGTATTTATGGATATACAAGAGCAAATTTTATCAAAAAGCACCCCGGTTTTAGAAACTACAAATTTTGATTCTAAAAACTTTAAAAAATCATATCTTAATAAGAATACACCAATACTTTTAAAGGGGTATGGTAATAATTGGGAAGCTACAAAAAAATGGAGCTTGGATTTTCTTTCTAAGTTAGAGGTAAAAAACCCAGTTACACTTGAAGTTGGAGCTAACAATCAAAATGATACTAATTTCACTCAGCAAAACCTGAAAGACTTTATTGAAAACATTAAGAATAGCAAGCCTGAGGATAAAAAAACACCAGCTTATTTAACTTTATTTGAAATATTTCGTCTGTTTCCTCATTTAAAACAGGATGTGGACTTTTCTATATTTACAAAATATACTAAGGTTAATGATATTTTTGCGTGGGTTGGTCCTCCTGGTACAGTTACAGGGTTGCATTATGATTCTTTAAATAATTTATTAGCACAAGTAATGGGGAGAAAGTTAGTTATTCTTGTATCTCCTAAGTATAACAGTAAAATGTATATAAGTAAAAAATATGAACTTGGTGCAGTTTCAAGCGAAGTTGATATTAATAATTATAATGAAAATACACATCCTAAGTTTAAAGATGTGGATTTTATGAGTGTAATATTAAAACCAGGTGACGTTTTATTTATACCTAAAAATTGGTGGCATTATGTTAAAGCTATAGATACTTCTATAAGTATTAGTAATTTTGGAGCGCTTTTTAGTGATGTTATTTTCACAAAACCTAAAGAAAGAATATTACATAGCCTTCATTGTAGGGGGTATTACAGAAAAAATAATTGTACATGCCATATGGTGGTTGATGGAAAAAGACTTAGTAAGTTTTAGTTGAGGATGTTATTATTAATATAGATGGGGGTTTCAGGAAGTCTTGTTTGTAATTCTATGAAAAACTACTAAACTATAGCTGGAAATTTTACTAAAGACTGTAAAAAATTAGAAAAATAATTTAAATTATGCCTGTTTTTTTGTAGCAAGTAAAAGATGAATTAATAGTTATGTGTGTGTTTGTTATAATAAGGGAGATATAGAGGTAAGGTATAATTTGTAATTTAAATATGTTTTAATATAAAAAGAAAGACCACATAATTTGTGGTCTTTTTGTCTTTTAAAGTTTCTCTTTTAAATACTTTCCGGTTGAAGATGTTTTTATTTTTATTATTTCTTCGGGTGTTCCAGAGGCTATTAATTTTCCGCCATTTTCACCACCTTCTGGACCTAAATCAATAATATAGTCTGCGCATTTAATAAGTTCAATATTATGTTCTACAACAATAATAGAATGACCATTATCAATTAAAGCATTAAATGATTTTAATAGTTTTTTAATATCATGAAAATGCAATCCGGTTGTAGGCTCGTCAAAAATAAAAAGTGCTTTTTCTGCTTTATTTCCTTTACCTAAAAACGAAGCTAATTTTATGCGTTGCGCTTCGCCACCAGAAAGAGTAGAGGAGCTTTGTCCTAAAGTAACATAACCCAGCCCTACATCTTGTAATGGTTGAAGTTTGTTTTTTATTTTAGTTAAATTATTGGCATCAAAAAAAGCAATGGCATCATCAATTGTGAAATTTAAAATGTCATCAATATTTTTGTTGGCGTACGTAACTTCTAATACTTCTTTTTTAAAGCGTTTTCCTTTGCAGGTTTCACACTCTAAATGCACATCGGCCATAAATTGCATTTCAATAGTTACTTCACCTTCGCCTTTACAGGTTTCGCATCTTCCGCCATCAACATTAAATGAAAAATGTTTTGCTTGATAGTTTCTTATTTTGCTAAGTTTTTGATTAGCAAATAATGAACGTATGTCATCGTAAGCTTTAATATAAGTAACAGGGTTAGAGCGCGAGGACCTTCCAATAGGGTTTTGGTCTACAAATTCAATAGTTTTTATGTTGCTATAATTTCCTTTTAAAGATGTGAATTGACCAGGTTTATCACTGAAGTCTGTAAGTTCTTTTTGAAGCGCTGGAAATAGAATTTTTTTAACCAATGTGCTTTTTCCACTACCAGAAACTCCAGTAACTACGGTTAACATTCCTAACGGAAATGAAACATCAATATTTTTTAAGTTATTTTCTCGAGCGCCAATAATATCAACATGATATTTTGAAGTTCTTCTAGTTTTAGGGACTTCAATTTTTAATGTTTCATTTAAATATTGCGCTGTTAAAGATTCTGAGGCTAAAATATCTTTATAACTTCCTTCTGCAACAATATGACCTCCAAAAGTTCCTGCCTCGGGACCAATGTCAATAATATCATCGGCTGCTTTCATGATGTCCTCATCGTGTTCAACAACAATTACGGTGTTTCCTAAATCTCGTAACGATTTTAATACAGAAATGAGTCTTTCTGTGTCTTTTGGGTGTAAGCCAATACTGGGCTCATCTAAAATATACATAGAGCCTACTAAACTACTTCCTAAGGAGGTGGCTAAATTAATTCTTTGGCTTTCTCCACCTGATAAGGTGTTAGAACGTCGGTTTAAGGTTAAGTAATCTAAACCAACATTAGATAAAAATGTTAACCTGTTATTTATTTCTTTTAGTAATCTTTTAGCAACTTTTGCATCATAGTCATTCAATTCTAATTGTTTGAAGAAAATAGCTAGTTTTTTTAAAGGCATTTCAACCAAATCTGTAATAGAAGCGCCTGCAATTTTAACATAGTTAGCTTCAGCTCTTAGGCGTTTACCATTGCAAGCTTTACATTTGGTTTTTCCGCGGTAGCGAGATAACATTACACGGTTTTGAATTTTGTATGCCTTAGCTTCTAATTCTGCGAAAAATGAATTTAAGCCTTCAAAATACTTGTTTCCTGTCCAGATAAGTTGCTTTTGTTCTTCACTTAATTCAAAATACGGTTTGTGAATAGGGAAATTGAATTTATGCGAATTATTAACCAGTTGATCTTTGTACCAACTCATGCTTTCACCACGCCATGGGAATATAGCGTTCTCATATATTGAAAGTGCTGTGTTTGGTATCACTAAATCTTCATCAATGCCTATAATATCACCGTAACCTTCGCATTTAGGGCAGGCACCGTAAGGGTTATTAAAACTAAAAAGATGCACGTTAGGCTCTAAAAACGATATGCCATCTAGCTCAAATTTATTGCTAAAAACATGAATATTTTTATCTTTTAGTGTTTCAATAGCGCATTCTCCCTTACCTTCAAAAAACGCTGTTTGAATAGCATCTGCTAATCTGTTGTAAAAATCTTCTTCGTGTTTAACTATAACTCTATCTACTACTAATTGAAAATTATCACCATCTGAAATTTCGGCTTCATTAATTCTAACAACAACATTATTAACTTTAATTCTGGCATATCCTTGCTGATTTAAAGCATTAAGTTTGTCTTCAATACTTCTGCCTTCTTCTAAATGAATAGGAGCAAGAAGTAGTAATTTTTCTCCTTCATTAAAAGTTTTTAAGTAGTTAAGCACATCTGTTACAGTATCCTTTTTTACTTCTTTTCCAGAAATAGGAGAGAAGGTTTTTCCTATTCTTGCAAAAAGTAATTTTAGGTAGTCGTAAATTTCGGTAGTTGTACCAACCGTAGAGCGTGGATTGGTTGAATTTACTTTTTGTTCAATGGCAATTGCAGGAGCAATTCCTTTTATATAATCTACCTTAGGTTTGTTAAGTCTGCCTAAAAACTGGCGCGCATAACTTGATAGGCTCTCTACATATCGTCTTTGTCCTTCAGCATATAAGGTATCAAAAGCCAAACTTGATTTGCCAGAACCAGATAAGCCTGTTATAACCACTAATTGGTTTCTTGGTATAACAACGTCAATATTTTTAAGATTATGCAATTTAGCCCCTTTAATAATAATGTTTTCTTTGGGGTTTACGTCTAAAATATTAGTATTCATAGGCTTTTTAAAAGGGTAATCTTGCAAAGATACTATAAGTATTTGAACTTAAAAAGTGTAAGCTAACTGTTTAATTCTGTGAAAAATATCTCTTAATTTTTGCTTTTTAGGAATGATTGTTGTTATATTTGGTATATTAATCAATTAAAAAAACTTTTTGCCTATAGTATAATTTTACTTTTAAACATGTAACCCCAAGCAAAGAAGCTTAACTTCTTGCATTAAAAGTAATGATTATGCAATACGAACTTATTTCAGATGCTACCCTTGTAAGCAACTACATTAATGGTGAAGAGTATGCCTTAGAAATACTAATACAGAGGCACAAACAAAAAATTTATAGTTTTATTTATTCTAAAGTCTACGATAGAGATATTGCCGAAGACATTTTTCAAGATACATTTATAAAAGTAATAAGAACTTTAAAAGCAGGTTCTTATAATGAAGAAGGCAAGTTTTTACCTTGGGTAATGCGCATTGCTCATAATTTAGTTATTGATTTCTTTAGGAAAAATAACAGAATGCCTAAATTTGATAATACAGGAGAGTTTAGTATTTTTTCAGTGTTAAGTGATTCTTCTTTAAATGCAGAAAAAACAATTATAAAAGAGCAAGTTGAAAGTGATGTGCGCCGTTTAGTAGATGAATTACCAGATGATCAAAAGGAAGTATTGCTTATGCGTATGTATAATGACATGAGTTTTAAAGAAATATCAGAAAGAACAGGTGTAAGTATTAATACAGCCTTAGGAAGAATGCGCTATGCGCTTATTAATTTGCGAAAGATTATAGAAAAGCATAATATTGTTTTAACAAATTAGAGCAATAAAGTAAAATTTGCTGCGTTATTGATTTGAGATAATCTTTAAATTAATAAAATGGCAAAACTTTACACTGAACAAAATTTTACTCAAAACGAATTTGAACCGAAAGAAGAAACGGTTAAATTTCTTCTCAATTACTCTAAGGCTTTAAGTGTTATAAATTGTAATAAATTGAAGTTTGAAACGCTTCTTAATTAAAGTTTTTTAAAGCTCTGGTGTAAATCAGGGCTTTTTCGTTTTATAATACTCTTTTAATACCGATTTTCTACCAATAGTTTTAGTAATAATATCTTTTTCTAAATCCCAACCTCGTGCAGGAGAGTATTCTCTACCATACCAAATTATTTGCAAGTGTAAATCATTCCATAATTCTTTAGGGAATAAACGTTTAGCATCTTTTTCGGTTTGCGTTACATTTTTGCCATTGCTTAAATTCCAACGATACATTAATCTGTGAATGTGCGTGTCTACTGGGAATGCAGGAATACCAAAAGCTTGAGACATGACAACACTGGCGGTTTTATGCCCTACGGCAGGTAAGGCTTCTAAAGCTTCAAAACTTTGTGGTACTTTACCATCATGTTTTTCAATAAGAATTTTTGATAAGCCATAAATACCTTTACTTTTCATTGGAGATAAGCCTACGGGTTTTATAATGTCTCTAATTTCTTCAACAGAGAGTTTTACCATATCATAAGGGTTATCGGCTTTTTCAAAAAGCAAAGGTGTTATTTGATTTACCCTAACATCGGTGCTTTGAGCAGACATTAACACAGCTATTAAAAGTGTGTAAGGGTCTTTATGATCTAAAGGGATAGGGATTTCTGGATAAAGTTTGTATAAGGTATTAATAATAAAGTTTACACTTTCTTGTTTGGTCATAGAGTTGTATTTTTACAGAAAACAAAGTTATAAAATATGACCACATTAAAAGCAGGAGATAAGGCTCCAAATTTTGAAGCCTTAGACGAACAAGGAAATACTATTAAATTATCTGATTACAAAGGGAAAAAGCTAGTTGTATTTTTTTATCCTAAAGCGAGTACTCCTGGATGTACCGCCGAGGCTTGTAACTTAAATGATAATTTTGAACGCTTTCAATCTCAAGGATATGAAATTTTAGGTGTAAGTGCCGATAGTGCTAAAAGACAATTGAATTTTAAAAATAAATATGGATTTAAGTATCCGCTTTTAGCCGATGAAGATAAAAAAGTTATTGAGGCTTTTGGTGTTTGGGGGCCAAAAAAATTCATGGGAAAAGAATATGATGGTATTCACAGAACCACATTTGTAATTAATGAAAATGGAGTTATTGAAGAGGTGATTACTAAAGTAAAAACCAAACAACACACATCTCAAATATTAGGAGAATAAAAAAAGCCCTTAAAAAGGGCTTTGTTTTATTTTTTTGAAACTCTACGTTTTATAGTAAGCGGTTTTAAAGGTTTTCTGGTATAGCCAAACAGCCTGTAATCTTTAATTAAATCTGCAGTTCCTTCAGGTAACATAGCTTCCCACCCAGATTCTCCACTTTCAATCATTTCAAGTGCTTTTCTTGAAAAGATGTGCATAATATCAGGATCAAAATCTTTAATATCAATCACTTTTCCATTGTATTTAAAGAACTTATAAAGCTCTTTCATACGGGGATATACTTTAAGATTTTCGCTATTTATTAGTTCGCCTGTTTTGGGGTCTAGCATTGGGTATAAGTAAACTTTTAAATCTTTAAAGAATAGTTTTCCAAAGGCTTCTAAAATACCTCCACTTATATGGCGGTAATATTTTTCGTCAAAAATATCTACTAAATTACTAACCCCCATAGCTAATCCCATTCTAGCTTTGGTGTAATTAGAGAAGTATTCAACAACTTTATAATATTCTTGGAAATTAGAAATCATTACAGAATGCCCTAATGCGCATAATAAATCTGCTCTATCAATAAAATCTTGTTCATCAATTTCTCCTTCAGCACGTAGATTAGACAGTGTTATCTCAAATACTGTCATGGTGTTTTTTGGGTCTACTTTCTTTTCTTTAATAAACATTTCATATGATTTCTCATACATTTCCATGTTTACTCTAGTAACAGGTCTAAAACTACCACGAAGCGCTAAAATGTTCTTTTTATAAAATACTCTCGCAGGAAGTACATTGGTTCCGTCAGGACCAAAAACCACAGCATCTGTCATACCGTTTTTCACTAATTGCAAGCTTATTAAACGGTTATCAACATTGCTAAAAACAGGACCAGAAAAGTTTATAGTATCTATTTCTATTTGATCTTTGTCTAAATGATCATACAAAGATTTTAGCAGTTTTTTTGGTTCGTTATATTTGTAAAAAGCACCGTAAATTAAATTTGTACCTAAGGTACCTAAAGTTTCTTGTTGCAATCTAGCATCAGTTTCTTTAAATCTAAGGTGAAGAATAATCTCATTATAATCTTGTCCTGCTTCAACTTGGTATTTTATACCTACCCAACCATGGCCTTTAAATTGTTTTGCAAAATCTATGGTAGCTACGGTGTTGGCATATGTGAAAAATATTTTATCAGGATGCTCCTCACGGGTAATTCTTTTTTCCATCAAATCCATCTCATGAGCCAACATTTTTCGTAATCTAGATAATGTTACGTATCTACCATCTTCTTCAGCACCGTATATGGCGTCACTAAAAGCTTTGTCATAGGCAGACATGGCTTTAGCTATAGTGCCTGAAGCGCCACCAGCTCTAAAAAATTGCCTACAGGTTTCTTGTCCTGCTCCAATTTCTGCAAATGTTCCGTAAATATTCTGATTTAAATTTATGCGAAGTGCTTTTGATTTTATTGATGGTACATCATCAAATTCTCTGTCTCCTTTAATGGTTATTTCCATGTCGTTTCTGGGTTGAAAATATAGAAACAAAGGTATCAAATAATAGAGGTATATAAAAAAATAACTTTAATTTTGTTGAGTATGTAAGCTACTTTTCAATACCAAATATTTAGAATAGTTTATTTTATGATTTCAATAAAACTTAAGATTTGAAATTATGAATATGAAATTTTATTTTAGTTGAATTCTATTGATATTAGTAGATTTATTTGTTAAATAGAAAATTATTTTTTTTTGAAAATAACATTTTTAGGCACTGGTACATCACAAGGTATTCCAATAATAGGGAGCAAACACCCTGTTTGTTTAAGTAATAACTCCAAAGATAAAAGGTTGCGTGTTTCTGTTTTAGTTGAGTGGGATAATTATACTTATGTTGTTGATTGCGGGCCAGATTTTAGATACCAGATGCTTAGAGCAGGGTGCAATAAAATTAATGGCATTTTATTTACACATGAACATGCAGATCATGTTATGGGGTTAGATGATATTCGTCCGTTTTATTTTAGACAAGGAGATATTCCTTTATATGCACATAAGCGTGTTTTAAAATCTTTAAAGCAACGGTTTGATTATGTTTTTAAAACTAAAAACAAATATCCCGGAGCGCCATCGGTTACACTAAATAGAATAAAAAACAAACCTTTTAAATTAGGAAATTTAGAGGTGGTTCCTGTAAAAGGAAAGCATGCCAATTTACAGGTTTTTGGTTTTAAATTTGGTGATTTTGCATATTTAACCGACATGAAAACGGTTAAAAACAAGGAGATTGAAAAGATTAAAAATGTAAAAGTTTTAGTGGTTAATGCTTTAAGAAAAGAACCGCATCATTCTCATTTTAATTTAGAAGAAGCTTTAGCGTTTATAAAAAAAGTGAACCCAGAAAAAGCCTACTTAACTCATATTAGTCATTTGTTAGGTTTTCATGATGAAGTAGAAAAAACATTGCCAGAAAATGTATTTTTGGCTTACGATGAATTAGAAATAACAATATAAACATATTATGAAGCAAAGAATTTTTATCTACTTATTTATATTTTCAATATTACTAGTATTATTTCAGTATGTTAATTCTAAGCGTGTTTTTGAAGATTTAAATAAAAAATTAATTAAAAAAGAAGCTAAACTTAAAACCTACAAAGATTCTTTAGATGTTTTAGAAGATGCATTCTTAGAAGTTTCTCATTTTAATTTAGATAGAAATGAAGACGCTATTAGTTATTTTGAAAGAGATGGTTATAAAATTGACGAATTAATTCCTTTTATAAAAGACGAGTTATATAAGTTAAACGAAGTTAAAAGAGAACATCCTTTAATACCTTATGGGTCTAGTGAAGGAAGAAAAATGATGATTAATACCGTTAAAATGTTAAACCATAAGTGGATTATAGCCGATTTTTCGGATGGTGAATTTTGGGGTGAAATCTTTTTAACTTATGAAATAACAAAAGATAAAGAACTTAAGTTTAATATGGTAGAATCGTTTTTGTATCCACCATATTAGTTGCGTTTGTAGGCAATGCCTTTTTGTTTTTTTGTTTCGCCTACATAAGAGTATTCAAAGGTATAAGAGCTATCAGTTGTAGTAAGTATTTTTAAATGCACATCTTTTTTTTCTGCCATATTTTTAGGGTTAATGGTTTTAAAAATAACTTCACAGTCATTTATCCATCGTAATTGAGAAGAGTCAACTTTATTATTATAGGTTTCTATTTGCAGATTATTAGTTCTCTCAAATTCAGATACTAAAACCTCACCATCTAGGGTAATTTCACTATAAAACTTTCCTGTTTTAAACTTTGTACAATCTCTTTGCGTGGTGTAGCAACTTGTTAAACAAAAAAGCAATAATAAATAAAGAAAACGCATATAAAGTAGTTTTTAGCAAAACTACTAAAGAATAGTTTAATTCTGAAAGTTTTTAAATGTTCCGTCAGAATAAAAAATAACAATACGCTCTATTGTTTTATTGCTATTTGTAGAATCTAGTTTTGTTTCAATATTTTTTTGGTTAGTAACTTCTTTTTTTGGCTCATCTTTAAAATCTAAAGTTTTTTGTATGGAAGGAAATTGTCCTTTCCCATTTAAAAGCCAATACAGTTCTACTTCAGGAAAGGAGGAAAGTATTTTTAAAACAAATTCTAAACTAGGTTTGTTTCTTCCAGATAATATATGAGAAATACTAGAGCGCTGCACACCTATTTTTTCAGCAAAAGAAGAAGCAGATTCTCCGTAGTAATCCATTACTTTTTTTAATCTTTTAGTAAATGCTTCGGTGTTTACCATTGTAAACTGTATTATGATGTTTTAATTGTTTACAAATGTAAAAAATATATTAGTTAATACGAAAAATTAAGTGTTAAAACTTAAATTAACATAAATAAAAACTTAAAATAATACCTATTAAATTACTGAAATACAAGTTTATACTAATTTATAATGATTTTAGAGGCAGTTATTTAATATTAGCCACATTAAATAGTATACATTTGTAACTAAAAACAGATGATTTCACTGTTTACATTTGTAAAATTGTAAATGTTTACATTTGTATCCAAAAATAATTTCATGCAAACAGAACAAATAAAATCCCTCTTTATAAACAATAAAGAAAATACGCTTTTTGGTAGGTATATAACCAATAACCATATAGAACCTTTACTTAAAAATCTTAAAAATTATTGTAAGGTTGAGACTATTGGATATTCAGTTTTAAACAAACCTATTTATGGAATTCAGATAGGTACTGGATCTAAAAAAGTTTTAATGTGGTCTCAAATGCATGGTAATGAATCTACCACAACTAAGGCTTTATTTGATCTCTTAAATTCTTTAAAAGAAGCCGAAAGTGGTTTAATTCATATTTTAAAACACTGTACTTTATATATTATTCCTATTTTAAATCCAGATGGAGCAGAGGTTTACACCAGAGTAAATGCTAATAAGGTAGATTTAAACAGAGATGCGCAAAATTTAACACAGCCAGAGAGTTTGGTATTGCGTAAAGTATTTGAAGCTTTTAAACCTTATTATTGTTTTAATTTACATGGTCAGCGTACTATTTTTAGCGCTGGAAAAAATAACAAATCTGCTACGGTATCTTTTTTATCTCCAGCACAAGATAAAGAATGTACTGTTACTCAAAATAGAAGAGTGGCTATGGAAATAATTGGCATAATGAATGATGCGTTGCAAGAGGTTATTCCCAACCAAATTGGTGTTTATGATGATGCATTTAATATAAATTGCGTTGGTGATACATTTCAAAGTGAAAACGTACCTACTATTTTATTTGAAGCAGGTCATTTTGCTAACGATTATAACAGAGAGTATACAAGAGAACTTATTTACATGTCTTATATTAAATCTCTATGTTATATTGCAGAACTTAATGTTGATGGAAGTAAAATAGACTCTTATTTTAGTATTCCTGAAAATGAAAAGTGCTTTTATGATGTTATTATAAGAAATGCAGCAGGATATTCAAATGAAGGGTTGGTTGATATAGCCATTCAATTTCAAGAAACACTGGTTGATAATACTTTAGAATTTATGCCTGTAGTTCAATGCATAGAGAAGTTAAACAATTTTTATGGTCACAGAGAAATAGATGCTAAAGGAGAAGCGGTGTTAGATGATAGAAAGAAAAAGCTTTCAATAGCTAGCGAAAACGTTTTCGTAATGATAAAAAATGAAAATATCGTATTATTACCAAAATAAAACGTATAGATTATGCGTAATTATTAATAAAAATGTATTAATTTTGGGTTTTATCTAAGAAAAGCTAATTATGGGAAAAATAAAATTAGACGAAATTGACCACCAAATTCTTGACATGTTAATAGATAACACAAGAATACCTTTTACAGACATTGCAAAAAAATTACTAATATCTGCAGGTACAGTGCATGTACGTGTGAAAAAAATGGAAGAATCTGGTATTATTAAAGGCTCTTCTTTAATGTTAGATTATAAAAAACTAGGGTATTCTTTCATAGCTTATGTAGGTGTTTATTTAAACAATACATCTCAAACAAAGTTTGTCTTAGAGCGTATTAACGAAATACCTTATGTTACTGTAGCGCATATAACAACTGGTAAATTTAATATATTTTGTAAAGTAAGAGGTAGAAGTACAGAGCATGCTAAAGAAGTTATTTTTATGTTAGATGATATTGAAGGTGTTTACAGAACAGAAACCATGATTTCATTAGAAGAAAGCATTAACGATAAAAAGCGCTTAATGCATTCAATATTCAACGATTTATAAAATAGTTCTATATTTTAAAATATTAAAAAAGTCCTACAAGTAAGGGCTTTTTTTGTGTTTAAATGTTTTTAATGGAATTAACTGCATTTCAAAGATTATTTTTGAATAGTATCAAATAATATTAGTTTTTTTGTATTCATAAAAAAAGAAATAATTAAATAAGTTTTATGGTATTTAATTCATTAGAATATTTCATTTTTCTCCCTATAGTTTTTGTTCTTTATTGGTTCGTTTTTAAAAAACATTTAAAAGCCCAAAATATACTAGTTTTAGTAGCTAGTTATGTCTTTTATGGTATGTGGGATTGGAGATTTTTGTCTTTAATATTACTAAGTACTATAGTAGACTATTTTGTGGGGATTAAAATACATCAAAACAATAATAAGCCTAGTTATAGGAAGCGTTGGTTGTGGGTAAGTGTTATATTTAACGTAGGTCTTTTAGGCTTTTTTAAATACTTTAATTTCTTTGTAGACTCTTGGGTAGATATGGTGTCGCTTTTTGGGTATGATATAAAAAGTACATGGACATTACGAATTATTTTACCTGTTGGAATTTCTTTTTATACATTTCAAACGATGTCATATTCGTTTGATATTTATTATAAAAGATTAGAACCAACCAAAGACTTTTTGTCTTTTGCTACATTTGTTAGTTTCTTTCCACAATTGGTTGCAGGCCCTATAGAAAGAGCCTCTAATTTATTATCACAAATACTTAATAAACGTACTTTTGATTATAACCAAGTGGTTGATGGTTTAAAGTTGATACTGTGGGGTTTATTTAAAAAGATAGTTATAGCCGATTCATTAGCCCCTATAGTAGATGATGTTTTTTTAAATTACAATTCTTATCCTGCGTCTACCTTAATATTAGGAGTTACTTTATTTAGCTTTCAAGTTTATGGTGACTTTAGTGGATATTCAGATATAGCTATTGGTACCTCTAAACTTTTTGGTATAGAGCTTATGTCTAACTTTAAATTCCCCAACTTTTCAAGAAATGTAGCAGAGTACTGGCAGCGTTGGCATATTTCGTTATCAACTTGGTTTAGGCATTATATTTATATTCCATTAGGTGGCTCGCGTGTTAGTAAATTAAAATCTGTACGAAATATTGCTATCATATTTTTAGTAAGTGGCTTTTGGCATGGAGCCAATTGGACGTTTATTTTCTGGGGCGCTTTTCATGCTTTAGTTTTTATACCTGTCTTTTTAATGGGAAGAAATACCATATATAAAAATAGCGTGGTTGGAGAAAATTCATTTTTTCCTTCTTTAGTAGAAATTGGGCAGTTAATACTAACTTTTGGTATTGTTACGTTTTCTAGAATATTTTTTAGATCAGAATCTATAACAAGTGCATTTGGCTTTATTAAAAGAATTCTTTCTGATTTTTCATATAGTGAGTATGTACATCCACAAGGGTATCGTATGATTGATTATTATATTCTTATTGCTGCTTTTGTATTGTATGAATACCGTATTAGAAAAGATGAGCGTTCTCCTTTTAAATTTAAATCTAGATATGTAAGATTTGCAGTTTACACCATTGTAGTATTACTAATGATACTGTTTTATGATGATGGAGTAGATCGTTCCTTTATATATTTCCAATTCTAAAAAGGAAAATACAACTAATTTTGTTGTTCTTTTTTTATGTAATCAGCAATAGCATTTGCTATTAATTCTCTACCATGATTGTTCCAATGCATATCGTAAATTAGCGTGGTAGGAGTAGAGCTGTTCTCAAAATAAGCTGCAAAATCGATGTATTTTATATTTTGATTCTTGCAGAAGTTTAAAAAAGCATCACTTGTAGCTCTTGAATCTAACAATAAAACGGTTTTGTCTTTATCAAACCCAAATTCAGTAATCAATTTTTTGAAGTTATTTAGATATACCTCATCTAAGTTCTTAGATTCTTTTTTAATATTTTGATTAGTATTAAAGTTTGTTTTTTCTTGTTTAATAAAAGCAACAGCTTTTCTTTTTAAATCTCTTACTGGTTCAAAAAGTCCAATATTTTCAGCATAATTTAAGAGCTTTATTTTTTTAGCTATTCTTCGTGTTAAAAAATATTGAGAATCTACCCAATATTGATCTGGTTCATAAAAGTCTCTTTTTAAATCGTTTTCAAATTTTAAGTAAATAATAGTTTTATCTATTAGTTGGAACTTTTCTTTATAGGCAGAAATGAGGTGTAATTGGTCTGCAAAATCATAACCAGAATGACCGTATTCAAAAACATTTACACTATCATTTAGTTTATGTTCTAATTTTTTACCAATTGAATTGTTGTAGTTTTGGTGTAAGCCTTCAATAAAAGAATCTCCAATTATGGCTATGTCAGTTTTGTTTTCAGATGGCGTAAATTCTCGATATGAATTGAAACCTGTTTTATTGATGTGGTACTGTGCAAAATTCATACGTCTGTTACCAGTGGTATAATATCCATCTTGGTTAGGAGCATATGTTTTTACGTTTTTATCATTTATAATAAACGTTGGGTATTCACTGTAAAGATGAAACACCCTTACAATAATTTCTAGGGCTATAAATAATAAAATAGAATAAAGAATTATTTTTCCGAATAGAATTTTCATTGCTTATCGCTTTATGATTATAAATGTTTTAACAAAATTATAAAAACCATTTAGTTTAATTGTAAATTAGTCTTTAACTTACTTAAAATTGGGGTAGGTAAGAGTGCTGATATTGAATTGAATAAAGATTTCCAGTCAATTAAGCACAAGCATATTAGTCTATATTGCCTAAAAGATATACCCATTAAAGCACCTATTGATAGGTGAAATAAGATTGCTGAAATAAGGTATAGATTTCGGTATTTTGAATTAATAAACACTATAAATCCTAGTAATTCAAATAAAACAGAACCTATAGATAACAATATAACTAGTGTTTTGTTGTTAGCAATATAAGTTGCAATAGCATTTCTTTTTTTAGAAAGCTGGAAGTTTCCATAGGCATGGGCTTTGAACCCTATACTATCTTTCCACTTATTTTCTTCAGAAATTTTATTATCTCCAATTATTAATTGCATTTGCCCTTCTTTGTATTTAAGCGTTTGCTCTTTTAAATAGAAGCTTAGTGTTGAGCCATCCAACCAATTAAGTCCATTACCGTATCTTAACTTTGAAACACCTGCTGTAAAGTAGGTGAGTACAACAACAGCTAAAATTAAATTTACACTCCATTTAGGAGTATCTGTAATTACTATTTTTTTGTTTTTAAATAGTGAATGAATAAAATTGTCTACAGATAATTTTAAAGTTCCTGGTATAAATGTTAATATTAATATTACTTGACTGGGTAGCGATAAATGGTGATCAAAAACCCCTATGCCTTCAACAATACCAAGAATATAAAAGCTTAAAAGAGATAATAGAAATAGACTTAACCTACCTATAATGCCAACAGCAGCTAATAAGCCTACAATTATTACAACTAATTTTAATTGGTATAAAAAATGTACGTCTAAGTTAAACATTGAATTAGGTAGTAAACTTGTAAACCATGTTTTACTTAAAGGGTATTGTGAGTTGTTTTTAATTTCTTCTATGAAATATATATAGCCTACTAGTTTTTTAGTAAATAGAATAGCTAATAGAAACCTTAAAATGCTTAAAGGGTTTTTAATAAGAACTTTAATTAGTTTAATAACTTTATTTATTACTTTCATCATGTAAAGAATAGTATTGACTCTCATTAGTATTAAAAAAACCTAGCATTTTATATTCTGATAGAGGGTTTCTATTAGGGTCTACTTTTATAACCATTAAGTTTATTTTTTCAAACTTAAGGTTGTATTCTTTTTCTAAAAAAGAAGCAAATGTTTTAAAAAAAGTATTCATTCTAGTTTTAAAATAAGAATGATTTTCATGTAATTTATTTGTAAATGGAGAAATGGTATCGGTAGAACCGTAAACTTTACTAAAAAAATGCCTAATTAAATAGCCTTCGGGTTTACCATAATATTCTGTTAAGTTAATTTTTTTATTGTTAACTACTCCTTCAAATTTGAAAAGATATAAATCTGTTTCTTCATTAATATAATGACCAAACATGGGGGCACAAGTAAAGGGGAAACTTTCTATACCAACCGCCATAACAAAAATATTTGGTAGTAATACTAATGTTATAATAATGTATTTATATGTTTTATTTAAATGTTTTTTCATTTAATAAGGAAAAGATAATTGAGGGTATTTAGCTTTTATTTTTTCAGGGATATCTACGTAAATGGTTTTTCTTCTAAAAAACCTCCATTTTGTGATTTGTAACTTATAAGGATGTCCACCAGCTCTATTAGCGCCTTTTAACGATGGTAAATTATCTAATGAAATACAGCCTATTACCCATTTGTACCCCAGGTCTTTAGCTCTTTTCATAAGCATGAAATTAGCAGCTACATATACATATTGGCTTCTATATTCTTTTACGGTATGTACTAGCTCTAACATAAACTCATCTTCTTTTAGTTCAGGGTAGTTATAGCCAAAAAAAGATTGAACTTTTTTGTGATTTGCAGGTTCTAAAAACCAGCATCTAAAACAAGGGATATTATTATTAGTAACAGCAACTAAACATGTTGGAATTTTGGCTTCAATTAATTTATTGCCTAAAGCATCATTTTTAAAATATTCATAATCAGAATTTTGATACTCCCTTAATTTTATATCTATTCGGGCTTTTGGTGCTTTACTATAATCAACTGTAGTGACATCTTTTTTTACTAAGAAAAAATAGATGTTTGAATAAGTTCTTCTTTTAATAGTTTTAATAATATATTTAAATTGAGCATTTTTAATCATACTCATAAAGACCTTAAACTTCTTTTTAATTTTCTTAAACATTTATTAAATTTCTTTTAGTAATGGGGTTATTTAGCACTAAGTTTGATTGTTTTTTTTAATATAAAAACAATATTGGACAATATGTAAGATAATTTCGATATTATTAATTCAATTTTATTATTTTTTTGCTTTGCGAGCCTATAAAAGCGTATTCTTTATCTTTTTGCATTTCGTAAATCTTTAAGTTGTTTTCATGTTCTTTATTGGTAAAAAGATAATCATTAATAGGTCTTTTTAAAAACTCTAGTTCTTCTGTTATTATAGGTAAATTGTTAATAATGTTTAAGTTAGTGATATCTTGAATAGAATAGGTGTTTAGGGCTTTTGTGTGTTTTTTTCTCCATATTCTTTTCACTTTTTCAAGTATCTCATCAACGTTTTTATCTTTTAAAAAGTTTTTAAATTCTAATTTTTTTACTTCTATTTTGGTTGAAATTCTATTTCCAATTTTACTTTCATTATATATAATATGATGATCATAACCATAAATATTATTACTCCATCTGCGTTTGTATTCTAAATAGCCATAAGCCATATCCATTAACGTATAGTTGTTATTTATGCACCATTCTAGAAGTTTATACAGCGAAATATTACCAAGGGCAAATTTGAAATAATCTAAATCAAAAGATGGTACTGAAACAAAAAGTATTTTATTATAATGATGATTTATACAGATATGTACTGGTTTTTGTTTATTGTAAATAACAAACAAAGACGCTTTTTTCTCATTAATTAAGTCATAGGTGGTTTTTAAATAGTTATCCCAATTTAGTAATACTTTATTTGTATCATTTCTTTGGTCAAAGCGCTTCGTGAGCATTATATGCAATTTATCCATTAAAAAGGTGTACTCTGCTTTAGAGATTTTCCCAAAATACATTTTATAATTAACGTCAAAACAATTTTCAAATCTGTTTACAAACCTTAAAATATTAGACCTAAAACTTTTCTTATAAGTAGATTTTAAAAAAGAATCAATATCATTAGTTTTCTCATTAATTAATATTGAGTAACCAGTTATTTTTTTTTGGGGTATAGTTATAGTTTTTAAACTATCTTCAGCATGAAACTTAGGTATAATGTATGATGGGAATAAAGCTACATTGCAGGGGGTTTGTATATTATATTTTTTATTTTTATTAGATACATATAGTTTAGAATCATTATGTTTTAAATGTAGTTCTGTATAAAAAGGAAGAACAAGATGTTTTCTTGTAATGGTGTTATAAAAGTCTTGTTGTTTCATGGCAACTTAATTATAATTAGTTTTCTTGGTTTAAAGAAACTAAGAGATATCTTTAGTTTGTTATTTTTATAGAAAAGTAAGTTTAATTTATAAAAGCATATTAATTATATATATAAACTTTATCACTTAAATAAAATATTAATTCCTTTGTTTGGTGTTTTAACTATATAATTAGAACTATTTAAAATGCTATAAATTTTAATTTTATTTAAATGTTCTTTTTCTGCATAAATAAAATCACAAATAATTTTTGAGAGATGTTTTGTTGTATGGGTTTCAAAGAAATTAATTTCCTTAAGATTATTATGTTTTTCTATAGATGCTATATCATCAATAGGTTTAATAATATATTCTGATGGGATTTTCTTAAATGTTTTTGTGTTTTGTGTTTTATTTTGCTTTAAATTTTTTAAGGTTTTAATAAAGTTTATAAGTTTTACTCTATAAATAGGTTTTAAAGCTTTTATTCTAGCTATAAAATTACTTTTAAGGTATATTATATGAGTTTCTAAACTATATTGATAGTTGCACCAGCGGACTTTATATTCTAAATCGCCATTACCCATATCTAAGTATTCATAGTTATTTTCAATACACCATTCAAGTTGCTTAAAAACAGCTGTATTTCCTAACCCAAATTGAGCATAATCTATGTTATATGCAGGTATGTAAGCGAAAAAGGTTTTGTTGTAATGAAAATTAATTGATATTTGGATGGGAGTATTTTCATTATAAATTACAAAAAAAGATGCTTTATTTTGGTTTATTAAAGGGTAAAGTATTTCTAGATATTTATTCCAGTTTTTCAGTATGAAGTTAGAATCATTTCTTTGCTCAAACCTTCTAACTAACATGGCATAAGCCGTATTCATTAATCTATCATACTCATCTTTATTAATATTTCCGTAGAAAACTTTATAGGTTATATTAAAGCAAGCTTCTAAGCGTTTCTTTTTTTTAAGTATTGGAGATCTAGAGTTTTTTGATAAATTTTGAACTAAATATTCCTGTGTATTTTTAATTTCTG
The DNA here is from genome assembly GCF_001971785.1 of Seonamhaeicola sp. S2-3. Taxonomy (NCBI): domain Bacteria; kingdom Pseudomonadati; phylum Bacteroidota; class Flavobacteriia; order Flavobacteriales; family Flavobacteriaceae; genus Seonamhaeicola; species Seonamhaeicola sp. S2-3. Next base: position 3,387,076 of record NZ_CP019389.1, on the reverse strand, counting down.
GTGATAAAATAATGCCAAAACATTCTTGGTTTTTTTGCTCAATACATTTTGCTTTAAATTGGTTTGAATGAAATTGTGGAGTTAAAAAACCAGGGAATGCAATATAGGTTTCAACTTTAGGCAATATTCCCTTTGCACAATTAGCTTTAGAATTGAAAAAAGCTTTATTATTAAACTTAAAGCTTAATTTTTTATAAGCTTTTGGGATTTGGTGTGTTTCAACTAGCTCATTAAAAAAGTGTAATATGTTTTTATGACTCATAATCTGTTAATACAATTTTAATGGTTTCTTTTGGCATTTTAATAAAATATGTGCTAGGAGTATCTTTTTGAACATATACCTTTATGTTATTAATATTAACTTGCTTTAAATATAGTTGGTTATATATATGCTCTCTTATATTATGATATTCTGAATTGTCAATATTAATTAGTTTAAAACTATTGGAGTTTATTAGCTCTTTAAAAGTTGTAATTTCTGGCTTTATATATTTTACATTTTCCCTTTTTGGGTTAGATATTTTATGTTTTAATTTATTTAATATTCTTTTAACCCAATCATCAACCTTTAATTTCTTGATTGTATTTTTAATATTAATTTTGAATATCTCAAAATAAGCTAGAGTTAACGCAGTAACAGAGCCTTTTTTATAATATATATGATATTCAAAATCATAGAAAGTATTACACCACCGTTTTTTATATTCTACAACACCATTTCCTAAGTCTAAAAATTTATATTCATTTTCAATACACCATTTAACTAATAGGTAATTATCTAAATGTCCCAGTCCAAATTTGCTATAATCTAGATTGTAGCCGTTAATATCACTAAATAAAATGGTATCATTATAATGCCTATTAACAGAAATACTAATAGGTTTATCTCTGTCATAAACTACAAACAGAGATGCTTTTTTTGTGTTTATTAAATTAAATAAATCTTTTGTATTAATATCCCACTTGCTTAAAAAATTATTGAGCATGTTTTTTTGATCAAACCGTTTTTCAAGCATAAGTTTTAGGTTGCTTAGTAAAAATGAAAGTTTCTCTTCGGTAATAGAACCAAAATAATAGTTATAAGATATTTCGAAGCATTTTTCAAGTCTGGTTATTGTTCTATTTAAATTTTTCCTTATTTGAGATTTTAGTTCTTGCTTTAAGAAATCATCTATAGAGTTGCTTTTTATTACATTAACTCCAGCACCAGAAAAGTTTTTATGATTAATTTTTTTTAACACATATTTACTTTCATTAACTAAATTAGCTTTTAAAAATGTAGGGAAAAGAGTTATGCTAATTACTGGTGAATTATTTGATGTAATTTGTTTGTTATTGGTGAATTTACAATTAATAAAATCAATAGATTTATAGATAGATGGAATTTTACCTATTCTAGTAAATTCCCAAATAAATTGCTCTCTTTTTATCTTAAACATCATAATTAATTATTGTACAACCTTTATTTTTATTTGTTTTTTATTTCCTTTAATCAGATACGTGTTATTCTCTTCTTTAATTTTAAAAATTGAAACATCTACAATTTTTTCTTGGTTAGAGTATAAAAAATCATTCAGTGGTTTTTTTAAATACTGGTAGTTTTCAGAATCTAAATCAATTGCTAGTAGATTATTTTTATTATAAGTTTTATCACAAGAAGTTATATTAAAGGTTATTATAGGTTGTACAGGTGTTTTTTTAAGTTTATTTAAAAATTTTCTGATTTTGATATTTACTTTTTTGTCTATTAAAAAGTTAATTAACTTATACTTATAAGTAAGAAAGAAAGCGTGTAGGTTAGCTCTTAAATTGTTTTGCTTACTTATAATATGATGTTCAAAATTATAAGTGGTGTCACACCAATTAACTTTGTTTTCAAAGCCGCCATACCCCATATCAAAAAGTTTGAATTTATGGTTAATACACCATTCTAAATTTTTATATATAACCACATTGCCAAGGGTAAATTTTGAATAATCTAGATTGAAAGTTGGTATGGCAAAATAAAATATTTTATCAAAAACAAAACTTAAAGAAAAAGCAATTGGTGTATTATTGTTGTAAATAACAAACAGACATGCTTTTTTTTGAAGAATTAAATTATAGGCATTTTTTTCATAAAAGTCCCAGTTTTCTAGTGTCAGGTTTCGTGCATTTACGTTATTAAAACGTTTAGATAACATTTTATGAAACAATTGCATTAAATTATTATAATTTTCTTGCTCTATTGCTCCATAATACATTTTGTAATCAATATTTAAGCAAAGTTCTGTTCTTTTTAAAGACCGTTTAATATTATTTCTAAAACTACTTTTAAAAGCTGTTTTTACATAGTCATCAATTGTTTTGTAGTTAGATAAGTTGGCAGCGTAACCATGTTTTAAGAATATGTTTTTTATTTTTAGTTTGTGCTTAGGAGCACATGTAATATAATCTGGAACGTAAGTGTATGAATATGTTGATTTTAAATTGTTAGAAGTAGCCTGAGATGTGTAGATTTTTTGGTCTTTAAATGCAATAGATTTATATGCAACAGGAATGTTGTTTTTTTCAAAAAAACTAGAATAAAAGTCTTGTTTTTTAATCATACTATTTTGCAGGTTTGTTTTTGTTGATAAACTATTGTTTGTTTTTTAGGACATTCTATCAAAAAATAATTTTGGTTTATTTTTTCAAACTTATAAACACTAAGGTTTTTAATATGTTCACTGTTTAAGAACAAAAAGTCAAAAACAAATTTTCTTAAAAATGAATATTCTAAATCTAAGAAATCAATTTTAACCAACATATCGTTTGTATATTCAATGTTTTTAGAACCAATTTCTTGGATAATTGGCTTTTGTGTGTTTATATTTTTGCTTTTTAGTATAAAGTTGAGATTGTGTAATTTTTTATTAAAATCTTTATCTCTTAAAAACTGTTTTATTTTAAAATATCTAGATAGGGTAGTGGCTATTACAATTGAAGTAATAGACTTGCTATCATACAGTATATGGTATTCAAAATTATATTTTAAATCGCTCCAACTTTCTTTGTAATCAAAATAGCCTTTTGAGAAGTCAAAATAACTATAATCGCTATTAAAACTCCATTCAAGCATTTTCATTATTGAAATTTTACCTATATGAAATTTGGTATAGTCTATATCAAAAACAGTTATGGCATCAAATATAATTGACTCCGAAAAATATAAAAGTCTAACACAAATAGGGGTGTTGCCATTATAAACAACGTGTAAACCCGCTTTTTTTTCTAAAATTAAAGGGTAGGCTACCTCTTTATAGAAGTTCCATTCCTCTGGGTTTAAGTTGTTGTTAGTTGTTTTTTTATCATTAAAACGTTTTGTTAAAAGGCTATGGAAGTGATTAAATACTCTATCGTATTCAGCTTTATCAGTAGGGCCAATTAACATTTTATAAGAGATATCAAAACAAAGTTCTAACCGTCTTAAATAGCGTCTAAGTTTTTGGTTACTACTTTTACTAAAAGTTGTTTTTAAAAATTCGTCAAGATTATTGTAGTTATCTATATTAATAGAGTAACCTGGGTATTGTTTTATTTTTTTTAGTTTTAAGGAAGTCGTATTGTCTTCTAGAAAGGGCAAATTAAAATACTCTGGTACATCATAAATTAAGAACGTTTTTCTTTTGTAATCTAGATGGTTTTCTAATGTATAAGACATCCCTTTAGTTAAATTCCTGCCTACATTAACATAAAGCGGTAACTTAAATGGTTTAAAAAAAGCGAGTTTTTTTATAAAATTAAAAGTATAGGGAGGTTTGCCAAAATTAAAATGTTTTAGCCAAATGTTAGTAAATGTTTTTGATAGAAAGGGGTTTTGGTTTATCACAAGTTTACATTTATATCATCAGTGAATCTGTATAAAGGGAAAAATGAAGCATCTTTATTAATTCCTTTTTTTGCAACAAGCTCATTATAAGCAGTTTTATTTACAATTAACTTCCATAGGTTAAAATCTTTAAAGTCTTTAGAAAATGAAGCTTTAAAGTTAAAAAGTGAATCGTGATCACTACCACCTAAACCACCTCCTAGGTTAAAAAATTTACAACCTCTTTCGTTAGCTATTAATCGCATTTCGTCTATAAGAAGTTTAGTAGGTGTTAGGTGCAAATAGTCATTTTTTGTTCCAGAGAGATGGTATTGTACAATATTATTATTAGTAGTAACAAACATACTACCAGCTACTATGGTACCTGTTTCGTTCTCAATAGCTAGTAGAACATCTGTATCAAAGCTTGGGCTTTTTACCATATTTTCAAAGTAGCACTTTTCAAAATAATATAAGTTTTTAGCTTTAACCCGATCCATGTTTTCATGGTAAATATTAATATAAGCTTCTAAATCTTCTTTGTTTACGGCTTTTCTAACAGAGCATAATCTTCTTGCTTTATTAACATGTGTTTTTAATCTACTTCTGTAATTTCTGCGTTGGATATCAATATCTAAATTTAAATCAATATTAACTACCTTGCCTTGATGTACAATTTTTCCTAAGCCATTTAAAATTTCAGTTTGACACGGCATAAAAGGGTTAAGTCTTGAAAAAACGGAGATAATATTATTTGCTTCAAAGTATTTAAAAATAGTTTGTTGGTATTCAAAGGTATTTAGGTTAGAAGCTAATTTATTACATATAGGCCCTGCATATCCATATACAGAAGTAGCGTCTTTGTAATCAGAGTTTTGAATATTTCTGATTAGGAGCGGAAGTGCTATTAAAGAGTTTTTCTCTGTTTTATAAAGGATAAGAACTGGCGTTTCATCAGTTTTTTTAGAGAGGAGATGGTATTCATAGGTGTGATAGAAATCATATTTACCAATTTCAGACAATGTTTTTTGCCATTTATCTTTCTCTGTAATCATCTCTAATACACCTTTCTGTTTGGCTTTTAAACTTTCAGAATGGTATAAATATTTTTCTCCTTTTTTTATCTTTTCTATAACCTTACCAGGAATTCCTATAACTTTAGAATTATTAGGTACATCTCTTATAATTAGTGAGCTAGCACCAATTATACAGTGTTTGCCAATGGTGATATCTTGAATTATACTGGCACTTAAACATATAGCAGTACAGGTGCCTATTTTAACATTACCACCAATGGTACTATTTGGTGCTAAACTAGCATATTTTTTTAGTTGGCTATCATGACCTAATGAGGCTTTGGTGTTAATAATGCAAAAATCTCCAATAACTGCATTGCTGTTAATTATTGAACCTGCAACCACAACAACCCCTTTTCCTATTTTTACGTCTTTACCTATTACAGCAGTAGGGTGTATAGCATTAATAAATTTAAAACGAGGGGCTATTTTTACTATTTTTTCATGAATTTTTTTTCGGGTCCAGTTATCACCAATAGCTATGATGCCGTGCCTAAAATTGTGTGTTTTTTTTAGATTAGGAATGTCTTTTTCACGACCTAATATTTTATAATTATAAATGTAACTACCAACAGGTTTAAACGAATCTATTAAACCAACTATGTTGTATTGGTTGTTTCTTTCTAAAATATCTATAATAACCCTAGCATGACCAGAGGCTCCAATTATAACAATATTTGTTTTTTTATTCATTAAGCTCATTAATATGCTAGCTTTAAATTAATTGTTTCCTGTAAACACAGGCATATTTAAGTTTTCTGAACTATTTACACCTTCTTTTTTCACAACTCGCTTAATGGTAAGAAAGATGATTTTTAAATCTAAAAGTATAGATATGTTGTTTACATACCACACATCTAAAGCGAATTTTTTCTGCCATGATATAGTATTTCTTCCATTAACTTGTGCCCAACCTGTTATTCCTGGTTTTACCTTATGTCTTAATTTTTGTTCTTCGTTATATAGTGGAAGATATTCTACCAAAAGAGGTCTTGGGCCAACTAAACTCATATCTCCTTTAATTACATTGATAAGTTGTGGTATTTCATCTAAGGAATATTTTCTTATAAAAGCTCCTACTTTTGTAATTCTTTGCTCGTAACTTAAGAGGTTGCCGTGTTCATCTACTTTATCGTTCATTGATTTAAACTTGATAATGGAAAAAATCTTTTCATTTTTACCAGGACGTTGTTGTAAGAAAAAGGGTTTACCGTTATTACTAAAGAATAAAAAAATAGTTACAACAATAAAAACAGGAGACAATATTATAAAACCAATTAAAGCGGCAAAAAAGTCAATAAGTCTTTTTATGAAGATTGAGTACATTGATTTGGTTAAGTTTGGCATAAAAGTAATCTATATATTTAATTGATATACTTTTTATAGACTAAAAGCTTTTATTTTTGATAAAATGAAAAATATAAGAATTGTCACGCAAATATAAGAATTGTTTTACGAGCTAAGATGTTTTTGTGTTTGTTTCATTAATCATTACACGTCTTTTACCAGAAGCCAATAGTGGAATTTCATCTACATACTCTACTTTAATGATGGCATCTTCACCCAAATAGGTTTTAAAGTCATCAATAAATTTTCTTTCATTTTTAAATTCACCGTTTATATTTATTTTAAAAACATAAACCTTATTATTTTTTTGAATTAATTGACATTGGTTTAATTCATGGTAATTATTAAGAAGAAGCATGATATTATTAGCTATAATTTCTCCTTTTGTGTTTGTTATAGCATCAATTTTTCTACCTTCAATACTTGTTAAAACAGGCTTTTTATCAATTATTTCCATAACTCCAATATCACCAGTATCATATCTAATCATTGGGACACTAAAATTAAATAGATCGGTTATAACAATTCTACCTTTTTGTCCTAATTCAACAGGTTTATCAGAATTAATATCTAGGATTTCTACGTAATAACTAGCTGTGTTTAAAATAAAATATGAAGTACTGGGTAATTGTTGGGCTATAATGCCGTTTTCAACGTTTGAATATCTAGAAACAACATCTACATTAAAGTATTTTTTTAGTGTTTGTTTGGTGTAAGGTGATAAACTTTCTGAAATTGCAATAACTGATTTTAAGTTGCAGTTTATAGGTTTTTTTTCATTTTTTTCTAAATACTTGCACATTGTTTCAAATGAGGAAGCATACCCAATCCAACTTTTTGGTGATTTATTATTTTTAATTTTTTTTAAAAAATTACTAAAAAAAACATCTGTTAGTTCAAAAACATCAATAGGTATCATATTCATTATCCATCTTTCTAATACCCCTTTTTTATCAAAGGCATTCCACATTCTAAAATAATAGAGTTTGTTACCTATATTATAGCCTGCCAATTCTGAAAAATATAAATTATCTGCAGTATTTCTAAGTATTTTGATTAAGTTTTGATGTACTTTAAAAGGAATTCCAGTAGAACCGCTTGTTGCTACTATTCTGCATTTTGCTTTTTTAAATTTTTCAGATTGAAAACTACTATAATTTGTTTTTATAGTGTTTTTATTAATTACGGGGAAGGCTTTAATTCCTTTTTTATAATCAAATTTATTATAGAAAATGGTACTAGTACAAGCGTGCTGTAAGAGCGCTTTTAATTGAGAGGTGTTATTTGTTCCTTTTTCAACTAAGTTTTTTACTTCTTTATAGTGGTTGTTTTTATTTTTTTTTACTAGGTCAAGTATTTTGTATAAGAATTGCTTGGGGCTTATAATTGAAAACATGATTTAGTTAATTTTTAATTTCATCTAAAATATTTTTAATTAAAGGATGTTTGCAAAGTCCCCCATAAGCTATATCTGCCATATTAAGAGAAGGGTTCGAGTTACCTTCTATAATTACAGGGCCTTTTTGGGTTATTGCAATATCCCAACCAATAATGCGTGTAGGAAGCATTTTGGCAGCTAAAAGCGTTAATTCTATAGATTCTGTAATATATGGTATTTTAAAACCATCTAGCTTTACTTTAGAATCGGGGTGATGCGTAAATGTATTGCCGTTTCTTGACATACTTTGGCGACCAACCCCTTTAAGAGCTTTATTTTCAATATCTAGCGCTATATAAAATCCTCCTGAGCTTTCGTTGTCTGTTACTAAGTTTCCAGATCCAAACCGCATAAGCGCAGAAATAACATGGCTATTACCATCTGTATCTAAATACGTGTTAATTCTAAGTGTATTAATTGCATTAGGATGAATTTTATTTATGGTAGGATGTTGCATTATTTTTTCTTGATGCAAATAATTATGGTTTACTAACGTATTATAACAGTCGTCATTAATTTGTAGTTTAAATTGCTCTTTGTTAAAAAGTAAACACCCTTTACCGCCAATACCGTTTATAGGTTTTAAAAATAAAGCAGCTTCTTTAGAGTTGTTAAATACTTTTGCAAAAAAATCAATTAATTCATTTTTAGAATTAATTATATAGTGTTTAGAATTAAAGTAAAAGTTTTTACCAATATTGTAACTAATAATTTGTGGGGCGGGTAAATTATGTTTATCAGTAAATAAAGAAAAACTCAGTTTACTTTCTAGAATAGTAGCAATATCTGGTACTAAAATTTTTTTAGAATCAATGATACTATAAAATTCTTTTAAGCTTAAATATGATGTAATGTTGGTAACACCTTTTCGGTATAGAAATTTTCTAAAATAATCAGTAGGGAATTCTTTTTTTGCCCATCCATAAATAAATAACTCATAAATTATTTTAAAAAAGCTTTTTTTATCAGGATCCTTAAAAAAACCTTTAATAAGCAAAATTCTTTTAAGCATTTTATAAATTTTTAATGTTTCAGGTTTTTGTATTCTTTTAAAAGCGTATCCCAAACAAATTGCTGGTCATACATTTTTACAATTCTATCTCTAGATTTTTTACCCATAGCTCTAAGTTCTTCTTTAGTTTTTAATAAAAAACCTTGCATTGCCTCATAAAGTTTCTCTGTGCTTTTTACGGGTACTATAATGCCATTTTCATTGTGGCTTACAATTTCGTTACAGCCATTAATATCTGTTACAATAGATGCTAATTCCATAGCACCTGCTTGAAGTACTACATTAGGGAAGCCTTCTCGGTAACTAGGAAATACCAAAGCATTAGAAATTGCAAAATAAGGTCTAACATCATTTTGCCACCCTGCAAATACTATTTGTTTATTAGTTTTTATTGACGACAACGTTTCTGGTTTTAAAGGGTCTAAATGTTCTTCTTGTTTACCTACTAGAAGTAATTTTATATTAGTATTGTTTTTGCATAACTTGTTAAAAGCAGCAATTAATTCATTAATACCTTTATCGGCTACCAATCTGCCAATAAATACAAATACAAAATCATTTTTATTTATATTCCATTCTTTTCTAAGCTTTATACAAAACTCATCATCATATTTTTTGGGGTTAAAGTGTTCTGTATTTATACCATTTGAGCTCCCGTTACCAATTACTTTTAATTTATCTTCAGTAGTGAATTTGTTATTAAGTATTATGGTTTTTAACCCGTATGAGTTAGGATAAATTTTAGTAGCGCAAGCATAGGTTAGTTTTTCAACCTTGTTTAATATTTTTCTTTTAATTCCTGTAGCTTCCATAAGCGGTAAACCAGCAATGGTATGCAACCTGTGTGGTACTCCAGCTAATTTTGCAGCTATCATCCCTAGTGTGCCAGCTTTTGGGGTATGTGTGTGTACAATAAAAGGTTTTTCTTTTTTAATAATTGTGTATAGCTTGATAACGCCTATAATATCTATTAAAGGTGAAATTTTCCTTGTCATTTCTACAGCTATAGGTCTAAAGTTTTCTCTTTCACTTACTTCTTTTAAAAACCCTTCATCATTTGAAGATATGCCAATAACCTCATAATGAGCAGACATAAATTTAAGTTGCCCTCTAAGTAAACCATTAATAGAACCAGGGATTGTGGTAATTCGTATAAGTTTTTTCATTTTTTTGATTTGGAGCCATTACATTGACCGAAGCAAATATAGAAAAGTAATTTGTTTGATAAATAATTCATCTTTTTACGGTCATAAAATTAGGTTGATTGGAATTGTTGGCATGATTACCCATGAATTTAGGAAGTTTTACATGCCTAGTAACACCTTTAAATTAAATAATTATTTTAAAAAAAAATGATAAGTAGAGCATAGGACATCCATAGGACATCCATAGGACATCTATAGGGCATCTATAGGGTATCTATTTAGTGAAGTGGTGAAAAGAGGGTGGGGTGGAGAGTATGGTTACAATATATAATTATTTTAAATTACTAATTAATTACACCATTTTAGTTAAACATTTAATGCTGAATAAATAATGCCATTAAAAAGTTATTACCAACTTATTAACAGTGGGTTAGGTGTTGGTTCTTTTTACATATTTTTGCATGGTAAAAAATAAAGCGGGAGTTTAACGTCTAAAAAAATCATTTCAACGTATATTAATTTTAATAGTTAATATGATAAACATTTAATCGGATAATTTTGCGTTACATCGATTTTTTTGAAAATACATAATGCTTTTTATCGAAAAAAACATACGTATTAACGATTTTAATGATTAAAAAAATAATATTGTAAAAGAAATGATTCACCCCAAATTGAACAATTATGAAAAAGAGTTTTAAACCTATGATTTTGATGTTTATGTTGATGACCATGTTTATGTCATGTAACAATGAAGAGCTATTTATTGAAGATGTTGTAGAGGAAGTAGTTGATGACACTGCTGGAGATGATACAGAAGAAACACCTGAAGAAGAAACTGATGATACTACTAATGAAGATACTGAAGTAGATGCATCATTACCATGCGACTTTGATTTAAATGATGTAGCAGCAGGAGATACTGTTGTAATTAATTGTGTAATGGACTTAGAAGGTGCTACAGTTAATTTACCATCTAATGTAACTATTCTTTATGAAGGCGGTGATATTATTAATGGTACCTTGAATTTTTCTGACAATACCACCATAGATGGTAACTTATTAAATTCAACAATTACTTTAGCAGGATCTACACCAGCATTAAAAGACCCTGTTTTTGACTTTATCCCAGAGCGTTGGGGAATTGTAGAAGGAAAAGTATCTTCTGAAGTTGCCCAACGGAATAATAATATATTAGAAGACATGATGATTAGACTAAAGGAATTTGGGGTTAATACTCTCAAGATAGGAGAAATGGATGCTTATTTTGAAGTATCTAAGGTTACAAGTACCACCACTAACCAAAATTTTTATCCATCTCAAGAAGCTATCAATGTTCCTTCTGATTTTACTTTAGAAATGTCTGATGATACTTATTTAAGAGTTCAACCTAATGGAAGAAAAAATTACGCATTATTAGCAGTAAGGGATGAGTCTAATGTGGTAATTAAAGGAGGTAATTTATATGGAGACAGGTTTGAACATGATGATGACTTGGAAGAAGGTTTAGATGCTTATGGGCATGTTTTAATAATACATGGAGCTACCAATGTGGAAGTAGATGGTGTGCTTATGGCTGAGGGTACTGGAGATGGTTTAGATATAAATAGTATAGGATTTACATTTGAACCTCATTACACACCATCAAATAATATTAGAGTATTTAACTGTATTTTCAGGGATAATAGGAGAAATAATGTTTCCATAACAGATGGTTTTAATATGTTACTTGAAAATAATTTATTTGAAAACGCAGGAAAGGATTATGCGAATTCTAAAGGTATGGCTCCTGGTTATGGTCTAGATGTAGAGGCCTATAGAAGTAAAGACTCAAATGGAAATTATATTTGGTATGAAAAAGCATATGATATAACTATTAGAAATAATGTGGAAAGAGGGAGTAAACGAGGATCTTTTATTGTAGCAATAGGTGATAATGTTACAATTGAAGGCAATGATACTGAGGGAGGGATAGCTATTGGTGCTGCTGCTGGTGTTAATATAATAGGTAATACGATTACGGCGCGCCCAGGAGAAACAGTAGGTTCTGGCATTACAACGGGGCACCCGAATTCTATAACAACTTATAACAATGTAATTTCTGGTAATACTATTATAGGGTACAACATTGGTATTGCAGCATATCAAAAAGATATGATTATTTCTGATAATTATTTAGTTGACTTTTCTGTAGGAATACAACCAAAGGACATAAAAAACACCGATATATACAATAATAAATTTGAAAGTAGTAGAGATACTTCTACGGGAATTTTTGGGAATATTACATCAATGGAAAATGTTAATATTTATAATAACGAAATAGTAAATGTAGGAAGGGAAGGCATTAAAATGGTTAATGTTAATAAAGGTGACGGAGAAGAAAACTATAAAATAACAATAGAAAATAACTCATTAAAAAATTCAGGAGTTACTTTAAGCAACGCAATTGGGGTTGATTATGTAAATAATGAATCTCAAGAAGGTGTTACTTTAGTAAATGCTGAAAAAATGAACATTGATAGTAATACTATTAATTCTGAGAATCAAGATGGAATTAGGGTTATGAGTGGATGTAAAGATATTAGTATTTCCAATAACGATATTACAGTTAGCGGAAAGAATGTTGACTGTGTTGACGTAAGTAGTGATGGAGTAAATATAAATTTAGAGAATAATAGTTGTCAATAATTAATTAAACACTAATAAAAAAGCCCACATATACCAATATATGTGGCTTTTTTATTTTTTTTCCATGATTGGTTTTAAAAGTTTAGCAAGAACTTTATTTCCTTTCTTGTTTAAATGTCTATTAGAAATAAAGTAGTTATCTAATTCATTCGGGAAATTGATAACAAAAAAATCAACTTTTTTTGATTTATTTTTATAATTCTCAATATTTTTAATTTTAGTTCTTGCCAAATTATTAATTACTATAATGTTGATTTTTTTATCAAAATTTTCTTCTTCAATTTTTTTAATAAACCAATCTAATTTAGCTTTATCATAATTTAATATTTTTTGTTTCACTTTTGGAGAACCGTAATATTTAAAAGTAAAATATATTTTAGATATCAGTAAACTCTTTGTAAACCTTTTTATTTTGTTTTTTATTGAAATTCTATTGGTAAAATTAGAATGTTCAGCTTTATGAAAAACAATAGAGTCTCCATCTCTATAGGGATAGTTCCTTTGAGGGTCATTATTTGGTGATCTTTTGTCTAAATTAATAACTTCACCAGGAGTCAGTATTAAAAAGGATTTTTTGAAATCCATTTTCTTATTTTTTAAAAGATCTCTTAAAACCATAAGGCTTTGAATAGGAGACCAAGCCCCACTTGACCCTGCATTGTTTATAGATCCCTCTCCTTTAATATCATGCTCTAAAATTTCTGTGAATCTTGCATTCTTATTAATCCCATAACCTTCAACAAAAGAATTACCGGTTACTAGAATTCCATTTGTGTCAAATTCATCATCAACAAAACCTAAAGAATTAGTTTTTGTTAAAACTCCTCCCCAAGGGTAAGAAATTATCTGTTTGGTGTTTTTTAATCTAGTTACTCCGTATAATGAATCTATATCATAATATAAAGGAGGTTCATTGAAGGCAGTATAAGGAAGAAAGGCATCATTGCCATATTTAACTATACCTAAGAGTAAGTTTATGATTTCTAGTATTAAAACACTAATTAAAACTTGTTTAAAATATTTCATGCTAAAATTGAAAATATATAAATTCAGATTGAGTTTCTCTGTTTAGAGCACCTAAAATTACTATAACCATAATAACCCAAAAGAAGATATTAATCTTTATTTTTTTAAACATCACGTAATCCATAATAAAAAGAGTAATCACAATAAACCAATCGCTAACACTAATTAAGCTGAAACTATCTAATTTAAAAGAATTTATTTTTAGTATGTAGTTGAATGAGTCTTGGATGGTAGCAGCTCTAAAAAACACCCAAGCAATTGTAACCACGAAGAAGGTATATATAATTTTTATTAAATTTTTAAAATATTGAAACATATTTACTTTAGAACTTGTTTGAACCAAATAGTTTCTATTAGTTCCCAATATAAACGAAGGAATAAAAAGAAGTGCATGAATAGCTCCCCAAGCAATAAAAGTCCAATTAGCTCCATGCCAAAAGCCACTAACCAAAAAGATAACAAACACATTTCTAACTCCTTTGATTTTTCCTACTTTTGACCCTCCAAGTGGTATATATAAATAGTCTCTAAACCATGTTGATAATGAGATATGCCATTTTCTCCAAAATTCACCTATACTTTTGGAAAAATAGGGGAAATTAAAGTTAGTCATTAAGTCAAATCCAAATAATTTAGCTGTACCTATGGCTATATCACTATATCCACTAAAATCACAATATATCTGAACTGCAAAAAATACTGCTCCAGTAATGAGAGTTCCTCCAGAGTAATCATTATAATTACTAAAAATGTCATTTACAATTGGAGCAAGTGAATCAGCTACAGCAACCTTTTTAAACATTCCCCAAATTATTTGTTGAATACCACTTATAGCATTTATTTTATTGAACTTTCTATTCTTTAAAATTTGAGGTAACAGGTTAGAAGCTCTTTCAATTGGACCAGCTACTAATTGAGGAAAAAAAGACACAAAAGCTGCAAAAGCAATAAAGTTTTTTGTTGATTTAAGTTTTCCTTTATAAATATCAATAGAATAGGACATAGTTTGAAAGGTATAAAAAGAAATACCAACAGGTAGAATAACTTTTAATGTCCAGTGGTTTTTAATATTATAACCTATTGAGTTTAATAATTCAACCCATGACTCTAAGAAAAAATTGTAATATTTAAAAAAGCCTAATAACCCTAAATTAAATACAATACTTACTATTAACCATTTTCTTTTTGTAGATTTTACAGGTGATTTATCTATGCTAATCCCTACAAAATAGTCAACTAAAGTACTTAAAGCTATTAATGATAAAAATCGATAATCCCACCAACCATAAAAAACATAACTAGCTATTAATAATAATACATTCTGTTGATTAATTTTTTTATTTAAAACAAACCAATATAGAATAAACACTATTGGTAGAAAAATGAAAAATTCTAATGAGTTAAATAACATGATTAGTGTAAAGTTTTATATAAGTTATGGTAATTATCAACCATTATATTAATATCAAATAACTGAGATTTTTTTAAACAAGCTTTCGTAATATCATTGTAATATGAATTATTATCAAATAATTCTATTATAATTTTTTTAAGCTGATTATCATCTTCTTTTTCAAATAACACACCCGCATTTTCAACAACCTCTGTTAGTCCTGGTACATCACTAGCAATAAAAGGTTTTCCAGACGCCATCCCTTCAATACTAGAAAGCGATAAGCCTTCATAAAATGAAGATAGCACCACTACATCGGCTGTTTTTAATAGTTGTGGCACATCATTTCTAACACCGTAAAAATGCACTCTATCAGTAATGCCTAGTTCATTTGCTAGCTGTTTACAACTTGCTTCTAAAGGCCCTTTGCCAACTAGTATTAATTTAAAATTATTGGGTAGTTTACTTATTGCTTTAATAAGGGTTTTTTGGTCTTTTTGAGGCGTAAAACTAGACACTTGAATGATAAGTTTATCGGCATCAGAAAAATGCAAATCTTCTTTTTTATAGGGTTTAGCTAGGTTGATAGCTTCTAAATTGATACCGTTGTAAATTTTTATAAACTTAGGCTTAAATTTTTCACCTAAATGATTTTTAAGGTTATCATCAACCGCATCTGATATGGTTATAATTTTATTAAACTGATTATATGCTATTTTATCTAAAGCTTTAAACAAAAACAGTTTTCTACGTCTGTTAGTGGTGTTATGTTCAGTTAACACTATATTATGTTTTTTAAGATTTAATAAGTTGGCAAAACCAACCCAATATAGGGTAGGGAATAGGTGCGCATGAATGATATCATAATTTTTAAAAAAAGATTTTATTTTAAAAATTAAAAACGGGTTGTAAATATTATTTTCTTTGCCTAAGTAAAGTATATTAACGTTTTTATTTGCTTTTAGTTTTTTGAGAAACCCTGTTTCTACACCATCTAATAATAAAACATCTACTTTTAAGCCCTTTTCAGAAAATTTAGCACAGGTATCTACTATGAGTTTTTCGGCTCCGCCAGAACGTAAAGAATTTATGACTTGTAATACTTTCATTTTTTTAGCTTGTTAATATAAAGCACATAAAGAAATAGGCCTATGCCCAATGGCATTGCTAAAAAAGTTAACAATGGTTTGGGGCTTTTATTTAAAAATTTAAAATCTTTTAATTGTATGGAATGCGATACATAGTGAATAGCATTTTTTAACCTTACCTTAAAGTAATTGGAGTGTTTTAAGGCATTTATACGCGCATATTGAAATCCTTTAGGGTGCCTGAAGTATTGTTTAATAATATTTCTAGACGAACCATCTTCTAAATATTCAACAATACAGAGTACTTTATTTAAACAGCCTAATTTATATTTTTTATCAATTTGAAGATACAATGTTCCAAGGGGTACAAAACGTTCCTCTGGAAAAATGGGGTAGGGCGGGAATTGTTTAACAATGTCTGTTTTTAAAACCAATTTTTTATCTCCCGTAATTTTATATTTATTATGTAGCTCTTCTAGCGTTGTATATTTTAAATTATCAGGAATTTTTTGCCCAATAACATTACCATCTTTATAAGCATCTAAGCCTATAAATCCAGCAAGGTCTTCAGGTTTATGTTCTATAGAGTTCCAATAATTAATAATGTTTTCTACAGCATCTTGCGGCATAAAATCATCAGAATCAATACAAACGTTAAGATCTGTTTTTATGAGGCGGTAAGCTGCATTATGAGCTCCGTGCATGCCCTGATTGTCTTGATAGTGATACTGAATTTGTATTTTATTTTCTTGAATCCAGGAGTTGACTA
Source organism: Seonamhaeicola sp. S2-3 (assembly GCF_001971785.1). Classification (NCBI taxonomy): domain Bacteria; kingdom Pseudomonadati; phylum Bacteroidota; class Flavobacteriia; order Flavobacteriales; family Flavobacteriaceae; genus Seonamhaeicola; species Seonamhaeicola sp. S2-3. The sequence continues at coordinate 3,370,262 of NZ_CP019389.1, read as the reverse complement.
ATGTTTCGGTGTTATCTGTAGAACCATCATCTATAATTAACCAAATAAAGTGTTGGTTTGTTTGATTCACTAAGCTTTCATAACATTGATGTAAACAATATGCTCTGTTATATGAAGGCGTAAAAATGGTAAGTGCTGTCATTGTAAATTTATTAGCCGTAATAAACGAAATACATTAAAAAAGTAAAAGAAGAATATGCCACAAGTATTTTTGCAAGCATTAAATGATGATTTTTAAATAGAGGTTGTTTTAACAGCGGATAAAAAATAACTATCGCCATCATAAACCATGATAAATAAGCGAAACGATTTGAAAAGTTAGCTCTAATAACTAACACCCAAAAACCATTGCATATTAAGTAGGTGTTTAATAATTGGTTATAAAAATTATCTTTAAATTTCTTTTTGTATATATAATACCAGCCAGCAAATACAGCAAAAAAGCTGTAAAATAAAAAGTCCCATCGAAATCTAGGAACGCCTCCGCCAGCACCTCCAGCAAGATACCCCGATAATCTACCATCAAACCCTAGACCAGCAAAAAGTGAAATCCAAAAACTTCCCATGGCTAATGATAAAGGAATGCAAATTAACCAGCCTTTTAAATAAAATTTAGGGTTATTGTATATATATGTAATTAAATATGCTAAAATGGGTAACATGATGGTTTTATGAAACATGGCACCCCAAATAAAAAATAAAGCCATTATTACTTTATTTTTACGGTAGGCGAGCCCCCATAAGAATAATGAAGCCGCCACCCCATTTCTAACACCATTAACTCCATAGGTATAGAATGAAAAAGATATGATAAAAGCAAAAAAGCAGTAATACCAATACTCTTGGAATAATTGTTTTGATATTTTGTACATCGGATATATATAGAGAAAGGCACATATAGTAAAAAAGGTATGCGCCGTAACAATAGTTGCTGAAATTTTCATAAAAAGATCCCATCCTAAATCTCTAGCATCTTTTATAGGCTCACCTAAGCTAAAAGCTTTAAAAGCTTTGTAATAGTTAGCAGTGTCACCGAAGCCATAGCGAGAAGTAATTTCTCTTTGCCCTATTAAAATGATAAAAAAGAATAATAAGAAATATCCAACAGTATTTATATAAATGATGTTTTTTGTGTCTGATATTTTCAATATTAAGGCATGTATAAAAGTAAATAACACAATAAACAAACATAAGTAAATATATGTTTCGTAATAATTAGCTGAAGGTATAATGTTATTCATACACTAAATTTTATTTAGTTTGCTAATTGAGTCACATAAGAGATTTGTAAACTTTTCTCCTCCATATTTATCCAGATGATGCCCATCATAGGTTTTAAATTTTTTAGATTTTAATTCATTATAATTTAAATAGTTTATATTGTTATCTTGAGCTGTTTTTTTTATAAAATTATCAAATTCAGGGTAATAGTTGTTTTCTAACTCTAAAATATCTTTATCAACAGGAGTTCTTACTAAATAAACAGAACCATGCTTTTTAAGGTCTTTAATAAGAGTGTCTAAACTTTGCTTTCTGTATTCTGAAACACTATAGTCTTTAACAAAACCCTTTAAAATATTTACTTGATTTTTTTTCCAATTTCTAAATACTAAACTGTCTTTAGGCAAGTTATTTTCCTCTAGCCAACCATTTTCATGAAGTTTAGATGATTTTCTAAATATCCCTCTAAAATGAAAGTAATCTAAATTTTTAATTAAATACTCGAAATTAGGATCCATAGACATGTAGTTCATATTATTAGGAGGAGCATCAGCTTCTTTAAACTCACCTGCATTATTATCGTTTGCTTTATGAGAGCTTAACATCCAAGGAGTTATTGATATTATAAACAATCCGTTTTTAGATTTGTTATTTAATTTTTTTAGAATACTTTTTCTATATAGTGGTCCTATGCGAGATTGAGCTATTGTGAAACTGAAATTGAACATAGGTAGTTGAAATTCATTATTGTTAAAATAATCGTCAATTATTTTAGGTTGAATTCCTTGTAAGCTTCTAGACCCCCCTATAATTAAAGAAGTAGCTTTTGGAGTTGTAAACTTTTCATAAAAATAATCTATATATGAGCCATAAAATTTCAAAAATAATGTTAAAAGAATTAAACATGTTATAGAAAATAATATGATATTTTTTATAAATTTATTCATATTTATTAAAATTGAAAATAGATAAAAGATTTTGATTTAGCTCCAAAAATTAAAATTGTAAATAAAATAAGGATATATATAAGCCATCTCACCAATTTACTATTAATGTTCTGAATGTCTAGTCCGAAATCTTTACTTTGCTGAAACCATTCAGTGATTATCAATAAAGGAATAAATATAAGTAATGTGATATCTGGAGTTTTTATATCAAGAATATTTTGTTTGAATAATCCATCCCAAACAGCTTCATTGAAAGCAAATGCATTTTTTAAACTAGTAGATCTAAAAAATATATAGGTAAAGCAAACCATAAAAAATGTTAAAATTATTTTAGGGATGTCTTTGTAAGTTGCGCCTTTATTTTTTACAACTTTATTGGTGGAAATTGAGCTAAATCTTTTTTGAGAAAAAATTATAGGAATATAAAATAAGCCATGTATACCACCCCAAAAGATATAATTCCAACCAGCACCGTGCCATAAACCTGAGATTAAAAAGGTTATAAAAACTGCCATAAAAATACCATATTTTTTATAGTTTCTGAATTCAACAGCAAGTGGAGTAAATAAGTAATCATTTAACCAACTAGACAGTGATATATGCCATTTCTTCCAAAAATCTGAAATATTTGTTGAGAAGTAAGGGTAATTAAAATTTCTTTTAAATTCAAATCCAAATAATTTTGCCACACCTATGGCTATATCTGTATATCCGCTAAAGTCGGCATAAATTTGAAAAGCAAAAATAACTACACCTAAAATTAAAGAAGCACTAGAATAATTAGAGAAATTTTGAAAAATATCATCTACATATGAGGCACAATTGTCTGCTATAACAACTTTTTTTAGTAAACCCCATAAAATTTGCCGTCCACCATCAATAGCCATTTTGTAATCAAAATGACGTTTTTTGAAAAATTGCGGAAGTAAATTTGATGCCCTTTCAATAGGGCCAGCAACTAATTGCGGAAAGAATGCTACAAATGTGGCAAATGCAATAAAATCTTTTGTTGGTTCTAGTTTTCTTTTACTTATGTCTAGTGAATATGACATAGTTTGAAATGTGTAAAAAGAAATCCCGACAGGTAAAATAATATTTAAAGAGTAATATTCCATTTCATAACCAATGGAATTAAAGGCACTAATCCATGAGTCTATAAAGAAATTAAAATATTTAAAGAACCCTAATATGCCTAAATTAAAACTCATTGATACCCACAGCCATAATCTCTTTTTTTTCGAGTTTTCTATATTCTTAAATATCTGTATACCTACAAAGTAATCAATTAATGTACTTAAAAGGATAAGAGATAAAAATCTCCAATCCCACCAACCGTAAAAAACATAACTAGCTATTAATAAAAGTAGGTTTTGTATTTTTAAATACTTGTTTAAAACCAACCAATACAATAGAAATACAATTGGTAAAAAAATAAAAAAGTCAAAAGAATTAAATAGCATATTTTTATTTCATTTTTTCTTTTATGGAAGTTATTATGTCACCAACATTTTTCCATTCTAGAATTTGAGAGCTACTAAATTTTATGTTGAATTTTTTTTCAATTTCAACAACTAAATAGATATGATTTATTGAGTCCCATTCATCTATATCATTTGCATTTGTTTCTTCTGTTAAATTAATATCTTCATTTTCTAAAACTTCTTGAAAAAGTAGAGTTAATTCATTTAAATAATCATTCATAAAATAAAGTGTTTAAAGGGTTTATAAGTATTTGTGTTTAAACTATAAATCTTATCATTTTTTTCTTTTGAAAATGTGAGTTTTTCTAATAAATCAGCAACTAAACTATTTTTTGCTGTTTCTAAGTATTCACCTTGTAAAGTGTCGATTTTTAATTTTTGTAAATCATCAACTATTTTGTTGAGGGCATAATATTCGACATCACGTTTTAATACACGACAACTCATAATCCAAGTGTCAATGAAAAAGACATTGCTAGAAGTTTTTTCAAGTATTATAACAGAAATTAACCCGTAGTCACCAAATTTATCTTTTAACTTAACACTATAGGTTAAATGGTTTTTAGAGTTCATAAATTTTATGATATCATCTTCTGTATACCTTTTAGTACGAAGATTAAACTGATTAGATCTTTGAGTTAATTGTGCAATACGAGAAACATCCTTTTGTCTAAAATCACTAATGCTACCATACATTTCTAAAGATTTTAGGTAGTCATCCATATTTGTGACTTGTGAAATTAATTTACGTCTTTCAGCTTCTTGCTGATATTGTAATGTTCTATCATTATCATTTTTTGAATATGATACCGTTTCAAATAAATTTAAATTAGTTAAATAGGGTAAGTAAAGCGCAGGGTCTTCAGGGAGTTCTGGTACTGTTATCTCTGGAATACTTTGTCTTACAATTTCTCTTTCGGCTGGATTATCATCAATAAACACCATTGAGTCAAATCCTATATTAAGGACTTCTTGAATGTACCTAATATTATCGGCTTTATTATTCCAGTTAGCAACAAAAACAGAGATATCCTCTAGTTTTAAAACCATTTCATTATGGTTTACAAACGGGTTTTTAGCTATTTCTTCATTGTTTTTAGAACAAATAGCTAAGATTATACCTCTATTTTTTAATTCTTTTGCCCATTTTTGAATTTTTGTAAATGCTTTTCCTATACCTAAAGACCCAATTTGTATTTTTTCTAATCCGTCATCTCCTATAATGCCTCCCAAAGCGTATTATCTAAATCAAGGATTAAACATTTCTTAAAACTACCTTTAAAAGCCTTAGCAAATTTAGTTACATGATAGCTTATATGTGTATGAGTATCAATGGAGTAGTGTAGGTCTGAATTTATGTAAGATGCCCAATCTCTGTAATCATTTAAATTTTTTATGTATTTATTAATATCAAATACATAGAAATTATTTTCTTTTTCAGATATTTCAATTAATCTATTATTAATTTTCCAAAGTTGATTATAGAAGCTATGCGTTATTTTTGAAAATAGATTGCCATAAATTTGGTCGTCTATCAACTCATATGACATGTAAATAATTTTTGAATTTATATTACCACTCTGTAATCCAGCTATTCTGGAGTTAATTAAATCAGAAATTCTACTTGAAAAATGAGAGCGCTCTTCGTTAGATTTTAAGGCATAGAAATTATCTTTTAGTTTTAGTGATGATTCAAAAATTATAACTATTTCAGGATTAATCTCATATAACTTAGATGAGCTATCAATAATGGTAATATCTATTTGGTCATAGCCAGCTTCGTATATAGAAGGATTATAGCCTTCTACTAATAAATAATTTTCTAAAGCTTTACAAAAAAATGTAGTTGTATGGTTTGCTAATACTGCAATTTTTATTGGGGTTCCCCCTTTAGAAACTTGTTTTGCTATTTTTTGTAATTCTCTAAAACTCATTATATTTTGTTGCATACAAATTTGAAATTTTACTTATTAATAATTTTTGCAGGATTCCCAACAACGGTAGCATTTTCTGGAACATTTTTAACCACTACAGCACCCGCACCAATTTTGGCATTATCTCCAATAACAATATCACCAATAACAATGGCTCCTGTAAAAATAGAAACATTATTACCTATGGTTGGTTTTTTACCGTCAATTTCCCCAACGGTTACTAAGTGATTTACATAAAAATTTTCTCCTATAGATTTAGCGTTTAAAATAGTACAGTAGGGGTGACCCGTTAAAATGCCTCCCCCTAGTTTGGTATTGACATCTATAGTAAAGTTTTGTTCTCCTTTACAATATAATTTAAATAAATGCTTTATAGGGTTATTAATTCTAAAATAAAAAATAGTTCTAAAATCTTTAGAATGGCACAATAAATATAGTAAACTATTAATTTTAGAGCCTTTTATACTTTTTGCAACACACCATCTATCTAAATCTTTACTAATTGTTTCTTTATTGGTGCTAAATAAATAAAGTACAACATGAGGGATTAACAAAACTCTATAAATATAAAATAGTATTGTTCTCATACTTTTATTTTATTAATTGATTGAAAATTGTTAACCACTTGTCCATGATAGCTTTTACATTATAGCTAGCTGCATTTTCTCTAGCATGCTGTCCAAAATTCATTCTTAATGTTTCATTATTTATAACTTTTATAACCGCATTGGCAAATTTTGTTTGGTTTTTTGGAGGTATTAGTATACCGTTTTTATTACTTATTATGTTTCTAGGGCCATGTGGACAATCAAAAGACACTATAGGTAATCCACAGGCTTGGGCTTCTAATAAAACTAAGGGAAAGCATTCATTATCTGAGGTCATTAAAAACACCGATGCATTTAACATCTTATCTTGTATGTTATCTGTTTTGCCCTTTAATAGTATGTGTTTTGACAAATGCTTTTCATCAATTTTTTTCTGCAATGTACTCACATAATTTTTATCACCTTCGCCATATATATGTAATTGCCAATTGTTATTTTTTTTATGTATTTGTTCCCATATGTCTACAAGTAAATCAAACTGTTTTACAGGTGCAATTCTACCAGCAGCAATAGCAACGGGTTTATTTAATTGAGATACTTGTGAGGGATAAAAGGTTAAGGGGTTAGGTATTACGGCAATATTATTAGATTTGTAATAACTAGCTTCATCTTTATTTAACACAACAAGCTTATCGTATTTTTTTTCGACAAAATCAGCAAAATATAAAAAGTACTTTTTCTTTGATTTAGCCCCTTTTTTTCGATACGGAATTTCTATAGATTTAGAAAAATGAAATTCTTTAACTTTAGGTATAGATTTCTTAATAAATGGTACAAAATAGGTATCGACACTATGGCTACAAACCACAACAATATCTGGTTTTATTTCATTTAGAGTTTGCTTTACTAAGCGTATGTGTTTTGGGATTTTTAATACATTTTTAGGATGAAAATAGGATAAGTTTCTATGGTAATTTACACCTAAATCTTTAAAAGTAATATTAGAATTAAAGTGATAACAAGCTTTGTTTTTATTTTGTTCTGAAGTTATAATATAAACAGCATTATCACTATTATTAGCAAGATAATTGGCTTTTATAGACAATACACGTTCTATACCTCCGTGCCGATGTACTTGATCTATTAAAAAAACAATTTTCATACTGTTTTGTGTTTTAATAGTTCTTTAAAAAGCATATCCCATTGTTTAACCACAAACTCTGGTAAATAATTCTTTACATTTTGTCTTGCATTCTCTCCTAAATTTTTTCTTAATTCACTATCCTCTATTAATGTTTTAATTTTATCACTAAGCATATTTACATTTCCATTTGGAACAAGAAAACCATCTTCTCCATCTTTAATAATATCACTAGGACCATGTGGACAATTAAAAGAAATGCATGGTACGCCATAAGCCATGGCTTCTGTAAGTACCATACCAAATCCTTCGTAGCGAGAAGACATGACATAAATAGATGATTCTTGGTATTTTTCTGCTATATTTTTTACGGGTTTATGAAAATTTACCGAATTAGAAATATTAAGTTCTTTTGCTAAGGTCTCTAATTTTTCATTTTTATTAATTGTACCATAAATATTAAGATTCCAATCTGGAAAAGATTTATGAACTAGCCCCCAGGCTTTTAATAAACGGTCATATCCTTTTTGAAAACATTGTTTCCCTACAGCAATCACATTTTTTTTGTTTAAAGAACTAGGGGTATTAGGATAAAATGAGAGTGGGTTAGGAATTACCGTTATATTTTTTAGATGCCATTCTTTTTTGTTACCACTAGTAAGCACTACAAATTTATCATATTGTTTAGCACCCAGATTCATTAGCTTAAATTTAAGCCATGTGCTTATTTTTTGATAAATATTTGGTGTTTTTACTTGTAATTCTGCATTTTTAGAAACATGTCGTTCATAAATTAAAGGACAGGGTTTGCCTATAATTAAAGGAAAAAGTAAGCCTTTAAGTCCATCATCACAAACTAGTATAATATCTGGAGCAATCTCCTTAATTTTATCTTGAATGCCTTTTTTGTAGCTTTTTAAGTAGGCAAATGCATTGCCCCCAACTTTGATGTTATGATATTGTATTTTTTTACTAAAATTATAAAATAGAGTGTTGGTATCTTGATTTAATGTTAAGATATGCACCTTGTAAGCATAATTATCTGCCAAGTAACTAGCTTTTATAGATAGTACCCGTTCTAGCCCGCCAGGGCCATCAATACGATTTACTATGTATAATAAATTAGTCAAGATTATAAGAGGTTTTAAATTAAGCTTTTTACTTTTTCTTTAAGAGAATTTGCTAATTCATGATGTTTTTCAAGGTTTTTAATATTTGTATTTTCATCTATTTTTCCTTTTAAACCAAAATTTGAAGTAAATTCACCCGTTTTACTATTAATATCTATACGATTAAAGAGTTCTAAAATACCGTCGAAACGACAAGAATCTACAAAGCTATCAAAGCCATTAATAAAAATAACAGGCGTACCCAATGCTAAACAAGGTAAAGCACAATGTATTCTAGATGTAATTACTAATTTAGCTCGTGCATATTTTTTTAATAAAGTTTCAGCCATTTCAAATTTTTGTTCATCAGTATAGGTATTTGAAGGCGGTTCTTGATTTATAAATTCTGCTGAATTTAAAAGATTATCATCAATAAATTTTTTAAGATGTTTGTTCTTTTTGGATAATTGAAAAGCAGAACCATTTAAAATATTTCTAACAGTTGCTTTTAGATTATAAAAGATTTTTTCAGGCCTAGGATAGCTATATAAAGGGTCTACAATATATATATTATCAGTTCTTTCAGAATCGTCTACTTTATAAGAATCTAACGTTAGTGTTAAACAACCCGTAAAAAAGGCATCAATGCCTTTGGCTTTTAATGTGTCTGCAGTAAATTGATCTCTACAGCCAATAGGTTGGTGCTTTTTTAAATAGGCTATACCTTTATCATTTAACATACTTGGGGCAGCAGTATTATTCATATGAAAAGAAACAAATATAGGATCTATATCTTCAGAAGGTACCCAATTATGAATATTATGTGTAAACCAGCCATTCATTATAAGCTTTATTTTTTCACCTTTATAATCAGCCAAACGTTCTCTATTTAAGAGCATGTCTACTCTTGGTAAAAACTGTTTTGCCGCAAGACTTTGTATGTTATCGCCTACATTGAAAAAGCGTTTGTTTTCGTCGTATGTTAAAAGACCGTATTTCATGGTTATTTTAGTTTTCGGTATAATTTATAAAGTAAAGGAAACTTGTTTCTTAAAATGTGTTTCCTTTTTTTATTTTTCTTGACTTTTTCTGCGTTCTTGTTAACAATTAAGTCTAGATTTAGTTGAGCAAAGCGTTGGATAGCTTTTTGTTCTTTTTCTTTATTGTTTAAGACAAAAAAAGAGTCTGCTTTTTTTGCCATATCTTGTATACATGTCCATTGGTATTTAATACCTTTAGTCATGACGCAATCTTTTCCAAAATTTTTAAAAATTAAATCATAAAAATTATCTGGCAGATTAAAGCCATAATCGCTAGGGTTTGCATTAGCTAAAATTAGACTTAATGCAGTTCTTTGGCATTTATGGCATTTGTTGCAGTTGTATCCTGTTCGTTCATCAGCATAACAAACACGTAATTTAAAATTGAAACCTGTTTTGTTTGCAAAATCAACTATATTTTGAGCTTTTTCTGTACGTTTAAATTCATAACCATCATGAGTAACTATTGTGTTAGCCCATTTCATGTTTTCATCAATATAAGGAGACGATCCCCAACTGTAGTTTATTTCATTGGTGGCAGATGCAGCTATATTTATGTCTGTAATTTTGTGTTTATAGCTAAGGGGGGCTAACACACCAATTAAAGCCATACCGTGTTGTACCATACCCCACCAACCTAAATGATCTACCAATAAATCTACTTTATAGGTGTAAAATTCTCGTAAATTAGATTCAATATAAAATAATCTATCATGGTTTAATATTTTTTCTTCTGAATTGAATTTTTTAAACTCTTCCCACCTTAATTTATCATCTATAGCTACATCTGCTCCATGGATTGAGATTAAAAATGGATTTTTGTTATAGTGTCTAGTTAATGAATCAAAAGAATCTAAGCCTCCACTAAATAAGAGAGATGTTTCCTTACCATCAATAGTGTTTTTAATTATTTTTTTTACCAGTAACTCTCCTTTGATATCATTTTTAGGATGATATTTTATAAATTGTTCTTTTAAAATTTTTAGTGAGTTGAAAAATGTCTCATCAATTTCGTCTATAGATACATCAAAACCTACAAACCATGCTATGGGCATTATATTTGCTAAAAAAGGTATGACAGCAATGCTTTTTGGAGTTTTACTTATGTCTTGGTCATATAAAGCATAATATTGATTTGAAGAGTGGAAATACGATTTGAATTTTTCATCAACCGTATAGTCAAAAGCTATTTTTTTTCCTTCATCAAGGTATTTTATTTTATTTAATCTTAACATTATAACTTTAATTTTTTTAAGATTGGATTTAGAGAGCTTTTAAACAACTCTTTTTCATAATTAATAAACCCAAAATTATATATTAACACTGCATAAATGATAGAATAGGAAATAGCTTTAATAATAAAGTTAATCCAGCCATTACCAGGAATGTAATTAGTTAAATATCCTAAGCAGATAACGATAATTATTGTGATGATTGTTTTATGGGAGAGTTCTTTGAAAAATCTTAAAATATTTAAGCCTATAACTTTATGGTAATAAAAATTCATGACATTTTGAACAATGAACCACCCAGAAACCGTTCCGCAAATCATACCTAATGCACCAAGATTTTTAGCTAAATAAGCTCCAAATATGGCTCCTAGTATTAAAAATGATAGATATAAAATAGCCTTAAAAGATAATTTATTTCTTGCTTCTAAAATTGAGTTGCCAAAGCCTTGCACAAGAGGTAGTGTATATGCTATCATAATTAATATGGCAATGAGCCAAACTTCAAAACTACCATCTACACCAAGCTCTTTTCCTACCCACAAAAACACAAATTGATTTCCAAACAGTAAAAAGGCTCCAAAAATGTACATAAGAATAACAAATGATATACGCCCAATTTTAATCATCATGTTTGTTAGCTCTGTATTGGTAGCATTTGCAACAGTCATTTTTGTTGCTCGTGGTAAAAATACGCTAGAAATTGCTGTTGAAAAAGAACCATAATATGTTCCTAAAGTGATACCAATACCATAAATTGTAAGAATTTCAGGCGTGGCTATACGCCCTAAAATCCAATGACCAGCTTTCCACTGAAGCATACTTACTAGACCAAACACAAAAATCCATACAGAGTAGCCAAATATTTGCTTTAAGTATTTTAATTTAAATTCATGAAGTTTAAAGCGTACTTTTAGTTTGAAAAAAACATAGTAAATTCCAACAATAATAATTAGTATGTTAAATACGGTATCTACAATTACCAAAGCTATAGCTTTCCCCCTAAAGAGAGTACCGCAACAATTGTTATTGTTCTAAGTATATAACGAATAATATTTACTGTTTTAGGGAAAACAAATTTTTCATACCCAAAACAAACACCTCTAAGAGTTCCTCCTGGTAAATTAATTACTAGATTAAAAATTAATAGAATAAAAATAGTTTTAGCTATTTCTATTTCTTCAGCATTCATTTTTGTAAAGTAGTTGTCTATATGACCGTAGAAAGCTACGCCTATAATTATAACAAGTACTGAGATAATACCATAAATAATCATGGTGGTAGCTAGGAAATTTTCTTCACCCTTACGATCTTTTTCTGCTTTATATTTAGCAACAAAGCGAACAACTGTATTATTGAGTCCCAAATCTAGTAATGAAATAGTACCAATAAGAGCTCCTATGGTAGTGTAAATACCGTATTCAGATTTACCAATATGGTTTAATATGAATGGTGTTATAAATAAACCAACCGCATTTGTTAAAAATATGGTTATGTAGTTTAATGCCGCTCCTTTTTTTAATTGGCTCAAAATGATTTGGGTTTAAAATTGTATGTTTATAATCTACCGCTAACGGGTTCACTTATAACTCCTTTGACATCATATAAAATGCCTTTAGGGTTTAGCAATGATTTTAAATCTATTTGAAGAAATTCTTTATGAGCTACTGTTAGTACAATAGCGTCGTATTTGGTTTGTCCTTCGACAGGCTCAGGATGTTCTTCGACAAGCTCAGGATGACTATCGACAGGCTCAGCGTGCGCTTCGACAGGCTCAGCGTGACTGAGTTTTTGAATGGTTTTTAAGCCATATTCATGCATTACCTCTTCAGGGTTTGCCCAAGGGTCATATACCGTAACATTGGCACCATAGCTTTTTAGTTCTTCAATAACATCAACCGCTTTAGTATTTCTTACATCTGGACAATTTTCTTTAAAAGTAATTCCTAAAGCTAATATATTGCTTCCTTTTACTTTTAAATCGTTTTGAAGCATGAGTTTAATAATTTCTGAGGCTACGTATTGCCCCATACCATCATTAACACGTCTTCCTGCTAAAATTATTTCGGGGTGATAACCAACTTCTTGCGCTTTTTGGGCTAAATAATACGGGTCTACACCAATACAGTGCCCACCAACTAGTCCTGGTTTAAAGGGTAAAAAGTTCCATTTAGTTCCAGCAGCAGCCAAAACATCATGGGTGTCAATATCTAAACGATTAAAAATTTTAGCTAATTCATTAACAAAAGCAATATTAATATCGCGTTGCGAATTTTCAATAACTTTTGCTGCTTCGGCTACTTTAATGGTAGGTGCTAAGTGAGTGCCTGCTGTAATAACGCTTGCATATAGTGCATCTACTTTTTTACCAATTTCAGGTGTAGAACCAGCAGTGACTTTAAGAATTTTATCTACGGTATGTAATTTATCACCCGGATTAATTCTTTCAGGTGAATATCCGGCATAAAAATCTGTATTAAATTTAAGACCGCTTTCTTTTTCTAAAACGGGTACACATTCATCTTCAGTAACGCCAGGGTAAACGGTTGATTCGTATATAACGATATCACCTTTTTTAAGCACTTTACCTACGGTTTCACTTGATTTGTATAGTGGTGTTAAGTCTGGTCTGTTATTTTTATCTATTGGAGTAGGTACTGTAATAATATAGTAATTACAATCTTTAATAGCTTCAATATCTGTTGAACAAAATAATCCAATGTTGTTATCTGTATCTTGAGTTAGTACAGATTTTAATTCGTTTTCATCAACTTCTAATGTTGAATCATGACCACTCATTAATTCTTCAACTCTAGATTGATTAATATCATATCCTACAACAGCATATTTAGTAGCAAAAAGTCTAGCAAGTGGTAATCCCACATATCCTAAACCAATAACTGCTATTTTTATATCATTAATTTGATTCATTTTTTTTATTTTAAATTTTCCCAATACCAAGTAACAGCTTCTTTTAAGCCTTCGCTAACACTGTATTTAGGATTGTAGTTTAGAAGTTTTTTGGCTTTATCTATAGAGGCTAAAGAGTGTGGAATATCTCCAGCTCTGTTGTCTCTGTGTTTTACTTCAACATTTTTAATTTCTGGATCAAACTCTGATAAATATTCTTTAAGTAAGTTGGTGAGTTCTAGCAGCGTTGTTCTTTCGCCGTAAGCTACGTTGTATACTTGATTTAAACTATCTTTATTTTCAGTAGTAATGGCTTTTAAGTTCATTTGTACCACATTATCTATATAGGTAAAATCTCTTGAGTACGAGCCATCTCCATTAATGTATGGTGATTCATGCTTAACCAATTGTTGAACAAATTTAGGGATTACTGCAGCGTAAGCACCGTTAGGGTCTTGTCTGCGTCCAAACACATTAAAGTATCGCAATCCTATAGTATCTAGGTTGTATGTACTATGAAAAATATCGGCATATAATTCATTAACATATTTTGTAATGGCGTATGGTGAAAGCGGTTTTCCTATAACGTCTTCTACTTTGGGTAAAGCTTTGTGGTCTCCGTATGTAGAAGAACTGGCAGCATAAACAAAGCGTTTAACACCAGCATCTCTAGCAGCCACCAACATGTTTAAAAACCCAGAAACATTAACATCATTAGTTGTTATAGGATCATTAATTGATCTTGGCACAGAACCTAAAGCGGCTTGGTGCAATACATAGTCTGTGTTTTCACAAGCTTTATTACAATCGGTTAAGTTTCTAATATCGCCTTCAATTAGTTTGAAGTTCTTCAATTTAATAAAAGGAGCTATGTTTTCTCGTTTTCCTGTTGAGAAATTATCTAAACAAACAACCTTAATATTATTGTCTAGTAGTGTTTCACATAAATTGGAGCCAATAAAACCTGCGCCTCCTGTAATAAGTACTTGTTTGCCTTTTAAGATTTTGAGTTGATATTCGGTCATTATAAACTTGGGGTTACTTTATTTGCAGCAAATATGAAAAAAAATAATTTAAAACAATTAACTAATTATATTAAGGTTCTGTTTTTTCCGATGAAAGTAATAAAAGTGTTAAAATTATCGATGAACAAGAGCATATTATTAATTATTAACGAAATACAATTTAATAAAGAAGCATAACAATTGCTTTTTTTAAGGTTTCTGCTCTTTTTTATAACGTAAATCGATAATCTGCATAGTTTTACTTTTAACTCATAGCAAAAATGTATTTAACCGAATATAATTACTCTTTTGGCGAAATATGCAAAAACTAAGCTTTTTGCTTTAAAACAATTACTAAATTTACACCGAATTACAAAATTGAATTGATTAATAGCGAATTGATTTTATTTGTGTTAAAAGAAAGTTTTATAAAAAATACATTACAAATTCTCTCTTAATTAGTTGTTGATTTTCAACTCTAATTAATTTTAAAAGAGCTACTTTTTAATGCAAGTTTAAATTAAGCTAATTATGAAAATTAATTTTGTTTTTATGTTGAGAGGGAAATCCA
The DNA here is from genome assembly GCF_001971785.1 of Seonamhaeicola sp. S2-3. Taxonomy (NCBI): domain Bacteria; kingdom Pseudomonadati; phylum Bacteroidota; class Flavobacteriia; order Flavobacteriales; family Flavobacteriaceae; genus Seonamhaeicola; species Seonamhaeicola sp. S2-3. Next base: position 3,355,127 of record NZ_CP019389.1, on the reverse strand, counting down.
TGAAATTTATTTTAAAATTTTGAATAGGATGAAAATTCTATTAATGGGTTTGTATGCTCTTAATTTAACTAAAATAACAAATGTTGACTAAGACAAAAATATATTTATCATCACCACACATGGGCGGTACAGAACAAAAGTTTGTTAAAGAAGCTTTTGATACCAACTGGATTGCACCTTTAGGTCCTAATGTTAATGGTTTTGAAAGTGATATAGAAAATTACTTAGGAAACAGCAAGCATGTAGCAGTTCTTAGTTCTGGTACGGCAGCCATTCATTTAGCTTTACAATTGCTAAATGTAACATCAGGTGATGAAGTTTTATGTCAAAGTTTTACTTTTTCAGCTTCAGCTAACCCTATCATTTATCAAGGAGCAACTCCTGTTTTTATTGATAGTGAGGAAGATACGTGGAATATGTCGCCAGAGTTATTAGAAATAGCTATAAAAGATAGGATTGAAAAAAACAAAACACCTAAAGCCATTATTGCTGTTCATTTATATGGTATGCCATATAAGGCAAAAGAAATAAATGCTATAGCCAAAAAATATGACATACCTGTTATAGAAGATAGTGCCGAGGCTTTGGGCAGCACATATTTTAACCAATCTTGTGGAACGTTATCAGATATAGCTATTTTATCATTTAACGGTAATAAAATAATTACCACTTCTGGAGGCGGCGCATTGATAACTAAAGATGCTGAATTAAAAAATAAAGCCGTTTTCTTATCTACACAAGCTAGAGATAACGCGCCTCATTATCAACATTCTACTATAGGTTATAATTATAGAATGAGTAATGTTGTTGCAGGTATTGGTCGTGGACAAATGGAAGTTCTTGATGATAGAGTAGAAGCAAGAAGAAAGAATTATGAATTTTATAAACAAAGTTTATCTAAATATGATTCGATAACATTTTTAGATGAGCCTACAGGTTTTTATTCTAATAGATGGTTAACATGTATTAAAACAAGCAGTTATGAAATGCGTGAACAAATACGATTAGCTTTATTAGAAGAAGATATAGAATCTAGACCACTTTGGAAACCCATGCACATGCAGCCCGTTTTTAAAGATTATTTACATTTCACTAATGGTATATCTGAAGAACTTTTTGAAAAAGGACTTTGTTTACCTAGTGGCTCCAACTTAACCCAAAATGATTTAGACCGTATTCTAAATATAGTATTAAAATCCCCATACCTATGATAAGAAACTACTTTACCAGTTTATCACAAAGATACGCCTCAAAATGGCTTGTATTTTTTATTGATTTATCCGTTGTACTAACAACCCTTTTTGTTGCCTATTTAGTAAGGTTTAATTTTACATTAAATTTTGATACTAAGCAATTTTTGCTTCAAGTACCATTTATGGCATTAGTTTCAGCTATCAGTTTCTTACTGGTAAGCTCTCATAAAAGTGTTATTAGGCATACAGGGTTTACAGATGTTGTAAATGTTTTTAAAGCTGTTATGTTAATAGCTACTATAGCTTCGGTTGCCATAATAATTAATAGAATAACTTTATTTGTCCCTAGTTTTACTATACCGTTATCTATTATAGTTATCCATTCTCTATTGAGTTTTGTGGCATTAGCAGGTAGTAGGTTGGTGTTTAAAATAGCTTACAACCACATAAAGTGTAAGTTAAAAACATCTAAAAATATTTTAATTTATGGTGCTGGAGATTCTGGTATTGTAACTTATAATGCTTTATTAAACGGAACCGATAAAAATTTCAACATCATTAATTTTATTGATGACGATATTAAAAAGCGCGGTAAAGTTATTAATGGAATTAACATTATTCCTCTAAAAAAAATAAACGAAAAGTTTATAAAAAGTAATAATATAGATGAAATCATTGTAGCATCTCAAAGTATAGACCCAAAAAAACTTATTAGCTTGGTTGGATGTTTAACTGATTTAGAGGTTCAAGTTAAAAAGGTACCGCCTATTGAAAAGTGGATTGACGGTGAGTTTAGCGCAAACCAAATTAAACAAGTTCAAATTGAAGACTTATTAGGTCGTCCTTCAATTCAAATAGATAATCCTAATCTTATAAATGAGTTTAGAGGAGAAACCGTTATTGTTACTGGAGCAGCTGGATCAATAGGTAGTGAATTAGTAAATCAGTTATCTAATTTTGATTTAAAGCATTTAATACTAGTAGACCAAGCAGAATCGGCTTTATACGATGTACAACAAGATTTGAAACGTGCTGGGAAACACAATTTTACAGCTATAGTTGCTGATATTAGAGATGGTTTACGTATAGATTCTATTTTTCAATATCACAAACCCACTATGGTGTTTCATGCAGCAGCATATAAGCATGTACCATTAATGGAAAAATCGCCTTATGAAGCTATTAAAATTAATGTAAACGGTACTAAGTTATTAGCAGATACAGCCTCAAGATATAATGTTAAGAAATTTGTTTTTGTGTCAACCGATAAAGCTGTAAATCCAACAAGTGTTATGGGAGCCACTAAACGAATGGCTGAGATGTATATTACTTGCTTGCAAAAAGAAAGTAAAACTAAATTCATAACCACTAGATTTGGAAATGTTTTAGGCTCTAACGGTTCTGTGATTCCTTTATTTAAAAAGCAAATAGAAGAAGGCGGTCCATTAACTTTAACTCATAAAGATATAACAAGGTATTTTATGACCATTCCAGAAGCTTCACAATTAGTTTTAGAAGCTGGAACTATGGGTAAAGGAGGAGAAATATTTATTTTTGACATGGGCGAATCTGTGAAGATTTATGATTTAGCTAAAAACATGATAAAATTATCAGGTTTGAGATATCCTGAGGACATTGATATAAAAATTACAGGTTTAAGACCAGGCGAAAAACTTTATGAAGAACTACTAGCTAATGGCGAAAATACGTTATCAACTTATCATAAAAAGATTATGATTAGTAAAACTAGAGAACTTGATCATGATAAGGTTAAAAGTGATATAGAGGAACTTTGTATTATGAATCGTTTCCAAAACAATAATATTGTATTGAAAATGAAACAGTTAATACCAGAGTATAAATCTAATAACTCAGACTACGAACGCTTTGATAAACGCGTTCAAATTTATAAGAAAGTTAAGAGTGTTTCAAAAGAGTCTGATAATAAAGCTTACAGCGGCCTTTAATAAATAGTTTAATTTTATTACTTTACCCCAAATTATTTAAAAATGAATATGTCTTTTTTAAAGCCTAGTACATTATTTGTTATATTTTTTTTAATGTTAACGTCATGTTATACCAAAAAAGATATCGTATACTTCCAAAATGCGAAAAATTTTGAAACAATTGTAGATACAGATACCTTTAGAGCCAAGTTAAAAATAGGGGATGTTTTAAGTATTAATGTGTCTACATTAAATTTAGAAGTTACAAGACCCTACAATTTAATGGAGGCTACAGGAGGAGAAGAAGGTGGTAAATTAATAGATTATTTAATAGATTCTGACGGTAATATAGATTATCCTGTTTTGGGTAAAGTTAAACTTGTAGGATTAACAGTTGAGGAAGCTAAACAATTATTAAAAAAGAAGTTTGAAGAAGGAGGGCTATTAAAAGACCCTGTAGTTATTATAAGAATAAAAAACTATCGTGTAGCTATCATGGGGTGGGTTAATAGACCAGGTGTTTATCCTATTGGTAGTGAACGTCTTTCTATACTAGAAGCTATTGCTATGGCAGGCGACTTAAATATATACGGAAAAAGAAAAGATGTTTTAGTTATAAGAGATTTTAATGGCACTAAAACTTATACAGAAATAGATCTTACAAGTAAGGAAGTGTTTAATTCTCCTGTATTTTATTTAACTCAGAATGACATTGTTTATGTAAAACCCAACAGAGGTGCTATAAGCGCAGCTAATGGAGACGCAAGAATAGGTATAATTTCTTCTTTGGCTAGTATTGCCATAAGTTTAACTTTAATTTTCACAAGATAATTTTTAAGTAAAAAATGGATAGTCTTAGTCAAAAAAACAGTCCTTTTCAAAACTTTGATATAAAGAAAGCGCTTTCACTATACCTTAAGCAGTGGAAATGGTTTGCATTATGTATTGCTATATCTTTAAGTGTTGCCTATTTTACTATAAAATCTACTGTACCAAAATTTAAAGTAGTATCTAAAATAATGGTGTTGGAGGATTCTGATAACGAATCTGGGAAGGCAGCTATTAAAGATTTAACAATTTTTTCTGGTTCGCAAGAATCTGGAATGGAAGATGAATTGCAAATTATTAAATCTAGAAGCTTTTTGAGAAATATAGTAACTAAGCTTAATTTGAATGTTCAATTTTTTTCTAAGGGTAGAGTTAAAGAATATGAAATTTACAAAAACACTCCAATTAAAATTAATTTTATAGAGTCTGACTCTTTAATACATAAAACAAGTTATAATTGTTTTATAGAGCCTTTATCTACTACAGAATTTAATTTTTGGGTAAATGAAGATGATACGCCTAAAAAATTAACCTTTGGAGAAAAAATTGACACACATTTTGGAGGAATAATATTTACGCCTAAGGAAAATAAAATTAAAGGTTTTATAAATCAGACTATTAGAGTTAAAATTACTCCTGTAGAAAACAAGATACAGTATTTAAAGCAAAAAATTAATGTTTATTTATCTAGAGAGTCTTCTAAGATTGTAAATATATCAATGGAAGATCCTATTGAACAAAAAGCGATTGATATTGTCGGTTTACTTGTTAATGAATATAATTCATCTACAATAGATAAAAAAAGAAAGCAAGCTATTAATACGGCCAATTTTATTAATGAACGTGTTAAATCTATTTCATCAGACTTAGAAAGTGTTGATGATAGTATAGTTGGTTTTAAATCAAGAAATAAAATAACTGATATTTCATCTACAGCAACTCAAGCATTAACCTCTAGTGTTCAAAATGAACAACTTATACAGGATGTAACTACCCAAATTAATATGCTAGACTATATGAGTGGATCTCTAGGTGATAATCCTTATGAAAGTGTTCCTTCTAATCTTGGAGCTGGAGACCCCGCAATAATGGCACTAGCATCAAGATATAATGATTTATTAGCCCAAAGAGGAAATTATTTAAAAAGTGCGGGCGAAAATAATGCTGTTGTAGTAGAACTTGACAATACACTTGCTCAAATAAGAAGTAGCTTAAAACAAAGTATTAATAACACAAAACAAACTTTAAACATCCAACTAAGAGGATTAAAAAATTCTTCTAGAAAAATTAATTCTAAATTATATTCTGCTCCAGATCAAGAAAGGGTTATAAGGTCAATTGAAAGAACACAATCAATAAAAGAGGCTATATACATATTTTTGCTTGAAAAAAGAGAAGAAGCTACTATATCTATTTCTTCAATTTCTCCAGCAATTAAAATAGTTGAGGAGCCCTATAGTTTAGGTAGTACAATTTCACCAACTCCTATGGTAGCTTACTTAGGTGCGCTATTCATTGGGCTTTTTATTCCTTTTGGGGTTATCTATGTAAAAGATTTATTAGATACTAAAATTCATAATAAAGAAGATTTACAAAATGAAATTAAAAATATTACTGTTTTAGGTGAAATTCCTAATTTTGGTAAAAAAGAAAATGGATTAATTAAAAGAAATGATAGGTCTATAATGTCTGAATCTTTTAGAATTATAAGAACTAATTTTGATTATGTTAAAAGAGGACGAAATATACAAGACTATGATAATGTTGTATTTGTAACATCAACAATTAATAGTGAAGGTAAGTCTTTTGTTAGTTTAAATACAGCTTTAACATTAGCTAATACTGGAAAAAGGGTATTATTAATAGGAGCTGATATTAGAAACCCTCAAATATATTCTGCTATAAAGAACAAGGTAGGTGAAAATCAATCTAATGTGGGATTAACTGAATACCTATTTGATAAATCAATCATATTAGGTGAAACCATTAATTCTTATGATATTAATGAGATTCCAATAGATATTATGCTTTCTGGTAAAGTACCGCCAAATCCTGCAGAATTATTAATGAGTGATAGAATGAAAACCTTATTTGATGATGCTTCTAAACAATATGATTATGTAATTGTTGATACAGCTCCATCTATGTTGGTAACAGACACCTTGTTAATTAGTCAATATGCAGGACATACCATTTATGTAACTAGAGCAGGATACACTGAAAAACGTATTCTTAATTTTGCAAAAGAATTGCATGAAGACCATAAGCTAAATGGAATGATGCTTGTTGTTAATGATGTAAAACAATCTAACTTTGGTTATGGTGCAAAATACGGTTATTACGGAGCGCCTAAAAAGAAAGGCCTTTTTGGAAGATTTAAAGCTTAAGGATTAAGTTACAGAAAATACATTATTAGTATTTTCTACTATGGGTTTTAAATTATCATAAACTTTATTAGTAATAGCTAATTTTGAAAGTTTTATAATGTGGTTTTTATTGTGAACATCTGTTCCTGCAAAATCAAATAAGTTTTTCTCTAGTAAGTATTTTGCGGTATTTTCTGCACCGTTGCCATAGTGACCACTTAATGATAATAAGTTAAGCTGAAAAAAACAACCTAGTTGTTTTAATCTTAAGTAGTAATCTAATTTATTATGGTAAAAAGAATATCTTTCTGGGTGCGCTAAAACTGGTAAATATCCTTGGCTTTTGATATTAAAAATAATGTCTTCTAAATTAATAGGTGCTTGGTAATAAGACATTTCTACTAGAATATAATTTTTCTTTAAAGTGTATAAACCTTTGTTTTTTAGAAGTTCTTCAAAGTTGTGATCTAGCATATATTCAGCCGCAGGATTAATAGCGATATCTGAAAGTAATTTTGTTTTATTTAATGCTTCTAATAAAATCTCATAAGAATCTCCAATACTTTCATCTGTATTAGGGTAGTAATCTTGCATTACATGAGGCGTAGGTATAAATTGATTAATCCCTAATTTTTTTAGCCCTTTAATTAATTCAATAGATTCATGAACGGTTTTGGCTCCATCATCTATTCCTGGTAGGATATGGTTATGAATATCTACAAAGTTGTTAAGTAAATCTTTTACAAATATTTTTTTTGAAAAAAAATGAAACATATAAACGATACCGTACTTAATTAATCTGCATAATAATCAAAGGCTTCAATGATTATTTTTTCATCTACAATACAATCAATTTTAGGTTTACCAATAGATTCTAATAACACAAAATTTATATTTCCGTGGTTGTTTTTCTTGTCGTATTTAAGTAACTCAATAATTGATGCATATTCGTTTTTGTCTATTGTAACTTTTCCGTAGTAACTTAAAAACAAGGCTTTAATTTTATTAGTTTTTTCTCTAGAAAAACCCGTTAGAGTTGACGAGATGTAAAGAGCCAAAATCATGCCAACAATTATAGCTTCGCCATGTAACAGTTTGGTTTTATTAGGATTACTTAAAAAATAAGATTCAATAGCATGTCCTAGTGTATGACCAAAATTTAAGGTTTTACGCAAACCATCTTCAAAAGGATCTTCTTCAACAACATTCTTTTTTATAATGACAGATTGATAAATTAATTCATCTAAATCAGCCAAATTAAGTGCTGCTAAATCTTGAAATCTATTCCAATAATTTTCATCACTAATTAACCCATGCTTTAGCATTTCTGCTAAACCAGAACGCATTTGATTTGCTGGAAGTGTGTTTAAAAAATTAGGGTCTATAAGTACCAAATCAGGGTTGCTTATAACACCTATTTGATTTTTTAAGTGTCCTAAATCTACACCTGTTTTACCACCAACCGATGCATCTACCATAGAAAGTAGGGTAGTAGGAATATTTATATAAGCAATACCTCTTTTAAAAGTACAAGCAACAAAACCACCTAAATCTGTAATAACACCACCGCCTATGTTTATCATTAAACTTTTCCTATCGGCATCAAGATCAGAAAGCGTATTCCAAACGCCTACACAAGTATCAATAGTCTTGTTTTCTTCACCAGATTCAATTTCAATTATTTCAATTTCAGTATTGGTTTCAAATTTTTCTAAAAAATAAGGTAAGCAATATTGATGGGTATTTTCATCAACAAGAATAAAAATCTTTGAGTAATTATTCTTTTCAACATGTTTATTTATAGCTGTATAGCAATTATTATTAAAATGAATTGTACAATCTTTATAAGTAATAGAATCCATGAAAATTAGCTTTTTTTAAGGCTGTGAAATTAAGGAGATTTTATATAAAATGATAACTTCTGGTTAATTATATTTGCTGTAAATTTTATTGATAATGCAAAAAACTGAAAGAATTTTTGATAATACCGAAATTGCTTTTTCTTTAAAAAACGATTCAGAATTAGAGCGCGCTTACTTTTTATTTAAAATGATATCTATTGAGCCGCTAGTTAAAATTGGTACAGCAGCCACCAATTTTGCAATTAAAGCTAGATTACCTATTGAAGGATTAATCCGTTCTACCGTGTTTGATCATTTTTGTGGAGGCGTTAATGAAGATGATTGCCTACCCGTAATAGATAAAATGTTTAGCAAGGGAGTGAGTTCTGTATTAGATTATTCTGTTGAAGGTAAAGATATTGAAGATGAATTTGATGCAGCGGTTATAAAAGTTCTTAAAATTATTGATTTTGCAAAAAATATTGATGCGATTCCTATAGCTGTTTTTAAGCCAACGGGTTTTGGTAGATTAAGTTTATATGAAAAGGTTGGTTCTGGCAAGAAATTATCTGAAAATGAACAATTAGAATGGGCTAAAGTTGTAGAGCGTTATGATACTGTATGTAGTAAAGCTAAAGAAAATGATGTTGCCGTTTTAATTGATGCCGAAGAAAGTTGGATGCAAGATGCTGCAGATAATTTGGTTACCCAAATGATGAAAAAATACAATAAAGAAAAACCTATAGTATTTAATACACTGCAAATGTATAGGCATGATAGAATGGATTTTTTAAAGAAAGAACACAAAAAGGCTATTAAAGAAAATTATTTTCTTGGTTATAAGCTTGTTAGAGGTGCTTATATGGAAAAGGAAAATGAAAGAGCTGAAGAATTAGGTTATAAATCGCCTATTTGTGAAAGTAAATTAGCTACAGATGAGAATTTTAATAATGGCTTACAATATATAATTGATAACTTAGAACGTATTTCGGTTTTTGCAGGTACTCATAATGAAGCGAGTTCTTATTTATTAATGGAATTAATGGATAAAAAGGGCTTAAAAAACAATGACTCTAGAATTTGGTTTGGACAATTATATGGCATGAGTGATCATATTAGTTTTAATTTGGCAAATAAAGGTTATAATGTTGCAAAATATATGCCTTTTGGACCCGTAAAAGATGTTATGCCTTATTTAATACGAAGAGCTGAAGAAAACACATCGGTTGCGGGACAAACCGGAAGAGAATTAGCGCTTTTAAGTAAGGAAAAACAACGACGCAAAAACTTGTAAATTAAATATATGAACGCAATATTGACTTAATTTTTTCTTTAGAAAGATATGGTGTTATGGTTTCTAATTCAGAAAAATTAAGTTTTGAAGAATTAATATTATTGCCATTTTTAACCAAAAAAATGTCTTTATTTTTAGTTGGCAATAAGGCCTCATTTTTTGAAGTAATTTCTTCATTTAGTTTTTCGCCTGGGCGTAAATGGGTAATTACTACCTCTATTTTCACGTTTTTAGAAGCATATAAAACTTTTAGTCTATTAGCTAAATCTATGATTTTAATAGGTTTGCCCATATTAAATGTAAATATGTGATAATTGGTGTAATTAAAGTTAGCAACATCAAGAATAAGCTTACAAGCTTTGTGTTTTGATATAAAAAACCGTGAGATTTCTTTATGGGTTACCGTTATAGGTAAACCTAATTCAATTTGTTTTTTAAATAAAGGCAATACAGAACCATTAGAGCCAAATATATTTCCAAATCGTGTAGAGCAAAAAATAGTGTCGCTAGTTTTGGATAACAGATTTATATAATTTTCTGCAACCTTTTTAGAAATTCCCATAATGCTTATAGGGTTAACTGCTTTGTCAGTAGATATGAAAATAAATTTTTTTACTTTAAAACTATTAGAAATATCAGCGAGCAATTTGGTTCCAAATATGTTTAATTTCACTGCTTCATATGGATTATTTTCCATTAAAGGTACATGTTTGTAAGCTGCCGTATGAAAGATTATAGTTGGCTTATGCCTTTTGAATAGGTTTGTTATAGCTTCTTTTTCTAGAATATTTAAAAGAATGAATTCAACATTTTGTGTGTTTTCAAATTCTACTTCTTTAATTAGGTTATATAAAGGAGATTCAGCTACATCAATTAAAATAAGTTTTTTGAATTTGCTCTTTATTAATTGCTTAGAAAGTTCACTTCCTATTGATCCTGCAGCTCCTGTAATTAATATGGTTTCTTTAGAAAAATCATGCTGAATCATTTTGTGTTTTTTCTTACCCAGCACATCAGGAAATAAATTAGAATCAATTAATAATTCTTCTAAGTATAGATTAGACGGTCTATTCATACGGGGCTTTCTTTCAGTTGAAACGATATTTTATCGGCTGAAATATGTTACAAAGTATAAATAAATACACTCTGTACCAAACACTAAAACATAAACTATTTAATAATGAATTATTTAGCAATCACTTTAATAATAGTTAAAGCAATTAACTTAAGATCAAACCAAAAATTTCGCCGCTCAATATACATTTTATTGTATTTAAGTTTATCAGGAATTATGGTATTTATAAAAAAGTGTTCTGGGTCATCAGCGGCTTTTAACAACTCTACTTCATTTCTGTATTTTAATGAGGCAAGCCCAGTTATACCAGGTCTTACACAGAAGATTTTCATGTCATCTTCACTGTAAAAATTAACATAGTATCTCAGTTCTGGTCTAGGACCAACAAAACTCATATCGCCTTTTAAAATATTTATTAATTGAGGAAATTCATCAATTTTATACCGCCTTAAAAAATAACCTATTTTAGTAACCCTAGCATCTTTATTACCTAAGGTTAGTAACCCTTTTTTTTCTGATGAAACACGCATGGTTCTAAATTTATAGATGTTGAAATCTTTATTGTTTTTACCAACACGACCTTGAATGAAGAGTACAGGTCCTTTAGAATCTAACTTTATTAAAATTGAAATTAATAAAAGAATTGGAAAGAGGATTATTAAGCCTAACAATGAAAAAACCACATCAAATCCTCTTTTAATCATAGTTTATGGAATTTCTTTAAAATTGATTATAGTTGCTATACTATCACAATTTTCAACTGTTAATTCTACAATGTAATCATTATACTCTCCTTCAATCATATAAATACCACAGGGTGTTTTTCTTGGTTCACTTTTAGAAAAATTAACATCGCCACTAGATAAAATATGTTTTATAGCCGCAGTATCTTTTACAAAAGCATGGTTAAAAATAATTTGTTTTGAATTTATGTTTTTTAAAACCCTTGCTTCAGGACCATAATCACATGAAACATCTTTACCATTTAAGAAGAAAGCTAAAATAATAAGACCTATAGATAATCCTCCTAGGTAGTAGCCTAAACGTTGAATAAATTTCATTTAAATAATTTAAGAAAAATTGATTAAAAAATAAGCAAATTAGCATCGCTATAACTCAAACCAAACCATTCACCTACAGGTTTACTGGTTAAAATTCCGTGGTAAAAATACAATCCATTTCTTAAACCTTTATCAAATCTTAAAGAATTTTCAATACCGCCATCTTCAGCTATTTGCATTAAATAAGGCGTAAAAATATTACTAATTGAAATAGAGGCCGTTCTAGAATATCTGGCAGGTATATTAGGAACGCAATAATGAATAACACCGTGTTTTACAAATGTGGGCTGCTTATGAGAGGTTACTTCGCTAGTTTCAAAACACCCACCCATGTCTATACTTACATCTATAATTATAGCGCCTTTTTTCATAGACTGTACTAATGATTCTGATACTACAATAGGCGCTCTGTTTTTACCACGTACAGCACCAATAACCACATCACAGCGTTTTAAAGCTTTGGCTAAGTTTTTTGGTTGAATGGTAGATGTAAAGAAAGGTCTGCCTAAATTGGTTTGAATACACCTTAATTTAGTAATAGAGTTGTCAAAAACTTTAATATTAGCACCCAAGCCCATAGAGCATCTTGCAGCAAATTCACCCACAGTTCCAGCTCCTAAAATAACCACTTCTAACGGCGGAACACCGCTAATGTTTCCAAACATTAATCCGTTACCATTTTTAGTGTCTGAAAGTAATTCTGAAGCAATTAATACAGACGCCGTTCCTGCTATTTCGCTTAATGACCTCACAGCTGGATATGTGCCATCTGCATCACGTATAAACTCAAAAGCTAATGCCGTAATACGTTTAGAAGCTAAGGCCTCAAAATATTTTTTAGTTTGTGTTTTTAATTGTAATGCAGAAATTAATATAGTTTGCGGGTTTATAAGTTTTATTTGTTCTAGAGTAGGGGGTTCTACCTTTAATATCATAGGGCAAGCAAAAACTTTAGCGGTGTCTTTAGTAATTTCTGCTCCAGCCTCACTATAATCTTTATCGCTAAAACTAGCACCTTCACCAGCTCCAGATTCAAGTAATACCTTGTGTCCATTATTAACCAATGCAAAAACGGCATCGGGAGTTAAACATATGCGTTGCTCCTGAAAAGCTGTTTCTTTAGGAATACCAATGAAAAGATCGCCTTTTTTCTTAAAAATTTCAAGTGTTTCTTCTTGAGGTATAAGTTGCTGCTTTGTAAATGGTGAAAGTGGTTTAGACATGGTTTGCTGGTTATTAAAAACAAATTACAAATAATTTTTTTAAAGTAATTAAATTCTAAAAAATAATTAAAATTAACACAAAAAAAGTTAGAATTTATCATAAAATAATTTGAATAATAAAACTGTGGTTTTTCCGTAATAATTTTTTATTTAATTGTTTTATTTTTGTTTATATGTTCAAAATATTATTAGCGCTCTCAACTTTATTATTTTCTTTAACATGTCTCTCTCAAGATTTAGTTTTACAAGGGCGACTTGTTGATGAAAATAATTCTCCCATAGCCTTTGCTAACATAGTTTTACTAGAAAACAATTCAGTTGTTAATGGAACTATATCTAACGAGAATGGAATCTTTAAAATGGAGCAATTAAAAGCTTCAGTTTATACTCTTAAAGCTAGCTTTTTAGGGTATCAAACTATTGAAATTCAAGTTGATTTAAAATCAAATACACAACTTCAAGATATTATTCTCAAAGAAAATTTAGAAACCTTAGACGATGTTACAATAATAGCTAAAAAACCTACTGTAAACAGGATGGTAGATAGGTTGGTTTTTAATGTTGAAAATTCTACACTATCAAATAACAATGTACTAGATGTTTTAACACATACCCCGGGTGTTTTAGTTTACAATGGAGCTATTACTGTAAAAAATGCAACACCTACAATATATATTAATGATAGAAAAGTGCATTTATCAACAACAGAAGTGATGCAATTGCTAGAAGGCACTTCGGCAGGTAATTTAAAATCTATAGAAGTTATAACAAATCCTCCTGCCAAATATGAAGCTGAAGGAGGCGCTGTTATAAATATTATTACAACTAAAAATATAGCAGCTGGATATAACGGAAGTGTTTTTGGCAGTTTTAAACAAGGTTCTGAATATCCAAAATATTCTTATGGTACTAGTCATTTTTTTAAAACTAAAAAATTAAGTACCTATATTAATTTTAATGACAACCCTAAAAAAGAATTTAGACATAATCAGGAATACATAACTTTTTTTGATGATAATGAACAAGTTGGTACAAGTTGGGAAACTGATTTTGTACGCACCAGAAAAACTTCTAATAAATCAATTAATACCAATATAGATTACACCCTTAATGATAATAACAGCATTGGGCTTTCTGCTAACATGCTTATTGCTCCTAGAGAAAACACCAAGAATTTTGTTAATTCTGCAACAAAAGTTTTTAATACTAATAACGAACTAGATTCTTTATTTATAACAGCAGGTAGGCTTGTAGACGAAACTTTTAATTTAGCATTTACTCTTGATTACACACATAGATTTAAAAGAGCAGGAGAGGAGTTGTCGGTTAGTTTACACCGTACCTATTACGATTTTTCTAGTTTTCAAAATGTAGATACAGATTATTTATACCCAGATTATAGTTTAATTAGAGATAATAGGTTTCAAACATTTTCTAGTCAAGTTGTAGATTTAAATACAGGACAGTTGGATTATGTTTTACCCATTGATGAATCATCAGAATTTGAGGCGGGAGGAAAAGCATCAATAATTAGTTCAGAGAGTATTGTTTCTCAATACATATTTAATAATGATATAAAAGAAGAAGATTTAGATAATTCTGACACATTTTTATATGATGAAAATAATTATGCAACTTATGTAAGTTATTCAAAAGATTGGGACTCATGGAGCTTAAAAACAGGACTACGAGCAGAGTATACTAAAACTACAGGAAATTCAATCTCTACTAGTCAAGACAATGAAAATAATTATTTTAAACTATTTCCAACAATACATGTTTTAAACAGAATTAATGAAAATAACGAGGTTTATTTTAACTATAAAAAACGAATTTATCGCCCAAGATACAGACAGTTGAACCCTTTTAAGTATTATTTAAATGATAATGCTTATAAAATAGGCGACCCTTTTTTAAAGCCCCAAATAGATGATGTATTTACTTTAGGGTATACATTTAAAGATTTTACTTTTGAAGCTTACTACCGTATAGAAAATGACCCAACACAAGAAATTGTGTTTCAAGACAATGAAAATAACACATTAAAATACACTCAAACTAATATAGACAAAAGTATTTCTTACGGATTAGATTTTATTACCTATACCCAAATTGCTAAAAAATGGAATGTCTATTTATTAACATCTGTGTTTTACTATGATAATCAGTTTTTTGCTTTAGAAAGCAATAATGAGTTGTTAACATTAGATAAATGGAGTTTTTATGGTCAGTTCATTAATTATTTCTCTTTTTTAAAAGACAATAGTTTAACTGCTGATGTTTCTTACTTATTTATTTCTCCATTAGCTAGTGGCGCTTCTATAACAAGTGAAAGGTCTGGACTGAATATAAATTTAAGAAAAACCTTTTGGAATAACAGGGCGTCTTTAAGTGTTGGTGTAACAGATGTTTTTAACAACCAGAATTTTGACCAAAAAACGAAATATTTGAATCAAAATATTATTATGAATTCCAATATGGAAAACAGATTACTAACCGTTGGGTTCAATTACAAATTTGGTAACTTTAAGTTAAGAACTAATAAAAAAGATATTGATTTAATTGAAAGAGATAGGTTAAATTAAAAGTAATCTTTAATTTTTCCCCAGAAATTTTTTGGTGTCATTTTAAACTCTTCTTCTAATTCTTCTAATGTTTTATTGGCATCATTTATTTTATTGAAAATTTTTGCTCTAATTAAATATATGGAAGGTATAATGATAGCCATAATAGGTATTAAGTATATTAATTGATTGGAATCTATGTAGTTCAAATCAGAAGCTACTGTTCCAAATATTTGATATGCATACATTGCTATTGGTACTAACAAGACATGATACCACCAATGCCTACAAGTGAAAAACCATATAAATAAAAGAAAAATTGGGATTACTTTACCTGTTAAAGTCCAAACTAAAACAGAAACATTTTCGTAATAGTTACTTTTATAGGTACCAAAAAAAGTGTCCCATGATTTGACATCTGGAACACTTTCATATAAGTAAAATAAATAAGGAGTGATTGCGATTAGCGTAGCAACAATGCTACCACCCACAAGTCCTTTTTTATCCGCAAATTGGAATTTTGATTTTTGATTTTTCGATTTTAGCGGTTTGTTGTCCATCTACGTTGTACGTTGTTACAGCATTAGCTAAAAACACCATACCTCCAAAAATTGCCATTGCAATTAAATACTTTTTTGTTTTCATAATTTTAGGGATTTAATTAATTAATACCCCAAATTTATATAATCACCATCTTGCTAAATAGTTGTAAATGTTAAAAAAACGTTAAAAGCTTTGTTTTTTAAAATTTGTGTTGTGGTTTTTCCGTAAAAGTTAAAGAACAGGAGGGTTTGTGGTTGTTTTAAGTTTTTAGCTTTGCATATTTTTGTTTAATTAGGTTTAAAATTTAGTGTTAATGTTCTAGAATTGTCCTCATTTAATTCAATTTCAATTCTATTATATTGTTCAATTTCTATGTCTTCAATTAACTCTGGCCATTCTACAATCACCCATTCATTAGAGTATAAATAATCTTCAATTCCAAAACTAAAAGCTTCTTCCAAATTATTTATTCTATATAAATCAAAATGGTAAATTAAATTTTCTTTTGCTTCATATTCATTAACAATAGAAAATGTTGGGCTACTTACCTCTTCATTACTTCCTAAATATTCTACTAAAGATTTTACTAAAGTTGTTTTACCAACTCCCATATCACCATATAAAAAAATGGTTTTACTAGTTGCATTATTAATAATCTCTTTAGCTACGTTATTTATATTATCTAATGTATAAGTCAATTTCAAACTAAACAATGTTTATTACAATAATAGGTATATATTTTTAAATTTCCTAGTTAAAAACGCATTTCAACGGTGTTTTATGCGTTACATAGATTATTTAGGACTAAAAACTATAAATGGTATTACCATTTCTTCTAAAGAAACACCTCCATGTTGGTAGGTGTTTTTATAATAACTAACATAATGATTATAATTATTAGGATAGGCAAAAAATAAATCACTTTTTGCAAAAATAAATGAACTACTCATTGTTATTGAGGGCAAGTGAATGTCTTTTGGGTTTTTAATTTCTAATACATCTTTAGAATCATAAGTTAAGCTTCTCCCTGTTTTGTATCTAAGATTTAAACTTGTATCTCTATCTCCAATTACTTTTGATGGGTTTTTAACGTTAATTGTACCGTGGTCTGTGGTTAAAATTAATTTAAAACCAAGTTGTTGTGCCCGTTGTATCATTTCTAAAAGTGGCGAGTTTTTAAACCAGCTTAATGTTAAAGATCTGTAGGCTTTATCATTTGAAGCTAATTCTTTTACAACTTCCATTTCTGTTTTAGAGTGCGAGAGCATATCTACAAAATTATAAACAACCACTGTTAAATCGTTATCTTTTAATGAGTTGAAATTTTCAGTTAACTTTTTCCCATTTTTTAAATTGGTGATTTTATAATATTCGTACTCAATACTATTTAGCCCTAAGCGTTTCATTTGAGCTTCTAAAAAATCGGCTTCATGTAAATTTTTGCCACCTTCATCTGTATCGTTTTTCCAGTATTGTGGATATAGTTTTTCCATATCACTAGGCATTAACCCAGAAAAAATGGCATTTCTAGCATATTGGGTTGCAGACGGTAAAATGCTAAAAAAAGCTTCTTCTTTTTCTTTTTTATAGTAGTTTTTTAATATTGGTTCAAAAGCTTTCCATTGGTCATAACGTAAATTATCAATTACAACTAATAGTGTGGGTTGATTTTTATTAATTTCTGGAACAATACGCTCTTTAAAAAGCGTATGAGACATAATAGGGGCATCAGTATGTGGTTTAAACCAATCTGGGTAATTCTTTTCTATAAATTTCCCAAATTGAATATTGGCTTCTGTTTTTTGAGATTCTAAGATTTCAAACATACCCGTATCTTCTATATCTTCTAACTGAATTTCCCAATAAATAAGTTTTTGATACAAATCTACCCATTCTTCATAGGTGTTTACCATAGCCATATCCATGGCTATTTTTCTAAATTCTTGTTGGTAATTAGAGGTTGTTTTTTCAGACACCAATCTAGAATGGTCTAAATTCTTTTTTAAGCTTAGTAGTATTTGGTTAGGGTTTACAGGTTTTATTAAATAATCTGCAATTTTATTACCAATAGCCTCTTCCATAATATATTCTTCTTCACTTTTGGTAATCATTACAACGGGTAAGGTGTCTTGCTTTTCTTTAATTTCATTTAAGGTTTCAAGACCTGTTAACCCGGGCATGTTTTCATCTAAAAAAACAATATCAAAAGAAGCTTCGTCTAAAACATCTATAGCTTCGGTACCGCTTCGGCAAGTAGTTACTTTATAATTACGTTGTTCTAAAAATAAAATATGAGGTTTAAGTAGGTCTATTTCATCATCTACCCAAAGTATTTGTATAGTATTCATTAAAGTATTTATATTAATTGTTATTGTTAATTATATTTGTGATTAAATAATCACAATTTTTAAAGTTTGAATAAACTTAAAATATTAAACGACCCAATTTACGGATTTATTACCATTCCAAATTCGCTCATTTTCGATTTAATTCAACATCGGTATTTTCAAAGACTTAGGCGAATTACCCAAATGGGCATGTCTTATTTAGTATATCCTGGAGCACATCATACAAGATTTCATCATGCCATCGGTTGTGTACATTTAATGCAACAGGCTGTTAATATGCTTCGTTTTAAAGGAGTTACAATTTCTAACGAAGAAGAAAACGCGTTGTATGTTGCAATTTTACTACATGATATTGGGCATGGTCCGTTTTCTCATGCTATGGAGCATAGTATAGTTAATAATGTATCTCATGAGAAAATTTCACTGCTTTTTATGGAGCGCCTTAATAAAGAATTTAACTCAAATTTAACGCTAGCCATAAAAATATTTAAAGGAGAATATCATCGAAACTTCTTATGCCAATTAATCTCTGGTCAGTTTGATATTGATAGGGCTGATTATTTAAAACGTGATAGTTTTTATACAGGCGTAGCAGAAGGGAACATTAATAGTGAACGCCTAATCACTATGTTAAATGTAGTTGATGATGAACTAGTGGTTGAAGAAAAAGGTATTTATAGTGTTGAAAAATTTATTGTAGCCAGACGCTTAATGTATTGGCAAGTATATTTACATAAAACCGGATTAGCAGCAGAACAATTATTAATAAGAGTGTTGCAGAGAGCAAAAGAATTAAATAATCAAGGGCGCAATTTATATGCAAGTACCGCGTTAACTTATTTTTTAAACAATAAAATTAGTATTGATAACTTTACAAATGAAACCTTAGAAGTATTCTCTGAGCTAGATGACTACGATATTATATCTGCAATGAAACATTGGCAACACGATGAAGATTTTGTTTTAAGTAAGCTTAGTAAAATGATTATTAATAGAAATTTATTAAAGATAAAAGTAAAAAAGAAAAAAATTAAAGAAAGTAAATTAGAGATGCATATAACAGATTTTATGCAAGCACATAATATTAGCAAAGAAGAAGCTAAATACTTTGTATTTACTGGTAGTATTTCTAACCAAGCGTACCAATTAAAACATAATCAAATTAATATATTATTTAAATCTGGGAAAATAGTTGATATAGTTAAAGCCTCAGACCACCTTAACTTAAAAACCCTATCAAAGCCCGTAACAAAATATTATATATGTTACCCAAAAGAACAGACACACATTAGGTAACTAATTTTAACTACATTTTAATTTAAAAAACAATACGAGTAGGTGATAACAAACTTTAGGACATTTTTCCTATTTTTGCGCTACTTAAACTAAAAATAACAAACAAATTTAGTGTGAAATTTACAGCACAACAAATAGCAGGGATACTTGAAGGCGAAGTAGAAGGTAACCCAGAAGCAGAGGTATCTAAGCTATCTAAAATAGAAGAAGGAACAGAAGGGTCTCTTACCTTTTTGGCTAATCCTAAATACACATCGCATATTTATACAACTAAGGCATCTGTTGCAATAGTTAATAAAACTTTTGTCCCAGAAAGTAAGATTAACACAACTTTAATTAAGGTTGATGATGCTTATAAAGCATTCTCAAAATTACTAGAGTATTATAACGAAGTAAAAAATAATAAACTAGGTATTGAAGAACCTCATTTTATTGCATCTACTGCTAATTATGGTGAAAATGTTTATATAGGAGCATTTTCTTATGTAGGTGAAAATGTTACTATAGGTAATAATGTGAAAATATTCCCCAATGCTTTTATAGGTGATAATGTAACCATTGGTGATAATTCCGTTGTTTTTGCTGGAGCCAAATTATACTCAGAAACTGTTATAGGGAATTTTTGTGTTATTAACGCTGGAGCTATTATTGGAGCCGACGGATTTGGTTTTGCTCCAAATGAAAAAGGAGAGTATAACAAAGTACCACAAATTGGAAATGTAATTATTGAAGATTATGTTGATGTAGGTGCAGCTACAACTATAGATAGAGCAACACTAGGTTCTACAATAATAAGAAGAGGTGTTAAACTAGATAATCAAATTCAAATAGCTCACAATGTTGAAATTGGCAAAAACACTGTAATTGCAGCCCAAACAGGTGTAGCAGGTTCAACCAAAATAGGAGAGAATTGCCAAATAGGAGGTCAGGTTGGTATTGTAGGACATATTACTATAGGAGACAATGTAAAAATTCAAGCGCAATCAGGAATAGGAAAAAATGTAAAAGATAATGAAGTGCTTCAAGGTTCTCCTGCTTTACAATATTCAGATTACAATAAATCTTACGTTCATTTTAAAAACTTACCAAAAATTGTTAAAACAATTAATGATTTAGAAAAGAAATAAATGGGAATAATTAACACTGAAATCAAACAAAAAACAATAGGAAAAGAAGTTTCTTTAACTGGTGTAGGGCTACATACCGGTAAAGATGTTACTTTAACATTTACACCTGCTCCTGCTAATTTTGGTCTAGCCTTTAAACGCATAGATTTAGAAGGCGAACCTGTAATTGAAGCAGATGCTAATTATGTAACCAATACGCAACGTGGCACTTGTTTAGAGAAAAACGGAGTAACTATTCAAACATCAGAGCATGTCTTAGCAGCTTTAGTAGGAATGGATGTTGACAATGTGGTAATAGAGTTAAATGCCTCAGAACCTCCTATTATGGATGGCTCTTCAAAGTTTTTTGTTGAAGCTATTGAAGAAGCTGGTGTAGTTGAACTTGAAGATGCGTTTAGAGAAGAATTTGAAGTTACAGATATTGTTTCATACACAGATGAAGAAACAGGTAGTGAAATTTTGGTAATGCCTTCAGATGAATACAAAATTACTACTATGGTAGATTTTGGAACTAAAGTATTAGGTACCCAAAACGCCACATTAAATAAAATTTCCGATTTTAAAAAGCATATCGCTAATTCACGTACATTCAGTTTTTTACATGAAATTGAAATGCTTTTAGAACATGGTCTTATTAAAGGAGGCGATTTAAATAATGCCATTGTTTACGTAGATAAACCATTATCTGCAGAAACTATGGATAAATTAAGAGTAGCTTTCAAAAAAGACAATATAGCTGTTAAACCTAATGGGATATTAGATAATCTTACACTGCATTATCCAAACGAGGCAGCAAGACACAAGCTACTTGATGTTTTAGGAGATTTAGCTCTAGTAAAAACACGTATAAAAGGTAAAATAATTGCCAATAAACCTGGGCATTTTGTAAATACCCAGTTTGCTAAAAAGCTATCTAAAATTATAAAGAATGAACGCCGAAATAACGTGCCTAACATTGATTTGAATCAACCACCCTTAATGGATATTACACAAATCATGGCTATGTTACCGCATAGGCAACCATTCTTATTAATAGATAAAGTATTTGAGCTTAGTGATCATCATGTTACAGCAACAAAAAATGTAACAATGAATGAAGAATTTTTTAAAGGTCATTTTCCAGGAGCTCCAGTAATGCCAGGAGTTTTAATTGTTGAAGCGATGGCGCAAACAGGCGGGATTTTAGTGTTAAATACCGTTCCAGACCCAGAAAACTATTTAACGTTTTTCATGAAAATGGACAATGTTAAGTTTAAACAAAAAGTAGTTCCTGGCGACACTTTAATATTTAAATGTACGTTAATCACCCCAATACGTCGTGGTATTTGTCACATGCAAGGGTATGCCTATTCAAACGGTAAACTTTGTGCAGAAGCAGAACTAATGGCTCAAATAACTAAAGTTAAATAATTATGAACCAACCTCTTGCATATGTGCATCCCGGTGCAAAAATTGCTAAAAATGTAGTAATAGAACCTTTTACTACTATAGATAATAACGTTATTATTGGAGAAGGCACCTGGATAGGAAGTAACGTTACCATCATGGAAGGTGCTCGTATAGGAAAGAATTGTAATATTTTTCCAGGATCTGTTATATCTGCTAACCCTCAAGATTTAAAATACCAAGGAGAAGATACTACTGTTGAAATTGGAGACAATGTTACCATAAGAGAATGCGTAACTATTAATAGGGGTACTGCAGACAAAATGAAAACCGTAATAGGAAATAATTGCCTAATTATGGCTTATTGTCATATTGCTCATGATTGTGTAGTAGGTAACAATTGTATTTTTTCCAACAACAGTACACTAGCAGGTCATATTACAATAGGAGATTACGTGGTACTAGCAGGAATGACCGCAGTACATCAATTTGTATCTGTAGGTAATCATGCCTTTGTAACTGGAGGTTCTTTAGTTAGAAAAGATGTACCTCCGTACGTTAAAGCAGCACGAGAACCACTTTCTTATGTTGGTATTAATTCTGTTGGATTAAGAAGACGTGGTTTTCAGGCAGAAAAAATTAGAGAAATTCAAAATATATATAGAATTTTATATCAAAAAAATTACAATAATACTCAGGCGGCTGAAATTATTGAAGCTGAAATGGAAGCAACACCAGAGCGTGATGAAATTCTTCAGTTTATAAAAAATTCTCACCGAGGTATTATGAAAGGATATTTTAAATCAAATTAATTATATGGCTACTACAAGTGATATTAGAAATGGATTATGTATTAGATATAATCACGATATTTATAAAATAATTGAATTTTTACACGTTAAACCAGGTAAAGGACCTGCGTTTGTAAGAACCAAACTTAAAAGTGTTACTACAGGAAAAATAATTGACAATACATTTTCTGCAGGTCATAAGTTAGATGACGTTCGTGTAGAAACTCATAAATTTCAATATTTATACAATGAGGGAGAAACCTATCATTTTATGAATACTGAAGATTATTCTCAAATTGAACTTCAAAAATCTGCTTTAGATAGTCCAGGTTTAATGAAAGAAGGTGAAGTTGTAACCGTACTTATTAATTCAGAAGATGGTATGCCGCTTTCAGTAGAAATGCCTGCTAATGTTATTTTAGAGGTAACGCATACAGAACCTGGTGTAAAAGGAAATACGGCTACAAACGCTACTAAACCAGCAACCGTTGAAACCGGAGCAACAGTTAACGTACCTTTATTTATTAATGAAGGCGATAAAATTAAGGTTGAAACCGAAAAGGGAACTTATAAAGAACGCATAAAAGAATAATAAACGTTGAAATTCCCACAACCACAAACCCTTAAAACCATATCGCAACTAATTGATTGTGAATATATAGGAGCAGATGAATTTCCAGTAACTGGCATGAATGAAATTCATGTTGTTGAAGCTGGAGATATCGTTTTTGTAGATCATCCAAAGTATTATGATAAAGCCTTAAACTCTGCTGCAACTATTATTTTAATTAATAAAAAAGTAGATTGTCCCAAAGGTAAAGCACTACTTATTAGTGATGATCCTTTTAGAGATTTTAACAAACTCTCTAATCATTTTAAACCTTTTCAATCGGCTAATTCACAAATATCAAATTCAGCTATTATTGGAGAAGGCACTGTAATACAGCCAAATTGTTTTATTGGTAATAATGTAAAAATTGGTAAAAACTGTATAATTCACTCTAATGTTAGTATTTATGATGATGCTATTATAGGAGATAACGTTACTATTCACGCGGGTACAGTTTTGGGGGCTAATGCTTTCTACTACAAAAAACGTACTGAAGGTTTTGATAGATTGCTATCATGCGGAAAGGTTGTTATAGAAAACAATGTAGATTTAGGAGCTGCTTGTACTGTAGATAGAGGTGTTACTGGAGACACAACCATTAAAGAAGGAACCAAAATTGATAACCTAGTTCAAATTGGTCATGATACGGTTATTGGTAAAAAATGTTTAATAGCTTCACAAGTTGGTATTGCAGGTTGTGTTGTTATTGAAGATGAAGTAACCATTTGGGGGCAAGTAGGTATTACAAGCGGAATTACTATAGGTGCTAAAGCTGTTATATCAGCCAAATCTGGTGTTAGCAAATCGTTAGAAGGTGGTAAAAATTACTTTGGAATTCCTGCAGATGATATTAGAAGTAAATATAAAGAAATAGCATCTATAAAAAAGATACCTGAAATTTTAGATATTTTAAAAAACCAGTAAAAAATTGCAGCAAAAAAAATTACATTTGTTTATATTTTTTACATAACAAAATAAACACGTATGAGCGTTTTAGTAAATAAAGATTCAAAAATAATAGTACAAGGCTTTACAGGTAGCGAAGGAACTTTCCATGCAACCCAAATGATTGAATACGGTACCAACATTGTTGGAGGTGTGACTCCAGGAAAAGGAGGTCAAACACATTTAGATAAGCCTGTATTTAATACAGTTGAAGAAGCTGTTAAAGAGGTTGGTGCAGATACAACTATCATTTTTGTACCGCCAGCATTTGCTGCTGATGCTATTATGGAAGCTGCAGATGCCGGGATAAAAGTAATTATTACAATTACAGAAGGTATACCTGTTGCAGATATGATTAAAGCTTCAGATTATATTAAAGATAAAGATTGTCGTTTAATAGGACCTAACTGTCCAGGGGTAATCACTCCAGGAGAAGCTAAAGTAGGTATTATGCCAGGGTTTGTTTTTAAACAAGGTAAAGTAGGTATTGTTTCAAAATCAGGAACTTTAACTTATGAAGCGGCAGACCAAGTTGTAAAACAAGGTTTAGGAATTACCACAGCAATTGGTATTGGTGGAGACCCAATTATTGGAACAACAACTAAAGAAGCTGTTGAATTATTAATAAACGATCCAGAAACAAAAGCAGTTGTTATGATTGGTGAAATTGGAGGTCAGTTAGAAGCAGATGCTGCAAATTGGTACAAAGAAAGCGGTAGTAAAAAACCTGTAGTTGGCTTTATTGCTGGCGAAACTGCTCCTGCAGGACGTACAATGGGGCACGCAGGAGCCATTGTTGGCGGTAGTGATGACACAGCACAAGCCAAAAAGAAAATCATGAGAGCTTGTGGAATTCATGTAGTAGATTCTCCTGCTGAAATAGGAAAAAAAGTAGCTGAAGTTATTGCTTAAAAAACAATAATATACATTTTAAAAACCTCGCAATATTTTGTGGGGTTTTTTATTTTGAAACAACTGTAATTAGTATATTTGAATATCAACTAATACAACAAATTAATTTAAATGAAACTATTAGAAGGAAAAACAGCAATTATCACAGGGGCGAGCAGAGGTATAGGAAAAGGAATAGCTCAAGTATTTGCACAACAAGGTGCTAATGTGGCTTTTACATACAGTTCGTCTGTTGATGCGGCTAAAGCTTTAGAAGAAGAATTAAATAAATTAGGTATAAAAGCCAAAGGTTATCAAAGTAATGCTGCTA
Source organism: Seonamhaeicola sp. S2-3 (assembly GCF_001971785.1). Classification (NCBI taxonomy): domain Bacteria; kingdom Pseudomonadati; phylum Bacteroidota; class Flavobacteriia; order Flavobacteriales; family Flavobacteriaceae; genus Seonamhaeicola; species Seonamhaeicola sp. S2-3. The sequence continues at coordinate 3,329,468 of NZ_CP019389.1, read as the reverse complement.
ATTTTGAAGAAGCTCAAAAACTAGCTCAAGAGGTTGTTAATGAATTTGGAAGTATTGATGTTTTAGTTAATAACGCAGGTATAACAAAAGATAATCTGTTAATGCGTATTAGCGAAGAAGATTTTGATAAGGTTATTGAAGTTAACCTAAAATCGGTTTTTAATATGACCAAAGCCGTACAACGTACCATGTTAAAACAACGTAAAGGTTCAATTATTAACATGAGTTCTGTAGTTGGTGTAAAAGGAAACGCAGGACAAACCAATTATGCGGCTTCTAAAGCAGGTATTATCGGGTTTTCTAAATCGGTTGCTCTAGAACTTGGTTCAAGAAACATTAGAAGTAACGTGATTGCTCCTGGTTTTATTGAAACAGAAATGACTGCTAAATTAGATGAAGAAGTTGTAAAAGGATGGCGTGCAGGAATTCCTCTAAAACGCGGTGGTACTCCTGAAGATGTTGCAAATGCTTGTGTGTTTTTAGCTAGTGATTTGTCGGCTTATGTAACAGGGCAAACTTTAAATGTTGATGGCGGAATGTTAACCTAACACATGATATGCCAACAGAAACCTTAATTTATATAATACTATCTGGAATATTAGCGCTATTTATAGCGCTTTTTCAGTATAGATATAAATCAAAAATAAAAAGTTCTAAACTAAATTGGCTTTTTACTTTTTTAAGGTTTATAACTGTTTTTGCGTTTTTACTACTCATAGTTAATCCTAAATTTGAACAAATAAAAATAGTTTCTGAAAAACCAAATTTAGTTATCGCTGTTGATAATTCAAGCTCTATAAACTATTTAAATAGAGCAGAAGATGCCAATACAATGTTTAATAGTTTAAAAAATAATAAAGAGTTAAATACTAAATTTAATGTTACAACCTATTTGTTTGGAAACACACTTAAAACTTCAGATTCCTTAACCTTTAATGAGAGTGAAACTAATATAAATAATGCGTTTGGGCAATTAGCGCAAATTTACAAAACAACAGTATCTCCAACAGTTTTGATATCTGATGGCAACCAAACCTTTGGTAACGACTACCAGTTTGCCTATACTACTTACAAACAGCCTGTTTATCCAATTATTTTAGGAGATACCATTACGTATACCGATTTAAAAATTCAGCAACTTAACGTTAATAAATATGCGTATTTAAAAAATAGATTTCCTATTGAAGCTATTTTGGTATATAATGGAAGTCAAAATGTAAATACTAAATTAGAAGTGGTAAAAGGTAATACAACGGTGTATTCTCAACCTATTAGTTTTACCAAAACCAATAATTCTAAAATTATCAACCTCACTTTACCTGCAAATTCTATTGGTATTAATAGTTATAAACTAAATTTAATTCCTTTAGAAAATGAAAAAAATAAAGTAAATAACTCTAAAAATTTTGCTGTTGAAGTTATAGATCAAAAAACTAAAATAGCTATTGTAGCCGATATTATTCATCCAGATATTGGAGCCTTTAAAAAAAGTATTGAGAGTAATGAACAACGTTCTGTTTCTGTTTTAAAACCCAATGAAATTCTAAGTCAACTTAATGATTTTCAATTAATAATAGTTTATCAACCAAACAATAGGTTTAAAAAGTTATTTGATGAATTAAACAAACTAAATAAGAACAGATTTGTAGTTATTGGCACCAAAACAGATTTAAGTTTTATAAATTCAATCAGTACAAATTATTCGCATGAAATTGTTTTACAAACCGAAGAATATCAAGCCAATTTCAATTCAAATTTCAGTCCTTTTCAAGTTGATGATATAAACTTTGAATCTTTCCCTCCATTAAATGCTCTTTACGGTTCTATTAAATTTAATGTACCATTTCAAACTATCTTAAATAAAAGAATAGGAAATGTTTCAATACAACAACCTTTATTGGCTGCTGTTGAAGTTAACAAACAACGTGAAGTTGTATTGCTAGGAGAGAATATTTGGAAATGGCGCGCTCAAAGCTATTTAAATTCCAAATCATTTAACGAATTTGATAATTTTATAGGAAAACTTATCCAGTATTTAGCTTCAAACAAACAAAGAAACAGACTTAATGTTGACTATGAGTCGTTTTATATAGGCAACAGTAATGTTGTAATTAACGCCCAATTTTTCGATAAAAATTATGTTTTTGATGATAGAGAAACTTTAAGTATTTTGGTTGAGGATAAATTATCAGAGAGTAAATTTGAATTCCCTTTTGTTCTAAAAAATAATAACTATCAAGTAGATTTAAGTAATTTAAAACCATCTGAATATAATTTTACGGTTAGGGCTAAAAACGAAAATATTAGTAAATCGGGTAGTTTTACTATTTTAGAATATAATGTAGAACAACAATTTTTGAATGCCAATGTAACAAAGTTGCAACAGTTGGCTACTAACAGTAGTGGAAAGAGTTATTTTATTGATAAAACCAATGATTTAATTAAAGACCTAATGAGCGATAATCGTTACGTTTCCGTTCAAAAAAGCAATAAAAATATCATACCTTTGATAGATTGGAAATTTCTATTAGCAATTATAGCTTTAAGCTTATCTGCTGAGTGGTTTTTGAGAAAATATAACGGACTAATTTAAATAAAACATAATGGAAAAATTACCTAAAGTAGCACTACCTTTTATAATTGGTGGTATCATATTAATAATTGTATTAGCAAAATCAGCTGTAACTATTGGATCTGGTGAAGCAGGTGTACTTTACAAAACCTTTGGAGGAGGTGTAGTAACAGATAAACCTCCTATGGGAGAAGGTTTTCATATTGTAGCACCTTGGAACAAAGTATTTATTTATGAAGCACGCCAACAGGAGTTAACAGAACGTATGAAAGTTTTATCTTCTAATGGATTAGATATTCAATTAGAAGCTTCGGCTTGGTATAAACCAGAATTAGAAAACTTAGGAAAATTACACCGAGAAAAAGGTGCAAATTATCTAGAGCGCGTACTAAAACCAGCTATTAGATCTGCTACTAGAAGTGTAGTTGGTAGATACACTCCAGAACAAATTTATTCATCAAAAAGAGATGCTATTCAACAAGAAATTTTTGATGAAACCAAAAAAATTGTAGATGATCAATATATTGATTTACTAGAAATTTTAGTGCGCGATGTAACCTTACCAACAGCAATAAAAGATGCTATTGAGCGTAAATTGGGGCAAGAACAACAATCTTTAGAATATGAGTTTAGATTAATTACAGCCCAAAAAGAAGCAGAAAAACAACGTATTGAAGCGCAGGGTAAAGCCGATGCTAACAGGATTTTAAGTGCATCATTAACCGATAAAATTTTACAAGACAAAGGTATTGAAGCAACCATGAAACTATCAGAGTCTCCAAACAGTAAAGTTATTGTTATTGGTTCTGGAGATAGTGGATTACCAATTATTCTTGGCAATCAGTAAATAATTTATTTAAATATTTTACAAAAATTCAAAAAATGTAAAATGTTTTAATATTTATAAATTAAAGTTTGAAATATTACTTTTATTATAGATATTTGCTACAGAAATAAAAAAAACATGACTTTTATTCAAACACATCATCATTTTCATATTTGCTCTCAAGCGAAGTGAAAATGTATTGAATAAAATGAAAATATATTTAAACCCGTTTGAGACAATCAAGCGGGTTTTTCATTTCTAAAATCAACTAGATTGTTTCAAACTCATAACTAAAATAAAATGAGTAAATTAAGAATTGCAGTACAAAAATCGGGTCGATTGAATGAAGACTCAATGAAAATTTTAAAAGACATCGGTATATCTATCGATAACGGAAAAGACCAGCTAAAAGCTTCGGCTAAAAATTTTCCAGTAGAGGTGTTTTACCTTAGAAATGGTGATATTCCTCAATACTTAAAAGATGGTGTTGTAGATGTTGCTATTATTGGTGAAAATGTTTTAATTGAAAAAGGCGAAGGTATTGAGATTGCTGAAAAACTAGGCTTTTCAACCTGTCGTGTGTGTATTGCTGTACCAAAAGCTGATACATATAACAGTATAAAAGATTTAGAAGGTAAGCGCATTGCAACATCGTATCCAAATACGGTGCAAATGTTTTTAGATGAACACGGTGTTAATGCCAAATTACATATCATTAATGGTTCGGTAGAAATTGCACCAAATATTGGGCTAGCAGATGCTATTTGCGATATAGTTTCTAGCGGTAGTACCTTGTTTAAAAACAATTTAAAAGAGGTAGATACCATTTTAAAATCAGAGGCGGTTTTAGCAGTATCACCAACATTAAATGAAGAACGAAAAGCTATTTTAGAAACCGTAAAATTTAGAATACAATCTGTTTTAAAAGGCAGACAATCAAAATACATCCTTTTAAACGCACCAAATGATAGAATTCAAGATATTATTAATGTGTTACCAGGCATGAAAAGTCCAACCGTGCTACCATTAGCCGAAGAAGGTTGGAGCTCAGTACATTCCGTAATTAGTAAAAATGAATTTTGGGATGTTATAGACGATCTAAAAGCTAAAGGTGCTCAAGGAATTCTGGTTTGTCCAATTGAAAAAATGGTGCTATAATGCAAGTAATTAACAACCCAGACAAAACCACTTGGATTGATGTTTTAAAACGTCCTACACAAACCGTTGATGATATTGAAGGTGTTGTTAGTGAAGTTTTTACTGATGTTCAACAGCGTGGTGATTTAGCTATTAAGCAATACACAGAGCGTTTTGATAAAGTGACACTAGATACTAATTTAGTGTCTGCTCAAGAGATTAACGAAGCTGTTAATTCCATTCCCGAAGCTTTAAAAAAGGCTATAAAATGTGCCAAAAATAATATTGAAGTCTTCCATAGTGCACAAAAAACGCAAAAAGTAGAAGTAGAAACTACCAATGGCGTACAATGTTGGCAAGAAAAACGCCCAATTGAAAGTGTAGGTTTATACATTCCCGGAGGAACAGCACCTTTGTTTTCAACGGTATTAATGCTAGCTGCACCTGCTCAAATTGCAGGTTGTAATGAAATTGTTTTGTGTTCGCCACCAAATAAAGAAGGGAAACTAGCTCCAGAAATTTTATATGCAGCTAAACTTTGTGGTGTCACTAAAGTATTTAAAGTAGGAGGCATTCAAGCCATTGCAGCTTTAGCGTTTGGTACAGAAACCATTCCACAGGTTTATAAAATTTTCGGACCCGGAAACCAGTATGTAACTGTGGCTAAACAATTAGCAACAAAATACGGTGTGGCTATTGATATGCCTGCTGGACCAAGTGAATTGTTAGTAGTTGCAGATAAAACGGCTAATGCTAGTTATATTGCTTCAGATTTATTAAGTCAAGCCGAACACGGAGTTGATAGTCAGGTTATTTTGGTGTCTACTTCAAAAGATTTAATTTCCAAAGTTTCAAAAGAAGTTGAAGTGCAATTAAACGTACTGCCAAGAAAGGATATTGCAGAAAAAGCTATTGCCAATTCTAAATCTATTTTTGTTGATACTGATGAAATAGCTTTAGAGTTAATCAATCAATACGGGCCAGAGCATTTTATTATCTGTTCAAAAAATGAAGATTTTTATGTGAATGGTATTAGAAACGCAGGGTCGGTTTTTATAGGTGATTATACACCAGAAAGTGCTGGTGATTACGCATCTGGAACCAACCATACATTGCCAACAAACGGATTTAGTAAAGCCTATTCTGGTGTGAATTTAGATAGTTTTATGAAGAGTATGACCTTTCAAAAAATATCAAAAGAAGGGATTTTAAATATTGGTGAAACAATAGAATTAATGGCTGAAGCCGAAGGGTTGCAAGCGCATAAAAATGCGGTAAGTATCCGGTTGAAAGATTTAAAATGAAAACTTTTAATATCCAAAATATAATTAGAGCGAACGTTAAAGCTATGAAAGCTTATAGTTCGGCGCGTGACGAATATGTTTCCGATGGTTCTAAAATGATTTTTTTAGATGCTAACGAAAATCCGTTCGAAAATGGAGTGAATCGTTATCCAGATCCGTTACAGCGTACATTAAAATCTGTTTTATCAGAACAAAAAAAGGTTCCTGAAAACCAAATGTTACTTGGTAATGGTAGTGATGAAGTGTTAGATTTATTATTCAGAGCTTTTTGCGAACCAAAGCAAGATAATATCATTACCTTACCGCCAACTTATGGTATGTACTCGGTTTTATCTAATCTAAACGAAGTTGAAGAACGAAAAGTTGAGTTAAACGCAAGTTTTCAACCAAATGTTGAAGCTATTTTAGATGCTATTGATGAAAACTCAAAAATGATTTTCATTTGTTCACCTAATAACCCAACAGGAAACCTTATTGCTTCAGAAAAAATTAAAACATTACTTGAAAAATTTAATGGTTTGGTAGTAATTGATGAAGCTTATATTGATTTTTCAAATCAAGGCAGTTGGATTTCAGAATTAAATAATTATCCAAATTTAATTGTTACTCAAACGCTATCAAAAGCTTATGGATTAGCAGGAATTCGTTTAGGCTTGTGTTTCGCTTCCGCAGATATTATTGCAGTTTTAAACAAAATTAAACCGCCGTATAATGTTAATGAGTTAACGCAAAAACGAGCCTTAGAGCGTATTTTGAATGTAGAAGCTGTAAATGAAGAAATAAAATTAGTTTTAAAAGAGCGTAACATTTTAATTGAAGCGTTAAAAAATATCAGTTTTGTAGAAACCATTTTTCCTACCGAAGCTAATTTTGTTTTGGCAAGGGTTGATGATGCTACTAAACGTTATAATCAGTTAATTGAAAAAGGTATCGTTATTAGAAATAGAACCACACAACCACTTTGCGAAAACACATTGCGTTTTACAGTGGGAACTAAAACTGAAAACGAAACATTAATTTCTGCTTTAATGCAGTTAGCAAATAGCTAATATCCAAAAGCTAAAAAGCTTAATTATGAAAAAAGTACTATTTATAGACAGAGACGGAACTTTGGTGTTAGAACCGCCAGTAGATTATCAATTAGATAGTTTAGAAAAATTAGAGTTCTACCCAAAAGTATTTCAATATATGGCTAAAATAGCTAGTGAATTGGATTTCGAATTGGTGATGGTTACTAACCAAGATGGTTTAGGTACCGATTCGTTTCCAGAAGACACCTTTTGGCCTGCTCATAACAAAATTATCAATGCCTTTAAAAAAGAAGGTGTTGAATTTGCTGCAGTTCATATTGATAAAACCTTTCCGCATGAAAATGCCAATACACGTAAACCAAGAACTGGTTTATTAACTCAGTACTTTGATAAAGAAAAATACGATTTAGAAAATTCGTTTGTGCTAGGTGATCGTATTACCGATATGGAATTAGCAAAAAACCTTGGAGCAAAGGGTATTTTTTTATCTGAAAATACAGAATTAGGTGCTGATGAAATTGAGTCGTCAAAACAAGAAATTCTAGACTGTATTGCTTTAACAAGTACTAGCTGGAAAGAAATTTATGAGTTTTTAAAACTTAAAGATAGAGTTCAAGAAATTACTCGTAACACCAATGAAACTCAGATTTATATAAAATTAAATCTTGATGGTTCTGGTAAAAATGATATCGATACAGGCTTATCGTTTTTCAATCATATGTTGGATCAAATTGGTCGCCATGGTGCTATGGATTTAACCATAAAAGTTAATGGTGATTTAGAAGTAGATGAGCACCATACTATTGAAGATACCATGATTGCTTTAGGTGAATTATTCAATAAAGCCTTAGGAAATAAATTAGGTATTGAGCGTTACGGATTCTGTTTACCAATGGATGATTGTTTAGCACAAGTTGCTGTAGATTTTGGTGGCAGAAATTGGTTAGAATGGGATGCCGAATTTAAACGAGAAAAAATAGGTGACATGCCAACAGAAATGTTTTACCACCTATTTAAATCGTTTACCGATGGCGCAAAATGTAATTTAAACATAAAAGCTGAAGGCGTAAACGAGCATCATAAAATTGAAGGCATTTTTAAAGCCTTTGCTAAAGCTATGAAAATGGCCGTAAAACGCGATGCTAACAAAATGTTTTTACCATCAACTAAAGGAATGTTGTAATAGTTACTTGTTTACTGTTGTTAGTTATTTGCTTTTTTGCAGAGAATAACTAGTAACAAACAACAAATAACCAAGAACAAATAAAAATGAAATTAGTAATTATAGACTACGGTGCTGGAAATATAAAAAGTATTCAGTTTGCTTTTAACCGTTTAGGGGCAGAAGCCGTATTATCTAAAAATCCAGAAGAAATTAAAGCAGCCGATAAAGTAATTTTCCCAGGAGTTGGAGAAGCAAGTTCTGCCATGAAAATGCTTCAAGAAAGTGGTTTAGATAAATTAATTCCAACACTCAAACAGCCTGTTTTAGGTATTTGTTTAGGCATGCAACTCATGTGTTTGCATACCGAAGAAGGGAATACCAAAGGCTTAGGTATTTTTCAAACTAATGTAAAGCGCTTTTCAAAGAATGTAAAAGTGCCTCAAATGGGTTGGAACGTAATCAAAAATTTAAAATCAGATTTATTTAAAGGCATCAAAGAAAACGAATACATGTATTTAGTACATAGTTACTATGCCGAACATTGTAATGAAACTATTGCTGCCACAGATTATGAAATTAATTACGCATCAGCATTACAACATGAGAATTTTTATGGTACCCAATTTCACCCAGAAAAAAGTGGAAACGAAGGAGCTAAAATATTAAAGAATTTTTTGAAGTTATAGGTTCAATATTAGATATTAAAAGTTTTAAAATGAAGAATGAACTTATACAACGCACAAAACAATTTGCTTTAGGTTGTTGGCATTTTTGCTTTAAAGTTCCAAAATCTAGAGAATATAATGCCTTTGTTAATCAATTAATTAGAAGTTCAAGTTCTGTAGGAGCCAATTATCGTGCTTCTCAAAGAGCAAAATCTACAGCAGATTTTATTAATAAGCTTAAAATTGTTGAAGAGGAATGCGATGAAAGTGTATATTGGTTAGAAATATTTGAGGAGATTTTTCCTGAACAAATTCAGGAGATTTCCATTTTAAAAAAGGAAGGAAAAGAATTATTAGCAATCATAGTAGCATCAATTAATACAGCAAAGCGAAACCAGAAACGGAACTAACTTTTAATATTTTATATTTAACTTTTAACATTATTTATGAGAATAATACCAGCCATAGACATCATTGAAGGAAAGTGTGTTCGCTTGTCTAAAGGAGATTATAACACCAAAAAAATTTATAATGAAAATCCGTTAGAAGTCGCTAAAATGTTTGAAGACACGGGTATTAAATATTTACACCTTGTAGATTTAGATGGTGCCAAGGCAAAACATATAGTAAATTATAAGGTATTGGAAACGATTGCTTCTAAAACCAATCTTAAAATTGATTTTGGGGGCGGATTAAAAACCAATGAAGATTTACATATAGCCTTTAATTCTGGAGCTCGCCAAATTACTGGTGGTAGTATTGCGGTTAAAGACCAAGAGACTTTTACAGGTTGGATAAATAAATACGGAAGTGAAAAAATAATCTTAGGTGCTGATAGTAACGAAGGCAAAATAGCTATTAGCGGTTGGTTAGAAGACAGTGCAGAAGAGGTTATTCCATTTATTAAAGCTTATCAAAAAAAGAGCATTAGTTATGTTATTTGTACTGATATTGCTAAAGATGGTATGTTAGAAGGTCCATCCTTCAATTTGTATAAAAAGATTTTAGCAGAATGCAGCAATACTAGTAGTCGTCAGTCAATAAAATTAATAGCCTCTGGAGGTATTTCAAAATTTGAGGAACTTCCAAAACTAGCTGAAATAGGCTGTGAAGGTGTTATTATAGGAAAAGCTATTTACGAGAATAAAATAAGTTTAAAACAATTAGAAAATTATATAGTTCATAGTTGATAGTTGTTTGTTGTTAGTCTTGTAAAACGAACAACAACCAATCAACATCTAACAACCAAAATATGCTTACAAAAAGAATTATACCTTGTTTAGATATAAAAAACGGACGCACCGTTAAAGGCGTTAATTTTGTTGATTTACGAGATGCGGGAGACCCTGTAGAATTGGCAAAACAGTATGCAGATTACGGTGCAGATGAATTGGTGTTTTTAGATATAACAGCTACATTAGAAGCCCGAGCTACAACATTAGAAATGGTGTTACATGTTGCAGAACAAGTTAATATTCCATTTACAGTTGGTGGCGGCATATCATCTGTAGAGCATGTAGATGCTTTATTGAAAAATGGAGCCGATAAAGTATCTATTAATTCTTCGGCAGTTAAACGCCCAGAGTTAGTGAATGAGTTAGCCGATAAATTTGGAAGTCAGTGTGTTGTAGTTGCTATAGATGCTAAAGAAGTAGATGGTAACTGGAAAGTCCATTTGGCAGGAGGCACCATTCCAACAGATATAGATTTATTTGAATGGGCAAAAGAGGTAGAAGAACGAGGGGCAGGTGAAATACTATTCACTTCTATGAATCATGATGGCACCAAAAACGGATTTGCAAACAAGGCATTAGCTAAATTATCAGATATGTTAAACATTCCTATTATTGCCTCTGGTGGCGCAGGTAATGTGCAACATTTTATAGATACTTTTACCATAGGAAAATCAGATGCAGCATTGGCTGCTAGTGTGTTTCACTTTAATGAAATTCCTATTCCTGAATTAAAAAAAGAGTTAAAAAATAATAATATTGAAGTACGATTATGAGTTATTACGAGGATGTATGACGAAGTAATCTGTTTAATAGATTGCCACATCGCTATGCGATTTGCAATGACAATAAAATTAAAATGGAAATAAAATACGATAAAAACGGATTAGTACCAGCAATTATTCAAGATGCAACAACAAAAAATGTGTTGATGTTGGGGTATATGAACGAAGAAGCTTACCAAAAAACTATAGAAACTAAAAAGGTTACTTTTTTTAGTAGAAGTAAACAACGTTTATGGACTAAAGGTGAAGAAAGTGGTAATTTTTTAAACTTAGTTGAAATTAAAAATGATTGTGATAATGATACCTTGTTAGTTCAAGTGCATCCTGCGGGACCAACTTGCCATAAAGGAACAGGTAATTGTTGGGGAGAAGAAAACACTCCAAACTACGGCTTCTTTTCAACTTTAGAAGATGTGATTGCAGAGCGTATTGCTAATAAAGACACTGCCAAATCATATGTAGCAAGTTTGTTTTCTAAAGGTATTAATAAAATAGCGCAAAAAGTAGGAGAGGAGGCTGTAGAAACGGTTATTGAAGCTATGGATAATAACGATGAATTATTTATTTATGAATCGGCAGATTTATTCTTCCACTATTTAATGCTACTCCAAGCCAAAGGTTTTACTTTAAAAGATATTGAAAAAGAGTTAAAAGGAAGACATAAATAGTCTTCCTTTTAATTAATTTAAGACAACCATCCTTTTGCTTCAGATTTTCTAGCAAACCAAACAAATAAAAAGGCCAATAGAATAATCATTATGGTCATTTCTATGCTTGAAGCATAACTATTTATCAAAATATATCCCATTTGAATTATTACGGCAATTAATGAAAGAATCCATAATTTTACAGACCAAGATTTTCTTAGTAGTAAACCAATAGAAGCCAATGCACCAGCAAACACAGCTATTGCAAAAGTAGCGGTAACCCAAATAGGCATGTTAGCCGCTATTTCAAGTTGTTCTTCGGTGTACATGGCTCTGTAACTCTCGGTATCATAAGCTTGTTGTAAATAAGCGTTTACACCCATACCATTCCAAATAAGTGCAATCACACTTATAATCCAAAACCAAAAAGGGGGCTTAATTGTTGTAGAATTAGACATAATATTTAGTTATTATAGTTAGTAAAAGAGAATACAATGTATAAATTTTTTGTCACAATTAGTAAATAAACTAATTTCCGCAACGGAATAAAACCCTTATGAAAAAATATTTTTACGTAATAAATATTCAGTATTTAGGTTATCGGTTTCATGGTTGGCAAAAACAACCCAATGTAAAAACCTTACACTTGATGGTAGACAGAACTTTAAACTTTATTTTAGAAGGGAAATACTTTAAAAGTTTAATTTCAGGTAGAACAGATGCCATGGTATCTGCTGAAAATACTGCTTTTGAATTATTTTTAAAAGAACCATTAGAAGACAAAAACAGTTTTTTAGAATTATTTAATTATAACTTACCTCAAGATATTAGAGCTTTAAGCATAAGAGAAGTAGATAAAGATTTTAATATCATTAACCATTCAAAAGTTAAAGAATATTTATATCTCTTTACTTACGGTGAAAAGTGTCATCCGTTTTGTGCACCTATAATGACCACCATTTTAGATGATTTAAATATAGAAATAATGAAACAGGGCGCTAAACTGTTTGAAGGCGAAAATTATTTATGGTCTTATTGCTATAAACCTACAGAAAACGGTGTTTATACCAGAGAAATTATTCAGTGCGAATTAATAGAAAACAATATATACACAGCCAATTATTTTCCTGATAAATCTTATATACTTAGAGTAAAAGGTAAAGGGTTTATGCGTAACCAAATTAGATTAATGATGGGAACTTTAATAGATTTAGGAAAAGGTAAACTAACCCTTCAAGATATTAAAAATAGCTTAGTTCCAAATAGTAAAATAAAAATGGATTACATAGCACCTGCATCTGGATTAATTCTTAATAGCATTGAATTTGAATAACTTAATGTTTTTGTAATTTATAAATTCATAATTAAAAAATATATGAGCGTAACCCTTCCAAAATCGGTGTTTACTTTTTTAACCAAACTAGAAAAAAATAATAATAGAGATTGGTTTAACGAAAACAAAACGCAGTTTAAAACCATTCAAACTGAAGTAAAACAGTTTTATAATGAAGTTTTTGAAAATTTAAATGCACATGATGATATAGATAAACTGAAAATTTTTAGAATTTATAGAGATGTTCGCTTTTCAAAAAATAAATTACCCTACAAAACTCACTTTGGTGGTTCCTTCCACAGAACTAAACCAAAGTTAAGAGGTGGTTACTATTTGCATATTCAACCTAACAATCAGAGTTTTATTGCTACCGGATTTTGGGAGCCCGCAAAAGAAGATTTATTACGAATTAGAAAAGAGTTTGAAATGGATGATTCTGAAATTAGAGACATTCTAGCTAATAAAAAATTTAATAGTGTTTGGGGAAATACTTTTGTTGGCGATGAAGTAAAAACCGCTCCAAAAGGCTTTAGTAAAGAACATAAAGCCATAGATTTAATTAAGAAAAAACAATATATTTTTACTAAAAAATATACCGACAAAGAGGTTTTAGATACAGACTTTATAAAAGAAGTCAATGCTTCTTTTATAGCCATTCGCCCATTTTTTGACTATATGAGTGATGTGCTTACTACCGATTTAAACGGTGTATCTCTAATAGACTAAACAGCTTCTAAAAACTCTGGTTTTTCAAATAATTGAATGTTACTAAGTAGCCGTTCTTTTACAATATTCATCATGCGCTTATTTAAGGCTGAAGAGTTTTGTATGTAAAGCAAATATTCTTCAACTGTAAAAAGTCCTATTACCATGCCTTTCATAGAATTACGAAGTTTCATGTCTTTTTGAATAGCATTTTCAATATAAAGTATGCGTTTTTCTAAAGATAAATCATAAAAAACAGCTTTGTGTTTCGTAATGTAATTTTTAAAAACTTCAATAAGTAAATCGTTTTGAAATTTAATAATTGGTCTTAAAACTAAATTCTGAAAACGTTCATCTTTACTCATGTTATCGTTAATAGTAGCTTTAGAAATTTCTGGTCGAACATTTTTAAGGTTAAATTGTCTGGAGTCCATATTGTAAGATTTTCACTAAAAATAATTATTACAAAAGCTTATTTGAACATTGTAATTTATTATTATCAACTAGGTTATTAACATTTGGGGTTTTCTATCTTTACCCAATAAAGATAAATTCACTAGTAATTTTAATAAATAATGAAGTTTGGAAGTGTAAATAACCCTCAAGATATAGACTTTACATTACCACCAGATCACCCAGAAACTATACGGGTTTTAAACAAGGCTAAAAGCAATAATAGTAGCCTTAAAGTTTATGTAGGGTGCGCTAAATGGAATAAAGCAGATTTAAAAGGCTTTTACCCAAGAGGTACTAAAGATGAATTAGGGTATTATTCTAAACAATTTAATTCTATTGAACTAAACGCTACTTTTTACAGAATTTTTCCAGCAGAACAATTTGCTAAATGGTATGATAAAACACCTGAAAATTTCAAGTTTTTTCCAAAATTAAACCAAGAAATTAGTCATTGGAAACGTTTAAATAACACCAAAGAAGTAGTTGAACATTATTTGTATAATGCTTCTAATTTAAAAGAAAAACTAGGAACTGTTTTTTTACAAATGCATAACAATTTTGCGCCTAAAGATTTTGATAGGGTAGTAACTTTTGTTGAAAATTGGCCTAAAGAAGTTCCTTTAGCAATAGAATTTAGGCATACAAACTGGTATAATGATGAAACCATTTCTAAAGAATTATATGAACTTTTAGAAACTAATAGTATTTCTAATATTATTGTAGATACAGCAGGTAGAAGAGATTTAATGCATATGCGCTTAACTAATCCAACCGCTTTTGTACGTTATGTAGGTGCTAATCATGATACAGATTACACCCGTTTAGATGATTGGGTAGAACGCTTAAAATTATGGCAAGAACAAGGTATTAAGGAGATAAACTTTTTTATACATCAAAACATAGAAAAAGAATCTCCGCTTTTATCTGCTTATTTTATAAAAAAACTCAATGCTGCTTTAGGGTGTTCACTTAAAATACCAAATGAAGATAACCAAGAATTATTTTAAATTATAAAACATAAATAAATATATGAAATTTCACACTAGAAAATGGGTAAAACCAGAAGATTTAAATGCTAACGGGACCTTATTTGGAGGACGCTTATTAGAATGGATAGATGAAGAAGCTGCACTATATACCATCGTTCAACTTGAAAACCAAAAAGTAGTAACCAAATACATGAGTGAAATAGATTTTAAGGCTTCTGCAAAACAAGGCGATATTGTTGAAATTGGAATAAAAGTGGTTAAATTTGGAAAAGCCTCACTAGTACTAAGTAGTGAAGTTAGAAATAAAATGACGCACGAAACCATTATTACAATTTCAAATATAGTTATGGTTAATTTAGGTCCTGATGGTAAGGCTAAACCACATGGAAAAACTAAAGTAGAGTATGTGGCTGATAGGCTGTATTAATTTGCAAAAATAAAAGCCTTCAAAATTCATAACCATATTTACAGTTCTATTAAAAAATTATTGATTATTTCTAATTCCATTAGTAATTTTATAAAAATATGTAACTGTAAGACTTAAATTTTGTTATATACAGAATAAACACAGAGTTTTTTCTAAATTTGTCATCCTTTTGGCATATTTATACTTAGCCGAAGTACATTTTAAAAATTTAATAAAAATTATATGAGCAAGACATTATTTGACAAGGTATGGGATTCTCATGTGGTCAGAAAAATAGAAGACGGACCAGATGTGTTTTTTATAGACCGTCATTTTATTCATGAAGTTACAAGTCCTGTCGCATTTGTAGGGTTAAAAAGTAGAGGAATTGGTGTAATGTATCCTGAAAAAACATTTGCAACAGCAGATCATAATACACCAACGTGGAACCAACATTTACCAGTTGCAGATCCTTTATCTGCTAACCAATTAGAAGCATTAGCTACTAATGCTGCTAAATACGGTATTTCTCACTGGGGCTTAGGGCACAGAAACAATGGTATTGTACACATTGTTGGACCAGAAAATGGTATAACACTTCCTGGTTCTACAATTGTTTGTGGTGATTCTCACACCTCTACACATGGTGCTTTTGGTGCTATTGCCTTTGGTATTGGTACTTCAGAAGTAGAAATGGTACTATCTACACAGTGTATCATGCAACCAAAACCAAAGAAAATGCGTATTAACGTAAATGGTAAATTAGGCTTTGGAGTAACTCCTAAAGATGTAGCATTATATATCATTTCAAAACAAACCACATCAGGAGCTACAGGATATTTTGTAGAATACGCTGGTGATGTTTTTGAAGATATGACTATGGAGGGGCGTATGACCGTTTGTAACCTTTCTATTGAAATGGGTGCTCGTGGTGGTATGATTGCTCCAGATGAAAAAACGTTTGAATACATAAAAGGAAGAAAACATACACCCAAAGGAGCAGATTGGGATAAAGCCATGGAATATTGGCAAACCTTATATACTGAAGAAGGTGCAGAATTTGATGCTGAGTTTACTTATGATGCTGCCGATATAGAACCAATGATTACTTATGGTACTAACCCAGGAATGGGAATGGGCGTAACACAATCTATACCAAAAGCAGAAGATGTTGAAGGTGGTGTAGAAACCTATAAAAAATCTCTTGGTTATATGAAATTTAACGAAGGAGATGATATGATTGGAAAAAAAGTTGATTATGTTTTCTTAGGATCTTGTACTAATGGACGTATTGAAGATTTTAGAGCCTTTTGTTCAATTATTAAAGGCCGTAAAAAAGCAGATAATATCACGGCATGGTTAGTTCCTGGTTCTCATAAAGTTGTAGATCAAATTAAAGAAGAAGGTCTAGATAAAATTTTAGAAGAAGCTGGATTTGTACTTAGAGAACCTGGTTGTTCTGCTTGTTTAGCAATGAACGATGATAAAGTACCTGCTGGTAAATTAGCCGTTTCTACATCTAACCGTAATTTTGAAGGCCGTCAAGGTCCTGGTTCAAGAACCTTATTAGCATCACCATTAGTAGCAGCAGCAACCGCTATTGAAGGTGTTGTTACAGACCCAAGAACAATATTAGAAGATAGCAGTGTGCAGTAAATAATTTGCAGTACAATAGCTTTATAAAATTACATTTTAAAATAATAATACTGCCTACTGAATACTGGCAGACTGAATATTAAAATATTATGGCTTACGATAAATTTGAAGTTTTAACAAGTACAGCTTATCCATTACCAATTGAAAATGTAGATACAGATCAAATCATTCCTGCACGTTTCTTAAAAGCTACAGAACGTAAAGGTTTTGGTGATAATTTTTTCCGTGATTGGAGATATGATTCAGAAGGAAATCCTATTGCAGATTTCCCTTTAAATGACCCTAAATATGCAGGTTCTAAAATATTAGTAGGAGGTAAGAACTTTGGTTCTGGGTCTTCTAGAGAACATGCTGCTTGGTCTGTATATGATTTTGGATTACGTTGTGTAATCTCTTCATTCTTTGCAGATATTTTCAGAAATAACTGTTTAAATATTGGTGTACTACCTGTACAAGTATCACCAGAATTTGCTCAAAAATTGTTTGATGCTATTGAAGCAGACCCAAAAACAGAAATAAAAGTAGATTTACCTAACCAAACGGTTATATTATTAGCTACAGGAGAATCTGAATCTTTTGATATAAACGGCTATAAAAAGAGCAATATGCTTAATGGTTTTGATGATATAGATTATTTACAAAACATGAAAGAAGAAATTGCATCGTTTGGAGAAACCAGACCTTTTTAAATCTAAATTCAATAATTTCATTCATTTTTAAATGAAGAAAATAGAAATAATGGACACGACACTACGCGATGGTGAACAAACCTCGAGTGTGTCGTTTTCTGCTTCTGAGAAACTTACTATTGCAAAACTTTTATTAGAAGAATTAAAAGTAGACCGCATAGAAATTGCTTCTGCCAGAGTTTCTGAAGGTGAATTTCAAGCAGTAAAAGCTATAACTTCTTGGGCTAGAGAACATGGGTATTTAAACAATGTTGAAGTGTTATCTTTTGTAGATAAAGGCACTTCAATTGATTGGATGGTAAAAGCAGGAGCAAGGGTTCAAAATTTGCTCACTAAAGGTTCATTAAATCATTTAACTCATCAGCTTAAAAAAACTCCTAATCAGCATTTTAAAGAAATTGAAGCTTCTGTTCTACTAGCCTCAGAACAGGGTATAGCAACCAATGTGTATTTAGAAGATTGGAGTAATGGTATGCGTAATTCTAAAGACTACGTTTTTGAGTTTTTAGAGTTTATATCAACGCAACCCGTTAAGCGCATTATGTTACCAGATACCCTTGGTGTATTAACCCCAAACGAATCTTACGATTTCATTTCAGAAATAAAAGAAAAGTATCCTAATTTACATTTTGATTTTCATGCTCATAATGATTATGATCTAGGAGTTTCTAACACCATAGAGGCTTTAAAAGCTGGTGCAGATGGCCTTCATTTAACGGTAAATGGTATGGGAGAGCGTGCAGGAAATGCTCCTATGGCAAGTACTATAGCTGTTATTAATGACTTTATGCCAGACATTAAAATTGGTGTTAATGAAAAAGTACTATATACAGTTAGTAAGTTAGTAGAAACGTTTTCTGGTATTATGATTCCTGCAAATAAACCGGTTGTTGGTGCTAATGTATTTACACAAACAGCAGGTATTCATGCCGATGGAGACAATAAAAAGAACCTATATTTTAGCGAGTTACTCCCAGAACGTTTTGGAAGAACCAGAAAATATGCCTTGGGTAAAGCATCAGGTAAAGCTAATATTCAAAAAAACTTGCAAGAACTTGGGCTTCAATTAAATGAAGAAGACCTTAAAAAGGTTACCCAACGCATAATTGAACTTGGTGATAGAAAACAAGTAGTTACCAAAGAAGATTTGCCATATATCATCTCAGATGTTTTAGATAGTGGGGCTTATGAAGAAAAGATAAAAATTAATTCATACGTATTAACGCACTCAAAAGGTTTAAAACCTTCAACCACAGTAGCGCTTACTATTGATGGTGAATCATTTGAAGAAAATGCACAAGGCGATGGACAGTTTGATGCTTTTATGAATGCAGTAAGATCTATTTTTAAGAAGAAAAAACTAGTGCTTCCAGATTTAATAGATTATGCTGTTAGAATCCCTCCAGGAAGTAGATCTGATGCTTTGTGTGAAACCATTATTACTTGGAAAAATAAAGAAACAGAATTTAAAACACGTGGTTTAGATTCCGATCAAACAGTATCGGCAATTAAAGCTACAGAAAAAATGTTGAATATAATTAATAACTAAATTATGAAATTAAATATTGCGCTTTTAGCTGGAGACGGAATAGGGCCAGAAGTTATAGATCAAGCGGTAAAAGTAAGTGATGCTATTGCTGAAAAATACGGACATGAAATTACTTGGAAACCAGCATTAACTGGAGCTGCGGCTATTGATGCTGTAGGAGATCCATACCCTGATGAAACTCATGAAATTTGTGCTGCTTCAGATGCGGTTTTATTTGGAGCTATTGGGCATCCAAAATTTGATAACGATCCATCGGCTCCTGTACGTCCAGAACAAGGTTTATTAAAAATGCGTAAAAAATTAGGCTTGTTTGCTAATGTGCGCCCAACCTTTGTGTTTCCTTCATTATTAGATAAATCGCCTTTAAAAAAGGAACGTATTGAGGGAACTGATTTAGTGTTTTTCCGTGAATTAACTTCAGGAGTTTACTTTGGTGAAAAAGGAAGAAAAGATGATGGTAATACAGCATATGATACCAACCTGTACACCAAAGAAGAAGTAACGCGTTTAGCTAAAAAAGGATTTGAAGCTGCAATGCAACGCTCAAAAAAATTATGTTGTGTTGATAAAGCCAACGTTATGGAAACATCGCGTTTATGGAGAGAAACTGTGCAAGGCATGGAAAAAGATTACCCAGAAGTAGAGGTATCTTATGAGTTTGTTGATGCTGTTGCAATGCGTTTGGTACAATGGCCAAAAGATTACGATGTATTAATTACTGAAAACTTATTTGGTGATGTATTAACAGATGAAGCTTCTGTGATTTCTGGTTCTATGGGCTTAATGCCATCAGCGTCGTTAGGTACTAGTATTTCATTATTTGAGCCAATTCACGGATCATATCCGCAAGCAGCAGGTAAAAATATAGCGAACCCAATGGCAACTGTTTTATCGGCAGCTATGATGTTTGAAAACTTTAACTTAATGGAAGAAGGTAAAGCTATTAGAGATGCTGTAAACAAAGCTTTAGCTGAAGGTATAGTAACTGAAGATTTAGCAGATGGTGGTAAAGCTTATGGTACTAAAGAAGTAGGAGACTGGTTAGCTGCTAATATATAAACCATCTAGTTAAAAGATTAAAAAAAAGACCTGTTAAATTATTTAATAGGTCTTTTTTATGCTCATAAATTAACATTAAAATAAAACATGTTTATTTTACTCTGTAAGCTTTAATTAAGTTGTTAATTTTAACATCTAAATTAGTTTTAACATCATGATAACTTGCTACGTTTATAGGGTATTTACTTAAAAAATCAGGATATACCATATACATAACTTCAGTATTTATATTTTGAATAACTTCAAAAACGTTCTTTAAAAGAAAATCATCTGTCGTTAATTCTTGTTCTTTCGCTAGGTCTACAGGAACTAAATCACCTTGCATATAACCTTTAACAGCTTTTGTTACGTAATAGCTTCCTTTATGTTTAAAGTTGCCTAAAATAATTGTTTCTGGCTTAAATAAATTTCGTCTTATTTTTAATTTATTTTCTTTTTTAGTAACAACCTTACTAGGTATGCGCTCGTATTTTTTTGCAGATTTTAAAATACGGTTAGCTGTAGCTAGCCTATTATTTACATCGGCTATATTAATGACTTTATTAATTTCAGCCGATGATTTTCCAGACTTTCTTAGCTGAGCAATTTTTAAACTGTCATTTTGTGCTTTTTTATAAAAGGCTAATGTTTTTTTATAGTAGTCTGTTAAACGTTTTTTAGCAGGAATTGTAATGGTATAAGAGTCTTTATCATTTAAAATTTCGTAAGCATAAGGAGAGCTACCTTCTTTTTCTGCAATTAGAGTACTAAATTCTTTATGAAATACAAAATCTATATTTTGAGCTTCGGTATAAAAACCTCCTAATAATAAGATAATGGTAAACTTAAAAAACTTCATATGAATTAGTAACAGTAAATAAAATGATTTTTTTTTAAATTTTCAAAAAAAATACAGAATTATCTTATTGCTTTGAAAAGGATAAGCTACTTGGTAGTTCAAAAATTTCTAAATCGAAATACGGAACAGCAGCCATCACATGATCAAAAATATCGGCCATTATGTATTCATAATTAACCCATCGTTTATCACTGCTAAATGCATAAATTTCAATAGGTAAACCTTGTGTTGTTGGCGCTAATTGACGCACCATAATGGTCATATCTTTATTAATAGCAGAGTGGTTTTCAATGTACTCTTGTACATACTTTCTAAAAACACCTATATTGGTTAAATTTCGGCCGTTTAACAACAGACTTTTATCTATATTATTTTCAGTATTAAAAGCTTCAATATCTTTTTCTTTTTTGCTTAAATAGGCTTCAATTGTTTGAATGCGTTTTAATTTAGCAATATCTTCAGAAGATAAATACTTAACACTTTCAATCTTTATATTTATAGCACGTTTTATGCGTCGGCCACCAGAATTCGTCATTCCACGCCAGTTTTTAAAGGATTCTGATATTAAAGCGTATGTAGGAATTGTGGTAATGGTTTTATCCCAATTTTGAACTTTTACAGTGGCTAAAGTAATTTCTATCACATCTCCATCGGCACCAAACTTTTCAAAGGTTACCCAATCGCCAATGCGCACCATATCATTTATAGACACTTGTATGCTGGCAACAAAACCTAAAATAGTGTCTTTAAAAACTAAAATTATTACAGCAGAAACAGCTCCAAGACCTGTTAAGAATTTTAAAAAAGGAATCCCTGTAATAATGGCTATAGCAGACATAATACCACCTAACCAAGCAAAAATCATAAATACCTGAATGTAACTAGCAATAGGCTTATCTTTTAAACTTGGTAAGGTTTGTAAAAAATCTTTAATAGTGTGTAATAAACTTCTAACTATCCAAAGCGTTAAAACAATAGCAAATACTTGCAAGCCTTTTTCTACCACCGTTTCAAAATCTGGGAAATCATAAAATACAATGGGAACAAACTCTAAAGCTAGCAGTAATGGTATAATATGGGCTACATTTCTTGGTACTTTATTTGTAACCAATAAATCATCAAAATTAGATTTTGAAGCTTTTGCAAATTGGGTAAACATTTGCAGTAAAATCTTTCTTATTAAAAAGTCAACTAAAAATACAAGAATTATAGCTGCCAAAAACAAGACCGCCATGTTTAAATACTTAGCGGTGTTTTCGGCTATACCATTGGCTAAAAAATAATCGTAAAGTAAATGTTTTACAGAATCCATATTAGTTACTTGTTTTCAAATATTTCTTTTCAATAAAAAAAGTTCCAAACGGAATAATAGAAGCTAAAAGTACACCTCTAAATTGTTTATTGTTCCAATTGAATTCAGGTTTTAGCATAAAAGCTAAAACAACGTATAAAATAAATAAAATTCCGTGGGGCATTCCTAACAATTTAACATACTGTGGGTCATGTGCTAAGTACTTTATTGGTGTAGCAATAAACAGTAATAGAATATAAGATACTCCTTCTAGAAAAGCCACTATTTTAAAAATATTATTTAATGAAAACATAAATTGAAATTTTTAGCAAAAATAAGGTAGTCTAAGCAAATTACAGGCTTAGTAACTACAATTTTGTAATAACTTTAAGAACTTAGCTAAATTTCATTCTACTAACACCTAACTAGCTGATATTAATCATATTTTTTTACAAATATTGAAGTTAGCTTTATATCATCTATAAAATCTGTAAGAGTTTCTTAAACAGAACGTATAGGTTAATTACCAATTTAAATTAAACCATAAGACGTATGAAAGTATTTGATGATAAGCACATTAAAAATGTAGTTTTTGTGGGTGCACACAATAGTGGCAAAACTACGTTAGCTGAGACTATGCTTTTTGAAGCAGGACTAATTAATAGACGTGGCACTATTGAAGATCAAAATACCGTATCTGACTATCATGACATTGAACACCAGCGGCAGGCATCGGTGTTTGCAACACCCTTGCATACAGAGTGGCGTAATTACAAAATTAATATTATTGACACTCCCGGGTTAGATGATTTTATTGGTGAAATTATTTCATCTATCAGAATGGGAGACACCATAGCCACCGTTATTAACGGAAGAAATGGCGTAGAGGTTGGCACTGAAATTATCTGGAATTACATAGATAAATACAACAAGCCAACCTTATTTATTATAAACCAAATAGATCATCCAGATTGTAATGTTGATGATGCCTTTAACAGTATTAAAACGTTGGTAGGTAATAATGCGGTTCAAATTCAATATCCTATTAAAATTGATGGTGCATTATGCATTATAGATGTACTAAAAATGAAATGCTACAAATTTGGATCAGAAGGAGGGAAGCCCGAAAAAATTCCTATTCCAGATAGCGAAAAAGAAAAAGTTAACCACTTACACAATGAACTTGTTGAAAAAGCGGCAGAAAATGATGAAGAACTTATGGAGCTTTATTTTGATAAAGGCACACTTAACGAAGATGAAATGCGCCAAGGTATAAAAGCTGGTATGCTTAACCACGATTTGTTTCCTGTTTTTTGTATATCGGCATTACAAGACATGGGTAGTGGTCGCCTTATGGGATTTATAGATAATGTAGCCCCTGCAGCAGCCGATTTAAAACCCGTGCAAAGTTTAGAAGGTGAGGAGGTGGTTCCTAAAAAAGAATCGCCAACATCACTGTTTGTTTTTAAAACATTACACCAACCTAATTTAGGACAAATTACATTCTTTAAAGTAAAATCTGGTGAGGTAAATATTAATGATAAGTTTACCAACTCCAGAACCAACGAAACCGAGATTATCAACCAACTTTTTATAATGGACGGTAAAAAAAGAGAGCCTGTAAATAGACTTACAGTTGGTGATATTGGTGCTACACTAAAACTTAAAGACACAGAAACAAACGACACTTTATACAGCGGTAACAAGCCTATTACCATTAAACCAATTCAATATCCAGACCCTCGAATTAACAAATCGGTATCTGCAGAAAATAAAGCAGATGAAGAAAAATTAAGTGAAGCATTAAAACGTATTCATGAGCAAGATCCAACGGTGGTAATAACGTATTCAAAAGAATCTAAAGAACAATTGTTAGGTTGCCAAGGCGAATTACACTTAGCTATAATAGATTGGACATTAAAAAACAATTACAATATTAAAGCCAATTACAGCAAACCAAAAATTAAGTACAGAGAAACCATACAGCGCTCTTCTACTGCAAATTACAGGCATAAAAAACAATCTGGTGGCTCTGGACAATTTGCACAGGTACACCTTAAAATAGAACCTTGGTATGAAGGTATGCCAGAGCCCGAAGGTTTTAATATAAGAGGTAAAGAAGAGGTAGATTTACCCTGGGGAGGTAAACTGGTATTTTACAATTGTATTGTAGGCGGGGTTATTGATGCGCGCTATATTCCATCTATTATGAAAGGCGTTTTAGAAGTTATGGAAGAAGGTCCGCTAACGGGTTCCTTTATTAGAGATGTTCGTGTTATGGTTTACGATGGCAAAATGCACTCGGTAGACTCTAACGATATTTCCTTTAAAATAGCCGGAGCACACGCTTTTAAAGAAGCATTTTTAAATGCAAATCCTAAGTTATTAGAACCTACAAACGAGCTCACCGTAAAAGTTCCTGAAGATATGGTAGGGAATGTGATGACCGATTTACAAAGTAGGCGCTCTATTATTCAGGGCTTTGATAACCTAGATAATTACCAAATACTTAAATGTACCATTCCTGCAGCAGAATTATTTGGATATTCAACAGATTTGCGCTCTTTAACTCAAGGAAAAGCAACATTTAGCTCTAAATTTTCATCCTACCAACCAGTACCTAGTAACATTCAAAAACAACTAGCAAAAGAAGAAGTATAATTTAACGCATAGAAATCATGATAACGAAAGCAAATTATTTAAGCGACCTAAAATTTAATTTAGAAACTTGGAAAAGAGAATTGCGTTTTCATTTTAATGAAATGGACACGTTTCAAGAAAAATTAGAAGAAATAGCAAAACGTGAATTTGGTAAAAGAGCCACCGTTCCTTTAGAAAATTTTCAAAATAGAATTATGATTGAAAAAGATGCTATTTCTAAATTAAAACACCGCATTAGAAATAAAATGGCTAATATTAATAAGACAGATTATAATGAAAATATAGATGGTAAACTTCAAAATGAACAGCATACTCTTAAAGAAGATATGCGTACATACATTAGAATGCATTACGATTTAAAAGAAGAGATGATGGACTATTTTAGAGAATGGTTATAAAAATACCACATTACCCACTAAACTATCCGAAAAGGCTGAAATATTAATTTGTTTCGGCTTTTTCATGTTTTTAACACTTTTAAAGCATTATTTTAATTAATTTTAAAGAACGCACTAAATAAAATAATATGGGAACTAGAATTTTTATAATGCTATTATTTATAGTTTCAATAACAAGTTGCAAATCAGGCAAAATGCCTACGGCCGAAGAGCTAGAAAAGCTAAATACCATAGCAGAAATGGATACTCTAACTATTGAATTTGATTCTGCTTATCCTCTAAGTGCTTCAATAATCAATAATAGTAGTGTTTTGTTACCACAAGACAGTAGAGGAGGAACTATTAATTTAATTGGTAACTACAATCATTTTAAAATATTAGGAGATAGTTTATCTATTAGTTTACCTTATTTTGGTGAAAGACAAATGGGAGGCGGCTATAATTTAGATGATGCTGGTATAAAGTTTGAAGGGAAACCTTTGGTTTCTAAGCAGTCCTTTGATTCAAAAAAGTATAAACAAACGTATTATTTTGAAGTTAAAAAAGGTTCAGAAACATTTCAGATAAACCTTAGTGTTTTTTCAAATTTAAATACAGATTTAAGGGTTACAAGCACGCATAGATCTGCTATTTCATACAGAGGTAATGTGTTACTAAACAAAAAAGAATAAGACTTTAAAACACTTATTTATAGCACGTTAAAAATAACTAAACCATAAATAACAAAGCGTAACAACCGTAAAGAGCCAAACATAACAACACCTCTAAATTTAAAATCTATTATACCTGCTGCAATACAAGAAATTGAAAAGGGTAAGGGTAGTAGAGCACCAGCTACAATTAATAAACCACCCCATTTTTTAGAGTTTTTTAGTTGCTTTTGCATTTTATACTGCAAATAATTATGCACTCTAGGAATTCTGGTGATAGATTTCCCAATAAAATAAGACAATAATCCACCAAAATAAGATAAAAAAGCCAAAGACATTAAGTAAAGCCACGGACGATTTAATTTAGAAGCCCAAGCTATAAAGAGTTCTGGCGGTATTAAACCCATAAAAGTTTCTGAAACAAAAAAGAAAATTAAAACCCCGTAAATAGGCAATGTTTCGGTAAGCCTAACCAAAGCTTCATTAATATTAAAAAATGAATTTAATACGTAAACACCAACAACAATTAGAATAATATATGGTAAAGCCTTTAAAATACTTTTACCAACAAAGCTGTAAAAACCAGTATAACTGTAATACTGATGCAGCAATCGCAAACGCGACTTTGAAGATTTTGTTCTTTCTTTTGATGGTTTCATAATAGGTTTTAAGGCGAATGCAAATATACCGCCAAATTTTAGTAATAAAAAACCATACTCATTTATTTAAAAGTAATTTAACAAGTTATACGGTAGAATAGTTGTTTTAAAAACTTCTATTTTACATAATATAAATTATAGTACATTTATAGCAAATTAACTAATTGCAGATATAATAACACGCTAGTGTTTTATATCGATAGCAATTATGTGAAAGTTAATTTGCGGCATGTATTGCCAATTGTAACAAATTGCCATTACCAAACGGACGATTGTTTTAAAAAATCAAATTGCTTTGGCAATTTATTTTTACTCACAAATTCGTAGCATTAAACCTTGCGAATAATTATCCAATACAGATATCGAAGTATTTTAGCAAAGAACGAGGACCGAACTCGTGATATAGTTTCCCGTATTACAGATTTTCAGTATAAGTCCTTACCACTCGACCATATTTATTTTAAATATTTTAAAATTATACTAGTTTAATAATTCCATTGTCAACTTTTAAAAGACCTACAATCTCTTCTCCTAATTTGTATACTTTGGTAACTCCAATATCTGGAAAATATCCAGCCTCATTTTGGTCTATATTCTTTGCGTTTACTGTTGCAGTTCCAATATTTGGTGCATAATCCTCTAATTTATAGCCCCCCTTTACTTGAGTATTTAATAGTTGTTTCATTTGAGCAGAACTATTTGGATTTACTTTGATATCACTTTTATGATAAAAGAGCCAAACTTCGAAACATTGATTACTTATAGCTATATACCAATTAGAAGTTTGTTGAGTTAATTGAAAAAGAGAATCAATACTTGTTCTATCCCATCTATCCACATCTAAAACAAACCATAATTGATCCTCATATTTTTCATCCCAACCATTTTCATCTATATACTCTGAAGCTCTATCTTTAAGATGATTTGGAGCAGATTCACCTTGATTTTCACCAACAGGAGCAATAGTTTCAATAATTAACTTTTGAGATTGTTTATCAAAATAACTAAAATATTCAGATTCTCTTTCTCCTTCACAAATTATAATAAATTTTCTAGCATCTCTAAAGGGCTCTCCCTTCTTATAGCTTCTATTTGGTCCTTTAATTGGTGGCATATTCTGTCCAATTTAAATCATCAAAATTTGCAAGTATTGGTATTCCTCCAAACCTTCCATCCAAATACCCTTTTCTAATATTCAAATCTGGCCTAATTTTTTTATACTCAGCTAAAGTTTTGAATTCAGTATTCCCTTTTTGTCTGTTTTTTTCTGCAAACCAAATTTCATCTGGTCTTAAAATATTTAAATCTAAAAGATTAGATTCATGAGTCGTGAATATCAATTGGCCATTAATGTTTTTTTCTTTTGATAATTTTGATAAAAATTCTTTAAGTAAATATGGATGAATACTTCTACCTATTTCATCAATTATATAAATACTATTCTCAAAATCTTTTGCAACTAAGTTATATAGCATAGACATAAATTCTATTAACCTTTTTGTTCCATCTGATTCTTCAAAAAATGAGAACAAATTATCCTCACCAAAACCAACATGCTCAACATATAGTCTTTTTATTATAGGTTTATCTTCTTTAAGAGTGGCAATCATATCTATTGCTAAAGGAATATCTTCATCGTCATTGTTCTCTAAATCTTTCGTTAATTTACTAACAATATCTTTATCATCTTCTCCGAAATAATCTTTTAAACTAAACTCTTTTATGTGCAATTTTTTTATGCCAGTATCAAAACTGCGCAACATATCAGTAGTGAATTCCATAAAAGATGGTTCATTTATTAGATTAGAAACTAGGTATTTAGGCTTTGATGTAGGAAAAATAATTTGAAGTCGTAAAATCCACCTGACAACTTTCTCTATTTCGATGGATAAATCTCCCAAATCAACATCTCCAATTAAATTAAGAAACAATTGATTAGCTTCTACCTTTTCTTCATAATGCTCCTTTAAAATTTGATATTTCTTTAATTTTAGAAATTTTTTATTAATATTTATAAGGCTATTACCCTCTTTATTTACTTCTCTATCAAAGATTAGAATATCCTTCTTTCCCATTCCTGAAAAATATAAGTATTCAGTTTTCACCTTGTCTTTTAGAACTTCAAATCCATAAATGTAAACACTTTCCTGAGCAACAAACTCAATTTCAAAATTAGAAGTTTTTTTTTCATTTCCTTTAAATGCAGATAAACCTAATTTTGATAAATCATCACTAATAATGGCGTCTCTAATGTAAACTAGTGCCTCAATTAAGTTTGATTTTCCAGTTGCATTGGCTCCATAAACTGCACATATCTTTAATATGTCTAAATCTTTATGTTTAAAGACGTGATTATCAAATCTTCTATAATCACCAATAAAAGAATTGAAT
The DNA here is from genome assembly GCF_001971785.1 of Seonamhaeicola sp. S2-3. Classification (NCBI taxonomy): domain Bacteria; kingdom Pseudomonadati; phylum Bacteroidota; class Flavobacteriia; order Flavobacteriales; family Flavobacteriaceae; genus Seonamhaeicola; species Seonamhaeicola sp. S2-3. The sequence goes on along the minus strand of NZ_CP019389.1, from coordinate 3,300,374 downwards.
TCAGTTATTTCGTTAAAAGATAGATAATTAGAAACATTGAATCGAAGTAACATTGTATCGTGTTTATCGTTGTTAATTTGTATAAAAGTATGTAAAAATATATAAAACACCTATTCTGTAACGATATTTTCGTTTTTAATTAACATTTTACACACATTCTACTACTATCTTATTTGTCGTTACTTTATCGAAGAAAACTTTTAAAAGAAAAATCAGGAAATGAAACTTTCGTTTTTAACCACAGTATAGTACATTTATATCAAGTTAACGAATTACAAGCTAGTGTTTTTATATGTCATTAACGGTTCATTAAGCTATATTTTAGGAAACAATGTAACTAAAGAAAATCTCTCAAAACACAGAAATACTAAGATAAATAATTATTAAACCCCTAAATAATCCCCCCACTCACCTACTGTTTTAACCAAAATAATTAAGTTAAACTAAACACAAAAAATATTAAATAAAGTACCTTTGTAATTATTGTTATTTGAAGTTTAAATCTTCATTTATTATTAATCGAAATCTTAAAACATGAAGCATTCAATTATTATAGTTTTAACGTTATTTCTAAGCACAACGTTATATGCGCAATTTCAAATCTCTGCAAGTGGTGGTTATGCCATAGGAAGTGCAGGTATGAAATTAGGTGAAACTCAAACCGCTAGCGGAACAGAAAATTCTTATGGTAGTTATGGTGAAGGTTTAAACGCTCAATTACGAGGCATTTATTTCTTTAATGATAAAATTGGTATGGATTTGAGTGTTGGTTATTTACATGGTTCAGATCAAACGGTATCTAAAGTCAATTTAACAGGCTATGAAGTTGATGCTATTGCACGAGCTCGTGCTTTTGGAGCCGCTACATCTCTTGTGTATAAATTCAACCCTAATGTTTATGGTCGTATAGGGGCTTTGGTGAAATTAGGCGGAAAAACCGAAGCTGTTGTATATCAAAAAGCTACGTTTTCGCAAGCTGAAGCAGATGCTTTTGGGGTGCCATTAGGCTCGTATTCTGAAACTAATTATATTGAAGATTATCACGGACAATTCCCTTTAGGGTTTATTGCTGCTATTGGTTATGAATATCCTTTAAATGATAATTTTAGTCTTTTTGCTGAGGCTGAATATTACGGTATAAGTTTAAAACGAAAAGATTCTGAAATTACAGAATTTAATACCAATGTGGTTTTACCAGATGGTACAGTTGCCGTTCAAGGTCTTTATTCTTTAGATAATTTACCAGAAGGAACCAATAGAAATACAACTTATGTAGATGAGCTACCTAGTGGCAATACGGATACATCAAAAGAATTAGCGGTGAAAGTACCCTATTCATCTTTCGGAATTAATTTTGGAGTGATTTACAAATTTAAAAAATCTAGAAGCTAGAATGAGCGCTAAGTTCTTATTAGCATGATTATAAACTCAAAAAAACTCCTATTGTAATGATAGGAGTTTTTTATTGCAATTCATTCTTGATTTCAGCAATCCCAATATTGTATTAAACCTTTGTTAAAAAAAAGAATGAACATTCATTTTTATATAACTTTGTACCAATAATTAATACCATGGCAAAACTTCAAAAAAGCATAGACAAGCGTAACAGATTAATTAAAGCAACCATACAATTGGTTAATAACAATGGGTTTCATGCTACACCAATGAGTAAAATTGCTAAAATGGCCAATGTATCGCCTGCTACAATCTATTTGTATTTTAAAAACAAACAAGATTTAGTCAATCAAACATACATAGAAGTAAAAGCTAAATACACAGCCTATGCTTTTGAAACTTATCAAGATGATATGCCTATTGAAGCTGGTTTTAAACTCATTTGGTATCGTATCGCAGATTTTAAACTTAAAGAATGTGAAAACGCTATGTTTTTGGCACAATGTGACAATACTCCTATAATTGATGAAGCTAGTAGAAAAGAAGGTATTAAACATTTACAACCGCTACTAGATCTTTGGGCTCGTGGCAAAAAGGAAGGCATCATTAAACCTCTATCTGATTATTTGTTATATGCCTATGCAATAAATCCCTTATCATTTTTAATGATTACTCAAAAACGTGGTGATTTTCAGTTAGATGAAACTCATTTAGAAGAAGCGTATCAATCTGCTTGGAGCAGTATAAAAGTATGTAAGTAAAATGAAGAAAACAGCAATCATATTAGGCGCAACAGGATTAACTGGCAGTCATTTACTTAAAAAATTAATTGAAGACAACCGGTATGACAATATCAAATTGTTTTCACGTTCTAAAATAGAAGGCTTACCTGCTAAGGTTTCTCAATATATTGGCAATTTATTAAACTTAGAACAATTTAAGTCTCAGTTTAAAGCTAATGAAGTTTACTGTTGCATAGGTACAACTAAAGCCAAAACGCCAAATAAAGATACCTATAAACAAATAGATTACGGAATTCCTGTAGCTGCTGCAAAACTATCAAAAGCTAATAACATAAATACATTTTTAGTGGTTTCGGCTTTAGGTGCCAATGTAAATAGTACCGTGTTTTATAATAAAACTAAAGGTGAAATGGAACGCGATGTTTTAAAGCAAAATATAAAAAACACTTTCATTTTTAGACCATCATTAATTGGCGGACAACGTAAAGAACATCGTACGCTAGAAAAAATTGGATTAGCCGTTTTTAAAGTAATACAACCTTTATTTATTGGGGGACTTAAAAAATATAAAATCACCGCTTCTGAAGATATTGCTCAGGCCATGATAAATGTAGCCAATAGCACTAGTGTAGCTAATGTTATTATCAATTCTAACGCTATTAAAAAAATATCAAAAAACACTTAAATATAAACTTGAATTAAAAGAAATCATGATAAAAACAATTTTATTAAATAATAGACCCAAAGGAAAGCCTATAGTTTCAAATTTTGAATTTGTTACTGAAGATTCTGAACTTACAATTTCTAAAGGAGAAATTCTTTTAGAAGCCGCTTATGTTTCTGTAGATCCGTATTTAAGAGGACGCATGAGCGATGCTAAATCTTACATCCCTCCTTTTGAGCTAAACCAACCTATTCAATCTGGTGTGGTTGCAAAAGTAGTGGCTTCAAAAAACGAAAAATTTAATACTGGCGATTATGTTTCAGGTATGCTAAATTGGGCAACTCAACAAATTTCAAATGGTGAAGGTTTAAATAAAGTAGATGGCTCTAAAGCACCGTTAAGCGCTTACTTAGGTGTTTTAGGAATGACCGGACTTACCGCCTACTTAGGTTTAACGCAAATAGGAAAACCTAAACCTGGTGAAACCATTGTAGTTTCTGGTGCTGCTGGTGCTGTTGGTAGTGTTGTTGGACAAATAGCTAAAATATTAGGCTTACGAGTTATTGGTATTGCTGGTACTGATGAAAAAGTTGAGATTCTTAAAAGTAAATTCGGCTTTGATGAAGGTATCAATTACAATACCACTAAAGATATGAAAGCTGCTATTGCAGAAGCTGCGCCAAATGGTGTAGATATTTATTTTGATAATGTTGGTGGACCAATATCAGATGCTGTATTGTTTAATATTAATCGTTTTGCTCGTATTATTATTTGTGGTGCTATTTCTGTTTATAATGAAACGGAAATCCCAAAAAGTATGAGTGTACAACCATTTTTAGTTAAAAATAGTGCCTTAATGCAAGGCTTTATTGTTTCTAATTACGCCGATAAATTCCCAGAAGCTATTCAGAAATTATCTGGTTGGTTAACAGATGGAACATTAAAATATAAAGAAACTATAGTAGAAGGTTTTGATAACATTCCAAATGCTTTTATCGATTTATTTGAAGGTAAAAACAAAGGAAAAATGATAGTAAAAATTTAAAAAACAAAACAAGATGAACAATTTTGAATTTAAAAATCCTACAAAAATTATTTTTGGAAAGGATACCATAAAACAAGTAAAAGAAGAAATTCCAACCAATGCAAAAGTATTATTGCTTTATGGTGGCGGAAGTATCAAGAAAAACGGTATTTATAACCAAGTTAAAACAGCTTTAGCAGATGTAGATGTAACGGAGTTTGGCGGTATTCCTGCTAACCCAGAATATGCTATTTTAATGGAAGCGCTTAAGGTTATTAAAGATAAAAATATCAACTATTTATTAGCCGTAGGTGGTGGCTCTGTAATAGATGGAACAAAATTTTTATCTGCAGCAGCAGTTTACAAAGGAGACACCCCTTGGGATATTTTAACAAACCATATTAGAACCGAAAAAGGCATGCCTTTTGGAACTGTTTTAACTCTACCTGCAACAGGGTCTGAAATGAATTCTGGAGCCGTAATTTCTAGAGCAGAAACTGAAGAAAAATTAGCCATGGGTGGCCCTGGTTTATTCCCAGAATTTTCTGTTTTAGATCCTCAAGTAATAAGTTCTATTCCAAAACGTCAACTAGCAAATGGTTTAACAGATGCTTTTACCCATGTTTTAGAACAATACATGACCTACCCTATTGGTGCTTTATTGCAAGATCGTTTTGCAGAAAGCATTTTACAAACTTTAATTGAAGTAGCGCCAACAGTTTTAAAAGATCCAACCAATTACAAAGCAGCTTCTAACTTTATGTGGAGTTGTACTATGGCTTTAAATGGATTAATTCAAAAAGGCGTTCCAGGAGATTGGGCTATTCATGCAATGGGACATGAATTAACGGCTTTATTTGGTATTGACCACGCGCGCACATTGGCTGTAATTGCTCCTAGTCATTACAAATATAATTTTGAAGCTAAAAAAGAAAAACTAGCGCAATATGCAGAACGTGTTTGGAATGTTACTGAAGGAAGTACAGACGATAAAGCCTATGCTGCCATTGAAAAAACAGAAGCATTTTTCCATGAATTAGGAATAGATACTAAACTATCAGACTATACTAAAGACTATGAAGGTACTGCCGAAGAAATTGCAAAACGATTTACAGACCGTGGATGGACAGGATTAGGTGAACACCAATCTTTATCGCCAGAAAAAGTAGAAAGTATTGTAAAAATGGCATACTAGTTTTAGTAAAGTATATTAAAACATTGGTTAATACATAATCTGTTATTGCAATGTGTTAACCATAAAATTAAATAGCTTCTAAAGAAGGTTTAAGGAGCTAAACAACATTTAAAAAATAAATTGAAATGAACGTATTATTTGTATTAACATCTCATGATAAATTAGGAGATACAGGGAAAAAAACAGGATTTTGGGTAGAAGAGTTTGCAAGTCCTTATTACACCTTATTAGATAAAGGCGCAACCATTACTTTGGCCACACCAAAAGGCGGTGCTGCACCAATTGATCCAAGTAGTGAAATGCCTGATGCAGCCACAGAAGCTACTAAACGTTTTAATAATGATGCTGAAACTAAAGCACTTATAGCAAACACAAAGCAATTAACCGATATAAATCCAGATCATTTTGATGCAGTGTTTTATCCAGGTGGTCATGGACCATTATGGGATTTAGCAAACGATAAAAATTCAATAAATTTAATTGAAAAATTTAATGCTCAAAACAAACCCATTGCTTTTGTTTGTCACGCACCAGCGGCTTTAAAAGATGTAAAAAACGAAGACGGTACACGCTTAGTAAAAGGTAAAAATGTAACTGGATTTTCAAATCATGAAGAAGCACAAGTTGGTTTAACCGAAGTTGTACCCATTTTAGTAGAAAATATGTTGATTGAACATGGTGGCTTCTACTCCAACGCCGATGCTTGGCAACCTTATGTTCTTGAAGATGGTAATTTAATTACAGGACAAAATCCTGCATCATCGCAATTAGTAGCCGAAACATTATTAAATAAACTCTAGTAGAAATCATTTAAAGGATAAAAAAAGAGACTGTCTGAAAAGCCGTTTGTTTTCCGTTTGTCAGGTTAAGCTTGTCGAAACCAATATTGGTTATCTTACTATGTTAATAATTTCGATATGCTCATTTTGACAAAAAATTTGACTTTTCAGACAGTCTCTTTTTATTTTACGCCATATACACTTATACGTAATAAACCCAATTAGGTAACTTTCCGCAATATATCACGCTTTACCTTTTTTGATTTTCAATTTTATAAAGCACACTTCACATTATTTCAGTAGTCATTCTTGATAAAAAATTAGCTCATATTTCTTTTATTAAAATTTTAATATTACATTTGTTAACCAAATGGTTAAACTGTTTAGTTAATATGACGAGGATAAAAGATAAAAACACAGAGCAACAAATACTTACGGCAGCAAAAGAGGTGTTTCAAACTAAAGGAATGGATGGCGCACGTATGCAAGAAATAGCAGATAAAGCGGGTATTAATAAAGCTATGCTTCATTATTATTATAGAAGTAAACAGATGTTATTTGAGGCTGTTTTTAAAAATGCCTTTTCTTTATTAGCACCTCAATTAAATGCTATTTTAAATGATGATTCTACTATTGAAGATAAGATTAGAAACTTCACTTCAAACTATATCGCGTTCATTATTAAACATCCATATTTACCAAATTTCATCATTCAAGAGCTCAATAGAAATCAAGATTTTATTCTAAAACTAAAAGACAATAAAAGTTTTCCCAATTTAGAAAACTTTAAAAAGCAAGTAGAAGAAGAAGTTAGTAAAGGGATTATAAAACCTATAAGTGGAGAGCAATTATTCATAAATATTATTTCGCTTAATGTTTTTCCGTTTGTGGGCAAACCTTTGGTAATGGCATTAGCCAATGTAAGTAATGATACCTACAAACAGCTTATGGAAGACCGAAAAACAGAAGTGGCCAATTTTATTATCAATTCAATAAAGCATTCATAAAATGAAATTTTTACTAGTCATTTTAATTAGCATAATAACCGGTTCTGCTTATGCCCAAAAAGCAATCACATTAGAGGAATGTTACAACTTGGTAACTAAAAACTACCCTTTAGCTAAACAGACGCAATTATTAGAAAATCAGTATCAATTAGATGCAGAAGCCATTGCAGCAACAAAACTACCACAATTAAATCTTGGTGCGCAAGCAACCTATCAATCCGATGTTATTGAAATACCAGTTTCATCTGTAGCCCCCTTAAATAAAGACCAATACCGCGCTACATTATCGGCAAATCAACTAATTTATAATGGCGGATTAACAAATGCCTCATTACATCTAAAATCTGCTCAACTTAAAACAAAACAAAAACAGATTGAGGTGAGTTTGTACCAATTAAAACAACAAATAAACCAACTGTATTTCTCTATTTTATTAGCTCAGGAATCAGAATTGTTGCTAAAAGCCAAACAATCGCAATTAGAAGCAAAACTAAAAGAAGTGGTTTCTGGTATTAAATATGGTGTTATTTTACCAGCTTCTGATAACGTTTTAAAAGCCGAATTATTAAAAATTAGTCAACAATTACTTGAACTGAAAAGCAATAAAACAGCTCTCATTGAAACGCTTTCAAGTTTAATAAATAAACCGTTACCATCTTCCACCCTATTTCAAAATCCTAGTATTGAAACACAATTACAAGATGATTTAAACAGACCTGAATTAGAATTATTTCAGCTTAAAAAAGAAGAAATTGCACAATCTGAAACATTAATTTCTAAACAAAATGCGCCACAGCTATCAGGTTTTGCAACTGGTGGATATGGTAATCCAGGGTTGAATATGTTAGATAATTCCTTTCAAACATTTTATACCGTTGGGGTTAAATTAAATTGGAATGTCTTTGATTGGAACTCAAAGAAAAAGCAGCGTCAATCTTTAGCCATTAATAAAGAAATTGTAGATACCGAAACAGAAACATTTAAACTCAATACCAACATAGAACTTAACAAACAACAAAAAGAGATAGAGAAAATACAAGCCATTATAACATCAGACGAAGCTATAATCAACCTTAGAAAAGAGGTACTACAAACCGCCGATTCGCAACTTAAAAATGGTGTAATTACGTCTTCAGATTACATAACAGAACTTACCAATTTATACCAAGATGAAAACACTTTGGTTAGGCATAAAATACAATTACAACTCGCTAAAGCGAATTACAATATTATTAAAGGACAATAACTATTAAAAGATGAAAAACCACACATATATACTAGCAATGGCGCTATTAACTATTACGCTATTTTCTTGCGGAAATGGCAATGATAAAGCTGATGGTTATGGCAATTTTGAAGCCACAGAAGTTACAATTTCAGCCGAAAATAACGGAAAGCTAATGCAGTTTAATATTAATGAAGGTGATGTACTTAAAAAGAACCAGTTTATAGGTTATATTGACACCATTCCATTGGCTTTAAAACGCGAACAACTACAAGTGTCTAAAGCTATCATTAGCTCTAAATCTAAAGGTGTTTTGTCTCAGATTTCGGTATTAAATTCAAAATTAAAAACAGCTAACATCAACAAAAATAGAGTTGAAAATTTAATAAAAGAAAATGCTGGAACGCAAAAGCAATTAGATGATGTTGAGGGTGAAATTGATGTAATTAAAAATCAAATTCGAAGTGTAGAAATTCAAAACGCTCCTGTGGTTAATGAATTAAAATCAATTGACGTTCAGCTAAAACAGATTGATGACCAAATTCAAAAGAGTAAAATTATAAATCCTATAAACGGTACGGTGTTAACCAAATATGCCGAACCAAATGAAATTACCGCTTTTGGAAAACCACTTTATAAAATAGCTAATTTAAATATCATGCAACTACGTGTTTATGTGAGTGAAACCCAATTGGTAAATATAAAAATAGGACAAAAAGTAACTGTAAAAGTTGATGATGGAGACGCTATGAAATCTTATAGTGGTACAATTAGTTGGATAGCATCAGAAGCTGAATTTACGCCAAAAATTATTCAAACTAAAGAAGAACGTGTTGCTTTGGTTTATGCTGTAAAAATAGATGTTAAAAACGATGGTAGCCTAAAAATTGGCATGCCAGCAGAATTGTGGCTAAACTAAATACACGCTAATGAGTATTTCTGTAAAACATATTAGTAAATCTTATAAAAGTGTAAATGCCTTACAAGATATCTCTTTTGAAGTTAAAAAAGGTGAACTCTTTGGGCTTATTGGTCCTGATGGCGCAGGAAAAACTACGTTATTTAGGATATTGACTACCCTGTTATTTGCAGATAAGGGTACAGCAACTGTTGCTGGTTACAATGTGGTTTCAGAATACAAAAACATAAGAAACAGTGTTGGCTATATGCCTGGGAAATTTTCATTGTATCAAGATTTAACGGTTGAAGAAAACTTAAACTTTTTTGCAACCATTTTTGGAACTACTATAGAAGAAAATTACGATTTAATAAAAGACATCTATGTTCAAATAGAACCGTTTAAAGACCGTCGTGCAGGAAAGCTATCAGGTGGTATGAAACAAAAACTCGCCTTAAGTTGTGCATTAATACATAAACCTAAAGTACTTTTTTTAGACGAGCCTACCACTGGAGTTGATCCCGTATCGCGTAAAGAATTTTGGGACATGCTTAAGCGCTTACAGCAAAAAGAAATTACCATTTTGGTTTCAACACCTTATATGGATGAAGCAGCTTTATGTGATAGAATAGCACTTATTCAAGACGGAAAAATTTTGGAAATAGATACGCCTAAAGCCATTGTTAAGCACTATCAAAAGCCAATTTACAATGTTAGTGCCAATAATATGTATAGGCTCATCAATAGTTTAAATGAATATGAACACAATCATAGTGTGTACCCTTTTGGCGAGTTTGTGCATTATACAGATAGTAGAGCTGATTTTAATCCTAAACAATTACAACTGTATTTAGAAAGCAAAAACTTATCAAATATACATATAGAAAAAACCAAAGCCACTATTGAAGATACCTTTATGGAATTAGCAAAATGATGAATAGTAATAACGTTATACAAGTAGAAGAGTTAACCAAAATGTTTGGTGATTTTACGGCAGTAAATGCCATCTCTTTTGAAGTTAAAAAAGGTGAGATTTTTGGATTTTTAGGAGCCAATGGCGCAGGAAAAACTACCGCAATGAAAATGCTAATTGGCATTTCTAATCCAACTTCTGGTAAGGCTAATGTAGCTGGATTTGATGTGTATTCTAATGCCGAAGACATTAAGAAAAATATTGGCTATATGAGCCAGAAATTTGCTTTGTATGACGATTTAACGGTGAGAGAAAATATTATTTTTTTTGGAGGTATTTACGGGTTGTCTAGAAAGCTAATTAAGGAAAAATCAGATGTCTTAATTGAAGAATTAGGCTTGCAAAGTGTTTCTAATAAATTGGTTGGGGCTTTACCATTGGGATGGAAACAGAAACTATCCTTTTCAGTGTCCTTAATTCATAATCCTAAAATTGTGTTTTTAGATGAGCCTACTGGAGGCGTAGATCCAATAACCAGACGTCAGTTTTGGGAGTTAATATATAAAGCCGCCAACCAAGGAACAACCGTTTTCGTTACTACTCATTACATGGATGAAGCCGAATATTGCGACCGTGTTTCCATTATGGTAAACGGAAAAATTGAAGCTCTAGATACACCAAAAAAATTGAAGGTACAGTTTAATGTAGATAATATGAATGATGTGTTTTTGAAATTGGCGAGATAGCCCATCTCTAACCTTTTCCATAAGGAAGGGAATTAAAAAAGCTTTAAAAATCTGATAGTTAAAGAAATGAATAATTTTTACATACACGATTTAAGTAACACGTTTTTCCCTTTTGGGGAAATTAAAAGGGGCTAATATGAAAAGATTCATAGGTTTTATAAAAAAAGAGTACTACCATATTTTTAGAGACAGACGTTCGTTGTTTATTCTCTTTGGTATGCCTATTGCCCAAATTTTACTCTTTGGTTTCGCCATTACCAATGAAATCAATAATGTTGATATTGCTATTTTAGACCATTCTAAAGACGCTACTACAACAGAAATCATCAATAAAATATCAGCCTCAAAGTATTTCAGTGTTAAACAAATCATTGATAAAGAATCTGATATAGAATCGGTGTTTCAAAAAGGACATGTAAAGGCTGTTTTAAATTTTGAAAAAAATTTTAGTAAACATATTATTAAAGAAAATAAAGCAACAGTTCAAATTATAACAGATGCCACAGACCCAAATACTGCAAACACTATAAGTAATTATGTGAATGCTATTTTACAGCACTATCAAAAACATCTAAATAAAGATATCACAATAGCTTACCAAATTATTCCAGAAACACGCATGGTTTATAATCCAGAATTAAAAAGCGTGTACATGTTTGTTCCTGGAGTAATGACTATTATTTTGATGTTGGTTTCTGCAATGATGACTTCAATTTCTATTACAAGAGAAAAGGAATTAGGCACTATGGAAATCCTTTTGGTATCGCCATTAAAACCCATTCAGGTAATTGTTGGTAAAGTGTTTCCTTATATTTTTCTATCAATTATTAATGCTATAGTAATTGTAGTATTAGGTATTTTTATTTTTAAAATGCCCGTTCAAGGAAGTTTATTTTTATTAGCGCTAGAGAGTATTTTATTTATTATTACGGCATTAGCGCTAGGTATTTTAATATCAACAGTTTCTGCAACGCAACAAACGGCTATGATGATTTCGTTAATGGGGCTCATGCTTCCGGTGATATTATTGTCTGGATTTATTTTCCCTATTTCTAGTATGCCTATACCTTTACAAATTATAAGCAACATAATACCTGCAAAATGGTTCATCATCATTATTAAAGGTATTATGCTAAAAGGTGTTGGCATGCAATTTATATGGAAAGAAACCTTGATTTTATTGGGTATGACTGTGTTTTTTATTGCTTTGAGTGTGAAGAAATATAAAATTAGATTGGAATAATAATGAAAACCATTTTATACATCATACAAAAAGAGTTTAAGCAAATCTTTAGAAATAAAGGGATGCTGCCAATTATTTTTGTAATGCCACTACTCCAACTACTTATTTTATCTAATGCAGCTACGTTTGAGATTAAAAACATCAAATTTGGATATATAGATAACAATCATACATCAACATCAAGAGCATTAGTGGAAAAATTTAATGCCTCAACGTATTTTAATGTTTTAAAAAACTTTTCGTCGGAAACTCTAGCTAATTCCGCCATGTTAAAAGGTGAAGTAGATGTTGTTTTAGAAATTCCACCTTATTTTGAACGCGATTTACAAAACGACAAACACAATAGTTTAGGTGTAACTATTAATGCCATTGATGGTGCTGCAGCTGGTGTAATAAACGTTTATGTTTCGCAAATCATTCAACAATTTAATCAACAAATAAAAGTAGACTTATTTCAAGTTTCTGATAAACAAATACAGGTTTCAAACATAAATACCATTCCGTTATTTTGGTACAATAAAACACTTAACTATAAAACCTATATGGTTCCTGGTATATTGGTTTTATTAGTAACCATGATTACTTTGTTTTTATCAGGAATGAATATTGTAAGAGAAAAAGAAATAGGCACTTTAGAGCAAATTAATGTAACGCCAATTAAAAAAAGCCAGTTTATTATTGGTAAACTTTTTCCATTTTGGGTAATTGGTATGGGATTGTTAACCATAGGTTTAACTATTGCAAAACTCATTTTTAATGTACCAATGCTTGGTAGCTTATCTCTAATGTATTTATACACCTCTATCTATATTTTGGTGGTTTTAGGTATTGGTTTGTTTATCTCAAATTTTACAGAAACCCAACAGCAGGCCATGTTTATTTCTTGGTTTTTTACCGTGATTTTTATTTTAATGAGTGGTTTATTTACACCTATTGAAAGTATGCCAAAATGGGCTCAAATGATTACCGAATTTAACCCTATAAAATACTTTGTAGAAGTGATGCGTATGGTAATGTTAAAAGGTTCTGGACTTATAGATATTCTTCCTCAGTTATTAAAAACCTTGCTGTATGCATTAATTATGAATGGGTTAGCCGTTTGGAGCTACAAGAAAACAACATGATTTTGTGCCTGTTTTAACACTATTTACTACTCACCTACTCTTTAATTAAACAATAATGATATTAATACGGAGGCCTTATTGGTTTAAAGCTATTTTTGTTTAAAATCATTCTGGTATTAATTTGTCGCATCCAGTTTTGAAAGCCTAAAAGCCAATTTTTAATTTGTTTGGCTTTATCTAAGTTTTCTTTTGAAGAAAAAAAACTGCCATCTTGCTTTTCAATCCAAACAGAAACCAAAATCCCTGTTAAACTACTGTTTGGAGAAAATCTTGTGTGCAAGTTAACAATTTGATTGTTTAAGATAGGAAATTTAATATTTTTAACTGTAGTATCTATAACACCTTTATATACAGAGTTAAGGTATGTTAAACCATTTAACTCGTTAATATAGTTTTCCCATTCTGCCATCACAAAATCCTGATTGTAACCAATAATATTTATGGTAAAACTACTAAGGTTTTTGGTATTTGGAATAGGCCCTTCTAACACCTCATAAAAATTTTGTCCAAATCCATTTAATAAGCTAAAAAACAATAACATTTTAAAAACAATCAATTTTTTAATCTTCATAACCTTTTACATTTATTAGTTTAAAAAATATTTTAATTTGAATAGCTTACTAGTTTCTTTCAAAAAAAATACCAAGCTATTTTTATTAGGTTTTAACTAAAAACTTTTAACTATTATGAATAAACAATAAAGGATAACTGTGTCATTATGACATTGAATACTAAGCTTTTAATGTCATAGTAACATTTAACAAGTTGGATGTTTTTTGAAATTGTATTAAAATTGAAAAAACATTGAAATAAAAACAACTTCTTATTTTTTTTTGAATAATTTTATAAACCTATGAGTTTAAGTTCAATATTATCCGGAAAAAAAGTAGGTTTGGTGTTATCTGGCGGTGGTGTAAAAGGGGTGGCACACGTTGGTATTATTAAAGCTTTATTAGAAAGAGATATACACCCAGATATTGTTTCTGGAGCTAGTGCTGGAGCTATTGTTGGTGCACTTTATGCTAATGGCACTAGCCCATCAGATATGATTTCTTTTTTTAAAGACACCCCTTTATTTAAATACAGCCATTTTACTATATACAAACCAGGACTTTTTGATACCGATAAATACTTTACATCATTTAAAAAATATTTTCCAATAAATGAGTTTGAAGGTTTAAAAAAGCAATTATATGTGGTTGCTACCAATTTACAAACCGGACAATCTCAGTTTTTTCATAAAGGCGAATTATTACAAAAAGTACTAGCCTCTGCTGCGCTACCTCCTGTTTTTAGTCCGGTTAATATAGACGGACAACTTTATGCAGATGGAGGTATTATGAATAATTTCCCTATTGAGCCATTAATTGATACATCTAATTTTATAATTGGTGCCTATACAACAGCTTTTAAAGAAGTTGAAAAAGGAATGCTTAAAAATTCATTGCAATTATCTCAAAGAGCTAACCTATTAATGCTTCACGCCAATGTTAAAAGTAAGTTACACATTCCAAATCTTCTTTTTATGCCAGAAAATCTCGATTCTATTGGAGTTTTAGATAAACGTGGTATTGAAAAGTCCTATAATATTGGATATGACTATGCCTCAAAATTACTTGACAATGCGTTTAATAATTTTTAGTAAGACTCTATTTCTTTACCAAGAATAATATCTCTAGTAGCAACCCATAAACCTTCTTTTTTATCAAGTTTTAGTATTCTTTGTGGGTCTACTTCTTCTACTTTTGTTCTACATTTATCTGTTAATAAAGGATCGTTATCAAAAAGAAACGTTTCAATTTTATATTCTGGTTTATTAGGTTCTTTAACTATTGGATAAATTTGTTTTAATTCTTTACCATAAATATAACTACCAGGAACAAACGTATAAAGCGTGTATTTACCATTTTCATCGGTTCTTACCCAACCTCTATGGTACACATAGCGTTTTTTGTTTTCCCTTTTTAATTCAAAATTCCCATCTTCATCGGGTTGGTGTACAAACAATAATACATTTTTTGCTGGTGTTACACCATCGCTTTCATAAATAGTTCCAGTAATTTTAAGTTTGTTTTTCTTTGAAACAAAATCAGGAATTGTGTCAACACTATTTAGCTTTTTTTCTGAAAAATCGTAAATAGGACTACGTTTTTTATAATCTTGAGGAATATCTGATAAAATATCAGAAGTTTCTTGAGCAACTACTGTAAAACAGCTTGCCATAAAAACAAATAAGCCTAGGGATTTTATTAAATATTTCATGGATTAAAAAATTAATTTGCTTAAAATTAGAACATTAAATAGTTCTTTAATAAAAAATCTTATGAAGGTTAAAAATTTACGATGAATAGAAAGGTGCTAATTATGAAACTCAAAAATCATCGATAAATTGACTTGTTAAGCATTAAAATAAAATTATTAAACCGTTAAATGTGAAAAATAGCTTTTGTAAAAAATAAAAAATAACGTAATTAGTTTAAAACTTTTTTATGACAATATTTGTAGATATGGACGATGTACTTACCGACACTTATGGTAAGCACATAGAGTTATATAATAAAGAGCACCAACAAAAACTTTCACTTGCTCATATTGAATCTGGCGAAGTATGGCAAAACGTACCAGAAACACATAAAGAAAGCATCTTACAACATGCATATAAAAAAGGCTTTTTTAGAGATTTAAAACCTATTAAAGATGCTATTCAGGTTATGGAAGCGCTATACAAAAAACATGAGGTTTATATAGCTACTGCGGCTACACAATTCCCTAATTCATTACAAGAAAAAAGTGATTGGTTAGACCAGTATATGCCTTTTATTACTTGGGAACATCGCATCATGTGTGGTCATAAATTCATCTTAAGAGGTGATTTATTAATTGATGATAGAACCTACAATCTTGAAAAATTTGAAGGCGACACCCTACTCTTTAATTCGCCTCATAATGTTGGCGAAACAGGCTACACCAGAGTTTCTAGTTGGTTAGAAATAGCCGAACGTTTATTGTAAATTTTAACAAGACGAACATTTTGAATTTGGCCCAAAGTTTTTTGGGTCTTTTTTTTGTTTCATTTTTCGTAAGTGATGAATATGAATAACACAAAATATAGCACCAGAAATAATTAAGGGACCAGAATACAAAAACACACCATAAATAACATAAAAGAAACTTGAAATTAAATGCCACAATCTAAATCCTGACATTTCCTTTTTTGTTACAGCGTAAAATCCTGCTGCAATTGCAAGGTAACCTAAAGTTTCAGCGAGTATATTCATCACTTTTCTAATTTTAATAATACACGTTGTTTATAATCTAATTGGTTTACTTTTTCTTCAATTTTGGTTAATTCGTCTAGCAAATTAGGGCTGTCGGCTAAAAGATCTTCTACCACTTCTGTACCTGCAGTCCAATAGGCTTCAAACGTTTTTATATGTTGATGCGCTTTATCGGTTAACGATAATACCTGCTTACGTTTATCGTCTTTATCTGCATAAGAATTTATGTAACCACGTTTTTTCATCTTCTTAACAATCTTAATTACTGCTGGATGCGAAAATTGTAAAGTATCTGCCATTTCTGTTATGGTTAATTCACTATGTTCTTGTAGAAGTCTAAATATTAAATTCCAGTTTGGATCTATATCTAAACCTTCAGATTTGTATAAGTCTTTAGTGCTGTATAGTAAAGTATCACTTAAGCGTTTTAATCTACTTGTAATGCCTTCATACTCTAATGCTATTAAAAAATCATTCATAATTACGTAACTAGTTACACAAATGTAAGAATAAAAACGTAACTAGTTACGTTTATTTATAAATTTTAACAAAAAAAATAGTTAGATGTATGTTTCTGTTACCTGTATAAGTTTAAGAAAGACTACCGTTTAGGTAGCCTTTCCTGCTATTAACCATCAAACACAATTGATTTCTGCTTCTAAAGAAACAAAACCATTTATTTTTATCTTAATTTGAAGTTGCTTTATACGCTTTAATCAGTTCTAAAGCACTTGGATGTGGTTCACCTACAACTTTTTGGTAATCACTTTTAACATCATAAGCACCATTGCGCATACTTTCATAAATACCACCAATTACAGTGCCTAAAAATTCACCCAATGCTTCTTGGCGTTCTTTAGTATAAGCATCAACAGAAATAGCGTTATAGCTTAAATTAGTGCCATATACTGTATTGATATAATTTGCAAGTTCTGCTTGCGTAATGGCTTCGCCTGCTAAATTATAAGTGTTTCCGTTATGTTTTTCTTCTGTAAGCATTTTGGTATAAGCTACTGCTAAAGCCTCTCTGCTAGTGTAGGTACACTTGCCTGTTCCGGCAGAATTTCTTATTTCTCCTTCTTTTACATAAGTATCAATGTATTCTAAATCGGGTTCAATGTAAATGCTATTTCTTCCAATAACAAAGTCTAAACCAGAGTTTTTAATGTCTGTTTCTGTTTGGCGGTTACTTTGTACTATTGGGCTAAACGCTGAACCTTTTTCGGCACCAATAATACTGGTATAAACAATTTTAGCTACTTTGTTTTGTTTAGCCGCTTCAATAACATTGCGGTGTTGTTCAATACGTTTATCTGGTGCATCCATACCAGAAACTAGCAACACAGCATCCATACCAACTAAGGCTTCGTTAAATTGTTCGCGACTGTTGTAATCGCCTTTTCTAATTTCAATTCCTAAATGCTGCGCTTTTTCTGGTGTACGTGCAATTCCTACCACATTAGCTTTTCCTATGGTTTTAATTAATTGATTTGCTATGGCTGCGCCTAATTGTCCGCTTACCGATGTGACTGCTATTTTCATAATATTTTAAAATTTTTATTTATATCGTTTATTATGAATACAAAGTTCTGTAATAACTGGTCTAAAAATAAGATGAATACATTCCTAAAAATGGTAAATATATAACCTATTTAGACAGCAGTTTAATAGTGTTTTCTATTTGCAGTTGTGCCATATCAATAATAGCGTTGTTTTTCGCTTTAAGAATTGATAGTTCTGTACATGCCAAAATAATGGTATGCTTTAATGCGTAAGTACGGCATAACTTGTAATATGAATCCATTAATGTTTTTGTTTCGGTATGATTATAAACTGCTTGTCTTACAGAATCAATCAAGTGCATTTCTGATGCATCTGGTAGAATAACATCTATATTATGAGCATTAAAAGCATCTTTAATATAATGCGATGTCATGGTATATATAGAACCAAACACCACAACTTTTTTTAATTGTTTAGCCTTAATAGCATTTATTGTTAGATGGATAGGGTGGATAATTTGTTCTGGAATTAACAAACCATCTATTGTTTCGTGTAATGTAATATTAGGTATTAATACATGCGAAGCTTGAAATGATTGAATAGATTTAAACACGGGTTGCAATACCGTTTCTAAAGCTTTTGAAGGTTTAGGTAGTAAAGTGTTTATAGCATGAAAATTAGTGTTATATAATACTAACGGACAGGTGCTATAACCACCAAATTTGGTGTTGTATTCTTGGTTAAGTGCTTGTAAATAAAAGGCTGTTGACCGACTTCCTAATCCTAAAACCACTAGTTTGCTATCACTCATAGTTGATGGCGTTTTAAGATATAATCGGCAAAATAGGCTTTGCTGTCTAAAATTTTATGTTCTATGGTAAAATCGGTATTTGCAATAATACTCTTAATTAAGTTGTCGTTATATTTTCTAGATATTTCGGTGTGAATTTTTTCACCTTCATTAAAATTATACGACGCATTTATAGCTTTAATAGTTACAGTTTGTGCTTTTGTACTCTTAATGTAGCTTTTAGCAATACCTATATTTTCATCATATTCTGGATGATGTACAAAATGATTTAAATTAAAATTGGCATCTAATTCGTTATTAATTCGCTCTAAAATATTTAAATTGAATTGCGCCGTAATGCCTTTAGAATCGTTATAAGCTGGCAATACAATGTCTTCAGGTTTTATTAAATCCACGCCTAATAAAAGCATATCATTTTTTTGAAGATTAGCACCTAAATTATAAATAAATTGTTGCGCTACAACATCTTCCATATTACCAATATTAGAGCCTAAAAACAAAATGACCTTTGGCTTGTTATTGTGTTTTAATGATGCTAAAACCTCAAAATAATCACCTTGTTTTGGTGTCACAGCAACATCTGGCAAAGTTTTATTTAAATCTTGTTGTAATAACTGTAACGCATTTGTCGAAATATCAATAGGAATATATTCAAAATTAAATTGTTGATTTTTTAAGGCTTTTAGCAAGTGTTTGGTTTTTAATCCATCGCCAGCACCAAGTTCAATAAGTTCAAAATGTGTATTGGTTTTTAACTGTAAAGCCTCAATTAAGGCGTTTGTTTTGTTTTGAAAAATCTCTAACTCACATCGTGTTAAATAGTACTCTGGCAAGTTCATGATTTCCACAAAAAGCGCATCGCCCTTTTTATCATAAAAATATTTTGAAGGCAATGTTTTAAGAGTTTGCTCTAAACCTTGCCTAACATCTTCTTTAAATGTATTTGTCATTTATTTTACGAGTCTAATTCCTGTATATTGCCAGCGTTGTGTTGGGTTAAAAAAATTACGATACGTTGGTCTGCTATGGTTTTTAGACGTTGCAACAGATGCACCTCTTAACACCATTTTACTGCTCATAAATTTTCCGTTATACTCGCCTACTGCCCCATTTTCTTTTACAAAGTTTGGGTATGGTAAATAGGCGCTGTTTGTCCATTCCCAACGTTTACCCCAATCAAATTTTTGCGAAGCAATTTCCCACTCAAATTCTGTAGGCAATCGCATACCTTTCCATTCTGCAAACGCTTGAGCTTCAAAAAAACTAACATGACTTACCAATGCTAACGGATCTATCTTTTGCAATCCAGCTAAGGTATATTGGTACCATTCACCATCTTTTTTATGCCAATATAAAGGTGCTTTAATGTTGTTTTGGTTTATCCATGTCCAACCTTCATCTAACCAAAGATTAAAGTCTGAATACGCACCAGAATTCATAAATTCTAAGTACTCACCATTAGTCACCAAATGGTTATTTATTTCAAAATCATTTAAGTATACTTGATGCACACCTAATTCATTATCATAACAAAAATCATTACCTTGATAACCAATAGTATAATTACCTGCTTTTATGTTTACTGAGGTGTTACTTGCATTGTAATCTTTTACTAAATTATAATCAGCATTAAATACAGGAAATAACGGATTATGACCAAGCATGTATTTAACATCAGTTACCAAAAGTTCTTGATGTTGTTGCTCATGATTTAAACCAAGGATGACCAAACTTAACAGCTTTTTATCGGTTGCCTCACTTAAAAGCCTCATCATGTGTTTATCTACGTAGTTTCTGTATTCAAACACTCTATCAATACTTGGTCTAGACATATTACCTCTGTTGGCTTGCAATATGCGATCACCAACATTATTGTAATAACTATTAAATAAAAAGTTGAAATCGGCATCAAAAACCTTATAATTATCACTGTAAGTTTTAAGAATGAACGTTTCAAAAAACCAAGTGGTATGCGCTAAATGCCATTTAGCAGGACTTGCAAATTGCACTACTTGAATTGAAAAATCTTCAATAGCTAAATGTTTACAAAATGCTAGTGTTTGTTGTCTTATTTGCTGATATGTTGTGCTTAATGCCATTATTCTAATCCTTTTTTTTTAACGTCATGCTATTGTTGAGACTTTAGTTGATTTAACTCTTTCTCTAAAGCTTCTGCTTTGGCTTTGAACTTTTCCATGGCTTTTTTCATCTGTCCTATTTTTTTAAAAGCCTCTTCATCTTGAACTGCTGTAAAAGTTTCTAAACCCTCTTTTACTTTGTACTTTGCTTTTGCACCACAAGTTGGGCACGTTCTTACATCTGACATATTTTTGAAATTTTTAATCAAAACTATTAACGAACGTGACCTAGCTAAAGATAAATATTGATATAAAAATGGTAAATATCGAACCTAAATGCTAAATATATTGTTTTTTGAATGAATTTGGGGTAAATCCTGTATGTTTTTTAAAGTACTTTACAAAGTTTGTTGGTTCTTCAAAACCTAAATTATAGGCCAATTCGGTACTTTTTATATCTGAATTTACAAGTAAGCGTTTGGCTTCTAAAACCAAAAACTGATCTATAAATTGTTTAGCTGTAATACCAATAATAGACTTACAAATGGTATTAAGATGTTTGTAGGTTATGTTTAGTTTTTCAGCATAAAAATCGGCATTCCTACTGGTTTTGTAATGTGTTTCTAACAACGATTTAAAATTTAAAAACGTATGAAGTTGATTAGAATGTTTTAAATGAAACGTTTGGTATTGCTTTAAGCGTTCTAACTTCGAAAATATGATAGAATGTAACGATTTGTATGTGTTTTCTTGACTGTAATCTTCTTTTGAATTGGTATATTCTTCAAATAATAAATGAAAATACTGCAATACATTAGAATCGTCTGGCACCTGTATTATTGGTGAAAATAAATGCGCATTGAACAGTCTTTCAATTTCATTTTTAGGCAAGGCATTGATTTGCTTTTGAAGATATGAAGCAGTAAACAATAATATGTATCCTTTTAAACCTTTGGTAAACTGAAAGGCATTTATTTGTCCTTTTGAAATATGAATAATAGTATTCTTTTTCACCGGATGCCATACAAAATCTACCAGTTGCTTGCTTTCTCCTTCGGTATAATACACAATCATATTAAATGCTACCTGATGTGCTTTTTCTGGATGATGATCTTTTGCAAGATCTTTTCTAGCCGCTAAATTTTCAATGGTAAGAATTTCTATACCAGAATTGTTAGGCTTTTTAGCATTAAACTCAATATTTGGGATATCTTTTTGCATTATACTTTACTTAATTTTCCTAATTGTTTTCTAATATATTCACTATCCCTATGATTATTATTGTAAGCTACAATGCCGCGTTTACAATCATTTTTCTAGTAATTTTTTCTGGTGTTCTATTTCATTTCTAGCCATATTAATAAATATAAATAAGTATTTTAAAACGTTGATTACTTATAATGGTTCGGGTTAAAGTTAGTAATAATTTAATTTTATCGTCATTATAAGCATCAGGATGTGCATTATTATAACTTCCTTTATCGTTGTCAAAATACTTGCCTGATTCGTTTTTATTTGCTTCAGACATGGTTAAATCATAAAGAATATCTACACCTTTTTCAGCTGGCGACCAGTGTTGTCCGTAGGCTTCTTTAGCCATTTTGGTGTTTAATAACGACCCTGGATTAACAGCAATGGTTGTAATACTGGGGTGTTGTTTTGCAAAATGAAACGACCACATGGTTAATGCCAACTTACTTTGTGCGTAGCTTTCACTGGCGTTTACAGTTGCATTGCCTGTTAATACTCCTTTTTGAACTGTAGATTGTGCTGCCGAACTTAAATTTACAATCCTGGGTTCTAATCCTTTTTCTAAAACGGAAATAATATTTTCTGTTAAGATAAATGGCGCCAAATAATTTACAGCCATTCTTATATCTAAACTGTCTTTAGTTTTACTTGATGACGTTTTATAAATACCAGCATTATTGATAAGAACATCTAGTTTTTCAATATCATTTTTAATGTTTTCAGCCATTTGTGTTACAGCTTTCAAATTTGAAAAATCAGCTACAAAACCTTTGATGTTTGGGTTGTTTGAAACTTCTTTTAGTTCGTTAATGACTGCATTTAATTTTTCTTCACTTCTACCGTGAAGGTATATATCATGTCCTTCTTTGGCTAGTTTTAAAGCCGTAAGTTTCCCGATACCGTCGGTACTTCCTGTAATTAATATGGTTTTCTTCATTATTTATTTCTTATGTTAAAAAAAAAGCCACAAATACTATTTACATATTTGGTGGCTTTTTCTACTATTAACAATCAATCAAACTAAACTTTAATTAAATATTTCATTAGGTTTCAGCTACATTTTATTTTGAATTTACCATTAGAACGCATGTAAATCACTGTTTCAACATCTGTACTTAAACGAGGTGAAGCACCTTCTTCTACACCAAAATAAGAACCTGATTCTAACACATTTTCGTCATCTTTTTTAGAAAATTGATGGGTTACTTTACCAGAAATAACAACTGCTCTAAAATTCGGACTCAAATTTTTAATTTTTCCTTTAAAACCAGCTGATAATTTTAATAATGTTGCACGTAGTTGATTCTTTTCGTGACTTCCCCATAAAAAGGCAGTTTCTACATTACTTTTTGAAGCTACCCATTCTATATCGTTAGCATTTAACCAAACCATATTGGATTTATCCACATTAATTGGACGCTCACCATTATCAAAAGCTTCCGACGTTGGTTTTACTAAATATGGCCCTTCTTGAATATCTAAAAAAGCCATATTATCTTCAGCGTCTGCTGCTGTTATATGCGCTTCTCCTGCTGGTTGCTGCCAGTACGAACCGGCTGGCAACCATTGTTTTTCGGCGTTTTCATCATCATTATGTAACAATCCTTTAATCACGACACCACGATAGGTAATGTTGTGAATATGTGGTGGCGATGAAAATCCTTTTTTAAATTTCACTAAAAAGCCTGCTGGCTCGTTTTTTGTACGGTCGCCCCAAAGTTTTCCTGCAGCTGGACTTTTATCACCTCTCAACGGATTTAGCCAGCCCCATTCTACATTGTCTGTAGTAACAACTTCGTTTTTGGATTTTGTATGGTCTGTTGTTGGTGTTTGAGCATTTACTCCAATTGCTAAGAATAACAAAACAACCATTATAATTTTTTTCATCACTATGGTTTTAATATGATTTATATTTCAGTGAATATTTCACTTTCTGGCAATCTAGATTTTGGTGTTTTATCGGTTGAGTTAAAATCAGATGCTGCTCTATATCCAATAGAAACGGCAACTAAAGCAGTGAAACCTTTTTCTCTTAACCCGAATTCTTCATCTAATGCTTTTACATCAATACCTTCCATTGGTGTAGCATCTATACCCAAACTTGCTACTCCTAGTAAAAAGCTTCCAATATTAAGATAAACTTGCTTTTCCATCCAATGTTGTAAGTCTTTTAAATCATATTTATGAATATCTGCAAATGTTTTAACAGCACCTATAAATCCGTTTTTTATGTCTTCATTTGGGAATCGTCCATTTTTATCATCTACATCTGCAATGTGTTTGTAATATTCTTCATCTGCATCTGTTTTTGCACAAAAAAGCACAACAGCTGAAGCATTAGTTACTTTAGGTTCGTTAAAATGAAAAAAACCTTGTGTTCCTTTTGCTATACGTGCTTTACCTTCTTCAGTTTCAGCAATAATAAAATGCCAAGGTTGTAAGTTTACACTTGATGCACTCATTCTTAACAAGCTTTTAACTTGAGCCATATCTTCCTTAGATATTTTTTTTGTTGGGTCAAATTCTTTAGTAGTGTATCTCCAATTTAATGTTTCTTTTAAATTCATTTTTAATTGATTTTTATTATGGTTTTAATTGATACTATCAAAAGTATAGTTACAAAAGTATTGGTAGTTTACATTCTGTGCAATAACGGTCATAAATGATAGTATAAAATTTAATGGTTATAACATCTGATAATACCAGTAATAATAGGTGTTTATACAAAATGTTAAATAAACTATAAAAAGTATAGTTGTATAATTAATGATAGTATAATACCTTTGTATAAGTTAAAATTAAGTTTATGTATAAATTTAAAGGTAAAGAATACCCTTGTTGTGCCAGTTTAACAATGGGACTTATTGGTGGAAAATGGAAAACTGTTATCATATTTCATCTTATTGATAAGACATTACGGTACAATGAGCTTAGAAAAGAAATGCCTACAGTAACTGAGCGTACGTTAAGTTTACAACTTAAAAATTTAGAAGAAGATGGTATTATAAAACGTAAAGTTTATACTTCTAAACCACCATTAAAAGTAGAATACTCTTTAACAGATTTTGGAAAGACGTTAATTCCAGTTGTACAATCTATTGCAGATTGGGGTGTTTATGCTGTTAGTAAAAAGGTTTAAAATTGAATAAAATATATGTATCTTTAATTTATTATTATATTCTTAATGATGACAACCAATCATATGAAACAATTAAAAAGCGGTTTGAATATTTTCGACCTGCTTTTTTTTGTGTTCTTATTTATTTCTGTCATTGTTAGCATAATTTCTATAAAAAGAGATTTAGTGTATGTAATGCCTCTTACAATTGTGTGTGTTTGTTTAAGCTATATTTACCAAAAGAAAAATAATTCTAATTTTGTGTACATTTTTGGACTATTAGTTTTATTAGTGTCGGACGTACTAGCTTCTCTAGATTTTCAAACTCATTTTATTTACATAACCATACTTACAACTATATACCTTATTTGTAGTACATATGCAATACGTGGTTATGTAACTAAAGAAAAGTTAAAATCTATATTATCTTTTACAACTTTTTTAACCGTAGGTTTATTAAGTTATATTATTTATATATTAATTGATTTACTATTTTCTGTATTACCAGGAAATACTATGTTTTTAGTTTTTACAGCTACAATATGCTTAATAGTTTTTCTTATTACAATAGCTTTTATTTATATTGGATACAATTACAAGACTGGTACCATGTTATTAACATCGGGTTTGTTTTGTTTTTTTCAAGTAAGCCTGAGTATTATTAATGAGTTTCTTCATTATAATAAAACATTTGTAACCATAATCATGATATGTCACACACTTGCAGTTTATTTACTTAAATCTTTTTTAGTTTCAACTAATCCTTTAAAAAAAGAAGAAATTATAAATAAGTTTATATAATATTATTTAAAAAAAAATCATCTCTCATTTCTTAAAATCATTAATAATTGTTTTCATTACTAATATCATAAAACAAGTTTTACTTATCATTTAGATTATATTCTGTAAATAATACTAACCTTTAAAAAGTTTGTAGCATTTTTTTAAAAGAATACATACTATCTAAATTCTAAACTTAAAAAACCTCCATTTAAGGTTGTTTATGAAATAACTCATTTTAGAAAAACATCAAGCCCCATTTAAAAATCTATTGCAAATTAGGGAGCTTAAGTAGTAAATGAAAAGGCGAAATAATAGAAGGTTAAGCTAAAATTTCATGAATAGCCTTAAACCAATCGTCAATATTAGTATTATTAGTATTTAGCGCAAAGCTATCATTACCGTAGGGTTGATATTTATTTTCGTTGGTTACGGAAAAAAAGCCGACCGTTGGCACTAAAGAAGCACTTGCTAAATGCATAACACCATTATCTGCAGCAATAAAAATAGCTGTATTACGTAAAACACTACCCATTTCTCTAATATCTTTACTGTAAAAATGCGGCGCTTTAAAATTTATTTTTGAAATATTTTCAATAGGAAGCATTTCTATAATATTATAATTTGGGTACTCCTTTTTTAAACGGTTGTAAAAAGTTTCCCACCATGCTTCAGAATAACACTTATTACCCGTGGCATTGGTATAAATGCAAATAGTTTTTTTATTGTTTTTAATTAAATTATCTAATATTATTTTACCGTTTTCAATTTCAGCATCAGTAAGTTTTATGTCTAATAAAGGTAATTTAGTTTTGGGAATTTCAACACCTAATTTCTCTAAAAAATATCGTAAATTATAAATGGGATATTTAGAAATATGCTCATAATCAGAGTATTTATTTTCAATTTCAGGAGTTGATTCTCCAAATAATTTAAATTTTGCTTTAGCAGATTGGGTTAATAATCTTCCTGAAGAAGAATTTTTATCACCATTAATAACTAAATCGTATGTTTTATTTTTAACAGACACCCAACTTTTAGCATATTTAAATAAGTTATTAAAAGGCTTTCTGGGTAGTTTAATAATTTTATCAACTCTTTTATAATTTTGAAAAACAGGATGTGCTACGCCTCCTTTCACAAATAAATCTACCGTACAATTTGGAAAAGTGTTTAAAACCTCTTGAACTATGGGTGTTAAAAGAAGTTGATTACCTAAACGATGATTGGGCCTGATAATTAAAACATTTTTAATGTCTTCTACTTTTAAATCACCCTGTTGGGGATTTGTATAAGAGCTGCCAACATGTTTTGTTATACAGCCCATTATTTTTCTTCTGAAATTATTGATTCGAGTCTTAAAAATCATAGTCTATTTCCTGTAAAATAAGATGTTAAAAGTACAAATATAGTAGTGCTAAATCAAACTTACTTTATAATTAAAAATAGTTACATTTATTGGGGGTTTTTAAACTTAATAAAGCCAATACCTAGTACTATTAAATATGCTATAGTTATATAACTCATAAAGCTATAAGAACCCAAAGTAGTGTAGCAATAACTAAAAATAGTAGGTGCTATGGCACTGGCAATTACCAAAAAGCTCATAGATTTACCTGTTATAGCTCCTAAATGTTTTCGTCCAAAGTACCTTGGCCATGTAACGGCATTTACCACTGCAAACAACCCACCTAAAACGCCTAAACCACTAATTAAAAGGTATATACCCATAGATTTTGATAATAATAACAAGCCAATGGATGCTAAAAACCCACTAAAAATCATGATTAGGACATAGATGTTATGTTTAATGTAGTCGCTTAAAATGTTAGCTATAGTAGAAATAATAATAGCAATAATTGAAATAGGTACAAATATGGCTATGGCTTGTGATTTTTCAAACCCCTGACTTTCAAAAATAGATACTACATGAAAGGTAAAACCGGTGATAAAAAAGCTATTAAAAGCTAGAATTAAACCAATAATCCAAAAAGCTCTTGTTTTTTTTGCTTCGGTAAGTGTAAAATCTTTTACAGTACTTACAATGTTTGTTTTAGAATTATTAACACTGTGTCCATCGGGTTTTAAATTAAAATCTTCTGGTTTATCTCTATAAAATTGAATAATAAAAAAACTAAACACTACCAATACTAAAGCTAGAATTTGCCAACTTTTTTCCCAACCATAATTTTCAATTAAATAATTAAAAACTAATGGAGACATAGAAAACCCTAACGAAACTCCTATACTACTTATTGAATTGACCTTTCCTCTGTTTTTATCAAACCAAAGCATAATCATGTTTCTAGAAGACATAGTAATTACTCCTTGCCCGCTAAATCTTATTAAAAAGAATAAAATAGTTATTACTAGAAATGGTACTACCCAAGATTTGGTATTTAAAAGCTCTGAAAAAACACTACTTATTTTAGCAGAAAATGAGCATAAAAGTAATGAAACACTTAAAAGTAATGCCGCAAAAAATGCTACATAACGTGCTCCAAATTTATCAAACCACTTCCCTGCTCTACTTATAAAAAAAGAACTCAAAAAAGTACCAAACATATAGGCATTACTAAACTCATTTCTAGTAAGCCCCAAAGCATCTTTAACAGGGTCTGTAAAAACAGATACTCCTACAGTTTGCCCTGGAATACTGGCTAACACCCCTAAACTACCAAAAAAAAGTACAATATAACCGTAAAATACTGGCGACTTTGCAGGATTTACAATAGAAAACTTATTGGGGTTACTCATTATTTAGTTTTTTTGATCGTTCCTTAAAACGAGCGTTTAATACCAATCCAATAATTATTAATCCAATACCTAAAATGCTCCAAAACGAATAAACTTCGGCAAATATAAATACCCCAAAAAGCACTGTGAAAATAGTTTCAAGGTATTTTAAAGGAGCTATTTGACTGGTTGATACTGCTGTTTGAAAGGCTTTAGTCATATAAATTTGTCCAAAATAACCAAATATACCTAAGCCAAGTAGCATAGGCCACTCTATACCTACAGGATTTACCCAATTTTTAATAGAAAGCACACCGCCAACCAAAACAGAAATAATCATAAAATAGTTTACAACTACAACGGGGTGTTCACTTTTTCCTATTTTACTTAAAACTACATAAACTAATCCGCTAAATATTGCAGAACAAATAATAAGTAAAAGACCATAGGTGTCTATATTTGTATCAAACCCTTTTAAAATAACAACCCCACTAAAAGCCATGGTAAAAAACAACCACTGAATGGGTTTTACTTTTTCTTTTAAAAAGAAAATTGCAAAAACAGCAGCAAATATAGGTGCTAAATACCGTAAGGAAACTGCTGTACCTATAGGTAAATATTTTGTTGACATAAAAAATAAAGTCATAGAAGTTACTCCTACCAAACCTCTAATAATCAATAACTTTTTATTATTTCCTAAAATGGATATGTTATATTTTAATAGAATAGAAGTTGTAATAACTAACGTAGAGATAGACCTAAAAAAAACTATTTGATAAGCACTAATATGAACTAAATCTTTTACAATACTATTCATGCATGCAAATGATAATGTACTTATCAGCATGAATTTTAAAGCTTTTTTTATATCCAAAATTTAAGTTTTAGCCAGTAATAACTTTAATCTTCTGGAGGATATCCATGAATTTCCTCAAAGACTTTATCAAAATTTGTACGCAAGTAAGAATTTAGTTTTTTTCGATACTCACCTTTTAACCATTCTACAAAATTAAAGGTGCTTTTACTTATACATTTTGTATAACGCCCTATTCTAAAATCTATATCATCACCCAATTTTTTGGCTAATGCAAGCGCATCATAAACATCTTCACTGTTTTCAATACAAATTTTAGCATGTTGAGCAATGGAGCGTTCTAAAACTACTTTTGAAGACTCTCCTGCTCTAATAGAATCTACGTAGGTTTTTTGAATATCAAAATAAACTTCTTCCGATTTACCAAACTCAGCTCTTAAATCGTCTGGCATTTCATATCTAAAATTGCTTTCTAATTCTTCATCACTTAATAAAGTATCTAAGTAATAATTTGGAGATTTGAAAATACGTTGCCAATCTAAATTATCTCCCCAAGGGCCAAATCTGTGAAAATTGTTACCTAAATCAATTACTTGGAAGGTTTTTTTATTTTCTAAAACACGAGAGCCTCTACCAATCATTTGATAGTAAAGTGTTAAAGATTTAGTTGCTCTATTAAGAATAATACTTTCTACAGTAGGTTCATCAAAACCAGTGGTTAATATGCTTACCGAGGTTAAAATAGCATCTGGTGTTTCTTTAAACCATTTTAAAATATGGGCTCTTTCTTTTTTAGAGTGTGTATTATCTAAGTGTGCAATAGGGTAACCTGCTCTTCTAAAGGTATCATAAACATGTAAAGAAGTATTAATACCATTATTAAATATTAAGGTTTTCTTTCCTTTTGACCGTTCTTCATAGGCTCTTAAAAGCTTTGAGAGCATGTTGTCATCGGTATATAAATCTTCTGATGATTTTACCGTGTAATCTCCGTTAGCTCCAACAACTAAAGACGTTAAGCCCACATTATAACTAAACATTTCGGCTCTAGCTAAAAATCCGTTTTCAATTAAGGATTCTATACTTTCTCCAACAATTAATTCATCATAATTATCGGTCATTGGTAATTCAATACTAGAACTTAGTGGTGTAGCTGTAACTCCTAAAATAAATGACTGACTAAAAAATTTAAATAGCTTTGTAAAGGAATTATAATGAGCTTCATCAATAATAACAAGTCCAATATCAGAAATATCTAATTTATTATCATTTAACCGGTTATTTAAGGTTTCAACCATTGCTACAAAGCAGCTATAATCTGCTTGATCACTTAAATCTGCCTTACTATCTACCACCTTATTTATTACACCAAATTCTGTAAGCATTTTTGAAGTTTGCTTACACAACTCAATACGGTGTGTCATTACTAAAACCTTTTTTTTATGGGTTTTTAGATATTGCCTAACTATTTCAGAGAAAATAACTGTTTTTCCTCCCCCTGTTGGCAATTGATATAATAAATGATAATCTGGAGGCGATTCATCAAAACTTTTAAAAATTTTATCAATAGCACCTTTTTGATAACTATAAAGGTCTTTACCGGTTTTTCTTTCTGCTAATTCTATTTGAGATACGGACATGCAAACAATTTTGACGCCTGCAAAAATAACACCTTAAAGCGTTTATACCGAATGTTTAGCCTAAAAAATATAAAAGATTATTAACGGCTAGTTAAATTTTGTAATAATTGTATGTTATTAAGCTGATACCTAAACAATACAAACAACATGATAAAAAGGTAAATTGATTACTTAATTAAATGAAACTTACAGCTAAACAACAAAAAACAATGATTTTTAAGTAAATTCTGTAACAAAATTTACTATTTTTCATCTAACTAATAACAGCTTTATTTTTTAACTTAATTAAATGAATTTAATATAATGAAACGTATTACATTAAAATTAACTATTCTTGCGGTTTTATTTTTAGCTATGGCAACACAAGTAAACGCACAAGACATTACAGGCTCTTGGAAAGGAAAACTATCTGTACAAGGAACGGAGATTCCTTTAGTTTTTGATATAACAACCACTGATGACGGATTCACTTCCACTATGGATAGTCCATCTCAAGGAGCTACCGGAATCCCTATGGATGAAACAACCTTTGTAAATGACACACTAACTATTAAATTCACTAAAGCAGGCATTAAATATGTAGCCACTTTAAAACAAACTAGTTTAAGTGGTACTTTTTATCAAAGCGGTATGGAATTTCCTCTAACACTTACTAAAACAGAGAAAACACTTCCAGGAGACACATCGTTACCTACTTCAGATGAAGAATTAGAAAAATTGTCTAATTGGAATGCTACCAACTACAAATACTCTGTTGAAGATTATTTTGCAAGACCTAAAGCAAGATCATTCAATTTATCTCCCAATGGAAATTATATGTCCTACAGAGAAAAAGATGAAAATGCCAAAAACCATGTCTATGTAAAAAACTTAAAAACAGGTGAAATTAAAAGGGTTATTGAAGAAAAAGAAGAATTAATTAGAGGTTTTGGATGGGCAAATGAAAATAGATTGGTATATGTTATGGATAAAGGCGGAAATGAAGATTATCATTTATTTGCTGTAAACATAGATGGTTCAAACCAAAAAGAATTAACGCCTTTTGATGGTGTAAAAGTAAATATTCTTAATGGTTTAAAAGAAGATAAAGACCATATGATTATTTCAATGAACCAAAACAATCCTCAAATATTTGAACCCTATAAAATAAACATTGTAACAGGAGAGCTTAAACAACTATATAAAAATGAAGATGCAGCAAACCCCATAAACAGTTATATTTTTGATAAAGACGGAAACCTACGTGGCTTTGTTAAAATGAGAGATGGTGTTAATATGGATTTTTATTATACAGTTGATGGCGAAAATTATGAACTAAAAAAACAATTAAACTGGAAAGATAGTTTTAGTATTGCTTCTTTTAATTATGCTTCAAACAATCCGCATGAAGCTTACGTTGTTTCTAATTTAGAAACAGATAAAACACAGATTTTTTTATATGATTTAAAAGAAGATAAAGTCATTAAAAAACTATTTTCTCATGAAGAATACGATGTTTCTGGACTAAGTTTATCAAGGCATAGAGGCTATGAATTAGATTATTTTTCTTATGAAGGTGAAAAAAAAGTTATAGTACCTGTTAGTGATTACGCAAAAAAACTTTACAAAAAATTAAATAATAAATTCCCTGGTTACAACATTTCAGTAGCCGATGTTACTGATGATGAAAGTAAATACTTGTTTTTTATTCAAAGTGATAAATTATATGGTACCTACTACTCTTATGATCCTGCTAAAGATAAATTTGAGTTGCTATATAATTTAATGCCAAATCTTAAAGAAAGTGATATGGCCGAAATGCGTCCTATTACTTTTAAAAGTAGAGACGGCTTAACTTTACACGGTTATATAACCTTACCTAAAGAAGCACTAAACGGTGAAAAAGTACCGCTTATTGTTAATCCTCATGGTGGGCCACAAGGAATTAGAGATTCTTGGGGATTCAATCCAGAAGTACAGTTATTTGCTAGTAGAGGTTATGCTACCCTACAGGTAAATTTTAGAATTTCAGGAGGATATGGTAAAACATTTTTAGAATCTGGTTTTAAACAAATTGGAAGAAAAGCTATGGATGATGTAGAAGATGGAATTCAATATGTAATAGACCAAGGTTGGGTAGATAAAGACAATATAGCTATTTACGGAGCAAGTCATGGCGGTTACGCAGTATTACGTGGTTTAACTAAAACACCTGATTTATATGCCTGTGGAGTTGAT
This sequence comes from Seonamhaeicola sp. S2-3, assembly GCF_001971785.1. Taxonomy (NCBI): domain Bacteria; kingdom Pseudomonadati; phylum Bacteroidota; class Flavobacteriia; order Flavobacteriales; family Flavobacteriaceae; genus Seonamhaeicola; species Seonamhaeicola sp. S2-3. The sequence goes on along the minus strand of NZ_CP019389.1, from coordinate 3,267,192 downwards.
TATGTTGGCGTGTCTAATATTTTCACTTTTATGAAAACTATCCCTCCTTACTGGAAACCCTATTTAAAAATAATTAAAGAAATTTGGTATGATGAAGATGTTCCTGAAGAAAAAGCAATTATGAAAGAAGTGTCTCCTGCATTTCAAATTGATAAAATTAAAAAACCACTTTTTGTAGCACAAGGAGCTAATGATCCCAGAGTTAACATTGACGAATCTGACCAAATAGTTAAAGCGCTTAGAGCTAAAGGGTTTGATGTACCCTATATGGTTAAATACAACGAAGGTCATGGGTTTGCCAAAGAAGAAAACAGTATAGCTTTATACAAAGCAATGATGGGCTTTTTTGCAAAACATTTAAATAAAAACATGAAACAACCCATTAAAGATTAGCATTATTATTTTTTAAAATTATTTAAAAGCCTTTAAAGTTAACTTTAAAGGCTTTTTTTATTTTTCAATTTTAAACTAATTAATACATTAGTACTCTAAATTTAAAGTTATGCAAATCAACGATAAATCTGGTGTAACAGAATACAAAGCATCACAAAACAGATATAACACCATGAAATACAACCGTACAGGAAAAAGCGGTGTATTACTCCCTGCCATTTCTTTGGGGTTATGGCATAATTTTGGGTTTATAGACAGTCTTCAAAACGCTAGAGAAATTATGCGTTGTGCCTTTAATTTAGGTATTACTCACTTTGATTTGGCTAACAATTACGGTCCACCATATGGTTCAGCAGAAGAAAATTTTGGCACTATTTTTAAACAAGATTTTAAGAGTTATAGAGACGAATTGTTTATAGCTACAAAAGCAGGTTTTGATATGTGGCCGGGGCCTTACGGCAACTGGGGCTCAAGAAAATACCTAATTGCAAGTTTAGACCAAAGTTTAAAACGAATGGGATTAGATTATGTTGATATTTTTTATCACCACAGACCAGACCCTGATACCCCTTTAGAAGAAACTATGGGAGCTTTAGCCGATATTGTTCGTCAAGGAAAAGCTTTGTACGTTGGTATTTCTAATTACCAGCCTAAAGAAACTCAAGAAGCTGCTATTATTCTTAAAAATTTAAATGTGCCTTTTATTTTACATCAAGCGCGCTATTCTATATTTGACCGTTGGGTTGAAAACGGACTTTTAGATACTCTTGATAAGAATGGTGTGGGCTGTATTGCTTTTTCACCATTAGCACAAGGCATGTTAACCGATAAGTATTTAAAAGGCATACCAGCGGGTTCTAGAGCTTCTAAAAACATGTCTTATTTAAATAGTGATACTGTAAACAGCAACCTTGAAAAGATTGTAAAACTAAATACTATTGCACAAGAGCGTGGTCAAAAATTATCTCAAATGGCCATTGGTTGGATTTTAAGGCAACCACAAGTAGCATCGGTACTTTTAGGAGCAAGTTCGGCTAATCAATTAAAAGAAAATTTAAAAGCTTTAGATAATTTAGAATTTTCTACAGAAGAACTTAATTTAATTGATAAAATTGTAAGTTAAATTATTCTTTAATTACATGTACTGTTCCTTTAACATTTACAGATAAAGCCCAAAGATCTGAAGCTACAAGGTTATTATTATCATCAACTATTCTAAAATGTGCTGTGTTTGGAAGTGCATAACCTTCGTTTATAGCTAAAAATTCTATAACATTAATGCCTTCTTTTAGTTCTATTTTAAAACCTTTAAATGAGTTGGTTAAAGACACTCTGTACTCTATAATTTCATCATTTACAGAAACTCTTACTAAATCACCATCTTCTAAGCCATAATCTCTATATAAAACACGTACATGCTTAGACTTGGTACGATGGTTTCCAAAAAACACATCAACTTTACTACCCTTGGTTCCTAAACCTTCAGACTGTTTAATACTATTTTCATGTTTTTTTAATCTGTCAACATATAATTCTCCGGGATTACCAAATTCTTCTTGCTCAAACATAGAGAACTCCTTTTTGGGCATTTTTAAACTTGGTGTTTCCTTTGGTGTACCTAATCCACCCAAATCACCACTAAAAAGCGGTTTAGAAGGTATAGTTGGAGAAGCATCTAAAGAGTCATTTTCATTTTCTTCAGCTTGTATTAATACTGTTTTTTTCTTTGAATCAATTTGAGCAAACATTGACATTGAAAAAACTAATACAACAAAAATTGATAAATATGTTTTTAAATGTTTTGGATTCATAACAATGATAATCTATCATCAATAACGTTTCAAAGATATTTTATTCTCTTAAAAACTAATAAATATTTGTATTCATTTAACACAAAAACCATTCCTAAGCTTATTTTAAACGTCACTTCTACCCTGTTTATGCATGTAAAATTGTTAAAATCTGTTAAATTACTACTTTGTTATACATAGTACTGTAACAAATTTAATTCATGGTCGTCTACTTGGTATAATCAATAAAAAAACAAACAATTATGAGAACTTTAAACAACAATCAAATTTCAGGAACTTTAGGTAACACTAAAAGTAACCATTGGAACAGTAAAAGACGTTACAGATAAGTAGCGTCTTTAAAAAAAAACAATCAATTAATCAATCAAAATAAAATGCGAACAGTTATTAAGATATCAAACCATTTAAATAACCTTACTCAAGAAAACCTATTACCTTCCAGAAGATATATTAACTTTAAATATTCTAATGATACACTATGGAAAGGTTCTAAGCGATACGCGCACTAGTTTATAATTTATTTATAAGGATTTATTAAAGCCCCTTATAGAAGCGTAGCTCTTTTATACTTTCTGAAGCTGAAAAAAGGTAAAACACTTAGTCTTTTTTTCTAAAACCATAAAAAAGTTGTCCTAAAAAGCTTTTAGGCATCTTATAATCATCAGAATAGCCTAATTTAATTTTACCACTATTTTCTGGTACGTAGTTGGTTTTAAAAATGTAATCCCACAGGCTGAGACTAATTCCAAAATTTACACCATGTTTATGCGATTTAGGTAACGTGTAAGCATGGTGATATAAATGCATTACAGGATTATTAAAAATATACTTTAACGGACCATAAGTTAACTTTATGTTAGCATGGTTTAAATGCCCAATTGAAATAGCTACAAAGTGAATAATGAATGCCTGTTGGGGTTCAAAACCACCAATTAACATTACAGCAAATACTTTTAAAGGTTTGTATAAAACATTCTCCATCCAATGGTAACGTAAATGCGCCGCAAATCCCATTTCTTTTACAGAGTGGTGTACTTTATGAAACCGCCAAAGAAACTCAAACCTATGTAACATAACGTGGGTAAACCACTGCACAAAATCTAAGATTAAAAAGAAAATAAGTAACTCTAAAAAAACTGGTAAAGAAGCAAGGTCTATTAATTGAAAAGATGCCATTGTAAGGCCTATTTTGGAAAATAATATTTCTAAAATACCATAAACCCCACTTATAATAATAGTAAAAATGAAAAAGTTGAAAAACATATAAAACCCATCTAGCCAAAAATCTTTTCTAAAAATAGCTTGTTCCTCTCTCCAAGGAAATGCAATTTCAAGCAGCCATACAGCTATTGAAATAACAATTAAACCCCAAAAGAAATTATTGTACCAAGGCACATTAAAAATTATTGAATTCCATGTCCAATTCACAGAATTAAAAAATGCTTTTATAAAAGCTTCTAAATATATATTCATTTTAATATGCTAAAAGTAATTTTAACTCAGTTTCAAACCTATCTTTTGGTAGAAATTGATTTTCCAGAGCTTTTGCAAAAGGAACTGGTGTATCTAAACTAGCTACCCGTTTAACTGGTGCATCTAAAAACTCAAAACAATGCTCATTAATTAAAGCCGATATATCACTAGCTATTCCACCAAATAACGTATCTTCTTGCAAAATAATGACTTTTCCTGTTTTTTTAACGGAATTATAGATAGTTTCAGTATCTAAGGGCTTAAGCGTTCTTAAATCAATTACATCTGCTGAAATATTGGGATTTTTATCCAAAGTTTCTAAAGCCCAATGTATAGCTGCTCCAAAGGAAATAATGGTAATGTCATATCCTTCCTTCAAAAGAGAAGCTTTACCAAAAGGTAATGTGTAATAATCTGTTGGAACTTCCTGACGAATACTCCTATAAAGTGCTTTATGTTCAAAAAATAACACCGGATTAGGGTCATTAATAGCTGTTGCTAATAAGCCTTTTGCATCATAAGGAAATGCTGGATAAACCACTTTTAAACCAGGTGTTTTTGTAAACCAAGCTTCATTAGTTTGTGAATGAAACGGTCCTGCTCCAACATCTCCTCCACAAGGCATTCGTAAAACTACATCTGCGTTTTGAGACCATCTATAATAAGATTTTGCTAAATAATTCACCACCGGATTAAATCCAGAACTCACAAAGTCTGCAAACTGAAGTTCAACAACAGCTTTCATACCTGCAATAGATAAACCCATAGCTGTTTCAATTATAGCAGATTCGCAAATAGGCGTATTTCTTACTCTATCTTTACCAAATTGATTAACAAAACCTTCGGTAATTTTAAAAACACCGCCATATTCTGCAATATCTTGCCCCATAATTATTAAATCATTATGGCGCTCCATACTTTGTTTTAAACTTTCAGATATAGCATCAACAAATCTAACATTACAAGTTTTTAACTTATTATTAATCTCTTGATAATCAAATGGTTTAAATACATCATTCAACTCATTAGTTATATTAGGTATAATATCACCTTCATTTAAAGCAGTCTCTAAATGTTCATTGATTTCATTAGTAATTTCAGTTTTAAATTGTACTTCTAATGTTTCATTAATAACATCGGTTTCCTTTAAAAAATTCAGATAGTTTTCAATAGGATCTTTTTTGGTCCAAGTATCTAATAAATCTTCAGGCACATATTTTGTACCACTAGCCTCTTCGTGTCCACGCACTCTAAAAGTTTTAAATTCTATTAAAATTGGTCGTGGATTTTTACGAATACTTTCGGCTAATTCACATATAGATTTATAAACTTCAATAATATTATTACCATCAATAATATGAGATTCCATTCCATAACCCAAACCTCTATCAGCAATATCCTTACAATTATACTGTTGGCTAGTAGGTGTAGAAAGACCATAACCATTATTTTCAACACAAAACAATACAGGAAGTTGCCATACCGAGGCTATGTTTAAAGCTTCATGAAAATCGCCTTCGCTTGTACCTCCTTCGCCAGTAAATACAGCCGTAACCTGACTTTTATTTTTTAACTTACTAGCAAGTGCAATGCCATCAGCCACACCTAGTTGCGGACCCAAATGCGAAATCATACCTACAATTTTATACTGTTGAGTGCCAAAATGAAAAGACCTATCTCTACCTTTAGTAAACCCAAACACTTTTCCTTGCCATTGGGCAAATAACCTGTATAAAGGAATACCTCTAGTTGTAAAAACACCTAAATTTCTATGCATTGGCAAAATATATTCATCTTTATGCAACGCCATAGTAACACCAACCGAAATGGCTTCTTGACCAATTCCAGAAAACCATTTACTTATTTTACCTTGCCTAAGTAACACCAACATTTTTTCTTCAATTAGCCTTGGTTTTAGCATATTTTTATATAACTGTATTAATATTTTTTTATCAATATTATCAGTATGATATTCTAAAGCCCTAAAAGAAAAATTGTGGTTCATATTTAATTAAAGAGTAACTATCAAATATACCATAAAAAGTAAACTTAACTTAAAACGAAGCCTTAATTAATAGCTGTAAACTTTTCTATGTTTTTGTACATTTGTAAAACTCACTATTAAAATTATATAGCATGAATATTATTCCAAGTGTTAATTTAGAAGATTTTGTTTCTGGTGATGCCGTTAGAAAACAAAGCTTTGTAAATGCAATAGGAAAAGCCTATGAGGAAATAGGTTTTGTAGCTTTAAAGGGGCATTTTTTAGATGATGCTTTGGTTGAAAAATTATATGAAGAGGTTAAAAAATTTTTTGACTTACCATTAGAAACAAAACAGAAATATGAAATCCCTGGTATTGGTGGACAACGTGGTTATGTTTCATTTGGAAAAGAAAGTGCTAAAGGTAAAAAAGAAGGTGATTTAAAAGAGTTTTGGCATTTTGGGCAATACGTAGAAAACAATGAGAAACTAAAAAAAGAATACCCAGATAATGTTATTGTTGAAGAATTACCAGAGTTTAACAAGGTTGGTAAAGAGGCCTATAAAATGCTTGAAAAAACAGCAAAATACGTTTTAAGAGCTTTAGCATTACACCTTAAGTTAGAAGAAACCTATTTTGACGAATATATTTTTAACGGAAACTCTATTTTAAGACCCATTCATTACCCGCCTATAACCAAAGAGCCTAAAGAAGCTGTAAGAGCAGCAGCTCATGGAGACATTAATTTAATCACGCTTTTAATGGGCGCTCAAGGAAGAGGTTTACAGGTTCAAAATCATAAAGGTGAATGGATTGACGCCATAGCACAACCCGATGAATTAATGATTAATGTTGGTGATATGTTATCAAGACATACCAATAACAAATTAAAGTCTACTATTCACCGTGTTGTAAATCCGCCAAAAGAACTTTGGGGCACATCAAGATATTCTATTCCATTTTTTATGCACCCAATTAGCGATATGAAATTAGATGTTTTAGAAGGCTGTATTAATGAAAATAACCCAAAACAATTTGAAGACATTACTGCTGGCGAGTTTTTAACAGAGCGTTTAATTGAATTAGGCTTAATTAAAAAGTAAAAAGGATTGCAGTCTCTAATATCAAACAAAATAAACATCACTGCTTGCTTGCTTTAAAAATACTACCGAAAAAATGGATTTACAAGATCAACTTAAAAATTTATTTCCAGACCATGTTTCTGAAAACACTTCAGAAGATATTAATGAAAGTGACAACCTCTGGATTCAAGATGATCCAATTATTTGCAAATACGAAAAACGTAAAGGCAAACCCATTACTATTTTAGAAGGCTATACTGGTGCTACAGAAGATTTTAAACTATTAGCCAAAGATTTAAAAAAGCAATTAAGCGTTGGTGGTAGTTTTAAAGATGATAAAATTATTATTCAAGGAGATTACCGAGATAAAATAATGGATATTTTAAAAAACAAAGGGTTTAAAGTAAAACGTGTTGGTGGCTAAGCATGAAAAAAAGTCAACTGCATATTACTAACGGTAGTGTTTTAACTAATTACCTTAATGATTATGGCTACAAAGGAAATATTATCACATGGCATGAAATGCTTTGTGAAGGGCCAACTCATGTAAATATCTTATCTAAAGAGTTTTTTAAAGCTAGAACTAATTTTTTTAGCGCAACTTATAATGTATATTTAGATGTTGATGCTTTTAAAACTGAAATAAATAAACTAGATAATCTTGAAGATGTTTCTGAAATAATTCTTTGGTTTGAATACGATTTATTTTGCCATATTAACCTTATTGCAGTAATAAGTCTTATTAAGCAAAAGCATATTAACCTTCCGCTTTATTTGGTTTGCAGTGGTTTTGTTAAAGGTAGTAAAAACTTAAAAGCGTTATCAGAGTTAAATGCTGAACAATTAAAAAACCATTATAACAACAGGATTAGGTTAAGTGAAGATGATATTGAATTAGCCGAAACACTTTGGCAAATATACAATGGTAAAGATCATAATTTATTTAAACCCTTTATTGTTAAAAGTTCGTCGTTTGATTATTTAAGTAATTGTTTAAAAGCACACTTAGAACGATTTCCAGATAGTAAAAGTGGATTAAGTACCTTAGAGAAAAATATTCTAGGAATAATTAATAAAAACACCATTAAATCTAAGCACCACTTATTGGGTTATGCGCTTAACTATCAAGGGTTTTACGGGTTTAGCGATATGCAACTAGGTAGAATTATAGACCAGCTATCTATATTTTACCATGAAGATGAAAAAAGCATTAAACTAAACAGAAAAGGGTATGAAGCCTTGTTAGAGCAATATAATTTTTCTGCCGAAATAAATGATAAAACCATTTTTGGTGGTGTAAAAAAATTAGATTTCCAATTCAATGCAAAAGAAAATAAACTGGTAAAAACCATAATAAATGCCCATTAAAGAATCTGAACTCATTTTAAATCCAGACGGGAGTGTCTATCATTTAAACTTAAAACCCGAAAACATTGCTAACACTATCATTTTTGTTGGCGATCAAAACCGCGTAGATAAAATTTCAAAACATTTTGATTCCGTTGAGTTTAAAACTCAAAAACGTGAGTTCAAAACACATACAGGATATTATAAAGGCAAGCATATTTCTGTAATATCAACAGGTATTGGTCCAGATAATATAGATATTGTTTTAAATGAACTAGATGCGCTAGTTAATATTAATTTGGAAACTAGACAGCCAAAAGAGAAACTCACAAGTCTTGATATAATTAGAGTTGGTACTTCAGGTTCACTTCAAAAAGAAATTCCTGTAGATGCATTTGTTTTAAGTCAATACGGACTAGACTTAAACGGTATGCTACATTATTATCAAATAAATGACATAAAAAACCCCGATATTGAAGATGCCTTTATAAAACAAACTAATTGGGATAGCAATAAAGCAAAACCAATTGTAGTTAAAAATAGTAGCACTCTTGAAAAAAGACTGGAAAGTGATGAAACTCACAAAGGAATGACAGCTACTGCGGGTGGTTTTTATGGCCCGCAAGGGCGTGTACTAAGATTACCTGTTCATGACCCTGAGTTAAATCATAATATGGATACTTTTAACTACAACGGTCTCAAAATTACTAACCTTGAAATGGAAACTTCAGCCATTTTTGGTTTATCAAAATTATTGGGGCATCATGCTGTTTCTCTCAATGCTATAATTGCAAATAGAGCTACAGGTAATTTTAGTAAAAATCCATCTAAAGCAGTTGAAGAGCTCATTACTTATACACTAAACAAAATTGTAGAATAGATAAATTAATATGAAGAACGTAAATATAGGTGGTGTACCAGAACACTTCAATTTAGCTTGGTATTTAACCTTGAAAAATGGCGAATATAAAGACCAAGGTATTAACTTAAGGTGGCATGATTATTATGGAGGCACAGGTGCAATGTGTAAAGCATTAAGAGAAAAGGATATTGATATAGCCGTTATTCTTACCGAAGGTATCATAAAAGATATTATAGCAGGAAACCCTAGTAAAATAGTACAAACATTTGTTAAATCGCCATTAATATGGGGCATACACGTAGCTGCAAACTCAAAATATAATTCTATTGCAAGTTTAAAAGGAACCAAAGCAGCCATTAGTAGATATGGATCTGGTTCTCATTTAATGGCTTACATAAATGCCAAAAACAATAATTGGAATTTAGAAAAAGATTTAAATTTTGAAGTTATTAAAAACTTAGATGGTGCAGTTGAAGGTTTAAAAAACGGTACTGCCGATTATTTTATGTGGGAAAAATTCACCACAAAACCTTTAGTTGATAATGGCACCTTTAGAAGTGTAGGTGATTGCCCTACTCCATGGCCTTGTTTTGTAATTGCTGTTAGAGAAGATTTTATTGAAAACGAAAAAGACACTTTAAAAACTATTCTCAATATTATAAACAATACCACTAAAGACTTTAAACACATACCTAGTATAGATAAAACCATAGCTAACAGATATGAACAAAAACTAGAAGATGTTCAAGAATGGTTAGGCTTAACAGAATGGTCTCAAAACGTTATTGATGAAAAAACCGTAAATAAAATACAAAAAGAGTTATTATCTTTAAATATTATTCCAAAAACTGTAGAATACAACAAATTAGTTTTTAAATTATAAAAATCATCAATTTTGTTTTAACATAACCAAATGTTAATTATAAACAAAAATTGATGTTATAAGTACAATAAATAGTTATTTTTGGTAAAAATTAAAATTTTATTAATGAAAAATCTACTTTCAGTATTATTTGTGTTAGCGCTTGTTTCTTGTAAACAAGAACCTAAAGATTATGTAACATTATCTGGTAAAATAACAAATAAAAACAGTGACTCTTTAGTTGTAAGATCTAGAGATTACTCAAAAACAATTAAAGTTAATGAAGATGGCACTTTTAAAGATACCTTAAAAGTTAAAGCTGGAATTTTTAATCTTTTTGATGGTAAAGAGTCTACCAATTTATTTCTTGAAAATGATGCCAACATTAATTTAACTCTAGACACAAAAGAGTTTGATGAAACTATAACCTATACAGGAAAAGGTTCTGAAACTAGTAACTATTTAGCTAAAAAAGCACTTTTACAAGAAAAACTATTAACGCCTGATTTATTAGATTTAGAAGAAGAAACTTTTAAAGTAAAAGTAGCAGATGCCAAAAAAAGCTTTATTGAATTATTAGAAAGTTCAAAAAAAGTAGATTCTACAGTTTTTGCAAATGAAACAGCTAGTTTTAATAAATTAGAAGAAGGTCTTTTAAATGTATATAAGCAACAAAAAGCCATGGCTAATCAGTATGCAGATTTTGTTGGCAAGCCCTCTCCTACTTTTGAGAACTATCAAAATTATAAAGGTGGCACCACATCTTTAAGTGATTTAAAAGGAAAATATGTATATGTTGATATTTGGGCTACTTGGTGTGGACCATGCAAAAGAGAAATTCCATTTTTGCAAGAAATTGAAAAAAAGTATCATAACAAAAACATTGAGTTTGTAAGTATTTCTGTTGATAATGGTAGAGGATATAAAGGAGAAACTCCCGAAGCAAAAAAAGCAGCCTCTGTTGAGGGATGGAAAAAAATGATTGCTGAAAAAAATATGGGTGGTATTCAATTATTAGCTGATAAGGATTGGAAATCAGATTTTGTTCAAGGCTATCAAATAAGAGGTATTCCCAGATTTATTTTAATTGACCCTGATGGTAATGTGGTAGATGCCAATGCACCAAGACCATCAAGCCCAAAACTTATTGAACTTTTTGATAAGTTAAAAATCTAAAAAATTATTTTTCAAATATAAAAGCCTCTTTTAAGAGGCTTTTATATTTTATAAAGTGAAACTATTTACAGCAACCACTTATTGTTCCTTTTCTTCACTATTCGCTTCGGGTGCTTGTTGTTGCTCTGGTTGTTTAAATAAATCTATATAAGCTTCACCTAAATATTCAATAATATGGCTGGCTATTAAGCTTTCATACCCATAATCTCCAACAGCTATATCTGCCGATTTTCCATGTAAATACACTCCAAAAATAGATGCCACTAAAGGATTATATCCTTGTGAAATTAGTCCTGTTATTATTCCCATTAAAACATCGCCACTACCTGCGGTTGATAACCCTGGGTTCCCGGTAGTATTTATATAAAGTTTATCTTCTAAAACAGTAATAGTATTAGCACCTTTTATAACTACAATTGTCTTATACTTTTTTGAAAACGCTTTTACTTTTTCTAATTTATCAAAGTCGTTTTTCCAAGTTCCTATTAAACGCTCAAGTTCCTTGGGGTGTGGTGTTAAAACTGTATTTTCTGGTAATAATTTTAATAAATCCTTGTTTTTAGAAAGCATATTAATACCATCTGCATCAATTACTAAAGGCGCTTTGTTTTCTTTTAAAAATGTCTCAAAAGCTTTTGCTGTTTTTTCATTAGTTCCTGCTCCTATTCCAATGCCTACTACAGTTGGCTCTATTTCAAAGTTAATATTTGTAATTATTTCTTCATCAGCATCTGTAATTACCATAGCTTCAGGAAAAGCAGATTGCATAATATTGTATCCACATTTAGGAATAAAAACCGATACTAATCCCGCCCCAGCAGACAAGGTAGCTTTACTAGCCAATGTTACTGCGCCTATTTTACCGTAGCTTCCTCCAATTATTAAACTATGTCCAAATTGCCCTTTATGTGAAAATTTATTTCTAGGGATATAATTAGGTAAAACTTCAAACTTGCCTATAAGTTCAACATCTGTAACCGTAGTGTGGAGAAACTCTTGATCTAAACCAATGTCTAAAACTTGCCATTGTGCCGTATATTTTGCAGTTTCTGGTAAAAAGAATACTAATTTAGGAGAAGCAAAACTTAGCGTAAATCCTGCCCAAACAACATCGTCTTCATTTTCAGGAACTGCATCTGTTCTTAAACCAGAAGGAATATCAACCGAAAGTGTAAACGCCTTTGTGGTTCTAAAATGTTTAAAAAGGTTTTTAACCCAATCTACCACAGGACGATTTAATCCAATACCAAAAATGGCATCTACAATAATATCATCTGGATGAATTTGAGGAAAATCTTCTTCACTTGTCATTAAAATAGGCCATTCTTTAGTAACATTTTTAATTCTATCATAATTAATTAAAAAGTCTTTTGAACGCTTATCACTATAATTAACTACATAAGTTTTAACATTATATCCGTGCAAAATTAAATGCCTTGCCAGTACTAAACCATCTCCGCCATTATTTCCTATACCACAAAATACATGAATAGGTACTTGTGCTCCTTGCATGCGCGTGTGTATCCAATTAAAAATTTGGGTAGCTGCACGTTCCATTAAATCTGTTGAAGTTATGTTTTGCCGTTCAGCGGTTAATTTATCGCCTTCATAAATCTGTTCTCTAGAGAATATTTTCATTAATTGTTAAATTATTGATTTTCTAATTGTTTTATAAATACGTTGAATTTCTTAAAAGAATATGGATTCTATTTAAGAATTTTACAAAAAAAAAGTTTTAGTTTTTTTATTAGGTTAAATGTAATACTTTTGGGTTGTATTATCATAGCATCTATGAATCATTTAGACCAAAATATAAGATTTACTTTCGCTTCTTTTACCAAAGGAACAACTTCTTTTATTGGTAATACTACAACAACTACCCTTTGGGGTTGTTAATTATATATACTTCAGGCTATATTTGTGGTTTTAATAATAATCACAATTCAAAAAAATATTTTTTCAATTATCAATTCATTAAACAATGAAAGTTTTAAAATTTGGAGGAACATCTGTAGGTTCTTCAAAAAACATAAATAACGTTATAAATATTTTAGAAGATTATTCTAAAAACGATTCTGTAATATGTGTAGTTTCTGCAGTTGGAGGCATTACAGATAAATTACTTTTAGCAGGGAAACTGGCTCAAAATAAAGATTCTGAATACTCTAAAGTTTTCACAACAATAAAAGACATTCATTTAAGCATAATAAATGAACTAATACCAAACAATAACAGCAATGTTATAGCTTTTGTTGAGGAAAATTTAAAGGCGTTAAAAAGTTTATTAGAAGGTATTTATTTAATTAATGAATTATCGCCTAAAACATCTGATAAGTTAGTAAGTTATGGAGAGTTGTTATCCTCTTTCATTATTGCTGAAACTATGAAAAGTAAAGGCTTATCGGCAGAACGTAAAAATTCTCAAGAGCTTATTATAACCAATTCTAATTTTACAAAAGCAGAAGTAAACTATAGCATTACTAATAAAAATATTCAAGATTATTTTAAATCTGCTTCACAAAAAATCACTATTTTACCTGGTTTTGTAGCAAATTCAACACTTGGAGAACAAACTACTTTAGGGCGTGGTGGCTCTGATTTTACTGCTGCTATTGTTGCTGCTGCTTTAAAAGTTAAACAGTTAGAGATTTGGACAGATGTAAGTGGTATGTTTACTACCAACCCTAAAATTGTTAAACATGCTTATCCTATAGAAGAGATTTCTTACCAAGAAGCTATGGAGTTATCGCATTTTGGTGCAAAAGTGCTATACCCACCTACTGTACAGCCCGTATTAGATTTAGAAATACCAATTTTCATTAAAAACACTTTAGATCCTAAAGCAGCTGGTACTAAAATTTCAAATGACGCTATAAACTCTAACAAACCTGTAAAGGGCATTAGCAACATTGGTAATATTGCATTATTAACTCTTGAAGGTAGTGGAATGATAGGTATTCCAGGGTTTTCAAAACGATTATTTGAAACGCTTTCTCAAGAAAAAATCAATATTATTTTAATAACTCAAGCATCTTCAGAACACTCTATTTGTTTAGGGGTTGAAGCAAAAGATGCGCAAATTGCTAAAAAAGCTATTGATACTGCTTTTGAAAATGAAATAGCTCTCCATAAAATTGAACCTATTATAATTGAAGACAAACTATCAATTGTAGCGCTTGTTGGAGATAACATGAAAAATCACCAAGGTATTAGCGGCAAATTATTTAGTGCTTTAGGTAAAAATAACGTAAATGTTAGAGCCATTGCACAGGGCGCTTCAGAAAAAAACATTTCGGTTGTTATTGCAGAAAACGATGTGAAAAAGGCTTTAAATGTATTACATGAACAATTCTTTGAGTCTAAAACCAAACAACTTAATGTATTTATTACAGGCGTTGGAAATGTAGGAGAACGTTTAGTTGAACAAATTAAGCAACAACGCAAATACTTAAAAGAAAACCTTAAAATAAACTTAAGAGTTATAGGCTTATCAAACTCCAGAAAAATGGTTTTTGATGAACATGGTTTAAATTTAAATGTATGGAAAGAGCTTTTAGCTAATGGAGAACAAGCATCTTTGCAAGGCTTCTTTGAAAAAACTAAAGCTTTTAATTTACGCAATAGCATATTTGTTGATGTTACTGCAAACAAAGATGTTGCAGACCTTTACGCACAATATTTAAGAGAAAGTATTTCTATTGTAGCTTGTAATAAAATAGCGTGTTCAAGTGATTTTGCTAATTACAAAGAATTAAAACGTTTATCTCTTAAATACAATGCACCTTTCTTATTTGAAACTAACGTTGGCGCAGGTTTACCTGTAATAGACACTTTAAATAATCTTGTGGCTTCTGGAGATAAAATTAAGTCTATTCAAGCTGTATTAAGTGGGAGTTTAAACTTTGTGTTCAATAATTTTAACGACACTACTAAATTCTACGATATTGTAAAACAAGCTGCAGCAGAAGGCTACACAGAACCAGACCCAAGAATAGATTTAAGTGGTGTAGATGTAGCAAGAAAGATATTAATTTTAGCAAGAGAAAGTGGTGTTGAAATGAATTTAGAAGATATCAAAAATGAATCTTTCCTTTCTGAAGCTGGATTAAAAAGTGATACGGTTGACGATTTCTATCAAACTTTAATTGATGATGAAGATCACTACCAAAGTTTGTACGCTTCTGCCAAAGCAAACAATTGCCAACTTAAATACGTAGCAAAATTTGATAATGGTAACGCTAGTGTAAGCTTACAAGAAATTCCTGTAGGACACCCGTTTTATAATTTAGAAGGAAGCGATAATATTGTAATGTTTTACACAGAACGCTACCCTAAACAACCTATGATTATTAAAGGTGCAGGTGCTGGAGCAGATGTAACAGCCTCTGGATTATTTGCAGATATCATAAGATTAGGAAGCGAATAAAACATGGAGTTACATAAAGAAAGTTCTTGTTTTTGCTCTAGTGCAGCCGAGAACTATTTAATAGAAAAGATGAACGAAATAAAAATATTTTCACCAGCTACAGTTGCAAATGTTTCTTGCGGGTTTGATGTTATGGGCTTTTGTTTAGACAGCATTGGTGATGAAATGGTAATAAGAAAAGTAGAAAAGAAAGGTATTCATATTACCAAAATAGAAGGTTTTGACTTGCCTTATGAAGCTGAAAAAAATGTTTCAGGAGTGTCCGCTTTAGCAATGTATAATGCTATAAATGTAGATTTTGGTTTTGAAATTGAAATCTACAAAAAAATAAAACCAGGCAGTGGTATTGGTAGTAGTGCTGCTAGTGCCGTTGGTAGTGTATTTGGAATGAATGAACTTTTGGGCAGACCTTTTAATAAAACACAATTAACAGAATTTGCTATTAAAGGAGAAGCTTTAGCCAGTAAATGTGAACATGCCGATAATTTGGCTCCTGCCATGTTTGGTGGTTTTGCTTTAGTAAAAAGTGTGTCTCCTTTAGAAATATTAGAAATTCCAGCTCCAAAAGATTTGTATGCAACTATCATTCATCCTCAAATTGAAATTAAAACATCCGAATCTAGAGCACTTTTACCTAAAGAAGTTGCTTTACAAGATGCCATTACACAATGGGCTAATTTTGGAAGTTTAATTCATGGGTTACATACAAATAATTATCAAGTAATTAAAAACGCTTTACATGATGTTATTGTAGAACCACATAGAAGTAAGCTAATTCCATGCTTTGCAGAAGTAAAAGAAGCAGCTATAAAAGCTGGGGCTTTGGGCTCTGGAATCTCTGGTTCTGGACCTTCAATTTTTTCTTTAAGTAAAGGAAAGGAAATTGCTTTAAATGTGAAAGATGCAATTAACAAAATATATTCTAAAACAGGTATTGATTACGATATACATGTTTCAAAAATAAACAGTAACGGAATTAAAATTTTGGATTAAAAAATGAATTATTACTCTTTAAATAAACAAGCTCCAGATTCTACTTTTGAAAATGCAGTTATAAAAGGATTAGCACCAGATAAAGGTCTGTACTTCCCAGAAAGCATTACACCGTTAAGTCAAGATTTTTTTAAGAACATAGATAATTTATCTAATACAGAAATTGCTTTTGAAGCTATAAAACAATTTGTTTATCCAGAAATTCCTGAAGATGTTTTAAAAACTATTGTTGAAGAAACTTTGTCGTTTGATTTTCCGGTGGTTCAATTAAATGATAGTATTTCTACTTTAGAATTATTTCATGGTCCAACAATGGCATTTAAAGATGTTGGCGCACGATTTATGGCACGTTGTTTAGGCTATTTTAATAAAGATAATAACAATGAAGTTACTGTTTTAGTAGCCACGTCTGGAGATACTGGTGGCGCCGTAGCTAACGGTTTCCTTGGAGTAAAAGGTGTTAATGTAGTTATTCTTTACCCTAGCGGAAAAGTTAGTGATATTCAAGAAAAACAACTAACTACCTTAGGTCAAAATATTAAAGCGTTAGAAGTTAATGGCACTTTTGATGATTGTCAAGCCATGGTTAAAACGGCTTTTTTAGACGAAGAATTAACTAGTAATATGCAGTTAACTTCGGCAAACTCAATAAATGTAGCTAGATGGTTGCCACAACTATTCTATTTTATGTTTGCCTTCAAACAACTTCATAAAAAATATAACAACATTGTATTCTCTGTGCCTAGTGGGAATTTTGGTAATATTTGTGCAGGTATGATGGCACAACAGTTAGGATTACCAATAAAACATTTTGTTGCTTCTAATAACGTTAATAATGTGGTAACACGTTATTTACAATCACAGTTATATGAGCCAAAACCATCTATTCAAACCATTAGTAATGCTATGGATGTAGGAGCACCTAGTAACTTTATCCGCATCCAAGAAATTTATAAAAATAAGTTTGATAATTTAAAAACAAACCTTTCTTCATATAGCTTCACAGATGATGAAACCAAAGAAGCTATGTTAGAAATGTACAATAAATACAACTATGTGGCAGACCCACATGGAGCTGTGGGATATTTAGGTAGTAAAGCATATTTAAAAGAAAACCCTAATGCGCATTGCGTATTTTTAGAAACGGCACACCCTACTAAGTTTTTAGATGTAGTTGAAGAAGTTATCAAAGTGGAACAACCATTACCAAAACAGATTCAAGCAGTTATGGGGAAAGAAAAGGAATCTACAATTATTAGTACTTACAATGATTTAAAAAGGTTTTTGTTAAGTTAATAGTACCGCAAAAAACATTAAAAAAGCCATACTTTTTGTTTTTATAAAACTTGAATTTACACAACGTTTTTAGTTTATTATAACTAAATTTTTGATGTAAAAACACCTGTACTAAACTTAGTTTAGCACTTAATCACGCATCAAATTTAATACATTTTTTATATAATCAATTAAACTTTTAAGATAATCAAGTGTCGTATAAAGAAATTATAACATATGAAAGTATACGTAATCTTAATATTATTTTTTTTAAACACTCAGTTATTCTCTCAAAATAATAATGAGTATTTAACAGCAACTATAATTGGCTCTGGATCACCAAAATTTAATACAGAACGCTCTGGCCCTTCAGTATTAATATCCTATAAAAACACTCATATTTTAGTAGATATGGGTAATGGAACACAAGCTAATTTGAATAAAGCAGGTATAAAAATTAAAAATATTGATGGATTGCTTTTTACACATCATCACTTAGACCACAATGAGGAGTTTGCCCCTATTTTTATAAAATCACTTCTTGGTGGTAATCAAATAATTATTGCTGGACCAGAACAAACCACATCTATAGTCGATAATATTCTTGAAATCTATAAAGAAGATATTACATACTGATTGTCAAGAACTAGAAGAAATACAAATAATGTCACTTCAAATTTTACTGCAAAAAATTTAAAAGGAAACACCTCCTTCTATATTGGTGATATTAAAATTACGTGTACTCCTGTAAAACACACCATTGCTACACTAGCCTATCGTTTTGATGTTGGTAATGAATCTATAGTAATTTCGGGAGATTTAACCTACTCAGAATCTTTACCAGTTTTAGCTAAAAATGCAGATTATTTAATAATGGACTCTGGTGGAGCTATTAGATTAGGAGCTAAAAAGATTAACAATAGAAATAAAAACATCCGCAAAACAAAACAAAAAGCCCACGTTAATCTAGCAGAAAGCTCACAAATGGCTAAAGAAGCTAATGTTAAAAATTTAGTTTTAACACACTTCAATTTTACCAATGTAGATGAAAATGCTACAAGTGCAGAGATAAGAAAGAATTATTCTGGAACAATTATATATGGCAAAGATTTAATGGTTTTACCTTTTAAATAAATATAACTACAAAACAGGACACAAATTTAAAACTTAGCTATCCAATTGTTGATACAGGGGTTAAAGACTACTATTTTAATACAACAAAATTACCCAATCCCTCCCCTTGTTGGAGAATCATTTTACAGACAAAAAACTAACTACAAAGTAAATCAACCCTCTTACACTAATAATGGTGACGGCACTATAACAGATAATGTTACAGGTTTATGTGGTAACAAGGTATAGGTAAAAGTTACTAAAACTTTATCGCATTTAAATCTTTACAGCTTTAGCTTAACCTTTATCTGTATTTTTTCAATAAATTTGCTTCGCTTAAAAAATAATTAATAGCAATTTTTATGAAAAATACAGCCTTAACTGAAACACACAAAGCTCTAGGTGCTAAAATGGTGCCTTTTGCAGGATTTAATATGCCTGTACAATACGAAGGCGTAAATATTGAACACGAAACCGTTAGAAACGCTGTTGGTGTGTTTGATGTATCTCATATGGGCGAGTTTTTAATTGAAGGCGAAACTGCCTTAGATTTGATTCAAAAAGTAAGTAGTAATGATGCTAGTAAGCTAACCATTGGTAAAGCCCAATATAGTTGTATGCCAAATGAAACGGGTGGTATAGTTGATGATTTAATTATTTATAGGATAAAAGAAAACACCTATTTACTGGTTGTTAATGCTAGTAATATTGATAAAGATTGGAATTGGATTGCCTCTAAAAACAACGTTGGTGCTACCATGAGAAATTTAAGTGATGACTATTCATTACTTGCTATTCAAGGTCCAAAAGCAGTTGAAGCTATGCAGAACTTAACAAGTCATGATTTATCTGCTATTAAATTCTATAATTTCATAGTTGGTGACTTTGCAGGTATTGAAAATGTTATTATTTCGGCTACAGGTTATACAGGCAGTGGTGGTTTTGAAATTTATTGTAAAAACACTGAGGTTAAACAAATTTGGGATAAAGTTTTTGAAGCAGGAGCTAATTATGGTATTAAACCAATTGGACTAGCTGCCCGAGATACTTTACGTTTAGAAATGGGCTATTGCCTTTATGGAAATGATATTGATGATACCACCTCTCCTATTGAAGCTGGTTTAGGCTGGATTACCAAATTCACCAAAGCATTTACAAATTCTGAAGCTTTAGAAGATGAAAAACGGCGTGGGCCAGAACGAAAACTGGTTGCCTTTGAATTAGATGAACGTGGTATCCCTAGAAATGGATATGATATTGTTGATGGCAACGGTAATAAAATAGGTAATGTTACATCTGGCACCATGTCTCCTAGTCTTAGTAAAGGCATAGGTTTAGGTTATGTACCCGTAGTGTTTTCTGAAATAGGCAGTAAAATTAATATTCAAATTCGAAAAAAAACTATTCCTGCAACGGTAGTAAAACTGCCATTTTATAAAAGCTAATGCCAGATTTTCAATCTATATTACGCACCATTTATAATAGTGCTACTAATCAAATTGAAAAAGGAACAGTAGCTACCTATATTCCAGAATTAGCAAAAATTGATATCAACAATTTTGGTATTTGCTTAAAAATAGTTGACGGAGAAAGTTTAGGTGTTGGTAATTTTAACACACCATTTTCAATTCAAAGTATCTCTAAAGTTTTGGCCTTAGCAAAGGCTATGGAATTGGTTAGAGAATCTATATGGAAACGTATTGATGTAGAACCTTCGGGTCACCCATTTAATCAACTAGCACTTCTTGAAGTTGAAAATGGCGTTCCTAGAAATCCGTTTATAAATTCTGGCGCCATTGTTATTGCAGATATATTGCTTTCAAATTTAAAAAATCCTAAAACCGATTTTTTAAATTTTGTTAGAGACTTATGTGGCGTAGATGATATAAATTATAACGCATCTGTGGCACTTTCAGAAAAACAGACAGGTTTTAAAAATTATGCGGCAGCCAATCTTTTAAAATCATTCAACAATCTTGAAAATGATGTAGAAGATGTTTTAGATTTTTATTTCCATCAATGTTCTTTAGAAATGACATGTAGTCAACTATCAAACGCTTTCTACTTTTTAGCCAATGATGGGTACTGCTTAAAAAATAAACTCCGCTTAACACGTTCTCAAGTAAAACGTATAAATGCTTTAATGCTAACTTGTGGGTTTTATGATGAAGCTGGCGAATTTGCTTTTGAAGTTGGTTTACCAGGAAAAAGTGGTGTTGGTGGCGGTATTGTTGCCTTATTGCCAAAGAATTTTATTATAACCACTTGGGCTCCAGGTTTAAATAAAAAAGGAAATTCACTATTAGGTATGACCGCTTTAGAGCAATTTACAACCAATACTAAACTTTCTATTTTTTAGTTTTAATATTCAAAAATTTATTGATTGTTAATGAAGAATGAAAAGCACAGAATATTAATACTTGGAGCTAGCGGATTTTTAGGAAATGCTATTTATAAAGAACTCTGCGCCTATTTCAACACCTACGGAACTTACCACACACCCAATAAACAATACGAAAAAAACCACCACTTTTTTGAATATAATTTTGAAGAAGATGATATTTATGAAATTTTAAATATTGTTAAACCAACCGTTATAGTTTCTGCACTTAGAGGTGATTTTTCTAAACAAGTTCTACTGCATGAGCATTTAATAGAATATGTGCGTTCTAAAAAAACAAAACTTATATTTTTATCATCAGCCAATGTTTTTGATGCTTATAGTAAATATCCAAGCTATGAAGAAGATAAAACATTAAGCAATAGTGTTTATGGGCATTTTAAAATAAAAATAGAAAACATGTTGCTTCGTTTGCCTAAAAAACAAATGGCCATTTTAAGATTACCAATGGTTTTTGGCGTACAATCTCCTAGGTTACAAGAAATTATTAAAAATATAAAAGAAAAAGAACCTGTAGAAGTTTTTCCAAACTTAGTAATGAATGTTACTAATGATGATAAACTTACACAACAAATACATTATATAATTAATAGAAATAAATCAGGAATTTTCCACTTAGGAAGCACAGATTTGGTGCATCATGATGATTTTATTAAAGAAATGGTAGAAACCCTTTGTCTGCCAAACGCTATTTACAAACACGTTTACACAACAAATGATGAGCGTTACTTAGCTGTTTTACCTAAAACAAACACACTACCAAAGCATTTAAAAATTGTAAGTGCAGATATTATAGAAGAGTTAAAAATAAATTGATTTAAAGCATATTATTCATTAATTTTAATTGCTTATTAATCCTTAATTATTATCATAATGAGTAAATTGTCAGAACAGGATATTGAAAAAAAATTGTTACATTTTCCAGATTGGGACTATTTTGATAACGCAATTCATGCCGAATTTGAATTTGAAAATTTTAAAGACTGCTTTAGTGCTATGAGCAGAATTGCTTTTGAATGTGAAGCACAAAACCATCACCCTAACTGGAGCAATGTATATAACGTGCTAACCATATCACTTTCTACACATGATGCTGGAGGTGTAACAAATAAAGATTTCAAATTAGCCGAAGCTATTGAAACTATTGTAGAACCGGTAGAATAATTTATTTTTGTCAAAATAAAAATTAACACAGTAATTTCGCTTACGCGGAAATAAAAAATACAAATTAATTATGGGAAGAGCTTTTGAGTTTAGAAAAGCAAGAAAATTAAAACGTTGGTCAGCAATGAGTAAAGCCTTTACTCGTATTGGTAAAGATATAGTAATGGCAGTAAAAGAAGGTGGTCCAGACCCCAGTAGTAATTCCCGCTTAAGAGCCGTTATACAGAATGCCAAATCTGTAAACATGCCTAAAGACAATATTGAGCGTGCTATAAAACGAGCTACAGATAAAAGCCAAGGCGATTATAAGGAAGTAATTTTTGAAGGTTATGCTCCTCACGGAATAGCTGTTTTAGTAGAAACTGCTACCGATAACAATACCCGTACCGTAGCCAATGTTCGTAGCTATTTTAATAAATGTGATGGTAGCTTAGGAACTTCGGGCTCTGTAGTTTTTATGTTTGATCACACTTGTAATTTTAAAATAAAAGGCGATAATTTAGATTTAGAGGAATTAGAACTTGAGCTAATAGATTTTGGTGTTGAAGAAATTTTTGAAGATACCGATGAAGATGCCGATGGTAATGAAGTTACTAGCGTAATGGTTTACGCGCCTTTTGAAAGTTTTGGCAAAATTCAATCATACTTAGAAGAAAATAATATTGAAATACTTTCATCTGGATTTGAGCGTATACCACAAGTAACTAAACAGCTTAATGCTGAACAAGCTGCAGATGTAGAAAAGCTTTTAGAAAAGCTAGAAGAAGATGATGATGTACAAAATGTATATCATACCATGCAAGAACTTACAGATTAAACATAAGTCAATTTAAAATATATGAACCCCAACGTAAAGTCAGTTACAAAAACAATTAAATGGGGAATTATAGGTTGTGGTAATGTTACCGAGGTTAAAAGTGGCCCTCCATATCAACAAACTAATGGGTTTGAATTAGTGGCAGTAATGAGGCGTAATGAAGAAAAAGCCAAAGATTACGCTAAAAGGCATCAAGTAAAAAAATACTACACCAATGCCAATGATTTAATTAATGATGATGAAATTAATGCTGTTTATATTGCCACCCCGCCAGATAGCCATAAAGAATATGCCCTAAAAGTGGCAAATGCTGGTAAAATTTGTTGTATTGAAAAACCAATGACTTCAAATTACCAAGATAGTTTAGCTATATATAAAACCTTTAAAGAAAAAAACATTCCACTTTTTGTAGCTTATTACAGGCGTTCATTACCTAGATTTCTAAAAGTAAAAGAATGGTTAGATGCTAATTTTATTGGTGAAATTAGACATATTAGTTGGATTCAAACCAAACCTGCTAGTGAGCTAGACAAATCTAAAGCATATAATTGGAGAACAGACTCTAAAATAGCTCCTGGTGGTTATTTTGATGATTTAGCTAGTCATGGTTTAGATTTATTCAATTTTTTACTAGGCAACATTAAAGATGCTTATGGCTTTAGCGCTAATCAGCAAAATTTATATAGTGCCAAAGATGCTTTTACTGCTAGCTGGATTCATGAAAACGGCATTACTGGCTCTGGAACATGGAATTTTGGTGCCTCTAACCATTTAGACTCAGTTACAATTTTTGGAAGCACAGGAAAAATTGAATTTGCAGTGTTTCATGAAACCCCCATTGTTTTAACTAGCCAATCTAAAAATGAAACCGTTTTTATTGAAAACCCAAAACATATTCAACATCCGCATGTTGAAGGTATGAGAGATGAGCTTGTTTTTAACAACTTTAAACACCCTTCAACAGGTGAAACTGCCTTACATGCTAATTGGGTAATGGATAAAATTTTAGGTAATCTATAATTCTTTTAAAGGTACAATCCTAAAAATTAATTATTGTAGACAATCTTAAAAATAAAAGCTATTTCTTTTGAAATAGCTTTTTGCTTTAAGTGTATTAGTTGATGTTTCTTTTTAGTGACAATAAATTGTTTACTTTATGTTTCATTTACTAGCACATCTACATATTTTCAAATTCTATGCCAAAAATTAAATTACTAAAATAGTATTAAGAATATTCGGGTATTTTCCCTTTTACGTTCTTAAAAAAATTACGAATAAACTTAAAATCTGCTTCGGTATCATTAGTTGGATAAAATGGTTCTGAAATTTTATTTTGCTTATTTTCAAAATCTAACGTAAACATTATTATTGGTACTTGTGCTTCTTTAGCAATATAATAAAATCCCGTTCTCCATTTTTCAACTTTTTCTCTTGTTCCTTCAGGAGACATGGCTAACCTAAACTCTTCTTTTTTCTTAAATATATTTGCTATTTCTTGAACTTGATTTTTATTTGAAGATCTGTTAACTGGTGCGCCACCAAGTGCTCTAAAAAACCATCCAAAAGGAAAAGCGAACAAACTTTTTTTACCAACAAAATTTGTTTTTACTCCTAAAACAGAGCGCAAAAGAACGCCTATATAGAAATCATGCCAACTAGTGTGGGGAGCAGCTATAATAACTGCTTTTTTAATTTGGTCTTTAGAAAGTGTTGTATTTCCAACAACTTTCCAACCAAGAATTTTATAGTAGATAAATTTAGCTAACCATTGCATATTACATTTTTTGGTATAGCTCTTTTAGCTTTTTTCTTGTAATTTTTTTCTGCCAATTTTTTCCTAAAGCATTTTCCCATAGCGGCACAAGGTCTAATGCTATATCTATCATTGTATCTAATTGGTCATCACTTAAATCGGCACAAATACCTTTAGGTAAAGAAATATTGTGTTTAATTTTCATTTCCTTAAAAAGTTTCACGCCTTCGGGATAAAACTCTTCTAAGTGGTCAAAAACAATACAATTACCAATGCCGTGTTTGGTACCTAATAGATAAGATAGACCATAACTCATAGCATGAGCTACCCCTACTTGAGAGTATGCAATACTCATACCTCCATGCCATGAAGCCATCATGAGTTTTTCTTGAATTTCAGTTTTTGACAATTCATCACTTAAAAATACTTCTTTACATAATGTTAAAGCAATATCTCCGTAACTCTGGCTAAAGGCGTTTAAATATGTTCCGTTTAATGATTCTATGCAATGAATGTAACAATCCATTCCTGTATAAAACCATTGGTCTGTGGGAACATTTTTTGTAAGTTCTGAATCTAAAACAACCTGATCAAACGGTGTGAAATCAGAATTAATTCCTAGCTTTTTACTTGGTCCTGTTAACACAGTAGTTCTAGAAACTTCGGCTCCTGTACCAGAAATAGTTGGAATACCTACGTGATAAACGGCAGGGTTTTTAACTAAATCCCAACCTTGATAATCTTTAGCTTCACCTTCATTGGTTAGCATTATGGCTACTGCTTTAGCCAAATCCAAAAGGGTACCGCCTCCTATGCCTATAATTCCAGAAGGTCTTTCTTTTGTGTTTAAAATAATTTCTTCAACCAAATCATCAACTTGTTCTGTTTTTGGTTCTTCATTTGCCGATATATAAAGAATTTTATCTTCATAAGATAATGGTATTCTTGAAGTTAACCATGTATCTGCCTTAAAAACATCATCTACTAAAAATATAAATGGAGCATTTATACTTAAGCGTTTTGGGGCTAAAATATCGCTTAACTGATTGAAACTACCTCTGCCAAAAATAACTCTTGGCACCATGGGAAAGTTTTTATAACTCATTTATTGTTGTTTTCTTTTTCAAAATGTAAAAATAAAACTATTTTAATTTTTACTGGTTGTAATACTGTTGAAATTTCTTCAGAATATATATTTATATTCTATGTTTTAATTTAATATTTTCAATAATTCTCTTAGAGAGCTTATAGTTTTATAGGATTTTCCGTTAGTTTCATTTTCACTAACTTCTTCATGTGCCCAAGTGGTATGAAAAGGAACATGTATGGCGTGGGCTTTTAAATTTACTATAGGTAATACATCAGATTTTAGAGAATTCCCTATCATTAAAAATTCTGAAGGTTGTACGTCTAAATGATTTAATAATTTAGAGTAATTGGCTTCTTTTTTATCGCTTAATACTTCAATGTGATGAAAATAGCTTGTTAATCCAGATTTTTCTAGTTTTCGTTCTTGATCCAATAAATCGCCTTTAGTAGCCAAAATTAAACGGTATTTTTTTGATAGCTCTTTTAACACATCTTCTACCCCATCTAACAATTCTACTGGCTTATTAAGCATATTTTTACCTATGTTTAATATTTTTTCTATGGTTTTATTTGAAACATTGTTGTTTGAAATTTCTAAAGCAGATTCTACCATTGACAAAACAAAGGCTTTAACACCATAACCATAAAGGTTTAGATTATTCATTTCCATTTTAAATAATTCTTGGTCTATTTTGTTAGGTGTTTCATATTCTAAAAGTAACTTACAAAATGCCTCTTCTGCCTCTCTAAAGTAGGTTTCGTTTACCCAAAGTGTATCATCGGCATCAAAGCCGATAACTTTTATGTTTTTATAATTTATTTCCATGCTTTTTTTGCGCGTTCTAAATCTTCAGGAGTATCAATTTCTATGCCTTGTACATTGGTTTCTACCATTTTTATTCTTTTTCCGTATTCTAAATACCTTAGTTGTTCTAATTTTTCTGAGGCTTCAAGCGTTAGCATGGGGAGTTTATAAAAATCCATTAACGCTTCTTTTCTAAAGGCATAAACCCCTTTATGTTTATAGTACTTAACATTTACATGCTTGTCTCTTGGGTATGGAATTGGACTTCGGGAAAAGTATAATGCAAAATCAAAAGTATCTATAATAACTTTTACAGTGTTAGGATTATTTATTTCGTCTTCATCTGTAATATGTACCATTAAAGAAGCTAAGTCAATTACCTTATCATCATCATTTTTAAAAACATTAATTAATTTAGATAGAGATTCTTTATCAGTAAAAGGTTCGTCTCCTTGCACATTAATAACAATATCAACATCCATATCTTCTACAGCTTCGGCTATTCTATCGCTACCAGAGTTATGTTCTTTTTTACTTTTTATGGCTTTACCACCATTATTAACAATTTCGTTATAAATAACATCACTATCGGTCACTACAAAAACATCATCAAATAAGTTAGTGCCAACCGTTGCTTGATAGGTTCTTAAAATAACAGACTTTCCGTTAAGGTCTTGCATGAGTTTTCCTGGAAATCTGGTTGCACTGTAACGTGCTGGAATCATTGAAATTATTCTCATAAGCTAATTAATCTACATGGCTTCAAAAATAGGATATTTTTTTATGGTTCAGCCTTTAGCCCTTTTAAACTTTTTATACAACTTTAAAATTATAAATAGAATTATTATAACCAATATAATGGCTAGAAAAGGCATAAAAATAGATACAACAGACATTACTACTGACGTTCCCGTTTCTAAAGTTGAAATTACAGGGTTTGCAACACCAGCTGTGGTAGCTGTTGATGCCAACCTTGTGGTACCAGATGTTCCTGCTATGGCTGCCGCTGTACCACCACCTGCAATAATAGCTAAAGACCAAGTAATTACGGGATCTAAATCTGCTACAGTAGAAAGCATAACTATGGTACCTGCAATACCTGCCAAAGGTACTGCAATGCTATCTAAAAGATTATCTATATATGGTATAAAATATGCTACAATTTCTACTAAAGTAGCCACTCCTAAAGTTATTAATGCTGTTGTGCTGCCTATCCATTGCCAAGATTCATTTAGGTGCCAAACATCAAAATATGCTGCTAAACTAAGTGCAAATAAAGGCAAAAACACTCTAAAACCTACTGAAGCAGCAAGTCCAATTCCTAAACATAAACTAATAATGGTTTCTGGTGTCATAGCTATAATTCTTCAAAAAAATCGTCTTTAAAACCAATAAGATACAATTTTTCTTTGGCTCTGGTTACAGCTGTGTAAAGCCAACGCAAATATTCTTTATCAATACCATTAGGTAAATATGGCTGCTCTACAAAAACGGTGTGCCATTGCCCGCCTTGAGATTTATGACAAGTTATAGCATATGAAAATTTCACTTGTAGTGCATTAAAGTGTTTGCTTGCTTTTATTTTTAAAAACTTGCGGTAGTTACTTTCGTTTTCAAAATCTTTGGCTACTTCTTGGTATAATCTGTTAGAATCTTCATAAGACAACGAAGGGGTTTCTGCATTAATTGTATCTAAAAGCAATACGGTTTCAAAAGGTCTCATTCTGGGGTAGTCTACCATTCTTATTTTAACTGTTGCAAACCTAAAACCATAGAGATCTTCAATTTTAAAAATTTCTAAAACTTCAATAATATCTCCATTGGCAATAAAACCAGCTTCGGTGGTTGGTTTAATCCAGAAATAATTGTTTTTAACTACCATTAAATAATCACCAGCAGATAATTCGTTTTCATTAAAAAGGATTCTACTTCTTATTTGTTGGTTGTATAAATTGGCGCGTTTATTACTTCTTACAATAATGGCGGTTTCTTCATTACCTAAATCACTATATGCGTCATTTATAGCATCCATAATTTCATGCCCATCAATAAGCCTTACAATATCTTTAAACCCTTTTAAATCAAATTTAAAATAATCAAACACTTCATTTGATAAAGCTTCACGTAATACCGTAGCGTTCATTAAAATACCAGAATCTTGTTCTTGCCTTACCACTTCATCAAGTTCCATTTTACTAACTTCTTTGTTGTAATTTAGGCTTAAAGTATTTTCGTTTAACGCCGGACTTAAATCTAATCTTACAGGAGGTAATTGTGCGGTATCACCAATTAAAAGTAGTTTACATTGGTGACCAGAATATACGTACTGCATTAAATCATCTAACAAAGAACCGTTTTCAAAAAGTTTAGAATCTCCAGGAGTATCAGGAATCATAGACGCTTCATCTACAATAAAAAGCGTGTTTTTATGCTTATTTGGCTGTAGCACAAATTTAACGCCTCCACCCTTTTCTTTTTTTGGAAAATAAATTTTTTTATGAATAGTAAAAGCCTCCTTTTTAGAGTAATTAGAAATTACTTTAGCAGCCCTACCTGTAGGCGCCATTAAAACAGCACTTTTTTTGGCTTTCCATAAATGAGTAACAATTGTACCTATAATTGTGGTCTTTCCTGTACCAGCATAACCTTTTAAAACGTATAAAGCATTTGGTGATTTACTAAAAATAAAGTTAGATAATTGCTGTAAAACAATATCTTGTTTTAAAGTAGGTTGAAACGGAAACTGCTGTTTTATAAGCGAATAAAATTCTGAACTTGTCATTAAAAAATAAATTATTCAAATATAGAATGATTTTTATTGAATTGGTGTTTTAACCATTAAAAAAAAATTGTAGATTTGCGAAAGACCTTTGATAACTTTTTAATTAAAATAACAATATAACAATGTTAAAATTTATTCTTATTGCTGTTGGTGTAGTACTATTAACTATTGTATTGGTTAAAATAGTAGACAAATTTGTACCACTAAAACTAAAACCTTTTTTAAGCATATTACTTTGGGTATTGATAGGATACCTTGGCTACCAAACTTACCAATCTATTTACGAGCCAATTAAATTCAATAAGATTAAGAAGAAGCGTTATGCTCAAGTAATAGAAAGTCTAAAAGATATTAGAGATGCTCAATTAGCACATAAAACGGTTACAGGTAAATTTGCTCAAGGTTTTGATGGATTAATCAAGTTTGTTGATACAGCGCAGTTTACTATTACACAACGAAGAGATACTAGTGTTTTAGATGTTGAAATGACTAAACGCTATCAAGTTGATATGTTTAAAGACGAAGTAATTATTGATACTTTAGGCTTTGTATCTGTTAAAGACTCTTTATTTAAAAATTCTGATAGATACAAAACTATGATGAATGTACCAGTAGGTAAACCAGGTGAAAAATTTAAAATGCAAGCTGGATTTTTAGAGCAAAATGGTTTAAACATACCTGTATTTGAAGCATCTGTTAAAAAAGATGTTATTCTATACGATTTAGATAAAGATTTATTAGTGCAAGAAAACCAAGTAGTTTCGGTAGATGGTGTTAATGGAGATGCCTTAAAAGTAGGATCAATGGAAGAGGTTAAAACTAATGGGAACTGGCCTAAAACATATGGCGATAACGAATAGAAATATAAATAAACTAACTAATAAACAATTGTCCATTCAACTTAGTTTGAATGGACTTTCTTTTTGTATTCTACAAAAAGATACAAATACTATTTCTACTTTAAAAGTTATTGACTTTGATAGAAAACTAAACCCTATAGAACTTTTAGATGAATTAAAAGGGCTATTCAACACAGAAACATCTCTACATGAAGACTTTGATAGCGTTTGCGTAATACACGATAATGAGTTGTCTACACTTGTACCCAAACCTCTATTTAATAAAGATGCCTTAGCAGATTATTTAAAATTCAACTCTAAAATTCTAAAGTCTGATTACATTACTTATGATAATGTTTTATTAAGCGATAGTGTTTGTGTTTATATACCATACATAAATATTAATAACTATTTAATTGATAAATTTGGGGCTTTTACTTTTAAACATATTTCAACCGTATTAATTGAATCCATTCTTCAATTAGAAAAAAATGCAGAAGTAACAAAAGTTTATGTAAACGTTAGCGCTAGCCACCTTGAAATAATAGTTATTGAAAAAGCAAAACTAATATTCTACAATACCTTTGAGTATATTACAAAAGAAGATTTTATTTATTACATTCTATTTACTGCCGAACAATTAAACTTAAATCCAGAAGTTTTTAATTTAGTATTTGTAGGCGATATAGATAAAGATGACGAGTTTTATAAAATTACATACCGATATGTAAGACATGTAACTTTTGGAAATAGAAACGACTCTTTTAAATTTATTGAAAATACAAAAACCAACTATTCAAATTTTGCTTTAATTAAAAGTTTTTAATGCGTATAATATCAGGAACATACAAAAGACGCAAAATTGTTGCGCCAAAAAACCTTCCAGTTCGCCCTACAACAGATATGGCAAAAGAATCGTTATTCAATATCTTAAATAACTCGTATTATTTTGAAGATATTTCGGTGCTAGATTTATTTGCTGGTACTGGTAACATTAGCTATGAATTTGCATCAAGAGGAACAACAAATATTGTGAGCGTTGATGAAAATTTTAACTGCATTAAGTTTATAAATAAAACAGCCGCTTCTTTTGAGATGCCTATACAAACCATAAAAAGTGATGTGTTTAAATTTTTAGAAAAAACTAAAATGCAATCTGATATTATTTTTGCAGACCCACCCTATAACTTTACAACAGAACAATTTTTAACCATTTCAGATTATGTTTTTAATAATAATTTGTTGCTTAATGATGGTGTGTTAATTATAGAACATTCTAAGCACACAGATTTATCAAATCATGTTAATTTTGATTATTCAAAAAGTTATGGCGGAAATACCTTTAGCTTTTTTAAATTAACAAAATAACAGTCACTTGTATAGGTAATTTCTTTTTTTTCAGTATCTTACAACTCTCCTTAAGAGTCCCAGACTCTATTTAGCACTTCTCTCAAATTAGAAAAACGTTTGTTTTTCTGGTCATGTTTATGGGCTTAAAATTGTATTACTAACTTTTAAACCATAAATGAAATGAAAACAATTAAATTATCTTTTGTATTAGCTGTTCTACTCTCGTTAAATGTAACTTTCTTATCTGCGCAACAAGCTTTTCAAATTCATCAAGACAATGTGAAGCCATCAAAATCAGCAGACTATGAAAAAATTGCAAAAGAATTTAATGAGGCTAGTACAGAATACAATTTACAAACCTCATGGGTAACCGCAATGAGAGATGACTTTACCTATTATTACATTACTCCTATTGAAAATTTTGCTGAATTAGATAAAAATCCTTTTGAAGATATGGCCAAAGCGATGGGAGAAAAATTTAGTGAAATGTTTAAAAACTTTGATAAATGCTATGACTCTCACGGAACTTACCTTTTGTACAAAATAGATGACTTAAGCTACAAAGCCCCTGAAGGTACAGATCTGTCTGATCAAAACTATCGTAAATGGATTCTTATGTACTATAAGCCAAAAAATGGAGCAAAACTAAAAGAAGGTTTAAAAGCAGTTAAAGATATGTTTGTTTCTAAAGGTTCAAAAGAATATTATAATGTCTATCAAAGTGGTTTTGGTACTATGGAAAGTTATTATTTAATCTCTGTGCCCGCAAAAAGTGAAGTTGAAGGAGCCCAAAGAGCCAAAGCAAATCAAGATGTTTTAGGACCTGATAGATATGAAACTTTTGATAAAGTGATAAAATATGTAGAAAAAATGGAAGAATATTCGGGCTGGATAAGAACAGATTTAAGTTATTCTCCTAAATAAATATATCCTACCTAATAACCAACCTATTTTAACCATAAACCCTTCTTGTAATTAAGAAGGGTTTATTAGTTTTTAAAAGTAAATCTGTAAGCCGAATTCTGTACTTTTTTAGTAAATACACTAAAAAAGCCCTTATCATTTATCTGAGTGCATTGTTACCAATACACTTTAGCTGTCTACCCTCCAACATTGGGCGCGCAACCCTTAAACGTTGGTATACATGACATTGCACCATATAGAGTTTACCTGATTTCACTACAGCATTACCTGTACATACTTTCTGTTGCACTTTTCCTAGTTTTACAACTGGTGGCCGTTAACCACTATATTGCGCTACGGTGTTCGGACTTTCCTCTACTATAAAAATAGCAGCGATAAGGCAATCTACTTTTTGCAAAATTAAGTAAACTAATTTTTTCTAATTATAAAAACATCAGTTATTTAAATACTATTTTATTTCTTTATGTCAACTTTTTTCACTTAATTTGGTTAACCAAACTGGATAACCAATTTTTAAAATAATTCAACTAAACTAAAATGAGCAAATCTACACAATCTAAATGGCATTTATATGTTTTTGTTATAATGCTAATGGGGTGTATTATGCCTTCAATGGCACAATTAGTACCTTCAGATTTAATGGATAATTGTAACCAATGGAAAATTACTTATCCCACTGGGGTTGAAGACAAAACTTTGTGTGGTGAACCCAACAATGAATTTTTTTATGTGAATACTACCGGAGATGCTATTGTGTTTAAAGCACCTATAAGAAGTGATAATGGTACCACACCTAATTCTAGTAACATTCGCTCTGAACTAAGAGAAAGAGTCTCAGATGGTAGTGCTGATATATATTGGACAACAGAAGGCACACATATGGTTTATGTTAAACAAGCAATTACTCATTTACCAATTAACAAACCTCATTTAGTAGCAACTCAAATTCACGGAAATAAAGACGATGGTATTGATGATGCCATGGTATTAAGATTAGAAAACTCTCACCTATTTTTATCATTTAATGGAGGTGATTTAAGGAGCGATGTAACTATTAAAACAAACTATACATTAGGAACCGTTCATGAAGTTATTTTTCTAATAAAAAATGGTAAGCATTATTGTTATTATTCTGAAGATGGAAATTTATTAAACGCCTATAACAACAACAATGCAAATTCTTATTTAGTTACAGATGGTGCTAATGATTATGTTTTAGATTTAAATTATGATGACTCTTATTTTAAAATAGGCAATTACACACAAAGTAATCCTGTTGAAGAAGGTGACGATACAGGTGATCCAAACAATTATGGTGAAGTTTTGGTATATGATTTCTTTGTAAACCATGACGATATAAGTGTATCTGGAGTATCATTATCTCCTAAAAATATCGATTTATTAGTTGGAAATACACAACAATTATCCGCATCAATAAATCCAGCAACAGCAACTAACCTTGGTGTTAGCTATCATAGTAATAATAGCAGTGTGGCAAGTGTAAATTCAAACGGATTAGTAACAGGAATAGCAGAAGGTTCTGCAATTATAACCGTAACAACAGATGATGGTAGTTATACCGATACTTCTGTAGTAAATGTAATAGCTGTAGCCACTAGCCCTAACCTAGCTCTAAATAAGCCTATTACAGGAACTGGTGTTCATGATGATGTACACGAAGTAGCAAACCTTGTTGATGGTTCAACTAATACAAGATGGTCTGTTTCTGGATTTCCACAAACCGCTATAATAGATTTAGGCGCTATTTATACTGTAGGTAGAACCGAGTTGGTTTGCTATAATGATAGAGACTATCAATTTACAGTATCTATCTCAAACACAGAAGATGGTACCTATACTCAAATAGTTGACAGATCTGATAACACTACCCCTGGGAGTAGTACAAACCCTATTATTGATACTTTTGCGGGTATAGATGGACGTTTTGTTAAAATAACAATTCTAGGAGCCGAAACTTATACTGGAACTTGGAGTAGCTTAATGGAATTTAGAGTATTTGAAACTGAAAGTTTATCTATCAATGAAATAAACAATACATCTGAAATAAAACTTTGGCCTAATCCAGCAACTAATCAAGTTAATATTAGATTTAACAATAATTTTCATACTCTAAAAGTTTATAATTATGTAGGTAAATTAGTTGTAAACCAATCTATTAACAGCAATTTGGTTGATACCTCTAATTTAAATCCTGGTCTTTACATTTTTCAACTTTCAGGTAACAATAGCACCATAACCAAAACTATTATCATTAAAAAGTAAGTGTTGATTATTATATTATAGAGGTAGGTATAAAACTCTCACGCCTACCTCTTTAATTTCGTTGTTAATAACTCCTATTAAATTCTGACTTCAAAATTCAAATTTTTTAATTGAATTTTTAACTTTGTTATATTCATAAATAGTACTTAAATTCAGTTAAATTGGAACATTTTGTAGTATCTGCCAGAAAATACAGACCACAGTCTTTTAAAGATGTTGTTGGCCAACAGGCTATTACAAATACCCTTTTAAATGCTATTGAAAACAATCATTTAGCACAAGCATTACTTTTTACAGGTCCTAGAGGTGTAGGCAAAACTACTTGTGCGCGTATTCTTGCTAAAATGATTAATAGCGATGGAAATGAAACTGAAGAAGACTTTGCTTTTAATATTTTTGAGTTAGATGCAGCATCAAACAACTCGGTTGATGATATTAGAAATTTAACAGACCAGGTTAGAATTCCTCCACAAGTTGGTAAATATAAAGTGTATATTATTGATGAGGTACACATGCTTTCTCAAGCAGCTTTTAATGCGTTTCTTAAAACATTAGAAGAACCACCAAAACACTGTATTTTTATTTTAGCAACTACTGAAAAACATAAAATAATACCAACTATTTTATCGCGTTGTCAAATTTTTGATTTTAAACGTATTACAGTAAAAGATGCTAAAGAGTATTTAAAACATATAGCTAAAGAGCAAAATATTGAAGCTGAAGATGACGCCCTACACATTATAGCTCAAAAAGCAGATGGTGCTATGCGCGATGCACTATCTATATTTGATAGGGTTGTGAGTTTTTCTGGTAAAAACCTAACCAGAAAAGCTGTTACAGAAAATTTAAATGTGCTTGATTATGAAACTTATTTTAAAAGCACCGATTTAATTTTAGAAAATAAAATTCCAGAATTACTACTACTTTTTAATAACACACTCTCAAAAGGTTTTGATGGGCATCACTATATTTCTGGTTTAGCATCGCACTTTAGAGATTTACTTGTTAGTAAAACCGAAAACACCATAAAACTTTTAGAAGTTGGTGATGAAACTAAACAAAAGTATTTAGAACAATCTAGAAAAGCTAGTAGGGAATTTTTAATAAAAGGAATTGATTTAGCAAACGACTGTGATCTCAAGTATAAAAACAGTAAAAACCAGCGCCTCCTGGTTGAACTTTGTTTAATGCAACTTGCCTCTATCACTTTTGATGGAGAAAAAAAAAATAGCAAACATTACATAATTCCTGCTTCTTATTTTAAAAATAAGGGTATTACTCCAGTTCCAGTATCGGTTCCTAAGCAATCAAATAATACTATTTCAAAAGAAAATAAAGAGAAAGCATTAGTTAATGAAGATGATAATAACCCAATTAAATCATTTCAAGTAAAAGAACCACCAAAGATTGTATTAAAGCAAGAAAAAAAACGTACCTCGGGTCTTTCTTTAAAAAGTTTAAAAGCAAAAAAAGAGCATCAAATAAAACAAATGAATGTTGTTATTGATGAAGAAGATTTGCCAAAAGAACCTTTTACAGAACAAGAACTAATAAAAGTTTGGAATACATATATTGATAATTTACAAAGCCAAGGAAAGCGCAATTTAGCTTCTATTTTATCAATAGACACTCCAAAAGTAAAAGACACTGTTATACACTTAGAGTTTCCTAACTCTACAAATAAAATAGAAGTTGAGCGCAATCAGTATGATTTGTTAGCCTTTATTAGAAAATCACTAAGTAATTATGATATCAATTTATCCATTACGGTTAATGAAGTAATGGAAAAGCAGTACGCCTACACGCCTATTGAAAAATATGAAAAATTAAAAGAAAAAAATCCAAATATTGAGCTTCTAAAAAAAACTTTTAATTTAGATGTATAAAGGCGTTTATAGAATCTATTTAAAAGAGATTTATACCATTGAAATTAACAAAACAGGTTATTGAATAAGATAAATTATGCTAGGACTTAAATTACCAACAGACCCAAGATGGGTTAATATAGTTGAAAAAAATATTGAAGAAATTTTAACAGACCATGCTTTTTGTGAACAAAAGGCAACTAGTACAGCTATATCTTTAATTGTTAGTTTTCCAGAATACACAGAGTTGGTTCAGGAAATGGTAGCCCTTGTAAAAGAAGAAATAAGTCATTTTAAAATGGTACATGACAAAATTCTTGAACGCGGTTGGGTTTTAGGTAGAGACCGAAAAGATGATTATGTTATTCAATTAGTTAAATTTTTTCCTAAGGGAGGTAGCAGAACTACACAATTGGTTCATAGGTTACTTTATGCAGCTTTAATTGAAGCTAGAAGTTGTGAGCGTTTTAGATTACTTTCTGAAGAATTAGAAGATAAAGAACTGGCTGAATTTTATAGAAAACTTATGATAAGTGAAGCTAATCATTATACCATGTTTTTAGGTTTTGCTAGAAAATATGGTAATAAAAAAGAAGTTGATACCAAATGGCAACAACTTCTTGAATATGAAGCAAAAATTATGTCAGATTTAGGAAAAAAGGAAACCGTACACGGTTAGTTTAAAATTTATATCCTATTCCTATTTGAATATTGGTGTTCTTAGCAGTAATATCAGAAACTTCATCAAATATATTTGTAATTCCGTAAGTATATCTGGCATCTGCAAATAACATATGGTTTATTTTAAATTCAATACCACCAACAGCAGAATAAGCCATGTTTTTAACACCATCTTCATATTTATGAACTTTTAATCCTGCTTGCGGACCAGCGGCTAAATGAAACTTTTCACTTAATCTAACGCGTAATAAAATAGGCATTTGAATATAATCTAAATGTAATTTTTCATCATTAGCTCCTTCTGCAGAAAACTGTAGTTCTGGAACTAAAGAAAGTGTTCTTGATAAGCCTATATTGGCAAACGCACCAAAATACACACTGTTTCTGTGTTTGTTTTCCATAATTGGTGTTTCATCAAAAGCTAAATTTGAAATATTGAAACCACCTCTTACACCATATTTTACTCCTTTAGATACAAAATTGTTAGTATTAGTAGAATCGGTAGTGGTTGTTTCTAAATTTTCTTCTTGCGAAAATCCATAAACAGAAAACACAAGTAATACCGTAGATAGTAATATTTTTTTCATAAGTAATAAATTTGGGCCTATAATTTATAGTAATTACATACCACGAATATATGTTTTATAATTAAATTCCTATATTTTACAAGGTAAAATGCAAAATTTTACTGTGTATTACTTGAAACGGTATCGTAATATATGCTTTTTATAATGCCATCTGATAGTCCTATTTTTGGAACATAAATATGTTTTGAGTTACTCCATTTCATAGCAAAAAGATAAATTCTCATAGCAGGAATAATAACATCTGCCCTATCTTGATTAAGCTCTAGTTCTGTTATGCGCTCTTCATAAGAGTACGTTTGAAGTGTATTATAATAAGATGTCATGTAAAAATAAGAAAGCGGTTTTCCCATTTTTTTACCAGAAATCTTAAATATTTTATTAATGTTACCACCAGAGCCAATAACATTTATTTTATGATAATCTGCTGTGTTAATTTTAATCCAATTTTCTAACTCTTGCCAAGTTTCATTTTTAACCATATCATTTAACAAACGAACGGTACCTATTTTAAATGATTTAGAAACAACGGGTTTCCCTTGGTAAAAAACTGTAAACTCTGTACTACCACCACCAACATCAACGTATAAGTAGGTTTTAGTTGTATCAATATATTTATTTAAGTCTGTAGCAGCAATTATAGCAGCTTCTTCTTCTCCATTTATAACATCAATGCTTATACCTGCTTCTTTTAAAACTTTTTCTACAACTTCTTTTCCGTTAGTAGATTCTCTCATAGCAGAAGTAGCACAAGCTTTATATTTTACTACTTTGTGAGATTTCATTAAAAGCTTAAAAGCTAACATGGTATCTACAATGCGCTCTGTGTTTTCTTTTGAAATTCTTTTTT
This sequence comes from Seonamhaeicola sp. S2-3, assembly GCF_001971785.1. Lineage (NCBI taxonomy): Bacteria > Pseudomonadati > Bacteroidota > Flavobacteriia > Flavobacteriales > Flavobacteriaceae > Seonamhaeicola > Seonamhaeicola sp. S2-3. Next base: position 3,228,208 of record NZ_CP019389.1, on the reverse strand, counting down.
TAACAAATACATCGGCTCCTAACCTAATAGGCACTCTAACCAACGAATTTTTTTTAAACCTAACTGGTTTACCTTTTTCTTCTATTATATTAGAAATTAATAATCTTACTGCATTTGAACCTATATCAATTGCTGCATATTTTTTTATTGAAAGCATATTAATTTTTAAGCTTTTCTAAATAATAATCGTAAATAGCAACTTGAGATCTTACTTTTGGATTATTATTGGTTCTATATTCATTTTCTTTTGAAGTGTTGATAAGTCTAGCCTTTACGTTATCACTCCAACAAATACTAAAAGTATCTATAACTTCTTGTTTTACATCAGGGTCATAAATTGGGCAACTTACTTCTACCCTATTATGTATGTTTCTTGTCATCCAATCTGCAGAAGAAATATAAACTTTAACATTGTCTCCCTTTCCAAACATATATACTCTTGGGTGTTCTAAAAATTTATCAACTATACTTATTACTCTAATATTTTCACTCATGCCTTTAATACCGGGAATTAAACAGCAAATACCACGAATTATCATATCTATTTTTACACCGGCATTACTAGCTTCGTACAGTTTATCTACCATTGCGTAGTTTGATAAACTATTCATTTTAACTCTTATGTAGCCTTCATTTCCTTTTTTACATTCTTTTATTTGCTCATCTATTAATTTGAAAAACTTTTTTTCAGTATAATGAGGAGATACTATTAAGTGTTTATAAGTATAAACTCTATAGTTAGTTTCAAAGAAATTAAAGATTTTGTTTACTTCTTTTAATATAGGCTGGTTATAAGTAAATAATGTATAATCTGTATAAATTTTAGCTGTAGACTCGTTAAAATTCCCCGTACTTATAAAACCATAACGTTTAAGTTTTTTACCTTCTTCGCGCTCTATTACACACATTTTACTGTGCACTTTTAATCCTGGTACGCCAAAGTGAAGGTTAACCCCTTCTTTTTTCATTTGTTCGGCATAATAAATATTGGCTTCTTCATCAAACCTTGCTCTAAGTTCTATTGAAACTGTTACGGCTTTACCATTAATGGCTGCGTTTATTAAAGCACTCGCAACATGCGATATTTCGGCAAGTCTATAAATGGTTATTTTAATGGTTTTAACTTTGGGATCTAGTGCAGCTTCACGCAAAAATTTAATAATATAAGTAAATGTATGGTATGGTGCGTGTACCATATAGTCCTTCTCTGCAATAGCTTTAAAAAGACTAGATTTTAAACTTAATCCTTTTACTTCTAAAGGCTTAATTTTTTCATACATTAAATCGGTTCTTCCTAAGCTTGGAAAACTCATGTAATCTCGCTTATTATGATAACGCCCACCAGGTATAACACTATCTGTATTATCAATACCCATTTGATTCATTAAATACTCTAATGTATCTTGGTCTATGGTTTTATCATAAACAAAACGAACCGGATCTCCTATTTCTCTATGTTTAACACTATCAGATAGTTTTTCAATAAAACTTTTACTTAAATCACTTTCAAAATCTAACTCTGCATCTCTAGTAATTTTAATCATGTGCGCCGAAATAGACTCGTAATCAAAAATGCTAAAAATATCACTTAAGCAGTAGCGCAAAAGGTCATCATACATAATAATGTAATTATTACCATTTTGTTTTGGCAAAACAATAAAACGCTCTACGCCTTTTGGTATTTCAATTAAACCAAATTGTTTAGTTCCGTCTTTCATCTGCATTTTTACAGTTAAATAGGCGGCACTATCTTTAAGATTAGGGAGTTTAACTAAATCATTTAAAATAATAGTAACTAATGCAGAACTTACATTTTGGAAAAAGTAATTTTTAATAAAATCATGTTGATTGCTATCAACCTGAGTTTCATCAATTATATAAATATGTTCTTTTTTTAGTTCTTTATCTACTTCTTCTAAAATTCTAATACTTTCAGCCTGTTGCTTTATTACTATTTGAGTAATAATATCTAATAACTCTTTTGCTTTAATACCTCCAAGCTGGTTTTTACCACCTTTACCAACCTCAACAATTCGTTTTACAGTAGCATATCTTACTTTAAAAAACTCATCTAAATTGTTAGAGAAAATACCCAAAAAACGCAACCGTTCAATTAAAGGTACTTTTTCATCAGAAGCTTCTTGTAAAACACGGGCATTAAATTGCAGCCAACTTATTTCTCTGTTTATGTAAGTATCGTTGATAGTTTCAGTATCAATCATAGTATCAGGATTAGTTATCCTAACAAATATATTCTATTTAGACTGAAAAAAGAATTGACTTAGTTTAAATTTAATTAAAATTATTTATAAATATTATGGGCGTTACACCTCCTCTGTCGGTGTCGGGCTATACGTTACAAGTCCTCGCGCCAAAAAGCGCTGTGGGCTTTCCACTACTATCCCTAACGCATTATTAGTGATGTACAGGGTCTTGTGTACAAGGACAATTACTTATACCCTGTAAAAAGTCTACACCAATAGTTACTACATGAGTACCAGAGTTATAGGCAGATAAATCGTTGGCAGTAATTTGGTAGGCATAACCAAAATAAAAGATTGATTTTTTAAACCCTACCATAGGGCCTATGTTTAATGGTTTAAAAAACTGATCATTTAAAAACCGGTACGAAATACCTGCCCAATAGTAATCTTCATTTCTATTGTATTTTCTAAATTTAAAATTCACATCGGTAGCAGAACGTTTATCACTAGTAAACATTTGGTAAAATACAGAAGGCTCAAACTCTAAACCACTTTTTTTAGGGCCTCTAAAGGTGTACCCAGAGTAAACCTGATAGTTTAAAAGTAAGTTAGGCTCAAACACTCTTTCAAATGAATCTAAATCTTTATCTAAAAGGTTATTCAAGTTTAAACTTATAAAGAATCCTTTCATTCTAAACAAGGCACCAATATCAAAGTTATGATTAGTTGTTCTTCTATCATCTGTTACAAAAGGGTCTAATGAAGGGTTTTCATAGGTTGTATTAAAGTTATCAATATCTATTCTAAAATTATTTATGTTATACGAAATACCTAGAGACAAATACATTTTTGCATAATAGTCTAGTATTAAATGATGCGCAAACGAAAATTTAGCTCCTGTTTGTATTGTGTTACCATTTCTATCGTTATATAAAGATAAGCCCACACCACTTCTATCTGCAATTCTTACATCGCCATAAAATGATTGATTATCTGGCGCTCCTTTAATACCAACCCATTGTGTTAAACCATTGGCTCTTAGTTTTACATTATCACCTATACCTGCATAGGTTGGTGACACAACAAAATTATTGTCTGCCAAATATTGGGTAAATACAGGCAAATTAAGCTCTTGTCCGTAGTTATAAGTTACTAGTAAGAATGTTACGTATGTAAATAATTTTCGCATTTTATTTTATTTTAACTACCTATATAATGTAAAGTGTCCTACAAAACTTCTCTTATCTTTATCATCATTTAATTTTACAATATACCAGTAGTCTCCAGTTGGTAATTCTTTTCCGTTATAAGTACCATCCCATTTTTCATTTACACGAAGCGTAGCAACTTTACGTCCGTATCTATCAAAAATATCAAAGGTTAAATCTTTATATTGAGATGTACAACCAGGACCCCATGTATCTAAATTTCCATCGCCATTTGGAGTGAAATAATTGGTTATACATACATCTATAAACTCAAAGTATCTTGACGCGGTAGCTACACATCCATTACTATCTGTAACTGATACTGTATATTCTCCAGATTCGTAAATAACAAATGTTCCTGTATCTCCATAAGGTTCAAAATCAACTTCATTTACACGCTGAATAGCATATTCATAATCTCCAGAACCACCACTAGCTTGTGCTACTATTTCATTAATACCACCATCACTTAAAGCTATTTCTAATGGATTGTACTGGTTAACATCAAAGTAAACTACTTGTTCACAGCCATTGGTATGTCTAACTGTTATAGATTGATTTAATCCAGCAGGAACATCAATAAACATGTTATTGCTTTGGAAATTAATGCCATCTAAAGAGTAATCTACATCTGCAGGATCTACACTAGAATCTACAGTAACAGTTACCGCATTACTTGTTGCATCTGCTACATCTGTACAATACTCTACTGTTACTTGAGGGTCTAATAATACCGATTCTGGGAAGGTTATATTCCATTCAGACTCACAACCTTCGGCATCAACAACATACACAATATGGTCTCCGCCACTTAATCCTGTAAAATCAAATACAGTTTGAGTTGCTCCACCTGTTATATAAGTTCCATTTATATCATCTAAAGCAACACTATAAGGTAAGGTACCGCCAGAAATTTCAATACTAAACTCACCATTCATATCTCCGTAACACATTTCTGGTAAAATAGAATTAGGCACTATATTAACCATAACAGGTGTTGGTTCATTAACAATGAAATCAAATAATACGTAGCAACCTAATTCATCTTGAACAATGGCTTGATAATTTCCAGGAGCTAAATCTTCAAAAATAGGCTCATCAAAAAACTGATTCATTTGAGGTGAAATAGCGTACTTTATAATTCCTGTACCTCCTGTAGCTATAATTTCTAAAATACCATTATTCTCCCCGTAACAAGTAACATCAGAAACTGTATAGGTTACTTGAAGAGGTAAACTAGGTTCTGTAATGCTAACTGATACTGAGGTAGCTAAACAATCATCACTTTGTACCATTACCTGATAATCTCCTGCTGGCAGTTCTGTGAAAACACCTGGGCTATTTTGGGTAACTGGAGTTATATCATTTCCAGACGTATCTTGAAGCGTGTAAACATAGTTACCTAAACCGCCTTCAGCTACAGCTACTATAACACCGGTAGTATCACCAGCACAATTAATTGTTGCGTTTTCAACATCTAAATTAACTTTTAATTCAGATATAGGTTCTACAGTAATTTCATTAGACACGTAAGCGGTACAACCATTAGTATCTCTAACATAATAAGCATACGTTCCATCTACAACGGGGATAGTTACAGATGATGTAAACGTTCCTAAAGAAGTAGAGAAAGAAGCATCAGTACTATATTCATAAGAACCAGAACCTCCAGTAGCACTTAAAGTAAGTTCAGCATCTGTAGTACAAGTTAATGGATCTGACTTAACCAAGGTAGCCTGCACTTCATTAGGCTCTGTAATTACTATATCTGCTGAAGTAGCGCTACAATTATAGCCATCGGTTACACTTACATTATAAGTACCTGCAACTAATCCATTGAATACAGGTGAGGTTTGTGGACCAGATGAACTAGCAGTTGGAGAAACCATATTTAATGTATAAGTATAGTTACTTCCTTGTCCGCCACTTGCATTTGCTGTTATTTGTCCATTAGAATCTCCAAAACAAGTTAATGCCACTACATCTGGATTGAGTGTTACCGAAATAGGTGGTGGATTTACTAAACTTACGTTAGTAGATGCAATACAACCTTTATAATCTCTTACACTTACCACATAATCTCCTGCCGATAAATTTGTGAAATAATACTGATCACTAAAAGCAGTTATTATAGTTCCGCTTGTAAGCTCTAATTGGTATTGGTAACCACCAGGCCAACCACCAGTAGCACTTGCAGTAATAGATCCATCATTATAGCTACTTACACAAGTAATTTCGGTATGAGTTTCTGTTATATCCAGTGCTGCTGTTGGAGCTGTGATAGTAAAGTTTTTAGTAACTGTACAGAATGGTGCATTGGTTAAAACAGCCTCTATTGAATAGGTTCCAGCAGCTAAACCTGTAATAGTGGTAGGACCTGCATTTGGTACTACACCTGTGGTTACAGTATTTCCTAAATTATCATACACGGTATAACTAAATGGTCCTGCTTCATCTGTTGGTGTAGGCGTTCTATCTATAAACGTAACATCAACACTTCCATCATTATCATTAAAACAAGTTACATCTACAACTGAGTCTATATTAAGGTCGAAAGTATTTGGCTCATTAACATAATGCACTGTTTGAAGCGAACAATTTGTATCTAAATTGGTTACCGAAATTGAATAATTACCAATTGGCAAGCCTGTAAATATACCTGTTGTATTGGTTTGGCTGTAAACAGTTCCTATTGCACCGGTAGCATCAATATCTTCAACTATAAATTCTAAATTAGTTGGCGTTGGACCAGTAGTTGTTACTGATACGGTTATATCTTCGTCATTATTACAAGTTATAGCATTATCTACTGTAACATTTAAACTTTCTAAAGATGTAAAAGATGTAATAATTTCTGTTGTAGTTCCTAAACAACCGTTGTCATCATATACATTTATAGTGTAAGTACCTCCAGATAAATCAGCTTCGGTGTATGTAGTTTGTGAACCAGACTGAACAATTGTACCACCTTTTATAAATTCATAATTTACATAATTACCAGATCCACCGCTTACACTAGTTACACTAATGGAAGCATAATTTGGTGCATTTACACCAGCAGAACAAGCATATTCAACCACTGAAGTTGCGTCTATAGATATCGCGTTTGGCTCGTTAATTGTAACCATTTCAGTAGCAGAACAATTTCTACCAGAAGTTACCTGTACGGTATAAGTTCCTGGACTTAATCCTTCAAAAATATTTGATGTTTGAGGAGCTACCGTTATAGGTGCAATTATTTCATAAGTATAAATTGGGTTATCATTACTTGCTGGTAAATTAACGGTAATACTTCCATCACTACTTCCGTTACAGCTTACATCGGTTGCTACAGGAGTAAATACCACAGGTGTTGGTAAATCTAACGTTACATCAACATCTGCATAACACAATGTATTAGTATCATTAACTCTAACTGTATAAGTGCCTGCTGCAAGCCCTGTAAATGTATTTGACACTTGAGCACCAGCTGTTATTGGTCCTGATATAATTTCATAGGTAAAACTACCTGTACCTCCTACTGCGGTTACAGAAATTTGTCCGTCATTATTCAAACAACTAGGTAAAACATCAATAGTTGGTGTTATACCTAAAGGCTTTTCAATAGTAACAGACACATTATTACCACAACCATTGGCATCCTGAACCTCTATGGTGTGCGTTCCTGATGATAGGTTAGTTATGGTATATGGGAAAGTTACCGTTTGGTACGCTCCACCATCAACACGCAATCTATATGGAGGGATACCTACTGTAGTTAAGGTAACATCAATTTCAAAATCACCTTCTGTTGCAGTACATTGGTTACTTACTGCAGCAGCAATTACTGGTGTTGGATCATTATTTAATATTTGAGCTGATGTCGTTTTAATACAACCGTAAGCATCCATGACATGTACATAATAGGTACCAGCATCTACATTAAACGTACTAGCCGAATCCCATAAAGCATCTGAAGGTAACGGTTGGGTTGATGTAGTTGTAATTTGATACACATACGGTGGTGTACCATCGGTAGCTATCGCCGAAATTACTCCCGAATTTGGATTACAATTGGCATTTTTATCTACAGATGCCGTAATACCTAAATCTATAGCAGATTCGGTAATATTAAAAGGTGTTTGTGTAACAACACTACAGCCTTCATTTGTGGCGCCTGCATCTTCTGTTACCAAAATAATGTAGTTGCCAAATGGTAATAATCCTAAGTCGGTTACCGATAGTGTTCCATTAGCAGGTACAGTACCTGATCCAGAAACACCAATACTTGCTAAAGACTGTGAATCTAATACCTCATAAGTTACATCGGTAACTGTTGGGTATGTACTTGTAATATCAAAACTTACCATACCATCAGCACTTCCTTTACAAGTAATGTTTTTAGGTACTACCGAATTTACCGTTAAGGTAGAGTTGGTTGGTATTGGGGTTGTTGCTGTTTCGTAATAATAACATTTAGTTGTATCATCATAGACAATAAAGGTATAAGTTACCCCGGGTATTAAACCTGTAAATGTAGTATGTTCTGGAGTATCTTCGGGTTGCCATTCTGGTCCAGGGTAAGTCATTCCTGGTCCTGTGTAAATAGCAAAGTAATAAGGCCCTGATCCTGCCAAGGGTGTTCCTATACTAACTTCTGCTGTTCCTTTTAAAGTACAATCGGCTGTTGCATCTATACTAATATCTAAATCATCTGGTGGTGATGCTACTAATATGTTTTGCTCTAATAATGAACAACCGTTGGCATCAGTAATAATAACTTCGTACAAACCAAAATCTACTACTTCAAAAACCTGTGTACTACCATCTTGATTGGTTCTTATGTTATTATAACCATTAATACCTGTTACATGATACGTGTAATTAGGGGTACCTCCAGTAACACTATTAATAATTATATCTCCTTTAGACACTCCCCTGCACCACAAGTAATTGGAGTAACATCATAATCTAGAACCATAGAAGTTGGTTCTGAAATTGTTATGGTTTCAGTATCTGTACATGATTTAGCATCGGTTAAAGTAACAGTATAATCTCCCGCAGGTAAACTTGTGGTTTGAGTACCATAATCTGTTCCTGTGGTGTTATTATAAACATTTATTGTAAATGGAGGGGTACCTACACTATTATCTATATTAACTTGAATAGCTGCATCACTACCGCCATTACATAATATAGATTGGGTTTCTACAACCGAAATAATATCCGGATAACTTATAGGGTTAACCGTATTCACAGCAGATAAAGCTGTACAACCTTGGGCATCTGTAATGCGGAATTGGTATGCTCCGTCACTAGCTGATGAATACGTAAAAGAACTTCCTATACTTCCTAGTGAAGTAAATGCAGAACCATTTATTGCAACTTCATAAGTATAAGGCGGATAACCTCCTGATATTGTTCCTGTAATTACAGCATCTGATGAAGCAGTACAATCTAGATCTTTTGTTAAAACAGTACTTACCAGTAACTGTTCTGCTATAACTTCTGTTGGAAGTGTAAATGTACAGCCATTAGCATCTCTAACGGTTATATCGTAGTTTCCTGGAGTTAAATTAGCAAAGATATTACTAGATACAAATGGACTACCATTTAAACTATACTCATAGGGTGCCAAACCTCCACTAGCTAATACTTCAAGTGTAGCTCCATTAACTGTATCATAACATTTATCTGATGATGTTTGAATAGTAGCTGTTGGATTTGTTGGAGTTGTTATATTAATGGGTGTTGACTCAGCGGTACATCCATTAGCATCTGTAACTCTTACTACATAATTACCAGTTGATACATTAGTTAAAACACCATTTGATGGGAAACTTGCTACGAAATTTAATGTGGCTTCATCTAACAATTCAAAAGAATAATTTGGTGTTCCTCCAGTAGCTGTAGCTTCAATAATTGCACCATCTGAACAAGTTGCTGGTGTTACAGTTGTGTTTACTTCTAAAAGAGAAGGTGATGTAATATTTTGTGTGAAACTAAAATCACAGCCTACAGAAGTAGCATCATAACGTACTTGAACGTTATAAGTACCAGTACCTAAGCCTGTAATAGTATATGGCGATGTTGTTAATGTAGTCCAATTAGCACCACCATCTATAGAATATTGATAACCGTTTGTTGTATCGAAATTTTGAGCTGAAATTTCAATAGTTCCATCTGTGTTACCTTCACAAGTTGTATCACTATATCCAATTATTTCTGCAGAAAAAGCTTTACCAGGTTCTACTACAAAAGGAAATTCTACTTCTGTTGTACAAACTGCTGGAAGTTGATAAACTTTAATATCATCAATAGCTACATCATTACCACTTGTTTGTTGTACGTTTGATCTTACAATAAACTTTAAGGTAGTATTAGATCCTGGATCTAAAGTCATTGGGGTTTTAGGATACACTTCCCATTGTTCAGATTTTGGTATTGCTCCAGTGTCAAATGAAGATATTTCTTTACCAGAAGCATCAACTAAAGCCACTGTTAAATTAGGGTCATATTGACCATTAGTTGACTTAAGCAAGTTGAAGGCATAGAACTCAAAATTAATGGGTTGATTGGGTATAATATCATTAATCTCTTTTTCATACAAAATTTCTGTTGCAGGAATTGTAGACCCAATATTTACAACCAAGAACCTTCCATCTGGTGTTGCTGGAGTAGTTGGAGGTGTGTGATCTCCTGGGTCTATCCATGCTCCAAACGGTTGTACAATATGTGCTGTTACCGAATAATCTCCATCATTAATACTAATACTTCCTCTACATTTTGTTGCTTCAACTTGGCGCTCAAAACAATAATACGTTGGATTTATACCCGGAGATGATGTGTCTTCTCCATAACCAAAATTCTCATACAACAAATTACTATATGTAGGTACATCAGTCAAAGTGTATTCTACTTTAATAGTATGATCTCCATCTGGCACGTTTAAAAAGGTAGTAGGATCTGAGGTATTAGGGTTTTCTACACCATCTAAATAATACCTATAAGTATATGATGCACTACCATTAGAGTTATTAACAGTAACGGTAGTATTAGCTGTTCCGTCACAATTAAAATCTGGATCATCTACTGTTATGGTTGGAGACACTGGTTCTGGATCTAAAATAATTTCGGGCATAGCATAAATACATCCATTAGAATCCCTTATATACAAGGTATAAGTACCTGGCATTACATCAGCTTCATTGGTTGTTACCCAAGTTGCTTGATTATCAAAACTATACTCGTAAGGTGGCGTTCCTCCTTGTGGATTGGTAATACGAACGGTACCTTCGCCAGATGGACCGCAACCCGCTAATCGTGATACTCCGCTTGTAGCGGTTACAGCTGCATCTGGTTGTGTTATGGTTATATCTTGAGTAGTACTAAAACACTCTACTCCATCTAATGAATATTTTATTCCAGCTGTGTAAACACCTACATCTAAATTTGAAAATGTTGGTGAACTACTGTATGTGGTACCTCCGTCTATAGTATACTCTATGGAATAACCATTACCATTAGTGACATTAAATTGAATTTCACCAGTATTTGAATTATAACATAAAATATCTGATGAGGCAATAGTAAAGTCTGGAGTTTCAATTTCCTCTACTGTAATTGATGTTTCAGCAGAACAGTTGTTAGAATCTACAACCGTTATATTATAGGTTCCTGCTGTAGATACATCTATAATTGGTGTACTTTGAAATGCTGTAGTACTATTAATAAAGTAGTAATAAGGAGCTGTTCCTCCTTCAGGATACACAGTAATTTCACCATTTGTACATGTTAAAGGTTGCGTTAAAGCAGCAGTAACTGTTAATAAAGGCGGTTCAATAATATCTACAGTTCCTGTATAGTCACAACCATCTTCTGTTGAAACTTCAACTGTATAGGTTCCTGGATTTAAATTTTCAAACGTATAATTATTTTCTGTAATTGGCCCTACATTACTAACAAGTGTAGCACCTTCATAAATTGAAAAGTAATATTGTGGTTCAACATCATTAGCTGCTAAAACAATACTTCCTAAATCGCCATAACATAGAGGTTGTAAAACAGTTGTTGATACTGTAAAATTTCGTTCTCTTATTTGAACGTCCGGTACTTCAAAAATACATGGATTTGGTGATACCCCAATTTGTCTTACATACACAGAATAAATACCTGCTGTTGTTACTTCAAAAGTATTACTAGTTTGATAATTTACGCCATCAATACTATACTCATAACCACTTGGTACACCACCTACAACAATTTCGCCTGGTGTTGTACAAATAATATCTTTAGAAGTTGCCGTTGGCTCTAATAAGTTTTCATAAACATTAAAATAGTATTGATTAAAACAACCTCCTGTATAGTTTAGTGTTAACCTGTATTGTCCAACGGTATCTATAGTGTAATCAGGACCTGTTTCAACTTGAATCCATGAACAAGCAGGATCTTCGTTAGCACAATCTTGATTTATTACTGCAGAACAACTCGTTTCATCTAATCGTTCCCAAATCATTGATGAGGTATCTGTAATTCCTGTCTCAATAACTCTTACATCATTATCGCCACATAAGAAGAAATTTGGTAATTCTTTCCCATCATTAGGACAAGTAACTACCTGATCTGCAAATGGAATTACAGGGTTAGGAACTCCAGCTCCGTAGGTTATAACATCAAAAACTTGATCTATAGATTGACACGGTGCTGTAGCTGTATTATGTACGTAATACGTACCAACTTCAGTTACTGTAATAGATTGTGTGTTTCCAATAACGGGCGTTCCTGTAGGGCTTGTAGACCATGTGTAGGAATCATAATTATCGCCTGCGGTTAATACTACACTATCACCACATAAAATTACTTCTTCTCTAAATTCACAATCAATATCTGCTAAGAAATTAGTAGCACCAGGACTTATTAAACACCCTGTGTTAGTATTAAAACTTGGATCATCTGAAATTTCAAAAAAAGGATTTAAAGTACCATTATATTTACTATAAGCCTGGTTTTCAATTATGTTGTCACAAGCGTCATTTAACAAACTACAGGTTTGTACTACCGTTACTTTAAACCTAATTTCTTGAACCGGATCATTTACTTCTACAACAGAATCATCTACTTCAAAAACAATTTCTCTTGTTGTAGGGTCATAACTCTGTACTGAAACTCCCGGTGGTAAACTAACTATATCTGAAGGGTAATTAAAAACAATATTTACAGGTAGAATATCTCTTATTGTTAAATTGGTTGCATTATCATTACCTGTATTTTGAAAACCAATCACATAATTTAATTCATCTCCTAAACTAACCAATTCGCCACCAATATCATTACCAGCTGTATCTTCAACTATTTTTGTAAGTACAATATTAGGTTCTATTATATCGACTGCAAGTGCGAAAAAATATGGAAAATAAGTATCTCCGCTAGTCTCTAAACGAACAGTTGCTGAAGTAGAGTTATTTGCAATAACACTGTTTCCTGGGTTTGGCACCACCATAACACCTGTGTCAAAACCAAGAGTGTTTGTACTATTAGGATTTCTATTAGTAACAGGGGTAGCATCAAGTTGTGTTACAGAACTATTGAAAAAATTAGTAGCTGGCCTATCTGCTGCAGATAGGTTGTAACCATTAAGTAGTAACTGATCTCCTAAAATACGCTTATCTCCTTCTAATGTAGCAAAAGCAAAATTTGCTCTAACTGGTGTAGGAGCAGGAACCGTTCTAAATCCAGAAACTGGAATATCTAAGTTAGGGTTTTCAGATAGACTAATAGCACTAAACCCATCAAAACTAGTTATTGACTTACCTGGTAAAGTTGGGTCTTCATAAACTATAAACAAAGACCAACCAGCCGAATGTCCTGTCCCGTTATATGGATTATAACTACTAGTTCTACCTTCGGCACTAGAAACATTGGCAACCGTATAAGTTCCTAAATTATTAGCTAAACTCGTTACAATACTAGTTACATCTGCATAACATGCGTATGGATAGCTATCACCACCATCAACAGATGTTCCACTAGCATCAAAAACTACAGTTCCTACAATATCATGATAACCTCCTGTAGGTCCTTTTAGTTTTACATTAGTAATTGGTTCATCTCCTGGGTTAACAGCACTCCAGTATAAACCTGCATGTACTATTTTGTAACAACTTGGATTTGCTATTTCCAAATCTGCACTTGAAGAACTAAAAGTAGAAGGGTCTCCATCAATATCAATATAACGCATGTTTTGATTATGATTGTAAGCATAATTATTATTAAATGCGTTATTGCTTGGACCAAGGATATTGTTTCCTATTAAAACAATATCTCCTTTTAAATCTTGATTAAATCTTGGTGAGAAGGGAACAAAGTTTTGTGCAAACAATTGCGTACCCAACAACAAAAATACAACAACAATGTTATAAGTTACATAAGTAGTTTTTTTCATGGGTGGTTATTTTAGTATCTAATTTTAGGGGCATTAAAAAAGATATTTTAGCTATTGCTTTAACCAAATCTATATTTGTAAGTATAATATTTCAAGTTATTATTTCAACCATTAAAATATACTTTTTAACGACGTAAATATCGTAAATTTTTTCTTAACAATGAAAGTGTTTTTAATATTTTTATGCATTTCATCGATAAACAATGTTAATTAATCATTTTTTACATAAAAAACCATAAGATTTAAACTACAAAAATATTTCTTAACCCTTATTGTAAAAGAAATTCATAATTATTGTATTTTGAATAAAAAAAATCCAACAACAATAGTTATTGGATTTTAAGATTTATTAAGACAACTTTATTAATTTTCTATTTTAACAATAGACATTTTGGCATTGTAAGGTTCATTTCCTTTAGATTGTAGTAAGCGTTGTGCTTCCTCAATATTATCAAATTTACTATAATAAATAAAGTATTTATTGGTATTTACATCAAAGAAGAACTCTATATCTTTTCTACCCATAGACACAACTTTTCTTAAAAATTCATCACGTTTAGCCTCATTTTCATGGATTGCAATTACCATATAATATCCGCTTTCTGCATTTGTTACATTTTTAACAATTTGAATATTGTCATTTGGTTCATCACCAAAATCAAAATCATCTTCTGTAAATACTAAATTAGATGGCTGTGCAAACTTTTTAATTGAAGCTAAAGTGGTGCTATCTTTCTTATATCTATCTTGTTGATTATCATAAGCTGCACGTTTAATTCTACGTTTTCTTTCAAACTCTGTAGCCACTTTAATTGTTTCTAACGAATTTTCTAATTCTGCTTTAGCTTTTATTGCTTGTAATTGTTGCGCTTTTAATTTTTCTATAGCTTTAGAATATTTGATATTTAATGCATCATTATCATCTTTAACTTTACGTTTTCTGGTAATGTACACCGCTTCTAATTCTTCTATTTTTATTCTTTGCTCTTCAATTACTTTATCTAATTGTTCTTTTAAAGCTTCTATTTCAGCGTTTTCTGCTGTTACACTTTTAAATGGTTTAGGCTCTACATAAATACCTTGTTCACTTAAATCATTTTCTTGTTTTAAGTCGTCTAAATCTTTTTGTTTTATAGCAACTTTTTCTGCTAATTTATCCATTAATTCAGATTGTTGTTTTTTAGATTCTTTAGCAGACTCATTTATTTTATTTATTGAATTAATTGTTTCTTGATCTAAATCTGATGTGATTTCAATTAAATTTTCTTCGTTAGCTTTTCTTTCAGTCTCAAGTTTTGCAGCTGCTTCTGCTTCTGCCTTCAATCTAGCTTCCTCCCTAGCTTTAGCTTCGGCTGCTAGTCTTTGAGCTTCTTGTTCTGCTTTAATTCTGTCTGCCTCTTCTTTAGCTTTTCTTTCAGTCTCAAGTTTTGCAGCTGCTTCTGCTTCTGCCTTCAATCTAGCTTCCTCCCTAGCTTTAGCTTCGGCTGCTAGTCTTTGAGCTTCTTGTTCTGCTTTAATTCTGTCTGCCTCTTCTTTAGCTTTTCTCTCAGCTTCAAGTTTTGCAGCAGCTTCTGCTTCAGCCTTCAATCTAGCTTCCTCCCTAGCTTTTGCCTCCGCCGCTTGTCTTTGAGCTTCTTGTTCTGCTTTAATTCTAGCTGCTTCTTCTTTAGCTTTTCTTTCAGCTTCAAGTTTCTCAGCAGTTTCTACATTTTCACTTGTCTCTACAACATCTTTTGCTTCTTCTTTATTGTTGTTTTCTTCTGTATTTACTGCTAAGGCTTCTTGTTCTGCTTTTCTTAAACGTTCAGCTTCTTGACGTGCTAGACGTTTTTCTTCTAAGGCTTGCTTTCTTTTTTCTATTTCTTCTGCTTTCAATCGAGCAGCTTCTTCTCTATCTACTTTTGGTTTTGAGCTAGAAGCACGATTTGCTATGGTTCGTTTTTTTCTTTTTGGTGTGAAGACTGACTTTTCTTCATCATCTCCATTATATAAATACCTGTTGTTATTTTTAAATCTATAGGCAATGGTGAATTCATGAGAATTACCAAAACCTGACAATTCACCAACAGATTGCTCATAATTATATTCTACTGCAATTTGTTCTGTAATATTAATACCTACTCCTGCAGATGCACCGTATAATGTGTTATATCCAACTTGTCCCCATATACCTTTTGGTATTGTTAACATAGCAAGACCAGAAAGAACTGTGGTTTCTTTTTTAAATTCTGAACGAATTAAAGTTGAAAATTTACTTTCATCAAGAAAACCACGGCTATCCATATAACCCGTATACATAATATGAGCTTGGTAACTTTGCTCTGGATTGTCTTCTATTATTTTTGAAGCACTTAAATTATATGACACCAGATTATTAACTGAAAAACCAAAATCAAAAAAAGCGGTACCGTAATTAATACCTGGATTTACTGTTAATAGCGTGTTTTTAGGAATATTTTGAAGTGCGGGATCTTGAAAATTAGTTACAACATTACCTTCGTTTATACTACTCTGATAAGCTCCTACATTCAACCCAAAAGTTAAGTTGCTATCTCTGTCTAAAACTGCGTTATAGGCAAAGTTTAGCATACCACCAAATACAGTTTGCACTCCGTAATTTTGTTGAAATAAACCAATTCCGGCACCTATATTTTCTTTAAATCTTCCTGAATAACTAAATAAATACGATTGTGGCGCATCATCAAACTGCACCCACTGTCTTTTATTTGTAAAACTTATATACTTATTCTGTTCTCTAACAAAACTAAATGTTGGATTTACAGCATATTTATTAAATTTTAAAGAATTTCTTATAGGTAAATCTATAGCTACAACCCCATTATCTTGTGAGTGAGAGGTTTGCGCTAAGCATAAAAACAAAATCAGGTATAGTAGATTTTTATTCATGTCATTTGATCACCGTAATTGATCCTTTACGTGTTTGGTTATTTGGGGTTGTTATTATATAATAGTAAACTGGGTTTACATCTTTAAAACTTAAGTTTTCTGGCCAATTATTTTGATAATTATTGGTATTAAGCACAATTTTACCTTGCGGACTTATAATCATAACTTGAGTATCTGTTCCACTTGTATATTCTTGTGGAATAATCCAAGTATCATTAATACCATCTCCATTAGGACTTATTAAATTTGGTATTTTGGCTACATCTGGAAATTGTTCTGTAACGCTAAATGTAAATTCTTTAGTTGATAAACAACCTACATTTTGAGTAATTACCACACTGTAATTACCAGATTCTGAAATTTCATAACTGTTTGATGTGGCTCCTGATATTAAGACCCCATCTTTAAACCATTCATATGTTGGGGTTATTGCTGATGTAGTAACTGTAGCAATTAACGTTTCTCCTTCTTCTAAATCATTTACATCTTCAACATCTATACTACTTGTAAAGCCACTATTCTCTAAATCTATTGAAGCTGTAGCACTACATTCTCCTAAATTTACAATAACAGAATATGTACCACTTTCATTGGTTTCATACATTTGTTCTGTAGCATCATTAATAGGTTCTCCATCTTTAAACCATTTATAACTATCTCCTTTTATAGTACTTAAAACTGTAGGTCCATTTGTATGACAATAAGGGTTTCCTAAAGAAGAATTAATGGTAACAGTTGTTTCACTAGATATTGCTTCTGTAACTGTAACTCTATTAGAGAACGAATTTGAAGTACAAGAACCATAGTTGGTCTCAACAAAATAAGTACCTGCCTCTGTAACTTCTAAACTTTCACCAGAAGCAACGAAAACCGAAGTTGTTTCGCTAGTTTCTTTATACCAATTAAAAGTTAGTGATGGATACTGTAATGGAGAATCGTTCATTTCTCCTCCTGGATTATCAATAGTTAATAAATAACTACCTCCAGAGCAAAAAATAGCAGTTTCTATTAAATTATTAATGGTAAATGGGGAATCTTGAATTTTATAATAAGCTGGAAAAGGGTCAGACCCGCTACTAGTTGCTTCGGGAGATGTACTTTTAATTCTAATTTTATAAGCTTCACCTGCTGTATCGGTTGGCAATGAAAAATTTAATGTTGCTGGAGAAGTGGTTATACTTCCTGCAGCTGATGTGTATATGGTAGTGGGATTTGAAAAATCTCCTGTTTCATCAGAAAGTTCTATAATAAATTGGTTTGAACTAGTTAAACTAGATTCTGGTGTAAATGAAAATGTAACATTATAACTATTAAATGAAGCACTAGCGCAGGCTTGAGTATAACCTAAATTAGGTTTACTAATAACAATTTGTGCTTGGGCTTTAACAGTTAGTGAACAAATAAAAACCGCTATAAGTATAATTTTTTTCATTAGATAACTTTCTGTTTATACTCATATCATAATAATGTACAGTGATTAGTCTCCATTTACATCTGAATCAAGATTTGTTGCAATTATTTTATTAATTCGCAACCTGTAGTCTGGTCTTCTTTTATTTTGAATATCAATAAAAGTTTCTTCATTAGTACTTTTAGAATACACGTTAAAAAATGCCGCATTACCATACCAATTTTCTAAATCGTCATTATTGCTATTATTGTTAACGTATATATTACCCTTGCAGTTATTAAAATACATGTTTGTAAACCTAATTCGCTCAAGGTTTTCTTGATTTATACGAATTCTATCATCTAATATAACAGCAGGGTTAAACCCAGAAATAACGCTTTTGTTTATATCTAAAAAGGTTTCTTGCCCAACATAAATAGCTTCACTAACCAAGCCTTTTTCTATATCACTATTTAGAGTCTCACTATCATTAAGAAATGTTAAATTTTCGGCAACAACATGGGTTCCATTTTTTGAAAAGTCAACTTCTTGCTTATTATCATACGATAAAACCCTTAGACAACGAGAACCTTCACTACTAGATATATATGGAGATCTTACTGCTAAAGAATTTTTTAAATAACCTTGAGCCCCATAATTGAACACAAAATCATTACTACTTGTTCTATAAGAAACGGCTTTATTAATAGTAACCTCTCCTCCTAAAACTTCAAAAGCATCACCAGCACAGTAGCTAACCATTATATTTTCTAAAACTGTTTCTGACCCCACTCCTGCCAATAATAAACCATTAAGATAACCTGCGCCCTTAATTCTTTTACCTGCATACTCTATTCTAACATATTTTAATACACCAGAATTACTTATAGTATCATTACCACCATAATTTACATTAGCGTAATTTGAAGCATCTAAATTATCGTGTAAATTAGCAACAGAACCATTCCCGAATTTATTTAAAGGCGCATCACCCAACAACATTATCCCTCCCCAGTCTCCTGCACGTTTTAAGCTTTTGTTAGAAGAAAACACAATAGGATCTGTTTCTGTACCTTCAGCAATTATTTTTGCTCCTTTAGATACTGTTAAAGACGCTTTTGAGTTATAATCTGCTAAAACAACTGTTCCTGGCTCTATGGTAAGTGTTGCATTATTTGTAACAAAAACACTACCTACCAATAAATAGGTATCTCTTTTAGAAAGCCTTGTGTCTTTAGTTATGTTACCAGAAATAATTTGAGTTGGTTCTCTGTAGCTTTGTTGCTTAGGATTAAATTCTGTCCAATTATCTAACCAATTAGTATTACCAACTATTCCTTTTTCTTGTTGTGCAAAAATGTTAGCGCATAACAAAAATAATACGTAGGTTAATTTTGTAAAATTTTTCATAATCAATCGTTTATGATTTTGTAGAAATGGGGGTTCCTAATAATTCGATTCAAACATACAATAAAATCTACGAAATACCAAATTAATCGATAAAATACATTTTATTTATGTTAATTATCATTAAAAAAACTTCAGAAACCGCTTATTTTACAGATGTTTATTGGATTTTAGCTAAAAAAGGGAGTGATTTAAAAAGCAACCCCTTAATTTATTAATATTTATCCTATCCTAAAATAGCAATAACACTAAGGGTTTAATTTAATGAAACTCACTATATTCATGTAATGATTTTAACGTAGATTCATAAAACAGTATAGCAGATACTAAATTATCTGTATCTGAATACGGAAGTATTGTTTCCTGAAATTCCCTATTGGCTGTTAAAAAATCGGCAGTAGCTTCAAATTGTTCATCAAGAATCTTTCTATTATCATTATTATTAGGGATTCCTAAACTAGACATTGTAACTCCAGGTTTTGTTGCAAAAGCAATGTAAGGTAATAATTGAACTAAACTTTCAATTCTTTCAATATACAAACCTAGCAACTCTCCTTTTTGTTTTCTATCTAATTCTTCTTTACTGTGATATTTTCTTATAGCAACTTTATCGCTAATAATGCTTTTAGGTGTATTCTTTTTTTGAGCAAATCCAACTCCAGTTATAAAGAAAAAGCCAAAACAAAGTAGGATTAATTTAGTTTTCATTTTTAATAAGATTTGAGATTTAGACCGCTAATTTATACATTTTGTCATTAAAAACAATCATTTTATCGATTTTTTTTAATTTTTTTTTATAACCTAACTCGTAATTTAACTAAATGACTATAATTAAGGTAATTATTACTTTTTTAAATCTCTTGGAAATACTTTTAAAATTGTAGTTCCTCTTTCTAAATCTTGCCATTTTTTTATATCAAATTCAATAACTACCACTCCACTTGTTGGTACATTATCTATATATTCACTCCCATAAGTATTTACAAAAGTAGTTAACGCATAATTATGACCAAAAATCATTAAGTTGTTAATTGAATTATCACTACTTTTAATTACTCGTAATAAATCACTTCCTTCAAAATCATACAAACTATGATTATACTCCACAATATTTTCATCAATATTTAATTTTTCTAAAAAAATTTGAGCGGTTAGTTTAGTTCTTAAAGCATCACTTGATAAAATTTTATCTAAACTTTTTATTTTCCCTCTTAAAAAATTAGAAACAATACGCGCATCATTTATTCCTCTTTTTTTTAGGGGTCTTTCATGATCTATAACATTGTATTCCCATGAAGATTTTGCGTGTCTTATTAAAATTAAATTTTTCACATCAATCGATTAAATGCATTTTTAATCGACAAAAAGTTGTTTATTTCGATTAAAATCAATTTATTTGTTCTGTAAATATAATTAATTAGCTAATAATCAAATAATTTCAAAAAAAACAATAAAATTAAACACCAAGAAAATAGATAGTTAGAGAGGTCATTCGGTAAAAAACGCAAACAACCGATTAAATGTTGTTAAAATACTGTTAATCGAATTTATAAGTGATTTACCATTAATTTTTGAGAAACTAGCCACAACTTATTTCTTTTGTTTCACCTATTAAATATTGAAAGTATGACCCCAAATCTAATTTCTAAAGTAAATATGGTATTGAAGACCAATACTTTTCCCTCACTGTTTTTTCCCTCAAAAACTTTATTACTATTCGTTTTAATTGTTAATATTAATGACAAATAAGTGACTATGTAAGACTCTTTTGTGTCTCAAAAGTATTTTTTAATGTGTAATATTATTTATTATGGAAAATAAATCAACTATAAAAAAGTATACCTTTTCTCTATTTTTCCTTGTTTCATTTTTATCATTTACAGCTTTTGCTCAAGAAAATGGAATTTATGAATTGAAATCAGAATCTAATTCCACTACATTTAATAAAACTAGTTCTAAAGGATTTAGTGTTACAAAAAGTAGTAAATCTTCTATTGACTCAAGAAGTGAATTTAATAATCTTGCTTATAAACTACACACAACAGTATATGTTGAAAATAGTATTGTAAAAGCAAAATATGGTGATGGTGATGTCATTAAAATTATTTTAGAAGATATTAATTCTATAGAGACTCTTAGCTCTTTAATAGCAAAATACCCTAAAACTAAGATACTTATCATAAAATTAAATTCAATAAACGATTTAACTAAAAGTTACAACCTCAGTACAATGCTTAAATCAAATAATTTAAGATACCTATTAATACAAGGTAATTTTCCTTGTAATGAAAGTAATATGAATAATTTTATTAAAACACCCCAATCCATAAGAGTTTTTTACTCTTGTGCTTACTCTGATTAGTTACAAAATATACTGGTTAACAAAAGATGAACCTTATCATGAAAAAACTTTACCCATATATTCACTTTTTAAAACATAATAATTTTAATAAGATATTATGTATTCTCTTTTTTGCTATAGCAAGCATTAGTTCAACCTATGGTCAAGTTAGGGTTGATTTTGAAGCTAGAAAATCTCAAATTCCTCCCATCGATTCCATCTATAAGATTAAAGGTGATTTTGCTATGCTAGGTAATACCAACCTTACATTGCAGAATTACTCTACTACGGCAACTAATGACAATACAATGGTTTATGTTGACAGAGATGATATTGTTTTTCCTGGAAACACATTTAATACATTTAACTCATCTTCGGCTAATTTGCAATTTTCTACTGAAAATGGTGCTGCTGCAGAATGTTCTAAAATTATATATGCCGGATTATATTGGGTAGGTAGAGCAGATAGTGGAAATGATTCAAATTTAGATGGGGACAATAACTCAAACACCTTTGAGGTAACAAAGAATGGAATTACTAAAGTTTTTGATAAACAAAAAGTACTCTTAAAAGGTCCTTCTGAAGTAAATTATTCTCCAATAAATGCCAGCGAAATATATTTTCCTACTAATGCAGATCGTAATATATTTTCAGCATACGCAGATGTTACACAATATGTTCGTGATAATGGACCTGGAGAATACTGGGTTGCCGATATTGCTCTAAACGAAGGATTTATAGATTTGACAGGACTTTCTGGAGGTTGGGGCATGGTTGTTGTTTATGAAAATTCAGACATGAAATGGAGAGATATTACTGTTTTTGATGGTCATGCTTTTGTTAAAGGAAGTGACAATGATGAATATACTATAACTATTGATGGTTTTGAAGCTGCAACATCAGGCGATGTAAATATTAAACTAGGACTAATGGCTAGTGAAGGAGAACCTATTGGTGGTGATTATTTTGAAATTGAGGTTCAAAATTCAGGCAACTACCAAAGACTTTCCAATAACAATGGAATTACCAATAACTTTTTTACTTCTTCAATCTTAACTGGAAGTAATCCAAGAAATCCTAATTTAGTAAATAATACAGGGGTAGATATTTTTACCTTAAACGTTCCTAATACAGGAAATAGTTTAATAACTAATGGCCAAACTAAAACATCTTTTAAATATGGTTCAACCCGAGACACCTATGCTATATTCAATTTAACTTTTGCTGTTGACGCTTATGTACCAGAACCAGAAGGTATTATAAGTAACACTACAATTAACGGCAATCCTCCAGGTCCTACTAATAATTCTTTGGAGCCAAATGAAGAAGCCGATTATAGTATTGAAATAAAAAATACAGGAACAGAAGCTATTGATAATGCAGTTTTAACACTGCCACTTCCTGCTTCTGTAAACCCTAGTGGCTTAAATATTGTTAGTAATACTTATTCTCCGTTTTCAACAGCAAATACTCCATCTTACGTCTCGTCTATTGGAGTAAATGGAGCTATTGTTTGGGATTTAGGAACATTACCTTTACCATCAAACCCTGATGACGTTTTAGCAGATATAAGTTTCACCTTAACGGTAACAACAGATTGTAATATTTTAAGTGACCCTATGTTAGGACAAACAGTTTCCTTAGCGGGTACTTTAAGCGGTGTTGGTGCCATTTCTGGAGTTTCTTTTTCTACTGATTTAATACAAGGTTATGAAACTACTGGAGCATGTACAGGAGAACCTATACCTGTTCCACATATTATAGATATTGATTATGAAGATTTTGTAAACGAAGCCCCTGTAATAACAGCCCCTAGCCCAATAAATATAGATGGCTGTGATGAAAATGATATTACTGCTTTAACTGCAAGATATCCATATAGTGCTACCCAATCTGCCAATATAAAAGACTCATATGCCGATGTTGCAGGATATACTGCTTCTGATAATGGAACGATTGTAAGTATTACTTATACTGATGAAATAACTCCAAATTCAAACTGCCCGCTTGTAATTACCAGAACTTTTACAGTTACTGATGATTGTGAAAATACTGCTATAGCAAAACAAACTATTAATGTAAGCGATACAACAGATCCTGTTATTAGCGGTACTATCGCTGATACTACTGTTGAAGGTTGTGATGCTACAGATGCTACATCTGCTGTAACTACTGTTGCCGACTTAGAAGCGCTTGGTTTAACTATTGAAGATAATTGTACCGAGGATGCTAACTTAAC
Organism: Seonamhaeicola sp. S2-3; assembly: GCF_001971785.1. Lineage (NCBI taxonomy): Bacteria > Pseudomonadati > Bacteroidota > Flavobacteriia > Flavobacteriales > Flavobacteriaceae > Seonamhaeicola > Seonamhaeicola sp. S2-3. The sequence goes on along the minus strand of NZ_CP019389.1, from coordinate 3,204,092 downwards.
TGTTACTAGCTCTGATTCAGCTACTGGTACGTGCCCTATTGTTGTGACTAGAACCTATACTATTACCGATACCTGTGGTAACTCTTCATCTGTAGAACAAACTATTAATGTAAGCGATACAACAGATCCTGTTATTAGCGGTACTATCGCTGATACTACTGTTGAAGGGTGTGATGCTACAGATGCTACACCTGCTGTAACTACTGTTGCCGACTTAGAAGCGCTTGGTTTAACTATTGAAGATAATTGTACCGAGGATACTAACTTAACTGTTACTAGCTCTGATTCCGCTACTGGCACATGTCCTATTGTTGTGACTAGAACCTATACTATTACCGATGCTTGTGGTAACTCTTCATCTGTAGAACAAACTATTAATGTAAGCGATACAACAGATCCTACAGCTCCAACTGCTCCTGCTGATATAACTTATCAATGTATTGATGATGTGCCTGCTCCTGGTGATTTAACTGCTACTGATAACTGTAGCGCTGATATTACTGTTACTGGAGTTGATAGTATTGACGACTCTGATGCTTGTAATATTGTTATTACTCGTACGTGGACTTTTACCGATGCCTGTGGTAACTCTTCATCTGTAGAACAAACTATTAATGTAAGCGATACAACAGACCCTGTTATTTCTTGCCCTACAAATATTACCGTAACTGCAGATGCTGGACAACCTAGTGCAAATGTTACTATTGCCCTTCCTACAGTTTCTGATAATTGTGATGCTAATGTGAGTTTTACTAATGATTATACCAATGCTGAAGATGCTAGTGGCACTTACAACCTAGGAACTACAACAGTAACTTATACCGCAACTGATGATTGTGGAAATACCACTGTGTGTTCATTTACCGTAACTGTAAACGATAATGAAGCTCCTGAAATAAATTGTCCGCCTACAATAGATGTTAGTTGTATCGGAGATGTTCCTGCTGCATATGCTAATTATACTGAATTTGAAAATGCTGGCGGTTCTGCTTCTGATAATAATGGTATTGATGAAACTACTTTTACTCTTGTTAATCAAACTAGCGATAACAATTCTTGTCCTGAAACTATTAGCAGAGTATATGCTATATCTGATTTTGATGGTAATACCTCTCAATGTACTCAACTTATTATTGTTAATGATGATGTAGATCCTACTATTAGCGGTACTATCGCTGATACCACTGTTGATGGTTGTGATGCTACAGATGCTACATCTGCTGTAACTACTGTTGCCGACTTAGAAGCGCTTGGTTTAACTATTGAAGATAATTGTACCGAGGATGCTAACTTAACTGTTACTAGCTCTGATTCAGCTACTGGCACATGCCCTATTGTTGTGACTAGAACCTATACTATTACCGATGCCTGTGGTAACTCTTCATCTGTAGAACAAACTATTAATGTAGATGATACAACAGATCCTGTTATTAGCGGTACTATCGCTGATACTACTGTTGAAGGGTGTGATGCTACAGATGCTACATCTGCTGTAACTACTGTTGCCGACTTAGAAGCGCTTGGTTTAACTATTGAAGATAATTGTACCGAGGATGCTAACTTAACTGTTACTAGCTCTGATTCAGCTACTGGCACATGCCCTATTGTTGTGACTAGAACCTATACTATTACCGATACCTGTGGTAACTCTTCATCTGTAGAACAAACTATTAATGTAGATGATACAACAGTTCCTACTATTAGTGGTACTATTGCTGATACTACTGTTGAAGGTTGTGATGCTACAGATGCTACACCTGCTGTAACTACTGTTGCCGAATTAGAAACGCTTGGTTTAACTATTGAAGATAATTGTACTGAGGATGTTAACTTAACTGTTACTAGCTCTGATTCAGCTACTGGTACATGTCCTATTGTTGTGACTAGAACCTATACTATTACCGATGCTTGTGGTAACTCTTCATCTGTAGAACAAACTATTAATGTAGATGATACAACAGATCCTGTTATTAGCGGTACTATCGCTGATACTACTGTTGAAGGTTGTGATGCTACAGATGCTACACCTGCTGTGACTACTGTTGCCAACTTAGAAGCGCTTGGTTTAACTATTGAAGATAATTGTACCGAAGATACTAACTTAACTGTTACTAGCTCTGATTCAGCTACTGGTACATGCCCTATTGTTGTTACTAGAACGTATACTATTACTGATGCCTGTGGTAACTCTTCATCTGTAGAACAAACTATTAATGTAAGCGACACAACAGACCCTGTTATTTCTTGCCCTACAAATATTACCGTAACTGCAGATGCTGGACAACCTAGTGCAAATGTTACTATTGCCCTTCCTACAGTTTCTGATAATTGTGATGCTAATGTGAGTTTTACTAATGATTATACCAATGCTGAAGATGCTAGTGGCACTTACAACCTAGGAACTACAACAGTAACTTATACCGCAACTGATGATTGTGGAAATACCACTGTGTGTTCATTTACCGTAACTGTAAACGATAATGAAGCTCCTGAAATAAATTGCCCGCCTACAATAGATGTTAGTTGTATCGGAGATGTTCCTGCTGCATATGCTAATTATACTGAATTTGAAAATGCTGGCGGTTCTGCTTCTGATAATAATGGTATTGATGAAACTACTTTTACTCTTGTTAGTCAAACTAGCGATAACAATTCTTGTCCTGAAACTATTAGCAGAGTATATGCTATATCTGATTTTGATGGTAATACCTCTCAATGTACTCAACTTATTATTGTTAATGATGATGTAACTCCTACTATTAGCGGTACTATCGCTGATACCACTGTTGATGGTTGTGATGCTACAGATGCTACACCTGCTGTAACTACTGTTGCCGACTTAGAAGCGCTTGGTTTAACTATTGATGATAATTGTACCGAGGATGCTAACTTAACTGTTACTAGCTCTGATTCAGCTACTGGTACGTGTCCTATTGTTGTGACTAGAACCTATACTATTACCGATGCTTGTGGTAACTCTTCATCTGTAGAACAAACTATTAATGTAAGCGATACAACAGATCCTGTTATTAGCGGTACTATCGCTGATACTACTGTTGAAGGCTGTGATGCTACAGATGCTACACCTGCTGTAACTACTGTTGCCGACTTAGAAGCGCTTGGTTTAACTATTGAAGATAATTGTACCGAGGATGCTAACTTAACTGTTACTAGCTCTGATTCAGCTACTGGCACATGCCCTATTGTTGTGACTAGAACGTATACTATTACTGATGCTTGTGGTAACTCTTCATCTGTAGAACAAACTATTAATGTAGATGATTCTACGCCTCCTGCTATTAGCGGTACTATTGCTGATACTACTGTTGAAGGGTGTGATGCTACAGATGCTACATCTGCTGTAACTACTGTTGCCGAATTAGAAACGCTTGGTTTAACTATTGAAGATAATTGTACCGAGGATGCTAACTTAACTGTTACTAGCTCTGATTCAGCTACTGGTACATGCCCTATTGTTGTGACTAGAACATATACTATTACTGATGCTTGTGGTAACTCTTCATCTTTAGAACAAACTATTAATGTTATTCCTAGCACTATTACTTACACAGCTCCATCTAATGATTCTTCTACTGCGGCTGAGTTTGATAATCCAGACCCAGATACAGCACAAGCTAACCTTGATGCTGACCTTGCTGCGTGGATAGATGCACAAAACACAACTATCAATGGAAGTGTTTCCGGAGGTTGTTCTCCTGTAATTACTAACGATTATGCTGGACAAACATTAACGTTCTGTTCTTCTGGTAGTGTTACCATTACTTGGACTATTACAGATAAATGTGAAACTATTAATAACATCACTGCAACTTATACATTTACGCAACCAGAAAGTATTAGTTTTACTAATCCTTCTAACAAAACTGTAGATACTTGTGACTTTGATAAAGATGACCCAGCTATAGCGCAAACAGACCTTGATGCAGATATTGCCAATTGGGTAACTGAGCAAACTAATACTATTACTAGTAGCCTTACTGGAGGATCTCCTGAGGTAACACATAACTTCACCAACCAGTCGATTGACTTGTGTATGGGTGGTTCTATAACCATTACTTGGTCTATTGATGATATTTGCGAAAATATTAATGTGGCGGCTACTTATACTTTAAATCCTGCTAGTACTATTACTTATGATCCGCTTTCTGATGATTCTTCAGATGCATGTGAATTTAATACAGATGATTTAAGTACTGCTCAAGCAGAACTTGATGCTGATATTGCTGCTTGGTATAATTCTCAGCAAGGAATAATTAGTGGAAGCCTTACAGGTGGTTGTTCGCCAGTAATTACAAGTGATTATAACAATGAGTCTATTGATTTCTGTACTGGTGGATCTATAACTATTACGTGGACTGTTGAAGATTTATGTGAAACTTTCACCCTAACATCAACATATACATTTACCAAACCAACAGAACCAGTATTTGATCAAGCTACTTTACCAACAGACATAACAGTAGAGTGCGATGCTGTTCCTGCTCCTGTAGTTCTAACAGCTTCAAATTCTTGTGGTGCAATTAATGTTGTATATACTGAAAATAGAATAGATGGCGATTGTGCTAGTAGCTATGTTCTTGAAAGAACTTGGGTTGCAACTAATATTTGTGATGTATCAGCTACACATCAGCAAACCATTACAGTTCAAGATACTACTGCGCCTGAATTAACATTACCACCTAATGTTTCTGCAGAATGTAGTGATGATTTATCACCTGTTTCATTTGGAACAGCAACAGCTACTGATAACTGTGATGACAATCCTGTTATTACATTTACTGATGTTAAAACAGAAGGCCCTTGCGAAGGTACATATACTATTACTCGTACTTGGACCGCTACAGATGCTTGTGGAAACTCTGTAAGTAAAGATCAGGTAATTTCAACATCTGATTTAACAGCACCTGAATTCGATCAAACCGAATTACCTGGTGACATTACAGTAGAATGTGATGGTATACCTGAAGCAGAAACCTTAACTGCCACTGATAATTGTGGTGATGCAACAGTAACTGTTCAAGACGAAAGAACTGACGGTGATTGTCCTTACAATTACACAATTAAAAGAACTTATACAGCGACTGATGATTGTGGATTAACTAAAACTCATGTACAAATCATAACTGTACAAGATATAACACCACCAACTTTTGTTGAAGCTCTTCCTCCTACAAATTTAGTTGTAGAATGTGATGCTGTACCTGAAGCAGAAATCTTAACTGCCACTGATAATTGTGGTAATGCTTCGGTAACTGTACAAGATGTAAGAACTGATGGTGATTGTCCTAACAACTATGTTATTGCGCGTACTTGGACGGCTACTGATGAATGTGGGTTAACAACTACACATACTCAAACAATCATAGTTCAAGATACTACAGCTCCGGTATTTGAATCTAATCTTCCAACTGATATCACAGTTGAATGTGATAATATTCCAGAGGTAGAAACCTTAACAGCCACTGATAATTGTGGTGAAGCAGAAGTAACTGTTCAAGACGTAATAACTGATGGAGATTGTCCTAACAATTACATCATAAATAGAACCTATACAGCTACTGATGAATGTGGATTAACAACAACACACACACAAATAATTACCGTTCAAGATACTACAGCTCCTACTCCAACTTCTACATATGAAGAAACATTAGAGGTGAGTTGTACAGACATCCCTGATGCTCCAGAATTAGAATTTGAAGATAACTGTTCTAGTTCTAGTAACTTAACTGTAGTATTTAATGAAACGAGTACTTATGAAGAAAATGTTTATGAAGACTATGTAATTACTAGAACATGGACTGTAAGAGATGAATGTAACAATGAAGCTACATACACCCAAACTCTCAATGTTATACTAGATGAAATAATTACAGACATTGTTGCTCCAGATTGGTGTTTTGATGAAGGTATTATAAATATGAATGATTTATTACCAGAAGATTTAAACACTAATGGTACTTGGGAAATGTTAGAAGGTGATACTGCGGCAACATTAACAGGTAATATATTTGACCCAACAACTTTAGAATTAAGTTTTGATTTCTTACCTGATGACGGTGGAATTGATTATAGATTTAGATACACAACCACTAATGAAGGATGTATAAGTATCACAGAAATAACAATGAATATTCATGCAGACTGTGTAGTATTACCGTGTGGTGAAAAAGATGTAGATATATCTACTGCTATCACTCCTAATGGAGATGCCTATAATGAAACATTTGAAATAAAAGGTATTGAACTATGTGGTTTTGAATATAATGTGAAAATCTTCAATAGATGGGGAGCTTTAGTGTACGAGTCTGATGATTACCAAAATGACTGGAATGGTACTAGCTCTAAAGCATCTGTAGGTAGTGCTGGTAAAGTACCTAATGGAACATATTATTATATAATAACTATAAAAGATAGTGGATTGCCTCCATTTACTGGACCACTTTATATTGGAACCAAATAAAAAAACCTTAACCTATGACACGTTTAAAACATTTAATATTAGCCTTTGCATTGTTTGGTTGTGCTTCAGGAATTGCGCAGCAATTACCTCAATTTACACAATACATGTACAATACAATTTCTGTAAATCCTGCCTATGCTGGTAGTAGAGAGGCTTTAAGTATTGTTGGATTACACCGTAGCCAATGGGTTGGTTTCAAAGGTGGGCCAATAACTCAAACTTTTTCAATTCATACTCCTTTACGTAATGATAGAATTGGTTTAGGATTATCTTTTATAGAAGATGATTTAGGTCCGCAAAACTTTTCATACCTATACGGAGATTTCTCATATTCAATACCAACTGGTTATGATGGTAAATTATCATTCGGATTAAAAGCTGGTTTTACACAGTTTAGTTTTGATACAGATTTTCGTCTAGATCCAGATAATCAAAATGACCCCTTAATTTATGGTACAGAAGACAGATGGACACCCAATTTAGGTGCCGGTGTTTATTGGAGTACTAATAGAATTTATGCAGGTTTATCTGCTCCAAGAATATTAAATAATGACTTTAGCAACAAAAATGATGATTTTGAAGCTTTAGAACGTATTAGTTACTACTTTACAGTTGGTGGAGTAATAGACCTAAGTAAAAACATTAAATTTAAACCAGCTGGTTTAATTAAAGCCACTAACGGAGCTCCAATGTCTTTTGATTTAACAGCAAACTTCTTGTTTAATGAGAAGTTATGGCTAGGTGGTTCTTATAGAATTAATGAACAAACAGCTGCTATTGGTGGTATTGCAGATTTTCAAATATCTAGACAATTACGTATAGGTTATGCCTATGAAAAACCAATTTCTGACATTGCAGATTATACATCTGGAACTCATGAAATTTTATTAATGTATGAATTTAAGTTCTTAAGTTCTAAACTAAAATCACCAAGATATTTCTAATATAAATCATGATATGAGATCAAAACATTACATATTAGTTTGTATCACATTAGCTTTAAGTTTTTCTGCTTTCCCTCAACAAGGAAGACAAAAAAGAGCAGACACTTTATTTAACAAATTTTCTTTTGTTAAAGCTGCTAAAGTTTACCAGGAGCTTATTCAAAAAAATTATAATAAAGACTACGCTACAAGACGTTTAGCAGATTGTTATGCTTTAATGAGAGACCCTAAAAATGCGTCTCGTTATTACAAAAGTGTTGTTAAACAAGAAAATGTTCCTATCGATTATTATTATCGCTATGCTCAAGCTTTACGTGGTATTAAAAAATATAAAGAATCTAGTATCTGGTTAAAGAGATATAAAGATTCTGGAGGTGTTGTAAATTCTAACGACTTCTCAAAAGACGCAAATTTTATTACCAGTGTTTTCAATGCTAAAAAGCAATATTTTTTAGATAGAGTTAGATTTAACTCAAAATATAGTGATTTTGGTGCTTTTGAGCATAATGGCAAAGTATATTTTGCTTCTTCTAGAGATGAAGGCGTTTCTATAAAACGCTTATACGGTTGGAATGAACAGCCTTTTTTAGATGTTTATGTAACAGATGTTGGTTCTAGAAAAAATGTAGATCACACAGGTAAATTAAAAGGTGATGTTAACTCCATCTATCATGATGGACCAGTTACCATTACTAAAGACGGTAAACACATGTACTACTCTAGTAATAACTTCAGTAATCAAATTGAATTTAAAGATAAAAAAGGCATGACCAATATGAAAATATACCGTGCTACTTATAGAGACAGTATATGGACAGATATTGAAGACCTTTCAATAAACAGTGATGCTTTTTCAACGCAACACCCTGCTCTAAATAAAGATGATAACAAACTTTATTTTGCCTCAGACAGACCAGGTGGATATGGAGGATCTGATATTTATGTAGTTGACATTAATCCTGATGGCTCTCTGGGAGAACCTAAAAATCTGGGACCAATAGTAAATACAGAAAATGCTGAAGGTTTTCCTTTTATGAATCAAGAAGATGTATTATTCTTTTCTTCTGATGGACATACCGGTTTAGGGCTTTTAGACATTTTTGCAACTATTAAAGATGAAGAAGGTAACATTGCCGATGTAGTTAATTTAGGAGTACCTATTAACTCAAACAAAGATGATTTTTCATTCACTATGAACCCTAACGGAATAACTGGTTATTTTGCTTCAAATAGAGCTGGTGGTCGTGGTTCTGATGATATTTATGCCTACCATAGAGAACCAACTTTACATGTGGAAGGGGTAGTTACAGATGCAATTAACACACAACCTATAGAAGGTGCAAAAATTACTTTATTTGATGATAAAGGCAACCAAATTGCTTATATGGAAACTGATGAAAACGGTTTTTATCAAATAAATATAGATAGAAATCAAGATTATAAAATTGTTGCAAACCAAGATAAATATATTGAAGATTATAGAGAATTCACTTCGAAAAACATTCAAACGGAGTTAACTACTATTAATGCTAATTTATTATTAAACCCCGTTCCTAACGTGGTGAAATTAGCAGAATTAAATACCATTTATTTTGATTTTGATAGTCATAAAATACGTAAAGATGCTGCTGAAGAGCTTGATAAAATAGTTGATTTAATGACTAATGATTATCCAGAAATGGTCATTAGAATTGAATCACATACAGACTCTAGAGGTGCGCTTACTTATAACGATAAATTATCTATTGATAGAGCTAACTCTACCTATGAGTATTTAATTTCTAACGGCATAGATCCTGCTAGAATTACTGCACATGAAGGTTTTGGTGAACGTAGATTAACAAATGGATGTGAAGATGGCGCAAAATGTGAAGAAGAAGAACATCAATTAAACCGTCGTACACAATTTATTGTGGTAAAAATGGAATAAACTCACACCTATTTGTGTGGTTACATAACTATAACCAGTAGATTTTTAATTTAAAAAAGACCCCATGAAATTAAAAAATTACATATTAGCCTGTTTTGCTATACTAATTAGTATTACAACCTACGCACAATATGGCTTTCAAAAAAAGGCAGATAATCTATTTAACAAATTTGCTTTTGCAGATGCTGCAGAAGTATATCATGAACTTATAAATAAAAACTATAATGCAGATTATGCTACAAGACAATTAGCCGATAGTTATGCTTTTATGCGTAACCCTGATAGTGCTGTTGTTTACTATAAAAAAGTAGTTGAGCAAAAAAATATTCCTATAGCATATTATTATAACTATGCACAAGCATTAAGAGGGGTTAAAAACTATAAAGAATCTCGCAAATGGTTACGTAAATACAAGAAAGAGGGTGGCAAAATTAATGATCTTAATTTTTCAAAAGACGAAGATTTTATCAGCTCTATATTCAATGCTAAACAACAATATTTTTTAACCGATGTTAAGTTCAACTCAAAATATGCAGATTTTGGAGCCTATGAGCATAACGGTACTATTTATTTTGCTTCATCAAGAGACGAAGGTGTTTCTTCTAAACATATTTATGGATGGAATGGAGAACCTTTTCTAGATATCTATACAACAAGTAATCGTACTGATAGTATTGTAAACCATAAATCTAAATTAAAAGGAGATGTAAATAGCATTTATCATGAAGGTCCTATTACCATCACTAAAGATGGTAAAACCATGTATTTCTCTAGAAATGACTATAACAAAAATACTTTAGGAAATGACCAAAATGGTATTACAAATTTAAAAATTTATAAAGCCTCATTAATTGATGGCGAATGGACTAATATTGAAGAACTTAGTTTTAATAATAATTCATATTCTAATGGGCATCCTGCTTTAAGTCATGACGAAACAAAATTATATTTTGCTTCAGATATGCCTGGAGGATATGGTGGATCTGATATTTATTACGTTGATATAAAAGACGATGGCACATACGGAACACCACAAAACGCAGGAAATATAATTAATACTAATAAAAATGAACGTTTCCCTTTTGTAAACAGTGAAGGCATTTTATTCTTTGCTTCAGATGGTCACCCTGGTTTAGGTATGTTGGATATTTTTGGAACTGTTTTAGATAAAAACAACAATATAGTAAGCGTAATAAACTTAGGCGTACCAGTAAACTCCAGTAAAGATGATTTTTCCTTCTTTATGAATGAAGATGGTTTGTCTGGTTTCTTTGCTTCTAATAGAAATGGTGGCGTTGGTAGTGATGATATTTATGCTTATGATAGAATTCCTAATTTAATTATTGAAGGCACCGTAACAGATGCCAATAACAATGAACCCGTATCTAACGCATTGGTTACTTTAAAAGATATTGGTGGTAATAAAATTGCCGACTTAATTACTGATGAAAACGGTTATTATCAAATAAATATTGATAGAGACACCAATTATATTCTTGATACTAAAAAGGAAAACTATGTTGATAACAGTCAAAATGTTACCTCAAAAGGAGTTAAAAGAAGTGTAACAAGCATAACAACAGATATAACTTTAAATCCAGTTTCTATTGAAGATATACCTATTGAAGAACTGTATCCTATTTACTTCGATTTTAATAAATATAATATTAGAGAAGATGGTACAGTAGAATTAAACAGGATTGTTAATTTAATGATGAATGTTTACCCTAATATGGTTATTAAAATAGAATCTCATACAGACTCTAGAGGACCTGATGCTTATAATCTTATTCTTTCTCAAGAAAGAGCAAAAGCAACATACGACTATTTAATTAAAAACGGTGTAGATCCTTCCAGAATTACAGAATACAAAGGCTACGGTGAAGAAAAACTAACCAATAAATGTGATGGAACCGTTAAATGTACCGAAGAAGAACATCAATTAAACCGCCGTACACAATTTATTGTTATAAAAATGAAATAGCTTATAATATATTACAACTCATAAACCATCATTAGATTAATTCTATTGATGGTTTTTGTTTTTATATACTAAGAAGCTTTAAAACAAACTAACGCTCAAAAAATAACTGTATAATAAAAAACCCTTTCATTTCTGAAAGGGTTTTACCTAAAGCTAAATTTAACAACAAAAAGTCATTAAAATAACCTATTTAATTTTTTAATTACACAATACCTCTATTATGTAAAGCTGCTAATAATCAGTAAATCAAATAAGGTTATAAGGTTTACGCAACTAATAAAGCAGCGTTATTTTTTTATGAAAATATTGGTGAAATACCATCTGCCTTTTTCATTCATTTCAGCAGCAACATCACAATTAGTAAAATCACCTTCTATATTGGCTTTATGACCTTCACTTTTTAACCATGCGTTTACAACGGTTTCTGCAGTACTATAACCGTAAGCAACATTTTCAGATACTTTTACAGCTCCGGCATTTTCTTTTAAATAATTACTACGTGTATAAAAATAATCATGAGAAACCTCTCCTGTATCAAGCATATAATCTGTATGACTGTATGCAACAGACTTAACTATGGTCATATCCTCTAAAGGATTTAAACCTAAAGATAGCCTGTGGTTATTAATATACTCTAAAATTTCAATTTCTATTGATTTTGTTTCGGGTGTAATAAGGCTTAACTCTATTTCTTCGGCCTTATCATCAAAACTGTCTGTTGAGCAAGAAAAACTCAAAACAGCTAACAGTGCCAATAATGGCAATTTTGTTAACAACTTCATAAGTAGGTAAATTTAGATTTGGTCTTATAAAGTTATTAACTATGTACTGCTACTGCATATATTAAATATTAAATTCGATAAACGACATATTTCAAATCGATAAAAAACATATTTTAACGATTAAGTGTAGTTTAAAGTATTCAAATCTGCATTTAATCGGATTAATTAAGGAGATAATCGATTTATTTGCCAATTATAATCTGGCTGAAGTGTATATCTAATTCTATCATGTAATCTATTAGGCCTACCTTGCCAAAATTCAAATTCAACTGGTTTTACAATATAACCTCCCCAGTTTTTTGGTCTTGGTATTTCTTTACCATTATACTTAATTTCTAAGTCAGATAATTTTTTATCTAAAGATTCTCGGCTTTCAATAATTTCACTTTGGTTTGATGCTAAAGCCCCCAATTGGCTACCACGTGGTCTAGATTCAAAATAACCATCGCTTAAATTTTCAGCAATTTTTTCAGCCTTCCCTTTAATAATAATTTGACGTTCTGCACCATGCCAAAAAAACGATAAACAAACATTAGGATTTTGTTCTATTGCTCTTCCCTTTTCACTTAAATAATTGGTATAAAAAATAAAACCTTCATAGGTGTATTTCTTAAGCAATACTACCCTATTTTTGGGGTATCCATCAAGGCCAAAAGTAGAAATTGTCATGGCATTAGTTTCATCTTCTGTAAAAAACTTATCCACTTCAAAAAACCATTTTTGAAACAATTCCATAGGGTTTTCGGGTACTTCATTTAATAGTAACTCACCCTTTTCATAAGACTTTCTATAATTACTTAAATCTGTTTCCATAATAATACAAAATAACAAAAATTAAATGTCACATTAGCTATTAAATATTAAAGAACTTTATTAAGTTTGATGCCCCTAATAACTAATTATGAAATTTAAAAATTCTAAGTTTTTTAACACCCTTAAGCATGTTGAAATTGTAAAACCTTTTGGAAATTTTTATTTTTTTGAAAAATTTATCTTGTCTGAAGTAAACGAAGGATTTCATTTTGATTGGAAAATGATAAAAGAAGTTATGGAAGAGGCTGTTGCTTTTTATGGAAGTGACGTAAAATTAGGCTATATTTCTAACAGGGTAAACTCATACTCTATAAATCCTCAATCATGGAATATGGTTAAGGAAGAATATAATATGATTGCGGCAGGAGCTATTGTTACTTATAGCACCATGACTTTTATGAATGCTACAATAGAAAAACAGTTTTCTGAAAATAGTATAAAAAGATGTTTATCTTTAGATGAAGCAATAGATTGGATAGTTAAACTGAAGGAGTTAAATTAAACTTCAAAAGTTTTACCGTCTTCTGCTAATTCAACAGGCTCAAATACTTCTTGCGCTTCTGTTTTAAAGCCATTAAGGTCTTTATAACGCGTAGAATAGTGCCCTAATAACAACTTGCCTACATTTGCTTTTTTTGCAATGGTAGCGGCTTGTTTTGCAGTAGAATGCTTAGTTTTTGGGGCTAAATGTGCTTGAGTTTCTAAAAATGTAGATTCATGATATAATAAGTCTACATGTTTTATTAATGGCACAATGTCTTCTTTATACATAGTATCGCTACAAAAGGCATAACTTTTTGGCTTATCACCACGTTTTGTAACGGTTTCATTTTTTATGATTACTCCATCTTCATTTTCAACATCAAAACCTTGTGTTAGTTTTCTATAATAAGCTACATTAATATTAGCTTCTTCAACTTCCTTAATATTTAATTTTCGCTTTCCTTCTTTTTCTTTAAATAGAAAACCATTGGTATATATTCTATGATTTAAAGGAATGGTATGTACTTCTACCTTTTCATCTTCAAAAATTAATTCAGATTCTGTTGAAGTTAATTCATGAAAAATAAGATTATAATTAGTCCAGGAATCGGCTAATTTCATCTGTAATGTAATAACTTCTTTAATGCCTTTTGGACCGTAAATATGTAAATCTGCTTCTCTTGTAAGTAGTCTAAAAGTTGAAATTAAGCCAGCTAAACCAAAAAAATGATCACCATGTAAATGAGAAATAAATACGTGTTTAATTCTATTAAACTTTATTTTGTGTCTTCTTAGCTCTACTTGGGTACCTTCTCCACAATCAATTAAAAACATATGTCCTTGCACCTCTAAAACCTGAGATGTTGGATTGGTTAAAATTCTTGGTGTGGCACTATAACAGCCTAAAATGGTTAATTTCATTAATTGTTTTTGTTCATTTGTTTACTGTTTAGTTAATCTAACAGTTAACAAATTTATATTTTAAAGCCCTAAATCTCGTTCCATTTCTTCCATTTCAATAATATCATAGGCTTCTTGTATGGTAGGCACAACTATAATTTCATCTGGAACTTCTTCTAAATCTATTTTATTAGTAACTATTACAAAAGATTGTTTAGCTGCTCTATGTGTATTAGATAGTTGTAAAAACTCAACTATTTCTTCTAAACTAATTTTGTTTAGTGTTGTTAAATTAACTATAATATTATTGTTTTTATACTTTGGGTATAAAGCCTGAAGTTTTTTAACTAACTCTATAATTGTGGCTTTTTCTTGAGTTACAATGGTAATATTTCCGTCTTGATCAAAAATCATAATTTACTGTTTTATTTTTGATGCTAGTAAGTAAATAACAGCCATTCTTATTGCTACACCATTTTCTACTTGATCTAGAATAATTGACTGGTTAGAATCTGCTACATCACTAGTAATTTCTACACCTCTGTTAATTGGACCAGGGTGCATGATTGTTATTTCTTTATCTAAAGAGTTTAACAACTCTTTACTAACACCAAACTGTTGTGTGTACTCTCTTGTTGATGGAAAATAACTTATATCCATACGTTCATTTTGTACGCGTAACATATTGGCTACATCACACCAATTTAATGCTTTTCGCAAATTTGTTTCTACTTTAACCCCAAGTTTATCAATATATTTTGGTAATAAAGTTTTAGGGCCACAAACCATAACTTCTGCGCCTTGTAATTGCAACGCAAATATGTTTGATAATGCTACTCTACTGTGTAAAATATCTCCAACTATTACTATTTTTTTCCCCCCTACTTCACCTAGTTTTTCTCTTATAGAATAGGAATCTAATAGCGCTTGGGTTGGATGTTCATGCGCTCCATCGCCTGCATTTACAATACTTGCATTTACATGTTTTGATAAAAATATTCCTGCTCCTGGATTAGGATGACGCATAACAACCATATCTACTTTCATTGATAAAATGTTGTTAACGGTATCTATTAAAGTTTCTCCTTTTTTTACTGATGATTGTCCTGATGAAAAATTTATAACATCTGCAGACAAGCGTTTTTCGGCTAGTTCAAATGATAATTTTGTTCTTGTGGAATTTTCAAAAAATAAGTTGGCAATAGTAATATCTCTTAGCGAAGGTACTTTTTTAATAGATCTATTAATAACCTCTTTAAAATGATCGGCTGTTTCAAAAATAAGTTGAATATCTTTTTGGTTAAGATATTTAATTCCTAATAAGTGATTAACACTTAATTCGCTCATTGTTAAGTTTAAAGTTTAAAGTTTAAAAACTTTAGTTAATATTTATGTTTCAATTAAGTAAACAGCGTCTTCTTTATCATTTTCTTTCCAGTTTACTTTAACTCTTTCTTTGTTTATAGCATCTACTTGACGACCTCTGTAATTAGGTTGAATTGGCAAATGCCTACTAAAACGCCTGTCTATTAACGTTAAAAGTTCAATTTCATTGGGTCTACCAAATGATTGAATTGCTGTTAATGCAGACCGAATGCTTCTGCCTGTATATAAAACATCATCAATAAAAACCACGTTTTTATTTTCTACCAGAAAGTCAATTTCAGTAGTATTGGCTTCAAGAATTTTTTCTCCTCGTCTAAAATCGTCTCTAAAAAACGTAATATCTAGATGTCCTAATTGTATGTTCTTAACTTTATAGTCTTCGGTTAGCATTTTAGCCAAACGATTTGCCAAGTATTTACCTCTAGGCTGTATACCAATTAAAACTGTGTTAGAGAAATCATTATGGTTTTCAATAAGTTGACAAGCCAATCGGTGAAGAATGATGTTTACCTCTTTTGCGTTAAGTAAAACTTTTTGACTCATATACTATCCAAACGTATTTGGCTTACAAAGGTAATGCAAAAAATTAGAAGTTAAAACATAAAACATTAATGATATACCTTATAATTGAAAACAAAAAAAGCCTTCAATTTCTTGAAGGCTTTTTATTTATTTAGAATATCTTATTAAGATTTTCCGTCTAATTTATCTTTAAGCGCTTGTAAAGCATCATTAGCGTCTCCTAAAGTTGGTTTAGCTTCTGCCGCTGCTGCTGCTGCTTTTTTAGCTGCCGCTTTAACGTTTTTAGCTTCCTCTTCTTTAAAGATTGCTGTATGAGATGCTACAACACGTTTAAATTCTTTGCTAAACTCAATGATTTTAAATTCAGCTTCTTCACCTTTTTTAAGTTTGCTACCATCTTCTTTTTCTAAATGACGAGTAGGCACAAATGCTACGATATCATCATTAAATTTAACAGTAGCTCCTTTGTCAACTATTTCTTCAATAGTTGCTTTATGAGTTGTATCTATAGCAAATTCTGTTTCGTATTTATCCCAAGGATTTTCAGTAGTTTGTTTGTGACCTAAACTTAATTTACGTCCTTCAACATCTAATTCTAATACAATAACATCTAATTTATCTCCTACAGAACAGAACTCACTTGGGTGCTTAATTTTCTTAGTCCAAGATAAATCTGAGATATAAATTAACCCATCAATACCTTCTTCTAATTCTACAAAAACACCAAAGTTTGTAAAGTTACGTACAACACCTGTGTGCTTAGAACCTAATGGATATTTACCAGTAATATCTGTCCAAGGGTCTGGAGTTAATTGCTTAATACCTAAAGACATTTTTCTGTCTTCTCTATCAAGTGTTAAGATAACTGCTTCAACTTCATCACCTACAGAAACAAAATCTTGAGCAGAACGTAAATGCGTAGACCATGACATTTCAGAAACGTGAATTAATCCTTCAACACCATCAGCTACTTCAATAAACGCACCGTAATCTGCAATTACAACAACTTTACCTTTTACTTTATCACCTACTTTCACCTCTTCTGCAAGAGCTTCCCATGGGTGTTTGCTTAATTGTTTTAATCCTAATTGGATTCTTGATTTATCTTCATCAAAATCAAGGATTACAACATTAAGTTTTTGGTCTAATTCTACAATTTCGTTAGGGTGATTAATTCTAGACCAAGAAAGATCTGTAATATGAATTAATCCATCTACACCACCAAGATCAATAAATACACCGTAAGATGTTACGTTTTTAACAACACCTTCTAATACTTGACCTTTTTCTAACTGACCAATAATTTCTTTCTTTTGTTCTTCAATATCAGCTTCAATTAAAGCTTTATGAGAAACTACTACGTTTTTAAATTCGTGGTTAATTTTAACAACCTTGAATTCCATAGTTTTGTTAACATACTGGTCGTAATCTCTAATTGGTTTTACATCAATTTGAGATCCTGGTAAGAATGCTTCAATTCCAAAAACATCTACAATCATACCTCCTTTAGTTCTGCATTTAACAAAACCGTTAACAATTTCACCAGTTTCGTGTGCTTTATTTACACGATCCCATGCTTTAATTACTCTTGCTTTTCTGTGAGATAATACTAATTGCCCTGTAGCGTCTTCACGTACATCAATTAATACTTCTACTTTGTCTCCTACTTTTAAGTTTGGATTGTAGCGAAACTCATTTAAAGAAATAACACCTTCAGATTTTGCATTGATATCAATAATTGCATCTCTATCAGAAATGTGAACTACTGTACCTTCTACAACTTCATCATTTAAAGTGTCTACAAAGTTTTCTGCTACTAATTTTTCAAATTCTTCAAGTTGTTTATCATCAACTTCATCAATACCTTCTTGGTAATTGTGCCAGTTAAACTCTTTTAAGAATTTTTCAGGATTTGCTTGAGCTTCAGATACTACTGGAGCTTCTTTTTCTGTTGAATTTTCTTGTGCTTCAACTTCAGCTTGTTTTGCTTTTTCAGCCATTTAATAATTAAACAATGTTTGAATTTCCGCTTATATACGGAAAAGCAATTACATTGTGATTTGTATTCTGCATGCTTGGAAAGAATTAAGCAAATAACACACAGAAGTGTTAATTTTACTACTATTCCGTTCCCTTTGTCTTTCCATAATTCGCCAAAAGGAGCGCAAAAATACACATTATTGACTTAATTACCTAAAAATGAACAAACAATATTAAATGTGACTATTTAAAATATCTTGTGTCTTAATTAACAGAAACTTAAATTTTAATAAGGTATTACCTTAATAAATTCATTATATTTAACCTTAACATTAATATAAATTTTTAAAAATGGCAGTAAAAGCAAAATATCAAGACGTTTTAGATTTAGGAGAATCTTTAAATATTAAAAACGGTGATGTGCAAGTAGAAGGCGATATGCTTAAAGTATGGGGTACAGCAAATACCCAGTATGAAAAAAACCTAATTTGGGATAAAATAAAAGAAATTGGTGGTGAAAATCCATCTGATATTATGGCAGACATTAAGGTTGCAGACGAAAGTGTTTACCACAGACATGTTGTAAAAAGTGGTGAAACTTTAGGTAAAATAGCTAAACATTACTATGGAGATGCCATGAAATACAAAGAAATTTTTGAAGCAAATAGCGATACTTTAAAGAACCCAGATTTAATTTATCCAGATCAAGAACTAGTTATTCCAAATTTATAGAAAATTTAATCTATCTATTTATACTAAAGCGGCTTTATGCCGCTTTTTTTATTTAGTGTTTTTTACAGATATTTAAGGTATTAACTTAATTTTAGAAAAAAAACATCTGTTTTCAGAAAATCCTTATTTTAAAACTAAGTAATATGTGATAAGTTTGTTTTGTGACTCAAAAAGGCCTTCAAAAATATTTTATTTTAATAGTATTACTTCTTAATACTTTCTCATTCTTGGGTCAAAACCCAACATATAATTACCTGCAAAATAGTTCTTATTTACCCGATGTTGAGTTTTATGATGTTGTTGAAGACCAACAGCACTACATTTGGTTGGCTGCAGATAAAGGACTTTTTAGATATAATGGTAAAGAATATGAAGACTTTAATCATCCTGAACAAAAATCAAATTCACTTTTTCAATTAAAATTTGATGCCAATGGAAATCTTTGGTGTAACAATATCTATGGACAAATTTTTTATATCGAAGACGATAGCTTAAATTTATTTTATGATGCCAGTAAATTGGTTAAAGGCCAATTAGCTCCTTATGAAATTTTAGAAAATCATATCAGATTATTTACCATAAATGGCATTTACAATATTGACAAATCTACAAAAGAAGTTTCTAAGGTTTTTGAAGGTATGTGCATTAGTAATGCTAGTGATAATCAAATTAACTACACTTTTGTGATTAATTTTGAAGGAGATGTAGAACATCATTGTATCTATAAGTTTGAACAAGAAAAAACAACAAAGATTCTTGAAATCAATAGTTTAAAAAGAATACAATCGCCAAAATTATTTGCATTTAAAGATGTTGTGGTTTTTACATACAAAAGCGATTACGGCAATGTTATTTATCTCATAAATAGAGTTAATGACTTGGCAAAAAAAATACAACTTCCAAAACAGATACAAGAAGAAACTATTTATGGACTTCTGAATTTTAACAATGAATATTGGTTTTTAACTAGTTCGGGAGTATTTGTGTTTGATTTAAATCAAAATCAATTAATATTTAAAGAACAATTATTTGAATCAGAATCTATTACAGATGTTGAGGTAGATTTCAATAAAAACTATTGGTTTACCACATTAGATAATGGTGTGTTTGTGTCTCCAAACTTAAATATTAGACGTTTTACTTTAGATTTTATTGAAGCAAAAGTTACGGCATCTATTGGTTTAAAAAATAATGAGTTTGTATTAGCTACAAACAATGGAAAACTATTGTTTTACGACAATGATATTTTAGTGAAAACACTGCAATTGCCAGGGAAAAAGATAATTGGTAAACTGTATTATGATTCAAAGAATGAACGATTAATTGTTAGTATTAATGCATCAGAATCTTTTATAGTTGATTTAAAAACTGAAAAAATTACTGATGTAAACAACTTGTTTTCGGTTGCCAAAACATTTTCAAAAATAGACGACAACACGCTGTTTTACGGTAATTATCGTCAAGGTATTGTGTATAAAAATCCGTTTAATCATCATAAAACACAAATTCTTAAAGAAAGTCGTGTGAAATCTTCTGTTGTTTTAAACAATCAATTGTTTGTGGCTTATATTGACGGATTTTACAAATACAATACCCAAACATATAATGCAGAAGAAATCACGTTCAACTCTAAAAGTTTACTAGTTAATACACTAACAAAAACCAACGGAACGGTTTGGATTGCAACCCAACACAACGGATTATTAAAATACGAAAATAACACCCTAAAACCTTCAGGAATAAAACTTCCTGAAAACCTTCAAATTAATGCTATTCATGCCGATGGTTTAGTGCTTTGGATTTCAACAGATGAAGGTTTATTTCAGTATCAATTAAAAAGCAAAACGCTTAGATTATTAAGTGCTCAAGATGGTTTAAATACTGCGGTTAATGATTTTTTGGTACTTAAAGATCAAATTATTGTAATCTTACCAAAAGTATTTTACACACTTCCTAAAACAAAAACATTATTTAAAAGTTTTAAAACTGCTAAAGTTAAGGTAGAAACAATTTCTATAAACAATCGAGATACCTTGGTGCAACACCATTATAAATTGCCTTACAGTTTAAATAAAATAGATATAACATTTAACTCTAACGGTTTTCAATCCAATCAACACGTCAACTATCAATACCGTGTAAAACAGATTGATACTAGCTGGCAAAATATTCCATTAAATACACACTTTGTTAATTTTAATAGTTTGCCAAGTGGAACTTATAAGTTTGAGCTAAGAGCAAAAAATGTAAGTGCAAAACAGCCTGTTTTTGCAAGTCCGATTACTTTTAAAATAACAAAACCATTTTGGGAAACGTATTGGTTTTATGGTGTAGTTTTAGCCACATTTTTTGGAGGGATTTGGTTGTATTTTAGATGGCGATTACAACAAAAAGAAGCACAGCGTATTGCCGAAATAGACAAAATATTAATCGATAAAAAAATTGCGAATTTAAGACTAGAAAATTTGCGTTCACAAATGAATCCGCATTTTATTTTTAATGCTTTAAATTCTATTCAAGATTATATTATTTCGAATGAAAAAGAACTGGCAAGCTCGTATTTAGTGAAATTTAGCCGGTTAATTCGCATGTATTTAGATTATAGTCAGCAAAATGAAATCACTTTAGAAGAAGAATTAAACGCTTTAAAACTGTATTTAGAATTAGAAAAAGTGCGTTTTGAAGATGAATTAGAATATAATATTACCATTGATAAACGGTTAAATACGAAACAAATAAAAGTGCCGTCGTTGTTTATTCAACCCTATGTTGAAAATGCTTTAAAACACGGTTTATTGCACAAGTTAAACGACAGGCAATTAAAGGTTGAAGTTAAAACCATTCAGCAACATAAATTACAAATCACAGTTGAAGATAATGGTATAGGTAGAAAACAATCTGAAAAATTAAAACGCTCCAATAGAGAATATAAACCTTTTGCTACTAAGGCTAACGAAGAGCGTGTTCATTTATTAAAAAACAAATTAAAACGCGATATAGCCATTGAAATTGAAGATTTATATGATGAAAAT
This sequence comes from Seonamhaeicola sp. S2-3, assembly GCF_001971785.1. Lineage (NCBI taxonomy): Bacteria > Pseudomonadati > Bacteroidota > Flavobacteriia > Flavobacteriales > Flavobacteriaceae > Seonamhaeicola > Seonamhaeicola sp. S2-3. The sequence goes on along the minus strand of NZ_CP019389.1, from coordinate 3,182,120 downwards.
CAAATAGCTTTAGGTACCAAAGTGGTTATAACAATGCCCATATAATACAACAATGAAAGCCATAATTATAGACGACGAAAAGCACGCAAGACATTTACTATCTAATATCATAACCGAGCATTGCCCTAATATTTCTGGTATAAAGGAGGCTCATGATTTGGCGTCTGGTGTAGATTTGATAAAAGTATCTAAACCAGATATCGTATTTTTAGATATTGAGATGCCAAATCAATCTGGATTAGACATTTTAGAATACTTCCCAAACCAAATCGATTTTAAAATCATATTTGTCACCGCGTATAACCAATATGCTATTGAAGCCTTTAAGTTATCTGCAGTAGATTATCTATTAAAACCAGTTGATATCAACGAATTAAAAGAAGCGATTACAAAAGCTAAAGATGCTATTAAAGCCAACAACTTAAACGACCAACTAAACAAATTGCGAGATTCGTTAAAGCGACTTTCAATAGATAAAATTGCCTTAGAAATTCCTAAAGGCATCATGTTTGCCTCTCATAATGATATCTTATTTTTTGAAGCCGATGGGATGTACACCAACGTACAGCTGGTAAACGGAAAGCAGAAAACTATTTGCAAACCTCTAAAGCATTTTGTAGAGCAGTTAGAAAATAAAGCTTTGTTCTTTAAGTGTCATCGGTCTTACTTAATCAACCTAAAATACGTAGACGAATTAGTAAAAGAAGATGGCGATTATCTATTGATGACGAATAAAAAACGAATACCTATTTCAAAATCTAAACGCGATCAGTTTTTAGAAGTCATTAAGGAAACCTTTTTGTGATATTAGCTTAAAATTTCGTTTTCATTCAGAAAAAAAATCCACAGCTTTAGAAAAATCACTATTAAGAATGGTGGTTTAGTTACTTCTTTTGAAGTCTATTAAACACAATTCTTATGAAAAAAATAATTCTATTATTAGTTTTAGCATTATGCTACAATACATCCCATGCACAATTGGGCAAAATGCTAAAGAAGAAAGCCAAAGCTGCCGTAGAGAAGAAGCTGAAAAACAAAGAGGAGGCAAGCTCATCTTCAAAATCCGATAATGCTACAGGAATGGTTGGTAATACTTCAACTTCCAATCAAAATTCATCTACAACCGAATATACCGATGAAGAATTTAAAGCAGAATTAGCCAAAAAATACCCTAACGACCAAGCGAAGCAAGATTTATACTATCAAAAATATCTTGAGAAAAAACAACAGGAAGCCGACGCTAATAAACCTAAAACAGCCTCTAATATAAGTGATGACTTTTTATACATGTCTTATCCTTTTGCAATGACTAAAGGGATGAGTGCTGTTGGTGTAGACCGTGTAAAATTAAGACGTCAGATGACTGATATGGGCGATAATATCGATGTGTTACCAGCCCAAGATCCTGATTATGCCTGGTTACGTTTTTTAACAACTCCAGAGTTAGAAGCCATGTCGCCGGAAGGTTATATAGGTTACGAGCTTGTTTCAGGGATGTTTACCACCAAAGTAGGTGCAGACCGTTCACAAACGCTCGAGCTTGGTACAGGTATGCCAATATTGGTAAGAGGAATGCTTATTGCAGACGATGTGTTTGTTATTTACGCGGCATCGCATCAAGGTGGTCATGCGTTTAATGTACCATCGTATATGCATCAAAAAGATATTACCATTTTAAATGTAATTGGTAAAGGTGAGCAGCAATTTCATTTAGATTGGTTAGAAAAAGCAAAACCTATTGTGCAAGAATTTGAAGCGACCTTAAAAGCTAATTATGATGCCGCAGCAAAATCTACTATGGCGGCTATAAAAATGCCAAAAGCAGGCGCAATGAATAGTAACACATCATTAGTACGCTTTGCTAAACAAAATGTGTCTAAAACGATAGAAAAAGATGGCGCGCAACTTTTGAAGTTAAATATAGAATCTAACGATTGGAGTGTGGTTAAAAACAAATACACAGGTCACATTTTGTACCGTTGGATTAAAGGGGCATTTACCGAAAAAAATAAAAATAACGACTGCTACTTACAAGGCTTTTTAATTAAGCAGTACTATGATGGTTCTGGCTATGGTAGTTCTCAATTTGGTGGAATTATACACGGTCAAATGCCTTACGGTCAAAAAATGAACTGCGAGTAAAAGGAGTTATCATTTTTATGGGGCATTAAAGTCTGTTTATCAAAACAGGCTTTTTTTATGAGCTATAATGTAGGTATAAACTTTCGGTTTCATTTAGAAAGAAATTTCAGTTATTCAGAAAAAAGCAAATTGAAAACCTAATGTGTTGTTATTCTTTTGCTTCTAATTAATCATATTAAATCTCAACTACAATGAAAAAAACATTACTTCTATTTACAACCTGTTTATGTTTTGGTTTGTTTTCGGCTTTTGCTCAAAACGTATACATTCAAGATGATAATTTTAAAGCATATCTTGTTGGAAATACAGCTATTAACACAAATGGTGATACTGAAATTTCCGTGGCAGAAGCGCAAGCTTTTACAGGTGAATTATTAATTAATGGTTTGTCCATTTCAACTTTAAAAGGTATTGAAAAATTTGTCAATATTACACGTTTAGATTGCTATAACAATAATTTAACGTCTTTAGATGTAAGTAAAAACCTTGCATTAACGCGTTTACACTGTTCTGATAATCAAATAGAAACATTAGATATTAGTGCAAATACGCAAATTACAGATATTCAATGTCATAATAATGGCGTTTTAAGTGAGTTAAACATTGCCAATGGTAATAACAGCAATTTCACCTACATGAAAGCCTATGGTAATCCAAGTTTAACATGTATTCGAGTTGATGAAGGCTTTTCACCACCAGCAAACAGTGGTCAGTATAATGTAGGTTGGACTATAGATAATCAAACAAGTTATAGTGAAAATTGTATACCAGCAGTGTATTATGTAGATGCCAATGCAACAGGTGCCAACGATGGTAGCTCATGGACAGATGCTTTTACAAACGTAACAGACGCTTTAGCACTTACCAGTTTAAATGATGCTGTTTGGGTAGCAAAAGGCACGTATACATTGGCAGATAAAAACACGCCAATAAGCGTTAATACAAACGAAGTAGATATTATTGGAGGTTTTGCAGGAACCGAAACAACCATAGCAGATAGAGACTTTACAGCTATTCATACTACAAATGCAACCATTTTTACAGGTGATATTAATGGTGATGATATTGATGGTGATTTCTCTTCGAATAAAACCGATAATGCAGAGCGTTTATTTGAAGTAACAGCTAGTGATGTGACTTTTGATGGGATTATTTTTGAAAATATTTATGACACATCACAATCTGGTGGTGTTAATGAAAACGGCGTAATCTTTATTCCTAATAGTTCAAGTATTAATAACCTAAAAATTAAAAATTCGGTATTTAAAAATAACTATTCTAACGGTTATTTACTTAAAATGAGAACATTAAACGGAGGGTTGCTTGTTGAAAACACCAAGTTTATAAATAACACCATTGTTAATATGGGATTGGTTTACGTACAATCTGACAGCACAAACGGTTATATTTTTACACGATGGGCAAATGTTTTGGTGGCAGATAATGATATTAATCTTTCAGCATTAAACATTTATAGAGAAGGCTGGAATAATGGTAATACTTTAGATGTAGTAATAAATAACAGTACATTTGTTAATAATGATTATAATGGTACTTATGGTAATTCTATTACGGCATCAGGAGATGGAAATGTCAACCTAAATGTTAATAATTCTATCTTTTGGCAGAATACTGTTAATGGTTCAGCAGCTACTAGAGATATTTCTAAGGGTATTACGGCTAATTATAATGTGTTTATTAAAAATACTATTGCAGCAGTACCTTCAAACGCTGGAACTTACGGAACGTTTTCTACTACTAACTTAACAACTTTAGATCCAGCAACAGATAACTTAAATTTAGATGCTGATTACAAACCAACATCAGCTTCAACTTATATCATAGACGAAGGAGATAATTCACTTTATGATGTAGCTTTATTCGGTGATTTAGATTTATCAGGTAACAATAGAACCTTTAATACTACTATTGATTTAGGGGCTTACGAGTATAATTCTACCTTAGGAATTGATGATGTGTCTTTAAATACAAATTCAGTAAAACTATACCCTAATCCTGTAAGTGATAGATTATTTATTAAATCTACAGAACAAATTGAAAGCGTTACTATTTACAACATTAATGGTCAGCTTATAAAACAAGCTATTGAAGCTACAAACGGTGTTGATATATCTCAGTTACCAAACGGTTTATATATGGTACAAATACAAACCAATGCCAATACTATAACTCAAAAATTCCTTAAAAAATAAGTTTATAATTTAATATTTATATCAAAAGGCTCATCGTAAAAAGTGGGCCTTTTCTAACTTTTAAAATTTCTTATATATGAAAAATATACAACGTCTTGCATTAGCAATTTTAGTTATTTTAAGTGTGTCTTGTTCATCCGATGATGATAATTCAGGTTCTAACAACGAAAACAATATTACAGTAGGGGAATCAGTTTATGAAATGAAAACGGTAACTGTAGAGCCTTCAATAGGTAATACTGTATATTTAAGTTTAACCAATAGCACTGAGGCAGAAATAGTAGCCGCTTCTGATGGTACTACATTGAGTAATGTAGATTTGTTTACAGCACGAATTAATGCACCTAATCTTACGCCTAATGGAACTTATAATCTATCAGAAATTTCAAGTTTAGAGTTTGTAGTTAATGGTAATTTTATTAATGCTGAATTTGAAAACGGTTTTAGTCAATTTTACAAAAGCGGAAGTAATGCTGATTTAGAAGTTACTTCTGGTAGTATTACTGTTACAGATTACGATGTGGATGCTATTAGTTTATCGTTTAGCTTTACACGAGCAGATGGTGAAGAAATTACAGGAACTTATGAAGGTGCTTATTTATATCTGAGTTCAGATGATGAATAGGTTTTTCTTAAAAGCTATAATGTTAAGGCTCATCCATCAGTGATGAGCCTTTTTTTATGAATGAAAAAAGCACCACTATTATGGTGCGACTAATTAATTTAATTTAATCATTTTTGCTACTAACCCCAATACCTTATCATATTGTTCTTGTAGTGATAAATTAGAATTATCAATTTCTATAGCATCGTCTGCTTTTACCAAAGGAGAATCTTCGCGAGTAGAATCTAAATGATCGCGTTCTTGAACGTTTTTTAAAACATTTTCATACACAACATCATCACCTCTATTTATTAACTCTTTAAAGCGTCTTTCGGCTCTGGTTTCGGCTGAGGCTGTCATAAATATTTTAAGTTCTGCATTAGGAAAAACCACAGTACCAATATCTCTACCATCCATAACCACACCTTTGTTATTTCCTATTTGTTGCTGTATGGCTACTAGTTTTTTTCGTACTTCAGGTACTGCTGCTACTTTACTAACAAACCCTGAAACTTCTAAAGTTCTAATGGCTTTTTCCACATTTTCATCATTCAAATAAACTTCAGCAAATCCCAAACTTTCATTAAATTTAAAACTAATATTAATCTTATTTAATTGATTAATAAGCGCTTCAACATTAAAATCATCTTCATTAATTAAACCCTGTTTCATAGCATACAAGGTTACAGCTCTGTACATGGCACCAGAGTCTACATAAACATAACCTAATTTGTTTGCTATTTGTTTTGCAATAGTACTTTTTCCTGTAGAAGAAAACCCATCTATGGCAATTGTAATTTTATTATTCATTTACTGTAAATCTATTTGTAATCCGAAAAAGTTTGAGTTAGCAGCACTGGTATATTTGGCATGCGTATAACTAAATCGCATTTTATTCATTTTAATTGAAATACCCGCTGAAAGACCTGAGAAATTTCTTTGGTCTACAATTCTTAACTCCTCGCCTCTTCTAAAATTATAACCTAATCTAATATTAAATCCGCCTTCTGGAAATATTTCGGCACCTAAAATGGTATGCCTAATTACTTGACCTAAAAAACCTATTTTTTCACTAGTTTGGTTACCGCTTAAATCGCTAGTGGTTCTTGCTGGGTTTGGACTAGCAATAGGCCATTCTTGAAGGTTTTCAAAAGTAACATGCCAACGAATTGGAACATTTTCTAAACGTTGAGACATTCCGAAACTAACCTCAAAAGGTAAACTTTCATGAAGCCCTGCATAAGTTGTTATTTGAGTTCCCAAATTTCTTATAACCAAAGCTGCATTAAAATCTAAATAATCATTAATATACAACAATCCTACATCAACGGCAGCTCCAAATGAGGTGTATTGCTCTAATTTAGAGCTTATAAATTTTAAATTTCCACCTAAATAAAAATCAGAATACCCTATTTGGCGTGCATACCCAAAAGATAATGCGGTTTCGCCACCAGAAAAAGTTCCTGTAGAGTTACCATCTTCATCATAACCATCAAAAGAACCGTAGTTAATATAGGTTATGCCTGCGTGAAACGTTTGAGTTCTTCTATCTATTGTATATGCATATGAAGCTGTACCGTAACTAATCCCCCCTAAATAACTTGTATAGTTTAAAGCTAATTGGTTATCCATTTCAACATTAATGGTTGCTGGATTAAACATACCTTGAGTTACATCGTAATCAACGTTAGTAAGCACTTTGCCACCTAAAGCTGCTTGTCTGGGAGAAGAAATTAAGTTGAGAAACTGGTAGGTGTGCTCCCCTCCTAATTGCGCAAAGATTGAAGCACTAAAACACAGACAAAATAAAGAAATGATTTTTCTTAGCATATTTAGGTACAAAGAAAGTAAATCTATCTTAAAACGATAGTAAGTATCTTTTATTTTACATTATAAAAAAACCTGACTAAAATATAGTTAATCTGTTAGCCTAAAAATAAACTCAGACAGACAAACATTAATTTTTTAGTCAGGTCTCTTTTTATAACTTTTTAGCGTTTTTTACTTTCTGATTAGTTAATGCTATTTTAATAACATCACTCATGTCTGTAACGTAATGAAATGTTAGGCCTTTTAAATACTCTGGTTTTATTTCATCAATATCTCGTTTGTTTTCTTCACAAAGTAATATTTCTTTAATTTTGGCACGTTTAGCCGCTAGAATCTTTTCTTTTATACCGCCTACAGGAAGCACTTTTCCTCTTAGCGTAATTTCACCTGTCATGGCTAAACTTTTCTTTACTTTTCTTTGAGTGAATAAAGATACCAATGATGTTAACATGGTTACACCAGCGCTAGGTCCGTCTTTTGGAGTAGCTCCTTCTGGCACATGAATATGTACGTTGTATTTTCCAAATATTTCTGGATCTATACCAAACGCATCTGCATTAGATTTAATATACTCCATAGCAATGGTAGCAGACTCTTTCATTACAGTACCTAGGTTTCCTGTAATGGTTAGGGCTCCTTTTCCTTTTGATAAAATAGATTCTATAAACAGAATATCGCCACCAACACGAGTCCATGCTAAACCTGTAACTACCCCAGCTACGTTGTTGTTTTCATATTTATCGCGCTCTAATTTAGGACTTCCTAATACTTCAATAATATCTTCATTAGATACTTTAATGTTGTATTCTTCTTCCATAGCAATATTTTTGGCAGCATAACGTACCATTTTTGCTATTTGTTTTTCTAAACCACGAACACCAGACTCACGCGTGTAGCCTTCTACAATTTTTTCTAACTGAGGCTTTGCTATTTTTAAATCTTTAGTTGTTAAACCATGTTCTTTTAATTGCTTTGGAAGTAAATGACGTTTGGCAATTTCAACTTTTTCTTCAATAGTATAACCTGTTACGTTTATTATTTCCATGCGGTCTAACAATGCTGGTTGAATGGTAGACAAGCTGTTTGAAGTGGCTATAAACATAACTTTAGAGAGGTCATACCCCATTTCTAAAAAGTTATCATAAAACTCACTGTTTTGCTCTGGATCTAATACTTCTAACATAGCTGAAGAAGGATCTCCTTGATGTGAATTAGATAGTTTATCTATTTCATCTAAAACAAAAACGGGGTTTGAGGTACCTGCCTTTTTTAAACTCTGAATAATACGCCCAGGCATAGCACCTATATAGGTTTTTCTATGTCCTCTAATTTCAGCTTCATCACGTAAACCACCTAATGAAATTCTAACGTATTCTCTACCCAAAGCCTCTGCTACAGATTTACCTAACGATGTTTTACCAACTCCTGGTGGACCGTATAAACATAGTATAGGCGATTTCATATCATTACGAATTTTCAGTACTGCCAAATACTCTATAATTCTTCGTTTAACATCATCTAAACCGTAATGATCTCTATCTAGTATTTTTTTAGCACGTTTTAAATCGAATTTATCTTCGCTAAACTCATTCCAAGGTAAATCTAAAAATAACTCTAAATAATTACGCTGTATAGAGTATTCTGCTACTTGCGGATTCATACGCTGTAGCTTTGCTATTTCTTTATTGAAATGCTTAGCAACTTTTTCATCCCAAAGCTTTTCTTTTGCTTTGGCTTTCATTTCTTCAATTTCTTCATCATGACTTACCCCACCTAATTCTTCTTGAATGGTTTTCATTTGCTGATGCAAGAAATACTCGCGCTGTTGCTGGCTCATATCCATTTGAACCTTAGACTGAATATCATTTTTAAGTTCTAATTTTTGATACTCAAGATTCATATATTTAAGAGTAGTTAAAGCACGCTCTTTAAGGTCATCCATTTCTAAAAGTGATTGTTTTTCTGCAACACTTAAATTCATGTTAGACGACACAAAATTTATTAAGAATGAACTACTCTCTATATTTTTAATTGCAAAAGATGCTTCACTAGGAATGTTTGGATTTCCCTTAATAATCTCTAGAGCTAAATCTTTAATAGATTCTATTATAGCTTTAAACTCATCATTATCGAGAGTTGGTTTAACCTCGGGCAAATCTCTTATAGTAGCAGTCATGTATGGTTCTTCTGTAAGAACTTCGGCTACTTTAAAGCGTTTTTTACCTTGAATAATAACGGTTACATTGCCGTCTGGCATTTTTAAAACCCTCAAAATTCTAGCTACAGTACCTGTTTCATTAATTTCTTTGGCTGTAGGGTTTTCAATGGCTTCATCTTTTTGAGCTACTACACCAATGACTTTACTACCTTTATTAGCATCATTTATTAATTTAACAGATTTATTGCGTCCTGCTGTAATTGGAATTACTACACCAGGAAATAACACAGTGTTTCTTAATGAAAGAATTGGTAATGTTTCGGGTAGTGCTTCGTTATTCATTTCTTCCTCATCTTCGGGAGTCATTAAAGGAATTAACTCTGCGTTTTCGTCAAATTCCTGTAATGACAAACTGTCAAACGTTATAAAATTAGATTTCTTCATATATATAATTAAGTCAATCTGTCATTTAAAACAAATCAACTGTTCTACTTTATAGTATTAATAAATTTTAATTATTTGATTATCAATAAGTTAACAAAACCTAAAAGATAAATCACTTAAATAAAGTCAATAGGTGTGCCACAACTATGTTTATAGAGAAAAATTATATTTTTCCAGCCTTTCTTAAAATAAACAAGAGTATAATAGGTACTGCTAGAAGCCCTACCATAAGTAGGTTTCTTTCAAATATCCAAGTGGCTAAAAACAAGGTAATAACATAACCACCTATGGCACCACCAAAATGCGCATCGTGACCTATATTACCTATGCGTTTTTTCATTCCGTAAATAGAATATAATAAATACCCAATACCAAAAACATAAGCTGGCATAGGTACAAAAAACACAAGTAAATTCATCTCTGGCCTTAACAAAATGGCAGAATACAAAATTCCTGTAACGGCTCCACTAGCCCCTACTGCACTGTAGTGGTATTCATTTTTATGAAAATAAAGTGATAGTAAATTACCTAATAGCAAACTCCCTATATAAACTGCTACAAAACCTGCATTACCCAAATAATCTATCACAATATTTGCAAAGAAAAACAAGGTAATCATGTTAAATAATAAATGTTGCATATCTATATGCAGAAACCCTGAACTGAAAAGTCTTATTTTTTCACCTCTTTGAACTCCGCCTACATGAAACTTATACTTATCTAAAAAGCCATAGTCATTAAAGCCTTTTAATGAGACTAATACATTTGCTGCTATAATTACAATGGTTATTGCATCTAAATCACCCATAAGGTATTAACGTTTAAAATCAAATTAATATATATTTGCTGTTACAAATCTAAAATTAATTCATGCAATTACTAACTTATATTATTGTTTATCCGTTTTTATGGTGTATTTCTAAACTTCCGTTTAAATTGCTTTACTTAATTTCAGATGGTGTTTACTTACTTCTCTATTATATTATAGGGTATAGAAAAAAAGTAGTTACTAGTAATTTACAGCTTGTTTTTCCTAATAAATCTGAAAAAGAAATTATTTCTTTAAGAAAAAAATTCTACAAACATTTATGCGATATGTTTTTAGAAATGATTAAAACCGTGTCTATTTCTGAAAAAGAACTTAAAAAACGGTTTTTAATTACAAACCCTGAAGAATTTAAACGACTAGAAACTTTAAACAAAAGTATTATTTTAATATTTGGGCATTATGCCAGTTGGGAATGGGCTATAGTAGTACAGTGCTATATTAATTTTAAAGGATTAGGAGTTTATAAAAAATTACGAAATAAACATTTTGATAAGCTAGTTAGAAATATACGATCTAAATTTAATACTGAATTAATAAGTACTAAGGAAACCATTAACACCATAACTAATTATGAAACTTCTGGAATAAAAACTATTACAGGTTTTTTAAGTGACCAGTCACCTAAAATAAAAAAAGAAGTTTATTGGGGCAAATTTATGGGCATTGAAGTACCATGTTTTACAGGAGCCGAACGGTTAGCTAAAAAATTAGATTTTTCTACAGCGTATTTAAAAATAAACAAAGTTAAGCGTGGTTATTACCAAGCTGAAATAATAACTTTAGCAGAAAACTCTAATATTTATAAAGATTACGAGTTAACAGATATGTTTCTTAAAGAACTAGAGAAACAAATTTACGAAACCCCAGAGTACTACTTCTGGACCCATAAACGATGGAAACACCGCAACAAGAAACCTAATTAATTAGCTATTTCTTTAATTTCTGCAATAAATTTGTCTGCCAAATTGTTAGCTTCTTCTTGTGATTTTGCCTCGGTATAAATTCTTATAATGGGTTCTGTATTACTTTTACGTAAATGCACCCAATTTTCTGGAAAATCTATTTTTACACCATCAATAGTTGTTAACTGCTCGTTTTTGTAACGATTTTCTATTTCTTTTAAAATACCATCAACATCTAAATCTGGTGTTAATTGTATTTTCTTTTTACTCATAAAATAGTTAGGGTATGTCTTTCTAAGCTCACTAACAGACATATTTTTATCGGCTAGTAAACTTAAAAATAATGCTACACCAACAAGTGCATCACGGCCGTAGTGTGCTTCTGGGTAAATAATACCTCCATTACCTTCACCACCAATTACTACTTTATTTTTCTTCATAAGTTTAACCACGTTAACCTCGCCTACAGCACTAGCTTCATAAGTACCTCCATATTTCTCTGTAACGTCTCTTAAAGCTCTAGTAGAACTCATATTACTTACAGTGTTTCCTGGAGTTCTACTCAAAACATAGTCGGCACAGGCTACTAGGGTGTATTCTTCACCAAACATTTCACCATTTTCATCCATAAAAGCAAGTCTGTCTACATCTGGATCTACTACAATACCAAAATCTGCTTTGTGTTTTTTAACAGCTTCAGACAAATCTGTTAAGTGTTCTTTTAAAGGCTCTGGATTGTGTGGAAAATGTCCGTTAGGTTCGCAATGAATTTTAATAACATCAACTCCTAATCGCTCTAAAAGTAATGGAATAGCAATACCTCCAGTAGAATTTACACCATCTACCACTACTCTAAATTTAGCGTTTTCAATAGGCTTTACTGTTACTAAAGGTAAATCTAAAACTTCAATAATATGTAAATCTATATACGCATCATTTTTAGTTATTTTTCCTAAGCTATCTACATCTGCAAAATCAATATCACTACTTTCTGCTATTTCTAAAATTTTAGCGCCTTCAACAGCATCTAAAAACTCTCCTTTTTCATTTAATAATTTTAAAGCATTCCACTGTTTAGGGTTATGACTAGCTGTTAAAATAATTCCACCATCGGCATGTTCCATAGGTACTGCAACTTCAACTGTTGGTGTAGTTGAAAGCCCAATATTTATAACATTAATACCTTGACCAATTAACGTATTCATAACCAAATTCTGAATCATTTTACCAGAAATGCGTGCATCTCTACCTACAACTACTCGGTAGTTTTCTTTATTTGGTCTATTTTGTTTTAACCAAACACCATAAGCAGCTGCAAATTTTACGGCATCAATTGGGGTTAAATTATCTCCTACTTGACCACCGATGGTTCCTCTAATTCCTGAAATTGATTTTATAAGTGTCATATAATTTTATTCTTTATACAAACGTACATATTTTTTTTTAGCTTACATTTCAACATAACTTAAAATCAATTTGTAAATTTCACAAATGAACTACTTAGCACACATATATCTTTCTGGAGATAATAAATTAGTAACTATTGGCAATTTTATTGCAGATGGAATTAAGGGAAGTAATTACAAAAAATATCAGAAAGATATACAGGTAGGAATCCTACTCCATAGACATATTGATACTTTTACAGATGCCCATAAAACAGTTAGAATTAGCACCAAACGTTTACATGAAAAATATGGGCATTACTCTGGTGTTATTGTAGATATTCTTTATGACCATTTTCTAGCCAAAAACTGGAGTTCTTATTCTAAAATACCATTACATATTTATGTTGATGATTTTTATGATTCGTTAGAAGACAATTTTGAAATTTTGCCTCTAAGAATTAAAAAAATGATGCCTTACATGATTACTGATAACTGGTTACTAAGTTACGCTTCAATCAAAGGCATTTCTAGAGTTTTAGATGGTATGAATAGGCGTACAAAAAACAGATCTAGCATGAATGAAGCTGTACACGAACTAGAAGCGTTTTATAATGAATTTGAAAACGAATTCACTTCTTTTTTTGATGAACTCATTAATTTTTCAAGTATAAAACTAAAAGAACTAAATGCAATAGTAGTTTGACCAAATACAAGTTTAATAGATTACCTAAAACTTAGTATGCAGATTATCGAGAAGTAATTCACACTATCGGTTTTTAGTAATTTTCTTTCAGTAACTAAATTCTATTTAATAATTTTAACAATCAAAACACTCTAAAAAACAACATTTTGAAGCCAAAAAAAATATTAAAAATAATTCTTGGTACTGTTATTTTTTTAACCCTACCAAGCCTATTATTTTTTGGCTTTCTCTATTTTAAATATAACGAAGGTTTACCACAAGGAACAGAAGGAAAACAAGCAGATGCAGTAGCTACCAAAATGCTAATTGCCCTAAATTATGAGGCTTTTGTAAGTACCGAAGTTTTTGAATGGACGTATAAAAAAAGACATCATTATAAATGGGAAAAATCTAAAAACACTTGTGATGTTTACTGGAAACAGTATAAAGTTAATCTAGATTTAAAAGACAAAAATAACCATCAAGCATTTGTACACAGCTTTCAGGTTGATGGCGATTTAGCCGAAGAACTCATAGAAAAAGCCATAAAATATTATGAAAATGACTCTTTTTGGGTGTTTGCACCTTTCAGAATTTTTAATCAAAATGTAAAACGAGCACTTGTAGGTAATGATTTACTAGTAACCTATTCTAATGGCAATTCTTACTTATGGCAATTAGATGATAATGGCAAACCACATAGTTTTAAAATGTGGACATCAGAATTACCAATTAAGGGGTTAGAAGCCTCTTGGACAGATTGGACACATACAGAAACAGGCGTTTACCTGCCTACATTTCATAAAATTTTGTTTTTTGGAATGGAAATATCAGATATTAAAGTTACAGATTAACCTATTTAATATCTTATTTACTTCTTTGCCCAACAAAATTATGAGATTTAGACTTAAACAATACATTAAAACTGGTTAAACTGCCATAAATTCTAGTAATATATTGCTGTAAATCAATCTTTCCCTGTTCATCTAAATCACTAGCATTAATACGCTGTTCCATAACACGCAACCTATCTCTTACCATAATAATTTTATGAAAAAACTTATCAATAGGTAACTCATAAGGTTTTAAACTTTCATCCGCTGGTTGTAAAATTAACTTTCCGCCTTTATATTTATCTGCAATGGGTACAATTTCGCTAACATCACTCCATTTCTTCAAAATATTTACCAAACTAGTTTCTACATCATAAAAACTCACTGCATCAACATCATCATAAGCAGCCTCTATAACATCAAATTTACTGTCTAAATATATAGTTTCTAAACCTTTATCTATAAAAGTAACCCAATAATGTTGTGAGGTTACGTTGGTAATTACGCCTTTACCGTATTCATTATGATTAATTCTAGAACCTATTCCTAATAATTTCATTATTTACATTTTTATTAATTCTACCTACAATTATAATAAATCCGAAAGAAATCTTCACAGAAAATTAACAACTAAAATTGTAACTTTGCTCTTTTGCCAATTTATGAGCCAATTTGACGAATTTATTGAAGTAAAGGGTGCCAGAGTGCATAACCTTAAAAACATTGATGTATCTATACCTAGAGAAAAACTTGTTGTTATTACAGGACTTTCTGGTAGTGGAAAATCGTCATTAGCTTTTGATACTATTTATGCCGAAGGACAACGTAGGTATATTGAAACTTTTTCTGCCTATGCACGTCAGTTTCTAGGCGGATTAGAAAGACCTGATGTTGATAAAATTGACGGCTTGTCGCCCGTAATTGCCATTGAGCAAAAAACCACCAGCAAATCGCCACGTTCTACCGTAGGCACCATTACTGAAATTTACGATTTTTTGCGTTTATTATTTGCTCGTGCTAGTGATGCTTATAGCTATAATACTGGAGACAAAATGATTAGTTACAGTGATGAGCAAATAAAAGAACTCATTATAAAAGATTTTAACGGTAAGCGTATTAATATTTTGGCACCCGTTGTACGCTCTAGAAAAGGGCATTACCGTGAGTTATTTGAGCAAATTGCTAAACAAGGCTTTGTTAAGGTACGTACCGATGGCGAAATTCGGGATATTGTAAAAGGTATGAAACTAGACCGTTACAAAACCCACGATATTGAAATTGTTATTGATAGGCTAGTTATAAATAACTCTGCTGATAACGATAAAAGACTCACAGAAACTATTAATACTGCCATGTATCATGGTGAAGATGTTTTATTAGTAATAGACCAAGACACTGGTAATGCACGTTATTTTAGCAGAAATTTAATGTGTCCTTCCTCTGGCATTTCATACCCAAACCCAGAACCCAATAATTTCTCATTTAATTCACCCAAAGGTGCCTGTACAAACTGTAACGGTATTGGAGAACTTTACAAAGTAAACGTTAATAAAATTATTCCAGATGATTCCCTTTCTATTGCAAACGGAGCTTTAGCTCCACATGGCCCCAAAAAAAATAGTTGGATTTTTAAGCAGTTTGAAACCATTGCACAACGTTTCAATTTTAAATTAACAGACCCCTACAAAAGCATTCCTAAAGAAGCTAAAGACATGATTCTTTTTGGCGGCAATGAAAAATTTTCTATTGAAAGTAAAACTCTTGGGGTAACTAGAAATTATAATATTGATTTTGAAGGTGTTGCTAACTTTATTGAAAACCAATACAAAACAGCCGAATCTACTGCATTAAAACGATGGGCCAAAAGTTATATGGACAAAATTAAATGTCCTGAATGTAACGGCAGCAGACTTAAAAAAGAATCGCTTTACTTCAAAATAAACAACAAAAACATTGCAGAACTTGCTAATACAGATATTACTGAATTAGCAGATTGGTTTAATAATTTAAACGAACATTTATCTGATAAACAGTTTAAAATAGCTGAAGAAATTTTAAAAGAAATTAAATCAAGACTTCAGTTTTTATTAGATGTAGGCTTAGGATATCTGTCTTTAAACCGAAGTTCTAAATCCTTATCAGGAGGTGAAGCACAACGTATTAGGTTAGCCACACAAATTGGTTCTCAACTAGTGGGAGTACTTTATATTTTAGATGAACCAAGCATAGGTTTGCATCAACGTGATAATGAAAAACTTATAAATTCTTTAGTTGCGCTTCGTGATATTGGTAATTCTGTTATTGTTGTAGAGCATGACAAAGACATGATAGAACGTGCCGATTATGTGATTGACATTGGTCCCAAAGCCGGAAAATACGGAGGAGAAATAATAAGCACCGGCAATGTAAAAGAATTAAAAACACATAATACACTAACTGCAGATTACCTTAATGGGAATAAAGAAATTGAAATTCCTAAAAAAAGAAGAAAAGGCAACGGAAAATTTTTAGAACTTAGTGGTTGCACTGGTAACAACCTTAAAAATGTATCGGTTAAATTTCCTTTAGGTAAAATGATTGGGGTTACTGGTGTTTCGGGTAGCGGAAAATCTACCTTAATTAATGAAACCCTCTACCCTATTTTAAATGCTCATTATTTTAATGGGGTAAAAAAACCCATGCCTTATAAAAGTATTAAAGGTTTAGAGCATATTGATAAAGTAATCGATATAAACCAGTCTCCAATAGGAAGAACTCCAAGAAGCAACCCGGTAACATACACAGGTACTTTTAGTGAAATAAGAGCTTTATTTGCCAAAATTCCAGAAGCCATGATTCGTGGCTACAAACCCGGACGTTTTAGCTTTAATGTTAAAGGCGGACGTTGTGAAACTTGTCAAGGCGGTGGTTTACGCGTTATAGAGATGAACTTTCTACCCGATGTTTATGTAGAATGCGAAACCTGTCAAGGTAAACGTTTTAATAGAGAAACACTAGAAATTCGGTATAAAGGCAAATCTATTAGTGATGTTTTAAACATGACAATTAATGAAGCTGTAGATTTCTTTGAACATATTCCTAAAATTTACAAAAAACTTAAAACCATACAAGATGTAGGTTTGGGTTACATTACTTTAGGTCAACAAAGTACCACTCTTTCTGGTGGCGAAGCACAACGCATTAAACTAGCTACAGAATTAAGCAAAAGAGATACAGGTAACACCTTCTATATATTAGATGAACCCACTACAGGACTGCATTTTGAAGATATTAGGGTGCTTATGCAAGTACTCAATAAACTAGCCGATAAAGGCAACACAGTATTAATTATAGAACACAATTTAGATGTTATTAAAACCGTTGATCATATTATTGATATTGGTTATGAAGGTGGCAGAGGTGGTGGCCAAATAATAGTTGAAGGTACACCTGAAGAGGTTATTAAACATAAAAAAAGTCACACAGCTAAATTTTTAAGAAAAGAAATACTTTAAATAAAAAATTTAAATAAATGAGAAAAGAACTGCATCACAAAGGATGGAATGAAATTAAAACTAACGACTCTTGGGCAATTTTTAAAATTATGGGAGAGTTTGTTAGTGGTTTTGAGAAAATGAGTAAAATAGGACCTTGTGTATCAATTTTTGGATCAGCAAGAACTAAACCCGAAGATAAATATTATAAACTTACCGAACAGATTGCTCAAAATATTGTGCAAGCTGGTTATGGTGTAATAACAGGTGGTGGTCCTGGAATTATGGAAGCAGGTAACAAAGGGGCTCACCTTGGTGGAGGAACTTCGGTAGGACTTAATATTGAATTACCCTTTGAACAACATGACAACCCGTACATAGACCATGATAAAAATTTAGATTTCGACTACTTTTTTGTTCGTAAGGTTATGTTTGTAAAGTATGCACAGGGTTTTGTTGTTATGCCTGGTGGATTTGGTACTTTAGATGAATTTTTTGAAGCTCTTACATTAATACAAACACATAAAATTGGAAAATTTCCAATAATTCTTGTTGGAACAGACTTTTGGAAAGGCCTAATAGATTGGATTAAACAAACACTTTTAAACGGTTTTGGTAATATTAGTCCAAAAGACTTGGACTTAATTCATTTAGTTGATACCCCTGAGGAAGTTACTGAGATTCTTGATGGATTCTATGAAGAATCACAATTAACTCCTAATTTTTAGTTAGGTTTTTAACAGTTTCATCTGTTATATAATTATCTAAAGCATTGTAATACTTTATAATATCATATTTTATATATTGCACTGCCTTAAAAAAAAGAATTGTAACCTTAATTAATGTTTTGACTATAATTTGAATTTTCGCTTTCTAAATTTTATACTATATTGTTTTATTAGCATATATAGCTTGGGTCAAAATAAAATTGACCTAAAAGCTGTATTTGATGTTGAAAGCAAGAAAATTACAATTTCTCAAACTATACAATACCAAAACACATCAAAAGATACCCTATCTGTAGTTTATCTTAACAATTGGGCCAATAGCTACGCTACTAAAACCACCTCTTTAGCTAAGCGAATTGCAGAAGAATATATAAATGATTTTCATTTAGCTAAAAATGAAGACAGAGGGTATTCTATAGTTACATCTATCAAACAAAACAATGAAAATTTGTTTTATTGTGAGCTAGAAAAATCACCAGATGTCGTTAAAGTAAATTTAAACAAGCCACTACTTCCTGGAGAATTTTATAATTTAAAACTAGAGAATATAGTACAAATACCAAATTCTAAATTCACACAGTATGGTATTACCGAAACTGGAGATATTAATTTAAGATACTGGTATATAACACCTGCAGTTTATAATGGCGAATGGCAATATTACAGTAACAAAGATTTAGATGATTTATATATTCCTAAAGCCGATGTTTCACTTAGTATTCAATACCCAAAAGGATACTTTATTTTCTCTGAATTAAATACAAAAAAACAATATCAAGATACTTTAAATCAATATATTGAACTAACAGGAAAGAACAGATTAAATACCAAATTGTTTTTAAGAAAAAACAAAGACTTTACAACTATTAAAAATAAAAACTTATCACTAGTATCTAGTATTGCAGACGAAGATTTACAAGTTATAGATAAGGTTTTAATTACTGAAAAAGTGCTGGATTTTCTAGAAACCAATCTGGGAAAATATCCACATGAAAAATTATTACTTTCCCAAATTGATTATGATAAAGATCCCATTTATGGCTTAAATTTTTTACCAAAATTCCTTAAACCATATCCCAACCATTTTCAATATGAACTCAAGCTTTTAAAAGTTGCCATTCATAATTATTTAGAAAACACCATACTGCTTAATCCCAGAAAAGAACAATGGCTTTTAGATGGTATTTTGGTATATTATTTAATGAAATATGTTGACGTACACTACCCCAACATGAAGTTTTTAGGATCTTTTGCAGATATTTGGGGAGTGCGTTCATTTCATGCAGCAGACATGAAGTTTAATGACAAGTATATTCTTGTTTTTATGCTTATGGCAAGAACCAATAGAGACCAAAAGCTAACTATGGCAAAAGATTCTCTTTTAAAGTTCAATGCACATATAGCAAACAAATACAAGGCAGGCATTGGGTTTAGGTATCTTGATGATTTTGTAAATCATGATGTGGTAGAAAACAGCTTATCGTCTTTCATTAAGCAGCAAAAATTAAACGAAACTTCTGCTAAAGACTTTGAAACCTTTATAAAATCTAAAACAAATAAAAATATAGATTGGTTTTTTAATGATTATCTAGCTACCAGAAAAAAAATAGATTTTAAAATTAAAAAAGTAAGAAAAACTGAAGATTCTGTAACCCTAACAATTAAAAACAAACGAGACAACAGCATGCCAGTGTCTTTATACACACTAAAAGACGATAGTATAATTTCTAAGACCTGGATTGAGAATATATCTAATAGCAAAACACTAACTATTCCCAGAAATGATGCAAATAAACTTGTTTTAAACTACAATAAAGTTATACCAGAAATTAATATTAGAGATAACTGGAAATCTCTAAAAGGCTTCTTTTTTAACAATAAACCACTTCAATTTAGGCTGTTTCAAGATATTGAAGACCCTAATTATAATCAAGTATTCTTTATGCCTATTGCAGAGTTTAATAATATTTATGATGGCTTTACTTTAGGAGCAAGAGTGTATAATAAAACAGTACTTCGTAAGCTTTTTAATTATAAATTTGAGCCTCAATATGCTTTAAAATCTAGAACTTTAACAGGTTCTGCATCAATATCTAAAATTCATTATTTTGAAAATTCAGACCTTTATTATTTAAGTTATGGTATTGGTGCTGGTTATTCATCATACGCTCCAGATTTATTTGTAAGGCAAATAACACCTTCATTAACTTTTCAGTTTAGAGAAGACAATGATTTTAGATCAAAAAAAAGGCAATCATTTATTTTTAGATACGTAGACATCAACAGAGATAAAGATATAAATAACATCTTAACTTCAAATGAGCCTAACTACGGTGTTTTTAATGCCCGCTATATTAACTCTAATGATAACTTAATAAACTTTAATAAATGGTACATAGATTTACAGTTAGCCGATAAGTTTAGCAAAGTAGCTTTTAATTATGAGTACAGAAAACTTTTTGAAAGCAACAGACAACTTAATTTAAGGTTATTTACAGGAGTATTTCTAAAAAATAATACCGATTTAAACGCTAACTATTTTAGTTTTGCACTGGATAGACCAACAGACTACTTGTTTGATTACGCGTATTTGGGACGCTCTGAATCTTCAGGTATTTTTAGTCAACAATACATAACTGCAGAAGGAGGCTTTAAATCTAAATTAAACACACCATTTGCTAATCAATGGATGTCTACCCTTAACACCAGTACCACCCTTTGGAAATACATATTAGCTTATGGAGATGTAGGATTGGTTAAAAACAAATATAATAGCACAAAGTTTTTGTATGATTCTGGCATTAGATTAAACCTAGTTACAGATTACTTCGAAATATATTTTCCAGTATATTCAAATTTAGGCTGGGAAATTGGGCAACCTAACTACGATCAAAAGATAAGATTTAAATTTACAGCAGATCCACAAGCACTACTGGGGCTTTTTAGAAGACGCTGGTTTTAAGGATTCTCATCAAAATCAATATTTTAATATAAATTTATTAGTATTTTTAGCTTTTTTGAGTTTTTTTTAAATAATTCATAAAAACATAAAGCATACTATAATTGCAAAAAAGATAAACATTAAGTACTTTTGTAAAAGCTAAACCGCCTTAGTATGCAAAGTATCCCTGACTTAAAAAACATATCGTTTGAAGACTTTAAAACAGAAGTTATTAATGATTATAAAATAGCTGTAAGAAGTAGAGAATGTAGTTTATTAGGAAGGCGCGAAGTACTTACAGGAAAAGCTAAATTTGGAATTTTTGGAGACGGTAAAGAAGTACCTCAATTAGCCATGGCAAAAGCCTTTAAAAAAGGCGACTGGAGATCTGGCTATTACAGAGATCAAACCTTTATGATGGCTATAGGCGCTCTTAATATTGAGCAATTTTTTGCAGGCTTATATGCTAATACAGATATTAAGCAAGAACCTATGTCTGCTGGCAGGCAAATGGGAGGGCATTTTGTAACGCATAGTTTAGACGAAAATGGCAACTGGAAAGATCTTACAAAACAATATAATTCTAGTGCCGATATTTCCTGTACCGCAGGTCAAATGCCTCGTTTACTTGGTCTTGCCCAAGCATCTAAAATATATAGACATGTTGAAGGTGTAAAAACCAACAACTTTTCGGTTAACGGAAATGAAGTTGCCTGGGGAACCATTGGTAACGCTAGTACAAGCGAAGGCTTATTTTTTGAAACCATTAATGCCGCTGGTGTTCTTCAAGTTCCTATGGTAATTAGCATTTGGGATGATGAATACGGAATTTCTGTTCACGCTAAACACCAAACTACTAAAGAAAATATTTCTGAAATATTAAAAGGTTTTCAACGCGATGATGAAAATAAAGGTTATGAAATTTTACGCGTAAAAGGTTGGGATTATGCAAACTTGGTTGAAACCTATCAAGAAGCCGGTGCTATTGCAAGAGAAGAGCATGTTCCTGTTTTAATTCATGTTACAGAACTTACACAACCTCAAGGACATTCAACATCTGGCTCTCACGAACGTTATAAAAACGCTGAGCGTTTAGAATGGGAAAGACAACATGATTGTAACCTTAAAATGCGTAATTGGATTATTGAAAGTGGCATTGCTACAAATGAAGATTTAACAGAAATTGAACGCACCATAAAAAGAGAGGTTAGAGAAGCTAAAAAGAATGCGTGGAATAGATTTTTAAATCCTATAGTTAAAGAGAAAAATGAATTAATTGCTCTTCTAACCCAAATAGCTCAAAAGTCAACCAATGGTGTTTTTATAAAAAAAATAAAAGATAGCCTTACTACTGTTGATGAACCCACCAGAAAAGATATTCTATCGCATGCCAGAAAAGCCTTAAGACTGTTATTAGGTGAATCTTCAAAAGAAAAACAAAATCTAAGAAATTGGATTAATACAATAATTGAAAATACCGAACCTAAATTTAGCTCGCATTTATATTCAGAAACGGCACATTCTAATACACGAATTAAAGAAGTTAAACCAACTTATGATGATAATGCACAAACTGTAGATGGCAGAATAATACTAAGAGATAATTTTGATGTTATTTTTAATAACAACCCTAACACATTAGTATTTGGCGAAGATACCGGAAACATTGGAGATGTAAACCAAGGACTTGAGGGTTTACAAGATAAATATGGTGAACTTAGAGTTGCAGACACTGGTATTAGAGAAGCCACCATTGTAGGGCAAGGTATTGGCATGGCTTTACGCGGATTACGTCCAATTGCAGAAATACAATACTTAGACTATATTCTTTACGCAATACAAACTATTAGCGATGATATTGCAACTACACACTACCGCACAAAAGGAAAACAAAAAGTACCTTTAATTATTAGAACCAGAGGACACAGACTTGAAGGTATTTGGCATTCTGGATCTCCAATGGGCGGACTTCTTAGTTTAGCTAGAGGTGTTAACATATTGGTACCAAGAAACATGACCAAAGCCGCTGGTTTCTATAATACGCTTTTACAAGGAGATGACCCTGCTATAGTTATAGAATGCCTTAACGGTTACAGATTAAAAGAAAAAATGCCCAATAACTTAGGCGAACTAAAAACACCAATTGGTGTTGTTGAAACTGTTAAGGAAGGAACAGACATCACTTTAGTATCTTATGGTTCTACATTAAGATTAGTTGAAAAAACAGCTAAGGATTTATTATCGGTAGGCATTGATGCCGAAGTTATTGATGTGCAATCACTGCTACCTTTCGATTTAAATCATGACATCGTTAAAAGCATTGCTAAAACAAATAGAGTGATGATTATTGATGAAGACGTACCAGGAGGTGCTTCTGCATATATTTTAGATGAATTATTGAGCAATCAAAAAGCTTTTCAATATTTAGATTCTGAACCTAAAACACTTACTGCAAAACCTCATAGACCCGCTTATGGTAATGATGGTGACTATTTTTCTAAACCCTCTGCCGAAGATATTTTTGAAGCTGTTTATGACGTTATGCATGAACTCAATCCCTCAAATTATCCTAAACTTAGGTAAGCATTAAGTAAACCCTATACATTTTCAAGTATTTAATATGATAACTAAAAATTTTAATAATCTGGCATTGTTAATTCTAAGGTTAGGAGCTGGAGGTCTTATGTTAACTCACGGTATACCCAAAATATCAAAACTTTTTGAGTCTCCTATAAAATTTGCAGACCCAATTGGTATAGGAGAAACGCCTTCACTTATATTAACTTTAATAGCAGAAGTTATTGCTCCTGTACTAGTTATAATTGGTTTTAAAACTAAAATAGCCTCTATCCCTGTAATAATAACAATGATAGTGGCTGCCTTTGTTGTACACCTCAATGACCCTATTGGTACAAAAGAAAAGGCTATACTCTACCTTATGTGCTATTTAGTTTTATTCTTAACGGGCCCGGGTAAATTCGCTATAGATAAAACTAATTAAATTAGCTAAAGTTCTTAATGTATTCTTTTTCAAGTTCTCTTAAAGACTTTATCTTTATAGTCTAATCAATATATTTAATGGATAAAGAATCGCATCTTATAACTAGAGACTGGTTAGCTATAGAAAGAACTAAATTAGCTAACGAAAGAACTTTTTTAGCTTATTTCAGAACCTTTATTGTGTTTTTAGGAACCGGATTAACCATTTTAAAATTAGAGTTTTTTTCTGAAATGGAATCTTTTGGTATTATACTATTAATTATTTCACCAATAATTTTAGTTATTGGTTTAATACGGTTGTTTTATGTTAAAAAATTAATTAAGAAACACTATAAAATAAAATGAAAGCCGTATCGCAAAAAGAAATCAAGCAAGAATTAAATACGCTTTCACATAAAGAAATTCAAGATATTTGCTTAAGATTAGCAAGGTTTAAAAAAGAAAACAAAGAACTACTCACCTATTTACTTTTTGAATCACAAAATGAAACTGGTTATATTGCAAGTGTTAAAGCTTATATTGATGAAGAATTCACCTTAATTAACACAGACAGCTACTATTACATTAGAAAAAGTGTTAGAAAAATTTTAAGAAACATTAAAAAGTTTGTACGCTATTCACAAAACAAAGAAACCGAAGTAGAACTACTACTCTACTTTTGTGAAAAATTAAAACACTTTAAGCCTAGTATTAACAGAAGTACTCAACTTCAAAATATGTATAATAGGCAATTGCAATTAGCTAAAAAACATATCGCCACTTTTCATGAAGATTTACAATACGATTATAATTTAATTTTAGAAGAATTATTGTAAATATTTAAAATATAATTTGTGATTAATTTTATTAATCGTAATATTGCAATATACAAATACAACAAAGATGGGATTAGCCAAAACAGAAATATTCACAGATCAGCAAAATAAAATTGCATTATTTGCAAAAGCCTTTGGGCACCCAGCAAGAGTAGCTATTTTGCAACAACTATTTAAAACAGATAGCTGTTACTGTGGCAACCTTGTTGATGAAATTGGTTTAGCTCAACCTACCATTTCTCAACATTTAAAAGAATTAAAACTTTTAGGCTTAATAAAAGGAAATGTAGAGGGCACAAGCGTTTGTTATTGTATTGATGAAGAAATTTGGACTGAAATGAAAATTATTATGGAAGATTTCTTAAATCAAGACTTAGTTAACAAACAAGATTGCTGCTAAAAAAATTTAAAATCATTAATCGTAAAATTACAATAAACAAAACATCATATCATGAAATTATCAGAAGTTAAATTAATTTTAGGAGAATTAGATACTATTGGGTTTCAATTACCTAACGGAGAATTAGTTCCAAGTCATTTTCACGTTACCGAAGTTGGTAAAATAACCAAACATTTTATTGACTGTGGAGGCACTGTTAGAAACGAAGAAGTTGTAAACTTTCAACTTTGGAATGCCAATGATTACGACCATAGATTACATCCAGAAAAATTATTAAGCATCATAGAGCTATCTGAAAAAGTGTTAAATATTGGCGATTTAGAGGTTGAAGTTGAATACCAAGGAAATACTATTGAAAAATTTGGGATAGATTTCGATGGCAAATATTTCCTATTAACAACCAAGCAAACCGATTGTTTAGCCAAAGACAAATGCGGAATTCCAACAGAAAAACCAAAAGTGAGATTATCAGATTTAAATGATGAACCTTGTTGTTCTCCAGATGGAAACTGTTGTTAACTATTATACCATTTAAAAAATAAAAAAATGATAACTACACAATCAAACGTATTTTCTGAAATAGAAAATTTAATCAAAACCTTAGAACCAAATTCTATTTCAGAAGAACGTAAAACCGTTTTACAACCTTTAACAGATTTCATTCAGAAAAAAGTATCAAATAATGAAGATATTCGTATCAATTTTATTTGTACACATAATTCTAGAAGAAGTCATTTATCACAGGTTTGGGCACAAACTATGGCACATTATTTTAATATAAAAAACGTATTTTGTTATTCTGGAGGTACAGAAGCAACTGCACTTTTCCCTATGGTTGCAGAAACGCTTCAAAACTCAGGTTTTACAGTAAAAACCTTGTCTAAAAACAACAACCCTGTGTACAGTATTAAATACGCAGATAATGCGCATCCTGTTATTGGTTTTTCTAAAAAATTAGATGATGATTTTAATCCAAAATCGGCTTTTGCAGCTATCATGACATGTGATTCAGCTAATGAAGCTTGCCCATTTGTACCTGGAGCTGAAAAAAGAATTCCAATAACTTTTGAAGACCCTAAAGCCTTTGATGGTACACCACAACAGGCCGAAAAATATAATGAACGAAGTCTTCAAATCGCAACCGAATTATTTTACGTTTTTTCTCAAATCAATCAATAAATCATGGCAATAAAAAAATTAAGTTTTTTAGACAGAAATTTAACGCTTTGGATTTTTGTAGCAATGGCTATTGGGGTTGGGCTTGGTTATTTTTTTCCAACCTTTCCAAACGTTATAAATTCATTTAATAGTGGTACTACAAATGTTCCCATAGCCATTGGGTTAATTTTAATGATGTATCCGCCATTAGCAAAGGTTAATTACTCACTTTTACCAAAAGTATTCCGTAATGTGAAAATTTTATCAATTTCACTGGTATTAAATTGGATTATTGGTCCCGTTTTAATGTTTATTTTAGCCATTACTTTCCTTAGAGATTATCCCGAATACATGGTAGGCCTCATTTTAATTGGTCTAGCGCGGTGTATTGCCATGGTTTTAGTATGGAATGACCTTGCTGAAGGCAGCAGCGAATACGGTGCTGGTTTGGTTGCTTTAAATAGTATTTTTCAAGTGTTTGCTTATAGTTTCTATGCTTGGATATTTATTACTGTGCTTCCTCCCTATTTTGGTTTTGAAGGTGCTATAGTTGATATTTCTATTGCAACCATTGCCGAAAGTGTAGCTATTTATTTAGGTATTCCTTTCCTTTTAGGAATTTTAAGTCGCGTTATATTAGTAAAACTAAAAGGTGAAGAATGGTACACCAAAAAATTTATTCCTACCATTTCACCTTTAACACTAATTGCTCTGTTATTTACCATTATTGTAATGTTTTCTCTAAAAGGAGAACTTATTGTTGAAATACCAATGGACGTACTCATTATTGCTGTACCGTTATTAGTATATTTTACTTTAATGTTCATTATAGGGTTCTTCTTTTCTAAAGCAATGGGTGCAGAATATGATAAAACAGCTTCAGTAGCTTTTACTGCTGCTGGTAATAATTTTGAATTAGCCATTGCGGTTGCTATAGCGGTTTTTGGCTTAAACTCAGGACAAGCCTTTGCAGGTGTAATTGGTCCTTTAGTAGAAGTACCAGCACTTATTTTATTAGTTAGGGTATCATTTTGGCTTAGAAAAAAATATTTCAAAACAGCCTTAAGCTAATAAAACACACTTAAAATATTTAATAAACATAACGTAATCAAGGGTTTAAACATAATTCAAACCCTTTTTTTATATTTATTTGTCTATAAATTAAAATACTAAATCTAACTTCAAATCCATACACTTTATTTGAATGCTAGTGTCAATAGTTTTATATTTGCTGCTTTAAACAGAAGTACGTTTTATGAAGATTTCATACAATTGGTTAAAGCAATTTATTAAAATAGATTGGTCACCCGAAAAAACCGGGGAACTATTAACAGATTTAGGGCTTGAGGTAGAAGGAATAGAAACCTATCAATCTGTAAAAGGAGGTTTAAAAGGTGTTGTAGTTGGAGAGGTATTAACCTGTACCAAACACCCAAATGCAGACAAACTAAAAATAACCACAGTTAATATTGGAGCAGAAACTCCGCTACAAATAGTTTGTGGAGCTCCAAATGTAGCAACGGGCCAAAAAGTACCTGTTGCAACTATTGGTACTACTTTATATACTCCAGAAGGCGAAAGCTGGAAAATTAAAAAAGGGAAAATTAGAGGTGAAGAAAGCCACGGAATGATTTGTGCCGAAGACGAATTAGGTTTAGGTCAATCTCATGATGGCATTATGGTTTTAGATGAAGCTTTGGAAGTTGGAACTCCCTGTGCCGATATTTTTGATATTGAAAACGACCATGTTTTTGAAATAGGCTTAACACCAAACAGAGCCGATGCCATGAGTCATCTAGGTACTGCCAGAGATTTAAAAGCGGGCTTATTACAAAAAGATATTAGTTTAGAATTAATTACTCCGTCAGTTAGTGCATTTCATGTTGAAAACAGAACTTTAAAAATTGATGTTAACGTCATTAATAAGGAACTGGCTCCTAGATATTGCGGACTAACAATCTCAGGACTAAAAGTAAAAGAATCTCCTGCTTGGTTACAAAATAGATTAAAGGCTATTGGTTTAACACCTATTAATAATGTTGTAGATGCTACTAATTATGTGTTACATGACTTAGGGCAACCACTACACGCTTTTGATGCTGTAAAAATTGCAGGCAATAAAATTGAAGTTAAAACTCTTGAAAAAGGAACTAAATTTGTAACTCTAGATGGTGTTGAACGCGAATTACATGAAGATGACCTCATGATTTGCGATGCCGAAAAACCCATGTGTATTGCTGGTATTTTTGGTGGTGAATATTCTGGAGTTACCGAAAATACAACAAGTATCTTTTTAGAAAGTGCTTATTTTAACCCTGTTTCTATAAGAAAATCAGCAAAACGCCACGGGTTAAATACCGATGCTTCTTTTAGATTTGAACGTGGTATAGACCCCAATATTACAGAATATGCTTTAAAACGTGCCGCTTTGCTAATTCAAGAACTTGCTGGCGGTGAAATAACAAGTGATATAGTTGATTTATACCCAAAAAAAATTGAAGATTTCCAAGTTCGTCTAAGCTTTGAAAATGCTAAAAAACTTATTGGCGAAGAAATATCTAAAGAAACCATAAAAAGCATTCTTACCTCTTTAGAAATTAAAGTAAATAGTGTTACAGAAGCTGGTTTAGGTTTAACCGTTCCTGCATATAGAAATGATGTACAACGAGAGGCTGATATTATTGAAGAAGTGCTTCGTGTGTATGGTTATAACAATATTAAAACCACAGAAAAACTTAATGCTTCTATTTCAAGTACATCAAAATTTGATGATTACAGAATCCAAAATGTAGTTGGTAATCAGCTAGTTGCTCAGGGGTTTTATGAAATTATGGCTAACTCGTTAACAACACCTAAATATGTTGAGTTAACCAATATGTTAAAAGAAGAACACAACGTGAGCATGTTAAATCCTTTAAGTAGTGATTTAGGTGTTATGCGTCAAAGTTTACTCTTCTCTGGTTTAGAAGCTGTTAGCTACAACATTAACCGTAAACAAGATAATTTAAAGTTATTTGAATTTGGTAAAACTTACCATCAATATGGTGAAAACAGAGAAGAATTTAAACATTTATCTGTATTTGTAACAGGAAACAGAAATCAAGAACGATGGACTCATAGTGTTCAAAAAAGTGATTTCTTCTTCTTAAAAGGAACTATTGCAAGTGTTTTAGAAAGACTCGGTTTATCTCGTTATAAAGTATCTCCTGTTAAAAACGATGTGTTTAGTGAAGGCATTAGCTTGTATTTAGGAAAAAACAAATTAGTTGATTTTGGTTTAGTGAAAAAATCTGTTTTAAAACATTTTGGAATTTCTCAAAACGTGTTATATGCAGATTTTAATTGGGACACTATTTTAGATATGGCTAAACACAATAAAGTGAAGTTTAAAGATATACCTAAATACCCAGCTGTAAGACGTGATTTTGCTTTACTTTTAGATGAATCTGTTTCTTTTGAAGATATTGATAAAATAGCCTCTCAAACAGAAAAACAACTGCTAAAAGATGTTGATTTGTTTGATGTTTATCAAGGTAAAAACTTACCAGAAGGTAAAAAGAGTTATGCCGTTAGTTTTACATTACAAGACGAAAACAAAACACTAACAGATAAGCAAATTGACAAAATAATGAATAAGCTTCAAGCTAATTTTGAAAAGCAATTAGGAGCAGAATTAAGGTAATTATGCCGTTTAAATACGTTTTTATTCTGTTTTGTTATTGTGTTTTACAAAGCAGTACTTTGTTTTGTCAAAATGAGCTTTATAAAATAGACCAAGATAGTTCTTCAACCTGGACGCTATTTAAGTATGATGTAAATACCACATGGCAAGGGGTGAAATATTCATTCACCAAACCATTAGATTGGAAAGGTAAAGATTTTGCCAAATTAGGTGGATTAATTATAGGAACTGCTACCCTATCTTTAGCAGATGAAGAAGGTAAACGCTTTTTTGATCGTCAACAAGAAGATTTCCCAAGCTTAATTAGAGATTTTGGATGGTACTTTGGTAGTCCTCAAAACTATTTTATGGCCAATGCAGGTATATATGGTTTTGGGTTACTAACTAAAAATGAAAAAGTAAGACGCACCAGTGTTTTAATTATTACATCTTCTATAACTAGCGGATTTATTCAAACTATAGCTAAAAATGGCTTTGGAAGAGCTAGACCTGGTACGGGTTTAGGTCCCTATTACTTTAAACCATTTTCTAAAGAAGCAGGACACCACGCTTTTCCTTCTGGTCATACCATTTTATCTGTTACTATGGCTCATGCCATTGCAAAACAGTTAAACAATACATGGGCTAAAATTGGAGTTTATACTATTGGTGCTATACCACCCATTTCTAGATTGGTTGATGGCGCCCATTGGTTAACAGATGTGGCTTTTAGCGCTGCTTTAAGCATAATTGTAGTTGATAGTGTTGATAAATTCTTATTTAAAAATGAATCTCACGGTATATCTAACCCAAAGCTAAACAAAAGAATTACTTGGAATATGTCTTTTGGAGCTAATAAAATTGGGGTTATAGGTACTTTTTAATGTATTCCTGCTGTGCATAGTAAACGTTTCTTATTTACTATGATAATAGCGCTATTTTTTGTATATTTAAAAGAACCTAAAAACTGGGTATTATGACAAATTCTAACTATATAAAAGTCTTTACGGGTAATTTAATTATTACAGAACGTGTTATTCAAAGCTTAAAAGATTCAAATATCAATGCTATTATTAAAGAGCAAAATGAATCTGGTCTAGACCCTAAAATTTATGGTGGTCATTTACTTCAAGAGATTTATGTTCATAAAGATGAACTTAATAAAGCCATTCCTATCATTGAAGAAATAAATGCCTCTTTAAAAGCCTAAGTTTTTGCGTTAGGGATTGAAGCTAGTTACCGTGTAACGCGGAAAGCCCGCCCAAGCCTTAGCTTGGGAACGCCCTAAAAACACAATTAAACTGTTTGCCCATACATTTTATTGCGTAATTCTTTAATTTTTGGGTCTTGCATATACTCATCAAAAGTAGTATATCTGTCTATAACGCCATTAGGTGTTAGCTCTACTACTCTATTGGCTACTGTTTGTGCAAACTCATGGTCATGCGTTGTAAATAAAATGGTGCCTTTAAAGTTTTTGAGCGAATTGTTAAAAGCCGTAATACTTTCTAAATCTAGGTGATTGGTAGGTTCATCTAACATTAAAACATTGGCTCTAATCATCATCATTCTACTTAACATACATCTAACTTTTTCACCTCCAGATAGTACATTACATTTTTTTAAAGCTTCTTCGCCACTAAAAATCATTTTTCCTAAAAAGCCTCGAATGTTAACTTCTTCACGTTCTTCTTCGGTTTTTGCCCATTGGCGTAACCAATCTACAAGTGATAAATCGTTATTAAAAAATTCGCTATTATCTAATGGTAAGTAAGATTGTGTTGTTGTAATTCCCCAAGAAAACTTACCAGAATCGGCTTTGTCGTTATTATTTACTATTTGGTAAAAAGCTGTTGTAGCTCTAGAATCTCTAGAAAACACAACTACTTTATCGCCTTTAGCTAAGTTTAAATCTATGTTTTTAAACAAAATTTCACCGTCTATTGAGGCTGAAAGTCCTTCAACATTTAAAATTTGATCACCTGCTTCTCTTTCTTGTTCAAAAATAATAGCTGGATAACGACGGCTAGTAGGTCTAATATCTTCAATGTTGAGTTTTTCAATCATCTTTTTTCTACTAGTTGCTTGTTTACTTTTTGCAACATTGGCAGAAAAACGACGGATAAATTCTTCTAATTCCTTTTTCTTTTCTTCGGCTTTTTTGTTTTGTTGTGCACGTTGGCGCGCCGCTAATTGAGAAGACTCATACCAGAAAGTGTAGTTACCAGAATAGTGGTTAATTTTACCAAAATCTATATCAGAAATATGGGTACAAACGGCATCTAGAAAGTGACGGTCATGAGATACCACAATAACACAGTTATCATAATTAGCCAAAAAGTTTTCTAACCAACTAATAGTTTCATAATCTAAATCGTTGGTAGGCTCATCCATAATTAACACATCTGGATTTCCAAAAAGAGCTTGAGCTAATAGCACACGTACTTTTTGTTTACCATCTAGGTCACCCATTAAGGTATAGTGTAAATCTTCTTTTATACCTAAGTTAGATAACATTGCGGCAGCATCACTATCGGCATTCCAACCATTCATTTCTTCAAATTGAACTTGAAGCTCCCCTATTTTTTCGGCATTTTCATCAGAATAATCAGCATATAAAGCATCTATTTCAGTTTTAATTTTAAATAATGGTTTATTTCCCATTAAAACGGTTTCTAAAACTGTATGCTCATCATATAAATTATGATTTTGCTCTAATACAGACATACGTTTACCAGATTCTAACGATACATGTCCTGAGGTAGGCTCCATTTTTCCTGAAATAATCTTTAAGAATGTAGATTTACCAGAACCATTGGCGCCAATAATACCGTAGCAGTTACCTTGGGTAAATGTGGTATTTACTTCATCAAAAAGAATACGTTTTCCAAACTGAACGGAAAGATTTGATACTGATAACATATGCTTGTTTTAAATTTTTGGCAAAAGTAGAAAAATGAATTGGTAAGTGGAAACTTAAATCTTTTAATTTTAATCAATAATTAAAGCTTTAATGCTTCTAAATAACTTAATAAATTCAACTTTTAACAACGCATTAACAACAATTTTTAAATACAAGGCATATTTTTGTAAGACTAATGGTAACCCTAAAGGGATTCATGAAATTATATTTTCCAGCAATATTAATCTTGTTTGTTATTTTTAGCTGCAATGATGATAGAGCTAATTCAAAAATGGATTACGCCTATTTTGGAGGCGAAATAATTAATCCATACTCTAAGTTTATTATTCTTGAAAAAAACGAAAAAATAGCCGATACTATTAGGTTAGACGGTAGAAATCGTTTTATTCATAGAGTAGATAATTTACAAAAAGGATTATATACGTTTAGACATGGTGGTGAATACCAGCTTATTTTGTTAGAACCAAAAGATAGTGTACTCTTTAGATTAAATACCTTAGAGTTTGATGAATCGTTAGTTTATACAGGTAGAGGTGCAAAAAAGAATAACTACTTTATTAATGAGTTTTTAGAAAATGAAAAACAAGAAAAGTATATTCTTAAACTATGCCAATTAAATCCTAAATCATATCAAAAACATATAGATTCATTACGAGCTAAAAAGTTGAAAAAACTTGAGCGTTTTAATAAAAAATTTAAAGGGTCTCAACTATTTAATAAAATAGCTAAAGCTAATATTGATTATAGCTACTACTCTAGTAAAGAGGTGTATCCGTTTATTCATTATGGTAGAAATAAAGGGCGCTTTTTAAAATCTTTACCAAAAGATTTTTATAGCTACAGAAAGCAAATTAACTACAATGATACTTTCTTTAAAAATTACCCTATATATCAAACATTTTTAAGGCATAATATTAATACTGTTTCTCTTGAAGCGCACTCTAATCATTCTAACGAAAAAGGGTTTAGTTGGGGGAATTTATGCTATAATTTAGATAGATTACAGCTGGTTGACAGTTTAATTAAAAACGATGACATAAAAAACCTATTGCTGCATCATTATGCTTTAAAATATATTTCTTTAAGTAATAACAAAGAAAATAATAGTACAATTTTACAATCATACATTAATAAATCTACCGACAACAAAGCCAAAACAACCTTAACCAATTACGCTAACTCCTTAAAAAAGTTAGAAAGAGGGTCTACATTACCTAGTTTTAAGGTTTTAGATTATAACAATAAAGAGTTTGAAATAAATTCTTTAGTAAAATCTCCTACAGTAGTAAGTTTTTGGTCTCATGTCTACTATGATCACTTTAAAAAAAGCCAGCGTAAAATAAAAGAACTTAAAAAGAAATATCCTGAAGTTAAGTTTATTACTATAAATATTGATAATATTGATGCTGAAAAACCAAAACAAACTTTAAAAGAATGTAGGTTTAAATATAACGACCAATATTTATTTAAAAACCCTAAGGAAACAACAGAAATGTTGGCTGTTTACCCAATGACAAAAACTATTCTTATAGATGAAGATAAAAAAATAGTAAGTCCTAACTCAAATATGTTTACTAGACATTTTGAGCAACAATTATTGGGTTTAATAAACCGGTAATTATATTACAACCAAAGTATAAACCCTAGAAGTGTTATTAGAGCACAATGGGTCGTGGCATTTTTCTCTTTCATCAAATTCATCATAGTAACACTCATTAATAGCTTCTACATATAAAGATACTCTTATAGTAAAGCTTCCAGATTTTTTAGGTTTACCCTCTATAATTACTTCTCTGTAGTCATAAAAAATCTCAATACCTTCGGGTATATCACCTGAAACCGTAAAATAATAATCATAACCATTATCATATGGTTCGTTTTTAATCTCAGCAGATATGGTTTCATAATAATGTTGGTCTACATGAGCATGCTCTAAAGATTTATTGGCTAATTCTGGTCTAACATTAATTATACACTCTAATATATCGGCACAAGAGGATAATAAAAATAAGAATAGGAAAAATGTTAAAGAAAGATATCTATTCATTGTTTAAATTTTAAAAACAATGACATCAAATAACGTACCAATAAATTAAAGCTTGTAATGGTTTATTAAGAGTTTTTCATAAACCTTATCTGGTAAAATACACTTTAGTATAATAGAAAACTTCTGCATAAACTCTCCTACTTTATAATGAATTTTTGGTTCTTTGGTATTAATAATTTTATAAACTGCCTGTGCCATTAAGTTAGGATTGCTACCAGCATCTACATGTTGGTTCATTAAATCTAAAGTTTTTCCGTATGCTTTTTTATAAGGCGACTCTTTTAAAAGAGGCGCATGATACCTACCTGCAGCAATATTAGTTGCAAAATCACCGGGAGCTACATTAGTCATTTTAATGTTAAAGTCTTTAATCTCCATTCTAAAGGCTTCGGTAATTAATTCTAAAGCACCTTTACTTGCGCTATAAACACCCCGGTAAGGTAATCCCATATACCCAGCAATAGAAGTAACATTTATAATTAAGCCACTTTGCTGTTTACGCATTTGTGGTAAAACAGATTTAATAACATTTATAGGGCCAAAAAAGTTGGTATCAAAGTTATTCTTTATTTCAGATTCTGGTATTTCCTCTATAGGCCCGGTAATACCAGCACCAGCATTATTAATTAGTACATCTAGTTTACCTTCTTTTTCTATTACCGTTTCAACAGTTTTACGTATTGTGGTAATGTTTTTAACATCTAATTCTAAAATAGGAAATTTACTGTTTTTATAGTTATTTGGGTTTCTACTAGTACCATAAACAATAAACCCTTTGTTAACTAAAAACTCGCCAATAGATTTACCTATTCCGGAAGAACCTCCTGTAATTAAAACAACTTTAGACATAACTATAAATTTCAAAAAAATAATGCACCAAATTACAACATAGAAAAAGCAAAAAGAAATTTAATTTTAGTGCATAAAAAAAGGCAAGCTACCTACATCACACCGCTACAACCGTATACCTTTGCTGCGTTCCCGCCCTGGAGGATTCTACAGGAGCTGGTTGTGTAGGACTTGCCGGGTGCAAAGATACAATCTTTTAATTTTTTTACAATGTTTTTTCTTATATGATTTTAAATAAATATCTTGCTTCAAATTAAAATAAAACCATGTCTAAACTCAAGTATCTATTAATCATATTTTTATGCGGTTTAATCATTTCTTGTGGTTCTAACTCAGGAAATAAAAAAAATGAATTTGCAATACAAACCAATGCCGAAAAAGGTAATATTTCTATTGGTGAAACGCTAAAACTATCGTTAATAAATAAAAAAAATCATACGGTAGATTCTGTTATTCATACTTTAAATAAAAAAATAATTACAGATAATACACCATTAATAGACTTTAAATTAGGAAAACAAACAATTGAGTCTAAAGTTTATTTTGAAAATAAGGTAGAAACTATTAATACACCTATAACCCTACTCAATAATGTGGCTCCTAAAATTTTTAAGTATAAAATAATTAATGAGTATCCGCATGATATAACGTCATATACACAAGGGTTAGAATTTCATAATGGCTATTTATACGAAAGCACTGGGCAATATAAAGAATCTAAACTTCGTAAAATTGACTATAAAACAGGTAAAGTTTTAAAAGAAATAGCCCTTGCCGATGAATATTTTGGAGAAGGATTAACCATATTAAACAATAAAGTATACCAGTTAACATGGCGCCAAGGAACTGGTTTTGTTTATAATGTAGATACGCTTGAAAAACTAAGTAGTTTTAAATATGGAAACAGTAAAGAAGGATGGGGTTTATGTAACCATAACAACATTATTTATAAAAGCGATGGTACAGAAAAAATATGGACGCTTAATCCAGAAACATTAGTTGAAGAAGATTACATACAAGTATTTACCAATAAAGGTAAAATAATTGAAATTAACGAAATGGAATGGGTTGATGGTAAAATTTTTGCCAACCGTTACCAAAAAGATGGCGTAGCTATTATAAACCCTAAAAATGGTGGTGTTATTGGAGTGCTAGATTTTTCGCCTCTTAAAAAATTAGTAACCCAACATGAAAAACTTGATGTTTTAAATGGCATTGCTTACAATCCTGATACTAAAACCATTTTTGTTACCGGAAAACGTTGGGACAAACTATTTGAGGTTGAAATTATTGAGTAGTTAATCTAATTTTTTTATTTGGATATATTTACACTAATCCTATAGTCGGGTGTAGATTTCTTGTTAAATGTCAATATATCACCTACTGTATAAGTTAAAGTTAATATAAAAATATAGAGGGCTGTAACCCTCTATATTTTAAACCTTACACTCTGGTTTATTTATTATTTCTGTGAGTCCTAACATTGTTATACCAAAATTAGATTTTTGCCTCTCCAGCGTGCGCCAACAACATTGCCCACTTTACCAGAAAAGCCTCCTAAAATGCCTTTTTCAAAAGTCGCCATAAGTTTATGGTTTTTGGGGTTAATAATGCCTCCAAGATATAACGCCTTAAAAATAGTATCCAAATTATGACACGTATTGACTGCTTTTGACATCAATTGACTACTATTGACACCAATTGACACCAATTGACACCTATTGACACTTATTGACATCTATTGACTACTATTGACACCTATTGACTACTATTGACCTATTTTTAGCAAATTTTAGGGGTTTTGTTCGAGTTTTGTTCGAGGATTGTTCGTCTCAGCTAGGGGTTTATTTTTTTAAAATCGATTTTTGAGGGAGAAAGATGGGAGAAAACTACTCCCTAATCATTGCGAACCTTTCGACGGGGCTCAAGACAAGCTGTAGTGAAGCAATCTCTATGTCGTTTAGGCTATATATTAATGAGACTGCTTCGTCGTGCCTCCTCGCAGTGACGGGATGGGTAATAACATTCCTGTACTAAATCAATAAAGCCTCTCCCCCGTCAGTTCGCGTTTCGATACATTTTTGCTACTGCTACCGTGTAGCAAAAACACTCAACATGACGATTTGCGACGCAGGAGCAAATTGTATCGAGAACTCGTCATGTCTTCTTGTAATAGAGTTTATTACCCACAACATACAGTATCCCGTTTTGCAAACGCTTCCCTTCTACTAATTACATACCATCGTCTACTGTTAATTGCACCTTTTCATTTCTTTTTTTATATTTGGTCGAGTCTACATAAGCTCCTCAGGAAACATACATATTATGTATAACGAATGAGGCTCCATTATGGCTATCTGTGAGGTGTCTCGCTATGCTGTATATAGTAGATGTTGTGTGTAATTATGAAAACCAACAATGAGTAAAACTTACAGACTTTCATTTTTAGGAATTTCATTCATTACCTTAATAATTTTAGGGTATCTATTGACCGGTAGTTGTGATTTTCTTTTAAATCATTTTTGGTTTACATCTGGATTGCTTCTTTTAATACTTCTTTCACTAATTGACCAACCACATTTTTCCAAAGATTCAAACATTTTTATAAATTCAATAACTGCTGGAATTTCATTGTTAATCGTAGATGAGAATAATAGAGATTTTATTTTTTGGGTTTTTCTATCAATAATTGTTTATCTAACTGTAAGTAGTTATGCACTGCTTTGGCTAAGACAGAAAAGTCTTGGTTTAGAAAATAAGTTTATTCGACTTATTGCCAGAGTGAATAGAGAAATTGGAAAGCCTGAGGCACTTTTTTCTAGCTTTTTTATTTGGGGAGTTTACAAACAGTTTGGAACAGGTAACAATCAGTTTAATGGTTTGTTATTGTTCTGGGCAATTTTTATAATTTTAAATATTCCCTCTTTAGCTAAATCAATAGAAGATTTGTTTGCTATAGGCAAGGATAAAAGCAATAAACTTGCACTTGGGCAAATATTTGGTGTTCAATCAAAAAATACTTTCCTAATTCGGCTATATGATTCATCACAGAGAATTGTAAACACAAAAATATTTGACTTCGTTGAATTTAAATATTCGACAGATAAAAAGGTTAGAAAGGGCTTATTATTAGATACATATTTATTAAACCAACAACAATGGGTTAAAGTATTATCTAACAATGAAATCGAGAAAATTTTTGACAAGAATATATTTGAAAATCACAAATCGGATGTTGTTTACAAAATTGATAATATTCCCGAAAATGATTATCTAAAAAGATTTGTTGGAATCGTAACAGAAAACAGTACTATTTTTAAAATACGTTTCATTTACAATTCAAAAATAAAAATTAGTGAGGGACAGCTTTTAGAAGTTTCAATTCAAGGACAAAAAGTTCTTTATCAAATAATAGAAGGAATTACGAAAATTGAACAACTAGAAAACAAAAATCAAACTGGATTAATTGTTGGTGAAGCTATACAATTAGGAACTTGGGATACTGAAAAATTTCAATTTGAACAATTTGGATGGGTTCCAGAAGTAAATACACCTATTTATATTGCATCACCTATTTCAGAGCCAACAATTGAAGAAAATGAATATCAAATTGGTTCAATTCCTAATACAAATTACCCTGTTGTTTTAGATAAAGACACTGCTATTTCTCATCATATGGCGGTAGTCGGTGTTACTGGAACAGGGAAGTCCGTTTTTTCAAGAAATCTTATAAGACAATATCTAGAAGATGAAAACACAAAAGTAATTTGTATAGACTTTACAGGTGAATATATAGGTAAATTTAACGACCTACATCCTGTAAAAACAATTGATGATGCTGTTGGAGAACAATTATTTAAAGACATAGATTATATTGAGCAAGAAATTGCGAATAACTACAATAAAGATAACGATAATTCAAGAAAAAGAAAAAAAGAAGTATCAACCAAAATACACGAACAATTAGAAGGTTTTCTAAAAAGTGATAATCAACTATCAATATTTGAACTTCCACACGTTGCTAATACATCTGGTGTTTTAACTTATACTAAAACTTTTTTTAGGCTTTTATTTCACATTGCTAAAACAGAAAATAATTTTGGAAAAAGAATTTGTATTGTATTAGAAGAAGCTCATACCGTAATTCCAGAATGGAATTTTTCGGGTGTATCTGACAAAGTATCTCAACCTTTATTGAATAGTATTGCTCAAATTGCTCTACAAGGAAGAAAATACAATGTTGGATTGTTAGTTATTGCTCAAAGAACAGCCAATGTTTCGAAAACAATATTGACTCAATGTAATACAATTGTTTCTTTTCAAGAATTTGATAAAACTAGTAGCGACTTTTTATCAAACTATTTTGGACAAGAAATTGTAAAATCACTTCCTAAATTAAAATTTAGACAGGCGATTGTAGCAGGAAAAGCATTAAAATCGAATGTGCCAATGATATTTGAAGTTCCAAATATAGTGGAAGAATAAAATAACTACGGATAACAAAGGTAACCGTTGCACAACCCTGAATTTCTGAAAAACTGGTTTCATATAAGCTTACAAAACCAACAAGCTGAAGCAATCTCTAAGTCATTTAGGCTATGTATTAATGAGACTGCTTCGTCGTGCCTCCTCGCAGTGACGGGATGGGTAATAACATTCCTGTACTAAATCAATAAAGCCTCTCCCCATCAGTTCAAGTGAATAAAACCTATACCGTCAGTTCGAGTGATTTGCGACGCAGGAGCAAATTGTATCGAGAACCCCGCCAGTTCGCGTCTCGATACATTTTCACTGCTTAATATCGTGCAGCGAAAACACTCGACGTGACGATTTGTGAGGTACGAACAAATTGTATCGAGAACTCAACGTGACGGCTGGGTCATTGCAAACCTTTCAACTAACGTTCAAAACAAGCTAAGGTAAAGCAATCTACTCCTCCAAAGAGATTGAGTAGGTTTGGTTTCCTTATAACATAAATTTATCAAATAACCTTATATTTACAAGCCAAACAGAAATTTCATACTTTAGGGAAATCATGCCATATGCTCTTAAAAACTGGTTTCGCATTTCTATTTTGCTGCACTTTTTACTATTGCTTTTTTGTTGTGCCCAACTTTCGGCACAAAAGGTAATGATGGAAAAATACACCATGGAAGACGGATTAGCCACCAATCCGGTTCACGGTATATTTCAGGATTCCAAAGGGTTTATGTGGTTTTTTACCCGCTATGGCTTAAGCCGTTATGATGGTGTACGCTTTACTAATTTTACCAAACAAAACGGTTTGGCCTCAAGCTATGTATCGGCTATGTTTGAAGATAAAAATAACATTTTGCACATAGCTTCAAACTACCAACTACAACAACTAAAAAATGGCCGCTTTACCCCTAATATTCTCAAAGATTCACTTATTATTCTAGGTTTTTACAAAGAACCCAACGGTTCGCAAATTATTGCTTCAGATGGTGATGGTATCGTAAAGTATTCCAAAGAAAAAATAACACCTATCACCCAACCCTATTTTGGCCCAAATATTTCACTTGTAAAAACAAAAAAAGGAAACTTACTGGTTGGCGGCTCTTATTTCGAAAACGACACTTACATCACCTCGTTAAAATTGTTCAATGCCAAAGGTGTAAAACTAACACAAACACCCTCGGAAACCCTTGGGATAGTGCATAAATTGTATGCAGACGGTAAAGGTAATATCTGGGTTTGTACTGTAAACGGATTAGGCTTGCTTTCTGAAGAGGACGTAGATAAAGGACATTTAAATTTTAAGCCTTTACCTTTTGAAAATCCCCTATTAAACAGCGATGTTACCGATATGCTTCAAGACCACCACGGTAATTACTGGATTGCCACTCTTGAAGGTTTGATAAGAATTACTTCGAGCGGTCAAATTACAGTGTTTACCGAAGATGATGGCATGACATCAAACAAAATAACCTGTCTTTTTAAAGACCATCAAAATAACCTATGGGCAGGAACTGTTAAAGGTATTACCAAAATTTCAATGGGCGGGCATCTCCAGTATTTTACCACAGATAATGGCCTAGGGAGCAATGAATTGCAAAGTGTTTTTACTAATAACGAAAATGAAATTTACCTAACCACAGTAAGCGGTCATATTCAAAAATTCAACCCAGAAACACTAGAAACTAAAACCTTAACAAAACAAAAACAGGGTGGTTTTTTAAAACTTTTAAAAACCCGTAGTAACAAGCTGTTTGTAGGATACAACCCTGATTACCGCTGGACAGCCAAAGACCTTTACCATTTTAACCCCAAAACTGGCTTGGGTGAAAAAATCCTGCATCATGACCGTTCGTTTTTTTGCGTAGAAACCGATGATTACGGCAACTATTTTTTGGCAGGGAATTACGGACTGTACGTTTACAACTCCAAAACCGAAAACAAGTACATTATTGCCAATCTAACCGAACGCATCAACCAAATTGTATACGACCCCGAAGGCTATTTGTGGGCAAGCACTTGGGCGGGAAAGCTTTTTCGCATAGCACTTGATTACAGCGAAGCTGAAGTTATCGCAACTAAAACAAATATGAGCCATTTGTTAAACGGCGCCTGTGCGGGATTGCTATTTGTAGATTCCAAAGGAAACATTTGGGCTGGTAGTCGTGATAAAGGTGTTATCAAGATTTCAAAAAGTGCCAACGGCAAATATTCTACACTTCACATAACGCCTAAAGAAGGTTTAATGTCGGCTTCCTGCTATGTTTCTGCTGAAGATGACGAAGGTGGAATTTTTATTTCTTCGCTTTTGGGAATAGACAAACTTATTCCTAAAGGAGATACATACAAGGTTTTAAATTTTAGTAAAGAAAACGGGTTTTACGATGAAATTTGGGATGTTGAACTCACCCAAAATGGTACTTTTTGGGTGGCCACGGCTTCGGGCTTAGCACAGTTTACCGACCCCCACACCGAAACCTTGCCACCGCCCAAAGTATTTATTACCAACATTTTGAATAAAACCGAAAGCGAAACCCTAACCTTTCAACCTTCTGAAAAAAACGTCATACTGCCCCACAATCGGGGTAATCTTCAACTAGATTTTGCTGCCCCTTATTTTATAAACGAAAATGCCGTTCGCTACAGTTACCGCCTGCTAGGTGCTACAGACGAAAGTTGGAGTCCACCATCAAACGACCCCACAGTTTCCTTTGCCGGATTACAACCCAACAACTACCGCTTTGAAGTAAAAACCCTAACATGGAACGGCAGTTCGGGCAAACCTACTGTTTTTGAATTCAAGATAAATCCCCCTTGGTGGCAAACTTGGTGGTTTCAATTTCTGTTTATTTTAACAATGGCTGTCACAGTATTTTATTTTATGAAGCGACGCATCAAAACCATTCGCTA
Organism: Seonamhaeicola sp. S2-3; assembly: GCF_001971785.1. Classification (NCBI taxonomy): domain Bacteria; kingdom Pseudomonadati; phylum Bacteroidota; class Flavobacteriia; order Flavobacteriales; family Flavobacteriaceae; genus Seonamhaeicola; species Seonamhaeicola sp. S2-3. The sequence goes on along the minus strand of NZ_CP019389.1, from coordinate 3,138,714 downwards.
TAAGGCCGAAATAGCGCAAAAAATAGCTGAAACCGAGCTGAAAGCCCTACGAGCACAAATGAACCCGCATTTTATTTTTAACTGCATTAACAACATCGATGCTTTTGTGCAAAACAATGACCGGCATAATGCCACAGTCTATCTAAACAAATTTGCCAAATTGCTGCGCAACGTACTTGATAGTTCCCGCCAAAAAAAAGTATCTTTAACCAAAGATTTAGATACCCTTAAATTGTATGTTGATTTGGAACAATTGCGTGACCAAGACAAATACAAAGTGGTATTCAACATCGATAAAGATTTAAAAAACGCCGATTACCAAGTGCCACCACTCATTGTACAACCCTTTGTTGAAAACGCCATCATACACGGGTTACGAAAAAAACAAGGTTTGGGTGGTATATTGAGTATTTCTGTAAGCAAACAGATGCCATACATAAAATACGTGATAGAAGACAACGGTGTAGGTATAAAAGCGGCAAAAGAAAATGTTTCAAGAAAGGGAACATCATATGGCAGTCAAATGAGTCGAGACCGCATTAAATTTTTCAATAATGAGGAAGAAGCTTCGGTTGTTATAACCAATTTGAAAGAAAATAATAAATCAACAGGAACCAAAGTAGAGGTTTTATTAAAAATGGAATAAATAATTTTGATAACTGCTATCATCATAGACGACGAAGAAATGGGCCGTGTAGCCCTCTACAAGAAACTGGCCAACTACTGTCCAGAAGTAGAAGTATTGGGTAATGCTAAAGACGGAACGGATGGATTAAAACTCATAGAAACCTTAAAGCCCGATGTGGTATTTCTCGACATCGAAATGCCTGGCATGGGCGGTTTTGAAATGCTCAATAAACTGCCCCAACAGGATTTTCATCTCATCTTTACCACCGCTTACGACCACTATGCCATAAAGGCCATACGATTTGCTGCCTTAGACTACCTGCTAAAACCCATTGATGTTGACGAACTAAAGCAGGCCGTAAGCCGCATTGCTAAACTGCCAAACAAAGATACCAAACAAAAACTGGAAGTGCTTCAACAAAACTTAATGCCCAATAACCTAATTGATAAGATAGCAATTCCCTCTCTGGAAGGATTACTATTTTTAGGTACCCAAGACATCCTACATATTGAAGCCGATGGTAACTACAGTACCCTTTACCTTGCCGATGGCAACAAACAAGTAGTATGTCGTGCCTTAAAGGATTTTGAAGACTTGCTTTCTTCCACTATGTTTTTTCGCTGCCACCATTCTCACCTCATCAATTTAAAGGCCATAAAACGCTATATTAAGAGCGACGGTGGCCTAATAGAACTTGAAAACGGCCAAACCATCCCTGTTTCCCGAAGGAAAAAAGACGACTTTTTAAAGAAAATAAGAACGCTATAGCCTCCCTACCCCATGAGGAACTCTTACTCTTAGCGTAATTTTTGAACGTCGTTCAAAAACAAAAATTCCCGTATGTGGTTAAGGAACTCCCACTTACACACCCACCCCCGCCACTTACACATTCCCACATACAGGTAACGGTTTTCAAAGATATATTTACCTAAAAATCAAATCATTATGAAAACCCCAAATTTCAAGTCGCTAGCAAAAGTTAAAGCGACAATTATGAAAAATAAAACACTAAAATTACTAAGCATTTTATTCTCCATAATGCTTGCATCTAGCTGCAGTAGCGACGACGAAGGCTCAGAAATGGTAGCAGAGCTAATCACAGACGAAGATTGGTATCTAGAAAGTTTTGGAGATTTTGTCTTGGGCGATTGCGACAAACAGAGTATTTATAATTTTACTATGAATGAAGGCCTTGTAATAGACGCCTATGGTTATGACGGTGAATTTAATTGCAATTTTATAGGTAACAACAACCTTTCTTGGGAATTGCTTTCTGACACAGAATTTATTATAACCGAAGACGGTGAAGATTTGATGTGTATAATCATCACATTAACAGAAGACGAATTTGTGTTTGACGTAGGAGAAGACTCGTTTAGATACGTTTTAGACAAAAACCCTGGAGATGGGTAAAGTATAGTATGGTAAGGCTTGTCGTTTGGTAGTCGGTCTTACCATGAAACCAAAAGAAGCATCAGGATAGTTGGATAGTTAAAACAATTCAATTGTAATGTAAAACACACTACAAGACTACAAACAAACATCATGAAAACACATCAAATTTTAACAAGCATTTTACTAGCACTCGCCTTTTTAGCGCCCGTACAACAGGCCGAAGCTCAATTTCTTAAAAAACTAGGTAAAAAGGCCAAGGAAGCCGCCAGCCGTGGCGTGGAAAACACTGTAGAACGCAAGACCGAGCAAAAGGCCGAAGAAAAAACAGACCAAGTTATAGAAAGCGTGTTCGGCATACCAAAAAAAGTGAGCAATAAAGACGAATCCGCATCAGAAGCCAACAACCTTGAAGGCACTTGGTATTATAAAAAATTGGAAGGCATACCCGGTTACGAAAATCTGAACGATTGTGGCATGAAGTCTAACATTATCTATACCGGCAATACTTACCGCACCCAATTTTATGACAACGACTGTAACTTACTTACCAACAGTGGCGGCAGTTACAAACTGGATGGCAACATAATGACCGTAAAAGCAGAAGCTCAAGACGAGGTAAGCACTACCAAAATAACCACCACCCAAACCATTTTAGAACATACCGAAAACAAACTCATTATTCGTGATGATATGACAGGCGCGGTTGTAACCTTGGTACGTAAGGACCAATAACTATTAAAAACACTTTATGAAAACCACATACACATCTACCCTTATTGTATGGGCCGTTTTACTAACAGCCTGTGGCTATTTAGAGAAAAAAGAAGTTAAGGCAACTTCCGAGGAAACAAAAACCAAAACAGTAGAACCTTCTAAACAAAAAGGTATCAACCTCAAGCAAACCGGTGATTATACCCAGCTCTATACAGAAAGTGAGGACTGTAAACTTACTGCATCACAAATGGCTGAAGCTCTTAGGTATGACAAAAGCAGTGTAAAACAAGATATATTTAATAACAGTTGCAGGTATATTGTTAACCACCCTAGTGGTTTTACCGCATCCTATTATATAAGAAATGAAAAATGGCCGAAAAATATCGTAGAAGATCAAATAAAAAGCGGACTAAAAAACGATTTAATTGATGTTCAGGTAAGTGAATCTGGAGATACTTATATAACAAGACATCCGGCACAAGGCTTCCTATTATTACTGAACACCAATTATGAAAACCCTATAAAAATTAGTTACAGTTACTTAAACCCCAACGGCCCCAAGCTGACCAATGCCCAAAAAGAAGAACGCAAACAAAATACCTATAAAATAGCCAACTACCTTATTAACCACTACAAAAAATAACGCAATGCTCTCTCCAAAAAACATACTACTTATTTTATTTATAGGTTTGGGATATACCGGATTTTCCCAGCCCTTTACACTCAATGACAAGATAAAACCCATAGAGCTAAAACTACAAGAAGATACCCGTAAAGGCCACGAAGGTGAATTGTTTATAGCAACCATTAGTTATGTAGATACAACAAAATACTACTATGTAAGTGGCCATTCCATGTTTCAGGATATCGATGTCATTGTAACCAACTTTAATAAATCTAAACCCCTAGAAGTTGAATTGGCCAACAACAGCTGGGGAGATGTAGTCAAAAAACAATCAACAGCAAAAGCCAAAAACGGCATTATCAACTTTAAGGTCAAGACATTCAACAAATTTGGGATTAAGGTGATTTCACCTACATCTGAAGAAGTAAAATTTACCATAGCGGTACATGCCAACCCTGAACAAAAAAATTACCTAGGCAATCCATTTACAAAAATCAGTAAAAAAGAAATGAAAGAAGGTCGAGCTTCAACAAACACTTCTTCTGGAGGAGACCATAGCGGCAGTAATATATGGCTCTACATTTTATTGGGTGTAGTTCTATTGATAATTGGTCTGCTAATAGGTAAGCTTGTGGGTAAAAAATCGGCTTCTGTCATTCTTTTATTGGTGTCAACTTCATTTGCTTTACAGGCTCAGAATTCAGGGACAGACAGGTTTTATATACCCAGAGAGTTTGATTCTTATATGGACGATGTACAAGAGTTGATGGAAGACTACAAAGGATATAATGATAAGTTTGACAAGTTTAAAGAGACCTTTGATAAATTCAAGGATTTTAATGATCAATACGAAAACCTGACCGATTGCATGAAAACAGCTCCTTTACCTGGCGAACCACGTATTCCGTCTTTTTGTGATATTCCAGTAACAGATGCGGGTTGGGATACCAATGAGAGTTGTGCCGATTGTTTTAAAGAGGCTCGAAAGAACTTTAACGAAACACGTTATCTCTTTACACAACTTGCCACTATTTATCGGTGTACCAAAGATTTTTCTGAAGCTGCCATTGCTTTTGGTGATAACGTTTCGGGTTACCATGGGGTATCTGGTATGGCTTGGCAAACACAAAAAAGGAACATTGAAAAATCTGTTATAGAACTGCAGCAGGCTTATGACAATAAATACAATCAATTAGTGCAAAGCCTTTACAACAATTTGGTAGAATTAAGTAAATGCGAAGCCCGCTACGGTACAGACGATTGGTACGACCGCTTTGGCTATATGTATTTTGAATTTATGCGGGATAAATACAAACGAACAGACTAAAATGAAAACAATAACATACATCTTATTGCTTGCCCTTTTTACTGCTTGTAAAACCTCCTCTACCGGATCGATGATTTCTTCACCTACTATTGACCAGGACATTATGGGATCTTGGGAAGGTTGCGACGGACGCGTAATTACTTTCACCAAAGAAGACGATAAAGTAATAGGACGTTATACCAAACTGGGCGGGCTCGAAAAATACAAGTTCACCTTAAACGAAGTGGGCTATCGGCTTAAAGAGCAAAGTGTGGGCAATTACATTGGAACCGTTAAATGGCAAAACCTCTCAGGTAAAGAAACTTGGAAAAAAGTAATTGTCTCCATTGAAAACAACATTTATGCAGACAATCAATCTGATGCTTGCAGCAAAGAAATGAAACGGGTAGAATTATGAAAAAAACAACATATATAGCAATACTGTTTATCTTGATTTGCTTCTTTGCCTGTAAGTCGGATAAAGATAAAGCAGCTAATCAAACCATAGATGTAATAGCTTCTGATAACAATAAAAAAGAAGATATAAAAATATCGAACGATGGTGAACAGGTACAAAAGATGCTGGATCTATTGGGTGTTGACACAAATGATGCTAAAAATGTTGAAACCCTAAATGCATTGTTGGGCAACGGAGATGCTTCGGAGATAGCATACCAAATATTAGGCAAACATTCCGTTGAAAAAAACACCCTCACGCAGAGCAATCTCAATACCTTGGAAAAAATGCTGCAACAGTACCCTGAACTGGAAAGCAGTGGTGGCTTTGTAGTGAACGAAGCAACTGTTGATATAGATTTTTCAAAGCTTGCAGAACAGTTAAAAGAACTAGACAAAGAAGAACTTAGCCAATTATTGGCCGTATTACCAACAAGCGGCAGTAATGCTGGTAAAGAAAAAAACAAAAACCCATTTGAAGGTACCTTTATAGAAGAAAGCCTTGTTGGAACTTCCTTTACTTATTATGCCACTTCCAAAGGCCGGTCATTGTACGAGAAAATAAAACATGCTACGCCTGAAGAGGCTGAGCAGATGTTGGCTAAACATTATGGCGTAAAGCCCGAAGAAATAAAACTCTTAAAAAGGATTGAAAAGCAAACGAAAATCAAGCACGAAAAACAGGCAAAAAAACTCTTAAATCCTATTTATAAGAATGCCGTAGAAGAGGCTTTAAACAACCCCAGCACATCCAATCAGTTTAAATCGCTCATTAAAAAGCGAAAAACAAAACAGGAATTAAAAGCTAAACAGTTTATAAGGTATTCAGCTCGGGCAAGGGAAGCATTTTACAAACTTAATCCTGGATGGCATGCCGAAAAAAATGATGAAGTGGGCAACACCTATGTAGATTCCCGTAATCAATACATCTACCTGCCATTAGGTAAGCTGTCTTTTGCCGATGAGGTAGTTGAATTTGACCCCGGAAATGGAGGGCTGCACCCAAAAGGTTCACTTGGAGAGCCCAACATGCCAAACATAGACTTTACAGGTGGAGACCCCAAGGTATGTAACATAGGATTAGAAGGTGTCCTCACACTACAATTTACTAACAACGCCATAACCGATGTCAACGGTCCTGACTTATATGTGTTTGAAATGGGTAAAATTGAACCCACTATTCTCGAATTATCTAAAGACGGAAGCCAATGGATTAAAGTAGGTAAAATAGAAGGCGGTACAGCTATGGTAGATATAGCCGATTTTGTTAACAAAGGCGAAACCTTCACTTATGTCCGTTTAACCGACTTGAATACCAAAAGCGGTGTTCCCGGTGCCGATGTAGATGCCATAGCGGCCATTGGTGGTGCCATCCGGCTCAATCTTGATGCCGCGGTGCTCTTTGAATTTGGTAAATATGAACTCAAACCTGAGGCTGAGGCGGCACTTACCGAATTAATCCCAAAAATTGAAGAGATAGGCAAAGGCACCATTGTAGTAGAAGGTCATACCGACAATGTAGGCAATAATGCTGCAAACAAAACCCTATCTCAAAAACGTGCCGAAAGCGTTCAGCAATTATTAAAAACATTAATAAAAGACAAGGTTAACAATTTTAAATGGGAAAGTAAAGGTTATGGTGAAAGTCAGCCTGTAGTCCCCAATGATACAGACGAAAACCGGCAAAAAAACCGACGGGTAGAGATTTTGGTCTTACCTAGTTAATGTTAATTCACAAAACCACAATAATTATGAAAGCACATATTATAAACATTGTTCTCGTTTTTTTTGTCCTTATTGGATGCAAGGGCAATGCACAAAACAACAGTTCAAACTGCAGCAAGTATTATCCGTTTAATGAAGGTCACATTTCAGAATATGAAATGCGCAACAAGAAAGGAAAAACAGATGGTACCATGAAATATACTGTAAACAACGTGAGTAATTCTGGAGGTACAACAACTGCCACCATCCATTCAGAATTGTTCGATAAAAAAGGAAAACTGGTTTTAGATAGTGCGTTTGACATGAGCTGTAACGGCAGCACGGTAACCATGGACTTTAAATCACTCATGAACGCCGATATGATGAAACAATTTGACAACTTGGAAACCGAAATCACTGGCACCAATGTAGAACTTCCCAATACACTTACGGCAGGACAAATCCTGCCCGATGCCAACATTAATATCAAAATGAACATGGGGGGCATGAACATGAACATGACCACCCATATCACCAACCGCAAAGTAGTGGGCACTGAAACCATAACCACGCCTGCCGGTACTTTTGAATGTGTTGTTATAACCCAAACGAGCAGCGGTAAAATGATGGTGGCCAACTTTAACAGCAGCCAAAAAACCTGGTTAGCCGAAGGTGTGGGCATGGTAAAATACGAAGATTACAACAGCAATAGAAAACTGCAAAACACAACAGTGCTAACATCTTTTTCAAAATAAACATAAAACAGAAAATTTTCTGTCTCAACAAAAAATAAAACATCATGAAAACACTAAGCAAAATTCTCATACTGGCATTATGTTTGAGCCCTTTTTTAGGACAGGCGCAGTTTGTGCCCCAAAAAACTAAGATTGAAAAACCGACGAATATCTCGACCAAGGTCAACGTAAAAAGCAAAATACCAACGCTTAAGAAAGCTGATCTTAAAAAACTACAATCATCTAAATTAGACTTATCAAACGCTACACCTCTAAAAGTCAGCAAAGAACTTTTAACGCTTCCAAGCAGAAAAACATACCGCATCACACCAAAAAAACCATACGATAATGGTTTAAGCTTTGGTTTTTTCGGCAGTTATTCAATAGAAGCCTTTACGGTTAGCCCAAGACTTAGTGGCCAAACCAGTAATGCTTACTCACGAAATGAATATTATACTTACAGCGGATTTATAATGTTCAATGCCAGAGCAGGAAAAGAATACAGGGTTAAAATAGAACTTAAAGACGTTAGAGGCTCTGGTAAAATTACTATTGAGAATCAGACATCAAGTGTTAGCAGTTCTAACTCTACTATCAATTATATATTTAGAGCTGATTCTAATGGTCAATATGTTATTGCATTAAGTCCCTACGAACGCAACGGCGCTATCAACCCAGAGGATTTTAAGATAACATCCGTTCAAATTGATGAGATTGAAGGATAGAAACTTCATAAAAACCTTTAATAATGCGTATTTTCTTCTTGCTTCTTGCGTTAATGTTATTGCCTGTTATGGCGCAATCACAGATTTTGCCCAACCAGAAAACTCCTGTCAAGCGTCTAACCATAAAGGAGAAAACATTTACTTTAGCTGCGGTAAAAAATAACATCAGCAAAAAAAAGAATTGCTATGAAATGGCCGTTACGGTAAATTTTATAGAAAAGCCTCTAAACAGTAATTTTAAAAGTGGGCCCGAGTTGGGCTATGCCACAGCCCTGGTAAAGCAGGAAAGCAATTATCTTAGAAGCAATTTATTATTGTTGCGCTCTGGTCACGATTTTTCTGGAGCAAGAGGCAATAATTTTGAAATCATCCTACGCCCAAAATCTAATGGTGATTTTGACCCCAACCAAGTGAAAATTACCTGGCGTTTTCCCGATATTGGTCTCAAAGCTTTCATGCTTGAAAATGTGCATATTCAAACTGACAGCTATGGTGCCACGTTAACGGGTGATGCTGTGGTGGACGGTAAAAAACTGTTAGCTGTAAGCATTGCCATTGGCGAAATAAGGTGTATGTTATAATGAAAACCCTGTGCGGACTTACAACAAAAAATGGATGTTTAGTTAAGAGCCATGCACAACTACCTTTTCATTAAACATTTCTATTTCAAATTCTTTTATGGTTTTATACTCCAAATTGGAGTGTATTTTTTTAGAAAATAGGCTCCATATAAATTATAGGATATGGCTATTAAGCTGAAGCAATCTCTACATTATTAAGGCTACACATTCTTGAGACTGCGTCGTCGTGCCTCCTCGCAGTGACGCGTCTCGATACGATTATTCTGCTCTTTTTAGTTAAGCAGAATAATCTACTCGACATGACGAGCAAGAGCTAGTTAATAACATTCCTATACTCTATTAATAAATCCTGTACCCGCCAGTTCGAGTGAATAAAACCTATACCGTCAGTTCGCGTTTCGATACATTTTTGCTACTGCTACCGTGTAGCAAAAACACTCAACATGACGATTTGCGACGCAGGAGCAAATTGTATCGAGAACTCGACGTGACGGCTGGGTCATTGCTAACCTTTCGACAGGGCTCAAGACAAGCTGTAGTGAAGCAATCTCTTGCTGATAAATGAAGAGACTGCTTCGTCGCTGTGTTCCTCGCAGTGACGTATGGTAGGGAGATTACTTCGTCGCTGCGCTCCTCGTAATGATGATACCATTATGTTACACATTTTATAGCTTAAAAGCCCAAAACGTAAACATACCCGATACTAATTTTAAAAACTATTTAGTAGTAGAACCCACTATTAACCCCAACGCTGATGATGAAATTCAAGTCTGTGATGCATAGGTTTAAATTAATTATTTTTAACAATCTATAAACAGCACAACTAATTGATATAGAATATTTTATAAATTTAACGAAGTTAGTTTATTCTTATAACCAACTCTCTTCATAAGATCTTAGCAACAATACAAATTTGAAATATTTAGATTGCTACAATAACCAACTTACAGTTTTTAATGTTGTAAACAGAAACAATAATTGTGAAGTAGTAAAGCTTTGTTAATAATAATTTTTAAGATTGCTTTTCCTGAAGAAGATTAATTTTTCTACTAAAAATACTTAAACAAGAACTACATATAATTTATTTAGTTTAAAACTTGTTTATAAGTTAGGTACAAACACATATTTACTTTAGTAAGAAAATTCTATTTTAGTTTATCAACAGATATAAATCACTTGTACTGAACTTGTTTCAGTATTGAAACTGATTTATATCCTTAATGTTATGCTTAATAAAACCAAAATATGCATTGAAATGAATGAAATTCTTGAACTAATTAAAAGTACTGGAGTCATTATTGCTTCTGTTGTTGCTATTTGGGGAATAAACAGTTGGCGCAGAGAAACAAAATGGAAAAGGCAATATGAATTAGCTGAAGAAGTTTTGGCTAGCTTATACGAATCTCATCACGCTATAAAAGTTATTAGAAGTCCAATTGGATTTGGTAACGAAGGTTCTTCAAGACCTAAAAACGAAAATGAAACACCTCAAGAAACTGAGATTTACAATCAGGCATATGTCGCGAGAGAAAGATTTGAAAGAAATAAAAAACCTTTAGAAAAGTTACATACTTTAAAATATAGATTCATAGCTCTTCACGGTAAAGAATTTGAAGAACATTTCGACAAGTTTAGACAAACAATGAATAAAATATTTTTCGCATCAGACCAAATTGCGATGGTTAAACTCGGGCAATATGGAGAGGATAAAAAACTAATCAGGGATATATTAAAAGAAAGCAGATCAGATTTATATGCCCAAATACGAGGTGACGATAAAATTGAAAAAGAATTACAAAAAGCGATGGAAATTATTGAAGCTAAATGTCGATCTATTATTGGAAAAAATAACTAGGTACAACAATTTATAACCACAACTTCAAAACAAAACCTACCTTAAGAGTTTAAAAACAAGTTTGCAAATAAGTGCGTTAGGGATTGCAGCAAGTTACCGTGTAACGCGGAAAGCCCGACCCGATAGGGTAACGCCCAAAAACAAAAAAGCCTGAAAATAAATTTCAGGCTTGATGTTATATTGAAATGCTAAAAATAAATTCAGCATATCTTAAGTTTAAATTTATGCTACAAATAATGGTTTATCTGCCATCATAGCATTTACTTTGTCTTTTATAGTTTCTAAAACAGCTTCGTTTTGGTGGTTTGTAACAACCTCATCAATTAAATCTGCAATAGTAACCATATCTGCTTCCTTTAAACCACGCGTAGTAACGGCAGCTACTCCTAAACGGATACCAGAGGTTACAAATGGCGATTTATCATCAAACGGTACCATGTTTTTGTTTACGGTAATATCTGCTTTTACTAAAGCTTCTTCGGCTTCTTTACCAGATACGTCTTTATTACGTAAATCTATTAACATACAGTGGTTATCTGTTCCGCCAGAAATAATGTTATAATCTTTATTTACTAAAGCTTGTGCTAACGCAGCAGCATTCTTTTTAACTTGTAATTGGTAATGTAAAAACTCATCTGTTAAGGCTTCTCCAAATGCAATGGCTTTGGCTGCTATAATATGCTCTAATGGCCCTCCTTGGTTACCAGGAAAAACAGCAGAGTTTAATAAAGACGACATTTTACGTAGTTTTCCGTTTTTTAATTTTAAACCAAATGGATTATCAAAATCTTCACCCATCATAATCATACCGCCTCTTGGTCCGCGTAAAGTTTTATGAGTTGTTGTGGTTACAATATGACAGTGTGGAATAGGATCATTTAAAATACCTTTTGCAATTAATCCTGCAGGGTGTGATACATCTGCCATTAATATAGCGCCTACGCTATCGGCAATTTCTCTAAAACGTTTAAAATCAATATCACGAGAATAAGCTGAAGCTCCCGCAATAATTAATTTTGGTTGTTCTTTGGTTGCTATTTCTTGTATTTTATCATAATTTAAAACACCTGTTTCCTGCTCTACTCCGTAAAATACCGGACTGTATAATTTACCTGAAAAGTTAACTGGAGAACCGTGTGTTAAATGCCCACCGTGAGATAAATCGAATCCTAAAAATTTATCACCTGGTTTTAAACAAGCTGCAAAAACAGCTGTATTTGCCTGACTACCAGAGTGTGGTTGTACATTTACGTATGCCGCTCCAAACAATTCTTTAGCTCTATCTATAGCTATTTGCTCTACTTCATCTACAACTTCGCAACCACCGTAGTAACGTTTTCCTGGGTACCCTTCGGCATATTTGTTAGTTAAAACAGAACCTGCTGCTTCCATTACTTGGTTGCTCACAAAGTTTTCTGATGCTATTAGTTCTATACCGTGTAATTGACGCTCTTTTTCAGCTTCAATAAGTTCAAAAATTTGTTCGTCGCGTTGCATAAAATTAAATTATGGTTAATTATGCGGCAAAAATAGGAAATAGAATAGTTTTTAGCACCAAAAAATGTATAATTACAAATAAGTTTTAAACGGTTTTATTAACCATTTCAACAATTTTTAAATTTTATTGGTTTTAAGGTAATTTTTATATTAAAATCAAAAAAATTATGTAGGTTTGAAAAGAAATCAATAATCATAAAATAAGAAAAACGTTATGCCGTTATCAGCTAACAATCCAGATAGAAAATCGTGGTTACACGTAGATAAGCATTCAGATTTTCCCATTCAGAATATTCCTTTTGGTGTATTTTTAACCAGAGATGATATTATTACCATTGGTACACGTATTGGTGATACTGCCATAGATTTAGGTGCTTTACACCAATTAGGCTACTTTGATGGTATTCCTTTAACCGATGATATTTTTCTTCAAGACACGTTGAACGATTTTATTGCTGACGGAAGAAAAACATGGCGTGCCGTAAGAAACCGTATTGCCGAAATTTTTGATGCTGATAATGATACGCTTAAAAATAATTTAAAACACAAGGAAATTGTATTATTTCGTTTAGATGAAATAGAAATGCAATTACCTGTTGAAATTGGGGATTATACCGATTTTTATTCTAGTATGGAACATGCCACTAACGTAGGTACCATGTTTAGAGATCCAGATAACGCCTTATTACCTAATTGGCTACACATTCCTGTTGGGTATCATGGTAGAAGCTCATCTATAATCCCATCAGGTATTCCGGTACATAGACCACAAGGACAAACACTACCAAATGGTGCTAAAGAACCTGTTTTTGGCCCCAGTAAATTAGTAGATTTTGAACTTGAAATGGGTTTCATTACTACAGATGCTAATGATTTAGGGGAACCCATTCCTATAGATGAAGCTGAAGAATATATTTTTGGATTAGTATTACTAAACGATTGGAGTGCTCGCGATATTCAAAAGTGGGAATATGTACCATTAGGACCGTTTTTAGCTAAAAACTTTGCTACCTCTATTTCTCCATGGATTGTAACATTAGACGCTTTAGAACCTTACCGTGTTGAGGGGCCTAAACCTTTAAAAAAACAATTGCCTTATCTACAAAGCAAAGGCGCAAAAAGTTTCGATATTAATTTAGAAGTTTCTATTCAACCTAAGGGTGCTAAAGAAACCGTAGTTAGCAAGTCTAATTTTAAATATATGTATTGGAACATATCGCAACAATTAGCGCATCATACCATTAATGGCTGTCCTGTAAATTCTGGCGATTTAATGGGAAGTGGTACCATTTCTGGTCCTACCGAAGATAGCTACGGCTCTATGTTAGAGTTAACTTGGAAAGGTGAAAAACCTCTAAAAATGAAAGATGGCACTGAACGTAAGTTTATTAATGACCATGATACCGTAATAATGAGAGGTTATTGTGAAAATGATGGTACCCGAATTGGTTTTGGTGAAGTATCTACTAAATTACTACCAATTTACAAAAAATAAAACACTCATTATACATATACTTATAAACGTAATGCCAAATTTTTATAAATTTGGCATTACTATTGAAACACCCTCCCCATAACCTAAAATTTTAACCTATGAAAAAACTACTACTTTTTTCTACTATAATTACATTGGTATTTGCTTGTAGTGCTAAAAAGCAAGTAGAACAAGCCGTAAATACTGGTAATTATGACCAAGCCATTACTACTGCACTACAAAAGTTAAGCACTAACAAAAACAAAAAACGTAAAGCTGAATATGTAGTAATGCTTCAAGATGCATATCATAAATCTGTAGAACGCGATTTAAACACCATAAAGCATTTAAAAAAAGATAATAACCCAGAACTATTAAAAAATATTTTTGAGCTGTATTTAGATTTAAATGCTAGACAAGAAACTATAAAACCTATTTTACCACTGTATGTTAATGGTAAAAACGTTACATTTAATTTTAATGATTATAGTGATGATATAGCTAAAAGTAAAGCAAAACTATCTGATTATTTATATGAAAAAGGTATTAATTTATTAGAATCTGATGATAAATACACCATTAGAGAAGCTTATAATACTTTGCAGTATTTAGATGATATAAATCCTAATTTTGAAACCACTCGCCATTTATTAAACGAGGCTCATGCCAGAGGCACTCACTACGTTTTAGTATCAATAAACAACCAAACCCAGCAAGTAATTCCTCAGCGTTTAGAAGATGATTTATTGAATTTTAATACCTACGGATTAAATCAGTTTTGGACGGTATATCACGCCAACCCAAGTAAAGAGATTACTTATGATTTCTCAATGCAGTTGCAACTTAAACAAATAAACATTTCACCAGAACGTGTTAAGGAACGTGAATATATTAGAGAACGTGAAATTGTTGATGGGTTAAAATACAAAAAAGACGTCAATGGAAATGTTGTAAAAGATAGTTTGGGTAACGATATTAAAATTGACAACATTATTAAAGTAAAAGCCCGTATGTATGAAGTGATACAAACCAAAGAAACTCAAATTATTGCCGATGTTGTTTATACCGATTTAAAAACAAAACAACTTATTGACGAATTTAGTTTTGATAGTGGTTATGTATTTGAAAACGTTTATGCAAGATACCGTGGCGATAAACGTGCACTAGAAAAAGAAGACTTACTTTTACTTGATAACAGACGCATGCCCTTCCCTACCAACGAACAAATGGTATATGACACCGGCGGAGACCTAAAAGCTAAACTTAGAAATATTATTGCTAATCAACGGTTTAATTAAATATAAAAAACGCTCTTGGGCGTTTTTTTATTTGAATTACGTTAAAAAGTACTGATAATAGGCTATTACAATCACAATTAATTGTTATTTAATTTTAGTCTTTTTTCCAATAAATCGTATCACTTTACTTAACCCATTATGGTAATCACCTTCATTTAATTCTACTGCAACCTCTTCCAGTTTAATAATTTCAAATTCTGGAAAATCATTTTTAATAGATTCTATTGAAAAGAGCATTTCAATTTTATTAGGGCCTCCTAATCTCGGATTTTTATTTCGTAATGGTAAATGATTTTTACTAAATCCTTCAAGGATAATAATTCCCTCATCCACTATTAAGTCTGCAATTTTCCTATGATAACTTGTTGAAATTTCTGGTGGAAAATGAGCAAAAATCAAAGCAGCTACATCATATTTTTGATTAACAATATCTAAGTCAAATAAATTTCCAATGTCATATTTTATTTCTACATTTTGTTTTTTTGCAAGTTTTAAAGCCTTGTTCTTACCTTCAATACTTATATCAAACGCTGTAACATCAAGACCTTTTTTTGCAGCAAATACAGCATTTCTGCCTTCTCCTTCTGCAGGTAATAATATTTTGCCCTTAAACTGATATTTGTTTAATGTATCCTTAAAAAACGCATTAGGATTTATTCCATAAGCATAACTACTACTTGAATATCTTTTATCCCACATTTCAATCATTTTGTGCTTATTTTAATTTGATTACCAGCAAAATTGAGGTGTTTTTTTAAACAATACACAACATAATTGCATATTGATTAGTTGTGTAATTTAAACACCAAATTTAGCAAATACAAACCGATTATAGTAGTACTAAAATTTAACTAAAAAGGCGCTTTACAAACTATTTTAAGTTGTTTTTTAGTAACCGGATGTTCAAACTCCAGTTGTTCTGCATGTAAATATAAACGGTTGGCTTTAGTGCCGTATAAATCGTCACCTACAATAGGCATATTTAGTCCATTACTATGGGCAGCATGCACACGCAACTGATGCGTTCTACCTGTAATGGGATAAAAGTGAATTCTGGTTGTTCCGTTTTCTACAGCAACAACCTCAAACTTTGTTTTGGCGGGTTTTCCGTGTTCATAACACACCAACTGTTGTGGTCGGTTATCTAAATCTACTCGCAGAGGTAAATCTATAATGCCTTTTTTAGTTTTTAATTCGCCATCTAATACAGCTACGTAGCGTTTTTTAACCGTTCGGTTTATAAACTGTTTTTGCAGATTTTTATGCGTTTTTTCGTTTTTAGCCACCAATAAAATACCAGAAGTTGACATATCTAATCTATGTACCAAAACAGGCTTATTATTGGGTAAATACTGTTGCATTTTAGTTTGAACAGAATCTAATTGCGTTTTTCCAGGTACCGATAAAAATTCATGCGGTTTGTTTACCAACAACAAATAATTGTCTTCATATAAAATCTCTAAAGGTTTCTCGTGTTTTTTTACTTCTAAAATAGGGTTATTTTCTACATTTAGCCCCTGCATCATATGTCCTAAAATAGGCTCACACTTGCTACGGCAAGACGGATAAAACTGCTTATGTTTACGTACTTCAGATTTTGGTGAAGCCCCCCACCAAAACTCTGCCATTGCTATAGGTTTAAAGTTTTGTTGATAGGCATACTGAAACAACTTGGGCGCTGCACATTCACCGGCTCCTGCTGGCGGAATTCTAACAGTGGTGTTTTTAAAAATATCTAATAAATCTTTGCTTTCGCCTTTATAATTTAAAAATGAATACTGCTGATGTAATTGCTTTTGAAGTGCTGAAGATTGTACGCGGCGTTTTTCTTTTAAAGCATTTAAAGTAGACTCTATCTTATCAAAATGAGATTGGGCTTCTTCAATTTTAAGTTTCCAATCATTTTTTAAATCTTTTAATCTAAAATGATAGTAAATACTTTGTTTTTTAAGTTCTTCTAATAAATTTTGATAGGCTTCTACCGAAAGATTATTGACTTCAGATTCTCGTAATTTATTACGTGCTGTTTTCTTTTCTTTAATGGTTTGTTTTAACGCTTTTAATTCGGCATCATAAGTTTTTAAACAAGCTTCTAAATTGTTTTTTGCAGCATGATACGCTTCCGAATTTTCTAAAACTTCAATTGCTCTATTAATATCATTTAATTCCTGTTCACCAATTTTATAAAAACCTTCGGGATTTAACGTATCATAAACCGTAGGTACAAACCCTTTATGCTGATTACTTTCGGCTAGTTTTCCTGAAAAAGCAGCTAAATAACCCAAATTATCGGCTTCATCTTTAACCACCATCACACCAAACATTTTTCCTATTACTAAGCCTTCGGCATTGGGTTTTAATCCAAAATTATGATTAAAATTTGCTTCATTTTCAAGGTAATTTTGCAAATCTTTAGCTGCTAAAACACTTAACTCATGCGGTGTGTAATAAAACGGAAAGGTAAATTGTGCTGGTAAAGCTATCTCTTTTTTTAATTGAAGCGGATGAAAAAGGGTATCTGTAAATTTAGGATTGAGCATCTTTTAAAAAATCTCCGGAAACTATACGGTTTTGTTGGTTTACTTTTTGGTTGTAAAGATACACCCAAGCATTGTAAACATGATTATTATTTGCAAAAACTGTTACTTTTTTACGTATAAAGAGGCTTTCTTTGGGCTTATTAGCATTAAAACCTTCGTAATCATCTAATACATCAAATATAGTTTTAGTTGTATTAAGCTGTACCAAAGTACCGTAAACTTTATGAGTTTCATTGTTACTTAAAACGTCTCCTGGAAACCATGATATTTTATATAATTTGCCAATAAAGTAACCTTTTGAAATTACAGTTGCTTGGGCTCTTAAAAATGCAGACATGTTATTATTTACGTTTTGCAACAATGTGCCGTAAACAAAAAGATAATCTGTATTCAAATTAGATATAATTTTCTAATGATATTTCGTTAATAGCACCATGAGAAGCGTGTGCAACGGTTTGTCCGTTCTTTATAACCAATATTTGTGGTGACTCGTGCAATACCTGAAACTTATACCCAACCTCATTTGATACGTCTCTGTAGTTTAATAAATCTAGGTAATACAAATCTAAATCGGTTTCTGTTAAATTATAAGCATCAACAAACTGGTTCATTACCATACGGCTAATACCACAGCGTGTTGAATGTTTAAAAATAACTTGTGCTTTGGTTTTCGATTTTTCTTCAATATCATTTAACTGCTCTAAGTTCTTTAAAGCAATCCAAGGTAAAATTTTTTCTTCTTTTGGTTCACTTGAACCACCAAATATCTTGTTTAATAATCCCATTTTTTGTATTTTATAATGATAAGTCGAAACTAATAGCAAATCTTACAAACTGACTAAAAGTCAGTAAAACAAAGACTTTAAAAGACATTTTGTCTTACAAAAATCATTGGTAAGATTATTGACCTATAGAAGTTGTAAAGAAAATAAATTTAACGATATGAACTTTAATAATTATACAATAAAATCACAGGAAGCCATACAACAAGCGCAACAAATAGCGCAAGGTTATGGCCACCAACAAATAGAAAACGAACACATTTTTAAAGCCATTTTTGAGGTTGATGAAAACGTATTACCATTCATTTTAAAAAAACTGAATGTAAACATTTCTATATTACAACAAGCATTAAACAAACAACTAGAGAGTTTTTCTAAAGTTTCTGGTGGTGAAATAATGCTATCTAGAGAAGCTGGTAAATCGCTTAACGAAGCCTCTATAATTGCTAAAAAAATGAAAGACGACTTTGTGTCTATTGAGCATTTAATACTTGCTGTATTTAAATCTAACAGCAAAATAGCACAAATGTTAAAAGACCAAGGCGTAACCGAAAAAGGTTTAAAAGCAGCTATAGAAGAATTGAGAAAAGGCGAAAATGTAACATCTCAAAGTCAAGAAGACACCTACAACTCATTAAACAAATACGCTAAAAACTTAAATCAATTAGCTAAAGATGGTAAACTAGATCCTGTTATTGGACGCGATGAAGAAATACGAAGAATACTTCAAATTTTATCTCGTAGAACCAAAAACAACCCTATTTTAGTGGGCGAACCAGGAACTGGTAAAACCGCCATTGCCGAAGGTTTAGCACACCGAATTATTGATGGTGATATTCCCGAAAACTTAAAAGAAAAACAAATTTTCGCACTAGATATGGGCGCACTTATTGCTGGCGCTAAGTATAAAGGTGAGTTTGAAGAACGTTTAAAAGCCGTTATAAAAGAAGTTACTTCTAGTGATGGCGATATTGTATTGTTTATTGACGAGATTCATACTTTAGTTGGTGCAGGTGGCGGACAAGGTGCTATGGATGCCGCTAATATTTTAAAACCAGCATTAGCGCGTGGTGAATTAAGAGCTATTGGTGCTACAACCCTCGATGAATATCAAAAATATTTTGAAAAAGATAAAGCTCTAGAACGTCGTTTTCAAAAAGTTATGGTAGATGAACCAGATACCGAAAGTGCCATTTCTATACTTAGAGGTATTAAAGAAAAATACGAAACACACCATAAAGTACGCATTAAAGACGAAGCTATTATTGGAGCTGTTGAACTTTCAACACGCTACATTACAAACCGTTATTTGCCTGATAAAGCCATTGATTTAATGGATGAAGCTGCATCTAAATTGCGTATGGAAATAAATTCTAAACCAGAAGAACTTGATGTTTTAGATAGAAAAATAATGCAGTTAGAAATTGAAATTGAAGCCATTAAACGCGAAAAAGATGAAAGCAAATTAAAATCGTTACGTGCAGATTTAGCCAATTTAAAAGAAACTCGCAATGAAATTAATGCCAAATGGAAAAGCGAAAAAGAAGTAGTAGATAATATTCAAAACACCAAACAGAATATTGAAAACTTCAAATTAGAAGCTGAACGCGCCGAACGTGAAGGCGATTATGGTAAAGTAGCAGAGTTACGCTACGGAAAAATTAAAGAAGCTCAAGAACAGCTTGAAGCACTACAAAAACAGCTACAAGAACAAGCTGAGAATTCTTTGATAAAAGAAGAGGTAACTTATGATGATATTGCTGAAGTTGTAGCCAAATGGACAGGTATTCCTGTTACAAAAATGCTACAAAGCGAGCGCGAGAAATTACTAAAACTTGAAGATCAGTTACACAAACGTGTGGTAGGACAAGAAGAAGCTATTGAAGCAGTAAGTGATGCTGTTAGACGTAGTCGTGCTGGTTTACAAAATCCTAAAAAACCTATCGGAACCTTCTTATTCCTTGGTACTACAGGCGTTGGTAAAACCGAATTAGCAAAAGCTTTAGCAGAATATCTGTTTGATGATGAAAATGCCATGACCAGAATTGATATGAGCGAATACCAAGAACGTCATGCTGTAAGCCGTTTAGTTGGTGCACCTCCAGGATATGTTGGCTATGATGAAGGCGGACAGTTAACAGAAGCAGTGCGTAGAAAACCATATTCTGTAGTGCTTTTAGATGAAATTGAAAAAGCTCACCCAGATACCTTTAACATTTTACTACAAGTATTAGATGAAGGACATTTAACTGATAATAAAGGACGCGTTGCAGATTTTAAAAACACCATTATTATTATGACTTCTAATTTAGGAAGTAATGTAATACATGAGCGTTTTGAAGCCACAAAAGATATA
Organism: Seonamhaeicola sp. S2-3; assembly: GCF_001971785.1. Taxonomy (NCBI): domain Bacteria; kingdom Pseudomonadati; phylum Bacteroidota; class Flavobacteriia; order Flavobacteriales; family Flavobacteriaceae; genus Seonamhaeicola; species Seonamhaeicola sp. S2-3. The sequence goes on along the minus strand of NZ_CP019389.1, from coordinate 3,118,044 downwards.
GATTCTGCCATTGAAGCTGCAAAACTAGATGTGTTGGCGTTATTAAAACAAAGCGTTCGTCCAGAATTTTTAAACAGAATTGATGATACTATTATGTTTACTCCTTTAAGCAAAGAAAATATAATAGAAATTGTAGGGCTTCAACTTAAAAATGTAACAAAAATGCTAGCGCAACAAAACATTACATTTGATGCTACTCAAGAGGCTATTGATTATTTAGCTATAAAAGGTTACAATCCAGAATATGGTGCAAGACCCGTAAAAAGAGTTATTCAAAAAGAAGTACTTAACGCTTTAAGCAAAGAAATATTAGCAGGAAAAGTAACTACAGATAGTATCATTTTATTAGATGCCTTCAATGAAAAATTAGTATTTAGAAACCAAAATAATTTGGTTACTGAAAAACTATAAAAACAAAATAAACTGTTGTAACAATTAATAAGTACAACAGTCTATTAGTTGGTTGGTTAGTTAAAAAAGCAATCTGAATCAATTTTGACGATGATTGCTTTTTTTTTTGGTTAAAACCTATCAGATTAACCAGTAACATTAACCCCTCCTATAGATTAAAACATCTAAAATACCGTTTAAAATCATAAAAAATAGTTAAAATACAATATTTTGAAAATAAACTAGTTAAAAATTAAAGATTGTAATTCATCGAAAATGTTTCTATAATCCAATATTTCATAATAATAATTTATAACTTAGTGTAAAATATTTAGTCCCCAAACTCTATATTTTATTAATAATTAATAGCACCTATTTTATCTCTTATTTAGTAAAATAGACAAAAAACCTACTTATAAAAATGAATATTTTTGAACACATTGAATTAACTCAATTAAATCCTAGTACCACAGAACGTGATATTATAGACCTCTGCCTAGAAGCAAAAGAACGGCAAGTTTATTCTATTTGTATCAATAGTTCATATGTTGCCCTAAGTAAAGAACTTCTAAACAACAGTAAAGTAAAAATTTGCTCTGTTGTTGGTTTTCCTTTTGGAAACGTTGACACAAAATCTAAAATACACGAAGCCAAAACTGCTATAAAAAATGGTGCCGAAGAAATTGATATGGTTATCAACTTAGGTCTATTAAAAAGTAAAAACTACGTTTCTGTGCTAAAAGATATTACTGATGTTAAACTTGCAATTGGAGAGGTTCCTCTTAAAGTCATTCTAGAAGTATCAGAATTAAATAAAAATGAAATCTTAAAAGCCTGCCAAATATGTATGGATGCTAAAGTAGATTTTATAAAAACCTCTACTGGATTTTCTAAAGGTGGCGCTACTTTAACTGTGGTAAAAATTATTAAAAAAACCATTAAAGGTGCTATTAAAATTTGTGCATTTCATGGTATTGATAATGAAGAAACCGCCATTAAATACTTTGACACAGGCGTTCATAGAATAGGCGTTACACCAGATTTTAAAACCTCTGAAGTGGTTTAGATAAAAAGAAAAGAATTAAAAAAGGCTATATTGAAAAATATAGCCTTTTTTAATTCTCAAAACTGATTTTAATCATAGTTTATAACACATAAAAAGAAGCAAATTTGTATCTTTAAAGCTAATACTTATTTCTATAAAATAACTTTAAATTTATTACTGTTTTGAAACTTCTAAACACCTACATAGACCACACACTACTTAAACCCACCGCTACTAAAAACGACATTATTAAACTTTGCGATGAAGCTAAACAATATCGATTTTTTTCGGTATGTGTAAACAGTTGCTACGTAGCGTTAGCTAAAAAACAATTAAAAGGTACCGATGTAAAAGTATGCAGTGTAATTGGGTTTCCGTTAGGAGCCATGTCTACCGAAGCTAAAGTAGCAGAAACTAAAGCAGCCTTAAATGATGGCGCCGATGAAATTGATATGGTTATTAATGTTGGTCTTTTAAAAAGTAAAGATTTTGATGCCGTTTGGAAAGACATTGAGTCTGTAAAATCTAGTATGCCCAATAACGTTTTAAAAGTTATATTAGAAACCTGTTACCTAGAAGAATTAGAAATTATAAAAGCCAGCGAATTAGCCATACAAAGTGGTGCCGATTTTATAAAAACATCTACTGGATTTGGAACTGGTGGAGCCACAATTGATGATGTAAAACTTATGAAAAGTGTTTGTAAAACATGTGTTAAAATTAAAGCCTCTGGCGGTATTAGAGACACAAAAACAGCTTTAGAATACATTAACTTAGGTGTTGATAGAATAGGAACCTCTTCTGGAATTGCTATTGTTGAAGGCTCTTCAAATTCATCAAATTCAAATTATTAAATTATGAGCGTACACATTGAAGCTAAAAAAGGGGATATAGCAGAAACCATTTTATTACCTGGAGATCCGTTACGTGCTAAATGGATTGCTGAAACTTTTTTTGATAATCCAGTTTGCTTTAATAAAGTTAGAGGTATGTTGGGTTATACAGGCACCTATAATGGTAAAAAAATATCAGTAATGGGTACTGGCATGGGGGTACCTTCTATCTCAATTTATGCTCATGAATTAATAACCGAATACAACGTTAAAAACCTTATTAGAGTTGGTAGTGCAGGGTCTTATCAAAAACATATTAAAGTAAGAGATGTTGTTTTAGCTATGGCAGCCTCTTCTAATTCTGGTGTAAACGAATTACGCTTTGGAGGTGCAGACTATGCGCCTACTGCTAATTTTGAATTATTTCAAAAAGCTGTTGAAGCAGCAAAAAGCAAAAACATTCCTATTAAAGCTGGTAATGTTTTTACATCAGATGAGTTTTATGCTGATGATTTTGAATCTTATAAAAAATGGTCAAAATTCGGAGTATTATGTGTAGAAATGGAAACAGCAGGATTATATACTGTGGCTGCTAAACACAATGTAAATGCACTGACCATTTTAACAATTTCTGACTCTTTAGTTACTGGCGACAGATTATCTAGCAAAGACAGAGAAACTACTTTTAAAGATATGATAGAAATTGCCTTAGAATTAGCTTAAACCAATTGAAATAAAACAGCTTGATTAGTATATTTTTGTGCTAATAAATTAATAGCACTTTCTTTTAATTGCAACACTCTAGGATACCCGCCTGTAGTTTGGCAATCTCTCATTAAAACAATAAGATTACCCGATGGAGTTAATTGCACCGTTCCCGGCAATACAGGCGAAGTTATAATAGGCTTTAAATTATTTTCTAGGAGCTCATTGAATTGATATGCCATTCTATTATTATTTTTTGAAATGGTAAACTCTGTATTTAATAATTGATTTTTTTGCTTTTTAGAAAGCATATCAAACTCAGGACCTTTAAAAACTTCCAATGTTTTTAAATTGAAATAATCAAAGTTAATTTTAATAGAAGCATTGTAGTTTCTTAATAAATTATTTGCAGTTGAAATTTTTAAAACATCGCCTTTTTCTAGTTTCTTTTTTTTAGTAATTCCAGAATACATACTATAACTGTGCATCACTTGTTCTGTTTGGAATCCGTCTTTAACTGCTACATATGCCCTAATTCCTTGTTTTAAACTTCCAAAAGAAAGAATATCGCCAGATTTTACCATCATGGGTTTATTATTAGAAAAAAGACTATTGTTTAATTTAGCCGATAAATTAGCTCCAGTAACACAAATGGTAGTAGTACATTGAAACTGCAATTTGGGTCCTTGCATTGTAATTTCTAAAACTGGTAAATCTGGAGAATTTCCTAAAATAGCATTAGCCAAAGTTGCTGCTTTCCTATCCATAACTCCTGAATATGGCACTCCATACTCTTGAAAACCAATTCTACCAAAATCTTGTATTGTAGAATAAATTCCCGGTGCTAAAACGTTAATCATTAACCACCTCACTTTCTAATTGATAAACACCAGCATCAACCAATATTTTAATATCTTGATGTTCTTTTAAAGAAATAGGATAAAATTGAATTACATCTCCTGCACTAGCAAAACAGGGAATTTTATTTTTTATATTAAAAAAGTTAATGGGAGAATTACCAATAATATTCCACCCTCCCGGGCTTTCATTAGGGTAAACTCCTGTTTGATTTCCGCCTATAGCAACAGCTCCTTTTTCAACCTTTAATCTTGGTGTATCTTTTCTTGGAGTATATAAAACCTCGTTTAAACCACCTAAATATAAAAACCCAGGTAAAAACCCTATAAAATATACTGTATATAAAGCTTGTGAATGCAGTTTAATCACCTCATTAACCGACAAGCCTTTAGCTTCTGCAAGCGTTTTTAAATCTATACCAAAACTAAAATCATAACACACGGGTATTTTCCATAATTTATAGTGGGTCTTAGTTTCTTTAGAATCTTTATTATAAATACTTTTTAAAGCTTCAACTTCTTTATCAAAATCAATTACAGACTCCTTAAAACTAACTAACATAGAACAATAAGCATGCGTTATTTCTAGTACACTATCATGTTTAATTTCAAGTATTTTATGTTTGAAATTTAAAACATCATAAAGAATGTCTTTGCTAATTTTTTGTGGCCATTCAATTAAAATAGCAAACGCTCCATATAGCCTATAAGTAAGTTGATAAGACATAAATACTACTGAATTTTTATATGGTTTTTAACCAAAAACTTATGTAGTTTTTCAACCAATTTTATGGCATTTTCATTATCTCCATGTACACAAATGGTATTTACTAAAATAGATTGCTCTTTACCTGTTACAGTGGTAACCTTTTTATTTGTAACCATTTTTAGAACATGTTCTTTCATTACTTCATCATCAGTTATTAAAGCATTGGGGGTTTTTCTAGAAACTAAACTTAAATCGTCATTATAATTTCTATCAGCAAAAGCTTCATAGGTAATAGAAATATCATTTTCTAGAGCCAGTGCCGCAATTACCGATTTATAAGGCACATACAATTGCACCGGATACTGCATACTCTTAATTAGCTCAATAACTACACCGGCTACTTTTTTACTAACAGCAGCCAAGTTATACAATGCTCCGTGAGGTTTTATATGGTGTAAAGTAGCATTTTCAGAATGCAACACCTCTAACAAATTTGATAATTGATGTTTTAAAGAAGTATATAACGCGGCACATGATATGTCCATTTTCACACGACCAAAGTTTTCTTTATCAGGAAACGATGGATGTGCGCCAATTTTAACCTTATGAGCCTTAGCTAACTTTACTACCTTACGCATAGTATCTTCATTACCTGCATGACCTCCGCAAGCAATATTGCAAGAAGATAGATAAGGCAGTAATTTAGACTCGTTACCTATACCCTCACCTACATCGGCATTTATATCTACTGAATAAAGATACATAACAGCGAATTTAATTAATGCTTTAACGCTAATAAAAGTACATTAATTATAAAAATTACAGCCCAAAAACATTATTTAAATTGCTGTTTTCAACTATTTTAATTGACTTAACAATTCATCAACCGCTTTTTTAAGTTGCATATCTTTATTTTTAGCTTTATCATCTGGACTGTTATATACCACAATATCTGGTACAGCAGGTCCTAATTCCATATTAGATTTTGTTGCTTTAACATACCAACCTCTAAAAGGCATTCTTACAAAAGAACCATCTATTAAACGGGTAGCACCTGTTGAAATAACCGCTCCAAAAGTAGGCACTCCAACTAAAGTACCAATTCCCAAAGTTTTATAAGCATGCGAAAAAATTTCGGCATTAGAGTAGCTATTCTGGTTACATAACGCTATAGAAGGCTTTGTCCATGCTGCTAATGGTAATCGTTCACTATAAGGATAATGATTAATGAATTTTGTTTGTTCTTTTTCTAAATTTTTGGCTGCACCTCTAGGTACGGTGTAAGCGTGTTGTTTTACGTTTAATACTGCCATTAAATAATCTGTTGTCCATCCGCCACCGTTAAATCTCACATCTATAACAATACCTTCTTTTCCTAATCCTGCAGCTGTAAGTTCACGCTCAAATCGTTCAAAACTAGTCCAATTCATACCTTGAATATGAATATACCCCAACCTACCATTAGAATATTTTTCGGTTAAGCGTTTACGTTCCTTAACCCAAGCATTATAATTTTGGGTACGGTTACTACTAGTTGGTCTAATTACAATTTCTTTTGTTGTACCACCTCTATTGACTTCTAAATAAATTTTTTCATTAGTAGTTCCTTCTAAAAGGCTATAAACATTTACGTTTTTATCTAAACTATACCCATTTACAGAAGTAATAACATCTCCTAACAACAACTTGCTAAAACTTCTGTCACTAGGCATTGCAGGAACAATTGCAACTACTTTTAAATGCCCGTTGGTTGTTGGTTCAAACTCTACGCCTAATAAACCTGTACGCTCATAATCTAAATCTTCTCTGGTTTCTACACGGTAAAGCCCCATATGGCTAGCATTAATTTGCCCTAGCATTTTATTGAAGATAGATTGAAAATCATGACGTGTAGAGGCATTTAAAGCTAAAGGCTCGTAAGTTTTTCTTAATTGTTCCCAATTTTGACCATGAAAATTAGGGTCATAAAATCCATCATTAATAGCTTTCCAAGCTTCATTAAATATTTGCTGTGATTCTATGTTGTAATCTATATCTAATTTTGCAGTAAATGATAAGGTTTCACTTTTAGAACTCCCCATATTGATACTAGATAAACTACCACCTCTTTTAGTTAAGTAAATTTTAGAAAGTTTTTTATCTGTAGTAATATTTGATGGTCTGGTATTGTTAGAAGTGATTCCTTTTTTGTCTTTTCCATTCCATTTTATTTTAAATAAATCAGATTCAACCTCGGCATTTCCCCTACCACCATTACCAGTGGTATAGTAAATGGTTTTAGAATCTTTTGAAAATAACCTACCAAACTCTCCACCTACAAAAGAAGTTACTTGTACTTGACGCTCATGTATATCATCAAAATCAATAATTACATCGGCTACTTTAGAAGATTCACTTTTTTTGTTTTTACTATCCTTTTTAGCTTCATTTTTAGTTTTAGCTTTTTGGTTTTCATCAACTTCTTCTTCCCAATCTTGTGTTGTTTTCTCCCAATCGGCTTTTGTTAACCAGGTAAACCATACATCATAATCGTTATTATTTCTATTTGAAGAAAACATCAATTTCTTTCCGTCAGGACTCCACACTGGGCCTCTATCTTGCTTGGGGTGCATAGAAACATTTACCGGTTTCATACTATTATCGGCTTTATGAATATAGATTTCAGAATTAAAATCTAAATCGCTTAAACTATACGCCAACCATTTTGAATCTGGAGACCAAGCCACTCCACTTGCTGAAGCCCACCCATCTAAAAGAGTTGTTTTTTTAGAAAGTTTTCCAGTGCTATCAATATTTGCGACAACCAATTTACCTCGCCCTAAGGTATAGGCTAAAAGTTTACCGTTAGGAGATAAAGTTAACCCACTTTCGTCATCATCAGTTTTAGTTATGCGTTCAATTTTGTGTTTTAGTGTTTTAAATAAATCTGATTCGTTTTCGTTATTAGATGTCACCTTATAAATATCTTTCTGTCCATCTCTATCAGACACAAAAAGCAACGTACTATCATTCAACCAAGTGGCATTGGTATCTCTATAAGATGATTTGGTAAGGTTTACAGTTCGTTTTTTATCTTTATTTGTTTCTCTAATAAAAATTTCACCGCGTATATTAATGGCTGCATATTTACCATTAGGAGAAATAGCAATATCATCAACATTATTAAAATAAGTTTTGTGTACAACAGGATTAAACCTATAATCTGAGGCTATGTTGATATTCACTTGTTTTTTAGCCTTTGTTTTGGCATTAACAATATAAACTTCATTGCCTTTTACAACAACCAATTCCTTTCCATTTCGGCTTATTTGAAATGAAAAAATGCCCATATCTTTAAAATTGGTGACTTGTGAAATAGCTCCTGCTTTGTTGCCATTATCATCAATACTTATTTGATGCACATTATATTTTCCGCTTTGTGAAGATTGAAAATAAATGGTGTGATTATCTCCCCATTGCGGGTAAAAATCGTTACCATCATAATTGGTTAGTTTGGTATAACTGTCGGTTTTAATATTGTATAACCAAACGTCTCTGTTAGCGGGTCCTTGATAAGCCTCTCTTTCAATTCTACAGCTTCCTTTTACAAATACAATAAATTTTCCGTTAGGTGATAGTGCTGCATCAAAACCTGTAGCATTTAAATAGCGCTTAGGTGTTCCACCTTTATCACTAACTATGTGCGTTTCGTATTCACTCTCTACTTGAGCAAAGTTTCTGCGTGTTGAAAATATTATAGAACCGTTTAAAGTATAATCTGTTATTATATCTGAAGCTGAATGATACGTAATACGTTTGGGAGTTCCTCCCTGTGCAGGCATTACAAACACGTCATTATTACCAAAACGCTCACTTATAAAGGCTATAGATTTACCATCTGCACTCCAAATGGGTTTGGTATCGTAAGCTTCATGTACTGTAAGTCTCTTAGGGTTTGAACCATCTACATTTGATGTCCAAATATCACCTTGATAATTAAAAGCTAAGGTTTGCCCATCTGGACTTATAGCTGGAAAATTAATTAATGGATTTTGGGCAATGCTAATGCTTGTAATAACATAAGCTACTAAAGAAAAAAGCTTTAATGGTAATTTCATTTTGAAAGGTTATTTTAGTTTTGCTCTAAAAATAAAGCTACTAAACCACAAAAGTGTAAAAATTAAAATATGTTTAACACTATTTATTTACAATTTGGAAGTGTTTAAAGCATAAATAGCAAAACTACCTAACCAGTGTCCGCCCATATAATCATCACCAAAAATACTAGGTAAAGAATGGTTTATATGCTGGTTTGCAATGTTTTTTAAGTGATTATATTCTGGCATTCCCTTAGAAATCTCGTATAAATTCCATGCGCGAGAAAAATTTAAACCATCTAAATGTACTAAATGACCATCGGTTCTATCTGAAACTATTCCAGGTTCTAAACTGTAATTTTTATCTTTTAATTGTGGCAAAAAAGTTTCTAACCAAGATTTATAATTTTCTGCTGGCAGCAAACGTTTCATTAATGCAGCTTCTTCTAAACAAGGCGATAAAAAATCACTTCCACTCGGCTCCCAACTCATTGGGCAGTTTTCATCATTTAAAAAGAAAAATAAGGCTTTGTCTTTAATTGCCGCTTTTAGCGCTTCATGATTGGTAGTTTTAGCATAATCATAAGCAAACGATAAACCAAAAGCTGTATTGCTATGTGTTCCTACTCTAAGGGCATAGTTAAGTTTTGGTAAATACTCTATGTATTTTTCACAAATGAGATCTGCTAAAGGTTGTAAGTTACGTTCTAAAACTCTGGCAGTTTCATCATCCCAAGTATGCAATTCTTCGGCTAACTTTAATAACCATGTCCATCCATAAGTACGCTCATAATTTTTATTATGTTTCCCTTTAAAATAGGCAACTTCGGCTTCTATATTTTCTTTTGAAATACTTTTAAGTAAACGTTCTTTAATTTCATCTGCCTTATCAAGCTTAGGAAATTGTTTTAATAAACTCACCAAACTCCAGTGCCCATGAACCGATGAATGCCAATCAAAACACCCATAAAACGCAGGATGCAGCACTGTTGGGGCTTTTAAATCTTCATCACTACCTAAGGTTTGAGACAAACGGTTGGGGTATTCTACATTTATACAATTTAGGGGCAATTCTGCCAACTTATTAGCTTGCTCTAAATTTAATATTGGTGCTTTAACAACAGTTATTGGTTCTTCTAATGCTATATCTACTTTCTCATCCTTAGTATTATTGCAATTAAAAATTGTAAAAACTGTACATAGTAGTATTAATTTTTTCATAAAAAATCTCTTTTGTTTGTAAATGAAGAAGTAAAATTACAGAAAATAAAATCACTTTCTTAACGCAACTATTTTATTAGATTCTCATCTAATTATTGAATTAAAAAAATATTGAATTATGAAAAAACCTATTTTATTTATTAAAAGTTTAATTTTTGCTAGTGTTTTATTTGTTGGTTGTGACAGTTCTGACGACATTGAATGCCCTGAAGCATTAACTGGTGAATTATCTGAAAAAGAAACCAGTTTTACAGGAACTTGGTCGCTTATAAGTGTTGTTACAGAAGATGAAATTGATTTAACCGATGATGACACCGATAACCCAACTACAGATTTATACAGTCAATTATCCGATTGTGAAAATGACATGGTTTACACTTTTGAAAACGATAGAACTTACACGCAATATTTAGGGAAAAATGCAGAAGATTGTGACTACCAACAAGAAATTACAGGTACATGGCAACTTACAGAGAACAATAATTTAGTATTTGTTACTAATTGTACTAGCGGAGGATATTCAATTGAATTTAATGAAGAAGAAACCGAATTTTCTTTTGAAAGTACTTATGACTTTACCGATGTTGATGGATATACTATTACCTCCAAAACAACATTTACTTACGGTAAGTCTATTTAAGTTTTCCTCTACATATAATAAAGAAAACGAAGCTTATGGCTTCGTTTTTTTGTTTAAAACATTTAGCATTTCATTTACCCCAACCAACCATCTCTATCTAAACTTCTGTATTGAATAGCTTCGCTAATATGAGCACCATTTATATGTTCAGAACCTTCTAAATCGGCAATAGTACGGGCTACTTTTAAAATTCTATCATAAGCTCTGGCTGATAAATTTAAACGCTCCATAGCCGTTTTTAAAAGTTGTTTAGAATCATCATTTAACACACAGTATTTTCTAATTTGCTTAGTATTCATCTGTGCATTGTAATGCACGCTTTCATTTTTTGCAAATCGTTTACTTTGAATATCTCTGGCAGCCGTAACGCGCTTTCTTATATCTACTGAAGATTCTCCTTTTCTGTCGTCACTCAACTTATCAAAAGGTACAGGTGTTACTTCAATATGAATATCAATTCTATCTAACAACGGACCAGAAATTTTACTTAAATACCGCTGCATTTCTGCGGGACTTGAAGTAACTGGAGCATCGGGGTCATTAAAATAGCCACTAGGACTAGGGTTCATACTAGCTACTAACATAAAAGACGACGGATAGGTTACGGTAAATTTTGCTCTAGAAATAGTAACTTCTCTATCTTCTAGTGGTTGACGCATTACCTCTAAAACACTGCGTTTAAACTCGGGTAATTCATCTAAAAATAAAACCCCGTTATGAGACAACGAAATTTCTCCAGGTTGCGGATATGCCCCTCCGCCTACGAGTGCAACATCACTTATAGTGTGATGAGGGCTACGAAACGGACGTTGCGCCATAAGCCCAGTGTTTTCCTTTACTCTACCAACTACAGAATGTATTTTGGTGGTTTCTAAAGCTTCTTGTAAAGTCATAGGTGGTAAAATACTTGGTAAGCGTTTTGCTAACATGGTTTTACCTGCTCCTGGAGGTCCTATTAAAATTATGTTATGTCCGCCAGCTGCTGCAATTTCCATGCACCGTTTTATACCTTCTTGTCCTTTTACATCGGCAAAATCGTGCTCTGGAAATTCTAGGTTTTTATAAAATTCTTTACGGGTATCAATAATGGTTTGTTCTAAGGCTTCGCCTTTATCAAAATAATTAATTACTTGTTTTATATTATCTACTCCGTAAACCTCTAAATCATTTACAATAGCGGCTTCTTTTGCGTTTTGCCTAGGAAGAATAAAGCCTTTAAAGCCCTCTTCTCTAGCTTTAATAGCAATGGGTAATGCACCTTTAATGGGTTGCAAACTTCCGTCTAAAGACAGTTCACCCATGATTAAATATTTATCTAAATTTTCTGCCTTAATTTGGTTAGAAGCTGCTAATATTCCAACAGCAAGGGTTAAATCGTATGCGCTTCCCTCCTTTCTTAAATCGGCTGGAGCCATGTTAATGGTTATCTTTTTACCTGGAATTTTATAACCATTGTTTTGAAGTGCTGCGGCAATACGGTAATTACTTTCTTTTATGGCATTATCGGGCAACCCTACTAAATGATAGCCCACACCTTTATTTACATTAACTTCAACGGTAATGGTTGTAGCTTCTACACCAAAAACGGCGCTACCAAATACTTTTTTAAGCATACCTAATTATATTTCCTGCTTAAATGTAAGAAAAGTATTTTTTATTAAAAACAATTAATGAATTCAAGATTTTTTAGAGTTCACAATTCCTATTTGGTTAACCTAAATCACATAAAAAAATATACAAAAGGAAAAGGAGGCTATATTACATTAACAAACAATGAAAACATTGATGTTTCTCATAGAAGAAAAGATATGTTTTTAAAAATCATAAATCAATAAAACCTACAAAAAAAAGTTGAATACCCACCCCAATAAAAATACATAGGAATAAAATTTAAAATTAATCAAAAAAATAACTTTACACACTTGGTGAGCTATTGCTACCTCTGGAGTAGATTTAATAAAAACAATAAATCCCCACTATTGCTAGTGAGGATTTTGGTGATTGTAATAAATCCTAACCAATTATGAAAGTCTAACTAACTCTATGAACTTTATCTACAATCACTAAAATTATAAGAAATTATGTTTATTATTAAACGTCCTTCAAATATGTAAAAGATTAATCATACATTTTCTATTTATTAATTATTAAAAGGTATAACATGTTACTTTTATTATAATTTCAACATAAGCTTTACTCAACTACTATAAACTCACTACGTCTGTTAGCTTGATGCTCTGCTTTTGTACATGGTACACCATTGCTACAACCGTTTACCAATTCTGTCTCTCCTAAACCTTCTGATTGTAATCTATTTCTACTAATACCTTTAGACACTAAATAGTTTAGAGTTGAGGCTGCACGTTTTTCAGATAATATTGCATTGTAAGAATCGCTTCCTCTACTATCTGTATGAGATCTAATATTAATTCGTAACTCTGGATATTCGTTTAAAACAGCTAACACTTTCTCTAATTCTACTGCAGCATCTGGACGGATATCAGACTTATCAAAATCAAAGTAAATGATTGGTATATTTAAAACCTTTGCCAAATCGGTTCCTTCTACAAGTTCTACTCTGTTCTTCTGTAATTGGAAATCTATTCTTTGAGATTCATAACCTGCTTCTGATATTTTCTCATCGGTATCATACATATCGTGAGTTGCGCGAATGGTATAAGTTTGGTATTTATTGGTATTTACTGAAAAATATCCTGATTTGTCTGTACTAAGCTCCTTATAGATATTTCCTTCAGAATCTCTAAACGTTATAGTAGCTTCTGATATTGGCTCGCCAGTTTGTTTATCAGTAACATAGCCTTCTATCAAGGCTTTGTACACATCTTTTATAGGTGCAGTCTCTACAAATGTATATATATTATCACGTACAAAATGACCTTCGGTATCGGTACGGTTAGAACTAATAAAGCCTCGTTTTGTGTCACTATCTATCCCAAAAGCAAAATCGTCTGCATAGGTATTTATAGGACGCCCTACATTCAAAAGATTACCATAACCCCCATCTTCTATCTTTACATAAAACACATCCAATCCGCCTAAACCAAAGTGACCATCTGAAGAAAAATACAGCTCATTGGATTTTGAAACAAATGGAAAAGTTTCTTTTCCTGATGTATTAATCTTTGCCCCTAAGTTTTTGGGCGCTCCTATTGTACCATCTGGAGCTATACTTGCTACGTAAAGATCTGACTCTCCATACCCTCCTGGGCGATTTGAGGAAAAATATAACTTGGTCTCATCTGGACTTAAAGCTGGGTGCGCACAAGAATAGTGATCGCTATTAAAATGTAATTCTTTGGGTTCTTGCCACTTACCATCCTTCTTAACTGAACGATAAATCTTTAAATTTTGATCGTTATTCTTATCTTCATAAGTTAGATTACTGCGGGTAAGATACATTGTTGTTCTGTCCTTAGTATAAACTGCCGATGACTCATGGTACTTACTGTTAAGCACACCTCTTATTTTTCGTGGTTTGCTTGTTGTATTTCCTACTGAATCTATCTCTACCTCGTACAACGAAAGAAAGCTTAATCCATCCCAACCACTTTTTTTGTTTAATACCGTATTTATATCTTCTGTTGAAGAATATACCAACGTATCGCCTACCTGAGTATGACCAAAAGTGATGTGATTTTCATTATAAATTGCCTCTATAGTACGCAACTGATATCTACCTGAGTTTTCTTCTATTAAAGATAAATAATCTATAGCTTGCCTTAACTGTGGGTCATTGCCCCTCTTTTCTACATAAGCGTTATAGTATTTTTTGGAACTTGACGATTTACCAATTGCCCTAAGCGATTGAGAGTAACGTAACAAAATATTTGCTTCCTGATCTGGGTTTAATTTAAACAAACGACCGTACCATTTTGCTGCTTCATCATACTTAGCATTAAAATAATAGGTGTTTCCTAGCTTGGTAAAAAGCTCTTCTGACTCATAACCTTTTTCTGCTACTGATAAGTATATCTTTTGAGCTTCCACATAGTCCATTTGAGAATATTTCTCTGTGGCTTTGTTTAGTTTTTTATCTTGGGCGGGTAGTAACCAAAACGTCCCAAAGAGTATAATTGAAAAGATGGTAATGCTGATATTGTTTTTCATCTGTAGTAATTTTGGTTTTTCATGACTTGCTTACATGAACATTAGAAAAATCTTGGGTTAACCTTAGCCTTAAATCTAGTTCCTAATTCAAATCGCAAGAAAATCTCGTGAGAACCATTGTTATAATTCCCTAATTCTGTTGTATCATAATCATAGGCATAACCAATCATTATGTTGTCATTTATTTGAAAACCAGCCAATGCACTTACAGCAGCATCAAACCTATAGGCTAATCCTAAAGTTAATTGGTCATAAAATAACATATTTGCAGATACATCAATTGCTAATGGAGCACCTGTTACAGCCTTTACCATTAATGCTGGCTTAAATTTTATAATAGGGCTCATTGTAAATATGTAGCCCCCTGTAAAGTATAGATGGCTCTTCTCTGATGCTGTAGAAACTTGTATATCATCATAATACTCTGTCTCTAATAAATTAGGAGAAGATACTCCTAAGTACCAATCTTCTGAATGAAGAAAAAATCCAAGACCTATAATAGGCGAACTAGAACTATTAAACTCTAAATTGTAATCGTTTGGATTGTATATTAAAAGCTTATTTGGATTTATATCCATAAGCGAAATTCCTCCCTTAATCCCAAAAGACAGCTGTATCTTTTCTGAGAAATTAATAGTATATGAAAAATCTGCTGAAACAATACTCTCTGATGAAGGCCCTATCTTATCACTTGTAAAGCCAATTCCTAAACCTACACCACGAACACCTATTGGCGAATGTGCTGTGAAATTCATTGTTTCTGGAGCACCATCTAAACCTACCCACTGGTTTCTATAAAGCCCTAAAAGACTTAAAGACCCCCTATTTCCTGCATAGGCTGGGTTAATGCTTACCGTATTATACATATATTGAGTAAACTGAGATTCCTGTTGAGCTTGTAATGTTGTTGTTAACATTACAAAGCTTAACAACAGGAGCATAAACATATTATATGTTTTGTTTTTCTTCATTGTTATTATAATATTAATTTCCACTTAAGTATAGGAATCCTGCTTGTTTATGACTATTATTTTCTGAAGGCTCTCCATATTTGTAATCTAATATGTAATAATAAGTACCTGTTGGCAATTGGTTACTATCATTTATGGTCATTCGGCCGTTTGAATATCCATCAAAAACATCTCCATCAACTCCGTAGTTATGAGACTCAAATACTTTAACTCCCCAACGATTAAAGATTTGAACGTGCAAATTGCTAGCACACTCATTGTTTGATGTATCTATTAAAAAGTAATCGTTAATGCCATCTTTGTTTGGGGTAACTGCAGTATAAACAACTATATTACAAGGAAGTACTTTTGAACTGTTAACAATACCGAAAGTAAAAACACCATACCCGTTTACCGCTGTTGTTACGGTTTGTGAATCTAAATCTATGGCGCCTCCTTCATCTACCCACATATTAGTTGACTCGTCCCATCTAACTATGGTTAGGTTTCCTTGTTGAGCTGCAGATATTATAGAAGCTGGTGTTGTTTCTTCTCGCCAAGATAAAGTCAACAATACATCTTCTTCTAGTGTAGAGGCCTTTTCTATTGTCCAATATTCTTGATTATCTATCAATTCAATCACTCCTGCACGTAAATTGTGGGAATACAATGGGTCACTATTTTCAAAATAATATTTCCCTTCAAACGTAACAGAAGGGTTTTCTGACACTGAGATACCTGCAAATCGATAATATCCGCCATCGCCTATTGGAAATATGAAATCGTTATCCCCTATTCTTTGTACCGAACCATCAACATGACTAAAATCTGATGTGTTGATGTGATTAGCTTCGGCATCAAATGTAATGGTACCACCAAAATTATCATTATCTAAGATACCGTTGTAAAAATTAGACTCTCCTCCTACATTTATTATTCCTGACAACTCAAAAGGCACGGCACTACTTATATTATCAAAATACAGATTATAAAAATAGCTTTCTTTTGAACCGCTAATACTTTGTGTTGACTCGCCTATAAACTGTGTGAGACCACCTTGATAATAATCTACAATACCATTGTTATTGAAATGACTGTAAATATAGGCGTTACCGTCGTTAAAAAATTCACCTGTTTCTAAGTTATCAAACTGTTCTACAGTTGAGAACTCAGTACCTTCACTTACGTATAACAAACCTTCATTAGTAGTTTGAGCAAGAATTGTGATATTAATGAATATTAATGTGCTTATATTTAGAATGTAACTTTTCATTTCTAATTATTTTTTACTCTCTGATAAATATTAGGATTTGTAATTAATAGAGTACGGCTTTTAAGTAATGTAAAGGTGTAATCTGATTTAGCCGCATCATAATTAGGATCACTAGGATTTAACGGACTGGGATCTACTGAATATTCCGTTTCAAAAGTATCTCCCGTTGATGATTCCCCTGTGACAAAAGCTTGATTATACACGCCTCCATTATTTATATCAGACTGTGTAATGGTATAAGACACTACATATTCCCATACTTCATCAATATTTAAGACCCCATCATTGCGGTAATTTCCATAAAAATAGAATTCTCCATCGTTGAGTACCTGCCCCGTGCTTTGATTTTCAAAATCAAAATAGGAAGATACCTCTGTGTTATCTCGAACTGATAACTGGCCTTCGTTACTCATATAAGGCTGCATCTGAACTTGCAATGGCCAGCTAAGTACGCCTACGGCTAGTATGGAATAATATCCTTTCATATTCTTCAATTTTCAATTTTATTATTAATTTCTTGCCCTACCTCTCGAGCGAAGCATTGGATTGGTAATAATTATTGAAGGTTTTGGACATTCTATCACCAATGGTGTTGCTGGCATCGGACAAAGAGATCCTAACCTTGTTAGTGTGAGGTTATCAATATAATAATTGTTTCCAGTGTTTGAATTTAAATCGTTACGAAATTCCATCACCAAATCACCAATACCACACGGAGCTTCAGCCACGGTAGGAACACTAAAATATAACTCTACATTAATCCATTTACCTTGGGTATTCCCCGAATTAGGGAAAGTATCTGAGGAAAACGTCCCCATCAATTTACCTGTATCTTTTTCTTTAATATCTATTGCTATTCTTGCTGGTCCTTCAACCAAATACATCCAAAAACCAGCACGATATGTTTCGCCTTGTAATACATTAATATCTCTTTCATAAAAGACATCAAGTGAAGTATCGGCATTTATTGCCATTACAGCACCTTCTTGTGTACCCGAGATATCTGTTATAGCACCCGCCTCAGGGCCATTTTCTCCATAAAAAGCTGGTGTCCAGAAATAACTGGTTAGATTTGCTGGATTCCACCCATTTTTAATATAACCAGGAGAGACAACAGCATAGTGGTTGTTATCTATTGATGTTTGTACATCACTTGTAGAGGTTGGATGAGCATTCGCAAAAGCAAAACTGTTTGCAGGCATATAGGCAGACGTTGTTCTTCCACCATTAATGCTGCTATTGCTCTGCCCAAAATCATCATAAAAAACCAATTCTTCATAGCAAATTGGGTTGGGTGTCACTATTGCTGTGTTGTTGCTATAATCTGGGTCTGGTTCATCTGACAATATAGTAGCTACATTGGTATAATTACCTGTATTGTTGACTGTGGCTCTAATTTTGAGTTCAACTTCTTCAAAAATTGCTTGGATATCACCGATAGACCATTCACCTGTTGTAGGGTTATATGTACCTTTGTCGGCAGTATGGCTCACATAAGTATACCCGTTGGGCAATACATCTTGCACCACTGTTCCTACTGCATCATAAGGACCAAGGTTTGAAGCAGTTAGTGTAAACTCTATTTCGTCTCCGTAGGCTGGATCTATCATATCGATTACTTTCTCAATTTTTACATCAGCACCTGTTGTACCTTGTACTCTTTTAAGCATAACTCCTGAATCATACTGAGTATCACCTGCATCAGCGATGGCTATTTTGAATTCATAAGTCCCCCCTGGTGTAAGGTCTTTGAGGTCGTAAGTAATCAACTTAGTCAATCCATTATATTCAATAAAGACAGGAAAAGGACCCGGGTTAGTATTAGAGTTTAGTCTTCCGTTTGAATTTACTGTTGTTGTATGTCCATTGACCATGTAATGTTCTGATTGAGTTAAATCTAATCCTGAATAGGTAGCTGATCCTGCGCTACCCGCATAACCATAATTTACTGTATTGATAGAAATAGGATTATTACTATTTGGTAAACGCGCCATATTGATGACTGATGCACCACCTGGCAAGGTTGCCCCAGCACTAATTGGGCGAACAAAAAAGCCAAAGGCATCATTAAAGTATGAACCAACATAATTAGGGTATTCTTCTGAACCAAACTGAAAAACAGCACGAATAGCCGTGGTATTACTATCTAAAGTAACTTTGAACTTATAAATAACTACGTCGTTTATTGCTTGACTAAAAATACCTGTTAAGTCACTGTCTGTATAAGTAGTGCTCTGTGCTTGGAATGATTTTGCTACATTATTATTTCTGCTAGCTAAATCATCTGAAGCCCTACCTGTGGTAAAAAGAATACCTTCATCCATACCGAAACCTGCATTTAACCCATTGCTAAACGTAGCTATTTGCTCACTACGCGTCCCGCTAACAAGCCCATCACCTGTATCTAAATACAAGGTCATGCCAGTACCGTTGAAAGCCGATAAAATTTGAGCGTCAGTTAGATTGGTATTTTCTATAGTTGCTTGCACAGGTGTTTGAGCACACGTACTAATCGTGGTAAAGACCAACAGAAATACCAACAAACATCTACTAATATTATTTATTATTGGATTCATAACTAAACTATTCTTCGGTTATCATTAAATTTAGCTCTTGGAGCAAAGCTGAGTTATTCAAAATTTTTTCATTGAATATCTCTGCACTTGTTACTTCAGTTATTTCATCAATATTCTCTTCTCCTGGATGACGATTGATAGGCTGACCATATCTGATGATATCTTCTAAATCACCAAGAACAATTTTTCTTTTATGGTTGATTCTTATTCCATCTTCAAAGTCAGCATTTTTCTGCAACAAAATGTCTCTCAGGTACTCTTTTTGTATTGGTGAAATTGAAATTTGATTTTCAATCAATGCCAACTCATTGTTTACAACTGTTATTTGAGCTTTAGTCCAAGAAGCGTTTTGAGCATATGTATTCCCAAAGCAAATAATGCTTAACAGAAAAACTATATTGAATATTTTTTTCATAATCAATTGATTTTATTTTTAACAAAACGTTATGTAAACAAGCAACTTATTTACATTTTTTATAATGAAGAAGCAAAATTTAATGTAAAACACCTATTTCTACTTACATCTGTATTACTAAATCTTAAAAAAAGCCTCATTCGTTCTTTCTTTAATGACAAAGAACGAATGAATGAGACCATAGCTATATTGTAATTTTTATGTTAATTATCGAAAATATTAAAGAACTGGTACTTATTTTACTTCAAAAACTATGTTCATAAATGATCCTATAGTAATATCTGCTCCACTTGCGATGGTATAGGTCATGATTCCACTTGCATTAATCGTTACATTTTCGAACACAGTATCATCATACCATACAATATGGTAGTGCAACTCATTGGCTGGCAATGTAGGTATACTTGCGTTAGTTTCGCTAGAAGCCATCGGAGTACTAAACTGATTAGTGTAATTGGTGTGTAAGTTGATAGTATATA
This sequence comes from Seonamhaeicola sp. S2-3, assembly GCF_001971785.1. Classification (NCBI taxonomy): domain Bacteria; kingdom Pseudomonadati; phylum Bacteroidota; class Flavobacteriia; order Flavobacteriales; family Flavobacteriaceae; genus Seonamhaeicola; species Seonamhaeicola sp. S2-3. Next base: position 3,097,747 of record NZ_CP019389.1, on the reverse strand, counting down.
CACCTCCGCTTTCACTTGCACCTACCATACCTGGTACCTGATCTGGTGCCGTTGGCATAATCACTGACGGCATATAAAAGAACTTAGGCATTGCTGCTTTTATCTGTCTTAAAGTTCCGTCATTTTGAGCTACTACCAATTGGTCATTTATACTTCCAGTTTGTAACCCTGCAACAGCCAAAGTATTTGTAACATCAGTAGTAATTGTTGTAGGTTCTATTAAAGTTCCTCCTAATTTGATATCTAAACCGTCTTTATTTAATCCGTTTTTAGCTTCTAAAATTTCTCCAACTTCAGATTGGTCTACCCAAGAAACGTCCCCTTGATCGTTAGTTACCATAACTTGATTATTACTTCCAGGAGCTATTTTAGTTGTTGTTATTCCTTTGTCTGCAATTTGTATTCCTGTATCTGATAAAAGTTTATCAACTCCATCTGCTCCTCCTGTAAACTCTAATCCTCCATTTACAGTTAAATCTCCTTTATTGTTATCTATTGATGTAGCCAACTCATCAATCGCATCTTGTACATTATCTGAGGTTAAACTACTTGTGCCATTGTTATATGTTACATTGTTTGAAGAGATATTTTGGTAAACTACTGTCCCATCCGATTGTACTACCCCTACTTTCCCTACATCTACTGGGGCTGCACCTAAATCTTCTGCTTTTACTTCTCCATCTGCTATCTTATCTGTAGTTACTGCATTATCTTCTATTTTGGCTGTAGTAATTCCGCCTTCTGCAACTTTAATGTTTGAATCTACTAAAGTAGCTCCTGAACCATCAGTTACTACTATTGAGCCATCGGCTGCTGTAAGGTCTTTTCCTGATACCACTAAACTAACTAAACTTATTGACTGTGTCTGACCTTGAGAATTCACATAAACTAACTCTTGGGTAGCAGAATTATAACTAAGACTTGTATTATTTAATTGAATCTCATTAGTATTCCCTAATTCATCCTTGTAACTAAGTTTGTTATCTGTTTCATTGTAAGTGAGAGAGGTTAAGGTTTCTAAATCTTTTACGAAATCTTCTTGATTCACCCAAGTTACATCGCCATTAGTATTTGTAACAAGAACCTCTCCTGCATTACCACTAACTATCTTATCTGTAGTTACTGCATCATCTGCTATCTTATCTGTAGTTACTGCATTATCTGCTATTTTGGCTGTAGTAATTCCGCCATCAGCTATTTGTATTCTGGCATCTGATAAAAGTTTATCAACTCCATCTGTCCCTCCTGTAAATTCTAATCCTCCATTTACAGTTAAATCTCCTTTTTGGTTAGCTAATTCATCCAATGCCCCTTGTACATTTGTAGCCAACAATCCTGAAGCTGTATTATCATAAGCTACGTTATCAGCATTCATATCAATGCTACCTATTACATTTCCTTCTGAATCTTTAAACTCATATTCATTAGTAGTTGTATTTAAAGAAACATCTACTGTATTTACATCAAATGATATATCTGTTCCATCTCCATTGGTAAAAGTGTATGCTCCATTTCCTGAATCTGTTAAATCTGATTTGGTAACAGTACTTATTACTGTGCCATTACTTGCTACCAAGCTAAAGCTGCCATCTGTATTATCAACTAAATTTACACCCGCTCCTACACTTATAGTACCTAATAATTCTTCTATGGCATCTTGTACATTAGTAGATGTTAAACTGCTGGTTGAATTATCAAAACCTAGGGCATCGGCATTGGTATCTATTGTAGTGATTACATGGCCTTTACCATCGGTAAAAGTGTAAACGCCATTTTCAACATTAACACTTGTCGTGTTTGCATCGAAAGTTACTTCTGTGCCATTAACTGCGGTGTGTGTAAATGTTCCGTCTCCATGATCTACTAAGGCATCAGTTGTATTGGCTAAGTCGTTTGCTAATTCATCTAATGCCCCTTGTACATTTGTAGCCAACAATCCTGAAGCTGTATTATCATAAGCTACGTTATCAGCATTCATATCAATGCTACCTATTACATTTCCTTCTGAATCTTTAAACTCATATTCATTAGTAGTTGTATTTAAAGAAACATCTACTGTATTTACATCAAATGATATATCTGTTCCATCTCCATTGGTAAAAGTGTATGCTCCATTTCCTGAATCTGTTAAATCTGATTTGGTAACAGTACTTATTACTGTGCCATTACTTGCTACCAAGCTAAAGCTGCCATCTGTATTATCAACTAAATTTACACCCGCTCCTACACTTATAGTACCTAATAATTCTTCTATGGCATCTTGTACATTAGTTGATGTTAAACTGCTGGTTGAATTATCAAAACCTAGGGCATCGGCATTGGTATCTATTGTAGTGATTACATGGCCTTTACCATCGGTAAAAGTGTAAACGCCATTTTCAACATCAACACTTGTCGTATTCGCATCGAAAGTTACTTCTGTGCCATTAACTGCGGTGTGTGTAAATGTTCCGTCTCCATGATCTACTAAGGCATCAGTTGTATTGGCTAAGTCGTTTGCTAATTCATCTAATGCATCTTGTACGTTTGTAGAAGCTAAACCACTATTCGTATTATCATACGAACTCGTGTTGGCATTGGTATCCACTACGATACTATTACCATTGGCGTTAGTTAAAGTGTAAGTACCATTGCCATTGTCTGTCATTGAGGTGGTATTCGCATCGAAAGTTACTTCTGTGCCATCTACTGCGGTGTGTGTGAAGGTGCCATCGCCATTATCTACTAAGGCATCGGTTGTATTGGCTAAGTTGCCTGCTAATTCATCTAATGCGTCTTGTACGTTTGTAGAAGCTAAACCACTATTCGTATTATCATAGGTACTCGTGTTGGCATTGGTATCGACTACGATACTATTACCATTGGCGTTAGTCAAGGTGTAAGTACCATTGCCATTGTCTACCATTGAAGTTGTGTTTGCATCGAAAGTTACTTCTGTGCCATTAACTGCGGTGTGTGTGAAGGTGCCATCACCATTATCTACTAAGGCATCGGTTGTATTGGCTAAGTCGTTGGCTAATTCATCTAATGCGTCTTGTACGTTTGTAGAAGCTAAACCACTATTCGTATTATCATAGGTACTTGTGTTGGCATTAGTATCGACTACGATACTATTACCATTGGCGTTGGTTAAGGTGTAAGTACCATTGCCATTGTCTGTCATTGATGTGGTGTTCGCATCGAAAGTTACTTCTGTACCATCTACTGCGGTGTGTGTAAATGTTCCATTACCATTATCTACTAAGGCATCAGTTGTATTGGCTAAGTCGTTGGCTAATTCATCTAATGCATCTTGTACGTTTGTAGAGGCTAAACCACTATTCGTATTATCATACGAACTCGTGTTGGCATTGGTATCCACTACGATACTGTCGCCATTGGCGTTAGTTAAGGTGTAAGTGCCATCACCATTATCTGCCATTGATGTGGTGTTCGCATCGAAGGTTACTACTGTGCCATCTACTGCGGTGTGTGTAAATGTTCCATTACCATTATCTACTAAGGCATCAGTTGTATTGGCTAAGTCGTTGGCTAATTCATCTAATGCATCTTGTACGTTTGTAGAAGCTAAACCACTATTCGTATTATCATAGGTACTTGTGTTGGCATTGGTATTGACTACGATACTGTCGCCATTGGCGTTAGTTAAGGTGTAAGTCCCATCGCCATTGTCTGCCATTGAAGTAGTGTTCGCATCGAAAGTTACTACTGTACCATCTACTGCGGTGTGAGTGAAGGTTCCATCGCCATTATCTACTAAGGCATCAGTTGTATTGGCTAAGTCGTTGGCTAATTCATCTAATGCATCTTGTACGTTTGTAGAGGCTAAACCACTATTCGTATTATCATACGAACTCGTGTTGGCATTGGTATCCACTACGATACTGTCGCCATTGGCGTTAGTTAAGGTGTAAGTGCCATCACCATTATCTACCATTGATGTCGTGTTGGCATCGAAAGTTACTACGGTTCCATCTACTGCAGTGTGAGTGAAGGTTCCATCGCCATTATCTACTAAGGCATCAGTTGTATTGGCTAAGTCGTTTGCTAATTCATCTAATGCCCCTTGTACATTTGTAGAGGTTAAACCACTGTTGCTATTGTCATAGGCACTTGTGTTGGCATTAGTATCCACTACGATACTGTCACCATTGGCGTTAGTTAAGGTGTAAGTCCCATCGCCATTGTCTGCCATTGAAGTAGTGTTCGCATCGAAAGTTACATCATTACCATCTTCATCTGTATAAGTGAAAGTGCCATCGCCATTGTCTGTTAAAACAGTTAAAGTCTCTAAATCTGAGATATTAATAATTTGAGTATTACCATACTCATCTACATATGTAAATTGATTATTTACAACATCCCAGTATACTATATTGTCTGGTAAATCAGATTCATTAGTTAATCTATGCCAGCTTCCTTGATACCAATAATAATAACCAGGTGAAAGCGTTGCATTGGTACTAGTATTATAGACTAATAAACTTTCTACGTTACCCGCACTTATAGTTGTTTGGTCTGTAGCACTTGTTAGTGGTACTTGAGGCATCAAAACTCCTCTGTTTGAAGATTTTACCTCTAATTGCGTTGAAGGATTAGGCATATCTGTGCCAATTCCTACTTGAGCGTAGATAAAATTCCCTGCGATTAACGTTATTAACAGTAATAGTTTTTTCATAATGAAACGTGTAGTGTTTATTAAATGAGTTGTTTTAATTATATTTATAATTCTATTTATTAATAAATTGCTAGTCGATAAAAATTCACATATCAACTTATACAGAAATGAAAACCGTTTGCCAACTAAATTGTACAAACCTCTCTTTTTCTTAATGACTTTTTAAAATTGATTTTAAATTTGTGATTTCCCTCTGATTTCCCTCTTAGCTAGATGCTTTTTAGGCACCATTATTTATTCATAATTTTGGGCAACAAAAATGTAAAAAAGTAAGATTTTTTCACAAAAACAGCCTATCACAAACATTTCACATTTGTGTAAAATCAATACTTATCGATAAAAAAACATAAATATGGATAGAATACAGTGTTTATTTTAGAATAGAATTCTTATCTAACGTTCTTTATATTGAAATAAAATGATGTTGCCCTGAAGGATTTATTCAAGGCTTTTGATAAGATTTGTAAAATGAAGTAATTACTTTTAATCTGCTTGTGTAAAAGTTGTTGTTACATCTTTTATAGAACGTGTAAGTAGGAAGTATTTCTCCTTAAGTTTTAAGAAGAAATACAAAGAAAATTCTGGAAAAAGTAGGGATCATGACCAAAAGTTGTGTGAATTAAGATAGTTTTAGTTTTGAAGTTTTAAAATTATTGTATAGGAACTTACCTTAGATTTATTAAAACTGTTTTTACCTGAATTCTTAATTGACAACTTTGATTTAGTGAAACACACTAAAACTAATGAAATTCTTCATTTGTATGGATTATGACCAATTTTTGCCTAAACACAACAATTGGTTATGATCTGGGAAAATTTAATAATTTTATTCATAGGTAAGGCATAGGATATCCATAGGACATCCATAGGATATCTATAGGGCATCTATAGGAGTGAGAAGTGAATGGTGAATGGTGAGTGGTATGACCCGTTCTAAAATAGCTATACAGGTTAATAAATAAATCCTGATATAATTATACAAACTTTAATGGGGCTAATGCAAGTTTCAATACGTTGTCTTTTTTAAGAGAACCATTTAACTATTTATTCAATCTACTCACAACTTTTGGTCATGATCCAAAAGTAGAGGTATATAAAAAACTATATAATTTACAACAAACTTAACTACAGCAATTCATTATAGCACTACTTAACATAATATGTAGTAATTTAAATACTCGTTAATTGTTGATACCAAAAATTAAAATCAACATCTGAAGGAATACCGTATTTTTTTCTAAGTCTATTTTTTCTAATTTGAATTGCACGAACTGTAACGTTTAATATTTGAGAAATTTGCTTAGTAGAAAAATTTAAATATGATAGTGCCAAAAAAGAAATTTCGGATGCAGTGACATCAGGGTTAATTAATTTTATTTTTTTTACAACATCTGGATACAATTCTTCAAATAATATTATGAAATCTGGACTGTTTTTTTGGGCTAATTTCATCATATCCTTAAACCTTGAATCTTTAAGTTGTTCTTCTAATTGATTTATAGTATTACTTTTATCTATAGTTTCTGTTGTTTTTATTTTTATTTTGTTCTTATACTTTCTTCTTTTTTTCTCTAAATGTATTAGAGCTAAAGACGAAACTAAACCTAATCCAAGAACAATATATTTATAGCTGTTATTTTCTTTTTTATTTAATAAACGCTGTTCTTTAATAATATTTACGTAGATATCATCTAATATATGAGAGTTAATTTTATTTAATGAATCATTAATCTTATTGTATCTAATCAAATATTCTTTTCCTGCATTTATATCTTTTTTTATATCTATTAAGAAATCTGAAATTACTTTGTAATAAACTTTAGCAGCGTCCATATCCTTTAATTTCAACGCATTAAGAAGTGCTAATTTGTAATATTTTAGTGCCTCTTCTTCATCTCCTATAGCTTTTTCATAATCTCCATACCTTTGATAAACTTTAAATAAATATCTTGAATTGTATTTTTTTAAAATCTGAAAGGATTTATCTATATAAATTCTTGCCTCCTCATATTTATCTTGTGTCAAAAAATTATCAGCTATTAACCCATATGTCTCACTAATACCATAAAAATTCTGAGATTCATCTAGTTTATTTTGAGATAGCAATTGTAGGTTTAAATATTTATTTATTGAATCTACTTGTTTTGTTTTAACATATATAAAATTTAAATTTTGATAAGACCAAAATAAAGACATATTCTTCTGTTCCTCATTCTCTATTTTAGAAGAATTTAAAAGTTGTTTTTTAAACTCTTCCTCTGCTTTAACATTCATATTAAGCATGCCATATATTCTTCCTTTCAACCTATAAGACTCTACTTGCATATTGATATATTCTGAAAAAAAAGATTCTTGTTCTGCCTTATTTATGTAATAAAGCGCCTTCTTGTAATCTCCCAACTCTAAAAAAGCTTTTGCTAAATACAACGAAGCAATTGTTATTCCTTTAGAGTACCCTAAGCCCTCTGATGATTTTAGTGCTTCATCTGCATATTTTATAGATTCGAAAAATTCTAACTTAATAAATGCTTGTTTAGATTTTTCATTCTTTAAATCTATCAACTTATTAACAGGAATATCTGCTATTACCATATTGGTAATCATAAAAAAAATACTAAAAAGATATACGCCTTTTATTTTAGTCATTACGCTTAAATCATTTACCTTAAAACTCCAACTCCATGCAAGATTTTACATTATACATTTTGTTTAGAATATATATTTTGTGTACGAATAGAGAATACTGTTTTTTTGTGACACAATTATTATAAAATGTCACTTTTTTTTAACATTTTTTTTCTTTCTTAATACTTGATATTTTTCTTATATAAAATATTCAATTCAAAAAATGATAATAAAATTATCCTCAATTTAAAAAGACAGAACATCACATAAAACATCAACTTTTTTCACCAATTAAAGTATCCTGTTTTATAAATATTTAGCAATTAATATATTATGAAATAACAGAGCCTATTTTGACCTGGATGGGAACTAGGCTAAAAAAACACTTAAAGGCTTTTCAGAATTTATGTATCCATATAATCTTGCCACTGTACAAGCACATACTTGTCTCTTCCCTTTTCAGTCTTTTTTAAAAATCCGTATTCATAAACAAAAAAGTACACATCTCCTCTACCATTCTTCCAATAATGAGTAAAAAACTTAGGGCTAAAGCCTTGACTTAACAAAACAGTTGCCCTAACCGTTGTTTTACCAGCCTTATTAAATGATTTTAGAATACGCCTATTCAATTTCAACTGTTTATCTACCCTATTATAGAACGTTGGTTTACCTTCTAATGAGCGCTTGTAATGATAAGAACTTTTGCAATGAACATCACAATAAATTTTATCAGATCTTCCTTGAAGTTCTTTACCACAAAACTTACACATTTTTCTATCTCTCATTGTTTATACACTTATAACAGTAAATTATACGAATATTATACGTTTAACGTACGGTTATGTTTTCTGTTTCTTTTAATTTTAAGAAAAATGATATGAAAACAAACAAAAATATAACTTTAAAACATTTATTAATAAACCAAAAAAAGTACATTGGTTTGCAATTTCAATCTGATAAAGTTTTAAATAGCCTTATAAAAGAACTTCAAGATATTAGATGGAATTCTGAATTTGGCATGTATTGTTTACCTAATAATAAAGCAAACCTTAGTAATATTTTCAACTTATTTAGAGGCGTTGCCTGGGTAAATACAAATTATTTTTTTTCTAAATCTAACTCTAAAGCATTAAACGAAGTTTTTGATGTACAATGGTTTAGAAACAGGAAGAAACCTGAAAATTACAGATGTTGTCCAGATTCTTATCTAGATAAGTTAGAATTAAAGCAATATGCCAATAATACTGCAAAAACCTATATTTCTTGCTTTGAAAGATTTATTAATCATTTTCCTCATAAAGACATAGATCTTATAGATGAATTAGATGTTAGAAACTATTTAATATATTTAACCCAAAACAACTGGTCTACCTCATATATTAACCAAAGTATAAACAGCATTAAGTTTTACTATGAAGTTGTGTTGGGGCTTCCTAACAGATTTTACCAAATAGAACGCCCTAGAAAGCAAAAAAAGCTGCCCGTTGTGTTATCAAAAACAGAGATACAACAACTAATAAACGCCACCAATAACATAAAACACAGATGCATTTTATCTTTACTATATTCTGCAGGCTTAAGGCGCAGCGAACTTATTAATCTGAAAATAGAAGACATAGATAGTAGTCGTATGCTCATTAAAGTTAACAATGCAAAAGGAAACAAAGACAGATACACTTTACTATCTCATACCGTATTAAAAGATTTAAGAAAATACTATCTACAATACAAACCAAACAAATATTTATTTGAAGGTCAAAAAAAAGAAAAGTATAGTGCAACTAGCATATCTAACATCCTTTCTGCAGCTGCTAATAAAATTAAATTAAAAAAACACGTTACACCACATACATTAAGACATAGTTTTGCTACTCATTTATTAGAAGACGGAACAGACATAAGGTACATTCAACTTTTATTGGGGCACAATTCGACCAAAACTACAGAAATCTATACCCATGTAGCAAAAAGCAGTTTTAATTTTATAAAAAACCCATTAGATTTGTAAGAAAAATAATTATATTTACCGAAATAAATATAATGTAGATAAACACAATTGTGTTTATTCAACTGTTGTAGCAAATTTAAGAAAAAATACGGACAATATGAATATAAAAGACATTGAATTTAATGATATTGCTTTCTTTGAACAGCAAGGACGAAAAGCAGTAATTCTATATGGAAAAGATAAAAAAAGAGCTGAAAATTTACATAAAGCAATAATGGAAAAAGGTTTTAATTTGAAAAGCAAACCTGAATCAAATGGTTGCTACACAATTGGACTTGATGTTATCAGTTGTGGATTGACTTTGATACTTGAAACCAAACTAAAAAAAGAAACATACCCTCAATTGTTGTGGCTTGAAAACTCAACTGTGAATGATTTACTCATTGCTTACAAGGACGGAAAGAATACTGAACTAATCCAACCGTCTTTTCCTTTGAACTCTTGGATAAATCCGAATTAATTGAATAGAATTTATTGCCAGAACCTAAAGTTGGAGAAGAATATAATTGACCTTTATTTAAAGAATAAACAAACATTAGACTGAATTAAAAACTTGCTACAACATTGTATAAAATTAATTGCTCGGTACTCGCCTACTTACGAAAATCCTCGCGGATTTTCTACTAGGTTTGTACTTGTTAAATTGCGTTCTTAACCAACGCAACTAACCTTATACGTAGCCGTTGGCAAACATTTAAAAAGACCATTCTATGACAAAAGTTTATAAATTTAGTAAAATGTCTGACTGTATGAATGACTGCTTTATTGAAAAAATAGCAATAATCAAAGAACAATACACAGACATATTAAAAAAACAAAACTTAGAGTTTGACAAAATTTACAGAATATATGTAGACGCATATGAAATACGTTACGGTTTTACTGAATTATTTGACAAACTAGATTCTGACTCTCGAAAAGATATTGAATTATCTTTTAAAGAAGCGTTGAATGGCTGTTTTGACAAATGCTCTGAATGAAATTGAACCGCATCCCAAATACTTCCAATACTCAAATAATGTGTTTTTCTTGTTGAATAATCGTTATTCTCAATACGAGAAACACCAACCATATTGGAATTGGAACTAAACTCTATTTCATGCTTTATATCTGACATAAATAACTAAATAATTTTAACTCACACATAAACTTAATAATATGACCCTTGACAACGAAACCGCAGAAAAACTAATTAAAGCATTAAACGGATTTTCAAAAAGCATAAACGAGTTTAATAACATCCATTCTGAAGGATTAAGATTAGACCCAAATGCTTTTGACACTATAAGGACTTTAAATTATAACCTTAAGAACTTTAATTCGGAAAATGAGTAGAATAAATATCTTCTACTTCCTTCAAAACATCTTCAAGTTTTGTTTTATTATCGATTTCATTTAGAAATATGGATAATATTGAATCTGAATCTGAATTTGTGTTTTTCCTGAATGTTTGAGAAACCCTCATATAACTGATTTTAAATTAAAAACGATTTGCCAACATTGTATAAAATTAATTGCTTGGTACTCGCCTACTTACGAAAATCCTATCGGATTTTCTAATAGGTTTGTACTTGTTAAATTGCGTTTATAACCAACGCAACTAATATTATACGTAGCCGTTGTAAAACATATAAAAACGAAATCGAATAAAATGAATTACTCAAAATCAAAAGCAGAAAAACTTGTTACAGAGTTTGACTACTTGAAATCCAAACCATATTTCCCATACGGAAAAGAGGGTAAGGAGTTTAAAATAACTGAACTTAAAGCAGTTCCTAAATTAGGTGCTGAATCATTTGCAGAACCCCCAATACCTGAAAACGAAATCATCTGGCACGTTTTAGTATTGATGACTCATAACAATGAAACAATAAGCAAAGACCTAAAAGATGTTTTAAAAACACTAAAAATTGACAATGATAATTAATAATTATCAAGTCTGTTTTTTTTGTATTTTTCAAATAAAGAATCATTTATTTTTAACTCGTTGTTAAAAGCTATATTGTTAACTGTACTTAAAGACTCTTCAAGGATTAAACGACATCTTCTTAAAGATTTACCTTCTAGTGTTTTAAGTAAATCAACAACATCAATAATTAATTCTTTTTCCGACATATCTACTATTTTAAAAATACTTGTAAAACATAATTATGAAAACAAAATTTATAACCTATCTTACCGAAGACGGAAATAAAACTTTTAATGTATCAAATGTCGCTTTAATAGAAAACAAAAATGGGAAAACCCAAATAACGTTAAATATAAAGCAAGAATCTGATACGAATGTTTCATTTTCAATAAACCAATCATGGGACAAAGTTGCTAGTGAGATTGAATCCCTAACACTTGACTAAACTTAACGAATGAATTAGAACTCATATCTTGTCTTACTCTGTTAAGTATATAATTTGACTGATTAACAGACAAACCATCTAATTGTTTTCCTATTTGTATTGCCTTTTGATTTAATTCATTAAGTGACAATTCTTTAATTTCTATTGTTTTTGACATATAAACTTAACTAAAATTAAAAATACGTTTTACAACATTGTATAAAATTAATTGCTTGGTACTCTCCTACTTACGAAAATCCTATCGGATTTTCTACTAGGTTTGTACTTGTTAAATTGCGTTTATAACCAACGCAACTAATCTTATACGTACACGTTGTAAAACATATAAAAACGAAATCGAATAAAATGAATTACTCAAAATCAAAAGCAGAAAAACTTGTTACAGAGTTTGACTACTTGAAATCCAAACCATATTTCCCATACGGAAAAGAGGGTAAGGAGTTTAAAATAACTTCTTTAGAAACTATTAATAAACTTGGAGCTGAAAGATACGCTAAATCGGACAGCAAGAAACAATATAAAGAACCTATAAAAGAAAACTATCACGTTCTTGTTGTAATTTCAGATGGAGAAACCGAAATAAGGAAAGACCTTGTTGACGTGCTTTCCAGACTAAAAATACAACATGATATAGATAATGTTCCTAACTAACTTTTAATGTATTCGTTTTCAGCCCAATCGTCATATTCTTTATTGGACACATCTAAAACATTAGACAAAGCAAATTCTTTATATTCTTTTATAGCCGATTTTAATATTTGCAGACAATCTCTGACTGGACGACCATTTAACAATCTAAAGACTTCGACTTTTGACTTATGTAATTCCTTTTCCGACATATCTACTATTTTAAAAATACTTGTAAAACATAAAAAATATTATGAAACTAAAAGAACTATCAAATTACACAGACAGAGAGCTATTAGAAATCACATTAGTAAATCAAGCTAAAATTGAAAAGAATATTTACAAAATATATTCATTTCTAAGCCACAAGTACGGTAACGATTTTATAAAAAACAACATTCATTTAGACGAAGCCCTACAAAATATAGTGGATGATTTCGACGAGCTAAACAGACAAATAAGGGATTCTAAATCATACGACTAAATTCTATTTTAACAGAAAAAAAATACTCGTAATCCTTACTTGATTCTTTACCAATGCTGATTAAATCTCTTTTTATCTTCGTTACTAAACCTTGTTTTTTTGCCTGTCTTAACAATGGATGTAATTCTGATAATACATTTTCAACTTTTAATTTTAATTCTAAATCTGTCATAAAAATACGTTTTACAACATTGTATAAAATTAATTGCTTGGTACTCTCCTACTTACGAAAATCCTATCGGATTTTCTACTAGGTTTGTACTTGTTAAATTGCGTTTATAACCAACGCAACTAATCTTATACGTACACGTTGTAAAACATATAAAAACGAAATCGAATAAAATGAATTACTCAAAATCAAAAGCAGAAAAACTTGTTACAGAGTTTGACTACTTGAAATCCAAACCATATTTCCCATACGGAAAAGAGGGTAAGGAGTTTAAAATAACTGAACTTAAAGCAGTTCCTAAATTAGGTGCTGAATCATTTGCAGAACCCCCAATACCTGAAAACGAAATCATCTGGCACGTTTTAGTATTGATGACTCATAACAATGAAACAATAAGCAAAGACCTAAAAGATGTTTTAAAAACACTAAAAATTGACAATGATAATTAATAATTATCAAGTCTGTTTTTTTTGTATTTTTCAAATAAAGAATCATTTATTTTTAACTCGTTGTTAAAAGCTATATTGTTAACTGTACTTAAAGACTCTTCAAGGATTAAACGACATCTTCTTAAAGATTTACCTTCTAGTGTTTTAAGTAAATCAACAACATCAATAATTAATTCTTTTTCCGACATATCTACTATTTTAAAAATACTTGTAAAACATAATTATGAAAACAAAATTTATAACCTATCTTACCGAAGACGGAAATAAAACTTTTAATGTATCAAATGTCGCTTTAATAGAAAACAAAAATGGGAAAACCCAAATAACGTTAAATATAAAGCAAGAATCTGATACGAATGTTTCATTTTCAATAAACCAATCATGGGACAAAGTTGCTAGTGAGATTGAATCCCTAACACTTGACTAAACTTAACGAATGAATTAGAACTCATATCTTGTCTTACTCTGTTAAGTATATAATTTGACTGATTAACAGACAAACCATCTAATTGTTTTCCTATTTGTATTGCCTTTTGATTTAATTCATTAAGTGACAATTCTTTAATTTCTATTGTTTTTGACATATAAACTTAACTAAAATTAAAAATACGTTTTACAACATTGTATAAAATTAATTGCTTGGTACTCTCCTACTTACGAAAATCCTATCGGATTTTCTACTAGGTTTGTACTTGTTAAATTGCGTTTATAACCAACGCAACTAATCTTATACGTAGCCGTTGTAAAACATATAAAAACGAAATCGAATAAAATGAATTACTCAAAATCAAAAGCAGAAAAACTTGTTACAGAGTTTGACTACTTGAAATCCAAACCATATTTCCCATACGGAAAAGAGGGTAAGGAGTTTAAAATAACTGAACTTAAAGCAGTTCCTAAATTAGGTGCTGAATCATTTGCAGAACCCCCAATACCTGAAAACGAAATCATCTGGCACGTTTTAGTATTGATGACTCATAACAATGAAACAATAAGCAAAGACCTAAAAGATGTTTTAAAAACACTAAAAATTGACAATGATAATTAATAATTATCAAGTCTGTTTTTTTTGTATTTTTCAAATAAAGAATCATTTATTTTTAACTCGTTGTTAAAAGCTATATTGTTAACTGTACTTAAAGACTCTTCAAGGATTAAACGACATCTTCTTAAAGATTTACCTTCTAGTGTTTTAAGTAAATCAACAACATCAATAATTAATTCTTTTTCCGACATATCTACTATTTTAAAAATACTTGTAAAACATAATTATGAAAACAAAATTTATAACCTATCTTACCGAAGACGGAAATAAAACTTTTAATGTATCAAATGTCGCTTTAATAGAAAACAAAAATGGGAAAACCCAAATAACGTTAAATATAAAGCAAGAATCTGATACGAATGTTTCATTTTCAATAAACCAATCATGGGACAAAGTTGCTAGTGAGATTGAATCCCTAACACTTGACTAAACTTAACGAATGAATTAGAACTCATATCTTGTCTTACTCTGTTAAGTATATAATTTGACTGATTAACAGACAAACCATCTAATTGTTTTCCTATTTGTATTGCCTTTTGATTTAATTCATTAAGTGACAATTCTTTAATTTCTATTGTTTTTGACATATAAACTTAACTAAAATTAAAAATACGTTTTACAACATTGTATAAAATTAATTGCTTGGTACTCTCCTACTTACGAAAATCCTATCGGATTTTCTACTAGGTTTGTACTTGTTAAATTGCGTTTATAACCAACGCAACTAATCTTATACGTAGCCGTTGTGCCTCATTGCGGTTGACCGAGCAAAAACCAGAGACACATCATTAAACAAAGGACTTATTAAAGTTTGATTCGAAGAAAAACATGAAAACCTATAATTACAAACTGACTGAAAGGGGAAATTTTACAAAGCAAGATTTTGACGATAAAATTGAAAACGCTTTTACAGAATTGACCAAAATTCTAAAACCAAAAGACAAAACACTAAGTTTTGAAGAAGTTAGACACTCAACCAATCAAGGATACTCCGTTGATTTAGAAGACTTCGGTGGAACTTTTATTGTATATAACATTTATAGTTTGGAAGAACATTTAGGAGAATTGAATTGTTTTTTTGATGAAAAAAAGGGTTTTATTGAAATTAGTTCCTAATAATCTTGGGCAAAGTTAAATCTATCTGTTTTTTTAAAATTAAAATTTATGTATAAATTCATTTTATTTATATTCTTCTTTATCTCCTTTCTAAACGCATTTTCTCAAACAAAAATAGATATGGAGAAAATCAATGGTGTTTATTTTTTGCCCTGTAAAGTCAATAATCTTCCCTTAAAATTTATTTTAGACACAGGAGCTTCAAGAGTTTCCATTTCAGAAACAGAAGCCCTATTTATGATAAAAAATGGCTATCTGAACAAAGAAGATATGGGGGAGACTGAATATTATAGTCTTGCTAATGGTGCTGTGACTGAAGGTCTAACAGTTAACTTAAAGACTATTGAAATTGGTGGAATAATACTAAATGACATAAAAGCTTCTATTGTGCTTGAACAAAAAGCACCCTTGCTTTTAGGACAAACAGTTCTTGAGAAATTAGGGGCTTACAAGATTATTGGAAATCAACTTGTTCTAGAAAATTATGATGATAATTCAAATGATAAGCTATTTCTTTTAGATGAAAAAAACGGATTTAAATCAATAAAAATCGGCTCTCATGCGTCAGAATTTAAGAATTACGAAAGTCAATGTTTTCAGAATGACGAAGAATTTGTTTGTAATATTATCAACGCTCCTGATGAACTATTAACAATATTTGATAAAAAAATGAATGCTCTCGTTCTAGTTTTTGACATAAAAACGAAACTTTTAAAAGAAATAAAAGTAGTTAAAGTTTATAATGTTGCCGTTAAAACAGAAACAGATGCCAAAAATTCAAGCACAGAGGCTATTAATGATTATACATATTTGAGTGCAATGTATTCAAGTGTTTTAGAAAAGAAACCCGAATTATTAAATAATGAGATATTTGATTTAGCAGGAAAAGTTGGTTCTATGTCTTATTGGGATAGTAAAAATATATCACTAAGTGTTCTTTTTGAATTGGCTGATACAAGTATAAATGAAACTGGGAATTTAGAAATGCAATATACTCTAACGGTTTCCTATAAAAAAAATGTAAAAACAACTAAAACCGATTTATTAAAGAAATTTTAAAATAATAAAACAACGAAGGCACAACAATGGCTATAAGTAATTGCTTGTTCTCGCCTACTTCTGAAAATCCTCGCGGATTTTCAGTTTGGTGTGTACTTGTAAAGTTAAGTGCTAATCCACGCAACTACTCATAGCCGAGACCGTTGGCAAACATTTAAAAAGACCATTCTATGACAGAAAATGAATTTGAACAATCTTTCCAAAAAGCAATAAAAATTAGGTTCATTAAGACCGATAATTACGATATAGAACCACCAGTTATTGCAATAATATTTTCAAACGACAAGGACGGAATAGAATCCTATAAATTTCTGCAAAACAAACTTACAAGAGACGAAATAAATATTGTATTCCGACCAACTAAAAATGAAAAAATGAACTTATCAATCGTAGATAACAAAAACTCAAAAGTATTTAATATCTATGATTTGGATTACTCAAAATCCGAATTGACTGATTTCAGACAAAATGGAAAATTTGGTAAATATTGTGTTTTTTGCATAGCGCAAATAATTAATAATCAACTTATATTATCGTCAGTCGTTCGAGAAAAACCTTTATTGGTTTCGGAATTGGTGTTTTCCGAATAAAGCACAAACTTGACTTCTGACTTTTCATCATTAGACCAAACAAACCGACCATTTAATTTTAACTCACACATAAACTTAATAATATGACCCTTGACAACGAAACCGCAGAAAAACTAATTAAAGCATTAAACGGATTTTCAAAAAGCATAAACGAGTTTAATAACATCCATTCTGAAGGATTAAGATTAGACCCAAATGCTTTTGACACTATAAGGACTTTAAATTATAACCTTAAGAACTTTAATTCGGAAAATGAGTAGAATAAATATCTTCTACTTCCTTCAAAACATCTTCAAGTTTTGTTTTATTATCGATTTCATTTAGAAATATGGATAATATTGAATCTGAATCTGAATTTGTGTTTTTCCTGAATGTTTGAGAAACCCTCATATAACTGATTTTAAATTAAAAACGATTTGCCAACATTGTATAAAATTAATTGCTTGGTACTCGCCTACTTACGAAAATCCTATCGGATTTTCTAATAGGTTTGTACTTGTTAAATTGCGTTTATAACCAACGCAACTAATATTATACGTAGCCGTTGGCAACAATATGAAAAAAACGACAGTAATACTTTTTATAGTTTTTGGTCTAAATTCTATTTTAGCTCAAATAGAGAAGAATATTCACGAATTGAACTCAATGGAAAATTTGCTAACAAAAGAGGTCAAAGAAATTTTAAACAAGAATTTAACAAACAAAAAAGTTGTTTTCTTGGGAGAAGCGGAACATCATATTGGGTCAGACTTTTTAGCCAAAACTGAATTTGTTAAATACTTAGTATTAGAGAAAGGATATAAAGACATTGCTTTTGAAGGCGACTTCTTCGGACTATACTTTGACCATAACAAGATAAACTTGTACTCATTTTGGTCGCGTTCACTTCAATGTAAAAACCTATTTGAATTTTTAAAGGAACATAATGTGACCATTTGGGGATTTGACAATCAAATGGGTTCAGGATATACTTGGAATAATTTCACAATAAAACTAACTGAATTTTTAAATGAAAACTCAATAAGCATCGACGAAAAATTTATCGATTTAACTGAAAAATATATTAAAAACAGAAAAAAAGCAAACAAGGTAATAGGGAAATCAAAACTTGCAAAATTAGTTAGTTATGTGGACGAGTTATTAGTAAATGACAAAGTACAAAAAGACAAGCTTTGGACTCAATTCTTAAAAAGCTATAAGAGCGATATTCTTATAAATTCAACACATAAAAGTAATAAAAAAGGTATTACAATTAGAGACAGCCAAATGGCAAAAAATTTAGATTTTTTAGTAAAATCAATGCCTGAAAAGAAATTCATTGTATGGTTGGCAAATGCACATATGGCAAAATATGAATACGAATTTATGAAAGGTCAAACTATGGGAGGACAATTCGTAAATATGAACCCTAATATTTCTTATCATATTGCAATTTCATCAATACATATGCCATATCGAAAAGAGAAATGGATAGAGAAATCAAAGAAAGATGATGAAAATTTACTACACTTTTTACCAACAACTAAAAAGAATTATTTTATCGACTCAAAACAATTAATTATTGAGAATCCAGAATATTCGGAAAAGGAATTTCAAGGGATGTTTAATCTTGAGGAAAATAAAACTAACTGGTTTAAACATTTTGACGCATTAGTTTTTATTTCAAAAGGAGAAAAAGTTAAATATGCGAAATAAAATACTGTTGCCAACAACGTGTATAGCTCATTGATAATCAGTTGCTTAATCGAAGTTAAGGCGTATTTGGAAAGTCGCCAAATTTTTAAATTTGACGATTTCCAAAAAGTAAGATAAATAGTAAAATTTAAAAATTTGGCTTGTGCCTAAACCGAAAAATAATCGCTAATTTGCACGCAACGAGCCATACACAAGACCGTTGGCAACCATTTGAGAAATGACTAAACGAGAAAAATATAGAATAATGGATTTGTTGCTTGTGAAATACCAAGACGAAATGATTACTTCTAAAATATCTCAAGAAATTAAAATTGATTTTCATATTGTGCATTCTTTAGCAAAGGATTTAGTTGAACAAGGTTTATTGTCAGATTATCATAAAATTGCTATTAAGGATATTAAATATCATGGCGACTTTATAGCTAGAACATCTCAAAAAGGTTTATTTTTTTTAAATGTTGAAGGCGGTTTTAAAAACAAATACAAACAATATATACTTAATAAAAGTTGGACTGTAGCTAAGATTATAGCTGCTGTAGCCAATGCTGTAATTATTATTTGTATATCTATTTGGGCTATTATTGAGTCCAAAAAATCAACCGAAATTGAAAATAGAATTATAAATTTAGAAAAAATACATTTAAAAAATCCGGTTAACCAAAAGACTGATAAAAATTTAAAAACTGATTCCATAATTGATAATATTAAAAATGATTAATAAAAAACGGTTGCCAACACCGTATAAAAAAAATTGCTATTTTGGCTTAATCTAATGGTCGTTGCTTGTTTGCTTGCTTCCGATTTTCCTTCGGAAAATCCTCGCTCACAAACACGCAACTTTCTTTATACAAACCGTTGTAAAACATATAAAAACGAAATCGAATAAAATGAATTACTCAAAATCAAAAGCAGAAAAACTTGTTACAGAGTTTGACTACTTGAAATCCAAACCATATTTCCCATACGGAAAAGAGGGTAAGGAGTTTAAAATAACGGAACTTAAAGCAGTTCCTAAATTAGGTGCTGAATCATTTGCAGAACCCCCAATACCTGAAAACGAAATCATCTGGTACGTTTTAGTATTGATAACTCATAACAATGAAACAATAAGCAAAGACCTAAAAGATGTTTTAAAAACACTAAAAATTGACAATGATATTTATTAATTATCAAGTCTGTTTTTTTTGTATTTTTCAAATAAAGAATCATTTATTTTTAACTCGTTGTTAAAAGCTATATTGTTAACTGTACTTAAAGACTCTTCAAGGATTAAACGACATCTTCTTAAAGATTTACCTTCTAGTGTTTTAAGTAAATCAACAACATCAATAATTAATTCTTTTTCCGACATATCTACTATTTTAAAAATACTTGTAAAACATAAAAAATATTATGAAACTAAAAGAACTATCAAATTACACAGACAGAGAGCTATTAGAAATCACATTAGTAAATCAAGCTAAAATTGAAAAGAATATTTACAAAATATATTCATTTCTAAGCCACAAGTACGGTAACGATTTTATAAAAAACAACATTCATTTAGACGAAGCCCTACAAAATATAGTGGATGATTTCGACGAGCTAAACAGACAAATAAGGGATTCTAAATCATACGACTAAATTCTATTTTAACAGAAAAAAAATACTCGTAATCCTTACTTGATTCTTTACCAATGCTGATTAAATCTCTTTTTATCTTCGTTACTAAACCTTGTTTTTTTGCCTGTCTTAACAATGGATGTAATTCTGATAATACATTTTCAACTTTTAATTTTAATTCTAAATCTGTCATAAAAATACGTTTTACAACATTGTATAAAATTAATTGCTTGGTACTCTCCTACTTACGAAAATCCTATCGGATTTTCTACTAGGTTTGTACTTGTTAAATTGCGTTTATAACCAACGCAACTAATCTTATACGTAGCCGTTGGCAACCATTTGAGAAATGACTAAACGAGAAAAATATAGAATAATGGATTTGTTGCTTGTGAAATACCAAGACGAAATGATTACTTCTAAAATATCTCAAGAAATTAAAATTGATTTTCATATTGTGCATTCTTTAGCAAAGGATTTAGTTGAACAAGGTTTATTGTCAGATTATCATAAAATTGCTATTAAGGATATTAAATATCATGGCGACTTTATAGCTAGAACATCTCAAAAAGGTTTATTTTTTTTAAATGTTGAAGGCGGTTTTAAAAACAAATACAAACAATATATACTTAATAAAAGTTGGACTGTAGCTAAGATTATAGCTGCTGTAGCCAATGCTGTAATTATTATTTGTATATCTATTTGGGCTATTATTGAGTCCAAAAAATCAACCGAAATTGAAAATAGAATTATAAATTTAGAAAAAATACATTTAAAAAATCCGGTTAACCAAAAGACTGATAAAAATTTAAAAACTGATTCCATAATTGATAATATTAAAAATGATTAATAAAAAACGGTTGCCAACACCGTATAAAAAAAATTGCTATTTTGGCTTAATCTAATGGTCGTTGCTTGTTTGCTTGCTTCCGATTTTCCTTCGGAAAATCCTCGCTCACAAACACGCAACTTTCTTTATACAAACCGTTGTACCCAATTAAAGCAACCAAGAATGAAAGATAAAGAAAGTAAAATTAAGCATTTAAGTAAAGTTGAACATAAACTATCTTTTTTAAGTGATAATGATTCCGACATATTTGAATTAGGACAACTACTTCAAAACGAAATACTGAATGAAAGCAAATCGGACGACCCTTATAATTTTTATATAAGTGGACTAAAAATAGTCAAAACTAAAACCTATAAAAAACTAAATTCGAGTAAAAAGAAAAACAGAAAAAATGAACTGAAAGCATGTGTTGAAGATTTTAAGAAATATATTAAGCGATATAACAATCATATAAATCAACACAATAACTCTTCATTGAATAATGGAGAACCTATTGAGTGAGTAAGGATGAGTTTAAGAGCATCTAAACTCGTTACGTGAAAATCCTTTATATGTGTGATTTTAAATTCATCTTTTCCATGTATATATTCTAAATCTAATACTACGTGCTTAATTTCTGGAAGAGTAAGAATTTCAACATTATAAGTTTTTAAACGGTTGTGAGTATAAACTAAAAGACAATCAGACGAATAGTCAGTGTCGACCAAAGAAAAGTCATTTTCTAAAAGGTATTGTTCTATTTCGGATTTTAATTTAGACAATGAAAAAAAATAAATAACTGGGTACAACAACGGTAACCGTTGCACAAGCCCATAATGTATCCTAAAATTATAATTAGAAACCGTCTTTTAAAGGCGGTTTCTGTTTTTATAGACTTAAAAATTCTGGTGTTTTAAAAGGCTTTAAAAGCATGTTTATAAGGTTGTAAAAGGTATTTTTGAGACTAAAATAAAGCGTCTGTGCCCCTGCTCCGCTTTTAGTACGTTTTTCTATGAATTTCATATATTTTTTAAGGTTGTAGGCTATGGCAGAAAGTTGCATGCATTTATTGGCCTGCTCAATTCCAATGGTATTCACTTTTCTTAGGCCCATAAATTGTGTGAGCGTACCAAATACAGGTTCTACGGTGCTCTGCCTTTTTCCTTTCATATAACGCCCTTGGTTGCTTTCTACCCGGGCTATGTTACGCTCATATTCCGAGCGGTAATAGGTAACGGTAAACTTCTTTTCCTGTGCCGTTTTCCCTAGGCATGCAGTGCGTACTGGACAGTCCAAACACAACGGTTTTGAGCCGCGGTATTCCTTCTTCTTGGTGTTGTTCTTTTTTTCTATAAACACTTTTTTAAAGGGGATGATTTGGCCTTGAGGACATGTATAATAATCTTCCTTTTCGTGATAGGTAAATCCATCCGGACCGCCCTTATAAGTGCCGTGGGCGGGTATAAAACTTTTTAGGCCTATTGCCTCTAGAAAGGCATAATTCTCGCCGCTGCTATAGCCCGTGTCGGCCACACAATTTTCCCAAACCAGTGCCGCTTTCCAAAGCCGTTGTTTTACCCGCTTAACGATATCTGGTAAATGCTGACTGTCTTTGCCATCGGCATGGTACGCTCTTATATCACTTATCACATGGTTTGCCGTATCTACTGTAAGTTGACTAAGGTAATTGAGTTTTCTTGCCTTTCCCGGTTTTACACTGATGCGCGCATCCGGATCGGTGGGACTGTAATGGGTCTTGTTACTGGTATAGCGACTGCCTTTAGCACCAGCTCCTGGACGTGCATCTTGATCCTTTGCCCATTTGGCATTACGCCTTTTTATGGCCTGTAATTCTTTCGTAGAAGCCGATAAGGTTTGTTGGTCTTTATCGGCCTTGTTTGCTTTAGATTGCCTTAAGGGCTTCTGTTTATCTCGATGGCTGATGTTACGAATTTCCCGAAGATGCCCTTCTAAATCCTCTTCTGGCACTTTCAGTTCTAAAGTATCCATAGAAGCATTGGCCTTTACAGGGGCGGAATCTATGGTCTGGGTATGGCCGGCAACCATACCTGCCGAGACACATAGCCCAAATATTTTTGTGAAAACAGATTCAAATACCGCTTCTGGAAATAGTTGGCGTGTACGGCTTATAGTAGAATGCCACGGTAATTCTTCGTCGATATCATAGCCTAAAAAATACAAGATATCCAAGCGCATGCTACAATGTGATATAAGCTTACGGTCGCTTGTTATATTTTCTAAATAACCAACCAAACATAGCTTAAAGAATACAACAGGGTCGATGCTTTTTTGTCCGCTTGATCCATAGAATTTCTGAGTCCTTTTGTAAAGGAAATTAAGGTCGATAGCTCCACGAAGACGTCGGTAGAAATTCTCTTCTGGTACGCGGTCGCTTAGCCTAAATTGATTGAATAGCTTTTCTTGAAATATTTTTGTGCCTTGCATTATTAAATATACGAAATTTCTGTATATTTAGCAAGTCTTGTGCAACAGGCACAACGGCTATAATTCATTGCTTTTTACAGCGTACTTGGAAAATTACAGTTTGTCATTGTTTTTCGTTGACCAAATTTTAACGGCTAGACCACGCAACGAAATCATAGCCAAAACCGTTGGCATCCATTTGAACGCCAGTAACAAAGATACAAAAAATATAAATATGAAAACAGAGGAATATTATAATCAATCTGACTTTAAAAGGTTGTCCGATTTACAAAAAGCATCTGAAAAATCTATGGATAATGAATATGTTAAACTATTTAAAGGAAAGGAGCATCAATTCTTATCTATATTAATAAAAAACATACTTGAATTAAAAGATTTTAATAGTATTAACAGAGCAATAAATGAGTATAAGGTTTCTGTAAGAGAAAGAGATTTAGATATGTTAAGAGTTTTATACAGTGGAAAACAAAAAGATTACGAAGATTTAAATGATTATTGGAAGAACGAGGTTAGTCACATGGGAAAGGCTGTATTAAAAGAAATACCTTTTAAAATAGTAATAGAGTATTCTGAAAATAATATTATTCATAAGGATTACGAATTTCATTTAAAATTGTTTCAAGAGCTTGGAATCCGATATTAATATAACCTATTGGGGCGTGTAAACTTTCATTTTCTAACAACTCTTTATTTTCTAAAATGAAATCGATATTACTTTTAATTGTTTCAATGTTTTTTTTAATTCCCGAACACCCTCTTTTCGCTATTTCGTAATCTGTTTCCTCTTTAATTGAATTTGACATATAATTTGAATAAATAACGACTGACAAAAAAACGTATGCCAACACCGTATAAAATTAATTGCTTAAACTTTTTTTACTTTGGAAAAGATTATCCTTTCTCAAAGTAGTTGCTAATTTGTTTTATTCGTGATTGCACACGCAACTAATCTTATACAATCACGTTGTGTTTCATACTGAACCAGCCACATATTTTAGCACTTTCGGTTTTTCCAACACACTATTCCAACGCTCTAAAAACCAAAAGAGCTAAAATTTCCCAACGCTGAATTCGAATGCTAACTATAGTCTGTTGCTTAAGATGAATACTAAAGTTAGCTTTGCATACTTTAGTTAGCAATGGATTCAAAACAAAAAATACTGATAAAATTTGGAGAAAGAGTTCGTGAAATTCGAAAGGAAAAAGAACTATCGCAAGAGGAATTAGCACATAAAGCTGATTTACATCGAACATATATTGGTATGATTGAAAGAGCAGAAAAAAATATTACTCTTGTCAATATAGAAAAGATTGCTAATGCTTTAGAAGTAGAAATAGCAAATCTTATAAAATAATATTATGCCAAGAAAACCATTATCAACATTTGACAATCTTAATAAAGAAGAGTTACTGGAAATAGTCCGAAATGAAGCTGGTGATAGAGTTAGTGATTCGTTAATTGTTGTTGCTAATAGAATAATTGAAATACCCGAATATTCTTGCACTATAAATATAAGAACTGGTGAAGATGTTTCTGATTTTATGAAAAAATGGACTAACAAGTTTATAAATGGTTATAACAATAGACCATCTCAAAGAACGAGTAATCCAATCGGAACACAACACGACCCAATTTTAGATGAAATTATATCAGCTCGTATACATCACACAACAGATGACCTTGAAAGTATTAAATACGGTCATCGTTTATCAATGTCAGCAGAAAATATTGCAGGTGCTTTTCTTGAAGAATATATTGCAGAAGAATTAATATCTCAAGGTTGGCATTGCTGTTGGGGAGAAACTATGAAAAGCATTGACTTTTGTAATGTTGATGGTCAATTACTTCAAGTGAAAAATAGTGATAATAGCGAAAATAGTTCTAGTAAAACAGTAAGAGATGGTACACCTATCAAACATTGGTTTAGACGGTTTTCAAGAACTGGAGGAACAAATTGGAATGCACTAAACGAATTAGTAGGGATTGACAACGAAGAAGATAATTTGAATGAAGAATCTTTCAAAGCATTTGTTAGAGAATCAGTAAGTAACAATCCTGGTTCAATATTTTTAGAAGAAGAAAGCCCTTTTTATGGTAATGAAGAAGATTCAAATAATGAGAGTTGATTTCTCTCATTCTCCTCTATTAATTTTTTAGCTCTTTTTTCGAAATCTAAAATAAAAGATTCATTTGATGTATTCAAGTAACGAGAATATTTGAAATTTGGAATATTTTCTACTTTTTCATTTTTCGATAAAGAAATTATAAGTTGACCAATTGCCTTACCAACACTTACTGGAACTGCATTACCAATTTGCTTATACTTATTAATCAAACTGCCTTTGATTTCCCATTTGTCTGGAAATTCTTGAATTCTCTTGTACTCTAATACACTCAATGGTCTATCTTCTTCTGGATGACCTAAATCAGTTGCAGGCATTGCAGGATGCGTAACAAGTGTTGGCGATGGCTTATCCCAAGAAAGTCTTCTAAAGAAACCTGTTTTTCCACCACCTAAATAGTAAGATTTTCCAAGTGCTTCTTTTTGTAACTCTTCTGTTAGATTACGCCAATTTTGACCAGCTTTTAATAAGCGATAATATTTTAAGCGTTTTTCTGGAAATTTGATGAATTCATTATTATTACCATTCAAACCTTTCAAAGCAGTCTTTAAAACTTTCCATTTTTTTAAACCAAATTCACCATCTTTTGAATGAGTTGGCTTTAAATAAGGCACATAATCGTTCACTCTTGAACAGACTATAATAACTCTTTCTCTACTTTGTGGAGTTCCATAATTGGCAGAGTTGTATAAATTAAAAGACAGTTCATATCCTGCTTCACGTAATCTATTATAGATATAATACATTGTCGCACCTTTAAGCTCTTTCAACTCAGGTGGTAAGAAAATCTCTTCTTCTTCTTTCAAATCAATGGAGTAAGTTGCAGACAACAAACCTCTTACATTTTCTATTACAGCAAATTTTGGTTTAATGTTTTCTATTACCTCAATAAATTTTAGAAATACATTTCCTCTCTCATCAGCTAATCCCATTCTTTTTCCTGCCGAACTAAAAGCTTGGCAAGGTGGTCCACCAACTATTAAATCAACTTCTTCTCTACTTTCTAATCCTGCATATTCTAAAATCTCATCGGTAGAATAATTTCGAATATCGCCAATAAGTCCAATTTTAGGATTGTTTGCTACAATGGTTTCACGACTTGATTTATCAATCTCACAAGCTAATAAAGTTTTAAAGCCAACTTTGTGTAATCCAATATCCAAACCCATTGCACCACTAAAGAAACTTAATAGTTTTAGGTCTTTTTTATTCGAGTTTTTAACTTGTGATTTTCTGTCGTCCATTACGCTAATTATAGTATGCAAATATATGTATATAAATTGGAATTGCCAAACGCATAAAGCCATACACATTTACAATTCGCTACAGCCACCACACAACCCAAAAATAGTAAAAGAGTATGTCTTTGCCAACGCTATCAGCAGAACGAAAAAAGTACGAAAACACAACAACGTGTATAAAACATAGCTATTACAGGCTTTCCGAAAGGTTTTTGTATATTTACAAAGTACGCTAAATTTTTTATTTGGTTATATTTATAAAAGAAAATTAAACATAAAAATAAAAAATTCGGCTCGTGCTAAATCCGAAAAGTTAGCGTTTATTTATACGCTACGTTTCATACACAAGACCGTTGTACGCAAGCTATGCCAACGCTAACAGGCACATTTGTTTTTTTGATGAAAGTCAATATAATAACAAGAAAAATTGAAGCAAAAAAAACAAAAGAGCCTGTTCCAACCGCCAAAAAGAGAGTTATGAATAAAAAACTTAGAACATTACGACTGCAAAAAGGCTTATCACAAGAAAATATTGCATTTGAATTAGGTATTTCTCAAAAAGCCTATTCTAAAATAGAAAACGGTGAATCTTCATTAAGCCATGACAAAATGATTAAAATTGCTGAAATATTAGGAACTACCCCAAAAGAAATCTGCCCTATTAATAAAGAATGTTCTCAAAATAATTCGAATTATCATAAGCTTTTAAATTATCTAAAAGAAAAGGGTATAAAAATACCAGACTTAAAATAATAATAATAATCTTAGTACTAAAAGGTATATTTTAGTACCTAAAGTTCTTGACTACCAGCGCTTTCATCCTTTATCTTAGCGCAAATAAAGAAATATCTCACCTAAGAGTAGTAATAAATGGCGGAAATCGAAAAGCCAGCAATGAGTAGGTATAACTTAAATCTTGTATGATGCAAAAACTTGAATTATTTGAACTAATGAAAGTTCGAGGAGGAGTAAAAGAACTAGAAATAGCAGATGGTGGTTGTAAAAAGAAATGCTGTAAAAGAAAATGCTGTAAAACAAATGCTTAACTATTTTTAGAAATGTTTACTATATCATTGACTGATTAAAAAAAATCGGTCAATGATATTTTTAACTTATTATTATAAAAAATACCACCGAAATGAATTTTAATTTAGATAAAACATATTCAATAAACCCTGATTACTTATTAAGACATGATATTCATAGGACATTTATTGTTTCAAGGGAGAGAGCTAAACATGAAAGCTCGTTTAGCTGGAAATCAATGATACATCCCATTCAAGCACAAATATTTTCATTTTTTACACACGGAGAAACTCTAGAAAAATCAATAAAAAACTTGAGTAAACATTTAGGTATAAGTATTGAAAACTCGCTAAACTTAATAAGCTCGTATATAGAAAATGAGGATGAATTTAAAACAGAACTTGAAGATGTAGAATTTTATATCCCTAAAAACTTCATTATAGAAGGAAAAGAAACATACAAGCCATATAATGTTAATGACTTTTCATACGAATCCTTAGATTTTTATGGAAAAAGGATGTATTCTGGTCCAATGGATGTAACATTAATGGTTACTAATGATTGTGCAACCGATTGTATTTATTGCTATGCTGATGTTAAACATAAAGTAGTTAATCATTTGTCGCTTGAAAACATAAGAAAAATTATAAAAAACGCATACGATTTAAACGTAAATGACTTTGGTTTGCTTGGTGGAGAAATCTTCTTTTACCGAAACTGGAAAGAAATATATATAGAGTTAAAGAAACATGATTTTTTCCCTGAAATTCTATCAACAAAATACCCTTTAAATGAAGAACAAATTCTCTTTTTTAAAGATTATGGTGTAAATAAAATTCAAATTTCTTTAGACAGTATCAATAAGCAAACTTTATTAAAGTTATTAAACACTAGAAAGTCATACATACCAAAAATTTTCAACACTATAGCACTTCTTGACAAACATAATTTCGATATTCAAATAGCTATAACATTAACAAAGCATAATGGTTCAATTTATCAAATTACCGAAGTTTTAGACTTTCTTTCAACTTATAAAAATATCGACCAAATAGATATTGGTCCTGCATTTTATTCTTTATACCTCGAAAATAATTTTGACGAATGGGGTATCTCCAAAGATAATTTTGATTCGCTCGTAAATCATTTTATGAATGAAAATCAGAAGGAATACAATTTTGACATCAATTTTGATACATCATATACTGAAAGAGGGTTTTACAGTTGCTATAAAGGAAGTAGTCATTTCCCTGGTGGTGCTTGTACTGCTAATAGAACTCATTTGTTTATTTTACCAGACGGAAAGGTAACGATTTGTGAGCAATTGTATTGGAATGAAGATTTTATTATAGGAGATCTAACAAAGCAAAGTCTGGAAGAAGTATGGAATTCTCCTAAACCCTTAAAATTAGCTAATTTAGAAAAAGGTGATTTTTCAGATTTGAGTCCATGTAAAACATGTAATAATTTTACTTCATGTCACACAGATGTTAACAAATGTTGGGTTGATATCATTAAAGCTTTTGGAAAAGAAAATTGGGATTATCCAGATCCTAGATGTGCGTATGCCCCTAAAATGGTTAATAACATTCAATTTTAGTAATTGACCTATAGATAATATATATGAGGAATCATTTGCAAACTTCTTGTTTAGCCTTCTCTATAAAAAAAACAATTACATACATTTTCTTATTATCAATAAATTGTTTTAGTTATGGACAAACTTACACAGGAATTGTTTTAGACTCAGAAAAGCAACCTATAGCTTTTGCTAATGTCATTGTACAGAATAATGAAGGAACTTTAATTACAGGGACTACAACGGATGAAAAAGGTAAATTTGAGGTTTTAATTAAAGAAGTGAATTACCCACTTACTTTAGAAATCAGTTTCATTGGGTATCAAAACTGGAAGAAGGAATTTATTTCAACAGCAAATTATGACCTAGGTATAATTACACTTTTAGAAGATATAAATGAATTAGAAACTGTTACGCTTTCAGTAAAAAAGCCAACGATTAAGCGAAAAGTAGACCGATTAATTTTTAATGTAAAAAATAGCACCATTTCGTCTGGAGGTGATGCATTTGATATCCTAAAAAAAACTCCAGGGATAAGAGTCAATAATGATGAAATAAAATTGATAGGAAAAAGTAATTTAAGAGTTCTTATTAACGGTAGACTATCTCCTCTAACAGGCAATGATTTAAACAATTTCTTACATTCAATCAGTTCTGATGAGATATCAACAATTGAGGTAATTACTAATCCTCCTGCCAAATATGAAGCCGCTGGTAATAGTGGTTTAATCAATATTGTTTTGAAAAAAGCTAAGAGTAATTATTTCGGTGGAAACATTAGGACTACATACCAACAAGCCACATTTCCAACTGGATTTATCAATGGTAGCATGACATATCAAAAAGATAAATGGTCAGTTTTTGTAAACACTAACATGGGTAATGGCTCAGTGGAGGTAGATGAAGATAACAATATTTTCTATCCAACCCAAACATGGGACACAGACTCTAAAATCAGATACTACTCTGATTTTTTAACAGTGAGAACAGGAGTTGACTATGATTTTAACAACAAAACATCTATTGGTGTACAATATTTAGGAACAGATAGCAATCCTAATAATACAGAAAGGACATTAACAGCATTATTTGATAACTCCAATACTATAGATTCCCTATTAATTACAAACGCCAACACAAAAGCAAATACAGTATTTCACTCTTTTAATACACATTTTAAAACTGAGTTAGACACTTTAGGAAAATCAATGGCTATTGATTTAGACTATTTTACTTATGATAATTATTCTGATAGATTGAATGATACTGATTCGTTTCTATCAAATGGAGATTTAATAGCAAACTCTAATGAATTATTTAATAACACTTCCAATCAAGATATTACAACTTTTAGTTCTCGCATAGACTTTGAATGGCCTACAAATTTTGCGGAAATTGAATTTGGAGGAAAACTTTCATTTATAAAAAATTATAGTGATGTAACAGCCTTTATTTTTGATGGACAAGATTTTATTTATGATGAAAGCCAATCAAATGAATTTGAGTATAATGAAAACATACAAGCAATATATACTAGTGCGAATAAAACTATAGGCAAATGGGATTTTAAGTTAGGGTTTCGGCTAGAACTCACACAAACAGAAGGAAATTCACTAACGCTAAATCAAGTAAATAAAAATAAATACAACAATATTTTTCCAACTGCATACATTTCATACAGTCCTAACGACAACCATTTCTGGTCGTTGAATTATGGAAGGCGGATAAATCGCCCTACTTACTCACATCTAAATCCGTTTCGATGGTACTCAAATCCTTTTTCTTATACAGAAGGGAATCCATTTTTACAGCCTTCATTTATAAATAATTTTGAATTTTCAAACCTTTATAAAGATAACTTTAATACTTCTGTTTATTTAACAACCATAACAAATGGTTCTGATCAAATTACTTTAGTTGAGCCTGATTCCAACATCCAAGCAACAATCCGTAAAAATTTTTTAGATCAAATTAGTTTTGGTTTAACCCAATCTTATACATTTGATAAAATAAATTGGCTTGAAAGTTATCTTCAATATGACTTAAATTTTTCAAAAATTAAATCAAGTAGCATAAATACAATTAAAGAGCAAGATGGTTTTAATTTCTATTGCTCAGTAGATAATTCTATCATTTTTAACTCTAAAAAAACATTTTTTGGAGAGGTTAATTTTTGGTATGCTGCACCAGGTATTGATGGTGTAGACTATTTGGCTACAACTTATAATTTTGATGTAGGATTAAAAAGTTTGCTTCTAGAAAAGAAACTTGAAGTTAGTGTTACTCTAAATGATATTTTTAGAACACAAGTAGATAGAATAACAAGCATAACAAATAATATTACACAAGAATATAGAAATTACTATGATAATAAACGCTTACGCGTTTCTTTAAAATATCAGTTTGGGAACAAAAAATTAAGAAGTAAGAGAAGAAAATTTAGTAATGAAGAAGAAAGAAAAAGATTAAACTAAATTATAATCAGATCCTAAAAAATGAAAAAAATAACTTTGTCAATTCAATACGACACTATGGATTGTGGTCCTACTTGTATAAAAATGATTGCAAGTTATTTTGGCAGAAACTATTCGCTACAGTTTTTACGCAATCTTAGTTATATTTCTCGTGAGGGTGTTTCTTTATTGGGTATTAGTCAGGCTTTAGAAAAAATAGGTTTTGAAGTTACAGGAAGTAAATTAAATTTAAAAGAGCTAACAGATGAATTTAAGCTTCCTTGCATACTACATTGGAACCAAAACCACTTTGTTGTATTACAAAAAATATCAACTTCTCTTTTTTCAAGCAAACACTATTACCATATTGCAGATCCTGCTCACGGTTTTATTAAACTTAATGAAGAAAGTTTTAAAAAATCATGGCTTCAAGAAAATGATAGTGGAATTTCTCTTTTTATAAACCCTACCGAAGAATTTTATAAACAAACACCCGAAAATGAAAACACATTAAATATAAAATACCTTTTTAAGTATCTCAAACCTTATAAAAAACAGTTGGCTTTTATGTTCCTGTTTTTATTAATAGGCAGTGGACTAACACTCATATTTCCATTTCTTACCGAAGCACTAATAGATAAAGGTGTAAACCAAAAAAACCTAAGTGTTATCTCTATAGTTCTAATGGCACAATTAGCCGTTTTTTTTGGCACGATTGTTATTGATATTGTTAGAAATTGGCTAACACTCTACGTAGGAACTCATATAAGTATTACTATTATTTCAGATTTTTTAAAAAAAACACTGCAACTGCCTATTAAGTTTTTCGATACAAAATTAATGGGAGATTTTAGGCAACGGATTCAAGACAATGACAGAATAGAGGAATTTTTAACCTCTCAAAGTTTAATTACGTTCTTTTCTATTATTACGTTTTCAGTGTTTTTTTGTGTACTATGGTACTATGACTTTAAAATTCTATTGATTTATGTAGCTCTTACCACATTAGCGATTTTATGGTCACTCTTTTGGTTGAAAAAAAGAAAGATTCTCGATTATTACCGTTTCCAACAACGAAGTGAAAACCAAGAATCAATTTACGAAATGCTAAATGGAGTCACAGAAATAAAACTCAATCAATTTGAAAATTTTAAACGTAATCAGTGGGAACATATCCAACAAAAACTCTTCAAACTTAATACAAGAATCTTAAAGTTAGATCAAATACAACTTTCAGGCTTTGAGTTTTTTAACCAACTAAAAAACATTATCGTTACTTTTTTGGCAGCGACTTATGTAGTGCAAGGTAGTATGACTTTAGGGATGCTACTTGCCATTTCCTACATCATAGGACAAATGAATTCTCCAGTTAATCAATTAGTAAGTTTCTTTCGTTCCTTACAAGATGCCAAGCTTAGTTTAGAGAGATTAAATGAAGTTCAAAATCACCCTATTGAAGAGATAAACACCGTAACAAATAAAAATATCAAGCCATTATCTGTAAATAAATTGAATACGGCTCAAGATGGAATTAATATTCAAAATCTTAGCTTTCAATACGAGGGTCCAAAATCTCCTTTTGTCTTAAAAGATATTAATTTTTTAATTCCGCAAGGAAAAATTACAGCAATAGTTGGTGCAAGTGGAAGCGGAAAAACTACCTTAATAAAATTATTACTACGCTTTTACAATCCAACGGCAGGAAATATATATTTCAACAGCGAAAATATAATTGAGCTATCTCCCAAAAGTATTCGTGAAAACTGCGGTATTGTAATGCAAGATGGATATATCTTTTCTGAAACTATAGAAAGAAATATAGTCATAGGGGACGAAAACATTAATCAAGAAAAATTAAAAAAAGCCTTAAGAATAGCTAATATAGAAGATTTTATAGAGTCCTTACCTCTAAAGTTACAAACAAAAATTGGTGTAGCAGGGAATGGTATTTCTGGTGGTCAAAAACAAAGAATTTTAATCGCTCGCGCTGTTTATAAAAATCCACAGTATATCATATTTGATGAAGCAACAAGTGCTTTGGATGCTGAAAATGAGAAAATAATTCATGATAACTTACAAGGTTTTTTCAAGGGTAAAACTGTTGTTGTTGTAGCTCACAGGTTATCAACAGTAAAAAACGCCAATAAAATTATTGTATTGAACAAAGGAAAAGTTGTTGAGCAAGGAAATCACATTACTTTAGTAAAAAACAAATCATACTATTTCAATTTAATTAAAAATCAGCTAGAATTAGGTAATTAAAATTTTAAATTCTTTAAAAAACATCATTATGAAAAACTTAATTTCTTTTTTAGTAATCGCTTCTATATTATTAATGACTTGTTACGGTTGCAAAAACTCTAATGATCAATCAGTCATTGGAGTTTGGAAATATTCAAGAAGTTTTGAAAATGGGATTGAATATGAATTAGACAGTTGTGAAAAACAAGATCAGTTTGAATTTCTAGTAGACGGTACGTTTACAGAGAAATATTATTATCTTGACGAATCTAACAAGTGTGCTTTGGACGGAAAAAACACTGGTTCTTGGCGTAAAAAAGAAAAAGACACCTTTTTGATTGATTATGATGGAGAGGTCTTTAAAATTGTTTTACAAAAGAAAACCTTTTACTTAAAATATGAAGATGAAGTTATTAAGAAAGAAATTTACACAAAACAATAAGTAATTTATCTCATGTAATAATTACCAACATTTCTCGTTATTATTTATAATAAAAAATTAAATCATGAGCAAACAATATGAAACCGGACACGCCAAAAACGTAGCCAATCTACAGAAGCTAATTGAGCAAGTAACCGTCTATAACAACTACAACCCACCTGTAGAAAACCTAACAATAGCTAATTTACAAACTTTATACACTACCTAACTGGCAAAATTAGACGAAGTAGAAGAAAAACGAACTGCAAACAAATCTGCTATTCACAATCGTCAAGTAGCTTTCGAAAATTTAAAACCTCTTTGCACACGTATTGTAAACCACTTAGAAATTCTTGGTCTTTCAGAAGGAACACTTGACCAAGCAAAATCTCTAAACAGACTAATACAAGGAGGTAAGAAAAGTACAACAACCTCACCTGAAGAAAACGAAGAAGATAATAATACGGTTTCCACCTCTCGACAATCATATACCCAACAAGCTGATAACTTTGGAATTTTGTTACAGTTATTATCTACCATTACTAATTACAATCCCAATTTGGAAGAACTAAAACTAACAAACCTAACTACCTATCACGCATCCTTAATGACTGCCACCCAAGCCGTAGACCAAACCGAAGCTGAACTAAA
The DNA here is from genome assembly GCF_001971785.1 of Seonamhaeicola sp. S2-3. Taxonomy (NCBI): domain Bacteria; kingdom Pseudomonadati; phylum Bacteroidota; class Flavobacteriia; order Flavobacteriales; family Flavobacteriaceae; genus Seonamhaeicola; species Seonamhaeicola sp. S2-3. The sequence goes on along the minus strand of NZ_CP019389.1, from coordinate 3,062,215 downwards.
CGCAAAACTCATAGAACGAAACAATATGCTATATGCCGAAGGAACAGGCTTATACTCTATTGCCCAAAACGTTAAAAAATACGTAAAGAGTATTTACGGAGCCACCTCAGAAGAATATTCTAAAGTATCAAAGATTAAATTCAACAGCCGTAAAGTATAATATTCTATTGTAGAAAAATATTTGAGCACTATAAATGAATATTTTGCTAATGTTGAATTATAATCTGTCAATGCAAAACTATATTCTCTAAATGTTGAACTATATTTTAATAATGTAAAGAATAATTATAGTGATGTAAAGAATAATTATAATGATGTAAAATATATATCTACTGAGTTAAATTATAAATGAAGTAAGTTAAAAGATAAATATAATGAGTCGAGAAATAAATCCCACGCTTGCACAGCACATTGCAATCCTCGTACCTGCGGTTGCAAAGAGCTGTACCCCCAAACTGACAAACTGAACGGAAAAATAGCCTGCGTACAACATTGGTAACCGTTGCACAAGCCCATAATGTATCCTAAAATTATAATTAGAAACCGTCTTTTAAAGGCGGTTTCTGTTTTTATACACTTAAAAACTCTGGTGTTTTAAAAGGCTTTAAAAGCATGTTTATAACCTTGTAAAAGGTGTTTTTGGCACTAAAATAAAGCGTCTGTGCCCCTGCTCCGCTTTTAGTACGTTTTTCTATAAATTTCATATATTTTTTAAGGTTGTAGGCTATGGCAGAAAGTTGCATGCATTTATTGGCCTGCTCAATTCCAATGGTATTCACTTTTCTTAGGCCCATAAATTGTGTGAGCGTACCAAATACAGGTTCTACGGTGCTCTGCCTTTTTCCTTTCATATAACGCCCTTGGTTGCTTTCTACCCGGGCTATGTTACGCTCATATTCCGAGCGGTAATAGGTAACGGTAAACTTCTTTTCCTGTGCCGTTTTCCCTAGGCATGCAGTGCGTACTGGACAGTCCAAACACAACGGTTTTGAGCCGCGGTATTCCTTCTTCTTGGTGTTGTTCTTTTTTTCTATAAACACTTTTTTAAAGGGGATGATTTTGCCTTGAGAACATGTATAATAATCTTCCTTTTCGTGATAGGTAAATCCTTCTGGACCGCCCTTATAAGTGCCGTGAGCGGGTATAAAACTTTTTAGGCCTATTGCCTCTAGAAAGGCATAATTCTCGCCGCTGCTATAGCCCGTGTCGGCCACACAATTTTCCCAAACCAGTGCCGCTTTCCAAAGCCGTTGTTTTACCCGCTTAACGATATCTGGTAAATGCTGACTGTCTTTGCCATCGGCATGGTACGCTCTTATATCACTTATCACATGGTTTGCCGTATCTACTGTAAGTTGACTAAGGTAATTGAGTTTTCTTGCCTTTCCCGGTTTTACACTGATGCGCGCATCCGGATCGGTGGGACTGTAATGGGTCTTGTTACTGGTATAGCGACTGCCTTTAGCACCAGCTCCTGGACGTGCATCTTGATCCTTTGCCCATTTGGCATTACGCCTTTTTATGGCCTGTAATTCTTTCGTAGAAGCCGATAAGGTTTGTTGGTCTTTATCGGCCTTGTTTGCTTTAGATTGCCTTAAGGGCTTCTGTTTATCTCGATGGCTGATGTTACGAATTTCCCGAAGATGCCCTTCTAAATCCTCTTCTGGCACTTTCAGTTCTAAAGTATCCATAGAAGCATTGGCCTTTACAGGGGCGGAATCTATGGTCTGGGTATGGCCGGCAACCATACCTGCCGAGACACATAGCCCAAATATTTTTGTGAAAACAGATTCAAATACCGCTTCTGGAAATAGTTGGCGTGTACGGCTTATAGTAGAATGCCACGGTAATTCTTCGTCGATATCATAGCCTAAAAAATACAAGATATCCAAGCGCATGCTACAATGTGATATAAGCTTACGGTCGCTTGTTATATTTTCTAAATAACCAACCAAACATAGCTTAAAGAATACAACAGGGTCGATGCTTTTTTGTCCGCTTGATCCATAGAATTTCTGAGTCCTTTTGTAAAGGAAATTAAGGTCGATAGCTCCACGAAGACGTCGGTAGAAATTCTCTTCTGGTACGCGGTCGCTTAGCCTAAATTGATTGAATAGCTTTTCTTGAAATATTTTTGTGCCTTGCATTATTAAATATACGAAATTTCTGTATATTTAGCAAGTCTTGTGCAACAGGCACACCGTACAAAATTAATTGCTTGCTTCTAGCCTACTTACGAAAATCCTCTCGGATTTTCTTTGTCAGTAATTATTTAGTAAATTTAGTGCTTAAACCACGCAACTAACCTTGTACAAACACGTTGTGCGTCATGCGAAAAAACCAATGAAGAAAGAATGGATTGACATAATGAAACAAACAAAACGACTGAAACTAAGTCGTTGGCAGACTCTTGACCACTTTTTCATTGTGTTGTTCATTCTGTTTATTCCAGGCCTGACTCTTTTCAGTTTATTTGAAATCTATGTAACTGAGACTTATGACGGAGTGAGAACTGCAAACGAACTCATTTCGACAACTTGGCCATGGATAATTCCTGCAATTGCGTTTTACTTCATTCAGAAAAGACGACTAAGATTTAGAGAAGTAAAAGTTGAGTACACTGACCATGAATTTCAAGAAGCAATCGAAAGGACAGCAAAAGAGTATGAATGGCAAATCGAATTTAACAACGACCAAATATTCCGAGCATATCGACCTTGGAATTGGACAGGTAGTTGGGGTGAGATGATTACAATCATAAAAGACAAAGACCGACTTCTATTGAACAGTATTTGCGACCCGAACAAATGGAGTTCAGTAGCTTCATTTGGTTGGAACAGGAGAAATATTGACACTTTTCTCAAAAACCTTGTTGACGTAAAGAAAGGTATTCCTATTCAAGAAAAAATCGAGAAACCTGAAAAAGAGTGGACTTTTAAAAAGGTCATAATTCGACTTTTTGCTTATCCATTTTGTTTGTTTCTAATTGGTATTGGGTTTTATGCAATTTTCAATCCGGTCAATTGGAAAACACCATTGGCAGGAATTGGAGCAATGACTATAGCTGCAATTTACTTGTACACGGACTTAAAAATGATAATAAAAAATAAAAGCACGAACGCACAACATCGGCTATAGCAAATGCGGGCTGAATGCTCAAATATGAAGACATTACAAATAAATAAATTTACGGTAGGCGGACAAGTAAACGGTTTCAAAATCCCGCACTTGCCATAGCCAGGGCCGTTGCCACCAATTTGAATGAACATCAGAAATCCAATATATTCGTTTAGTATTATAGTCTTTCTTTTCGGAATTTTCATATTCTTTATTATGGGATTTTGGGGAATTGGAGCTATACTTTGGTTGTTTGGAATTTATTCAATTTTAGTATTAACAAGTTTTTTACTTAAAAAATTAAAAGTCAAATACCGACAAATTATTGAATGGACTTTAATATTTGTTTATGTTCTATCCCATACTTTGTACCATTTAAATTGGGACGTTGGAAGTGAAATTTATTTCACGAATGAAAATGAACCTTTTGTTGGAAAAAATCAGAGTTTTATAATAGTTTTCGGAATAGAAAACCAACCAAAACTTGAAAGTAATTATTTTACAAATAATAAAATCCTCATTCCCGAAAATGGAATTTTATTAACTTCTTCAAAAAAGGAAACATTTAAGCATAGATATAGTTTTCCTGTAGTTGGTAGTGGAGAAAAGTTTTCAGCCACTTACTTTGAGCAATATAATTGTTACGGAGAAAAAAATTACAAATTTAATTACGTTGTTGGAACAATAAGCGACTTGGGAGAAGTTGATTATAGATACAGAGATTCAATCGGAGATTTAATTTGCGAAAAACTCAAAAATGAAGAATTTAAAAACAATCTAAAAGTAGGTTATGAAAACGGAAATTATCTTGACCAAAAAGAGGTTTTAATAAATTATCAGAATTTGACTAAACTTCCAAACGGACTTTTAAAGTTGAGAAATCTTGAGTATTTAAATGTGCATTCTAATAAACTGAAAGTATTCCCTAAAAGTGTTTTAGAGTTTCCGAAACTTAAAAGACTGACAATTGGATATAATGAAATCAAAACAATTCCTGAATGGATTGGCGGAATTAAAAATTTAGAAAGTCTTGCAGTAAATGGAAATGATTTGACGTCAATTCCTGATACATTATTGACTTTGCCTAAACTGAATTATTTGTTAATAAGAGAAAATGATTTTAACGAATTGGAAATAAAAGAAACAATTAAAAAATTTGAACAAAAAGGAGTGAAAGTTCAATATGAATAAAAAAAACTGGTGGCAACACCGGTAACCGTTGCACAAGCCCATAATGAATCCTAAAATTATAATTAGAAACCGTCTTTAAAGGCGGTTTCTGTTTTTATAGACTTAAAAATCCTGGTGTTTTAAAAGGCTTTAAAAGCATGTTTATAAGGTTGTAAAAGGTATTTTTGAGACTAAAATAAAGCGCCTGTGCCCCTGCTCCGCTTTTAGTACGTTTTTCTATAAATTTCATATATTTTTTAAGGTTGTAGGCTATGGCAGAAAGTTGCATGCATTTATTGGCCTGCTCAATTCCAATGGTATTCACTTTTCTTAGGCCCATAAATTGTGTGAGCGTACCAAATACAGGTTCTACGGTGCTCTGCCGTTTTCCTTTCATATAACGCCCTTGGCTGCTTTCTACCCGGGCTATGTTACGCTCATATTCCGAGCGGTAATAGGTAACGGTAAACTTCTTTTCCTGTGCCGTTTTCCCTAGGCATGCAGTGCGTACTGGACAGTCCAAACACAACGGTTTTGAGCCGCGGTATTCCTTCTTCTTGGTGTTGTTCTTTTTTTCTATAAACACTTTTTTAAAGGGGATGATTTGGCCTTGAGGACATGTATAATAATCTTCCTTTTCGTGATAGGTAAATCCATCCGGACCGCCCTTATAAGTGCCGTGGGCGGGTATAAAACTTTTTAGGCCTATTGCCTCTAGAAAGGCATAATTCTCGCCGCTGCTATAGCCCGTGTCAGCCACACAATTTTCCCAAACCAGTGCCGTTTTCCAAAGCCGTTGTTTTACCCGCTTAACGATATCTGGTAAATGCTGACTGTCTTTGCCATCGGCATGGTACGCTTTTATATCGCTTATCACATGGTTTGCCGTATCTACTGTAAGCTGGCTAAGGTAATTGAGTTTTCTTGCCTTTCCCGGTTTTACACTGATGCGCGCATCCGGATCGGTGGGACTGTAATGGGTCTTGTTACTGGTATAGCGACTGCCTTTGGCACCAGCTCCTGGACGGGCATCTTGATCCTTTGCCCATTTGGCATTACGGCTTTTTATGGCTTGTAATTCTTTCGTAGAAGCCGATAAGGTTTGCTGTGCTTTATCGGCCTTGTTTGCTTTAGATTGCCTTAAGGGCTTCTGTTTATCTCGATGGCTGATGTTACGAATTTCCCGAAGATGCCCTTCTAAATCCTCTTCTGGTACTTTCAGTTCTAAAGTATCCATAGAAGCATTGGCCTTTACAGGTGCGGAATCTATGGTCTGGGTATGGCCGGCAACCATACCTGCCGAGACACATAGCTCAAATATTTTTGTGAAAACAGATTCAAATACCGCTTCTGGAAATAGTTGGCGTGTACGGCTTATAGTAGAATGCCACGGTAGTTCTTCGTCGATATCATAGCCTAAAAAATACAGGATATCCAAGCGCATGCTACAATGTGGTATGAGCTTGCGGTCGCTTGTTATATTTTCTAAATAACCAACTAGGCACAGCTTAAAGAATACAACAGGGTCGATGCTTTTTTGTCCGCTATCCCCATAATATGGGCGCGTGAGCTTATATAGAAATTCTAGGTCTAGAACCTCTTTTAATCGTCTGTAGAAATTGTGCTCTGGTACGCGTTCGCTTAGCCTAAATTGATTGAATAGCTTTTCTTGAAATATTTTTGTGCCTTGCATTATTAAATATACGAAATTTCTGTATATTTAGCAAGTCTTGTGCAACAGGCACACCGTATATAATTTATTGCTAGTTCTAGCCTATTTACGAAAATCCTCGCGGATTTTCTATTCGGTTTTTATTTGCTAAATTAGGTGCTTAAAACACGCAACAAACCATATACAAACACGTTATGGGCAAGTTAAAGAAACGACACAACGGGATGACACAGACAAGAGAATCACCACTTATTGGGTTTTTAAAAAATCGGAGATAAAAAAAATGTGGAGACAGTGACCACACGAAAAAACGGGACTAAAACGAAAAGTCTGAATATCAAAAATTTAAATTTAAACAAAATGAAAAAATTACTACTAGTACTATTATCTTTCTTAGCGTTTAATTTAAGCTATGGACAAACTGACTCAAAGGAAAAAGAACTGAGCAATGCGGAAAAATTTTCTTCAAAATCAGGAACATTAATTGAAAAAGAATTTCTTGATGTTGGGACTTTGAAAAAAGCCGAAATTAAAGTAATTCATTACACTGACCTAATTTCAAATGAATCCGTTAGTGCCTTACGGTTTGAATACGAAGTAGCAAGTAGCTACTCGTCTGACACTAAAGTTGCTTCTCTAGATGCGGATGAAATTGATGGATTGATAAAGTCAATTAAAATGATGCAAGAAAAGGTTTTCACATCTTCACCGACAAATTATACTGAAGTTACGTATAAAAGTCGTGGTGGATTTGAAGCAGGATGCTATTGGAGCAAAGGCGATTGGGGAACATATTTGAAGCTAGAAAAATATGACGGTAAATCTTATGTTTTTCTGAAAAAGGATGATTTTCCAGAACTTTTGACTCTTTTAGAAAAAGCAAAAACGTTGATGAAATAAAACCAGCCCATAACAGCACCTAAGAAAACATGGGGCGGACAGTAGTTTCCGCAAGGTTCGTTCTTCTTGGCAAGCTTTATCACGAGCGGACAGGAAAGTGCTTCGAAAGCCCCACGTTTCTTAGCTGCAAACCGTTAGCGGTCATTGTAGGATGACGTTTCAAATAGACAAAAAACAATTAAAATGAAAACATTCACAGAAACAGTAAAAGAGTTTAACTCTCTTGTTCAGCAGTATAAATTTATTGAAGCTGTTGATAAGTTCTATGACCAAGACATTATTTCAACAGACAACAGTAATGAACCAACCAAAGGAATGGAAAATTTCCGAAAGGCGGTTGAAAATTTTGTTTTGAATTCAGAAATAGAAAAACTCGAATTACTTTCGTCAATTGTCGAAGAAAATTTATCAGTTGCTCATTGGCACTACATTTTTACACATAAAAAGTTTGGTAGACTTGACTACAAACAAATATCGGTTCAGCAATGGAAGAATAGCAAAATTATTCAAGAAAATCACTTTTATAATTTAGGATAATGAAAGTTCACACTACAAATTATTTTGACACTTTTATTGAAGTGGCAGAAGACACCAAAGCAGATTGTGGGACGAAACCACCAGCAAAAGCAAAGAAGAGTATTGCCGAAATGCAATATGAACTGATTATGAGAAATCCATACAAATATACTTCTGACGATATATTATTTCAGGTATTTGCAGACAAAAATGATTTGACCAAAGCAGAATACAAACAAGCAAGAGAGCAATTTTTCTCAAAGGGACAACCTTGTTTAAGGGCATCGGCTTTAACAAAAACATACGGCTTTGGTGTTCATTGTGACAGTAACGGAAAAATTGCAATCTATGGAGTGGAAACGCCAGAATACGAAGAGTTTATTAACGATAGAAATTTGAAAAAAGTGAAAGCAATGCGTTCGAAAAGGTAATATGAAAACAACGAACCGCCAACAACGGCTATACGTAATGCAGGTTTTGGTACTAAATTGAAAGTGAATGAATATTAACAAACATAACGGCAGACTGAAAGGAAAGTGCTTATTAATCCCGCACTACGCATAGCCAAACCGTTGGGCACAATTAAAAAAAACAGGATTCAATGAAAAATAGAATAATATTAATAAGTATTTTAATCGGACTTATCTCATTTGTAAAAGTTTATTCTCAAGATGAAAATCTGACAAAAACTGAATATAAAACTATCGCAGAAGGAACTGACTCGCCAATTCCTGACTTACAAATTGTTTGTTTTAATAAGTATTTTAACAAAGACTATTTACCCGCTGATTTTAGAAAAAAATATAATCTCGACGACAAAACCCTTTATAAAAAGAAAATGTTGGTCGAGATTTTCCAATCTGACAAAAACAAAAAGGGATTTGACAAAATTGAACTCATCGGAATTAAGGAAAATGACAAAAAACTTGTTGTCGAATATAATCTTGTGAATTCAAATACAGAAAATGACAATAAGGAATTATCACCTTTTTTAATTGTTCAAGTTCCGAAATCAAAAAAGGAAATAAAGTTTATAGTCAACGGTACTGAATTAGGAAAAGCAACTGAACTTTATGTAGATTAAAATAACTGTGCCCAACACAGGTAACCGTTGCACAAGCCCATAATGAATCCTAAAATTATAATTAGAAACCGTCTTTAAAGGCGGTTTCTGTTTTTATAGACTTAAAAATCCTGGTGTTTTAAAAGGCTTTAAAAGCATGTTTATAAGGTTGTAAAAGGTATTTTTGAGACTAAAATAAAGCGCCTGTGCCCCTGCTCCGCTTTTAGTACGTTTTTCTATAAATTTCATATATTTTTTAAGGTTGTAGGCTATGGCAGAAAGTTGCATGCATTTATTGGCCTGCTCAATTCCAATGGTATTCACTTTTCTTAGGCCCATAAATTGTGTGAGCGTACCAAATACAGGTTCTACGGTGCTCTGCCGTTTTCCTTTCATATAACGCCCTTGGCTGCTTTCTACCCGGGCTATGTTACGCTCATATTCCGAGCGGTAATAGGTAACGGTAAACTTCTTTTCCTGTGCCGTTTTCCCTAGGCATGCAGTGCGTACTGGACAGTCCAAACACAACGGTTTTGAGCCGCGGTATTCCTTCTTCTTGGTGTTGTTCTTTTTTTCTATAAACACTTTTTTAAAGGGGATGATTTGGCCTTGAGGACATGTATAATAATCTTCCTTTTCGTGATAGGTAAATCCATCCGGACCGCCCTTATAAGTGCCGTGGGCGGGTATAAAACTTTTTAGGCCTATTGCCTCTAGAAAGGCATAATTCTCGCCGCTGCTATAGCCCGTGTCAGCCACACAATTTTCCCAAACCAGTGCCGTTTTCCAAAGCCGTTGTTTTACCCGCTTAACGATATCTGGTAAATGCTGACTGTCTTTGCCATCGGCATGGTACGCTTTTATATCGCTTATCACATGGTTTGCCGTATCTACTGTAAGCTGGCTAAGGTAATTGAGTTTTCTTGCCTTTCCCGGTTTTACACTGATGCGCGCATCCGGATCGGTGGGACTGTAATGGGTCTTGTTACTGGTATAGCGACTGCCTTTGGCACCAGCTCCTGGACGGGCATCTTGATCCTTTGCCCATTTGGCATTACGGCTTTTTATGGCTTGTAATTCTTTCGTAGAAGCCGATAAGGTTTGCTGTGCTTTATCGGCCTTGTTTGCTTTAGATTGCCTTAAGGGCTTCTGTTTATCTCGATGGCTGATGTTACGAATTTCCCGAAGATGCCCTTCTAAATCCTCTTCTGGTACTTTCAGTTCTAAAGTATCCATAGAAGCATTGGCCTTTACAGGTGCGGAATCTATGGTCTGGGTATGGCCGGCAACCATACCTGCCGAGACACATAGCTCAAATATTTTTGTGAAAACAGATTCAAATACCGCTTCTGGAAATAGTTGGCGTGTACGGCTTATAGTAGAATGCCACGGTAGTTCTTCGTCGATATCATAGCCTAAAAAATACAGGATATCCAAGCGCATGCTACAATGTGGTATGAGCTTGCGGTCGCTTGTTATATTTTCTAAATAACCAACTAGGCACAGCTTAAAGAATACAACAGGGTCGATGCTTTTTTGTCCGCTATCCCCATAATATGGGCGCGTGAGCTTATATAGAAATTCTAGGTCTAGAACCTCTTTTAATCGTCTGTAGAAATTGTGCTCTGGTACGCGTTCGCTTAGCCTAAATTGATTGAATAGCTTTTCTTGAAATATTTTTGTGCCTTGCATTATTAAATATACGAAATTTCTGTATATTTAGCAAGTCTTGTGCAACAGGCACAATGGCTATAAGTAATTGCTTGTTCTCGCCTACTTCTGAAAATCCTTGCGGATTTTCAGTTTGGTGTGTACTTACAAAGTTTCGTGCTAATCCACGCAACTACTCATAGCCGAGACCGTTAGGTGCAAGCAGAACAAAAAACCGTCAAAAATGGGACACATAAGAGAATACTATGAAAGAATCGTAAAGCTACAAGAATCGGAATGGGAATTTATAGCTTCACATTTTGACAGAAAAGTGTTTGCCAAAAACCAAATCATCACACGGCAGGGCGAAACGGAAAATTACCTTTCATTCGTTGAAACGGGCATCGTTCGGTTCTACATTCCCGATGATGAAAACGAACTGACTTTTAATTTCAGTTTCGACAAAGAATTTACCTGTGCTTACGACTCTTTTCTCACGCAAACACCGTCCGAATACGAATTACAGGCATTGACGGAAACCGTTGTTTGGCAAATTTCCTTTGACGATTTGCAAAAAGTGTATGCCCAGACCAAAGTTGGGAATTATTTAGGACGCTTCGCTTCCGAAAAATTGTTTTTGGCTAAAAGCAAACGTGAATTGTCCTTGCTTAAATACAATGCGAAAGAGCGTTATTTAAGACTGTTCAGCGAACAGCCCGACATTTTAAAATTCATTCCGCTAAAATACGTGGCTTCCTACATCGGAATAACGCCACAGGGCTTGAGCCGTATTCGCAGACAGATTACTTAACATAGGTTCATTGCCAACCTTGTTCATTCTTTGGAACTTTGCGATAAAAAGCAAAGGAATGAAACGACCTATTTTAGCATACGGACACAGCATTTTAAAACAAAAGTGCAACGACATCGAAAAGAATTATCCCGAGTTGAACAAGCTAATAGCCGATATGTGGGAAACAATGAAAAACGCCAATGGTTGCGGATTGGCTTCGCCACAAATCGGACTTCCGATAAGACTTTTTGTAGTGGACAGTAAAACAACTTTTGAAAATCTTGACGAAGCGGACAGGGAAATCTATTTTGACAAAGACGACAAAGGAATAATGGAAACTTTTATCAACGCAAAAATCATTGAACGTTCCGCAGAGCTTTGGGAAGACGAAGAAGGCTGTTTAAGTATCCCAAATTTATCGCAAAAAGTAAAAAGACCTTGGACGATTAGCATAGAATATTACAACAAAGATTTTGACTTTCAAACAAAGACATTTAGCGGAACGACCGCAAGAATGATACAGCACGAATACGACCACACAGAAGGAATTTTGTATCTTGACTATCTAAAACCATTGACCAGAAGGCTGATGGAATCCAAACTTAAAAAGATTGCAAAAGGACAGATAAAGACGAAATATCCAATGAAATTCGTGTAAAAATGCCAGCACCTAACAATGGTAACCGTTGCACAAGCCCATAATGTATCCTAAAATTATAATTAGAAACCGTCTTTTAAAGGCGGTTTCTGTTTTTATACACTTAAAAACTCTGGTGTTTTAAAAGGCTTTAAAAGCATGTTTATAACCTTGTAAAAGGTGTTTTTGGCACTAAAATAAAGCGTCTGTGCCCCTGCTCCGCTTTTAGTACGTTTTTCTATAAATTTCATATATTTTTTAAGGTTGTAGGCTATGGCAGAAAGTTGCATGCATTTATTGGCCTGCTCAATTCCAATGGTATTCACTTTTCTTAGGCCCATAAATTGTGTGAGCGTACCAAATACAGGTTCTACGGTGCTCTGCCTTTTTCCTTTCATATAACGCCCTTGGTTGCTTTCTACCCGGGCTATGTTACGCTCATATTCCGAGCGGTAATAGGTAACGGTAAACTTCTTTTCCTGTGCCGTTTTCCCTAGGCATGCAGTGCGTACTGGACAGTCCAAACACAACGGTTTTGAGCCGCGGTATTCCTTCTTCTTGGTGTTGTTCTTTTTTTCTATAAACACTTTTTTAAAGGGGATGATTTTGCCTTGAGAACATGTATAATAATCTTCCTTTTCGTGATAGGTAAATCCTTCTGGACCGCCCTTATAAGTGCCGTGAGCGGGTATAAAACTTTTTAGGCCTATTGCCTCTAGAAAGGCATAATTCTCGCCGCTGCTATAGCCCGTGTCGGCCACACAATTTTCCCAAACCAGTGCCGCTTTCCAAAGCCGTTGTTTTACCCGCTTAACGATATCTGGTAAATGCTGACTGTCTTTGCCATCGGCATGGTACGCTCTTATATCACTTATCACATGGTTTGCCGTATCTACTGTAAGTTGACTAAGGTAATTGAGTTTTCTTGCCTTTCCCGGTTTTACACTGATGCGCGCATCCGGATCGGTGGGACTGTAATGGGTCTTGTTACTGGTATAGCGACTGCCTTTAGCACCAGCTCCTGGACGTGCATCTTGATCCTTTGCCCATTTGGCATTACGCCTTTTTATGGCCTGTAATTCTTTCGTAGAAGCCGATAAGGTTTGTTGGTCTTTATCGGCCTTGTTTGCTTTAGATTGCCTTAAGGGCTTCTGTTTATCTCGATGGCTGATGTTACGAATTTCCCGAAGATGCCCTTCTAAATCCTCTTCTGGCACTTTCAGTTCTAAAGTATCCATAGAAGCATTGGCCTTTACAGGGGCGGAATCTATGGTCTGGGTATGGCCGGCAACCATACCTGCCGAGACACATAGCCCAAATATTTTTGTGAAAACAGATTCAAATACCGCTTCTGGAAATAGTTGGCGTGTACGGCTTATAGTAGAATGCCACGGTAATTCTTCGTCGATATCATAGCCTAAAAAATACAAGATATCCAAGCGCATGCTACAATGTGATATAAGCTTACGGTCGCTTGTTATATTTTCTAAATAACCAACCAAACATAGCTTAAAGAATACAACAGGGTCGATGCTTTTTTGTCCGCTTGATCCATAGAATTTCTGAGTCCTTTTGTAAAGGAAATTAAGGTCGATAGCTCCACGAAGACGTCGGTAGAAATTCTCTTCTGGTACGCGGTCGCTTAGCCTAAATTGATTGAATAGCTTTTCTTGAAATATTTTTGTGCCTTGCATTATTAAATATACGAAATTTCTGTATATTTAGCAAGTCTTGTGCAACAGGCACAATGTGTATAAGCAATAGCGGGGAAAGTGCCAAAACCAAAGTTTCTGCTTTTTAGCTATCTTTGTGCTAAACCGAACAGTTAGTGCATAAAACCCGCCACTGCTCATACACTTGACCGTTGGCGTGCATTTAAAGAGAATAGTTTAACAGTAAACGATCAGAGACCATTTCAGACTCTAAAGTTTGACCTTCCATTTGGAATCTTCTCAACATAGAACGACCGACAGAAACGAACATTTCTTCCTCAAAAAGACCTTTGGGAATTGGCAAATCACACAAATAATTTCCTGACTTTTTGTTTCCGTCAATGCTAAGAGCGACACGAACACCTTTTGATTTAGCATAATCTATTGATTCCAAAAGTTCTTCAAGTTTGAATGCTTGTGCTCCGTACAAAATACTCTGACTATGACTATATGGTGGGTCACAATAAATCAAATCTCCGGGTTGAGCCATTTCAAAAATCTCCTTGTAGTCAACATTCAAGAAATTAACGTTTTTCATTCTTATAGACCAATCTTTTACTCTTTTCCGAAATGTTTCAACGGGAATTGGTGTGTGTGCCCCACAAGGCGTACTCATATATCCGTCTGCTTTTCTAAACCGTACAATTCCACCATAGCACGAACGGGTTAAGTAAAGAAAATCTGCCCCATTGTGTTTAGAATTAAAAGATGCCAAAACACTATTATAAACGACTTTTTTGTCCTCGGTATCAAGTCTATTGCGTCTTTCAGCATACCAATCTACTAATTCATTCGGGTCGTCTTTTAACTTCTGCCAAATCTCGACTAAGGGAGCAAAAATATCAGAACCAACCCCTGATGTTGGTGCAACAGTTGCCATTACTGCCCCACTTCCTAAGAATGGTTCATAGAAAGTACCAAAGTCAGCAGGAAAACACTTAGTGATTTCACCAGCGAATTTCTGCTTATTCCCAACCCATTTTAGCAATTGTGATTTGGGTGGTGTGTATGTAGCGAACTTGGAATCAAGAGACAGTTGCATAGAGTTTAATTTTTGTCAAATCTAAGAAGAATTGTGCTAATATCCTATTTTGGGTTATCCTAAAATAGGATATAATTTGGCGGTGTGAAAAAGACTATTCATAGCAAAGAATACAGAGTTTTACTTGAAACCCTCTACAGTCTTAGGGTTGGCAATAATTTACTTCAATCTCAACTAGCTCAGAAGTTAGAAGTGCCCCAGTCATTTATTAGCAAAATAGAAAGTGGCGAAAGACGAATTGACCTAGTTGAGTTAAAGGAAATAGTAGAAGCTATGAATTCCACTTTGCTTGACTTCATTAAAGAATACTTAAAAAGATTAGATGCTACCGAATAACAAATACAAAGACCTTGACCTAGAGTTTTGGGCAAATATCAAGTTGCTTAATCAAAGATTGGGTTATGCAGAAAGAAAATCAAAAAAGAATCCTAATCCAGGCTTTGTTGTTCCTACTGTTGAACAAATTCTCAAAGTATTCAAAGACGAAGGATTGAACCCTGAAAGACTTGTAAAGGATAATAAACTGACCGAGTTTGGCCTACTTCTCCAAGAGTATATGCAATACAGGGGTAATGTTTTGACCAACGAGATTGAACCGAACCTGATGAATAAGGATCAAGCCAAAACTCTATTTGAGACCAAGAGAACAGAATTGAAACCAACGTGTCCACTCCCAATGAATAAGCAAAAGGGTGAAAAGCGGGATCACGCTTTTTTGACAGGTTTAGTGAATATGTTGGTTGAAGCAAACAAAGGAAAATTTGATTGTGACTATGACCCAAGGGAATTAACCGCATTGACAATTGACAAATTTCCTGTTAGAACTCTATCCAGACGAGTTGACGGAGCATTCCCAAATATTGTGGATCCAAAAGCAATATGGGAAATAAAGGAATACTACTATACAACAACATTCGGAAGCAGGGTTGCAGACGGAGTTTATGAAACACAATTGGACGGATGGGAACTTTGGGAAGCAAAGACAAATCTTGGAAGAGAAGTCAAACACTATTTAATAGTTGACGATTATTACACTTGGTGGACTTGTGGTCGCTCTTATCTCTGTCGACTTATAGATTCAATGCACATGGGATTAGTCACAGAAGTGATTTTCGGAAAAGAAGTAATAGATAGAATTCCTGCTCTAGTTAAAGAATGGACAGAATATGAAAATGGTCAAACTGAATTACCATTAGCTGCTGAACCATAAAAAAGAAAAAAACGACACGCCAACAAGGTATATAGTGCATAGCCGCCCTGCGGGACGGCAACGCACCATATACAGACCGTTGTAAAACATTTGAGAGAAACATTGGGTAACGAAAATCAACATAGAGAATTAAATGGAATTGAAGGAGAAATTTATCTTTCTTCTTGGAATGAATTTGAAAACAAAAAAAGTGATTTTCTTTTTGAATATTCAATAGGTGGAGATTCTATTTTAGAAACTGAAGAAATAAAAACCTATCAACACAAAGCGAATGAATATCTTATAAAAAACGAAGAGGGAATCAAAAACGAAATTCTCAATGCTTTAGTAATTAAATATCCTGAAATTCAAGACATATACGATTTTGAACCTGATGAAAAAAAAGAACTAATGCCTGATGTTATTGACCCAAATGATTTCAAAAAACTTATTGAATTAATCCGAATACACTTTTTGAATATTAAAAAAGATGATATTGGATATATTGGTTTTGAATTCGATTGCAAATGGGATATTGAACACGGATTAGGAATAATGATACATAAAAACAGAATTATTAAAATTGGTGGAGCTGACACGTCTTTTATGGAATGGATTGCTGAAGAAGACTTATTAAACGAGGAATGAAACAAAAAACGTTTTACAACAACGGTAACCGTTGCACAAGCCCATAATGTATCCTAAAATTATAATTAGAAACCGTCTTTTAAAGGCGGTTTCTGTTTTTATACACTTAAAAACTCTGGTGTTTTAAAAGGCTTTAAAAGCATGTTTATAACCTTGTAAAAGGTGTTTTTGGCACTAAAATAAAGCGTCTGTGCCCCTGCTCCGCTTTTAGTACGTTTTTCTATAAATTTCATATATTTTTTAAGGTTGTAGGCTATGGCAGAAAGTTGCATGCATTTATTGGCCTGCTCAATTCCAATGGTATTCACTTTTCTTAGGCCCATAAATTGTGTGAGCGTACCAAATACAGGTTCTACGGTGCTCTGCCTTTTTCCTTTCATATAACGCCCTTGGTTGCTTTCTACCCGGGCTATGTTACGCTCATATTCCGAGCGGTAATAGGTAACGGTAAACTTCTTTTCCTGTGCCGTTTTCCCTAGGCATGCAGTGCGTACTGGACAGTCCAAACACAACGGTTTTGAGCCGCGGTATTCCTTCTTCTTGGTGTTGTTCTTTTTTTCTATAAACACTTTTTTAAAGGGGATGATTTTGCCTTGAGAACATGTATAATAATCTTCCTTTTCGTGATAGGTAAATCCTTCTGGACCGCCCTTATAAGTGCCGTGAGCGGGTATAAAACTTTTTAGGCCTATTGCCTCTAGAAAGGCATAATTCTCGCCGCTGCTATAGCCCGTGTCGGCCACACAATTTTCCCAAACCAGTGCCGCTTTCCAAAGCCGTTGTTTTACCCGCTTAACGATATCTGGTAAATGCTGACTGTCTTTGCCATCGGCATGGTACGCTCTTATATCACTTATCACATGGTTTGCCGTATCTACTGTAAGTTGACTAAGGTAATTGAGTTTTCTTGCCTTTCCCGGTTTTACACTGATGCGCGCATCCGGATCGGTGGGACTGTAATGGGTCTTGTTACTGGTATAGCGACTGCCTTTAGCACCAGCTCCTGGACGTGCATCTTGATCCTTTGCCCATTTGGCATTACGCCTTTTTATGGCCTGTAATTCTTTCGTAGAAGCCGATAAGGTTTGTTGGTCTTTATCGGCCTTGTTTGCTTTAGATTGCCTTAAGGGCTTCTGTTTATCTCGATGGCTGATGTTACGAATTTCCCGAAGATGCCCTTCTAAATCCTCTTCTGGCACTTTCAGTTCTAAAGTATCCATAGAAGCATTGGCCTTTACAGGGGCGGAATCTATGGTCTGGGTATGGCCGGCAACCATACCTGCCGAGACACATAGCCCAAATATTTTTGTGAAAACAGATTCAAATACCGCTTCTGGAAATAGTTGGCGTGTACGGCTTATAGTAGAATGCCACGGTAATTCTTCGTCGATATCATAGCCTAAAAAATACAAGATATCCAAGCGCATGCTACAATGTGATATAAGCTTACGGTCGCTTGTTATATTTTCTAAATAACCAACCAAACATAGCTTAAAGAATACAACAGGGTCGATGCTTTTTTGTCCGCTTGATCCATAGAATTTCTGAGTCCTTTTGTAAAGGAAATTAAGGTCGATAGCTCCACGAAGACGTCGGTAGAAATTCTCTTCTGGTACGCGGTCGCTTAGCCTAAATTGATTGAATAGCTTTTCTTGAAATATTTTTGTGCCTTGCATTATTAAATATACGAAATTTCTGTATATTTAGCAAGTCTTGTGCAACAGGCACACCGTGTATAATTAATTGCTTTGGCAAGTGCTTATTTGGAAAATTCCTTCGGAATTTTCTCGCGTTCGTTTTTGTTTACTAAATTAGTTGCTTAAACACGCAACTAACCATACACAAAACCGTTGCCAACAATACAACTGAACCAAGTATTTACTATACTGACTTACTGAAATCTCTTTATTTTTTCCGACGCTTTTTTTAGCTTGTTTGCTTATATAAATATACGATTTTATTAGGTTAATTCGTTATATATCTGTAACTTAAAGAATAATTAAACGACTAATTTGTCATAGTTAAAAACTATAATTAGTAAATACATTATAAATACATAGTATATACAGTATATACTTATTTTGGAATACTTATTGTAGTTTTGTATTAAATAAAAACGATTTTTAATTAAATCATGGGAACAGTAAACAAATATAAAGAACATTTCAAGAATACCTTTAAGTCTTACAAATCTAAAAATGTAAGAAGTAAAGGAGAGCGTCTTGGTTGGTTATCTTTCGAGGATTCTGAATCAGTTGATTTAAGAAAAGTTTTAACTAACGGAGAAGTTGTTAAATTAAGTAAAGACAACAGACCTATGTTAGTTCCTTAAATGAAGTTAACTTCTTCAGGTTATCCTTTAAAATTTATTCAAACCCACCCTTCTTGCAGTTGGCACGAAAAACGATATGTATATAAGTTTTTTTCAATAAAAACAAAATTGCATTACATCGTTTATGCGGATTATCATGAACATGATTTTATTGCGGTTAAATTTTACGCAAAAAAGGATAGAAAGAGTAATAGAAAATACTCTAATGTTATTAACAAAGGCGATGTAGCTAATATTTTAATCACTTGTGCAAAGTGCATACCTGAATTATTAAAAATCCACCCTACAGCGTCTTTTGGGTTTATTGGAGCGAGAACAATCGATGTTAAATCTGATAAAGTTGAAGGATATAAAACAAACCAGCGTTTCAGGTTGTATAAATATCATATACCTCAATTAATTGGAGGTAAAACTTTTTTACATAAATCTTTTCCAAACGCTAGTTCTTATATCTTACTTAATCGAAAAAATATTGATTTAACAAAAACCGAAAAGCAAATAAAAACCATGGTTTGCAATACATATCCTGATTTATTAAATATTCAATTTTAATTTTTTTTGCTTCCAACTGTCAGCAATCTGCCTACCCTCGAAAAAAAATAAAGCATTCAGTATGTCAATGAACGTATGAACTAATTTAAAAGTACAGTTGGCAACAACGTATATAAAAAATAACTAGGTAAGTTCACAGCCTAAAATTTGTGAGCACTAAAAAACACAACGTAAACCCGAAAAATAACGTATTTTTACACGTTACTTTTCATATACACAAACGTTGTAAGTAATTTTGACCCGTCCTGAATAAAGGCTACATAATTTTAAACATTATGTACAAAAATGACAAAGTAATCAGACGGTATTCAGAACCCTTTAAACTAAAAATTCTAGATGAACTTAGTAAAGGTAAACACACAAAGAGCGAACTTTGTAAACTCTACTCTATTGCTCCTACAACAGTCAATGAGTGGATTAAAAAGTATAATCGTAAAGATTTAATGAACACCAGAGTAAAAGTGGAAACCAAAGACGAAATATCACGAATTAAAGCACTCCAAAAAGAAATAGAACAGCTTAAAAAACTGTTGCTTAAAAAAGATCTCGATGCCTTGGTATTAGATTCTTACCTAGAAGTAGCAGCTGAGGATCTAGGCTATAAATCTGTGGCTGAACTAAAAAAAAAGTTAAGCATAAAGCCTTAATCATAGCTAAAGAAAAATCTAAGGGATTTGCCTCTTTAACAACTATAAGCCATTGTTTTGGTCTTAAACGTGATGCGTATTATAAATACAAATCTAGAGCTGATAAGCGTTTAAAACTAGAACAACAGATTATTAACATAGTCAGTAAAAAACGTAAATCCCTTCCTAGAGAAGGTGTACGGAAACTCATAAAATCTTTAGATGATGAGTTTACTAAAGCCAATCTTAAAGTCGGGAGAGACACCTTATTTAACGTCCTTAGAAAACACAATATGCTTACTCTTAGAAAGAAAACTAGTGCCAGAACAACCAATTCTTATCATCGCTTTTATAAATATAACAACCTGATAAAGAACATAGATGTTACCAGACCAAACCAAGTTTGGGTTAGTGACATAACTTATATTAGAACCATAAAAGGTTTTTGCTACTTGGCTTTAATAACAGATATGTACTCTCGCAAAATTGTTGGATATGATCTTAGTGATAGTCTGGAATTAAAAGGTTGTGTAAGAGCGTTAAATAAAGCTATTTATCAAGCTAAAGACATTAAACAACTTATTCATCATTCAGATAGAGGAATACAGTATTGTAGCAATGTTTACACGCAAATACTTAAGAGAAAAAAGATAGATATTAGTATGACAGAAGAAAATCATTGTTATGAAAATGCCATGGCAGAACGTGTAAACGGTATCTTAAAAGATGAATTTTATCTAGACCAAACCTTTGATAATGTGGCTCATGCTAAGAGAGCTGCAAAAAATGCAATTAATTTATACAACGAAGTAAGATTACACTTATCTTTAGACTGCAAAACACCGAATATGGTATATCAATTATCAGCGTAAATTCTATTTTAACCTGTAGCCATATTTCAGGACAAGACATATTGACCCGTGAACTTTCCTGAAATAGGTTGACTAAAAATTAAACCATTAATTATAGTCACTTATGAAAACACAAAATGAGCACTGGCGAAAAAAAAGTTACCAAAAAGCCACTTTAGAAACCAAACTTTTAGTCGTTGACCAAATCCTAAACGGTCAACTATCCAACAACCAAGCTTCTAAAAAATACGACGTCCCCAGAACAACCATTTCCTATTGGTTAAGAAAATACAGTACCTTAGTACAACAAAATACAGGTATGAGTAAAAACGATGAAATTAAAAAGTTAAAGGAAAAGATTGAAGAACTTGAGTTTCAAAAAGACTTCCAACAAGACATTATCGCGGATATGGAACTTATTACAGGCGTTGATATGTCAAAAAAGTCATTGCCCAAAACATTAGCAAAAGAGATAGAGCTAAAGAAAAAACAGCGTATAAAAGAAAATGGCTCTATGGATGTTTTGGGATATCTAAACAAGCCTTTTACAAAAGACTCAAAACCCAACAAAAACAAGAAGTAGACCATCAGAAGCTAATGAAAATGGTCAAGGACTACCGTAAAAAAGTAGGCTCTAAAACTGGTGGAATTAAGCTACATAAAGAACTAAAACAGGACTTTATAAACGCTGATATTAAAATTGGTAGAGACAAGTTCTATCGCTTCCTTAGGCTAAATAATCTTTTGATTCCTAAAACTAAAAATTACATCACAACTACAAACTCAAACCATATGTACAAAAAATATAAGAACCTGGTAAAAGACCACGTTCCTACTCGACCAGAACAACTTTGGGTTAGCGATATAACATACATTAAAACAGAAAATGGGCACAACTATCTAGCTTTAGTCACAGACGCCTATTCTAAGCAAATTATGGGCTATAAACTCGATAATCATATGAGAACATCGCTTTGTACAGAGGCGCTTGCTATGGCTATTAAAAATAGAAAATATCCTAAACAAAAGCTTATTCATCACTCAGATAGAGGGTTTCAATACTGCAATCCTAAATATACCGAGTTTGCCGAAAGCAACGGAATAACAATGAGTATGGCTGAACAATACGACCCTTATGAAAACGCTGTTGCTGAACGTATTAATAGAACACTTAAATACGAATACGGCTTAAAACAAACTATTAAAAACACCGATTTAGCTCAAAAAATGACGGAGCAAGCTGTATATATTTATAACAATTTGAGAACCCATTTTAGTCTGGACCTAAGAAAACCTGCTGAAGTACATTTAAATCCAAACATCAAATACAAATCCTATAGAAAAAATAATGTAAATTTACCTGAACTTACAATTTAAGAACAAACCTAGTTCAAACTATTTTTTTGCCTTCTAAACGGCTAAAAAAAATCTTTTGAACAGCTAAATATGAACCAAAAAAAGTCAACCTATTTCAGTATAATACACTTCCTACAAAAAAGTAGGTTTCGATTTAAAACTTTTGATAATCGATCAGATCCAAAATGGACAGATATCCGTGAACCATGTTTCAGAAAAATATCAAATCTCTAGATCTTCTATTGATTACTGGTTAAAAAAATATAGTACCTTAGAACAAAAGAAACTTGGTATGAGCAAGAAAGACGAAATCAAAAAACTCAAGGAACGTATCGAAGAACTAGAATTCGTAAAGGACTTCCAACAAGACATCATCGCTGATATGGAACTAATTACAGGTGTCGATATGTCAAAAAAGTCATTGCCCAAAACATTAGCAGACGAGATCGAAAAAAAGAAACAAGACCGTTTAAAAGAAAATGGTTGATCCAATGTTTTGGGATTAGTAAACAAGCTTTCTACAAACGCTTGAAATCACATAAAACTAAAGTAAACAATGACCAAATCGTGATTCAAATGATTAAAGATTATAGAAATGAAGTCGGTCAAAGAACTGGTGGCATTAAGCTCCATGACAACCTCAAATCTAAAATGGAATCTAGTGGTATAAAAATGGGAAGAGACAAATTCTATGCGCTCTTAAGAGCTTATAATCTCTTAGTTCCAAAAACTAAAAGATATTTTATAACAACCAATTCTAAACATCATTTTTATAAATATGAAAACCTGGTAAAGGACAAAGCTCCTACTCGAGCTGAACAACTTTGGGTTAGTGATATTACCTATATTAAAACACAAAACAAGCACTGCTATCTCGCGCTTGTTACAGATGCTTATTCTAAGAAGATTATGGGTTATAAATTCGCCTCACATATGAAAACATCGCTTTGCATAGATGCGCTCGCTATGGCCATTAAAAATCGTAAATATCCTAATGAAAAACTTATACATCATTCAGACCGTGGAATTCAATACTGTAACCCAGCATATACCCGATTTGCTGAACAAAATAACATCACGCTATCAATGACACAACAGTACGACCCTTATGAAAATGCAGTAGCAGAACGTATCAACAGAACATTAAAATACGAGTACGGACTTAAACAAACTATAAAAAATAGTACCTTAGCTAACAAGATGATTAAAAAAGCTGTCGATATTTATAACAATAAAAGATCACATTTTAGCTTGAAATTAAAGACTCCTGCTTTTGTTCATCTTAACCAAAATGTAGAATATCATTCCTACAAAAAGAACAAACAAAATTTAGAATTATTGACCTTTTAATTAACGAATAATGAACCCGAAAAAGGTCAACCTATTTCAGTATAATACAAAAATGAAAAAAGTATTTTTAGTAATAGTTTCCTTCATCATTTTCATGATATTTTGCTTGACTTTGAATTCTTTAAAATTAAAAAAAACGTACTCTGATTTTAAAGAAGATATTAGTTTTGAAAAAAACTCTAAGTTTAACTTAAATGGAATTTTAAAATTAGACTCTACTACTGTCAATCCTAAAATTCTTTCAAATAAAACAACACTTATCCAATTTTCGTTCAAGGGTTGTGGCCCTTGCCAAAAAGCGAAAAAACGTTTCCCAAAACTTCTAAATCAAACAGATGAAAACTTTCAGATAATTACTATTTCAATCGATAAATTTGATTTTTGGAAATCTCTTGAAGAGAATATAAGTGAAAGAAGATGGACAAAGCTGAATATAGGAGGTTCGAATTTGATTAATTCTTTAAAAGTAATTGGGTATCCAACTTATTTTATTGTTAATAAAAAGGGAAATATTGTATCCAGACCTTCTCATTTTGACGGAATAAAAGCAATTAGAAGTTATTATAAAATTAAACCGAACATACTGGATTTACTGAATGAACATAGTAGTAATTTACTTGATACTAATAGATTTTCAAATTTTATTTATGTATATTCAATTTTATATCTATTTCTGTTTGGAATTGTAATCTTAATCAGATTTTTGATAAAAAAAACATTGGGTAACACTGGTTGCACAAGCCCATAATGTATCCAAAATTATAATTAGAAACCGTCTTTTAAAGGCGGTTTCTGTTTTTATACACTTAAAAACTCTGGTGTTTTAAAAGGCTTTAAAAGCATGTTTATAACCTTGTAAAAGGTGTTTTTGGCACTAAAATAAAGCGTATGTGCCCCTGCTCCGCTTTTAGTACGTTTTTCTATAAATTTCATATATTTTTTAAGGTTGTAGGCTATGGCAGAAAGTTGCATGCATTTATTGGCCTGCTTGATTCCAATGGTATTCACTTTTCTTAGGCCCATAAATTGTGTAAGCGTACCAAATACAGGTTCTACGGTGCTCTGCCGTTTTCCTTTCATATAACGCCCTTGGTTGCTTTCTACCCGGGCTATGTTACGCTCATATTCCGAGCGGTAATAGGTAACGGTAAACTTCTTTTCCTGTGCCGTTTTCCCTAGGCATGCAGTGCGTACTGGACAGTCCAAACACAACGGTTTTGAGCCGCGGTATTCCTTCTTCTTGGTGTTGTTCTTTTTTTCTATAAACACTTTTTTAAAGGGGATGATTTGGCCTTGAGGACATGTATAATAATCTTCCTTTTCGTGATAGGTAAATCCATCCGGACCGCCCTTATAAGTGCCGTGGGCGGGTATAAAACTTTTTAGGCCTATTGCCTCTAGAAAGGCATAATTCTCGCCGCTGCTATAGCCCGTGTCGGCCACACAATTTTCCCAAACCAGTGCCGCTTTCCAAAGCCGTTGTTTTACCCGCTTAACGATATCTGGTAAATGCTGGCTGTCTTTGCCATCGGCATGGTACGCTTTTATATCACTTATCACATGGTTTGCCGTATCTACTGTAAGTTGACTAAGGTAATTGAGTTTTCTTGCCTTTCCCGGTTTTACACTGATGCGCGCATCCGGATCGGTGGGACTGTAATGGGTCTTGTTACTGGTATAGCGACTGCCTTTAGCACCAGCTCCTGGACGTGCATCTTGATCCTTTGCCCATTTGGCATTACGCCTTTTTATGGCCTGTAATTCTTTCGTAGAAGCCGATAAGGTCTGTTGGTCTTTATCGGCCTTGTTTGCTTTAGATTGCCTTAAGGGCTTCTGTTTATCTCGATGGCTGATGTTACGAATTTCCCGAAGATGCCCTTCTAAATCCTCTTCTGGCACTTTCAGTTCTAAAGTATCCATAGAAGCATTGGCCTTTACAGGGGCGGAATCTATGGTCTGGGTATGGCCGGCAACCATACCTGCCGAGACACATAGCTCAAATATTTTTGTAAAAACAGATTCAAATACCGCTTCTGGAAATAGTTGGCGTGTACGGCTTATAGTAGAATGCCACGGTAATTCTTCGTCGATATCATAGCCTAAAAAATACAAGATATCCAAGCGCATGCTACAATGTGATATAAGCTTACGGTCGCTCGTTATATTTTCTAAATAACCAACTAGACACAGCTTAAAGAATACAACAGGGTCGATGCTTTTTTGTCCGCTATCCCCATAATATGGGCACGTGAGCTTATATAGAAATTCTAGGTCTAGAACCTCTTTCAATCGTCTGTAGAAATTGTGCTCTGGTACGCGTTCGCTTAACTGAAACTGTAAAAACAGCTTTTCTTGAAATATTTTTGTGCCTTGCATTATTAAATATACGAAATTTCTGTATATTTAGCAAGTCTTGTGCAACAGGCACACCGTATAAAAAAAATTGCTAGTTTTACCTAAACTAATGTTAGTTGCTCGTTTGCTAGCTTCTGATTTTCCTTCGGAAAATCCTCGCACACAAACACGCAACTTTCCTTATACAACAACGTTATGCGGCAGCTTAAAAAACGACACTAACAACAATAAATGAAACGAGTATATGGACTTTTAACATTGGTGATTTTGACATTTTCAGCTTGTAATAACAATACTGACAAATCGGATAACCAACAAAATCAGGAAAATAAAATGGAACAAAGAATTAGCGTATTGACAATTGGGGCGGATGACTTGAACGCAATGAAAAACTTCTATGGACAAGTTTTAGGTTGGACAACAGTTGCCGAGAATAAAGACATAGCCTTTTATAAACTCAATGGATTTTTATTGAGCATTTGCGATAGAAAAATGCTTGCAGACTTTATCGGTGTTGACCATAAAGGACAAGGTTTTCGTTCTGTGACAATTGGCTACAATGTTGACAGCAAAGAAGAAGTGTTAGAACTTTATGACCAACTGAAAGACAAAGTGAAAATTTTGAAAGAGCCGACAGAACCACCATTTGGCGGACTTTTCTTTTATTTCACAGATATTGAAGGAAACATAATTGAAGTTGCACAAAACTCATTTATAACGCTTGACAAAGACAAAAATGCAATCAACCACAAACCAATTGACCATTTGTAAAATGACACAAAGAATAAACGAAAAAAAAGAAAGCCGACCGCATAACATGCGGTATAAAACATTGGGGTTTATGAGGTTAGTTTAGCGTTCTGTCACGCATCAGCTTTTGTGTTGGTGGACAGGAATGATCCCCGCAATCCCCAACGTTTCATACCGCCACCGTTACCTGCAAGCTGAAAACAACGAACAATGGAGAATAAAATGGAACATATAAATCCAGATGGACTAATAAAAAATTCTGCGTTTTCTCAAATCATAACGACTGAAGGAAATGGAAAGACAATTTATATCGGTGGACAAAATGCAGTAAATGGAATCGGAAAAATTGTTGGAAAAAATGATATTTTAAAGCAAACTGAGCAAGTAATGAAAAACCTAGAAATTGCTCTTAAATCTTGTGGAGTAAATTTTGAAAGTTTAGTGAAATTAGGCATTCATATTGTCCAAGGGCAGAATGCTTATGGTGCATTTCAAGTTTCGCAGAAATTTTTAGGTCAGAACCCAAACCCACCGATTATTACAGTTTTGTACGTTACAGGACTAATAAATCCAGAATTTTTAATAGAAATTGACGCGATAGCATTTAAACCTGAAAAATAAGAAAATGGAAAATCAAGTCGGAAAAACCAAAGATGTAGGATTTCAATTTGGAATAAGGAAAACCTTTTCTGTTTCGAGTGAAAAGGTTTGGGACTTTTTATTTTCCGAGAATGGACTAAAGATTTGGTTAGGCAATTTGAAAAATGAACTTGAAATTAAAAAAGAATACGAAACTGAAAATGGCATAACAGGACTTGTCCGTGTTTTTAAAGCAAATTCTCATATTCGACTGAATTGGAAACCGAAAAATTGGGAAAATATGTCAACAATTCAAATTAGAGTAATTGGAAATCAGACTAAGGCAACCATAGCCATCCATCAAGAGAAATTATTGAATACCGAACAGCGAAATGAAATGAAAGCATATTGGACTGAGATAATAAAGAAAATTGGTGATGAACTATTGACATAGTGTCATTTACAAATTATTTATGGCCCAATTCTGAATTTCTTTGATGACCGGCTGATAAGAATTTGAAAAAAGTAAAAGCTGTACGTTCAAAAAGATAAAACGAATAAAGCCAAAACTGAAAACAACGAACTCTCAACCAATAACAATCATAAAATGATAAGAAGAAAGATCGAATATTATTTTTTTTTAATATGCAAGCACAAGACAAAATAATAGTGTGGAAAAGCACTTATGTAAACACAACCGAATTTACCACCATTAATTTTAAAGACACGATTGAAGTTAAGGGACACATCACAGGTCAAGGATTGGGGAAATTATTGAATGTTAACTACCTGCTTGAAATCAATGAAAAATGGGAAATTCAGTCAGTAAACATCAATTTTCAATCAGACAGTTCGTTTAGCATATATCTTCATAAGAATAAGGATAAAAAATGGGTAAACGAAAATGGGGAAATCATTTCTAAACTAAACAATTGTACAGATATAGATATAACCTTGACCCCATTTACAAATACTTTACCAATAAACAGACTTAACTTGGCTATTGGTGAATCAAAAGAAATTGAAGTTGTTTATTTCGATTTACCGACTCGTAATTTTAATCCTTCTAAACAGCGATATACGAATTTAGGAAATGGAGTTTACAAGTATGAAAATCTTGCTTCCGGATTTACTGCAAACTTAAAAGTTGACAGAGAAGGGTTTGTTTTAGATTACCCAGGTATTTGGCATAGAGTGTTTTCAGAGCAAGAAGCTACTGCAAGACAGAAAGAAGGTTTTGCTTCTTCCCTGATTTCAGATAATGCAAGTGACGAAATTGCTAGAAATAATATTTACGATTGGCTTATAGGAAGTTGGAATGTAGAAGCTGTTGATTATTTAGAAAATAATGAAATAATAAAATCACAAGGTGAATGGCATTTTGCCTATGTACTTGAAGGCAGAGCTGTACAGGATGTTTGGATTGCCCCAAAGCGTTCATTAAGGACGCCAAATCTAAAACAGCCAAGAATTCGTTATGGTTCAAGCATACGTTATTTTGACGCAGAATCAAAAAAATGGTGTGTTTATTGGTTCAATCCCGTTAGTAGTACAGTAAGTAAACTTTATGGTTGGGAAGACACAGGTAATATTGTACAGGAAGGAACCGATGAAGATGGAAATATAATGCGGTGGACATTTCAGAACATAACCAACAAGTCATTTCATTGGAAAGGAGAAATTAGTACCGATAACGGAGAGACTTTTACTTTACAAGCAGAGTTCTTTGGAACACGAAAATATTAAACACTAAAACGAAAGTATTTTCTACAACCATAGAGGTACTTCGATCCATTGGACAACCTGACCCCGACAACCGTATATTTTGGATTGGATCAAAGGAAATTCAAAAACATCAACTAATAAAGTAAAAATGTAGCTCAAAAGAATGAAAGAGCACCAAATTCAAGAGTTATAACTATTAACATATAAAACAACGAAGAATCCATTGCTCATTTTTATGGCTATATATTGTGCTGACCTCTATTCACAGGTCTTGTTTTTAAAGCAAATTCACACATTCGCTTGAATTGGAAACCGAAAAATTGGGAAAATATGTCAACAATTCAAATTAGAGTCATTGGAAATCAAGAAAAATCAACAGTTGCAATTCACCAAGAGAAATTATTGAACGCTGAACAGAGAGCAGAAATGAAAGAACATTGGAACGAAATAATGAACAAAATAGGAACTGAAATAAAAAAAGCCAGCAGGTAACAATGTATATAAAAAATAGGTAATTTAGTGCTGAATTCGAGGAGTTTAGCTCGTATCAAAGTTTGTGCTTAGCCGAAAGTTTAGTGCTTCGTATCCGCCTACTTTTCATATACTAACCGTTAGCGGCAAGCTGAAAAAAGGGTCTTCTCAACCAAATTGTTAATAACTCCAGAAAAATATTTTTAATAATTTTATTAACTATCAGGAATATTTTACTATATTTGCATCATAGTTCTTTGAAAAAGTGTTTTTGATGTTTAACTATTCCGAATGGAGTTCATTTGATAGCCATAATAGGCAACCCGTTTGGGTTCAATAACGGCACAATTCATCTCCCTTGTTGTCCTTATGATAACATTGATTTTGATGTATTACTTCTGTTATAATGTGTCTTAGCTTATATAAGTATGACGCAGGAATTTTTTAAGCGAGTGCAATGAGAACATTGTTTACGCATTCGGAATTTTAAGCTTTAATATACCATTTGATAAACTCACTATTGGAGTGACGCAGGACAATAGTGTCTGTTTAATTTTTAAATTTTTATCATATGAGTAGATTAAAACAAAGTCGAAACATTGATAGTTTGATTAACAATGTACAAGCTATCATCAAGAGCCAGTGTTCTCTTTCGGAACAGGATGTGAAAATCCTAAATGAAGCATTGAGTAAACTTCAAAATCTGAAAAAGAAAAAAGGTAGAACGAACGAGCAAGTTCTTATGGAAATTGTTAAAGTCGTTGAGTTACTAACCAAATTTTTCTTGTAAAATTCAGAATTATGAAAACAAAATGTGAAATTAAAATCCGAACACTCCTTAAAATATTTTCAAAAAATTAAAAAAATGGATTTAGGTAGCATTATTAAAAATATTAGAAAGCAAAAAGGACAAACTCAAAATGAGTTTGCTTCTCTTTGTGGAATAACTCAAACTTATCTTTCACAAATTGAGAGTAATTCAAAAGAGCCTAATCTTTCGACATTGAAAACGATTAGCAATAACTTGAACATTCCTTTACCTATACTTTTCTTTTTATCAATGACTGAAGAAGATGTTCAGCCTAACAAGAGAGAAGCATTTGGTATAGTTAGTCCTTCTGTAAAATCTCTCGTCAATGAATTCTTTGCAGTTTAAAAAATATCAGTTTAAACTGTTTTGTTCTGAAATTGGTTTTTCTCCCGAACGAGTTCAATTCATAGTTGATAATATAGACCACTATTATAATGAATGGTTTGAGAAAAAACCAGATAAGAAAAATGGTGGATTTAAAAAATATCAAGATGGCACATTAAAACAACGTGCAATCAGACCATCACTAAAAGAGTTGAAAGTAATTCACAAAAGAATTAAAGAAAGAATTTTAACTCCAATTTCCTTGCCTTCACATATTCACGGTGGAGTTAAGAAGCGTAGTAATGTTTCGAATGCTAAACCACATCAAGGGAAAAAATATCAATTTACAACAGATTTGATGGAGTTTTATCCAAGTGTAAAACATACCAAAGTGTATGATACATTTCTCAAGCTTGGATTTTCAAACCATTATAGCCATTGGTTGACAAAAATAACGACTTGGAAATATGAACTTCCACAAGGCACTCCTACAAGTACACATATTTCAAACCTTGTGTTCTTGGAAACCGACTATAAATTAATCGAATTATGTAATGAGAATAATATTACTTATACGAGATATGTTGATGACTTGACCTTTTCTTCACCTATTTGCTTTAAACATCATTTAAATACAATTTTAGAAATAATAACAGAAAGTGGTTTTAAAATAAGTTATCGAAAAACTAAATATCAAGGAAATCAAAACATAACAGGAATAGAAGTTAGAAATAATTTCATTGATGCACCAGAAAAAATTCTAATAAAATCAAAAGACGAAATAGAAAGCAAAAAGGAGTTTAAACCATACACAAACTATTTGAAAAATATAAGAAAGACTAATAAAAGAAAGCCAGCCGCTAACAATGGTAACCGTTGCACAAGCCCATAATGTATCCAAAATTATAATAAGAAACCGTTTTTTAAAGGCGGTTTCTGTTTTTATACACTTAAAAACTCTGGTGTTTTAAAAGGCTTTAAAAGCATGTTTATAACCTTGTAAAAGGTGTTTTTGGCACTAAAATAAAGCGTATGTGCCCCTGCTCCGCTTTTAGTACGTTTTTCTATAAATTTCATATATTTTTTAAGGTTGTAGGCTATGGCTGAA
Source organism: Seonamhaeicola sp. S2-3 (assembly GCF_001971785.1). NCBI lineage: Bacteria > Pseudomonadati > Bacteroidota > Flavobacteriia > Flavobacteriales > Flavobacteriaceae > Seonamhaeicola > Seonamhaeicola sp. S2-3. Next base: position 3,030,916 of record NZ_CP019389.1, on the reverse strand, counting down.
AGCTGCATGCATTTATTGGCCTGCTCAATTCCAATGGTATTCACTTTTCTTAGGCCCATAAATTGTGTGAGCGTACCAAATACAGGTTCTACGGTGCTCTGCCTTTTTCCTTTCATATAACGCCCTTGGTTGCTTTCTACCCGGGCTATGTTACGCTCATATTCCGAGCGGTAATAGGTAACGGTAAACTTCTTTTCCTGTGCCGTTTTCCCTAGGCATGCAGTGCGTACTGGACAGTCCAAACACAACGGTTTTGAGCCGCGGTATTCCTTCTTCTTGGTGTTGTTCTTTTTTTCTATAAACACTTTTTTAAAGGGGATGATTTGGCCTTGAGGACATGTATAATAATCTTCCTTTTCGTGATAGGTAAATCCATCCGGACTGCCCTTATAAGTGCCGTGGGCGGGTATAAAACTTTTTAGGCCTATTGCCTCTAGAAAGGCATAATTCTCGCCGCTGCTATAGCCCGTGTCGGCCACACAATTTTCCCAAACCAGTGCCGCTTTCCAAAGCCGTTGTTTTACCCGCTTAACGATATCTGGTAAATGCTGACTGTCTTTGCCATCGGCATGGTACGCTCTTATATCACTTATCACATGGTTTGCCGTATCTACTGTAAGTTGACTAAGGTAATTGAGTTTTCTTGCCTTTCCCGGTTTTACACTGATGCGCGCATCCGGATCGGTGGGACTGTAATGGGTCTTGTTACTGGTATAGCGACTGCCTTTAGCACCAGCTCCTGGACGTGCATCTTGATCCTTTGCCCATTTGGCATTACGCCTTTTTATGGCCTGTAATTCTTTCGTAGAAGCCGATAAGGTTTGTTGGTCTTTATCGGCCTTGTTTGCTTTAGATTGCCTTAAGGGCTTCTGTTTATCTCGATGGCTGATGTTACGAATTTCCCGAAGATGCCCTTCTAAATCCTCTTCTGGCACTTTCAGTTCTAAAGTATCCATAGAAGCATTGGCCTTTACAGGGGCGGAATCTATGGTCTGGGTATGGCCGGCAACCATACCTGCCGAGACACATAGCTCAAATATTTTTGTGAAAACAGATTCAAATACCGCTTCTGGAAATAGTTGGCGTGTACGGCTCATAGTAGAATGCCACGGTAGTTCTTCGTCGATATCATAGCCTAAAAAATACAGGATATCCAAGCGCATGCTACAATGTGGTATGAGCTTGCGGTCGCTTGTTATATTTTCTAAATAACCAACTAGGCACAGCTTAAAGAATACAACAGGGTCGATGCTTTTTTGTCCGCTATCCCCATAATATGGGCGCATGAGCTTATATAGAAATTCTAGGTCTAGAACCTCTTTTAATCGTCTGTAGAAATTGTGCTCTGGTACGCGTTCGCTTAACTGAAACTGTGGGAACAGTTTTTCTTGAAATATTTTTGTGCCTTGCATTATTAAATATACGAAATTTCTGTATATTTAGCAAGTCTTGTGCAACAGGCACACCATATAAAAAAAATTGCTCGTTACGTTTTTACTTAAAAAAACCGCTTTCCAAACGTAATTTTGTAACTGTTAAAGTACGTTCTTAACCAACGCAACTAACTTTATACGAACCGTTGCAAACAATTTTAACAAAACATGGTCTAATTTTAAACAACGGTAAATTATGAGAACGAAAATTTTACTTTTAACAATTTTAATTGGAATTATTTCAATTAACAAACTCAACGCACAACAATGTGGTACACCACAGACTACAAACTATCCTGAAAGTGAAAGGACAGTTACAAATTCATCATATAATGATAGTTTCGAACCAATTTGTTTCAATGTATATTTTCACATTGTACGAGAAAGTAACAGTTCAGGTGGATTTAATAGCTCTTTATTAAATGAAGTCACAGAGAAACTAAATGATGCCTTTAATCCTCATTTATTGTATGTAAATAATTTAGGGTTTGATTATATTAATAATTCAACTTATTACAATATTGATGATACAGGAAATAATAATTCAGAATTTAATGCTCTGGTTCAAATAAATAACAGACCAGATGCTATTAATATTTACATAGTTAATAATGCAGTAAGTTATGCAGGTAGGGCAAACGGGATTTTAAGTCAAGCACTAGTTATTGAATCTTCTTGGGTTAATACACAGGTGGTTTCTCACGAGGTAGGTCATTGTCTTGATTTATGGCATACTTTTCAAGGAACTGCTACAAACACAAGTGGATGTGCTGAAGCTATTAATGGTTCAAATTGTACTACTTGTGGTGATTATGTTTGTGACACTCCAGCAGATGCAAATATAGGGAATTCTGGTGGCTACACCCCTGACATGGATAATATAATGTCCTATTATTATCCTTTTAATCACTTCTCCGATGGACAAATAGTAAGGTCAAGAAATGCTTTTGCATCATCTTCTCTCCTACAGCAAGTGATTGGAACAACATGTCTCGTGCCTGAAATAAGTGGGTCTGAAACAATCTGCAACAATTCGGCAACAACTTATGTATTATCAAATGGTGGTAATTCTGTAAGTTGGCATGTTTCCTCGAATTTGACCGTCCAATCTCAAAACTCAAATTCAATTACAGTAAAACCAACATCTACTTCAACCAATGGGACAGGATTTGTAGAAGCTGTATTGCCAACTCAAACTATAAGAAAAGATATTTGGATTGGTAAACCTTTAATAACAGTAGAATTAGAGCCTATGGGAACAAATTATGTTGCCGTTCATATGGTTGGATTAAACAATACGAATATTAATGACCAAAGTATTACTTCAACTACATGGCAAAAAATTTCAAGTAGTGGTGGCTGTTATGCTAGTTTTGGAGGCAGTGGTTTTGAAGGTTTAGGTCATGGAAATTGTAATAGTTGGAGCGTGTATGCTAAAATAACGGCAACTAATCCCTGTGGCACAACAACCATATATAGAACAATCACTCCTCCAGCACCAGACCCATGTGATGATTATTACAGGATTTCAAACACTTCTAAAAACACTTATGAAGTTATGAGAATTATAGACCCTTGTGCTAGAACTTCAGGAAATCAAAAATTGACATCACTTTCTATAAAAGACAAAACTCTAATTCAAGTTTTTGACTTATACGGAAACTCGATGATAGAGACCAATCAAAAAAATATTAACATTAATAATCTAAAAAATGGTTTATATATCATACGAGCAAGTATCAATGACAAAATATTAACATCTAAAATAATAAAACAATGAAACCAATAATTTTAATTTTAAGTATGTTATTATCATTTACAAGTTGTAGTGATGATGATACAAAATCACAAGAGGAAAGTTTTTTAGGCACTTGGAAATTAATCGAAACATACGGAAGCGATGGGGGAAGTAACCCGCAATGGACAATTGTAGATAACGGTTATACATACACTTTTAGTAATGATGGAACATTCTCATCAACAAGATTTACCGAGTGCACGACAGGTACCTATGATGTATCAAATAATACAATTACTTTAGATTACAGTTGTGTCGGTTTTGACACAGGCGTAGAAAATCCTCCTGGAACATTTGTTGAAAATTATAATTTTGAAAATGGGAATATTATTCTCACTCCTACATATATGAATTGTATAGAGGGTTGTGGCTATAAATTTGAAAAAATAGAATAATAAACTGTTTGCAACACGGGTAAGCGTTGCACAACTCGTCATCAGGAATAAATTGATAGTTTTTGAATTATTAGAAATAATTAAAAGCCCCATATATCAATTAGTTATGTTTTACAAAAAATAGCATAACAATTACGTATAGATGGAATTCATGGTTGTGCAACAGGCACAACGTATATAAAAAATAGCGGTTTAAGTGCTTAAACAAAAGAAAATTAATAAATTAGAGGTCTATTATAATTCGAAAAGTTAGTGCTTAAAATCCGCTACTTTTTATATACAAGACCGTTGTACACAATGTAAATGAATGAACTTTCCTGAAATAGGTTGACTAAAAATTAAACCATTAATTATAGTTACTTATGAAAACACAAAATGAGCACTGGCGAAAAAAAAGTTACCAAAAAGCCACTTTAGAAACCAAACTTTTAGTCGTTGACCAAATCCTAAACGGTCAACTATCCAACAACCAAGCTTCTAAAAAATACGACGTCCCCAGAACAACCATTTCCTATTGGTTAAGAAAATACAGTACCTTAGTACAACAAAATACTGGTATGAGTAAAAACGATGAAATTAAAAAGTTAAAGGAAAAGATTGAAGAACTTGAGTTTCAAAAAGACTTTCAACAAGACATTATCGCGGATATGGAACTTATTACAGGCGTTGATATGTCAAAAAAGTCATTACCCAAAACATTAGCAAAAGAGATAGAGCTAAAGAAAAAACAGCGTATAAAAGAAAATGGCTCTATGGATGTTTTACTCACTTAATTTCTATTGTTTTTATTAGTGTTCGTGCATCCGCTTCGCTCAAGTGGGATATCTAAACAAGCCTTTTACAAAAGACTCAAAACCCAACAAAAACAAGAAGTAGACCATCAAAAATTAATCAAAATGGTTAAGGACTACCGTAAAAAAGTAGGCTCTAAAACGGGTGGAATTAAGCTACATAAAGAACTAAAACAGGACTTTATAAACGCTGATATTAAAATTGGTAGAGACAAGTTCTATCGATTCCTCAGACTTAATAATCTTTTGATTCCTAAAACTAAAAATTACATCACAACTACAAACTCAAACCATATGTACAAAAAATATAAGAACCTTGTAAAAGACCACGTTCCTACTCGACCAGAACAACTTTGGGTTAGCGATATCACTTATATTAAAACAGAAAATGGGCACAACTATCTAGCTTTAGTCACAGACGCCTATTCTAAGCAAATTATGGGCTATAAACTCGATAATCATATGAGAACATCGCTTTGTACAGAGGCGCTTGCTATGGCTATTAAAAATAGAAAATATCCTAAACAAAAGCTTATTCATCACTCAGATAGAGGGTTTCAATACTGCAATCCTAAATATACCGAGTTTGCCGAAAGCAACGGAATAACAATGAGTATGACTGAACAATACGACCCTTATGAAAACGCTGTTGCTGAACGTATTAATAGAACACTTAAATACGAATACGGCTTAAAACAAACTATTAAAAACACCGATTTAGCTCAAAAAATGACGGAGCAAGCTGTATATATTTATAACAATTTGAGAACCCATTTTAGTCTGGACCTAAGAAAACCTGCTGAAGTACATTTAAATCCAAACATCAAATACAAATCCTATAGAAAAAATAATGTAAATTTACCTGAACTAACGATTTAAAAATGAACCTAGTTCAAACTATTTTTTTGCCTCCTAAACGGCTGAAAAAAATCTTTTGAACGTCTAAATTTGAACCAAAAAGAGTCAACCTATTTCAGTATAATACAAAAAAAATAATTATGAAAAAAAATCTACTGATTTTATTGATATTTCAGATTTCTTATTCACAATCAAATTTAAATTTACCGATTTCAGATTATGAAATAAACTTTAAATCTTTAACTCCTATTTCAAACATATATGTCTATAAAAATGGAGATGTTTATTTAGAAAAAGAGAAGACTAGAATTTCAGATTTAGGAATGACACTATTTGAAACTAAAAATGAATTTCCAATTCAAAATCAAAGGTTTATTCAAGTTCATCTTTTAGCAGATAAATCTACAGATTTTGAGATTATTGATTCTATAAAGACTCAAATAAGTAGTGCAAGACTTCATTTATATTATAGAACAAATCATATGGAGGATGTAACAAAAGGAATTAATTGGAGAAATCATAGTTCTTTAGAGTATTTTGAAATTAAAGAAAAAGAATCTGAAAGTAGCAGTGAATCAGACTTAATCGAAATAGTGGCAATTAAAAATCCTATTCAACTTCAAATCAATGAAGAGTTATACAATCTAAATTTGAATAAAGCTAAAGAATTGATTAATAAAATAAAATATGCGAATATTAGATTTATTAATAAAAATAAGATTAAAATTAATAACACTAAAGTTAAACTTAACGATTCACGAGAAATATTTGATATAATTTCAAATTATGATATTCTTTTTATTCGATTTAAAAATAAGATGACTTATAACGATTATATCACACTAATTACATCAATTAAGGATGTATATAAAATCTTAAGAAAAGAATCTAAAGAAATTCCAATTTTTGAAATATCATTTGAGCTAGAAAATGAATTAAAGAAAAATGATTTTAAATTATAAAAATATAAACTACAACACGGGTAAGCGTTGCACAACTCGTCATCAGGAATAAATTGATAGTTTTTGAATTATTAGAAATAATTAAAAGCCCCATATATCAATTAGTTATGTTTTACAAAAAATAGCATAACAATTACGTATAGATGGAATTCATGGTTGTGCAACAGGCACAATGTATAACCAAAATTGTTGTATTTAGTAAAACAGAATGTTTCTTAACTCTAATTTTATTAGTTTTATAAAACGAAAAATTGCAAAACCAATACACAACTTTGGTTATACTAGACCGTCAGACTGTCTCAAAACTTAATAAGTTTGTGAATAACCTATCCCTTAATTGAGAAGTAGTACCTTGATATTCTTTATCTTGTATTATGGAATACTTACAAGGTAAAGATCGTACCCAGCTAACTTTATACAGCACATGTTTGGACGACATGGTACCGTCAAACAATACTGTCCGTTTAATCGATTTATTTGTAAACTCATTGAATTTTGAACAATTGGGGTTTGAGTCACTATCACCCCAAGGTAGACCGCCCTACAACTCTTCCGATTTATTGAAATTATGCATTTATGGATATATGAACCGTATGCGCTCCTCTAGACAGTTAGAAAAGGAATGCCAACGCAATCTCGAAGTAATATGGTTGTTGAAAAGCCTAAAACCAGACCATAACACGATAGCTAGATTTAGAAAAGCCAACTATAGTGCTATTAAAAAAGTATTCAGATATAGTGTAGAAATAGCCAGAAATTTCAATCTTATTGGAGGTGAACTTATAGCAGGTGACTCCACTAAGCTTAGAGCTCAGAATAGCAAAAAGAACAATTACAATCGCAAAAAGATACAACGTCACTTAGACTATATCGACAAAAAACTAGAAGAACACAATCAAGCATTAGTTCAAGCAGATGGCGATGAAAAAGTTCTGCTAGAAGAAAATATCAACCAACGCAAAAAACAACGCAAAAGATACAAATGCATAGCCAAGGAACTAGACAAAAACACAGCTACCGAAAACCCGCAACTATCTACTTCCGATTCCGATAGCAGACACCAGATTGTAAGAGGGACGATTACTGAAGTATGCTATACTGCACAAACAACAGTAGATGCCAAACATAAACTGCTAATCGACTATAAGCTCACCAACAAAAACGACAAAAAGGCCATGGGTATGATGCTCAGGCGCGCTAAGTCTATATTGAGGACCAACCGATTTACAGCTCTTTACGATAAAGGATACCATACGGGAAGCGAATTGCATATTGCCGATCAATTAGGTATTGAAACCCTAGTGGCCATACCTGGCATTGGACGATCAAGCCAGGCTCCAAACACTGCCTATAATGCAGAGTACTTCGCTTACGATAAAAAAACCGATAGCTACAAGTGTCCGCAAGGACATAGCCTAAGGTCAAACCAAACCAGATATAAAGCTAGAAATTATACCTTCAAGCAATACAAGACCAAAGCCTGTAAGGGCTGTCCCGTCAGGAATGAATGCACTACGGCTAAAGTGAACGGAAAAGTCATTCAACGAAGTGAGTTTACAGAGAGCACAACATAATACCAAACGGGTCCATGCCAATCAGCCTCTATATAAGAAACGACAAGCTTTGGTAGAGCATCCCTTTGGAACCATAAAACGCCAATGGAGATTTGACCACATCATGACCAAGAAAGGCATGCAAGCGGTTTCGGCTGACTTAGGCTTGATTGCTATTGCTTATAACCTGAGAAGGCTGTTCAACTTAAAAATAGACCTGAAACCTATATCCAAAAGGCTCAAAGGGTATATCACTGCATTAAAAATGCATATATTGACATGGTTGGACATCTTTTAAGCACAAATTAAAACTATACGATAATTCTTTGACAATATTCACTTTTTAATCTATTTTTAAACTTTAATTGGTAGTTTTGAGACAGACTGACGTTAGGCAATATTAAAATAACAAAATGAAATTAGACGAATTTATCTTTGAATCGATAAAACAAGTTATTGACGGGGTTGAAAAAGCCCAAGACTATGCCAAATCAAAGGGTGCAAAAGTAACTGGAGAAAACCTCGGCTTTGTTGGGGCTAAAAATGGTACAGAAATTGTTTACTATGATAATTCTTCTGGAGAGGTTGTTGAAAAAATGGACTTTGATGTTGCTATAACTACAAAAGAAGGAGATAAAACAAAAGCTGGAGCTGGACTATTTGTAGGTCCATTTAACTTCGGAGCTAGTGGAGAAACTGGTAACGAGAATGGGTCAATAAGTATTTTCAGTACCTCTTCATTTACCTAAACAGAAATAGATGACAGCAGCAGGAAGTAATGAAGCTGAATTCAAGGAAATTATTGAATCAAAATTTGGAGAGATTTTAAATGGAAAAAGAATTTGGAGAGACAATGAAAGTCAAGTAGAAATTTCAGTAGACCAAACAATCGAAACAGACGATTATAATCTGCTAATTGAAATTGACTCAGGAAACTATGCTAAACTAATTGTTGGACAGTACACACTTTTGAATGAACTTCACGATTGCCCAGACAAAAAGCCGGTCTTTATTGTTGTTCATTTTTATAATAGATACACAGACACACCATATAACCCTGAACGGACGATTAGAAATTTGAATTTTATTAATCAAAAAGTGCTTTCTGAAAACGGAATACCATTTCTAGTATTTAATCTAAATACGTTTAATGATTTCCTGACCCAAATCAATTCGTTGAAAGAATTGAACGAAAAAATAAAAGAAAACATTGCCCAACAAAGTACTGTGGTAAAAAACAAGTAAAAATCTATTAATTTTTCGCTAAAGTACTTTTATAAGTATCATCATATATCAATCCTGATTTTGCTATTGCAAAAGCCTGTTTTAATAGCTTATTAGCTTATTTCAATTCTATTTTTCTTAATTTATTTCGAGTTAAAAATTATTAGCAACTGATCTTGATGAAACGCTTCCATCTTATGGATATTTAATAATTAATATAGGTTTTATAAAGGTTTAATATAGAGTAAATACGCTATACATACACTATACCTATTGCTAATTATGCTAATATGTAGTATTTTAGATTTGTTATGGCAAGACAAAAGGGACTGTTTAAAATTAGAGGTACCTTAGGAGAGGTTAATTATTATGTTATTAACGGGGTAGGTTATGCTCGTAAAGCTGGTGGTGGTTTTAATAGTAAGGCCATACGTAGCCAACCCAATATGCAGCGTGTACGTGAGAATGCTAGTGAATTTGGACATTGTAGCCGGGTAAAAAAAGCATTACGTTTAGCATTCGTCCCTTTTTTGCAAGGATATAAAGATACTAGTTTACATGGTAGGATGATGACTTTGCTTACGAGTATTAAGGCACTTGATAAGGTTTCGGAGCGTGGGCAACGTTGTGTTGGTGAAGGTCTTAAGACTGCTAAAGGTAGGCATTTGTTAACTCATTTTGCTTTTACACCTCAGCACAAGTCTCTAGAGGCTCTTGTGGCACATACTCTTTATGATTGGCATACACAACTTTTAACCGTAACCTCGTTTAGCCCAAAAACGTATAAAGCACCAAAAGAAGCAACACATATTGGGATTAGTTTAGGTGTATTGGACTTTGATTTTGATAGTTTAAATTATAATTTGGTGGTTTCTCCTACTCATTTTATGGAGGTTGAAGCTAGTGCTGCGTCTTTTACCTTGACACCAGATACCGTGGTTACACCCAAACATACTGGGATTGCAGTACTAGGACTACGATATTATGAGGTTATTGAGCAGGAGGTTTATAGGTTAGACCAAAATACTGGATTTAGGATTATAAGTATTTACATTTGAATTAGATAATTAGGTTTTTAAGAGCTTATTACTAATAGTTTAGTCATCTATTAACCGACGACATTCGCTTCATAGTATCAAAAAATGCTCTATAAAATGCATCGTCTTTTGCATACAACTTATAGAGTTCTAATTCTTGTTTGCGTTGTTTGCGCATCACCTCATCTAGTATTTTCTTAAAGGCTAAATCACTGTTTTGTTGATCGGTATTGTTCACCACTTTTTCTTCAAAATCGGGATGGGCTTGTACAGACTTGGTTAAACTGATGAATTTAACACGTTGGTCTTCTGGAGTGACTTCCCTTTCTTGAAATCTGATTAACAAGTTTGAGTAATCCCTACTTTTTGAGATTTATATTTAGATAGCTTAAAAAATTGTATTATCATCTAATTTCCCAGACAAAGAGTTTTCACTTCTCCCAAATAATTCACAAAGAGTTTCCATATCAAACTTATCCTTGCATTTGTCTAACAATTCATATTCTCTTTCACTCCATGGTTCGTAAGCTCTTGGGTTTTCTTGTCTAGCTCTATAGATATGATGATCTAAATAACCTGTATACTCTAATGGAATTGCCTGAATCTCTTTTTTTATCTCATTAAACAAATTAGAATTGTTAAAAACTTCTTCATTCCCAATCTTTTTACCACATTCAGGGCAATACTTAAAATGCTCTTCTATTTTAGATTCACATTTTGAACAGATAGATATTTTATTCTCTATTAATGTTTCCTGAAATTCTTCTGAAAGGATTAATTCTTTTGGAATATCTTTGACAAATTCTGAAATACTACCTTTTTGAGACATTAAATATAAATGACTTTTCGCACGTGTTAATGCCACATAAAACAATCTCCTTTCTTCTTCTAAAAGCGTATCGTATTCTGTCTTTTTTATAACATGATAAATTTTATCTTGCATCCATGGATCTGGAAATCCTCCGGCCTCCTTATTCAATCCTAAAACAAATACAACTTTAGCCTCTAAACCTTTTGCACCGTGAATAGTTTTAAACTGAACTTTGATACCGCTATTTTTTAATGCTTGTTCAACATTTTCTTTCATTGCAGACCTACGGTAAAGTATTAAAATTTCTTCTGGATGTACGCCATTTTGTATATGCTGTTGTACCTTTTTCCAAATAAAACTTTCGGTTTCACCTTCTACTTCAGCTAAATGCACTTCAATTTTAGCTCCTCCTTTTTTAACTGCCTTAATATTCTTTTCAACTTGAAACTTATTCTTTTTAATTATTTGATTTGATGCCTTTACAATTTGATCTGTGCTTCTATAATTCAGGTTAAGTGTTATTATTTCAGGGTTTTCAAAATGCTCTTTAAAGTTTACTATATAATCTATTTCAGAGCCTCTAAATCCATAAATACTTTGCCAATCATCTCCAACACAAAACAATTGAGATTCGTGGCTAATTAAATGTTTTAAAAATTCCACCTGTTTGTTATTAACATCTTGAAATTCATCTACCATTACGTATTTAAACAAGTATTGATACCTTTCTTTAATTTTTGGATACTCTTTAAAAAGTTTTAATGCATACTCGATTAAACCGTCAAAATCCAGATAGGATTCATTAATACAATACGCATCGTATGCTTTTATTATTGGTATTGCAACTTCATAGAATGAACGTACACGCTTATGCTTGCTTTTGGCTGCTGATTTAGCAATTACATCAATGCTTTTATTTGTGTTTTTTATTTGAGCTCTAACATCTAATACCAATCGGTAAAACTTTTTAAGTTCGGTTCTAAATTTTGCGAATTCTTCATTGTAGTGTAAAACCGTTCCTGAAGACATATCGGAAGAGATTCTACCTCTTATCACTCTATCTAAAACATGATTAAAAACCGCAGAATTATGTGTTGCTTTATCAAAAGTTTTTACACATGAAATTCCTGCCTTTTTATATTCCATTTCTTTATAAAATGTTCCGCAGCTTAAATTACTTACATGCTCTAAATATAAGTTTGCTTGAGGAATAAAAAAATCGGGATGGAAATCTTTATTCTTAATTCTAACAACATGCTCGTACTTATATTCTATACTATTTCTAAATAACCAGTCTGCAATAAACTGTTCTGATTTAGAGCGTACTTTATCCCCTTTTAAAGTGGTAAAAAATTTACCTTTTGGCCTAAATTCATCCTTTTCTTCATCTTCTCCTATGTAGTCAACAAAATAATCTAAAACATATCGTTTTAATTTTATTAAAAACGCTTTATTTTTTGATAATTTAATGGTGACTTTTTGAATTATTTCAGACTCCGTTTCTGGTGCGCTATTACCTATAACCTCTCCTGAATTGTTTTTGGATTTATTAATAATTTTAAACTGGTTATCAAATACATTTACACCATCAGTACGCATAATTTGATAGCACAAACCATGAAATGTCTTCATTGTTATTTGGTTTAACCATGGATACTTTTGAAGCATTTTCTTTCGTTCTTCACTAATTTCTTTTTGTGTGACACCTTTTGATTCTAAAAACTCCTTGTAAAACCCTGATTTATCTACCGATAAGATCATACGATCTATCATCTCATTAGCCGCATTTTTTGTAAATGTAATAGCAAGAATACTATTAGAATCTGCTTGTTCATCATTTATTAAATAATTTATTTTTTGAAGTAGTGTGTTGGTTTTACCAGAACCAGCTCCTGCTAAAACTAAAACTCGTTTTTCTTTTGAAAGTACTGCTTTTCTTTGTTGGTCATTTAATGCGCTTAAATTAGTACGTGTGGTTAATTGGTTCATTTGTTTTGTTTAGGTTAATTATGTTTTGGGGTGAGGTTATATAAAATTAAACAAGTTTTATAAAATAAATTATAAATTTTTGGTGTACTTTACCATAAACTTAGCCTTATAATTTGTACGGTAGAAATTATACTCAAAATAATAATTTTTACTGGATTTTATATTTCTTTTCTTTAGATTCTTTATTACTGATTTGGTCGTAGGTTAAACCATCTGGCGCTAAGGCCTTGTTGGCGTGTAAAGTCATTTTTTAAATTAGATGTTTGTAAAAAATAAAGCCTAGTATATTGTCTCTAAAATCATTGTCATCCATAGTACCACGTAGGTCATTGGCAATGTTCCAGAGTGTTTGATGTAGTTGTAGTTGGTTTTCGGACATTGATTTAAGTTTATTTTACAAAGAAAGCGCCTTGGTATGAGCCGCTATTTATTATAAAGAACTTTAAAAGTAAAAAAAATGAGGAAAACACCTACTTTGTTTTCCTCATTTTTAAATTAGTGATTAATCTCCCTCAAAAAAGAACTCGTGTATATCGATAATATCACCACGACCTATTTGTACTAAATCCATTGTTTCTTTTAAATATATGCCTAACGAGCGTTCATTATACAATAGTTTAAGCCTAGGCGAATAATCGGTCACTACATACATATCGCCTGTTAGTTTAAAAAATGGCACTATTAATTTGCTTTTTATTTTAACGCCTTTGTTTACAACTTTTCCTTTTGCTAAGGTTTCTTTTAAACTGGCTTCATTTTTTTCATTGGATGATACTTTAACGTAGGCAACCATCATGTTCATCCACTCGGTTTCATCTACTAAAAACCACTGTACTTTTTCAAAATCAATACCATATTCTGAAATCCAACCATGACTTGTAAAGCCAAAAAGCACTTGTTTTTTCCCATCTAATACGGGGTCGTTAGTAGGTGTAAACTCTTGAATTTTATAGGTAATTACAGATGCTGCTGATATGTCTTTTAACTTTTTACCATTAAAAGCTAGTGTTTTAAGTGAAAAGCTAGTTAATTCTGGATGGTTAGATAAAATCCATTGAGTAGCTGTTAATTCTGCCTGTTCTTCCATTTGTTTAACTGCTGCTATTCCTGCCCCAATAGCTACTAACCCACCTGCTACTGCAGCTACTGCTGCCCCATCATTTTGAGTTTGGGCTTGTTTGGGCAATAATGTAAGACCGATAATAATGAATAGTAATAATTTTTTCATGTTTGTTTGTGTTAAAATGTTGAAATAATATAGATAGAAAATATACCTTTTAATAAAAAACACGCCCCGGTTAAAGGGCGTGGAAATCCTAATCATTATTATGATAGAGAATTATTAATAGCATGACAATATTATGGTTTAAATTAGATAAAACTTTACGGCTTTCCGTATTTAGGATGGTTTTTTAGAGAAGTCCTAAATCTTTTACAATACTTACCAAATGTATGGTGTTATTGGCCTTAAAAATATCTTTTAGTTTATTAATGCGTTTTTCTATAGAACTTAAACTAGATGGTGCTATATTTTGAGTTTTAAATAGGGTACTAATTTCGGCTTGAGAGAGGCCTAAGGAGAGGTTTTTAATTAATTCTATATCATAGTCATCAATTTCTAAATCGTTTTTTTTGTTTAATGCATTTTGAACTTGTGGAGAGAGGTATAATTTATTTTTAGCTACCTGAGCAAGGGCTATAGAAAGTTCAAAAGTACCTTTTCTGCCTTTACACACATAAGCGTTTACACCGTATGTATTAATTAAAGTACGTACTTTTTGCAAGCGTTCTTCCATAGAATATATGATTACTTTAAGGGCAGGATATTCTGGTTTAATAGCAGCAACCAAGTCTTCGCCGCTTTTTAATTTATTTTCTTTGTAGTCTTCTTTAAAAGACAAATCGGAAATCAACAAATCAAACGGTTGGTTATTTAATGATGCCTTTTTTATTTTTAAAAAAGCTTCATCACAGTATTGTGCTTTTACAACGTTATTTATGTTGTTAGATTTAAGCACCTTTAACACGCCTTCGTTCACAACGTCGTGGTCATCAACCACTAATACTTTTTTAAACATAGCTAAATGGTTATTTTTGACTTAAAGCCTTTATTGGTTTCTGATTCAAAAATAATGGTTCCGTTAATTGAATTTATACGGTTTTCCATATTGCGCAATCCAGATCCTTTTTTAATAACACATCCTTTTCCGTTATCGGCATATGAAATACTGATTTTTTTGTTGATTTTCTTAAAAGATATAACAGCACTTGTGCAAAAGCTATGTTTTTTCATATTTACCAAAAGCTCTTGTAAAACCCTATAAAGGGTAATTTTTTTAATATCGTCTAAAGTGCTCCAATCAATGGTACTTAGACCTTTTGTGATAACGTTTACAGATTGGGTATTGTAACTTGCAAATAGGTCTTTAAGTAGATCATCAAAATTATAATTGACATTAATAGGGCTATTGGCTTTTGAAATATCTCTGGTTTTAGAATAGATAAGCTCTAAATCATCTAGCATATCTTCCCTTATGTTAGAGTTGCTTTGAAGTTTGGTCATTACCTGATAAATATCATTAGCTAACTCATCATGTACTTTTTTAGATATGCGAGCCTCTGTATTATAGGCTATTTTAATTTTGTCTTTTTTATGTCTTGCTTGTATAATTAAAAAAGTAAACATTGACGATATAAAAATCAAGCCTCCTAATGCTTGGTACATTATTTTATCTGCACGTTCTTGCTCTTGTTTTAGTTTGTTTTCATTAGCAATTTTCTCTTGCTTACTATAATTAAATTTTATTAGAGCGTATTTGTTTTCTGCAATTTGTTTTGCTTTATCTAAACTATCTTTTAGTTTTTGATACTCTAAAACCATTGGGTCTGGGCTTAAGGAAATTAAAGAGGCAAGCGCATTCTCTAAAAACGAAGGACTATTTAAGGTTTTAGCTATTTCATAAGCCTTTTTGGCGTACAATCTAGCTTTTTTAATAGCTCCATTTTCATTATAAAATATTGAAAGGTTTTTATAGCTTGAATAAAGCCCTATGGCATCTTTAATTTCTAATCTTAATTCTAATGCTTTTTTTAAGTTGTTTAAGGCCTCTGGTTTTTTAAGTTTTAATTGTGTAAAGCCTAAATTGTTTAATGCTCTTGCTGTTTGGTATTTATCGTTAAGTGGTAGGCTATTTTGGTAAATATTTAAAAACGCTGCTTCTGCTTTTTGATACTCTAACTTATCTATATAAATGAGTCCTATATTGTTTTTTATAATATTAATATAGTTTTGATTTTTGGTGTACTTTAATGCCTTTTTATAATATTTTATGGCTTCATCATATTCTAACAAATTATAGTAAACCCTACCTAATTGATTGTATATACCTACTTTACTTTCGGATGAAAAGTTTTTATCATTAATTTTTTCTAAGAATTCTAGTGCATGTACGTTATTGGTTTCGCTACCGTAATAATCGCCCAAACTAAATTGAATGATAGCTAATTGCCTAAGATTATTTATTGCTGATATGGTATCTTTTAAGCCTATATTTTTTATGAACTCCTTTTTAAAAAAGACGTAAGACCTTACTAAACTTTCATTGTTTTTAGGGTTATTAGCTAAATTTGAATAGTAACTTACACTATCAACTTGTTGTTTAACCTCTTTATTTTTGGCGTAAACACCTAAATTTAAAACACAAAAAAAGAGGCATGATATTGATAATTGTTTCATTCCTCTAAAATAATAACTAATGATGAATTATACACCCATATTTAGTTTTGATTGGCTCAACCGTATTAAGGGAAACTAAATATTTTTTTGACAGCCTCCATTTACACTATTACAGTAAAGTTTTAATTAAACAATCTTGGAGTATCTAAAAGCAGTTCTATTTTTTTAATTATTATGGTAACCTGATCCATTTGAGATTCAATATTTCTAAAATAAATACTTATATCTCTATTCACCCAACTTTCTGATATAACTCTAGCTCCTAAACTAATTCTTAAAACAGCACTTTGATTATTATGATATTTTGCATTAACTGCTTGACCAATATGACATTTTTGAGCTGCAAGTCTAACCGTTTCTATGGGCGCTCCTTCAAATTCATTTGATAAATCTGAATTTAGCAATACATACAATTTTTTTACCTGCTCTAAAGAAAGTACTTCATTGTTTTTTAAGATGAAAAATGGGAAAATGGTTCTTATATTTCTAAGTCCGAACTCTTCCTTATTATACATGTTAATTTTAGCTTCATTTCCAAAAAGCGGCTGTAAAAAAGGCGCATCATTAATAGAAGCTTTCACGAAATTACAGAACATTTCTATACCTAAATTTCTGTATAAAATAGGTGTTTTATAATACCTATCCATTTCAACAATAGCGGCATTCCAACGCATGTATGAACCGTAGTTAAACCCATCTGATAAATCTTTAGAGCAAAACCAAGGTTGTGGCCAATCAATACTATTGTAATAATTATTAAGTCCTTCTGGTAATTTCTTTTCTACAGACTCTACAACTTCACTAACACTTTTAGGAATAATAAGTGCCCCTGCATACGGAGGACCTGTAAAAAACTTACTACCTGTTATTGTTACAATGTATCCTTTATTCAAGTAATTTTGAACATCTTTAGGATCTAATCTAAGCTGAGAGCCATCAACGATAACTTGAAGCGATACATTATCTATGGTTTTTAAATTTTCAAGCAACGTAGTAGTTGGTGATTGACATCCTAATTTTGATTGATCCATAACATGCAATACAGCATGCCTACCTAATGCATTGGTTTTAGTAACCGCATTAAAAACTTCATTATCTAATTGATTATCTGATTTGAGGTCTCCATGTTCATCTTTAAGAGGAATTTTAATGACATCAACTTCTCTAAATCCTTCAATGGTATCGCCTTTTTTAACTGGATAATTTAAAGCGGTAGTATTTTCAAAATGACATCCTTTTAAAGCCGCAGGTACGCCACTACCCGTTTCATCTGAAGCTACTAAAATATGTGTGATATCTTGTTTTGTAACAATTTGCGTTATTGCTGCTATTTGAAGTGCAGAATCTGTTCCTGAAGGTGAGAAAATTATCTGTGTTTCTTCATTAATTTTAAGAGCTTTTCTAAGGTTGCTTTTTAGAAGTTCTGTAAATTCAATAGAAGACTTTTCAAATCCGTTTTTTAAACTTTTTTGTATTAAAATGGTTCTTGCTTTATCTGTTCTATCATAAGCAAAATTTGAAATACTTGTGGCTGTAGATGAAGCAAAAGTGAATGCTTCGGGTCTAGGAAATGGACGGCAACCGTATTTATTTAAAAGTTCTTTTTCATCTACATTTAATCTAAGATCACCACCAGACATTAAAAGATACTCTGTTGGAACTGCTAAATTTTCTAGAATAGATTGCCAATCATCTTTTACCGTTTTATTTTTAGTGGCTATTCCATGAAAAAATTGAAATTCACTGTATTTTGATAAAAATTCTACATTAAAATCTGTATTGTGCTTTATTATGTTTATTAAAAAGTAATTGCAATTTTTTAATTTTTCTTTATCTCTTTTTTGCAATAAATTATAGAATATTTGGGTAACTTTTAATGCCGCTAAATCACACAGAATGCTGTTGTTTTTATCTTTACCTAAAGCTTTGTACCATATTTGCCATTCTATACCATACCTTAAATAAATTAATGCTAAAACGGGTTGCTCTAAAAACAACTCGCCTATTTTTATAGCTTTTCCTGGTATAATTTTAAACAAACTAGGCTCTTTGCTTGATGCTATAATATTTATACTATTTATTTTAGGTACTGTATTAAATCGTTTTAAAACTCTTACCAAATAGTTTACATTCTCTTTTTCAAATAAACTTGTTCTTTTATATTGATCTTCAATAAGTACGTTTTTACTCATAATTAAAATAATACGTTTTCTTAATATTTAAGTTAGCGCAAAAGTTTTACTTTTAACTTTCTCTCGCAAGGGCTTTTAAAATAGTTTTTAAGTTTGTTTTCAACAAAATCTGGAATGTTAATAGGTAAACGCGTTTTACTGTTAACAAACACTACCGTTGATTTAGCTGTTGATAATACTATGTTTTGTTCGTTTTTAATTTCAAACTCAAAATTAAAACGAACTTTAGGTAACTCTTTTATGGTGGTTTTTATACTAATAAGTTCATCATAATATGCTGGTTTTTTGTAAAATATCTCAAAAGAAATTACGGGTAGCATAATATTTTTAGTCTCTAACTCATAATCATTTACACCTAACTTTCTCATTAATTCTGTACGTGCTTGGTGGCAATACGTAACATAATTGGCATGATATACATAACCCATTTGATCTACTTCTCCGTATCTGGGTCTTATTTTATAAGTATCGGTTATCATTTTAATTTACTATAAATCTGTTTAATTATCATTGTCTTGTTTAGACTCAGAGCAATTACACTTATGCAATTTTTTATGGTCACAGCAGTAATTTTCATTTAATGCTATTGTGTCTTTTCTACATTTTCCTTGTTTTCTTTCTGTATTTGAATATAAATTTGCTACTGTTTTGTTGTTTAAATTATCTAA
Organism: Seonamhaeicola sp. S2-3; assembly: GCF_001971785.1. Classification (NCBI taxonomy): domain Bacteria; kingdom Pseudomonadati; phylum Bacteroidota; class Flavobacteriia; order Flavobacteriales; family Flavobacteriaceae; genus Seonamhaeicola; species Seonamhaeicola sp. S2-3. The sequence goes on along the minus strand of NZ_CP019389.1, from coordinate 3,011,469 downwards.
GCCATCTTCTCTGTAATCTTTACAAGATCCGCAAAACTCTTTGTTTATAGGGTTTTCAAATAAATTAAAACATTGCCTGCACCGATACCATATTTTATCTAATTTATAATTACCACCTTCAAATTCTATGGCTTTTCCTTCTATAAATGCTTTGGCTATGCTTTTTAGGGCTTTATTGTAAATGCGTGTTAAGGTAGGTCTTGATATATTCATTTGTTCAGCAGCTTGTTCTTGCTGAAGATTATTGTAAAGCACTAACCGAATACTTTCATATTCTTCAAAAGTTAAATTAATTTTTTCAATTTCAGACATTGGTATTCCAAAAGGCTTATAACCTTTCATGAGAGGAGGCTGATGAATTTTTCTACTTTTCTCTGGCCTTGGCATTATTTATAATTCACTTTTAAAATGATTTGACAAATATAATGAACCTACGTTCATAATAAAATTATTTTAAGGTGTATTTATATAAAATTTCATATTAAAGTGAAGTAGAAACAAACTCTTAAAATTAGGTTTCAAAATTAATTTTTAATTAAGAACAGAGACCAAATAAAGTTAAAATCATACTCTTTTACTTACAAAAAACTAAATTAATCTACATTTAATCGATTATATTTGCTTTTTACAGACAACCAACACTAAATTATTGTACTTTAGCTACATAATTCATTAACCCCAAATCTAATGAAAAAAAATACCCTCACTTGTGTAATCTTGTTTTTGGTTACACATTTATCAGTCGCCCATACAGATATAGGTAGTAGCACAATGCTGGAATTAAATAATATTCTATTTAAATCAGATTGCTATACATTACGTTTGTTAGAAAAACACAACAATCCCCATAAAGAAAGTAATTACATCTTTAATATTCATAAAGGAAGAAACTCAGCTCTTTCAAATAAAAATAGGTTTAAGAAAGGTAGTGTAAACGGTAACATTACAGGCGTAGTTTCACACCCAACAACAAAAAACAATTCTAAGAATACAGATACAAAAAACGTAATTGAATCTTACCTAGCCATAAAAAATGGCATTACCTTAGAGCCAGACTCTAACGGCACAACAAAAGACTATATAAATTCTGACGACATCGTGATTTGGGATCAATCGGCTAATGTTGGTTATAACCATGATATTGCTGGTATTGGTAAAGACGATGCTTATGAATTAAACCAAAAACAATCAAGCAGTGCTAATGATGCTATTGATGACCGTGGTTTAATTGAGGGGTTACTAACTATTGGTTTAAATGAAATTTACGATACTAATAACAACAATATATCATCTAACTCAACAACATTAGATGATAAAACATTTTTAATGTGGGGTAATAATGGCGCCAACTTAAACCTTGCCGCATCTACCATAAATGTTGACCTAAGTTCTGGTATTTCTGATTTATCAACCCCAGTGAGTTTTATTGGCATGCAACGCATTTGGAAATTAGTAGAAACTGGTGGTAACATTCCTTCTTGTAAAATAAGAATACCTCAAAACGCCATACGAAACATTTCATCTTCTGGGAATTATTACATGTTTGTATCTAATACTGGAGATTTTGATTCTACATCAGACTATAGATTGTTAACTCCTGACGGTAATGGAAATCTAGAAACAGATTACGATTTTAACGGCACTAAATACATAACGTTTGGTTATGCGCCTCGAGTAGTTGTAGAACGCTCAATTCATTTTGATGGTGAACAAGCCTATATAGATATGGCAAACAAGCTAGATTTAAATAGCACAAACTTTACTATTTCTGCTTGGATAAAAAGAGATACAGGAACAGTAAATGCTTCTATAGTTTCAAAAAGAGATGCCGCATTTACAGAAGGTTATGACTTTAAAATTAATAGTTTAGGTAAATTAGCTTTTTCTTTAAATGGAGGCGCTGCTACCCTAAGTTCATCAGTTATTATTCCAGAAAATAAATGGCATCATGTGGCTGTTATTTATAATAACCAACATGCTACTCTGTATATTGATGGTGTTGCTGATACTTCTGCTTCATCTTTGCCATTACCAACAGCAAGTTCTCAAAAATTCTTAATAGCAGCTGCAGATGGTAACGATACAAATACTACTAATTATTTTGCTGGAAATATTGATGAAGTTAGAATATGGAAAACAGCATTATCTGTTAACCAATTAAGATACATCATGAATCAAGAAATAATAAATGATTGTAATTTAGCTCTTGAATACGGAAATGTTATACCATCTTCTATAACTAAAAACGACATTAGTACTATTCCATGGACAGATTTAGCTGCCTATTACCCTATGTCTGCATATACTTATACCAATATAGCTGATATGTCTGGAAACAATATAGAAGGCACTCTAAAAAATTTAAATACAGTAGATTTTCAAACAGCTCCTTTACCATATAAAACTCAAAATTCGGGTTCTTGGGATGCTGAAGCCACTTGGTTGAATAATGCTATTATAGACCTTCCTAACTCATTATCAATTATAGACAGCACTACTCCCATAGATTGGAATATAGTTGAAATTGGCCATAACACCTACTTAGGAGCTACTTCTACTGCCAAAAGAACTAGAGATTGCAAAGTACAAGCTTTAATTGTTAACCCTGATGCAAATTTACAAGTAAATGGAGATATTTCTACTAACGAAGGTATAAGACTAACTATCACACACTATTTAAAACTTGATGGCTCAATAGATTTAGAAGGCGATTCTCAACTTGTACAAGACTTAAATAGCGAGTTAGATGTTACTAGTAAAGGTTATTTAGAACGCGACCAACATGGAACATCAGATACTTATACCTATAATTATTGGTCTTCTCCAGTAGGACCTATAAATAATAGTTATAACAATAATAATTATATGGTTGCTAATATTTTCTCTAATATTAACTTCTTAACTTCTGGATACAACGGAACAACAACACCACTAGCAGTTGCAGATTACTGGATATGGAAATTTAGTAACTTACCAAATAAAGATTATGCCTCATGGCAACATGTAAGAAGTACTGGTTCTCTAAAGGTTGGTGAAGGGTTTACAATGAAAGGCCCTGGAACAGGCTCTATCTCTACCCCTCAAAATTATGTATTTAAGGGAAAACCTAATAATGGTACCATTAACATCCCTATTATTGATGGCAATGACTATCTTGTTGGCAACCCATACCCATCTACTCTTGATGCAAAACAATTTATTTTAGATAATAGTGCTTCTATTGCTGGTGCTGGCACTACTACAGGTACTCTTTACTTTAGGAAACATTGGAGCGGTGGTTCTCATAAATTAGGTGACTACGAAGGTGGTTACGCTACTTATTCACTTGCTGGTGGCACTCCTGCTGCTTCCGTTGATATATTTGACCCAAATATTGTTTCTGATAGCTATCATAACGCTATACCTGGAAGATATATACCTGTGGGTCAAGGCTTCTTTATTACCGCTAAAAGCACAGGTAACTTAGAATTTAATAATGGGCAAAGAGTTTTTGAATTAGAAGATGAAACAAGTTCAGCTTTTACTAAATCTAACAATTCAAAAAGTAAATCAAATGAAACTAACGATTTAAGACCCAAATTAAGAATAGGCTTAAACTCTGTAAATACTGTACACAGACAATTATTAGTTACTGTTGATAACCATACAAGTACTGGTTATGATTGGGGTTATGATGCTCCTCATAATGATAATCAAATAGATGATATGTATTGGGTGATTGATAATGAAAAGTACACTATTCAAGGTATTAACCATATTGACAAACTAACCCAATTACCATTAGGAATTCATACTCAAAACGATGGTTACAATGATATAAGTATAGAAACGTTAGAGAACATTACAGATGCTACAGAAATATATTTACACGATAAAAATCTAAACATCTATCATAATTTAAAGGAAAGTCATTATCATGTTTATTTAAATGCTGGCGAATACCTAAACCGCTTTGAAATAACTTTTAGTAACTCACAATCTCTAAATGTTAGTGAGTTAAACAAAAATAATGTTGATGTATCCTATTCTAACGAAAGCGACAATATCATTATCCACAATCCTAATCTTAAACATATTAATTCTGTTGAATTGTATAATATTTTAGGACAGGCAGTAAAAAGATTTAATACAAATTCAAATGACAATTATATAGAACATAACATTAAATCTGTTAAAACAGCAGGCATCTATATAATTAAAACATATTTTAACAACGATACAATAAGTAAAAAAATTATTATAAAGTAGTTCTTTGTTTTATTGATATTAAAATTCTAAAACATCATAATTAAATAAATTATGGTGTTTTTTATTACAACAACGTTAAATAACACAAAACTCTACATACTTACAAAGCACTCTCACAATTCTAATAACAAACACGGCAAATTTATATTGCAGCTAGATTATCAAAAAACAACTCCAAAGCCAATAATAAATAAGAATTGTAAAATAAAATATTTACATCATTTTTATTAAAAAAATTGCTTTTAATCGATTTTTTAAGCATTTTATCGGATATATTAATAATTTTCCTATATTTGCTTCGCTATTAATCAATTAAAACATAACAGTCGCTCCAAATTCACCAACCATGAAAACGAAACTACTTGTTATCACTATACTAATATATTTACCAATTATAGCCCAAACACCAGTAACAGATGGCGCTAATTGGTCTGTTATTAACTTAACCGCCGATAATGAACTTGATTACCCTAACACAATCATTTACGGACCAGACGATTATTTATGGATAACAGAGCGGAAAGGAAAAAAAGTTGTAAAAATAAATCCTGCAGGAAGTATTCCTGTTAGTAAAATAGAAATGTTAGATTTAACAAGTATAGTTCACCAAGACGCTGGACAAGATGGGCTTATGGGAATAGCAATTCACCCAGACCTTTATTCTAACTTAAATACTTCTAATAATTTTGTATTTATAGCTTATACTTATGATGATGACCCAGGTAGCGGTGTAACAAGAAAACTCAGAATAGAACGCTATACCTATAATTCTGGAACAGGTGTTTTAAACGGCGGAAGCGCCACTACAATTATAGATGGGTTAGACGCTAGTAATGATCATAATTCAGGAAAACTTCAAATTGGACCAGACTTAAAACTATATTACACCATAGGAGACCAAGGAGCCAACCAATTTGGAAATGCATGTAACGAAATACAAGCTCAAGACTTACCAACATCTACAACAGATTACGATGCTTACAAAGGAAAAATTTTAAGATTAAATTTAGACGGTTCAATACCTTCAGATAATCCAACCATAGCAGGTGTTAAAAGTCATGTATATAGCTATGGGCATAGAAATCCTCAAGGTATTGTCTTTGGTTCTAACGGAATATTATACTCCTCTGAGCATGGACCGAAAGTTGATGACGAAATCAATATTATTGAAGCTGGAAAAAACTATGGTTGGCCAGAAATTGCTGGTTATTATGATAACTTAGGCTATAGTTATTGTAATTGGTCTAGCACCCCTGGAGGTTGTACAACTAGTGGTTTTAGTGATCATAATTGCCCTTCGGGTGTCACCCCTATAACAGAATTCACATCTGGAATGCCTACAGGTTTTAAAGAACCCATTGGAACATATAACAGTACTACAGCCACAGAACCTAGTGGAGACTGGCTAACATGGCCAACCGTTGGCCCTTCTAGCATACATATTTATGAAACTGGCTTAATTCCTAACTGGGGGACATCACTTCTAATACCAACTTTAAAACGTGGCACTATATACAGAGTTAAATTAAACACTGCTGGTGATGGTTTAGAATCTCAAACCTATGAAGAATTTCATTCTTCTAATGATAGATATAGAGATGTTGCTTTAGATCCTGATGGTATAACCTTATACGCTATAACAGATAACAGCGGCGGAACATCTGGTCCATCTGGAACATCAAACGTAAGTATTGAAAATCCGGGAGTTGTAATGAAACTACAATATATTGGACCTACTTTAAATACTAATAATTTAAGTAGAACTAATGAATTTACACTAGCGCCAAACCCAACTAAAAACAGCACTAAAATTAGCTTTAACCTAAACACAAAAGCATTTTTAGACTTAATAGTATCTGACATACACGGAAGAACCATTAAACATATAAAAGAAATTAACAACAATTATAATTTACAAACCTCTAACCTATCAAACGGCATGTATTTTGTTAGGTTAATAAATAAAAATAAAGAAATAGCAACTAAAAAATTAATAATTCAATAACGCCCCGTTAGCAGTGTGCTGTTAACTATTAGTTAAGATTAATTGTCTCTGTAGAATTACTTAGCATTTAAACTTAAACCAAAGAAATATTATAAAAAACTTTAAACACTTATTTAGCCCCAAACTAAATAAATCTACTTATGAAAACATCTACTCTCACAAACCTATTATTTACACTGTTTTGTTGTGTAGCTACACCATTGTGTGTTGCTTCTCAAACGCTAATTAGTTCAGAAAATTTTGAATCAGGATGGGGAATTTGGAATGATGGAGGAACAGATTGTCTCTTAGATACAAGTTCTAAACTTTCTGGATCAAACAGTATCCACTTAAAAAACAACTATGGCGCTAATTCTTCCATGTTTACTAATAACATCGACCTAATTAGCTATGGTCATGTAATTATAAATTTCGATTTTTACCCAGATAATTTTTGGGGAGGTTCAGATTTTTTTATAGAATTTTCAGATGATGGAGGTATTACATGGGACTCAACTCCAATTGCAAGATATCAACAAGGCGTAGACTTCAACCCAGGTAATATCTACACTGACGAATCAATAAAAATAATTAACTCCTCTTACGGTGGTACTCACTCCTTTTCTACAAATTCAAAATTTAGATTTAGATGTAACGCAGATGCTAACTGGAAACACCTATACATAGACAACGTAACAATAACCGGCTACCCACCTGCTCCTGAAATAAATGTACAAGGAAACAGTGTTTCTATTACAAACGGAGATACAACACCTACACCTATAGACCATACAAACTTTACAATAGCCAATGCCGGCATACAAATTACAAGAACATTTACCATTCAAAATATTGGAACAGCTAATTTAAATATTAGTTCTATAAATTTATCTAATAGCACAGACTTTTCTGTTATCACCCCATATACATCGCCAGTTCCTTATGGCTCAAGCACAACATTTACTATACAATATAACGCTCTTACATTAGGCACCAAAACCTGTACCGTAACCATAAATAATAATGATTCAGATGAAGGTACCTATCAATTTGATATTCAGGCGCGTACCGAACAAAATTTTTATGATAGTGATGGTGATGGGGTATTTGACAACGTTGATATTGATGATGATAACGATGGTATTTTAGACTCTGAAGAAGAACTCGCTTGCCAAACATCCAGTACCTCTACTGTAATGAATTACAAATTCCTTAATGAAACTTTTGGAACCGGAAACACAAGAACAACCATAAATACTACCTATGATGCCATTACCACCTATTGCTATGAAGACGGCGCTGGTTCTGGATGCGTAAATAGCAATAATTTAGGAGATGGCGAATATACTGTATACGATAGAATAGCCGATGGTGATGGAAACAATGACACACCTAATGATGATATTGGTTCTTGGGCTGATGAATACTGGTACACAGGAGAAGACCATACTCCTGGAGACACCAATGGCAGAATGGCTATATTTAATGCCTCTTTTGATCCTGGTGTGTTTTATACCGCCACAATAACCGGTGCCTTACCTGGTGTGCCTATTACCTACAGTTTTTGGGTATTAAATTTAGATACTACAGATGCTCCTAATATAGGCACTCGTTTAAGACCAGATATTTTGGTAGAATTTAGAGATGTTAACAACAATGTTTTAGCTTCAATATCTACTGGAGATATTCCCCCTTCTATTAATGGAGACCCAGAAAATAGCTGGCATAACTTTACAGCAAATTTAACATTAAATGTTAGTGAATTTTATGTGTATTTTATTAATAATGAAACTGGTGGACAAGGAAATGATTTAGCTATTGATGATATTGTTATTTCTCAAACATTATGTGATACCGATGGTGACCAAGTTGCAGATGTATTCGATTTAGACTCTGATAACGATGGTATCCCAGATGTTGTTGAAGCTGGTTTAGGAACTTATAGCGAAGGAAAAGCTACACTAACAGGCGTAACCTATTGGTCAGACGCCAATGCTAATGGTATGCACGATGATGCCGAAGGAAACATACCCCTTGATTCTGATTTTGATAATGTTCCTAACTATCTTGATTTAGATAGTGATAATGACACTATTTTTGATGTTGACGAATCTGGCGCTGGTAATACAGCCGACTCACTCTATCAAAATGGCGATGGTGACATTACAGGGGATGGCGTTGGAGACGGTCCTGACACAGATGCTGTTAGAGAAACCGATATAGATTCTGATGGAACACTAGAATACTTTACCGATGGTATTTTAGATATCTATGATTTTTTTGAAGGTAGCTCTATGGCTACTGGCTACGGAAACTCAAACCAAGGATTAGGAAACACATATTATGTATTAGATAGCGATGGAGATGACATTCCTGATTATATGGATACAACATCTGATGGAGGTACTTTTGATATATCGCACACCTTATATGCCAACTTAGATGCTGATAATGATGGCATAATAGACGATGGTAGCGACGCCGATGGTGATGGCATTATGGATTTGTTTGACACCGATGATGCTGCCTTTGGTTCACCTAGAGATTTAAACCAAAAATTTCAATTGTATTTTGATGGAAGAAATGATTATGCCGATGAACCTACTATTATAGATAATACTTGGGATGAAGCTACCTTAATGAGTTGGATAAAAATTGATCCATCATCAACTGGAGATCAAATCATTCTAGGTCAAGATGAATTTTACATTCAACTAAACGCCGATAAAACCCTTACCGTTTATGCAGATGGAAACACCTTAAACTACAACACACCATTAACCACAAACCAATGGATTCACGTTGCTGCAACCTTTGAAAGCGACCATTTAGACCCTGGTTTTAACCTCTATGTAAATGGCATTTCAGTAGCAAGTGCTATCCCCAGTTCTGGTAGTTTCAACGCAGACACCTCTAGTTTTACAATTGGAAGACAACCCGATACAAATAGTAAATATTTCCACGGATCTATTGACGAAGTTAGAGTTTTTAATAAGGCCTTAACTGAAAATGAAATTCAAAAAATAGTCTATCAAGAAATTGAAGATAATAGTGGTGTTATTAGAGGAAGCTTCTTACCAAAAGATATAACCGATTTTGATTATGCAACCGAAACTTCAACCCCATTAAACTGGGCCAATTTAGTACGCTATTACAAACTAGACACTTATAAAGATGATATTATTGACGATTTAACAACAGCAAGCATTGATGTTGGTAGTGGCGCAAAAATTTACAATACAAAAATAATTGAACCACAAACTACACCATTACCATTTATTACCAAAACTGGATGTAGTGGAGATTGGACAGATTCTAACAATTGGCTACATGGCGATGTTTGGGATATTGATAATACACATTCAGATTGTGCTATTGTTCATATAAAAGGAGACTTAGAAACCAACATAGACCACAAAACCGTTGGTTTAATAATAGACTCTGGTAGCAATTTAGATATTTTAAACAATTCTGAACTAAACGTTAGCTGGTATTTAGAATTAGATGGTAAAATTGATTTAGAAGGCGACTCTCAATTAGTACAAGGCGCAGAAAGCACCTTAGAAGCCACTAGTGCAGGAACCCTTGAAAAAGATCAACAAGGAACTGCCGATACTTACACTTACAATTATTGGTCTTCTCCTGTTGGCGTACCTAATAACACAACAAACAATAACTCGTATAATGTAACTCAAGTTTTTAAGAATGTAACGTTTGCTACATCAGGATATAACGGAACTCCTTCTCCATTAACTATTGCAGATTATTGGATTTGGAAATTTAATAATTTACCAAGTGGTGATTATTCTTCATGGCAACATGTAAGAAGCACGGGCACACTTTTAATAGGTGAAGGCTTCACTATGAAAGGTCCTGGAAGCGGTCCTATTTCTGCAGAACAAAATTATGTATTAGAAGGTAAACCAAACAATGGCGACATAAACTTAACCATTAATGCTGGTAACGATTATTTAGTAGGTAACCCATACCCCTCTGCCATTGATGCTGAAAAATTTATTTTAGATAACGGCAATACCGTTGCGGGCACTGGCTCTACAACAGGTACTTTATATTTTTGGGAACATTGGGGCGGAGGCACTCATAACTTAGGAGATTATCAAGGCGGTTATGCTACTTACTCACTTTCTGGTGGTGTCCCTGCTGCTGCTATAGGAACTAATCACCCAGACGTTGGTACCGGCGGTACGCCCACTAAAATCCCTGGTAAATATATACCCGTAGGACAAGGATTTTTTGTAACTGCTGAAAATAGTGGCACTATAAAATTTAAAAATAGTCAGCGTGTTTTTCAAGTTGAAGATGGCTCTAATTCGCTTTTTATGAAATCTGAAAAAGCGAAGCTTTCAACTACATCTGAAACCAAACAAAATAGTGACGACAGATTAAAACTTAGACTTGGTTTTTACTCTGTAAACACCATTCGCAGACAACTTTTAACAACTGTTGACAAAAACAGTAGTATTGAATATGATTGGGGGTATGATGCCCTGTACAATGACACCCAAATAGATGATATGTACTGGATGATTAATGATGAAAAATATGTAATTCAAGGTATAGATACCATTACACAAAGCACTGTTTTACCTTTAGGAATTCATACTAAAAATGATGGTATAAACACTATTACAATTGATGATATTGAAAACGCTCCAGATAATTTAGAAGTGTATTTACATGATAAAGAACTAGAAGTTTATCACGATTTAAAAACGAGTGATTATGACATTTTCTTAAATGCCGGAACGTATTTAAATAGGTTTGAAATTACATTTTCAAGTTCTCAAACACTTAATAATAAAGAAGTTAAACACACGCCTTTACAAACCTATTTTTCAAACGAAACAAACAGTATTATAGTTGTAAATCCTGAATCTAAAAATATAAAGTCTATAGAGGTATTAAATATGTTAGGACAGTCTCTATTTAAATTTAATACCAACACAACATCAAATTTTATAAAGTATAAAGCAAACCAATTTGCAACAGGCTATTATATTTTAAATATAGAAACAGAATTCTCTAAAATATCAAAGAAAGTTTTAGTAAAGAGATAATTTATTTGTTTAGTTTATTAGTTAGTTGAATTTAGTTAGTGTAGAAACCCCAAATCTACCATAATCTTTACTATGACGTTAGAGCCCTAAATTAGGGCTCTTTTTTATTTTATTGCAGCAATTAAATCTTCTAATGAAAGTTTAGATTGCTCACCAGACACCATATTTTTTAAAGTATAGGTGTTTGAATTTATTTCCTCATCACCAACCAATACTACAAACGGAATATGACGTCTGTTAGCATGGGTCATTTGTTTTTTCATTTTTGCAGCATCTGGATATAATTCGGCATTCACCCCTTGTTTACGCAAGGTTTTAATAGCTTTTAAGCAAAATAGCGCTTCTTTCTCTCCAAAGTTAATAAAGAGCACCTCAACATTTTTATTTACCGTTTCTGGGAATAAATTCAATTCTTCTAAAACTAAATAAATGCGGTCTAAACCAAAACTAATACCAACGCCACTAACATTTTTCATTCCAAAAATGCCAGTTAAATCGTCATATCTACCGCCGCCGCCAATAGACCCCATTTTAACTTCTTTAGGTGCTGATACTTCAAAAATAGCTCCGGTGTAATAATTTAGTCCACGTGCTAAAGTAACATCTAATTGTAAAGAGGCTGTGGTTAGGCCTAACTCTGAAATAGCATTATTAATAAAAGTTAATTCTTCAATACCTTTTAGGCCTTCTTCAGAAGTTGATAAAATAGCTTTTAAACTATCTATTTGAGATTCAAAACTACCAGACAAAGTAAATAAGGGCTGTAATTTGTTAATACCTTCTTGAGAAATTCCTTTTGAAAGCATTTCTTCCTTTACCTTCTCCTCGCCTATTTTATCAAGTTTATCAAGAGCTACTGTAAAATCTATTAACTTATTAGAAGCTCCAATAACCTCGGCAATACCAGATAGTATTTTTCTGTTATTTATTTTAATGGTTACACCTTGTAATTTTAACTTTGAAAAAACGGTGTCATACAATTGAATAAACTCTACCTCTTGCCATAAACTTTTGCTACCAACCACATCGGCATCACATTGATAAAACTCTCTAAAACGTCCTTTTTGAGGTCTATCGGCGCGCCATACAGGTTGAATTTGGTAGCGTTTAAACGGAAACTCAATCTCGTTTTGGTGTTGTACTACGTAGCGTGCAAAAGGTACGGTTAAATCGTAGCGAAGGGCTTTTTCGGAGATTTTTTCTGAAAGTAATTTGGAACTGAAAGTTACTTTAAATATTACTTTGTAAAGTTCTGCTAAAAAGACCTTATCAACACTATATATGTAGGCTACTTCATCAGACTGCAATTCATCACTCTTCTTTTTATTAAGAATAGCCGACAAAACATGACTTATAATTTCCTCCTCGAATCCTTTAAAAGCCAACAATATTCTTAAAGCAGAATTATTATCCAATCTATCAGTCAATATTTCTCCAAAACGCGAAATATTTGATTTATAAATATTTCTAATTGTTGCATAATTTTTAAATCTGTTTACTAATTTCAGTTTATCTTCTGAAGAACTTCTTTCTATCTCACCCCCGAAAACTTTGTCAATTTCAACACATAAAGTTTTCATTACATCACTAACTGAATTAATAAACAAACTATATTCATCAATCTCATTTCTGATATTTTTCACATAATCCCCAGAATTTAAAATCTTAAAAATTAATCTATCGCCTTCATCGCCATATTTCCCCATTAAAGTGCTAGAGTTTTCAAAACTAGGTGTTTCAATAGGTTGAAATCCAAATGTTTCAAACGCACTACGAATGGTATTAAAAATATAATTACGCTTTGCTACTTGTTCTGGGTTAAAATCTCTGGTACCTTTTGGTATGCTTGGTTTTTGAGCCATATTTAATTACCTGCAAACAGGTGGTCTTTAAATTTTAAAATATCCTCCTAATAGTATTACATCTGTGATGTTGGTATGAGGAATAACAAAAATAATATAATTGATTATGTGATGGTATGCTTTTTAATATAAAAAAGCACATCTATTTAGTTTATTAACTTATCAAAATAGCGGTACAACTCGCCTTTAGTAATGGATGCGCCTTGTTCTATCATTTTAAATTTATCAAGGTTTTTATCTTCAGAGTAGTCTTTATCTGCTTGTAAAAACTCAACTCTATCATCCATTAAATTTTCGCGTAGCCAATTATAACCTTCTTTTGTTGTAATATCTACATCTTCATTTTTAACATTAACAACAATGGCATGCATTTTATCTTCTTTTAAATGAAATAAATACATGTGTTGCGGTGCAAAATGCTCTAAATATTCGGCTTTGTTTAAAACACCTTCCCAAATTAAATCACTAAAAACATCAAGTTCGGTTTCTGCTAATTCTGGTTTATTTTGTTTTAAATTGTCCCACTCATCAGCTGTAATTTGTTGTGTTGCCAAAAAATTTATGAATTCTTGGTGTAACTCTTCAAATTGCTCTTTTGTAAGTCTTGCGTATTTCATTCCTTCATACATTATAACAAAAAAACCGCTTAGAAGTATCTAAACGGTTTTTATATATTAAAAAATTGAAATTATTTTGCTTGTGGAATAACTTCAAATGGTAATTCTACAGATACTTCTCTATGTAAACGAATAATGGCAGTATACTTACCTAAACGTTTTACATTACCACCAATTACATTGATGAATTTTTTATCTATATTATGACCTTCTTTTTCTAAAGCAGCTGCAACATCAATGTTGTTTACAGAACCAAATAATTTATCGCCTGCTCCTACTTTAGATGCAATTTTAATTTCTAATGCTTTTAATGCTTCAGCAATTTTATTAGCATCATCAACTATTTTCTTTTCTTTAAAAGCTCTTTGCTTTAAGTTTTCTGCTAATACTTTTTTAGCAGATACAGTAGCTAAAATAGCTTTCCCTGTTGGGATTAAAAAATTTCTACCGTAACCGTTCTTAACTGTTACAACATCGTCTTTAAATCCTAAATTCTCAACGTCTTGTTTTAATATAAGTTCCATTGTTATCGGTATTTTACTTTAATAAATCTGCTACGTATGGCATTAAAGCTAAGTGGCGAGCTCTTTTTATAGCTACAGACACTTTTCTTTGGTACTTTAATGATGTTCCTGTTAAACGACGTGGTAAAATTTTACCTTGCTCGTTTACAAACTTTAATAAGAAATCTGGATCTTTATAATCTACGTATTTAATACCAGACTTTTTAAAACGACAGTATTTCTTTTGTTTGCTAGTTTCAATATTAAGCGGAGTTAAATATCTAATTTCTCCGTCTTTTTTACCTTTTGATTGTTGCTCTAAAGTTGCCATAATTAAGCTTTTTGTTTAAGTTTTTCTCTTCTTCTTTCTGCCCAAGCTACTGCGTGTTTATCTAACTTTACAGTTAAATAACGCATAAAACGCTCATCACGTCTAAACTCTAACTCAAGGCTGTTAATTACTTCACCAGCAACGGTGTACTCAAATAAGTGATAAAAACCACTTTTTTTGTTTTGAATTGGGTAAGCTAATTTTTTAAGCCCCCAATCTTCTTTAGATATCATCTTAGCGCCGTTAGAAACAAGAAAATCTTCGTATTTCTTTACTGTTTCCTTTATCTGATCTTCAGATAAAACGGGATTTAAGATGAAAACAGTTTCATAATGATTCATAAAAATCTATTTAATTGTTAAAAATTGGCTGCAAAAATAGTTAATATATACATATAAAACAACAAAATATTTATTATATTGTTTGCGGTAACCATGCCGTTAAAATTTTGTTAAAAATGGTTGTTTATCGATGTTTTTTGGTTTTTGGCGGAATTTTTTGTACTATTGTCGATATCTTAACCGAAATAATACAAATGTTATGACTTTAAACTGTGTAGTAGTAGACGATTCAGCAATACAACGTCTCTCTATTGTTAAGTTAGTAGAGAATCATCCTTCACTTAACTTAATAGCAGAGTACAGTAGTGCTTTAGAAACTAAAAATGGTTTAAATACGCATCAAGTTGACCTTATCTTTTTAGATATTGAAATGCCCGTTTTAAACGGATTTGAACTTTTGGACGTATTAAACAAAAAACCTCAAATTATTTTTGTAACCGGTAAAACCGAATATGCTTTTAAAGCATTTAATTACGACGCTACCGATTATTTACACAAACCCATTACCCGAGAACGCTTTAACGCTTCTGTTGAAAAAGCTTTAGAACAACATAGATTGTTAATGAACCAAAACGAAGAAGAAGGTGAACATATCTTTGTTAAAAGTAATCTTAAAAAACGTAAGGTTTATATTAAAGATATTAAATGGATTGAAGCTCTTGGTGATTACGTAAAATTAGTTACAGAAGAAACAAGCTTAGTAGTGTTATCTACAATGAAAGCTTTTGAAGCCGAATTACCAGAAGGTAAATTTTTAAGGATTCATAAATCATATATTGTAAATCTTGATAAGATTGACAGATTTAACAGTAAAAATGTTGAAGTTGGTGCTTATGAAATTCCTTTAAGTAGAAATAAAAAGACACAATTGGTTGATGCTTTAAATAATATTTAAAACATTTTACTAAAAGTTATCTACATTTAATATTACCCTAACCGACCGATAATCTTTTATACTCAAGAAGCTATTATTTATTTTAATGATAGCTTCTTTAGTTTTTGATAGCGATTGTTTTTTAGGAATTTTTACCAATATATTTTTATGAAACTGATTTCTAATTCTAGGAATTGGTGGCGATTCTGGTCCTAAAACAGCTGCTCCAAAAAACTGTCTCAGTGATTTTGCATACCAAATAGAAGCGCCTTCTACCCTATTATAATCTTTGTGTTTTAAAGTAATTTTTATCTGTTTATAAACGGGCGGATATTTAAAATTAAACCTATCATTCATTTGCTCATTATACATTTCTGTATAATTATTGGTAGATACTTGCTGCAAAATATTATGATAAGGATTATAGGTTTGAATAAGCACTTTACCTCTTTCTTGTGTTCTACCAGCTCTACCAGATACCTGAACCATAAGTTGAAAACTACGTTCATGCGCTCTAAAGTCTGGAAAATTTAGCATGTTATCGGCATTCATAATACCAACTAATTTTACATGCCTAAAATCTAATCCTTTAGTAAGCATTTGTGTACCTACTAATATATCTATTTCTTGCTGTTCTAAGGCTGTTATTATTTTTTCATAGCCATATTTCCCTCTGGTGGTATCTAAATCCATTCTAGCTACCTTAGCTTCAGGAAATAAGGTTTTAGCCTCTTCTTCAATCTGTTCTGTTCCAAAACCTTTACTGTTTAAATCTGGACTTCCGCAAGCCATACAACTATGTGGCATAGCTATATTATATCCGCAATAATGACAACGCAACTGGTTTCTGTATTGATGGTATGTTAAACTCACATCACAATTAGGACATTGTGGAGAGTGTCCGCAAGTATTACACTCTACAATTGGTGAAAACCCACGCCTATTTTGAAATAAAATAATTTGATTTCCTTCATCTAAAACTTCGGTTATTTCTTCAATAAGCCTATCGCTAAAATGCCCTTTCATACGCTTGCGCTTATGCTTATCTTTTATATCTACCAACTCAATATCTGGCATTAGCACATTATTATACCTATGCGTTAATTCTACCAAGGCATATTTATTTTGTTTGGCGTTATAATAACTTTCTAAACTAGGTGTTGCAGAACCTAACAAGCTTTTTGCTTTATGAAATGCTGCTAAAACTACAGCCGTATCTCTAGCATGGTAACGTGGTGCGGGATCAAATTGCTTAAAAGATTGTTCATGCTCTTCATCTACAATAATAAGTCCTAAGTTATTAAACGGTAAAAATATAGATGAACGTGCACCTAATACTATTTTCGCTTTGGCGGAATTATCTAACACCTTATTCCAAACCTCAACGCGCTCATGTACAGAATATTTAGAATGAAAAATAGCAACCTGATCTCCAAAATAATTTTGTAATCTATTAACCAACTGTGTTGTTAAAGCTATTTCTGGTAATAAATACAATACTTGTTTACCGCTTTCTATAACGTCTTCAATAAGTTTTACATATATTTCTGTTTTACCTGATGATGTAACTCCATGAAGTAATGTTACGTTATTTGTTTTAAAAGATTCTTGAACCTCTTTTAATGCGGTTTCTTGATATTCATTTAAATGTTTTGATGCTTCGTTATCATCACCATCATATTGTACCCTATCTATCTGTATATGATATTCTTCTAGAATTTCTTTATCGATTAAAGTTTTAATAATTTGAGAAGACCCACCGCTTTCCTTAATTAAATCAGAAACCTTTACAGGTTTTTTGGTTGTTGCCGAAATTGAAAACAGCGTCATTATAACTTCGCGCTGCTTTGGTGCTCTACTCATTTTTTCTAACAACCCTTGCAATGCTTTTTCTGAAGAAAAATTGGTATGCAATTTTACATATCTTACTAATTTGGGTTTATATTTTTCATAAACCTCTTCTTCTACAGAAATAGCTCCTTTTTCAATAAGTCTTTTTATAACTGGAAGCACATTTTTTTTATCTAGAATATTAGATATGTCATGAATTTTTAATGAAGACTGGTGATGCAATGCTTCATAAATTAAAAATTCATCATCTTTTAAAACAGACTCGTCTACTTCTTTAATCTTGCTTTTAGTAACTACCGTTTCACTTTCTAAAATAAAGGCACTTGGTAAAGCTGCTCGCATAACATCGCCCATAGTACACATGTAGTATTTAGAAATCCACTCCCATAAATTTAACTGAATACTATTTACAATAGGCGTTTCATCTAGAATTTGATGAATCTCTTTAGCTTCATAAACGGTTGGCGCATTATTATGAATATTATAAACCAACCCTGTATAGATTTTAGATTTTCCGAAAGGCACTGCTACACGCATTCCTTTTTTTAAAAAACTGGCTTCTGCTGAAGTTATGCTATACGTGAATAACTTTTGGAGCGGAATTGGTAGGATAACATCAATAAAATAGTGCATAAGCTAAAATCTTTTACGCAACTTGTTTAAAGATGCATTTAACTCATAGCCCAAAAGTAAAATATTGGCATTTAACCAAAGGTAAAACATTAGAATTAACAATGCACCTATGGAGCCATATAGCTTATTGTATTGTCCAAAATTTTCAATATAAATACCAAATAAATAAGATGATAATATAATAAGTAGTGTTGTAAAAAGTGCTCCTATTGAAAAGAATTTTGAGTGCTTTCCTTCTTGAGTTCCATAATAATATAAAGTAGCCGTTGCCAAATAAACCATTATTATAAAAAACACATATTGCGCTAAATTAGCCCAAAACACATTTTGAGAATCTACCGCAAAAGCATTAAGCAATCCCTGTACTACATATATTTGAAAATACCCCAAAAAGGCAATAGTTAAAATAATTAAAAAGGCGAGAATTAAGGCAATGCCTAAGGCATACAAATATTGCTTAAAAATATTTCGAGTTAATTGTTCATGATAAGAATATTCAAAGCCTGAAAAAACTGCATTTACCCCATTTGCCATTAAAGCAATAGATAAAATAAAAACTGAAGATAGCAATCCGCCTCTTTGAGATTGATCTATGTTTTCAAAAATATTATGTAAAAAAAAGTCTGATGTATTAGGTGGTAAAAACGATTCTAAAAAAACTAAAAAATCTGTTTTAAAACCTTCAATAGGAATGTATGGTATTAGTATTAAAACGAATAACAAAAAAGGAAAGAGTGCCATAAAAAAGCTAAATGCAATAGCACTAGCCCTAGTAGTTAAAGCGCCTTTAGCTATACCAATAATGTATAGTTCTAATAAATCGTATAAAGATAACCCTTCTAAACCTGGGAGCTTAATTTTTTTTAAAAACCGCACCAAGACATTTATAACAGGAATTTTAACTAGTTTGTCTTCAATGGGTTTGGTCATAAATAACTTATCTTAATAGGTTAAGCTAACACAAAGTTATTAAATTATGACTGTAGAATAACTATTTAAAAAAAACTATTTTATGGCTTTTAAACTTAAATCCATATTGTGAACAGAATGTGTAAGTGCTCCACAAGATATATAATCAACACCACACTCAGCATAATGCCTAATAGTTTCTTCATTTATATTTCCTGAAGATTCTGTTAAGCATTTATCGCCAATCATTTCAACAGCTTTTCGAGTATCTTCGTAATCAAAATTATCTAATAAAATTCTAAAAACACCATCGTTTCTTAAAATTTCTTCCACTTCACTTAAATTTCTGGCTTCAACCATAATATCTAAGTTTTTACCAGTTTCTTTTAAATATAATTTAGACGTTTCTATGGCTTTAGTGATACCTCCTGCAAAATCTATATGATTATCTTTTAGCATAATCATGTCATATAATGCAAATCTGTGGTTTTCTCCGCCACCAATTTTCACGGCCCATTTTTCTAAAACTCTAATTCCTGGAGTAGTTTTTCTGGTATCTAAAATTTTAGTCTTTGTACCTTTAACCAAGTTTACAAAATGCCTGGTTTTAGTAGCAATTGCACTCATGCGTTGCATAGCATTAAGTACGGTACGCTCTGCTTTAAGAATAGATTGCGATGGCCCTTCAACATACATAACTACATCTCCATAGGTTACTTCTGTACCATCTTCAATACGTACATCTAATTTTAAATTCTTGTCTACGTATGCAAAAATTTTCTTTGCGAAGTTAACGCCTCCTATAACGCCTTTATCTTTAACTAAAAGTTTAGCTTTACCTCTAGCGTTTTCTGGAATACAAGCTAATGAACTATGATCGCCATCTCCAACATCTTCTCGTATTGCGTTTGCAATTATAGCTCTTACTTCACTATCAAACTGCTCCTGTGTAATCATATTTTTTGTTGGTTTGCAACAAAAATAATAAATAGATTTACTTTTTTAAATTTTAGATTTACGAAATTGCTATTTATTTCCATTTTAAATTAATATTTCGTAAACTGAAACCAGATTTTTTAATATTATGACTATTAAGCTAATTACCATTGGAAAAACAGATAACCGTGAATTACAGACACTTACAGATAATTACATAAAACGTTTAGGCTTTTATATTAGGTTTTCTTTTGAAATTATTCCAGATATAAAAAATTCTAAAAATTTAAGTGAAGAACAGCAAAAACAAAAAGAAGGTGAACTGATTTTAAGTAAATTAGCCAATTCTGACACTTTAGTGCTCTTAGATGAAAAGGGAAAACAACAATCTTCTGTTGAGTTTTCTAAATATTTACAAAAACATATGAATTCTGGTATAAAACAACTTGTTTTTGTTATTGGTGGTCCTTACGGATTTTCTGAAGCTGTTTATAAAAAAGCAAATGGAAAAATATCATTATCTAAAATGACGTTTTCGCATCAAATGGTTAGGTTATTTTTTGTTGAGCAACTTTATAGAGGCTTTACAATTTTACGAAATGAACCTTACCACCATAGGTAATTTGTTCTCAGTTACAGCATCAGTTTTCGGTTTTACTCAGGCAACTTTATAGTTTTATTACAGCGCTTTAATAATGCAAAAAAAATGATTAAAACTAAGTTTTAGTCATTTTTTTACTATCATATTGGTCGCCTACCTTTAGACTTCCGTCAATTTTAATATGTCTTAAAAACTTCTTTTCGTTTTTTAAGTTGACGCTCTAAATCACTTATGGTTTCTCTTACTGCTACTTCAAAGTTTCGTTCATTAGAAGTTGCAAAAATTCTTGGTCCGGGTAAACTCAATTCTATATTACAAATTTTACCCTCTTCGTGTTGATTTTCATCTAGTTTAAAATATACTGTGGCGCTTATTAAGAATTCGTATTTATTGAATAATTTGCTTAATTTTTCTTTGGTGAAAGCTGAAAGTGTTTCACTTACATCTACTCCTACATACTGAATGTTTACTGTCATAATCGTTCTCTTTTAAAGGTTTCTAACTGTAGACTAATATAATTGATTTTAAAACAATTTATAGTAACAAAAATCATAAAATAGTTATAAAATATAATCTAAAAAAGTTCCTTTATACAGCTTAATAAGGCAATTTACTCTCTTAACACCCTTAGTTATTTAAGATTAGCTTTTTTTTCTATAGAATCCATAATAGACTTTAATTCTCCCGGTTTTATTGGTTTGATAATATAATCAGAAACATCACTAATGCTTTTTGCTTTTTCTATATCAACTGGGTCAACCGAAGAGGACACCATGTATATTGTTATTATCTTACCTACTTTGGGTTTTATTTTTACATATTCTTCCATAAACTGGAAACCATCCATAATAGGCATATTAATATCTAGCAATACAACATCTGGAAGTTCTGCTGATTTATTTAAGTTCTCTATAAAAAAATTCAAGGCCTCTTCTCCGTCTGAAAAACCAATAATCTTTTGGGCCAAATTAAGAGACTCTAATGTTTTAATTACAGTAAATTGATATATATCATCATCATCTATAATGCAGATATTGAAAGGGTTGTCCATAGACGCAGTTTTAGTTGTTAATTAAAAATTTATATAAAAAGTAGTACCTTCATTAACTTTACTTGTTGCTGAAATGGATCCCCCCATTGCTTCAACTTGCATTTTTGTAATAAATAATCCCACTCCTTTAGCTTCAGGATGTCTATGAAAGACTTTGTTTAATCCAAATAATTTATGGCCATGTCTTTCTAAGTCAATTCCTAGTCCATTATCTTTAAATTTTAGTTTTATTTTTTCATTCTCTATTTCAGATTCAATAAAAAGTTCTGGTGCTCGGTTCTCATCTCTGTACTTAATGGCATTACCCACTAAGTTAAGAAAAATACTTTCCAAATAAACTTTATTACAAGATATACTATTTATTTTAGAGAAATTACTTATAATTTTAATGTCTGTTTTTAAAATTTCACCAACTAGTATTTCTTTTGTTTTATTTAAAACATCGTTAAACATAATAATCTCTAAATTTTCTGATGTTTCATTTTTAATCTTTATGGCATTAACCAAAGTATCTAACGTTAAAGTAAGATGATGAATAACTTTTTCAAATTTCTTAAATAAACTAACTTTATCTTCTTCATTTTCTGAAGTGTTATAAAAGTCTAGAAGCGAATTAAGGTTACTTACCGGAGCGCGTAAATTATGAGAGGTAATATGTGCAAAATCTGCTAGTTGTGTGTTTTGTGCTGTTAATTTATTTGCTAACACTTCTAAATTTTCTTTTGCTTTAATTATTTTATTTTCTGCTAATTTTTGCTCGGTAATGTTACGTATAGCCGCAGACACTAATAGCCCCTCTTCTGTTTGTAATGGACTAAGACTTATTTGTATAGGAATTTCTAACCCGTTTTTATTAACCCCATATAGCTCTTTTCCTTGCCCCATACTTCTTGTTTTGGGACTAGTAAAGAAGGTGTCACGATAGCCCTGATGCATTCCTGTAAAACGCTTTGGAATGAGTATCTCTACTGGTTTTTCTAATAATTCTTCTGCGGCATATCCAAATAATTTTTCAGCTTGTTTATTAATAAGCTGTATTATTCCTTTTTCATTAACTATTACCATGGCATCTGGAGCTGATTCTAACAATCCTCTAAACTTCTTTTCGGCCATTTTTTGCTCTGTAACGTCTTGACATGTACCTATCATTTCTGTAACATTACCAAATTTATCTGTAATTATTTCAGCTAAGAGTTGTATGGTTTTTACTGTTCCTTTTGTTAATTTAATTCGGTGTATTAAATCAACAAATTTTTTATTTTCAATTGACTTCTCTACATGGTTAGTTACTTTTACTTTATCATCTGGGTGAACAAAACCAAAATAAGTATCGTAATTCAATTTTATATTTTTTTCAACTCCAAAAATTCGATAAAGGTTAGAAGACCATTTTACTGAGTTAGTAGTAAGATTCCATTGCCAATTCCCCATCATTGTTATTTTTTCAGCAAAATTTAATAACTGATTTTTTCTTAAGAGTTCATTTTCGGCTTTCTTTCTTTTTGATATATCTGAAGAGACAGCTAAGAAACCTATTTTTTCACCTTCCTCATTTTTTAGTGCCGTTAAAGTTAATTGAACAGGGATTGTTGTACCATCTTTTCTTACATAAGTCCACTCACGAGCATCGTAAGCATTTTGTTTTGATAATTCTAACAGAGGGTTAAATCCTATTGGATTTTTACCGTATAACTTGGCAATATCATTTCTAAACTTGTCTAATTCATCTTTAACATGATAAACTTCTGGTTTTTGCAACCCTATCATTTCAGATGCAGAATATCCTGTTAAAATTTCTGCCCCTTTGTTAAAATGATTAATAATACCATTATTATTTGTAGTTACAATTGCTATTGGTTTAGCATTAAATATAGCTTGCAATTCTCTATGTGCTTTGTTTAAAGCTAATTCTGATATTTTTTTATCGTTTATATCTTGAAAAACCCCAAAAATACGTACACATTTACCATCTACAATTTCTGCTTGCCCAATGGTACGTGTCCATATTACATTATTTTTTTCTGTTACAAGCTGCACCTCTTCATCATAAGATGTACCATGCTCTATAGCTTCTTTAACTACCCTTTCAATGGTATCTCTACTTTTTCCTTCTTTAAAAAATTTAATCGCTGTTTCTAAATCTGGTTTATAGTTTTTAGGTACCTCATGTATCTCACGCACCATTCTACTCCAGAAGATTTCATCTTTTACTAAATCAACATCCCAGGTTCCTATTCTAGCAATTTCATTTGTACTATCTAATATATTTTCAATTCTAATCCGTTCTTCATCTTTTTCTTTTATATGAGTAACATCTCCCGTATACATTATTAAACCACCAACATTACCATTTGACATATACCATGGACGTACATCCCAAAATATCCATTGAACTGTTCCATCAAGTCTAACAAAAGGAGATTCATCGCAAACATCTATAGCTCCATTAAGGCATTGTTGATGTTTTGCCTTCCAATCCTCTCCTATTTCTGGGAAAACATCATAATGAGAACGCCCTATAATTTTTTCTCCCTCCATTTTATAGTCTTCTATCCAGCGTTTAGATACGGCAATGTATTTCATATCTGCATCTAGCATAGCAATAGATGTTGGGGCTTGCTCAATAAAAGCTTTATTGTACCTTTCTTTTATCTCTAAATCTGTTTTGAGTTTTTTTAACTCTAACATATTTGCTTTTATCTTATTTTCTGAAATAACCAAATCATTATTGGCTTTTAATAGCTGATCATTTTTCTTAAACAATTGATTTAATATAGGTTTTAAAACAAATATGAATTCGGCAATTAATACTAAAGCAGCTATTAATACAAGAAAATAAATAGTATTTATTAGGTTTTGAAGTTTGCTTTCTGCTGCTTTTTGATATTCGTTAATTACAGCATCCATAGCTGATAAATAAAAAGGTTCTGCTAATGTAATGTTACCTACATTTTGCTTAATTAACTTGGGGTTGGAATACTCAACAATATTTCTGCTTGAAGAAGATATTTTTTTTAGATATAATTCACTGATTTTTAGTAAAGAATCTACTTTAATGTTTTTCTTATCAAAATTATTCTCTAAATAGAGATAATTATGTGCATTTTCAAATTCTTCTGTAAGGTTTTTTAATGAATTTAACGCGTTCAATTCTAAAATCTCATCTGTATTTTTATCAATAAAATATGCTGTTTTAGTAATGCTTTCAATAAGCATACGTTGTTTTCCAGATATATTAATTAGTGAAAAATCGTTTTTTTGATTATTAACACTCTTTTGGATAATAACCAAAACCACTATAGTTATTAGTAAAATGGTAGATATAAATAATACATATCTGTTTTTAATTGACTTCTCTAGGTTATTCATTAATAGTTTTTTACCAACTAATTAAAACTGATTTATTTTTAATAAAATGTAATTCTTATTTTGATTATTATCATAAATCATTATGACACAAACAACAGAGTTAAGTCACATATTTTCAATGAAATACGACCAAAATAAATGAATGAGAGAATGAGAGAGTTTGAATATAAATTATTCTTTAGGACAAAAAATATTTATAAGCGTCTGCAAAATATAAAAATTAAAATAATTATGAGTGTTTTTTTTCACTAACATAAACTTATTGTTACTTTGTAATATCAAAAAATCTTGTTTTTAAATGCAACTTGTTTTCGCCACCAATAACCTTAATAAAATTAATGAAGTTCAAATTTTAATGCCAAAACACATTAAACTTTTAAGTTTAAAAGATATTGGTTGCTTAGAAGATATTCCAGAAACCCAAAACACTATTGAAGGCAATGCCATACAAAAAGCAGAATATATTAAAACCCATTATGGCTATAATTGTTTTGCAGATGATACTGGTTTAGAAGTTGAAGCTTTAAACGGTGCGCCAGGGGTTTACTCTGCAAGATATGCTGGTAACCAACGAAATGGTGATGACAACATGAACAAATTACTAAATGAGCTAAATAATAAAGAAAATAGAAATGCCCAGTTTAAAACCGTTATAGCACTTCACTTAAATAACAAAATTCACACCTTTACGGGTATTTGCAAAGGCATTATTACCAATACTAAACAAGGCCAAAAAGGATTTGGTTACGACCCTATATTTAAACCACAAGGCTATAAAGAAACCTTTGCTCAAATGGATTTAAGCCTAAAAAACAGTATTGGACACCGCGGAAAAGCCATTAAACAATTAATTAATTTTTTAAACTCTTAAAACTTTACAAAAAATTGTCATCTAGTTGGCTGTTAATATTCTTTATATTACTTTTAATCTATGATGACAGAAGAAGCTATTGAAATAGAAAATGCAGCCATAACAAAAGCCTACAAAGAACTTTTAAAGGTAAGCTACACTACGCTTTCTGATGACGATAAAAAACTAATAAGAAGCGCCTTTGAAGTAGCTCTAGATGGACACAAAAACCAGCGCAGAAAATCTGGCGAAGCTTATATTTTTCATCCGCTAGCTGTAGCTAAAATTGTGGCACAAGAAATTGGTTTAGATGGTACATCTATTGCTGCCGCGTTATTGCATGATGTTGTTGAAGATAGTCCAGATTATACCATTAAAGACATTGAAAAACTATTTGGTAAAACCGTAGCAACTATAGTTGATGGGCTTACTAAAATATCATCTTTAAGTAAAGAAAAAGACATGGATGTGTCTTTACAAGCAGAAAATTTTAGAAAAATGCTGCTAACACTTAATGATGATGTTAGAGTTATCATTATTAAAATTGCAGATAGGCTTCACAATATGCAAACTATGGACTCTATGCGTCCTGATAAGCAAGAAAAAATAGCCTCAGAAACCCTTTATATTTATGCACCACTAGCCCACAGAATTGGACTTTACAACATAAAAACCGAACTTGAAGACTTAGGTTTAAAATATACTGAACCAGATGTTTACAATGACATTCTTGGTAAAATAAAAGAAAGCAAAGAAGAACAAGACGAGTATATTAATCAATTTAGTAGTGTTATTAAAAAATCTTTAGATAAAGAAAATTTTCAATACACTATTAAAGGTCGCCCAAAATCCATTTTTTCTATACGAAAAAAAATGCAAAAACAAGGGGTGACATTTGATGAGGTTTACGATAAATTCGCCATTAGAATTATATATAAAAGCGATTTAGAAAACGAAAAGTTTTTTGCCTGGAAAATATACTCCATTGTAACAGACCATTTTAGACCAAACCCCATACGATTAAGAGACTGGATTTCATCGCCTAAATCTACAGGTTACGAGGCGCTTCACATTACCGTTATGGGGCCCAAAGGGCGCTGGGTTGAAGTTCAAATTAGAAGTGAACGCATGAACGAAATAGCCGAAAAAGGCTATGCTGCTCATTACAAATACAAACAATCAAACGAAAAAGAAGACAGTTTAGATACTTGGATAAACAGGCTACAAGAAGCTCTTGAAAATCCCGAAACCAATGCCGTAGATTTTGTTGAGCAATTTAAACTCAATTTATACTCAAAAGAAATTTTTGTTTTTACACCTAAAGGCGATTTAAAATCGCTACCAAAAGGTGCCACCGCCCTAGACTTTGCTTTTAGTATTCATACTGAAGTTGGTATGAAAACCAGAGGCGCAAAAGTAAATGGTAAATTAGTACCTCTAAGTCATGAATTAGTAAGCGGAGACCAAGTTGATATTTTAACATCAGAAAGTGCTAAACCTAATTCAAACTGGTTAGACTACGCAACTACCGCAAGAGCCAGAGGTAAAATTAAATCGGCTTTAAGAGAAGACAAAAAACGCATTGGTGAAGAAGGAAAAGAAATTCTTAGAAGAAAACTAAAACAGCTTAAAATAAACTTAAACGAATCATCTATTAATGAGCTTGTAAACTTCTTTAAGCTTAAAACAAGTTTAGATTTATTTTATAGAGTTGGCATTGGTACTATTGATAATACTATGCTCAAAAACTTTGCTTCATCTAGAAGCAATGCGTTAATGAGCTTTATTAAAAATAAAATTACTAGAAAATCTACCATTAAAAAGGAAGATTTAGAAAAAGAAGAAATAACAAGTAATTATGATTCTTTAGTTTTTGGTAAAGAACAAGAAAAACTAGATTATAAACTATCTAATTGTTGCAACCCCATACCCGGAGACCCTGTTTTTGGTTTTTTAACTGTTTCTGATGGGATTAAGGTTCATAAAAAAAACTGTCCTAATGCCGTAAGTTTACAATCTAATTATGCTTATAGAATCTTACCTGCTAAATGGGTAGATTCTACACACCAAGTATTTGTAGCTAAAATTGTTATATCTGGAATTGATAATATTGGTCTGGTAAATGAAATTACACAAATAGTATCTTCAAATATGAGCGTAAACATGAAAAGTCTGAATTTTGAAAGTAATGACGGGCTTTTCTCTGGAAAAATAAACATAGAAGTAAAGAACAATACCATTATAAAAAAGCTAATTGAAAAACTAAAAAAAATTAATGGTATAGATAAGGTTACTAGAGTGTAAAAAAAGTGTAAATTTGCCATGGAATTATGACCGCAAAAGCAGACAATAAAAATCAAGAAATAGTAAAAAGTGTTTTTACCGGCTTTTTAGAAAGTAACGGACACAGAAAAACGCCAGAGCGTTACGCTATACTACAAGAAATCTATAATAGTGATGAGCATTTTGATATAGAATCTCTATATCTTAATATGAAAAACAAAAAATATAGAGTATCTCGTGCTACACTTTACAACACCATAGAATTACTTTTAGAGTGTGGTTTGGTAAGAAAACACCAGTTTGGGCAAAACCAAGCACATTACGAAAAATCATATTTTGATAAGCAACATGACCACGTAATTCTTACCGATACTGGTGAAGTTATAGAATTTTGCGATCCAAGAATTCAATCTATTAAAAAAACTATAGAAGAGGTTTTCGATATTGAAATTAATAATCACTCACTTTATTTTTACGGAAATAGAAAATCAAACAAATAACTAATTTTTTACAATGGCAGTAGATTTACTACTAGGACTACAATGGGGAGACGAAGGCAAAGGGAAAATTGTTGACGTACTAACAAAAGATTATAATATTATAGCACGTTTTCAAGGTGGTCCAAATGCAGGACACACCTTAGTTTTTAACGGAAAAAAACATGTGCTACACACAATTCCATCAGGGATTTTTCATGATGGCGCTATGAATTTAGTAGGAAATGGCGTTGTTATAGACCCCGTAATTTTTAAAAGTGAATTAGACAAATTAGCCGAACAAAACATAGACTATAAAAAGTCACTTCTTATTTCTCGTAAGGCACACATAATTTTACCTACTCATAGACTTTTAGATGCCGCAAGCGAAGCCTCTAAAGGAAAAGCCAAAATTGGTTCAACCCTAAAAGGTATTGGACCAACTTATATGGATAAAACCGGAAGAAACGGTATAAGAGTTGGAGATTTAGAATTAGCCGACTGGAAAGAACGCTACAGAGCTTTAGCAGACAAGCACGAGTCTATGATAGACTTTTACAATGTAGATATTGAATATAACCTAAAAGAATTAGAAGAAGAATTCTTTAAGGCCATTGATGTTTTAAAATCATTAACCTTCATTGATTCTGAAGAGTACGTTTATCAAGCTCAAAAAACAGGAAAAACCATTTTAGCTGAAGGTGCTCAAGGCTCTCTTTTAGATATAGATTTTGGTACCTATCCTTTTGTAACATCAAGTAATACTACAGCTGCAGGAGCATGTACTGGTTTAGGTGTAGCTCCTAACCAAATTGGAGAAGTTTTTGGAATTTTTAAAGCTTATACAACGCGCGTTGGTTCTGGTCCCTTCCCTTCTGAATTATTTGATGAAGATGGTGAAACCATGGGGCGTGTAGGTAATGAATTTGGTGCTACCACTGGACGTAGAAGACGCTGTGGATGGCTAGATTTAGTAGCCTTAAAATATGCTTGTCAAGTAAATGGTGTTACCCAATTAAATATGATGAAAGGCGATGTGCTTTCTGGTTTTAAAACTTTAAAAGTATGTACTGCTTATAAGTATAAGGGTGAAATTATTAAGCATTTACCCTACAATATTGAGCCAGAAAATGTAGAGCCTGTTTATACAAAACTAAAAGGTTGGGAAGCAGATTTAACAGGAATGACAGATGTATCTCAGTTCCCTAAAGAACTAAATGATTATATAAACTTCTTAGAAAAAGAACTTGAAATCCCTATTACTATAGTTTCTGTAGGCCCAGATAGAAAACAGACTATTTTTAGAAAATAATTTCTTAATTAGAAAATAAAAAACGCTCCAAAAATATTTTGGGGCGTTTTTCGTTTCAAAAGAATCAAACATCATAATTATCATTATTTTTGCTTCAAATATTTTTATTTTGAATAAAACAAAGCTTATATATTTTTTCTGTTCCATTTGTTTTTTCTCGGTAATAAACGGATACGCACAAGAGAAAAAAGAAGTTGAAATAAAATATTCTGGATTTTTAACCACAGATGAAGAAAACTATCCAGGAGCAAGAATTTTAACTAGAGATGAGTCTCAACAAGTACACATTGCCCATGAGAGTATAGACTTGTGGTGCGATAGAGCAATTCACTACGGAAAAGAAAATTTTATTGAAGCCTATGGTAATGTAAAAATGAAACAGGCCGATACCGTAAGTATGACTTCAAAATATATTGAATATAGCGGTATCACCCAATTGGCCTTAGCACGAGGCGAAGTAGTTTTAAAAGATCCACAAACCACCGTTTCATCTGATACTATTTATTTTGACAGACTGAAACAAGAAGCATTTTACAGAAGTGGTGGCACCGTAGTAAAAGACACCACTGTTACTATTACAAGTAAAATAGGACGGCATTATATGCAAGAAAACAAATTTAAATTTGTTGAAAATGTTGTTTTGGTAAATGATAGTTCTACAATTAAATCTAATTATTTTGATTATTATTCAGATACAGGTCACGCCTATTTATTTGGTCCCTCAACCATAACCACTCCAGAAAGTAAAACCTATTGTGAAAAGGGTTTTTATGACACTGAAAACGAAATTGGCTATGCACTAAAAAATGCTAGAATAGAATATAACAACAGAATAATTGAAGGCGATAGCCTTTATATGGATAATAACAAAAATTTTGCTTCTGCCTCTAACAATATAAAAGTTACAGACACTTTAAATCATAGTATAATAAAAGGACATTATGCCGAGGTTTATAAAGGCGAAGAAAAAGACTCTGTGTTCATAACAAAAAGAGCCCTAGCTATAACCGTTCAGGAAAATGATTCTATATACATGCACGCCGATAAAATTATGGTTACCGGAAAACCAGAAAATAGAATTATTAGAGCCTATTATAACGCTAGAATTTACAAATCAGACTTAAGCGGAAAAGCAGATTCTATACACTCTAATCAAAAAACAGGATTAACAAAATTAATCAACTTAAATAAATTCAGTTCTTCAGACAAATTTGCTGTAACTAGAAAACCCATTCTTTGGAATTTAGAAAACCAAATGACTGGTGACACCATTCACTTAATTTCCAATCCAGATTCAGAAAAAATTGATTCTCTTTTAGTTTTTGAAAATGCCTTTATTATCAGTAAAGATACCATAAGTAAAACTGGTTTTAATCAAATTTATGGCATGCGCTTAAAAGGCCTATTTAATGACCAAAATAAACTAAGACAAGTTGATATTACTCAAAATGCCGAATCTATTTTTTATGCCAGAAATGACAAACAAGAACTAATAGGTATTGACAAAGCTAAATCTGGAAGTATTTCAATTCTTTTTGACGAAGAAGGCATTGAAGAATACACAAGATTAAATCAAATTGATGGAACGCTCACCCCAGAATCTCAATTTCAAGAAAAAGATAAACTCTTAAGAGGCTTTGATTGGCGTGAAGAAGAACGTTTAAATAGTGTTGAAGATTTGTTTAAAGACGACCCTCCGCTTAAATTACCAATAATAAAAGGACTTGAAGATTATGTCCCGCAAGATGCCTTTTTTGATGAAGACATGTTAGAACGCATTGAATCTGCAGGACAAATATCGCCTAGTTTAATAAATGAATCTATTATTGCAAGTAAACAAAGTAATTTACTTAAATTTCCTGATGATTTTAAATCTAACGTTTGGCACAAGAAAGGTATTTTCGTGTCATCTACTAATGAAACTGCTCCAAACGGAGATCTAATAAAACAAAAAATTAAATCTAATAACGACAATAGTTCCTATCGTTGTATTATCCAAACTATAAATAAAACCAATGGTAAATTTGAATTCTCTGTATGGTTAAAAGGAAAAGGCGACCTTGTATTAAAATTACAAGAAGAAGGGGGTGATTACACTAACTATAAGAATAAAAAAATTACTTTAACCAAAGTTTGGAAAAAATACTCTTTAATATCAGAAAAAGAACATGATAAAAACAAACTAAGAGCTGTAATTATTGGTATTGATAAAACCGATGACTTTGTTATTTGGAATCCAACATTAATTCATTTAATAGATTAAATTGACCACAGACTTCCTTAAATACCAAGCGCAAACAAGCACCCATCCCTTAGCCATGGAAATCTCCCATGCAAAAGGCTCCTATATATATGACACAAACAAAAAAGCTTATTTAGATTTTGTTGCAGGTGTTTCGGCTTGTCCGTTAGGACATAATCATCCCCTTGTTGTAAATGCCATAAAAGAGCAACTAGACAAGTACATGCACGTTATGGTTTATGGTGAGTATGTTCAAGAACCAGCTGTAGAACTCACTAAATTACTAGCCAATAATTTACCCAATCCTTTAAAAAAAACATACCTAACCAATTCTGGTACCGAAGCCATAGAAGGTGCCTTAAAACTTGCAAAACGAGCAACCGGAAGAAGTGAAATAATAGCAGCAAATAAGGCTTATCACGGAAACACAATGGGTTCTATGAGTGTTATGGGCTATGAAGAACGCAAACAAGCTTTCAGGCCATTACTCCCTAATGTTAGATTTATAAATTTCAATTCTAAAAAAGATTTAGAAAAAATCACAACCAAAACAGCCTGTGTAATTTTAGAAACCATTCAAGGAGGAGCTGGTTTTATTGAACCTGCAAACAACTATTTGGCAAACGTTAGAAAAAAATGTAATGATGTTGGAGCTTTATTAATCCTAGATGAAATTCAACCAGGGATAGGAAGAACAGGTAAGCTTTTTGGATTTGAAAACTACAATTGCATCCCCGATATTTTAGTCACCGGAAAAGCTTTGGGCGGAGGTATGCCTATTGGAGCTTTTACTGCCTCAAGTAAATTAATGGATTTGCTTATGGACAACCCTAAACAAGGACACATAACTACCTTTGGGGGGCACCCAGTAATTGCTGCATCTGCTTTAGCTACACTAAAGGAAATTACTCAAAGTAATTTAATGGATTTAGCTCTAAAAAAAGAGAACCTTTTTAGAAAACTATTAGTCCACCCTCTAATAAAAGAAGTAAGAGGTAAAGGTTTAATGCTTGCTATTATAACAGACTCTGCAGAAACAACAAACTCATTAATATTAAAATCTCAAGACAAAGGATTAATACTTTTTTGGCTTTTATTTGAACAAAAAGCAGTTAGAATTACCCCTCCTTTAACTATTACTGAAGAAGAAATCACCAAAGGATGCTCTATAATTATCAGTATTTTAGATGAAATCAAACAACAGAAACATCATTCAAACGATTGAAAATCAAAATAATAAAAACAAAAAAAGCAAAGTTACGTCATACCTGTTCATTACTTTGTTAAAAACATTTACAAAATCCAGTAAAACAAAACAAATAGAAACTTAAATTTATTCTAGTGGAACCTTACAAATGTGCTTATGGAGTTTAGTCATAACGACAACAACAATTTACCTCTCACTAAGTTTGAATCGATGTTAAAAACAAATCATATTTTGTTCTTCGATTCTGAAGAATTCGAAAACATCATCCATTATTATCTTAATCAAGGAAAAATTGCACTCGCCAAAAAAGCCATTAAACTGGGGCTAGATCAACATCCCTCCTCTATTAACTTAAAACTTTTTAAAGTGGAAGTTTTTGTTTTTGAAGACAAACTAATAGAGGCTGATAATTTACTTAATGAACTTTATAGTCTAGATCCCAAAAACGAAGAAATCTACATTCAAAAAGCCAATGTGCTATCTAAAAGAGATGAACATCAACAAGCTATTGATGTACTAAAAAGAGCCTTAGAATTAACCGATGATGTAGTTGATTTGTACTCTTTAATAGGAATGGAATATCTTTTTCTTGATGAATATGAAAATGCCAAAAATTATTTCATGAAATGTTTAGAAGCAGATCTTCAAGATTATTCTGCACTTTATAATGTTATTTACTGCTTTGAGTTTTTAAACCAAAATGAAGAGGCTATTTCATACTTAAATGCATTCTTAGATAAAAACCCTTATTGTGAAGTTGCATGGCATCAATTAGGAAAACAATACATGCTTTTAAAAAATTATCAAAAAGCCCTTGCTGCATTTGATTTTGCCATTATATCCGATGACACTTTTGTAGGCGCCTACCTAGAAAAAGGAAAAGTTTTAGAAGCTTTAAAACGATATGAAGATGCTATTGAAAGCTATAGCATTTCTTTAAAATTAGATGACCCAACGTCATTTGCCCTATTACGAATTGGCGCCTGTTATGAAAAATTAAACAACAAAGAACTAGCCGTACAATACTATTACAAAACAGTACATGAAGACCCACTTTTAGACAAAGGCTGGATTGCCATTACTAAATTTTACAACAAAAATAGAAATTACCAAAAGGCATTATACTACATTAATAAAGCTATAAATATTGATTCTGAAAACGTAAATTACTGGAAACTATATGCCCAAATAAACCAAAGGCTAAACTTATATGAAGAGGCCGAAAGAGGTTTTAAAAAAGCTTT
Source organism: Seonamhaeicola sp. S2-3 (assembly GCF_001971785.1). Taxonomy (NCBI): domain Bacteria; kingdom Pseudomonadati; phylum Bacteroidota; class Flavobacteriia; order Flavobacteriales; family Flavobacteriaceae; genus Seonamhaeicola; species Seonamhaeicola sp. S2-3. The sequence goes on along the minus strand of NZ_CP019389.1, from coordinate 2,976,667 downwards.
AGATCTTGGTAATTACGAATTAAATACTTGGCTATCAAGAGGCGATTTACTTATTAAATTAGGAGAACCAGAGGCTGCCATTAAAAATTTTGAACAAGCCATTGAATTTTATCCAGAAAATGCCGAATTAGAATTTAGATTGGCTGGTTTATTTTTTCTAAAAAATGAAATAAGAAAAGGAGAATTTCACCTAAAAAATGCTATCAGTCATAACGGTGAGTTTTCTTTTATTTTAGAAGAGTTATTCCCTTCAATTTCTAATAAAATACTTGTAAAAAACCTGCTAAAACAAAACTTATAGTTTAAAACGTTGACTTAAATTGCATACCTTTGATTTTTGTGCAAAAAGATTAAACTATGCAAAGACGTTTTATTGATTATTTTGTAATATCTCTAAAAGGATTAGCCATGGGAGCTGCCGATGTGGTACCTGGTGTATCTGGCGGAACTATAGCTTTTATTTCTGGCATTTATGAAGAACTAATAACTTCACTTAACAACATTAGCTTCTCTTTATTTAAAACCCTAAAAAATGATGGATTAAAATCTACTTGGAACCAATTAAATGGCAATTTCTTATTAGCCCTTTTTATAGGTATTGGTATTAGTGTTTTATCTCTTGCTAAAGGTTTAGAGTGGGCTATACATAACCACCCAATATTAATTTGGTCTTTCTTTTTTGGTCTGGTTTTAGCTAGTATTATTTTTATTGGAAAACAAATAAAAAAATGGCGACTCATCACAATAATAGGTTTAATTGTTGGAGCATTTGTAGCTTATTATATCACATCTATTCCTTCGTTAAGCGCATCTAGTTCTGGTTACTGGTTTATGTTTTTAGCGGGCGCTTTAGCTATTTGTGCTATGATTTTACCCGGCATATCTGGAGCTTTTATCTTGGTTTTATTAGGAGCATACCAACCTGTTTTAGAAGCCCTAAACAACAAAGATTACAAAACAATTTTAATTGTTGGCATTGGTGCTGTAGTTGGGTTGCTTTCTTTTTCTAAACTTTTAAAATGGTTGTTTAAAAACTATCATAATCTTACATTAGCTATTTTAACTGGCTTTATTATTGGTTCATTAAACAAAATTTGGCCTTGGAAAGAAACCTTATCGTTTAGAACCAATTCAAAAGGAGAACAAATTGCTTTCTTAGAAAAAAGTATTTCTCCATTTTCTTTTGAAGGAAATAACCAATTAGCCTTAGCCATAGTTTTAATGATTATAGGATTTGCAACTATTTTTATTCTTGAAAAACTTGGATCTAAAAAACAGTAATGCAAGGTACTAGAACATTTACAGATAAAATTTTTCTAGTTTTAAAAGGACTAGGTATGGGAGCTGCTAATAAAGTTCCAGGTGTATCCGGAGGTGTAGTAGCTTTTGTTGCAGGTTTTTATGAAGAATTTATTTATTCGCTCCAAAAATTTAATGGCAAAGCTTTTAAACTTTTAATAAACGGACGCTTTAAAAGCTTTTTTCGGTACATAAATGGAGTGTTTATTAGTCTTTTGTTTTCTGGAATGATTATTAGCTACTTTAGTGTTTCTAAATTATTAGACTACCTCATACTTCATTATGAGTTATATGTTTGGAGCGTGTTCTTCGGGATGATAATTGGATCTATTTATTACATAAGTAAAGATTTTGAAGGATGGTGTACTAAAGCATATATTGCGCTTGCAATAGGCATTATTATAGGAGTTAGCATTAGTTTTTTAGCCCCAGCAAAAGAGAATGACAATCTCCTTTTTGTTTTTTTCTGCGGAATGATAAGCGTTTCTGGTATGACTCTACCTGGTTTTTCCGGCTCATTTATCTTAATCTTAATGGGAAATTATGTATTACTTTTGGTAGACTCTGTTAATGCATTATACGATACTATTTTTGACGTGATATCTGGCGATTTTTCATTTATTGATAACGCAGAAAGAATTAGAATGCTAAAGGTTTTAGCCGTATTTACTTTAGGCTCTGTAACTGGTTTAGTAACATTTTCTCATATATTAAATTATGTTTTAAAACACTTTAGAAACATTACACTTTCACTGTTAACTGGTTTTATTATAGGCTCTTTAGGGGTAGTATGGCCTTGGAAAAGAACTGTTTTTCAAACTAACTCAGACGGTTCTTTTGTTTTTGATTCTAGTGGTGAAAAAATTGTAGAAAACTACCAAAGATTTCTACCCAAATTAGAAGGCGATACTTTTTTAGCTATAGGCTTTATTTTAATAGGTATATTTATTGTACTGGCATTAGAATGGTACGGACAAAAAACAAGAAAAATTAAACAATGAATAAATTAGGACTTTTAGGAAAAAACATTGCTTATTCATTTTCAAGAACTTACTTTAAATCTAAGTTTGAAAAAGAACAAATAACCAATACAACTTATGAGAATTTTGATATTGAATCTATAGATTTGTTTCCTTCAATTATAAAAAACACTAAAAATTTAAAAGGCATGAATGTAACTATTCCTTATAAAGAAGTAGTTATACCTTTTCTAGATAAAATAAATAAAAAAGCTGCCAAAATAGGTGCTGTAAACACAATTAAAGTAACAAAAAAGGGAAAATTAGTTGGCTATAACACAGATTATTATGGATTTAAAAAATCTATTGAGCCTCACCTGAAATCGCATCATAAAAAAGCCTTAATTTTAGGAACAGGAGGTGCTAGTAAAGCCATTGCTTACAGCTTAAAAAAGCTAGGAATAAGTTTTCAGTATGTATCAAGAAAACAATCTCAAGGTGTTGGTTTTACCTATCAAACACTAACAACAGAGGATATTAAAAATAATACAGTAATAATAAATTGCACTCCTTTAGGTACTTTTCCTAATATTGAAGAATGCCCTAACATTCCGTACAACGGAATAACTAACAAACACATTTTATTTGATTTGATTTACAACCCAGAAGAATCTACTTTTTTAAAACATGGTAAAGAAAAAGGTGCTACCACTATTAATGGTTTAAAAATGTTAGAATTACAAGCCGAAAAAGCTTGGGCTATCTGGAATTTAAAATAAAATATACGTTTTAATTATGCCCAAATAATTCAAATATTTTAGCTTAAAACGCAACAATAAAAACAAAAAATTATTCACAAACATTAAATCGGCATTCTAAACTTTGTAAATCAATTTAGTTGTTAGTATCTTTAGAAACTTAACAATTTTTTTTGAACCTTAACATTTTTATAAAATGTCTGATGATAATAACAAACTGCAGAACACAGAAAACACTGATAAAAGTAATTTAAACGTAAACGCTAGTGATTTAGATACTAATAAATCGTTAGAATCTTCTGAAGCACAAACAGATGAAAAACCAACCCCTGAAGCTGACGTTTCAGATAATCAAGTGGTTGATAAAACTAATATTGAGTCTGATAAAGAAGAAAAAAGTTTCGAATCTACAGATAAATCAGACGATGAAGTTATCAATGAAATAGAAGAATCTAATGCAGAAGACGCTGAAGATGAAGGCAACAAAGAGCGCCATACCATTGAAGTAAAAGACTATGATTCTATGTCTTTAGAAGCTTTAGCTATAGAGTTAGAAAAACTTCTAAAAAATGAAAAAGTTCAAGCCATTAAATCACACGTCGATAAAATTAATGGTGTTTTTAAAACTAAATTTCAAGCTTTAGTAGATGAAAAGAAAGAGGAATTTATAAATAATGGGGGCCATGAAATAGACTTTTACTACGCATCTCCCGTTCAAAAAAGATACAAAGAAGCTTATAGAAATTATCGTAAAAAACTTAACGAACATTATCAAAATATAGAAAAAACTCTCAAAGATAATTTAGCCAAAAAACTTAAAATTATTGAAGAGTTAAAAGGTTTAATTAACGTTGAAGAAAATATAAATACCACCTACAAGCATTTTAAAGAACTTCAAGAAGAATGGCGTAACACAGGACCTATTCCTAGAGATAAATACAACAATGCTTGGAATAGTTATCACCATCATGTAGAACGTTTTTATGATTTTCTGCATTTAAACAGAGATTTACGCGATCTAGATTTTAAACATAACCTTGACAAGAAACTAAAAATTATTGAGCGAGCCGAAGAATTGGCAAAAGACGACAATGTATTGCGTGCCTTTAGAGAACTTCAGGAGTTACACAAAATGTGGAAAGAAGAGCTTGGTCCGGTTGCAAAAGAACACAGAGAAGTTATCTGGGAAAAATTTAAAGCGGCCACCAAAATAATTAATGATAAGCGTCAAGCATACTTTAAAGAACTTGATAAAGTTTACGAAAAAAACCTTGAAAAAAAGCTTGAAATTATTGCTAAAATTGAAGCAATAACCAACCAAGAAGATGCTAATACTCACAATGCTTGGCAAAAGAAAATTAAAGAAGTTGAAAGCTTAAGAAATGATTTCTTTAACGCAGGCAAAGTACCCATTAAAGTTAATGAAAGTACTTGGGCTAAATTCAAAGAATCTGTTAGAAAATTTAATAGAAAAAAGAATGCCTTTTATAAAAATTTAAAGAAAGAACAATATACCAATCTTCAGAAAAAACTCGATTTAATTAAGGTAGCTGAAGATAATAAAGATAGTGACGATTTTGAAACCATAACCCCTTTGATGAAAAAAATTCAAAGCGATTGGAAAAAAATTGGTCATGTACCTAGAAAAGATAGCGACAAAATTTGGAAACAATTTAAAAATGCCTGCAATCATTATTTTGATAGATTACACGCTACCAGAAATGCCGCCAATAAAGAAAACATTGAAGCTTTTAATAAAAAGAGCGAACTTCTTAACAATTTAAAAACAATAAAACTTAAAGGCGATAAAGAGGAAAATATTAAAACCATAAAAGACCAAATTAACCAATGGAAATCTTTAGGTAGAGTACCTAATGATAAACGCTACATTGAAGGTAAATTTGAAAAAACCATTGATACATTACTTTCTGGTTTAGATATGGATAAAAATGAAATAGAAATGATTAAGTTTGAAAACAAACTTGACACTCTTAACAATCCTGAAGATACCAGAAACTTAGACAATGAACGTGCTTTTATTAGAAAAAAGATAGACGAAGTTAAAGGCGAAATAAATCAACTTGAAAATAATTTACAGTTTTTTACTAATGTTGATGATGATAACCCTTTAGTAAAAGAAGTACGTAACAATATAAAAGCTCACAAAGAATCTTTAAAACTTTGGAAAATTAAACTACAAAAAATTAAAGAGCTTTATTAAAAGCTCTTTAATTTTTGTGGTATTATCTCACCAAGTGTGTTAGGTTTAAAAAGACACTTTAGTTCCTACAGATTTACCTTCAATAATATCTATTATAGTATTTTCTTCTTTTCCATTTGCTATAAAAGTAGGGATGTTATTTGCTGCCGTTTGTTGTGCATAATCTAATTTAGAGCCCATACCTCCTCTACCTTCGCCTTCAGCTTTATTACTTTCTTTAATGTATTTATCTAAATCTTCATTTGGTTCAACATTCTTTATTAAATTACTATCTTCTTCTTCTGGATGACCAGTGTAAACACCGTCTATATCAGTTAAAATAATAAGTTTATCAGCATTTATAAGTTGCGCTATTAAACTAGCTAATTCATCGTTATCTGAAAACATAGACATAGTTACAGAAACAGCATCATCTTCATTAGCAATAGGAATAACACCTTCTGCTAGTAAACCTTCGCAACAATTAATCATATTTTGTCTATGAATTCCGGGGCTAAAATCTCTTTTTGTTGGTAAAACTTGGGCACATTTCATTCCATAATCATGAAAAATATTATAATAAAGTCGCATCATTCGGGGTTGACCAATAGCTGAATAAACCTGACGTCTTTGTGTTTTATCTTCTATTTTAGATTTTCCTAAAACTTCTTTACCTGCTATAACAGAACCCGAAGACACTAAAATTGTCATAATATCACGTTCATAAAGTGCTGCTATTTGCCTAACTAAACCATTTAAAACAGGTCTAACAATTCGGTTGTCTTTGTTGGTCATTACATTAGTACCAACTTTAATAACTATTTTTTCTTTATACATTTTAATATTCTTTTCCTAATTCAATTGCACGATTAAATGCAGCAAAAGCAGCTTCTTTTATTAATTCATTTAGGTTATTATCGTCCATAGAATCTAATGCCGCCCGTGTTGTACCACCTTTTGATGCCACACGCTCCATCCAAGAATTTGGTGATAAATTAGACTGATTAAATAGTTCTACAGCACCTGTAAAAGTTTGACTTACTAAAACAGTAGAATCGTTTTTTGAAAATCCCATTTGTAGTGCCGCCTCCATCATGCTTTGCATAAAATAAAACACATAAGCTGGTCCGCTACCAGAAATACCTGTTGATGCATCTATTAGCTCCTCATTAGATACTTTTATAGACTTTCCTGTGGTATCTAAGAGGCTTTCTACTGTTAGTAGTTCTATTCGAGACACATCATTAGACGCTACATAAGAGGTTAACCCCTTGCCTATTTTTGCTGGTAAATTTGGCATTGCTCTAACAATTTTTTTTAAGCCAGTTATCTCGTTAATTCTTGAAATAGATACTCCTGCCATAATTGAAATAATAATTTGCTGTGGTTTTACTAACCCTTTAATGGCTTTAAATACCTCTTCGGCATGATAAGGTTTTACTGCTATAAATATTATATCAGCTTCGGGTACGCAGTCTTCTAAAGCATCAAATGCATCAAAATGTGCAATTTTGTTTAATACTTCTAGTTTTTCTTCAGACTTATCTAAAACCATTATATTTTTCTTTTTTAAAAGTTTTGATTTAGACATTCCTTCTGCATAGGTAAGTCCCATATTACCTGCGCCAATTACTAGTACTTTCATGTGTTTTATTTAGTTTGATTTATATTTAGATGAATAGCATGATATCATTACAATCTTTAACTTCTCCATAGTATGTTTCTCTGTATTTATGTAATGTTTTTATGGGTAAACCCAAAAAGTACTTTTTTATGTAGGTAACCTTTGTAGTTAATTCTCCCATTTTTACTGTGTATCTTTTTTCGTAAGTTGTTTTTCTTTTTACTTTTAAAATTTTCATGTTGTTTAATTTGATTATCGCTCTAATCGCATTTCTATATTTCTTGCTTTAAAACCTTGATTTTCAAATAAGCCTATTACAGGATTGTCTTTATTAATATGTATTGCTATATCTCCTTTACAATACTTTATGGTATGTTTAATTAGTTTTTTGGCAATTCCTTTTTTTCTAAAACCTTTTTTTACAGCTAAATACACTAATATGTTTTCTGAGAGGTATTCATTCATACCGGTTCTGTTTACTACAACAGCTCCTAGAATTTCATTTCTATCTTCCATAACAAACACGTAACCGCCTAAACCAGGTAGTTCTTTAGCTGCATACTTAATAGACTTTAGTATGGCACTTTTAGAATCTTTAAATGTTCCAGAATTATCGTATATAAAGTTTGTGATACTATTAATATCAATTATTGATAGCCTTGAAAAGGCATCAAAGGTTTTTATAATCATTATATAAATAGGATTATGATTAAGTCTATAAAACGAATAGACCCAATAGAAAGGTTTACAAAACTAAATGGTATGATTTTGCTTAATATCTTAAGCAAATAAAAGTTACGTTAGTATAAATGAATATTGCAATTTATAATGCAGGAGGAATGAATTTATCTGACTGATTTCTAAAAACTAGAAAATTAAAGTTGAAGATTCTGTTATTTCGATTTTCATTAATTCCTTTTACCATGCTGCAAAACTACAAAAACAAGCCTCTAATAGCAAATTAGTAATGTTAAGATGGTTTTAAATTAATTTTTTGGGTATTAGGCACCCTTATTATGTGTGTTTAACTAGCATTAAAGTTTCTTGGCTTCTTCCCAAAACACATCCATTTCAGCAAGCGTCATATCTTTTAATGGCTTGTTTAAAGATTTGGCTTTTTCTTCTAAATATTGAAAGCGTTTAGAGAATTTTTTGTTAGTACGCTCTAACGCGTTTTCTGGGTTTATATTTAAAAATCGGGCATAATTAACCATAGAGAACATAACATCTCCAAATTCACTTTCCATAGCGTCTTTATTTCCTAACTTAATTTCGTGCTGAAATTCTTGTAATTCTTCCTGAACTTTTTCCCAAACTTGTTCTGGTTTTTCCCAATCAAAACCTACACCTGCTACTTTTTCTTGAATACGGTTAGCTTTAACCAAAGCTGGTAAACTTTTAGGTACTCCTTGAAGTACACTTTTATTTCCTTCTTTTAATTTTAAATTTTCCCAGTTGCGTTTTACATCGTCTTCATTTTCAACATCAACATTGCCATAAATATGCGGATGCCTACTTATAAGTTTTTCACAAATTTGATTGCAAACATCGGCTATATCAAAATCATTAGTTTCACTACCAATTTTAGAATAAAATACTATGTGCAGTAACACATCTCCTAATTCTTTCTTTACCTCTTCTAAATTATTATCTAAAATAGCGTCTCCAAGCTCATAAGTCTCTTCTATGGTAAGATGCCTTAGTGTTTCCATGGTTTGTTTTTTATCCCACGGACATTGCACTCGTAATTCATCCATTATAGTTAACAATCTATCAAAAGCTTGTAATTGGTCTTGTCTGCTGTTCATGCTATTAGTTTTTTGTAAAAGTAGCATTTTTGATGGGTTTGATTAAAGAAATATATGGTTAAAACATAATAAAATACTTAACTACAATTTCTTAATTTAACCAAAACATCACTACTTAGTTTAATGTTAAAACCAAACTTAAAAATGAAATAAAAAAATCCAACAACACTAAGAAAACTGTGTTGTTGGATTATATATATTAAACTGAATTTTACTATTATTCGTTTACAACAAGCCTAAAACCTTCACCATGAATGTTAAGTATTTCTACTTTTTCGTCAAGTTTTAGGTACTTACGTAATTTGGCAATGTATACATCCATACTACGCGATGTGAAATAATTATCGTCTCTCCAAATTTTTGTTAATGCTAATTCTCGTGGCATTAAGTCGTTTTCATGTAATGCTAACAAACGTAACAATTCATTTTCTTTAGGCGATAATTTAACGGGTTCGCCACCATTAAAACGTAAGAAACGTAGTTTAGAGTTTAAATGAAATTTACCTATTTTAAACTCAAATTGTTTACTATCAGAAATGGTTTCTGTGGCTTTACGTTGTATGATTGCTTTTATTTTCATTAAAAGTACTTCGCTATCAAAAGGCTTGTTTAAATAGTCATCTGCACCTACTTTATACCCTTTTAAAACATCTTCTTTCATTGTCTTAGCGGTTAAAAATATTATAGGTACATCGGTATTTTTCTCTCTAATTTCTTTAGCCAATGTAAAACCATCTTTATAGGGCATCATTACATCTAGAATACACAAATCGAAATCGTCTTTTTTAAATTTCTCAAAACCTTCCATTCCGTTCTTTGCATGAGTTACCTCATAGTCATTCATCATTAAATAGTCTTTAAGAACGGTTCCGAAGTTAGGGTCGTCTTCTACTAATAAAATTCGTTTTTTTTGTTCTTCCATTTTTATGATATTAAGGGAAGCTTAATTATAAAAGTGCTTCCTTTTCCTTTTTCACTTTCTACTGAAACATAACCTTGATGATCATCTACAATACGTTTAACGTAAGCTAAACCTAATCCATGACCTTTTACGTTATGTATATTTCCGGTGTGTTCTCTGTAAAATTTTTCGAACACACGTTTGGCAGCTGCTTTACTCATACCGCTACCATGATCTTTTATTTTTAGTAAAATGTTGGTACCAACATTTTCTGTATATACTTCTATTTTTGGTGCATCTGGAGAATACTTAATAGCATTATCCAGTATGTTAACTATAACATTGGTAAAGTGGGTTTCATTTGCTAAGACTGATGATTTACTAGCATCTAAAAAGGTTTTTATATAACCTTGTCTGTCTTCTACAATAAGTTGTACATGCGTAATAGCATCTTCTATTAAATCATGTAACCTTACCCTGTCTTTACTAATATTTAGTTCATTTTTTTCTAGTTTAGATATTCTTAAAACGTTTTCAACTTGAGCGTGCATACGCTTGTTTTCTTCTTTAATCATTAAAAGATAACGTTTTACTTTGTCTTTATCATCAATTATTGCAGGATTTCTTATAGCATCTAAAGCCAAATTAATGGTGGCTATAGGTGTTTTAAACTCATGTGTCATATTATTAATGAAATCTGTTTTTATTTCAGATATCTTACGCTGTTTTATAAGCTGGTACAATGCACTTGAGTATGCTATTACTATAATTGACGTAAACACTATTGATAGCAAAATCATGCCAATAATAGATGATAAAATAAAACTTTTATCATTAGGGAAATTTACTAAAAGTTTATATTGACTTTGATTGTTTTCATCATAAAACACAGGTACTTTAAATGTAGACTCTTCATTATTTTCAAAGTTTTCACTCTGTACTTTGGTTGCTAAACCGTTTCCGTAAATGGCAAATTCAAAGTCTAAATCAATGTTATCTTCTTTTAGTTTTTTAGACAACATGTCTTCTATAACTTCTTTTGAAACCCTTTTATGAATAGGAATGGTTTTTGCCCAAGCTTTAAAATTCTTTTCAAAGTAATTTTTTTCAGCTTCTTTAATCCTACCACTATTCATAATGTTTATAATAGGATTTTTACTTTTACTTAAATCTTTATCACTTATCAAGTCATCTCCTTTATAAACTTCTAAATTTGATGTTCCCGTAATTCTTTGAATTGCAACACTATCTAAACCGATGTCAAAGAGCGACGAAGTTAATTTATAGTTTTCTTCTAAAACTCCACTTCTATAAATAAGCGCTTCTTTTGTATTATTGTTTTCTTGATAAATAAATAATTGCGAAACTGCCGTTGAATCAACTTCATTTTCTTGAGAAATTAATTTTTGGTAAGTTTCAAATTTTTCATCAAGCTCATTAGTTTCTATGGTATTAGAAACATAATAAAGCGCATTATTTACATTAAAATTAAAACGTTCTTTTTCATTTTTAACAGAATCGTTTATAAAATACGCTTGAACGAAAATTATCCCTATTAAAGATAGACTCATTAAAATTACCAATAGGATAAATTTTCTTTTACTCATCAATCAAAATTAACATTTTAACATTTAGCTTACCTATGTTTTAACCTTACCTTAACAAAAATGTTAAAATCTTAAGTTAGGCAATTTTTTTTAAAAGTTTTTTATGAATACTATCCGCTTGATTTAGTGCGTTTTGTAGTTTAATGTTTTCTACAACAAAATCTGATAGTTTTATTTTTTCTGCATCAGTCCATTGATTTTTCATGATGGCTTCTATTTTTTCTTTAGTAGTATTGTCTCTTTTTAAAAGCCTTTTTACTCTTATTTCTTTTGGGGCTGTTACGGTTATAACAAAATCACATTGTTTATGCCCTCCGTTCTCAAACAAGATAGCTACTTCTTTAATTACATATGGTGCTTCTTGTTTTAAAGTCCACTTTTCAAAATGTCTAGCAACTCTAGGGTGCACAATGGCATTCATTTTTTGTAAATACAACTTATCATTAAAAATAATATTAGCAATAAAAGGCTTATTGAGTTTACCATTAATGTAAGCTTGCGCTCCAAAAAGCTGAATAAGTTTTCGTTTAATAACTTTAGACTTGTTCATTAGCTTTTTAGCTTCTTCATCGGCAATATAAACTGGAACTCCTAAACTTTTAAAATGTTTAGCAATTGTAGTTTTACCGCTTCCTATGCCTCCTGTTAACCCTACAATAATCATTTTGTAATTATAAATTCTATTTGATGCTGATTGATTTTGGCATTTTTAACTATGCTTGGATATGAAACTAATTCTGGAACCAAAACCGATTGGTTACTTGTTATTTTTGCATAATCACAAACCACATTAAAGTCATTAACCTTTATAGTACTAAAGTTATTTAGGCTCACATAATATGATACGTTAACCTCTTTAGGAAAATATTTTAACTTAACACCCTTTGGAATATTAATAATCTTAACAGGTATTTTTAAAGTACCTTCTGTGAATTTTTCTACTGTTGCTTTTAAGTTTACAGAGGTATTAGAAAATTTTAAATCTAAACTGTTGTCTGGCAGTTGTATTGGCACTTTCTCATTTAAATTAGTTCTAATATCATTTAATACAATTTCTTTAGTTTCTAAATATTCTATTTTAGAAACCAAAACATGCGGACCTATTACGGTAATAGAGTCTGGTTCTAACAAAATTGGATTATTAGTATTATAACCTGCACTAAATTTTATATTACCTTTTAACTTAACAGGAACTTTTTTTACCATATTAACATCATATCTAAAAATTAGTGTGTCTGGAGATATGCTTAATATTTCAACTTGTTTGTCAAATTGGGTATTATTTAAATAAGCTTTAGATTTATTGTATATGTATCTTGAGTCCTTTTTGGTTACATCTTTAGAAAAATCAATAGTTACTTTAGGTTTTTTAAAATAATAATTAAGCCATTTAAAACCATGTGTTTTAAGTGTTATATCTAACGTTGCAGAATCATTTAAAATAACTTGTTCTTTAGGAACATTTACTTTATCTATTTTAAATGCAATTGTATTGGTATAATCTTTTGATAACTTAGAAAAAATTAAAATTACAAACGAAAACAACAAGAATAATAGAAAAACATTTATTCTTTTATTCTTAATGGATGCTGATATTTCTGATTTTATTTTTTTTATCATTACCGTTTAAAAAACAATTTAGGGAAATACGTTTCTGGATCTTTATTTAATACACCAACAGCCCAAGTAGATTTTAAAAACCCATACCCATACCCTACAAATTGAATGCAAATTGCCACTATAGCCTGTACAGAAACTATTAAACTTTTTGTATTTATTAAAGCCAATACAAAAGCTAATACAAAGTACAATAAATATAAATAAAAGCCCCCTTTAAAATTGAACAAAAAGAGCACTAAAGCCAACACAAAACCAATACAAAACATAGTTGGAAACCAATATGTTATTTTTTTAGTTGAAGGATGCCATTTGTTTAAAATGGGTCTTACTAGTCCAAATTTATTAACTTGAGTATAAAATTTAGACCATGAAATTCTGCGTTTATGATACACTTTAGCCTCTGGAATGAGTTTGGTTTTAAAACCTAAATTCCAAAGTCTAATAGACAAATCGGGATCTTCACCGGGGTGAATGTACCCAAAACCTTTTGAAGCATTAAACGCCTTTTTTGAAATACCCATATTAAAACTTCTAGGTTGAAAGGTATTTACACTATTTTTGTTTCCTCTTATACCACCAGTAGTGATAAATGAAGTCATAGAGAAGTTTATAGCTTTTTGAAGATTGGAAAAAGATTCATGAGCTGCGTCCGGTCCGCCAAAGCAATCTACATAGTTTTCTGACAAACTTTTTTCTACCGCTGTAAGGTAGTTTTTGGGTAAAATAACATCGCTATCTAGTATAATAAAGTAATTGCCCTTTGCTTTTTGCATACCGTAATTACGTGAATCTCCCGGACCTGAATTTTCTTTAAAATAATATGAAATGTTAAGTTGTTCATTAAATAGCTCTACCACTTTTTTTGAAGTAATTGATGAGCCATCTTCTACAATAACAATTTCAAAAGGTGTATTGGTTTTAAGTTCCTTAAAGCTTTGTAGAAGTTCTTTAATTTCGTCAGGTCTGTTATATACCGGAATTATAAATGAATACTGTAATTGCATGTAACGTTTAAGTTGTGTCTTTGCGTTAGGGATTGCAGCAAGTTACCATGTAACGCGGAAAGCCCGACCTGAAAGGTAACGCCCAAAAATATTTTAATTTATAATAGATTGAGTCGGCCTAAAAATAGGTTGACAGTTTTAATAAAATTTAATTTAACTAGAGAAGTTTCTTTCTCTGTTTTTTGTGTATAAAGTTAGGGGTTTTCTAGTTAAGACTCAAATGAAGTCTTTTGTTATTATGGGCTTCTATAAATTGTTTTGTTAATTGATTGCGCCGTTTGCAGTTATAACGTTTGTAAATTAAAAATTCTTGTTATTTTTATCTTTGTAATTGGTTGATTATCTATCAATTTGTTTTAGAAGGTATCAATATACAATTTCAAACCTTTACCTGAGTAATGATTTTTTTTTTGCAATAAATTGTTAAGGTTACAAAGTTTTAACGTCTTAAATAAAAAAAATTATGAAAACCTTAATAGCCCTTTTAGTTATCACTTTATGTTTTAATTGCAAAAACAATGCACAAACAAATCAAAAGCAAGAAAGCGTTATTAAGGCTAAACCTGTTGAAGTTCCTATACAAAACGGAAAAGCCAGAGCTTATTTTGCTAGTGGCTGCTTTTGGTGTGTAGAGGCTATTTATGAAAGTGTTAAAGGTGTAGATGAATCAATATCTGGTTACGCAGGCGGACATACAGATTACCCTACCTATGAAGCCAGCAATACAGGGCGCACAGGGCATGCAGAAACTGTTGAAATTATTTACGACCCCAATATTGTAAGTTTTGAAACTTTAGTTGATGTTTATTTTGCATCACAAAACCCAACACAGGTAAATGGTCAAGGTCCAGATCATGGTTCTCAATACCGTTCTATTATTTTTTACCAAAACGAAGCACAAAAACAAATTATTTTAAAAAAGAAAGCGGCTTTAGCTAAAAAATTAAATGCTAAAATAGCTGCTGAAGTATATCCGTTTCAAAAGTTTTGGGTAGCCGAAGATTACCATCAAAATTTTGAACGCTTACACCCTAACCACCCTTATATTCAAGGCACATCAATACCACGTTTAAATAAGTTTAAGTCTAAATTCCCTAAAGAATTACTTAAAGAAGCTCATTAAATTTATTTTTTTTGTAGGATTTTCGCTATATTAGCTTGACAATGGATTTGAGTTGTTGAAACGACACATATTCTTAAAATTATTCCCAATCTAAAAAATGAAAAATCCGAATTCCATATTTGAAAAAAAATTGAGCGAAACTTACAAGCTTTTAGTGGAATTGGAAATATTAAAAAGTGATATTCAACATTTATCAAATACAGAAAAAGAATATTTTAAAATTGCTGTAGATAAATCAAAATTTCTTTATAGAACATATTTTAATTCAGTAAAACTTTTAGTCTTGGACATTCATAAGATATTGAATCCAAAGGAGCATTTTAGCTTAAAAAAGACTATAAATTTTGCAAAATCCAATATCAATAAAATTGAATGGAAAAAACAAATGACTCAAGCTGATTTGAGCCAAATAGAGTTTCAAATAGATGATTTAATTGAACGTAATCTTAAAAAGGTAAAAACCTTAAGAAATAATCGATATGCTCATTTAGATAAAAATAAAGATACAATTGAATACGATTTACGGTTAATCAATGTGTATGAAACTATTGAAAAATCTGAGATAATTTATAAAAAACTTTTATCTCATTTTAAAGGATCTGATGTGATTTTCAATATATGGAGAGAACCACCAAATGAAATAATTAGTTTATACAAATATCATAAGATAAGAAAACTGTTATTAAATAAATTTTTGAAAAATGAATGGAGTGATGATTTTGACCAAATTTGGAAAATATTAAATGAAAAGCTAACGTAGAGCAACGTATATAGTAAATAGTAGAGCTTGTGCATAAACCCAAATTTTGATATTTAGCTTGTTTTATGGTAAAAATTAATCTTTATTTTGCCTGCTAATTGCCGTATTTAACACGTTAAACAAATCACCTAAATCATACATCTCACTTTTGGCGTGTACTTTAACTTTTTCATTCCAAGTAGCCTTGTTAGTTTTAAAATAATGTTCGGTATTACTCATGTTAATTATATATTTACAGAAATTCTAAATTATGAAAAACTTATGTTTTGCTTTTATATTATTGCTTTTAGGCTTTTCTTGTCAAAAGGAACCAACCGTTACTCAAAAAATTGCCAATGCCCATGGGTTTGAAAATTGGGATAAGGTTACCAATATTTCATTCACTTTTGGTGAAAAAAGAAGTTGGAAATGGTCTGTAAAAACCAATGACATCATTTTAACTACAAAAGAAGACACTATAAGCTATAACCAATCAGCATTAGATAGCACATCTTTAAAAGCAGACCGCGCCTTTATAAATGATAAATTCTGGCTTTTAATTCCGTTTCAACTAGTATGGGACAAAACGGCTTCGGTATCTGAAATGGCAAAAGAAACAGCCCCCATAAGCAAAACATTAATGAACAAAATAACAATAACCTACCCTAACAATGGTGGCTACACCCCTGGTGATGCATACGATATTTTTTTTGATGATGATTATATTATTAAAGAATGGATTTTTAGAAGAGGAAACACTAAAGAACCTTCATTAATTAACTCTTTTGAAAATTACCAAAACTTTAATGGTATTAAAATTGCACAAAACCATAAAACCCCTGACGGTAAGCAAGTTGCTAAACTTACACATATTAAAATTAATTTAAAATAATTTTACTTTTAGCTGTAAGGTTAACATCTAAATACCGACTAATCACGTATATAAAGTATAACATAATTTTTCCGCATTAGCGTCTATATATATCAAAGCGTATCAATCAATGGTTGATGCGCTTTTTCATTTGTATTTTGTACTGTTTCTTTCTAAATTTATATTGCTTATTTTTGTTAGAAACCGAAAACTAAAAAACCTTGTCTACTTATAAATTAGGTCTTGATTATGCTTTAAAACTAGACCAAAATGATTCCTTAGCGCATTTTAGAAATAAATTTTATCTTCCAAAAGACAAAGAAGGAAATGAATTTATTTACATGACAGGCAACTCTTTAGGGCTTCAACCCAAACAAACTAAAGCCTATGTAAATCAAGAGCTTGAAGATTGGGCTAATTTAGGTGTTGAAGGGCATTTTGAAGCTAAAAATCCGTGGCTATCATACCATGAGTTTTTAACCAAAAGTATGGCTAAAGTGGTTGGAGCAAAACCCATTGAAGTGGTGGTAATGAATACCCTTACTGCCAACCTTCATTTTATGATGGTCTCATTTTACAAACCCACAAAAACACGTTACAAAATTCTTATTGAAAGTGATGCGTTTCCTTCTGATAAATACGCCGTAGAGTCACAATTACGCCATCACGGGTTTGATGATAAAGAAGGACTTATTTTATGGAAACCTAGAAAAAATGAAGAACTTCTTCGCTATGAAGATTTAGAAAACATTTTAAACCAACATGGTAACGAAATAGCCCTAATAATGATTGGTGGTGTTAATTATTATACTGGTCAGTTTTTCAATTTAAAACGCATTACAGAACTTGGGCATAAACATGGTTGTATGGTAGGGTTTGATTGTGCTCATGGTGCTGGCAACGTTAAACTTAACTTACATGATTCTGGAGCAGATTTTGCCGTTTGGTGTACCTATAAATATTTAAATGCGGGCCCCGGAAGTTTAGCCGGATGCTTTGTACATGAAAAACATGCTTATAAAAAAGATTTAAACCGTTTTACAGGTTGGTGGAGCCATAACAAAAACACACGTTTTAATATGCGAGATGAATTTGACCAACTTCCAGGTGCCGAAGGTTGGCAATTAAGCAACCCTCCTATTTTATCAATGGCAGCCATAAAAGCATCGTTAGATTTATTTGATGAAGTAGGGTTTGATAAACTTGTGGAAAAATCTAAAAAATTAACAGGATACTTAGAATTTTTACTAAAAAATTTGGGTGAAGATGTTATAAAAATTATAACACCAAAAAACCCCAATGAACGCGGTTGCCAATTATCTATTCAGGTTAAAAAAGCCGATAAAACATTACACAACAAATTAACCAAAGCTGGTGTAATAAGTGATTGGCGAGAACCCGATGTCATCCGTTGTGCTCCAGTTCCTTTATATAATTCTTTTAAAGATGTTTATTATTTAGTTGAACGATTGAAAGCTATTTTAAATGCATAAAAAACAAAACATACTCATTATAGGCGCTGGTTTATGTGGCTCCTTATTAGCCTTACGTTTAGGGCAACGTGGTTTTAATGTTACCGTTTTTGAAAAACGTCCAGACCTTAGAAAAGTTGATATTTCTGCAGGTAGATCTATAAATTTAGCATTTTCTAACCGTGGTAATAAAGCCATGAAGCTTGTTGGTTTAGAAAGCAAAGTAAAACAACTTTGTATCCCCATGGATGGGCGGATGATTCACGATATTCATGGCAACACCTTTCAATCAAATTACAGCGGTAGAGATCATGAATACATCAACTCCATTTCTAGAAGCGATTTAAACGCGCTCCTTTTAAATGAAGCCGAAAAACATGAAAATGTAAACATTTATTTCAATAAAAAGTGTAAATCGGTAAACTTTGAAAAAACAACAGCTCTTTTTAAAGATTATCAAACAAAAAATGAGTTTATTGAAGATGCCGATGTAATTATTGCCACAGACGGTGCGGGTTCTGTAATGCGTAAAAGTTACTATTTGGGTAAAAAATTCTTGTTTAGTTTTTCTCAAAACTATTTAACACATGGATACAAAGAACTCAGTATTTTACCTAAGTTAAATGGCGGATATAAAATTCATAAAAACGCACTTCATATTTGGCCTCGTGGTAGTTTTATGCTCATTGCTCTGCCAAATTTAGATGGTAGTTTTACGGTTACCTTATTTTTAAGTTATGATGAAGGTGAATATAATTTTAGCAATCTAACAACTGAAGCTAAGGTTTTAGAGTTTTTTCAAAAAGAGTTTCCAGATGCATTAGCGGTAATGCCCAATTTGTTAGATGATTTTTTCACCAATCCAACAGCGCCTTTGGGTACCATAAAATGTTCGCCTTGGCACTACAAAGGCAATACCCTTTTAATGGGTGATGCAGCCCACGCCATTGTGCCTTTTTATGGTCAAGGCATGAATGCTGCCTTTGAAGATGTGGTTGTGTTAGATACAATTTTAGATCAACATAAAAACAATTGGGAAACTATTTTTAAAGCCTACGAAAGCGCCAGAAAAAAAGACACCGATGCCATTGCAGATTTAGCTATAGACAATTTTCATGAAATGAAAGATCATGTTGCTAATCCTATATTTCAAGAAAAACGCAAAATAGAAATGGCTTTAGAAAAGGAATTTCCAAAAGATTACGCATCAAAATATAGTTTAGTAACTTTTAATGAAAACACAGGTTATAGAGAGGCAATGCTAAAAGGACGTGCACAAGATAAAGCCATTTTAAACATGTTAGCTGATAATAGTATTTCTATAAAAGACGACATAAACATTATTTTAGAAAAAGTAAAAAAAGAAACCGAAGCCATTCTTGAAGACGACAGAATAGCTGGACTTAAATAAAATACTATGAATTTAAACTTAAATAACAAAAATGCCCTAGTATGTGGTAGCACACAAGGTATTGGTAAAGCTACTGCTATTGCATTAGCTCAAGAAGGTGTTAATGTAACTCTTGTTGCTAGAAATAGAGAAAAATTAAAAGCTGTTTTAGCTGAATTACCGCAACACAGAAATCATAGTTATATAGTTGCTGATTTTTCTAAACCTAGAGAATTACAGGAACAGGTTATAAAGTTTATTGATAAAAACTACGGATTTCATATTGTTGTAAACAACACAGGCGGCCCAAGAAGTGGCGATATTTTAAATGCTAGTTTAGATGAGTTTGAAAACGCCTTTACTATGCACATTAAATGCAATCATGTATTAGCACAAGCTACCATTCCTTTTATGAAAAAAGAACAGTTTGGTAGAATTATTAATATTATTTCTACCTCTGTTAAAGAACCCATTCCTATGCTAGGAGTTAGCAATACCATTAGAGGTGCCGTGGGTAATTGGAGTAAAACCTTATCTATTGAAGTAGCACCCTTTGGCATAACAGTAAATAATGTTTTACCTGGCTTTACAGAAACTGAAAGACTCCATGAAATTATTAAAATTAAAGCCACTATTGAAGAAAAAACACCTGATGAAATGGCTGAAATAATGAAAAATTACACCCCAGCAAAGCGGTTTGCTAAACCAGAAGAAGTAGCCAATGCTGTAGTGTTTTTAGCTAGTGATTGCGCTGGCTATATTAACGGAATTAACATACCTGTTGATGGTGGACGAACAAAAAGTTTGTAACTTTAAACATAGTAAATATTTGCGTGAAGGATTGAGGTATTGTTGAAGCTCTTTTTGTTTTAGAACAAAAAAGCGACTACCGAAAGCCTGACCTGAAAGGGCACGCCCAAAACACATAAAAATTATGAGTAAAAGTAAATTAGTTTCTCCTATAAATTTTAAAGCTTGGATTGATGAAAACCGCCACTTATTAAAACCGCCAGTAGGTAACAAATGTGTGTGGAAAGACGGCGAATATATTGTTATGGTAGTTGGTGGCCCCAATAATAGAAAAGATTACCATTATAATGAAACTCCAGAATTTTTCTATCAAATAGAAGGTAATATGGTGCTAAAAATAATGAACAACGGTAAACCCGAAGATGTTCATATTAAAGAAGGTGATATTTATTTGCTACCTGCCAAAGTACCTCATTCGCCACAACGTAGTGCCAATACCGTTGGATTAGTAATAGAATATCCGAGGTCTAAAAAAATGAAAGATGCCTTAGAGTGGTATTGCGAAAACTGTGACAATTTATTATACCGTAAGAAATTTAAATTAGACGATATAGAAACCGATATGCCCGTGATTTTTGATAAATTTTACAGCAGCGAAAAAAAACGAACTTGCAAAAAATGTGGTACTATAATGGCGCCTCCTAAGAAAGTTTAGAATAGTTTAATGAAAAAAAAACTTAGAATAAACGGTCATTCGCATTTGCTTCCTTACCCAGAGGAAATACCCGATTATATGCGTGAAAAAGGAATTTTTTGGGTTGATAAAGACAGAAAATATATGCTTCAAAAAGATTGGAGCAGACCTGTAACAGATTCATCATTCTTTTTACACGAAAAACTAGAATGGATGGAGCGTAATAAAATAGACCATGCTGTAGTACTTAATCTTTCGCAACTTTACGGTAATGGTTTACGCGTTGAAGAAATGAAAAAAGCCTTACGCTTTCAAAACGACTTTAATGCGAAAATACAGCATAATTACCCCAGTAAATTTACTTGTGGTTTTGTGGTCCATCCTGGTTTTGTAAGAAGTGCTTGTTGGGAAATTGAACGCTGTGTAGAAGAACATGGTTTACAACTATTATGCTTACCAACACATTATATGGACACCATTGGAACATGGCGTTGTATTTATGATGAAGAAAATGAACCGCTTTTTGAATTGGCTAACAAGTATAATTTAGCAGTAGAAATTCACCCCTATGATGGTGAAAAATTTATTAAGCTAGAAAATACTGCGTGGCGATTTCATTTAATTTGGATGTTAGCGCAATGTGCTGATGCCTATCATTTTTTAACATTAAACGGCTATCAAGAAAAATACCCTAATATGCGCACTTGTTTTGCTCATGGCGGACAACTAGCACAAATTAACTTAGGAAGACGCATTCAAGGGTTTGATGGCAGACCCGATTTATTTGAAGGCAAACACCATCCAAGAAAAGCTGTTGGGCATAAAAATATTTTCTTTGACACCTTAGTACATGATACAGGTGGGTTAGAATTATTAATAAAAAACCATGGCGCTAAACAGGTACTTATGGGACTAGATGACCCCTACCCTTTAGGCGAAATGGAAAGTGACAAACAATCATCTTACCCTGGGAAAATTTTAGATTTGGCAATGAAAAGAAATATTTTAAACCAAGAAGAATATGACGCTATTTGGGAAGATAATGTAATACAATGGCTTTGTGGAGAGAATGAAACCGCTAAAGAAAAACTAATAAATAGAATTTTATCTTAATGCATTTTTTACCTGAAGAATTAGACGCTTATGTTGTAGCTCACTCTGAAAACGAACCAGAGTTATTACAACAATTAACCCGAGAAACGTACCAAAAAATTTTGCAACCACGTATGTTAAGTGGTCATTATCAAGGGCGTTTGTTAAGCATGATTTCTAAATTGGTTAATCCTAAAAATATTTTAGAAATTGGCACTTACACAGGGTATTCTGCTTTGTGTTTAGCTGAAGGCATGCAAAAAAACGGGGTTTTACATACTATTGATGTGAATGAAGAATTGGTTGATTTTCAAAGAAAATATTTTGATAAATCTGATTATGGAAATCAAATTATTCAGCATTTAGGAAATGCTTTAGATATTATACCCAAGCTTGATAAAACATTTGATTTAATTTTTATTGATGCTGATAAAGATAATTACCCCAATTATTATAATATTATTATTGATAAACTAAACCTTGGAGGCATTATTTTATCTGACAATGTGCTTTGGAGCGGCAAAGTAATTGAAGAGCTAAAACCCAATGATACAGCTACTAAAGCTTTACTTGAATATAATAAATTACTAAAGGAAGACTCTAGGTTAGAGACTGTAATTTTACCTATTAGAGATGGTTTAACTATTAGTAGAAAACTGTGATTTAAGAAACATTTTCTAATACATTATTATATTTTTTACTATTTTGAATACTTGCCTGAATCATTTGAAAAAGTTCATTATTATCAAATGGTTTGGTTAATATTCCCGTAAACCCTATGTTATTATAATTCTCTTTAACATAATCAATATCTGCGGCAGTAAGTGCAATTACGGGTATGTTATCATCCTTTTCTCTAATAATTTTTGTTGCTTCAACACCATTCATAATAGGCATATTAATATCCATCAAAATCAAATCAAAATTTTCATTTTCAATAACTTTTATGGCTTCTAACCCATTTTCAACCACTTTACATACGTAATTTTGTTTAATCAATAAGTTTTTAGTTACTATTTGGTTTATTTTATTGTCTTCGGCAATTAAAATCTTATGCTTTTGTTTTAGATTAACTAATTTACCAACCACTTCTTCTGCATCTTCTTCTGACTTTTTCTCATTATCAATTTCTAAATTTAAATCAAAACTAATGGTGGTTCCAACACCTACTTCACTTTGTAGTACAATTTCGCTACCAAAAAGTTCAATTATTTTTTTAGTTATGGAAAGCCCTAAACCAGTTCCTTTGTAATTAGTATTACTCTCTTCATCTAATTGTTGAAATTCTTCAAAAATAGTATTGAATTTATCTTTAGGAATTCCTTTACCTTCATCTTGAATTTCAAAATGTAACCTTACGCTATCATTACTTAAATTTAAAGTCTTAACACGTACGTAAATATAGCTGCTTTCTGTAAATTTAATACTGTTACCTATTAAGTTAATTAATACTTGAGATAGCCTAACACCATCACACTTAATATATTTAGGTACATTATCATCAATGGTAGTAACTATTTTATTATTTGTTTCTTGCAACTTATAATTAAAGGAATTAACATTATTTTTTATTAACTCTCTTAAGTTAATGGTTACATTTTTTAACTCTAATTTTTTAGATTCTATTTTGCCAAATTGTAAAACTTCATTTATTAAATTTAAAAGATAGTCTCCAGAGTATTTTAAAGATTCTAACATTTTATTGTCACTGGCACTTAAATTGTTGTTTTTAAGTAATAGTGAGGTAATACCAACTACACCATAAAGAGGTGTTCTTAGCTCATGTGTAACATTAGATATAAAATTAGATTTTAATTCAGATGATTTTATTGCTTCGTTTTTAGCATATTCTAAAATATTATTTTGCTCTCCTAAAACTTTATTTAGTTTTCTTTTTGCTCTATAAGCTCTTATTAATAAAATTACTGTAATAGCTAATAATATTAGCACCATTGTTATTACAAAATTTGTAGATTGAATTTTATCTGCTTTTTGTACAAGAAGGGCTTTTTCTTTTTCTGCTAATTGTACGTTATTCTTGTAATCTTCTATAAGAAATTTAGATTTAGTAATAGCTTCGTAACTAATTCTTTTATCATTAATGAATTTATTGTTGTATTTATTATGTTCTAACAAAGCTAAATAAGCCTCTTCATTCTTTCCAGATTTGGCATAAGCCTCTGCTAATTTATCATAAACCTTAACAAATTGTTGGTTTATTTTTTCGTGATTTTTCGATTTTATTTTCTTTAAAATTTTAAGTGCTTCTTTAAATTTATTTTGAGCATTATTGTAAAGTTCCTTTTCCAAAAAATAAACACCATATAGATAATTAAATTCACTTAAATATGAGGTTTTTAATTTTTTATTAGTATCAATTATTTTACCTAATTTTAATAAGTTCATTAAAGCTTTATCTAATTCTGATTTATTAAGATATAATTCACAAAGGTTAATTCTAGATTTTAATAAAATAGATTCAAATTGTATTTTATCATATTCATTCATTCCTAGATAATTACTAGTTGAAATATATGCCAAGGCTTTTTCTAAATGATGTAATGCTGTTTCTGAAGCGCCTACTTCTTTTTCAAACTCACCTAGACTTAAGTAAGCTTTGGCAATTAAACTCATATCTTTAGAGTTTTTTGCTGCCTCTAACATTTCTAAATAGCTAGTTTTAGCATTGGTAAATTCATGCATGAGACAATATATATTACCTAAACTATAACTAGAAATAGCTTTACCATAATCATGGATCAATCTCAAAAGTTGGGTCTAAAGAGAAAAATAATTTTCTTTGTACTTTAAATTATATTGATGAATAAAGACACTGAGTTATCCTTGTTAAGTTTAATATTACCAGAAGGAATATTAGAGTATTTTGATATTGTTGGATTCGATAAGAAGCCTATAAAGCATGTTTTATATGAGAACCGTCTAACGATATATTTGGAGGAGAAAAAACAAATACCATCTAAGTACAAGGATTGCAAGTATAAAGCCAGTGGCTTCATGGAGCCTCGAATAATCGAGGATTATCCCGTTCGAGACAATCTACTATCATTAAATCTTAAACGAAGGCGTTGGGACGTTCTACTTGATAAAAAGAGGATTAAAGTAAGTCGTGAATGGGATGAATTTATTGCACAGGGAACTCGAATATCAAAAGAGTTTGCTGCTTTTTTAAAAGAAATCGACTGATAATACTGCTCTGAGCAGCCAACAACTTGGGCACCAGTATGGTATGTCCGGAAAAAGGCTTCAAAGACATTATAAGGATCACTTAAGTGATTTTAAGCAATGGGAGCATAAGAGTCATGCTAAACAGTGGCTTGTTTTCCCTGAAAACTTAGGTTCTTATTTATCCATTGATGAGACAGCGCTGTCCAAGGGAGAGCTCTATACCATCATTACCAATAAGAAGGCCAAAGGAAAGAAAGGGGCTTTAGTTGGGATATTCCACGGAACTAAAGTGGAGCCTATTATCGAACAACTCTTGAAGATCCCAGCAAAGAAGCGTGCTAAAGTGAAAGAGATTACCTTAGACATGGCTAACTCTATGAAAACAATCTCCACTAAATGTTTCCCGAAAGCCATCCAAGTAACAGACAGGTTCCATGTACAGAAGCTGGCAATAGAGGCGCTCCAAGATCTTCGTATCAAATACCGATGGGAAGCTTTGGATCAAGAAAATGAACAGATAAAGCTATCTAGAGCTGCCGACAAAGAATTTAAACCTGTAACTTTTTCTAATGGTGATAGCTCAAAACAACTCCTGGCCAGGAGTAGATATCTACTGTATAAATCCCCAGATAAATGGACTCCAAATCAGAAAGAGAGGGGACAGATATTGTTTAATGAATACCCAGAATTAAAGAAAGCTTATGGACTTGTTCAAGGCTTGAGGAATATTTTTAACCAAGCCATAGATATTAAAGTAGCTTACACCAAACTAGCCCACTGGTACAAAGATGTAGAGGAGTCAGGATTTAAGAGCTTCCAAACGGTAGCCAATAGTATTACTTTAAATTACCGCTCTGTACTCAACTATTTTATAAACAGAAGTACTAATGCTTCAGCTGAATCCTTTAATGCCAAAGTAAAGGCTTTTAGATCTCAATTTAGGGGAGTCAGGAATACGGAATACTTCTTATATCGCTTGATTAAATTATATTCTTAAAATGGTAAAAACCCAGATTTTGGACTTGATCCATAATCATCATCAATGGAGTCTGATAATTTTTTAGCTTTATTAAACTCTTTAAAAGAATCTAGTATTTGTTGATTGGAATAGTGTGAAATAGCTTTTGAATTAATACTGTCAATTCTTTTGACAATATCTCTTTCACTTTGACCAAAGGCCATAACAGTGCATGCAAGAAAACATGCTAATATCTTCGGTTTCATTAGGCTAAGTATTTAAGATTTGGTAATTATAAATTTATATGCCTCGAACCTGTTGAAAGAAAATAATCGTTTATAGGTCTTAAAATTCGCTAAAATACATGCAAACCTGACAAAGCGTATGACTTACTGTATGAAAAGTAGGCGTGTTATAATTTACGCTTTACAGAACCGGTAAAATCTTCTAAATCGTCTTTTACCTTATCTAATTCTTTTTTTACATCATTAGTTATACTGGTATCTATACCGTGGTTTTCTGCAGTTTTAGTAATCTCATGCTTTATGTCGTTTGTAGCATCTTTAAGCACGCGCATACCTTTACCTAAACCACGAGCAATTTCTGGTAATTTATCTGCGCCAAAAACCATAATAACTATAAAGAGTATAAAAGTTATTTCTGCGCCGCTTATAAATAAAAATGTAGGTCGATATATCACAGTACAAATATAGTGAGTTGTTTATAGAATAAAAAAGCCTACTTAAAAAAGTAGACTTTTATTATGTTATTGTTTTACTTTACTTTTAAATTTATCAAATTCACTTTGTTGTTCTTTTCTTGGCCAGTAGTTGTTGCTGGTATCAATATCGGCAGTTTGTAAATTTGGGTCTATAACAATACTAACTATTTCTTTTTCGGATGCAATAGCTTTTGAAACCTCTCTATCATTTTTTCTCCATATTTGAGCTGGATATTTTTCGGTTTTTTTGGTGCCATCTGCATAGGTATATTCAACAATAATTGGCATTACTAAACCTCCTGGTTTTTCAAAAGTAATATTATAAAAGAATTTAGGTGTTTTAATTTGCCTTTGTTCTGCTGGTGTAAAGTTATCCATAATATACTCTTTGAGAGGTATTGAATTTTCTAACAACGATTTAGTTTTCATGTTTTCTGAATAATCTTCACTTCCTTCTTCAACAAAATATACTAATGGAGGTAAATCATTAATATTTCCGCCTCTTTGGTTTACTAAATCTTTAATAAAGCTATTTGGTTTAGATGATACGTATAATTTCTTTACGTCTTTTACACCTATATCTACCCAATCTGTAGTGTAAAACCAACCTCTCCAGAACCAATCTAAATCTACTGCCGAGGCATCTTCCATTGTTCTAAAGAAATCTTCTGGTGTTGGGTGCTTAAACATCCATCTATTAGCATATTCTTTAAAAGCATAATCAAATAATTCATGCCCCATAACTACTTCGCGTAAAATATTTAAAGCAGTTGCTGGTTTTCCGTAGGCATTATTCCCAAATTGGTATGTGTTTAAACCTTTGGTCATTATAGGAGCCATATAATCTTGATTTCCTCTCATATAAGGTACAATTAAATGAGCTGGACCTCTATCTGATGGAAATTTATCATGCTGTGGTGATAATGCTTCGGGATATTTTTCTCCAAAATCTTGTTGAGCTAAATATTCTAAGAATGTATTTAAACCTTCATCCATCCATGTCCATTGACGTTCATCGCTATTCACAATCATTGGGAAAAAGTTATGTCCTACTTCATGAATAATAACGCCCATCATACCGTATTTTACGCGGTCACTGTATGTACCATCTTCTTTTGGCCTACCATAATTCCAACAAATCATTGGGTACTCCATACCTTGTTGTTTTGCGTGTACAGAAACTGCTTTATGGTATGGATAGTCAAAGGTCATTCTAGAATAAGTTTGTAAAGTACTAGCAACAGCTTTTGTAGACCATTCTTCCCAAAGCGGATTTCCTTCTTTAGGGTAAAGAGATACAGCCATGACATCTTTATCTCCAATTTTAACCGCCATCATATCCCAAATAAATTTACGTGAGGTAGCAAAACCAAAGTCTCTAACATTTTCTGCTTTAAATTTCCAAGTTTTTGTTTGTTTAGAAAATCCTTTTTCTGCAGCTTCTGCTTCTTCTTGGGTTACAATAAAAACTGGTTTTCTATATGATTTTTTTGCAGCTTCATAGCGTTTCATCATTTCTTTAGTGAAAACTTCTTTTCTATTTATAAGTTTTCCTGTGGCTTCCATAACATGATCTGCAGGAACGGTAATATCAACTTCATAATCTCCAAATGGCAATGCAAATTCATCACGCCCCAGAATTGAGAGTTTTGCCAACCTTCTACATCATTATATACTGCCATTCTTGGGAAAAACTGGGCTATTACATAGGCTCTATTTCCATCTTTTGGAAAATACTCATAACCAGAACGTCCGTTTTCTTTTACATGATCATTTATATTATACCACCACCTAATTGAAAAAGTAAATTTATCACCTGTTTCAAGTGGGCTTGGTAACTCAACCCGCATCATGGTTCTGTTTATTGTATATGGTAGGGGCTTATCGTTAGCATCTACTACCTTTTGTATGTTAAAACCTCTTTCTAAAGGTTTTTTCATGAACTTAGAGGCAAATTCATTTGGTCTCATTACAGGCCTCACATTACTTTCTTCTATTGAGGGTGATTTAGAATCTTTAGCCCTTACATTTTGATCTAATTGCACCCAAAGGTATTTTAATTGGTCTGGAGAGTTATTAGTATAAGTAATAGTTTCATAACCAGCAATTCTAGCATTTTTATCGTCTAAAACAATATCCATTTTGTAATCTGCTTGTTGTTGATAATAGGCGCTACCTGGAGCTCCTGATGCAGATCTATACATATTCGGTGTTGCAAACTCATCATACAACTGCTTAAATTTGTTATTGTTGGTATGCCCTGTTTTAACTTGTTCTTTTTCCTGAGCCTGGGCAAAAACAGCTGTAGACAGAAAAACTACAGACAATAAATAATACTTTAGTCTTTTCATTACTGAATTTTATGTTTTTTACTAGAAAAAGGTTACTATTTAAAACAATAAACCTTTTCTTTATTTAAAAAGTGAACGAAATTAAGGATTTTAAGTAAAGTTTAACGCGTTTTTAATTAAAATTTAACACCACCGTATCGTTCTGAGACACTAAAATGAAACTCTTTTGTTTAGAGTTTATATTAGTTTTT
Organism: Seonamhaeicola sp. S2-3; assembly: GCF_001971785.1. Classification (NCBI taxonomy): domain Bacteria; kingdom Pseudomonadati; phylum Bacteroidota; class Flavobacteriia; order Flavobacteriales; family Flavobacteriaceae; genus Seonamhaeicola; species Seonamhaeicola sp. S2-3. The sequence continues at coordinate 2,947,349 of NZ_CP019389.1, read as the reverse complement.
ATAATGTTTTGTTGGTCATCAAACATATCAAACAAAACTTTGTTGCTTATTTCAAAAGAGGTTATGTTTTCTATATTTTTAATTTCAAGATAACATTTTACTATATCTAAATTGTACTCTTTACCAACAAAATTAAAATTAGTTTCCGCTCCGTTAACCTTTATTTTTATTTTATTTCTCAAGTATTTTTCAATATACTTATTGGTTTCTTTAACGTATTGAGGGTCATCAATAATTATAGAATCATTGTACCTTTTACGTAGTACATTTTCTAAATCATCAATAAAAATTCTTGAGATGATTTGTATTGATTTTTCTTCTTTTACATACTCTATTTGAGTAACACTAATGTAATATTTATGAATATTTGTAAATGCAATTAAAGGAATTATTAAAAAGAAAAGAAATGGTTTAAAACGCTGCATTTATTAATTTTTTGCTAATGTAAACAGATTTTCAAAAAGTGTTCCAAAAAAAAGATTAATCATCAGTAGATTGAAGGTTTTTCTTGTATTGATGTAATTTTTCTTTTAAATATTGAAATACTTCTAAATCTGATTTCCCTTTGCATCGGTTAGTAAAATTTGGATCTTCTTGACAGAAATAGAAAAAATCTGCTCTTAATGTTTCTCCTAAAGGGTAATTAATAAAAAAATCTTCTGGTATTTGTGATTTCACTTTTCTTAACAAATCTTCTTGTGCTTCTAACTCTACCCTTTGTTTAAGTTTTTTTGTTCTACCTGTAATGGCATTAATTATTGGTAATATTGAAACCGAACCAGCAAAACCAACTGATGGGTTAAAACTTGATGCTTCGTCTAACCGCCTTTCACTTTGTGTTGCGGGTTTACCAGTATAACCAGGAATGCCAACATCATAAAAATTGATAGGTGTGTCTGTTTCTGCATTTTCTATATCAGATAATAAATCGCCTGTAAGCACTTTACCTACTACTACTTCATCTAGTTCATTTACCTGTTCATCTAATTGAATTAACATAGTTTTTGAGACAATTACCCCTTTTGAAACAACTACGTTTTTAATTCCCTGTTGAATAGATGAAAATTGAAGTGTATCATTAACTTTTGCTGTTATTTTAAAACTTCCGCCTTTGTTTGTTATAGTAAAGGTTTGGGCTGTTTTATTAATTACATGAATATTTTCTACATCTGTTTTGCTAATAACCTTTCCTTCAATTTCAACAGATTGGGAAAATGTTACATTGAAAACAAACAGACAAAAGAAAAGTAAAAAACAATTACTCTTTTGCATCCTTATCTTTTAAAAACTGCTGACTTTTTTCATATAAGAACTGCAAGCACTTAATTTCATTTCCTTTTTTTAGAAGTTCTTTATCAAGATCATGCCCCTCTACATAAGCTACAAATTTTTCTACATCTTCTAAAGGAATTTCAAACACCTTACTTATATATTCATGCGAATAAATATCAACCAATTCAATGGGTTTCTCAAACGTAAAACTTTCAGGATTTTTATATTTTTTATCTTTTGCTCCAAATATTAATTTAGAAATTTTCTTTAAATCAAATCCGTTGTATAATTCACCTTTACTTATTCTAGACTTTAAATCGGCTTCAACCACTTTAGCATCATATTTTTTATCATCATAATATTCAAAATCTACATTCATACTTCCCATATCTAACAAAATAGGTTTTAAATAATTAACGTTAGCAATATCTGTAGCAATATTTCCAGAAAGCCCCGAAGAGATTAAAACAGCATCTAATTTGTTAATATGTTCAACTAAATGAATTTTTAGTTTCTTTGAGTTTATTACATCTTCAGTAATAGTAATAGAAATAGCTTTAAATTGAAGTGCCGATATTTGAATGATATCATTAAGAGCTACTTCCATAGTAAACTCTCCTTTTTTATCTGTAATAGTTCCTATAGCCGTAGAAGTATTAAAAACGGTTACACCTTCTACATCATTAGCTTTGGCATAAATTTTTCCTTGAACTTCTACTCTATTTATATCTTGTGCTTCAACAAAAAAAGTGATTAACAATAAACTGGATAAAAAAATTACTGTCTTCATAAGGTTTGGTTTGAATTATAAAGTTCGGTTTATTATCTTAATTATATTTAAAAATGGTTCTAAACTTTTGTTAAATCATAGAAATAGCTAGTTTTACTAAACACTTAATTTTATAAAACAAATGAAAAACATTCTTATTGCTAGTACCTCAACCATTCACGGCAGTAGTTACTTAGAATATATTTTAGATGAACTAGCCATTTTCTTTAAAGATACTGAAGAAATTTTATTTATCCCATATGCAAGACCAAGTGGTATTTCTCATGATGATTACACAAAAACAGCTCAAAATGCCTTTCAAAAAATAAACAAGGAAGTAAAAGGTATTCACACATATGATAACCCCGCTGAAGCTGTAAAACAAGCTAAAGGTATTTTTGTAGGTGGCGGCAATACCTTTGTTTTAACTAATAAGCTTTATAAAAATAATTTAATTAATGCTTTACAAAAGGCTGTAAATAATGGCACACCTTATTTAGGCACTAGTGCGGGCAGTAATATTTGTGGATTAACTATTAAAACAACTAACGATATGCCTATTGTATATCCGCCAAGTTTTGATGCTTTAAAATTAGTTCCTTTTAATATTAACCCACATTATTTAGACCCAGATAGCAATAGTAAACACATGGGAGAAACTCGAGAAACTAGGATAAAAGAGTTTCATTATTTTAACACTCCTCCTGTTGTTGGCTTAAGAGAAGGTAGTTGGTTACATGTAAAAAACGATTCTATTGTTTTAAAAGGAAAACTAACAGCAAGAATTTTTAAGGTAAACGAACCTCCTTATGAAATTGAACCTGGCACAGAACTAAATAACTTTGAATTGTCCTAAAATAAATTGTAATAGTTAAGATTTAATCTGACAATTTTAAATAAATTAGTAATATTAAAATTAGTTAAAATGAATCAAGAAGAAAAGATTTTAAAGCCAATGCTTAGAGTTGGTTATTTTTGTGTAACTCTTCTTTGATTTAACAAATAAGGATGCTGAGCGTAAATAATCAAATAGGACATCTCTACCTATTATGTGACTTGTGATTGAAAGTCTTCTTTTAATAAAAAATATATCTTTCGTGTACCTATTACAAGCGTCTCCTATTTATAACGAAAAAAAGCAAAGAAGAAGGTTAAAAATCTTACTATAGAAATACTCTCTTTAAATGTAACAAAATTAGATTCAATAAAATCAGTCGTTAAGACAATTATAGAAAAATATGGAAAAATAGATGTATTAGTCAATAACGCTGGAGCCGGATTTGGAAAAACTATGTAGAATTCCCCTTTTTAGGATACCTTAAAGATACAGTCTTAGAATCATTTTCAGTAGTATCTTCAACTTTCACTTCAAACTGAAAAGTGTACTGCATTGCATTGGGTATATTATTTATTTTTTAATGCGTCATCCCAATTTCTAATTTTTGGTTTACCCAATTTCCCTACAGATTTAGCCACTAACATAGACACCGTGGCATCCCCAGTTACATTAACTACAGTACGACACATATCTAACGGACGATCTACGGCAAAAATTAAAGCTAAACCAATAGCTAATTTATCCGAAGGAAAACCTATAGCTTCCAAAACAATTACCAGCATCACCATACCAGCACCAGGAACAGCAGCAGAGCCTATAGACGCTAATAAAGCAGTAAACACAATGGTTAATTGATCTGCAAATGTTAAATCAAAACCCAATGCCTGTGAAATAAATACAGCGGCTACACCTTGATATAAACTTGTACCGTCCATGTTAACCGTAGCACCAACAGGTAAAACAAAACTTGAAACCTCGGCATCTACTCCAATATGTTCTTCAACTCGCTCCATAGTTACTGGAAGCGTTGCTGCACTAGAACTTGTTGAAAAAGCTAATAACTGTGCTGGGCTTAACTTTGATAAAAATTTTACCGGACTATAACCTGTAAATAAAGATATCATAATACAATAAAAAACAATCATTAATGAAAGCCCTAAGAAAACCACACCCGCGTATTTTAACAGCGCTATCAACAAATCTGGATCGCTAGACGACACAACAACATTTGCAAGTAACGCAAATACCGCTATTGGGGCTGTTAGCATAATTAAATCGACCATTTTTAAAACGGCTTCATTTAAAGAATCGAAAAAGTTTTTTAAAGGTTTTCCTTTTTCCTCCCCTATAAGTAAAATGGAGATTCCTAAGAAAATAGTAAAAAAGATAACCTGTAACATTAAGCCATTATCACTCATAGCAAAAATAGCATTATCTGGCACAATGTCTTCTAAAAAATGTAATGGTCCTCTTTCTTTCTGCATAGAGGCCTCTGCTAATTTGGAGGTTACACCGCTATCACTAGAATATGCTTCTATTAGTTTATCTATAGTTTCTTTCGGAATTCCCTTTCCAGGCTGCGCTATATTTACTATTAACAAGCCAATGCTAATTGCTACCAATGTAGTTATGGTATAAATTATTATGGTACGAAGTCCAATACTTTTAAACTTAGAGATATCTTTTAAATCGGAAACACCTTTTACTAAGGACGCCAATATGAGAGGAATGGCTATTAATTTTAAAAGTTTCACAAAAATATTCCCAATAGGCTGTATCCAGTCTAAAACAAATTCTTGCCCCCACGCCACTTGAGTCATCCCGAAACCGAATAGGATTCCAGCAATCATCCCAATTAATATTTGCCAATGCAATTCTAGTTTTTTCATATGATACGTAGTATGGATTTGTTTTTAAAGCAGGTCTTTTTTTACTTTTGATAAAGACGTAATAACACCATAAAAACGCTCTATTTTTTTATTTCTATTAAGTTATTGGTGGTATTAACATCTGGAAATGAATCTGAAATTAACTCTACAGAAATCAAACCTTCCACATTTACAATCTCTATAAATACGCTAGACTTTCCTGATGACCAAATTTCTGGTGTTTTATTAATGATAGCGGTTTTATTATTGGCATAAGTTAATTTTAAAGACACGGGTACAGGCAAGCCGCCTACATTTTCTAATACAACTTTTGAACCTTCTATTTTTTTTAACCCCAAATCGGCATAACCATATTCAAAAACCCACTTTTTCCAAAACCAATTTAAATTTTCACCACTTACATCATTAAAAGTGAACATAAAATCAAAAGGCGTTGGGTGTTTTTCTTTCCATCTGTTTAAATAGGTTTTAAAACACCTTTTAAAACGCTCCTCTCCCAATAGATGTTCTAAAGCTAAATACATAAAAGCAGGTTTACGATACGATTGCTGAAAGTGCATATTTCTAACCACCATATAATTTGACGGACTAAACAAAGGGGGTTCCCATTGCTTGCCCGCACTTCTTTTATAACTTTTTATGGCGCGTTGTAATTCATAATTTTCAAATGCGGTATCCTTATAAAAGTTTTGGCAAAATTTAAAAGTTAAAAAAGTAGCCCAACCTTCTTCCATCCAAGAATATTTTACCTCGTTTATCCCTACCCAATGTGGTAAATAAGTATGTGCTAATTCATGAAACGTCATCAGGTTATTACTTATTTCTCTTTTTGAGAATCCGTTATTTGCCATCATTGGAAATTCCATACCATCAAATTCTGGCACCCCTATAAATGATGTAAAGCTTTGGTATGGGTAAGGAACACCCGGTAATTCATTAGATAAATATTCAATACTTTTTTGTTGAGTATTTAAAAGATCTCTAAGGTTTTTTTCGTCTTTATAACTATAAACAATATTGGAAGACACCTTTTTATCTTCAATTAATGTGGTATTTGCTAGCCAATTAAAATTGTTAGACACTCCAAACCCAAAATCTCTAACTTGTTTTGCTTTAAAATGCCATGTAGATTTTGAATTTCCAATTTCATCTTTAGTATTAGCATTTAAAATACGGGTACTATCTGGGCTGGTTTTTGATAAAATATAGGCTTCATATTCTTGCGGACTCAATACCGCTTCCGCATTTAATAATTCTCCAGTTGCAAATACATAATTTCCTTTTGGCACTTTAATTTTTACATTAAAATTGCCAAAATCGGTATAACATTCTTGGGCGCCTGTATATTCATTTTTATCCCAACCATCAATATCATCATAAACTGCTATTTGAGGGTACCAATAGCCCATAAAAGCGCTTTCTTTATCATAAGCTCCTATTTTATTCACATAAATTAAAGGCATTTCTGTTTCCCAATCCATAGACAATTTTGTAGTAGAATTTGGAGGTATGGGTTTATTATTAAATTCTAATGTTAAAAAGGTGGAATTATAACTCACAGATATATTGCTACTTGGATTCTTTTTTTTGGTAGCGTGAGCCAAATTACTTACCGATGCGTCTATACCTAAATTAACCACCTCATCATTAACCTTTAAGTTTGAAATAACCATGCCATTGGTTAAATTTTCAAGAGGAATTTTATTAGCGCGTACGCCTCCTTTTTTATAATGATTAGGGTACATTTTAATAACAATTTCAGACAAACTATCTGGACTATTATTTGTGTATGATATGGTTTGTTTTCCGTAAATTTTCCAGGTACCGGGAACTATTTCTGCTTCTATAACATAAACACTAGAGTTTTGCCAATAGTTCTCTCCTACATCTCCATTAAACACTCGTGTTTTGTTTTTGTAGGCTTCTTGAAATTCTCGTGGCATATATAATGGCTTAGCCTCTTGACTGTAAACACATAGAGCTAAAAAGAAAAAAATTATATTACTAAATAATATTCTCATTGAGATATTGATAAGATGTAGAGTTGTTAAAATTAAATTTATTAGTTAGATTTTTTTAAACACTATTCTTCTTTTGTTATTAAATACGCCCTTTCATTATTTAATACTGAAATCATTTTTTCTATTTGTCCTGGGCTAAAATGTCTTCTGCATAAACCAGCAGCATCTGCTCTGGTTCTCCCCGATGACGTCATAAAGTTAAACGTATCTGGATGGTATTTTTCACCAATAGGGTCTGTTTCTGTTCCAATATAAACACAATCTTTCATGTTAGACTCCTTAAGGCCTGGCGAAGCAGGTGTGTCACAAATTTTATCACCTGCTTCTGCACAATTAGACCCGTTGACTAACTCAATTCTTCCTTGGCTATCTTTAAAATCATCATCTATATGATAAAGTCCTAAATAATGCCCTATTTCGTGTGTTGCTGTTGCCGTATTTTCAATTTCTACAGAAGTAGCACTTAATTTTATGTTATTACCTTGATTTGGGAATAATGCTGTTGCCCCCAACTCTCCAATAATTTCACCATGGCGTCTATTTAATAATTTGATAAAATAAAATATATTTAACGCATTTTCATCTTCAAATGAAGCTAAAACTTTACTTTCAGTAAAATCATCTTGCTTTACAAATTGGGTATTCCATGGTGTACTATCAATAAATTTAATGGCTTTAGTAAAAAATTGAATTTTTCCTGATTTATAATTTTTATTTATATCTCCCATTATTTTTTTTATACGTTGTTCTGAAACAGCCGCATTATTACCATTATTATCTCTAGATATATGATGCACAACGGGTATTCTTAAGGTATCATTTGAGAGAACTCTAATAGTGTTATTAGAAATTTCATTTTCTGCCTTTAAATCTTGTTGAACTGTAACCCCGTCTTTTTTTTCTCCGCTAGAAATTAGCGAGAAAAAAAACACAAGTGCATGTATAGCTTTTGTTATTCCCATGTTTTAAACTTTTTACATTTTTTTATACCACCGAAATTAATAGCAAACTCTACACTCTTTATTTTAATCTTCAAAAAATGTCTCTAAAAATTCATACCGATTAGGTATATTCTCTTTTACCCAATTTTCAATATTTTGAGATAATCGTCCTGGATATTTAACCATGGTGTATACAAATATGGCGGTTTCAGGTATGTCTTCTACGTTTGGATTATCCTCTGCATATTTGGTTACAAAAATACCATCTGTATTTTGGGCATTTTTCCAGGTTGTACTTGTTCCATACCTTTTTTCAAAATAAACATGTGTTGTTTCATGAAAAACCGTTTCTTCGAGTTGATTATCCGCTAGTCTTTCATCTATTCTCTTATCAGAGATAAAGAAAAATTTACCATCGGGTTCAGCAGAAGCTCTACTTGCGCCAGAAAACACAGCTACATGGCTTAATTCATCTCTCATAAAAACAGGTAACTTACCTAATTTATCTGTTAATTTATTAGCATACTCAGTGGCGCGTTGCAGAGTTTCAAAATTACTACGACACCAAATACCAATTTTTTTACCATCAGTAAACGACGCTTCAAAAACATAAGCGTTAGAGTCTAGTGTGGGTTCTACTCCTGGTATTTCTTTAGCAAACTGTCCTAAATACTCAATACCTAAAAATGTGTCTGGATCTGTAGACTTAATATAATCGATACCAGTACCAGATACCGAAAACTCAAATAAAGGTGTATTATCTCCCTCATTGGTATTCTCGTCATCACTACCATTTTCTTGATCTTTAAGATCTTCTCTAATAAATGGTTTTTTGTCTGAGGTGCAATTAGTAAATACCAACAACATCAACAGAAAAAAAACTCTAGCTATACTTTTTAATTTCATAATTTAATTTTTTTATTCTGTTTTTCTAAAAGAACTTTTCTAAAAATTCATATCTGTTAGGAATATTAGTTTTCACCCATTGTTCTATTTCCTTTGATAATCTATTTGGATATGTTTTCATGGTGTAGACAAATAATGCCGTTTCCGCAATGTCTTCTTGATTAGGTTTGCTTTTGGCATATTCTGTTATAAATGATTTATCGGCTGCTTGAATTGCTTTCCACCCTTTACTTTTTGCGTATTTCAAATCAAATGTGACATGGCATGTTTCATGAAAAACGGTTTCTTCTAGATCATTATTGCGTATTCTGGTATCCATATTATCGGAATACAGCACAAAAAAACCACCCTCATCTTCTGCAAAAGCTGTATGATTGCCAGTATGAATTACGACATGGTTTAAAGTATTACGCATAAATGATGGTAATTTACCCAGTCTGCTTGTTAATTTATCGGCGTATGCTTTGGCTTTTTCCTTATTGCCAAAGCTACTGTGTAACCAAATTTCAACAGATTTATCATCGGAAAAAAGCGCTTTAAACACATAGGTGCCATTATCCATTAAACCTTCATCTGAAAGTCCCCCTGGCATTTCTTTTGTTTGTTGACCAATGTACTTAAGATTTAGAAAGGCATCATTATCGGTTTCTTTAATAAAATCAATTTCTGTTGCCGTAATCGAGGTTCTAAATAAAGGTTTTATTTCGTCCTTTATTCTTTGAGCAACTTTAGACCTATCATTTTGCAACGAATTGTCTGGTTGAACATTTCTACAACTCGATACAAGCAGCAATAAAGAGATCATGACAACATATCTTTCCATTCTTTCAATACTTTATTAATTATTTTTTTATTTATAAAGCTTCAAAAAATATAGTACCATTCTTTTCGGTACCATCTGAAGTTTTTAATGTAAATTCTGATAATTCTATAAAACCTTCTGAATTAGAATAACTTCCAAAGCCTCTAAAGGTATATTCAACGGTTCCACTATCCGATTCGCAGGTAAAGGTTTTTTCGGCTATAATAACTTCAGAGCCTCCTGCTTCTTCGCCAAAGAATACTCCTAATTCAAAATCATTATTACAACCTAAGTTTAAGAAGTCTCCAGAAAGGATATATTCATAACAATTTTCTGGATTTTGGGTAAATATACCAACCCCAAAGCTCTCGTTTCCATCAATATTTACAATACTATTATACTCGCCTTCAAAACTACATCTATCCCGTTCGTTTCCGCCACCATTTGAAATTTGATCTATAAATAAATTTCCTGAAATGGTTTCTCCATCTCCGGTTAGGGTATAGCCAAAAAATTCCATAAACCCATCATTACCACTAAAAAAACCTGAAGCATTAAATGTATATTCTATGGTATCACCTGCTTCATTAACACAATTAAAAGTAGCATTTTCGATAAGGGCATTCCCTTCATTTCCGCCTTCTACAAAAGGATCTAAGAACACTATAAACTCAATATTTTCATTGGTACAACCTAAATTTAAAAAGTCTCCGCTTATTAATATTTCGTTACAACTATCTAATAAAGAAGCTACTATAATATTATCTCCATTATTAGAGTCTCGAGCTTGTAGTTCGCCTTCAAAATTACTAAAATCGAAATCTAAATTACAGCCTTTGTATGGGTCTGTTCCATTCATATACTCATCTATATTAGAGACACCATCGTCGTCACAATCTGAGTTAGACCATATTTCATTATCAGAATCAAAACCAATATAACCTTCATCTTGCTCAGGCATGCAAGGGTTTTGTGGTGCTTCATCTAAAAAATCTGGCACGCCATCGCCATCGGTATCGGTATCCTCGTTTACGTAGGGGTTGCGAGTTTTATCTTCAAACTCATCTGCATTTGAGACCCCATCACCATCACAATCTGCATTTTGCCAAACCGCATTAAAAACATTGAAATCAGTATATGTACCATCTTTAACGGGTAAACACGGATCATCAGGGAATTCGTCTAAACTGTTAAGCACGCCATCGCCATCAGTATCCATTGCTTCGCTAATAAATTCTTCATTATTTTCGACGCATGAATAATTAAAAACCAATGTAAAAACTACTAACAAAAGTGACCATTTTATATTTATTTTATATTTCATAATTCTTGCTTTATTATGTTGATATTGTGTAAAATCTGTTAATTTCACTGCTATAACGGCCTGATAATTAGTGTTCCGGTAGTTACTCTTTCATCATCAGGGATATCATCATCTAGTTGTGTGATGATATATGTTAACTCTACGGTTCTAGAAGCACCTGCATAGGTTCCTAAACCTTCTACCGTAAAGTTTCTACTAGACATTCTGTCTTCTGATAAACATGAATACTCTGTGAGTTCTACAAACACTCTACCATTAGATGATGTTTGATCTGAAGGTTCAAAATAGAAAGGTATACGTACATCATCATTAAAACAGCCTTGGTTAAAGATACCTCCTCCGGTAAAGAATATAGTACCACATTGTTCTCCAACAACCCCAATAGTAACGCCTTCTCCGTTGTTAGAATCTACTGTTCTTAACTCTCTAGCGTAATTTTCTAACTCGAAGTTAAATATGTCATTACAAGGTATATCTGGAAAAGGATAAGGCGATCTTCCAGCGGCAACTTCATCTCCATTAGAAATACCATTACCATTACAATCTGCTGCTGCCCAAATGTCGTTCTCGGCATCGAAGTCTTGATACCCAATAAATTGTTCTGGTAAGCAAGGGTTATTTGGATCTGAATCTACATCATCCTTAAGTCCATCACCATCGGTATCTCCTATGGACGATTCATCAAAATACGGATTAGTACCATTAGTTAATTCATCTATATTAGAAATACCATCTTGGTCGCAATCGGCCTCACGCCAAATACTATTGTAAGAATTGTACCCAGTATAATTTACATCTTGTACAGGTAAGCAAGGGCTATTGGGATCACTATCCATACTACTTTCAACACCATCGCCGTCTGGATCGTTTAAATTTCTTCGAATGGTTACGTTGGATATTTTTGTTTCTTGTTGTTTTTTAACTTCAATAACTAGATTAACTTCGTCTGTAATATCTGAATTAAAAAACTCTGGACTTTCAACTATTATTTCTCCATACCTTAACCCCAGTACAACACTATTTTCTGGTGTTTGAGAAATTAAAGAGAAGGTAACCTCGCCTTTATTAGAGCTTCCTTTTAAAAAGCCTAGGGTATCTCGTTTTTTTACAACAATTGGTGCTTCAATTGTAAAATCTTCAGTATTTATTAATATCCCAGAGACATTATCTTTAGACTCATCACAAGAAAAGCTAATTAATAAGAGAAATACACCTATTATAGATTTAAAAATTGTTTTCATAATTATATTTTTTACATTTGAGACTACTGTCTTGGATTTTGTTCTATTTCTGGATTTGCAAGAATGTAATTGTTTGCAATGGGTAATGCCCAATTGAGACTATTTGGTGTTATAGAAACTGTTTCTCCATTAAAACTATGAGTAACAGTTATGTTGTCGTTATCAAAACGATTATAACGTTTAATATCAAAAATTCTTAAGGTACTCATGGCTTTCTCTCTTCTAATTTCATCTTTTACAAAGGCGATTAAATCGTCTTGATCTGTTATGTTAACAGGAACATAGGTTCCAGTTTTAAAACGATTTACCCTTAGTGTGTTTAAATCGTTATTCGCTAGTTCTATATTACCCAATCTGGCATAACATTCTGCACGCATTAGATACAAATCTGCAGTTGTTAAAGACACATTGGTGTTATTATTAGCTCTATGGGCAACAAGTACAGGGTTGTCTATCTCTGCAAAGAAATAGGTTCTGGCATCGGCAAACCATTTTTTTCTTTGGTCGTTATCATCATATAAACCATAAAATTCTGGTGTGGTTACTAAAGTAAATCCTCCGGAATCTTTAAACCAAATTAATTGCTCGTCTTGAACGGCCAAAGGATATGCTAACACATTGGCATCTCTTGGATCTGCTGGGTCATTATTAATATCTCTCAAACTATTTTTTAAAGCTAAGCCTTTATTAGCAGCTTCAAGAGCTTCTTCATATTTAGCTTGGTAAATTAAAACACGAGCTAAAAACGCATAAGCTCCAGCTTTAGAGGGTCTAAAACTTAAATTTGCTGGTTGTAAATCTGGCAGAGCCTCTATATTATTATTAATATCGTTAAGAATAAGGTTATACACTTCGGCAACTGAGGCTCTTGTAAAATCTGCACCTTCCAATTCTATTCCATCTCTAATAGGCACCCCTAAATCAGTATCTGCGGTTTCAGGATTGTAATGCACACTATAAATGTTTACCAAATTAAAATAAGCAAAAGCGCGTTGTAATGATGCGTCTGCTCTTACTTCGGCTATAGCTTCTGGCGTGCCATTTTCAACCGTTTTTAATCCTTCTAGAACCACATTGGCAACGTAAATTTGATTGTAATATCTAATCCAGTTATTATCGTCTCCATTTTCTGTAGAAATTTGTTCTTTAAATAAATACAGATTAATTTCTTCTGGACTAATACCAAAACTGGCTCGTGCTTGTTCTGTTAATAAATAATTATCGCTTGCTATAATGGTAAAATCATGATGTGTACCAAACCCCTGTGTAAAGTTTACGTTTGGATCTGGTTCTACTTGATCTAATAGCGCTCTAAATTCTTCTATTTTAGACGGTATAACTTTTCCTTTGGGTTGAAAATCCAAGAAATTGTCTCTAGTACACCCGGTTAATACGAACGTTACTAATATAATAATGATATATTTTGTAGTTTTCATAAGTCTGGATATTAAAATGTTGTCGTTAAGTTAAGTGTAAAGGTTGGAGGAATGGGTATGGTTCGACTTACAGGATCGACATCCCATTTATTAAAATTCCAAACTTTAAGATTATCTGCTTGCAAGCTTACCGTAAAACTATTCATAGATAATTTCTTAGTTAGAGTTTCAGGAAACTGGTAGGATAAATTAACTTGAGATAAACGAATGTATGAAGCATCATCGGTATTTCTATCTGATTCGTTTAGATACAAATAAAGAGGTGTTTGCGTTTCATTTGGCGATGTAAGTCTAGGCACATCGGTAAGTAATTCGTCTCCAGGTTGTTGCCATCTGCTTACATAATCGCTATACACATTGTTTTGAAAAAATCTAGGGTCGTAATTTCTTTCAAATCGAAATCTATTTCCACCAGAATACACTGTAAGCACTCGTAATGATAAATTTTTATAAGTAAATGTGTTGGTTAATGAGCCAGTACGTGTAGGCGATCTAGAACCTTCACTTTTTAAAGCCTCTATAGCACCAATATCTCCACCCACTTCTATAATATCATTATCTTCATTAAAGAAAGATGGATTCCCTTGTTCATCTAAACCTGCATATCTAAAGCTATAAAAATTATCAACCGGGTCTCCAACTACAAAAGAGTTAGCGTCATATTGTGTAAAAAGGAATATTTCACCAGGATTACTTTCGTCTATACTAGTTATTTCATTTTTATTTTGACTGTAAAGTATTCTTGTATCAAATTTAAAATCTTTGGTATCTATAATTCTTAAACCTAAATCTATATCTATACCTCTGTTGTATAGTTCGGCAACATTTAAGAATGAAGAAGATAAACCATAGGTTGGACTTATATTGCGTCTTGCCAATAAATCTTCACTGTTTCTATTATAAAATTCTACACTTCCATAAATTCTACTGTTTGCCATAGAAAAATCTAATCCTAAATTAAGGGTCTTTGTTTTCTCTAGACGTAATGTTGGGTTAGGAGGGTTTGAAATAGTTAGGTAGTTGTTTAAAAAACTTCCCTGATCTCGACCTTGTCTGGCTACTAAAAATGGCGATGTATTTCTATCTACATTTCCACCAGAACCAAAGGTTGCTCTTAAATTAAGATTATTAAAAAATGTAGAATTAAAGAAATTTTCTTTAGTGATATTCCATTTTAAACCTACTGAAAATAAAGGTATGTTTCTAAATTCTTCGGATGCACCAAATAGATTGGTATCATCTAACCTCATACTCCCCGAAATGGTATAACGCTTATCAAAATTATAAGCACCGTTAACGTAGTACGATAAAAACCTATTTTCGGTATATGTTAATCTCGAATTTGAACTAATTAATCGTTGTCCGCCAAAAATGGGACTAGAATAAAGGGTGTTAAAATTAGGTTGTGTAAAAATTAGGGATTGGTCATTGTATCCAAATTTACGATCTCTATTAAACTCTGATATTTGTTTACGCACCTCGTACCCAGCTATGGCATCAATATTATGAAGTCCATCCTTAAAACTAGTTGAATAATTTAATTGCCCTCTAAAAGTGTTATCTGTAGTACTTCTTGTGGAGGTATCTAACAAAGAACCTACGGGAACTGGAGTTTCTATGACTTGGCCAGTTTCATCTACTTGAGCAAAGTAGTTTACTAAGTTTCTGGTTGTGAATCTATTTTCGTTTAGTAAGTTACGACCAAAATACGACGACCATAAATATTGGTAACTTAAATCGATTTTTAAACCTTTTAAAATTTCGTAATTTAATCCTGTTTGAATACGAATATCTGTTGTTGTTGAAGTATTATCCATATTGTCTGACTCTTGCTTAAGATTAAAAGTCCAAGGATAAGGATAACCTTGTCTTTGCGCTAGTTGAGAACTTTCAATATTTACACCACCACGCATAGGTAGGTAATTACCATTGTCATCCACAATACGCTCAAACACAGGATAGTTTATTAAGTAATCTACAGGCCCTGTACTAATACCAAATTCACTTTTGGTTTGCGATATATTACTGGAAAATCGAGCTTGTAATTTATCGGTAAACTTATAATTACCTACGACGTTTAAAATAAATTGATCTGACTTATCTTTTACAATTTCTCCTTTATTTTGATTGTATACCAGTGAGGAATTAAAATTATATTTTTCGCTACCACTAGACACACTTAAATTGTATTGATTCCACAACTTTTGTCTTAAAAAGAGTCTAGAATATTCTTCTCTACCATCATTATTTCTAAGAGCCTCTATTCTACCGTCGGCCGTGGCAATATCAATATCTCCCCTTTGAAGCCTTAGCAAAGTTTCTCTAACGGCGTTGGTTTGATATAGTGAAAATTCATTTAAGCTGCCATCAAATAGATTTCTTTGTTGCGAATACTGCTCGAAATTAAACAAACCTATTTGATAATCTACTTGTGTGCTAGGATCGGCATAGGGTGCTTCAAAAATATCCTGTTTTAAAGTTACTGAGGAATTTACAGAAAGATTTACCGCCAATTTACTGTTATTTTCACCTTTTTTAGTGGTAATTACAATAACACCATTAGCAGCCCGAATTCCCCAAATAGATGTTGCCGCCGCATCTTTTAAAATAGTAATAGTTTCCACGTCGTTAGGATTTATAGTACCAAAACCTCCTGGTATAGCAAATCCATCAACAACAACTAAGGGCTCTGTAGTAGCATTAATAGAACTTCTACCACGAATTACAAGTCCGATATTATTTTTTTCTTGAATAAACGGATCAAACTGTACACCTGGAGCTTCCCCTGCAATTTTACCAATAATACTCTGATCTATTTTTCGCTCTAAAACCTTAGTATTAATTTTTGCAAAAGATCCAGTTGCACGTTCTTCACTAATCTTTTGATATCCTGTAGAAAATATTTCTACTCCATCTAGTTCTTCAGCCGAGGGACTCATTTTCACATCATAAAATATTCTACTATCTACTGTTAACTCTACATCTCCATAACCTAAATACGAAAATAATAGCACGTCTCCTTCCTTTGTGTTTAATCTAAATTTACCGTCAAAATCGGTAGTTGTTCCTTTACTTGTTCCTTTTATAATGACGGTAACTCCTATTAAAGGTGCATTACTTTGATCTGTAACTTTACCCTCTATACTTTTTTGAGGAAGTTTTAAGTTTGATTTTTTCCATTTTACTTCAAAAAAATCAATGTTCTTGTTTATAGCTCCTATGCCATACTTAAGACCATAACTTTGAAAAAATGTTAAAAACAAACTTGTAACTAATAATGTTTTCTTTAAAACATGATGAAGTTTGGTTTTCATAGATGATTGTTTTTTTGATGACTCG
This sequence comes from Seonamhaeicola sp. S2-3, assembly GCF_001971785.1. Lineage (NCBI taxonomy): Bacteria > Pseudomonadati > Bacteroidota > Flavobacteriia > Flavobacteriales > Flavobacteriaceae > Seonamhaeicola > Seonamhaeicola sp. S2-3. Next base: position 2,930,571 of record NZ_CP019389.1, on the reverse strand, counting down.
AATAAAAAACTTATAATTACAAATAATTCAATGTTTTTTTATTTATAATGTTTTTAATTCAGTACAATTGTTATTGTTTAGATAATTATATACCATAAAGGTAATTTTATTAATAATTATTTAAAAGTTGATTTTTAGGATAAATCGACTTTTTTTCATTGAAACAACTTTTTTAAACATTAACAAAAAGGATTCAATGGTTTTCTTAACGATTTATTAATTTTATTTTAAAATTAAATGTAAGTCAGTAAAAAAGCTATAGTTATAACGAAATACCCACTTCTTAATTAACACTACAAACTAATGTTATTTCTACAGGTGCATTAGATGGTAAAGATAACACACCTATTGCTGCACGACTTCCTATACATAGAATTCCTAAATTATTTATAATAATTTCTGATGCAAAATCTGCTATTTTAGAATGCATTGTAAAATCTGTTTCTGTATTTAAAAAAACACTCATTTGCAATACCCTAGAAATTTTTTCGTCAGCCTCTAAACAGTTAACAGCTGCATTAATAGCATTTAATGTTGCTATTTCAACAGCTTCTTTATATGTTTCAACAGGTGCCGTAGCTTTTATTTTCCCCGAATAAACTAGTTTACCATCTTTTCTAGGTGTCATGCCCGATGTATAAATAACATTAGCATGCCTTACAGCTGGAATATACTTACCCTGTGGTATTGGATTTTTATTTACTGTTTTCATAAGGCATATATTTCAACCATTTTTACAATTCGTTTTGCAGCCTCTATTGCAGCATCATGGTCTTGCGAAAAATTAAGCCTAATACTATCTTTTAAATGAGGTGCAAATTCTGATGCTGGCGTAACTGTTACATGTGCTTGATATCTTAATAACCTAACAAACGTATTTAAATCTACACTTAATGCTGGTAATTTAGGAAACAAGTAACTTCCCGCTTGAGGAGTTGCTGTTTGAAGGTTTGCATTTCTAAAAATTTTAAGTAACTCGTCGCGTATAGCTTCATGCTGATTAATTCTATTTTCCAACCATCCGTCGGGTTCGTTAAACCAAGTTTCAAAAACAGCTTGATTATAACCTGCCGCTCTTAAAGAAACAATTGCCTGTAAACGTTCCATCCTATCTATTATGCTAGGCGTCCCAAAAGCTACTCCTAAACGATAACCACTCAAAGATTCTGTTTTAGAAGGCCCCATTATTGTAATAAGGTTTTCTGGCTGCACTTGGCATGAACGTAAGTGTGTATAAACCTCACCACTATAAAGCATTCTAGAATATAATTGATCTACAATTACGGTTACATTATAAGTGTTTGCTAAAACAGCAATATCTGTTATCATTTTTTGTGAATACACTAACCCTGTAGGGTTGTTAGGTGTTGAGAAAACTAAAACTGTGGTACCTTGTTTAAATGCCGTTTCAAGCTCATTAAGATCGAGACCATTATTAGAATTAGACTCTAAATAACGCAACGTAATAGGCATGACTTGACCTCCAAAAAATTTAACTAGTTTTCTATTAGCAAAGTAATCTGGTTCTACAACCGCTACTTTAGTTCCTGTAGCTACAGTTGCCCCTAAAGCCAAAAACAATGCACCTTGAGTTCCTGGTGTTAAAATTAATTCACTATCTGCCAAGACAGGCTTTTTTGTAAAATCCCCAAGACGTTTTGCTAAAGTTTTTCTTATATCCAAAGCACCTCGGTATTCAGTATAAGCCTGTGAAGCTCCTCGACTAAACCCCTCTTCCCAATACTTTTCTGAATTTGGAGTAGGAGGAAATGCGTCAATATCTCCATGAGAAAAATCAACAGACACTCCTTCTAACTTCCTACCTTTCATTATATTATCAAGTTGACTTAAGTCCTGTCTTACTTCTTGACCTGGAGCATTCTCTGCTTCAAGCGCCTTAAACTTTTCATCTAATGTTTTTTTTATCAAATTCTTAATCATTTATTTGTATTTAGCTTACAATTCATATCACTAAACCTAATTTATTGCGTATTTTCAACAATTAAATAGATTATATTATTAATAATTCAAAAATACAACCACAAACAAACGTTTTAAAATTGATTAAATGTTATTTTTAATATATTTACCGTTAATAAAACAAAAAAATAACAAAAAAATAACGATTCAATGGTTGACAACACAGATAAAAAATTATTAGATATTTTAAAAGAAAATTCCCGTTTATCATTTGCAGATCTTGGAAGAAAAATAAATTTATCTCCATCTTCAGTGAGAGAACGTGTACAAAAATTAGAAGAAGAAGGTGTTATTAAAAAATATGATATACAAATAAATAATAAATTAATAGGGTATGATTTAGAAGCCTTTATTTTACTAAAAGTTTTTCCTGGAAAATTGAAATATGTTATTAATAAAGTTCATGAATTTCCTGAAATTACAGTAGCGCATCGTATTACAGGAAATCAAAATATTCATTTAAAAGTTGTTGTAAAAAATCAATTATGCTTACAAAAGTTACTAGACAAATTAATGCAATTTGGTGATACTAATACTTTTTTGATTTTATCAGAAATATCAAAATAAGCAACTATTTTAATATATTTATCTACACGTAACCTCTAACAAATCCATACAAAATACAATATTTTCTTTATTTTTCTTTGAATGTTTTCTCAAACTTAAAAAGCTTTTTTTTAAACTACTTTTGAAGATTCCACTTAATATCGATGTCATAGCACACTATATTTGCAAGAAAAAATTACTTACGTTTATGTTTTTAGACTATTTAGTATTGCAAAATATCCCCTTTTAAGAAAATACAGTTTAAAACACATAACAAACTACTGCCAAATACCTTTCATTTCCCTTTTGTTTCTAGAACTAATCTGTTAGTTACGATAATAATTGATATAACGAAGAAAGTAAAAATAGGTAAGTGAAGACAAAAGTCAAATCGCTTCTAAATAGTCCTCTAAAATTATGAAAATTCAGATTAAAAAGTGTTCAAAGATTTGTTCACTTTTTTAATGGTTTTAAATGCCTTTATTTGGAAATAAACAAAACACCTAAAAACAAAAAAACACTGATAATCATACGATTAACAGTGTTTTGATTTTTCCTATTACTAGGTTTGTCGGGGTGGCAGGATTAAATCTATACTCTGCCATGTATTATAAACACTAGAAAATTAACAGGAATTATTTCATATGTTAACCTAATTGTACACTAAATCACAAAAGAACTATTAAAAGATAAAATTTGTTTGTCTTTATTATTATAAGGATACAAATCATATTTTAATCTAACTAGTTACTACAATTTACACTTTTTTAAATATGAGTTAAGTTAGGGCTCTATTAGAACCAAATGTTTTCTAGATTATCTAGCTAAATTGCTACAAACTTTCCTGTTTTAACTTCGTGCCCTCAAATATGTCCAAGTATCTATCTTGGCTAAATATTATTTTTCCTCAAAAATCATTGTGTTACTTAAATTAAAATAATTCAATTGCATAGATCTAAAATAAAGCATTAAAAACTCACCTATAAATCAAGTGTGCCTACTACATTATTTTAGACAAAAGGGAGTTTTATGTATTGCTGTGGCTTTTTAACACTAATTATTTGCAAAAACAGGATAGTGCAGGATGTGATTTGTAAGTAAAAATCTTTTTTTTGGGTAAAGCCTTTACCACAAAAGGCATCTCTCGACAATTAAGGAAAATAATATATTAAACACTTATGTCTAGAGGTAAAATTGTATCAAATTTTCTTGACTTTGAATCAAAAAAGTTTTTAAATATTCTCTTTGTTATAGTTTTATTAGTATGTATTCCTCAAATAAATATAACAAGCTATCCTCAATCAACAATTACTAGTAAGTTTATCGTATTTGTCTATTTCTGTGCAGTTTTGTTAGGAATAAGCTCTTTCTGGATTTTAAAATCGAAAGTAACTAACCTCTCATTATCTCGTTTGGATATTGTTTTAGTAGCTCTGCTTATTTATATAGTAACAAATAGATATTTATTTCAAACAAATTATAGTTTTTCTATTAGATTTATTGAATTATTAGGGATTGGATTCCTTTATCTGATTTTTAGGATCCTAGATATTAAGACGTTTTACTGGTTGTTATTGGCTATTGTAATCTCTGGCATTATTCAAGCCATTTATGGCAACCTCCAATTATTAGGATATTATCCATCTAATCATTCAGGGTTTAAATTAACAGGAAGTTATTTCAATCCTGGGCCTTATGCGGGGTTTCTAGCCTCTGTTTTTCCAATTGCTTTAGGTTTGTATCTATTTAGAGAAAAAGTGATTAGCAGCCTAGTTTTGTTTAATGCAAGCACGAAAAGGGATTTAATTCTCAATACTATAACAAAACTTTCATTTGAGTATGTTCCCTTACTCGGTATAATAAGTATTGTTCTAATCATTCCCGCTACACAATCTAGAGCCGCATGGTTAGCTGTTTTAATAATTAGTCTGCTTTTGTTTGAGCTGCGTTATCAAATTTTAAAGACACTTTTTAAGCAACTAACTAATTTAAAAAAAGCTATTTTAATCGCTGGTTCTGTATTGATTATAGGGATAAGTCTATTTGGTATTTATCATCTTAAAAAGGGCTCTTCAGACGGGCGTTTATTTATTTGGAAAACCGCTACCGAAATTATCAAGGATAACCCATTTTTTGGTGTAGGTTTTGATCGCTTTAAGGCTTACTATATGAACTATCAAGCTCATTACTTTTCAGAGCATGGAGAAACTCCAGAAGCTTTGGTGGCGGACAATTCGTATTATGCCTTTAATGAGTTTATTCAATTTATAACCGAACAGGGAGTCTTTGGTTTTATCATATTGATACTAATTTTATATTTCATTATAAAAACATCTGCCAGAAAAGAAAACAAGGAGTTAAGTATCATTTTAAAAATAAGTTTAGTGTCCATTGGGGTCTTTGCGTTTTTTTCATATCCCATGGAAATCCTTCCTATTAAACTTATTATGCTTGTTTTGTTGGCTGGTTTAGCCTTGTTAGACCAAAGCAAAACAAAGCGATTTCAAAGTTTAAAAATTAATTCTTCTATTAAACTTGCTTTAAAAACTTCAATACTAGTAAGTCTTCTATTAATAAGTGTCTTTAGTTTTAATTATGTAAATAGATTAGATGCCAGCTTTAAAAATTGGAAACTGGCTCAAAGCAGTTATCAATATGGTGATTATGAAAGTGCTATAGCAGAATACCAAGCAGCTTACCCCAAATTAAAGAATAATGGTGAATTTTTAATGAATTACGGTAAAGCACTTTCTATTTACAAACAGGATAAAAAAGCCATACAAATTTTAGAACGCTCAAAAACACATTTAAACACCACTATTATTGAAACCGCTTTAGGGGATACTTATAAAAACATGAAACAGTACAAACAAGCAGAAGCTGCTTATAAACATGCTGCTAATATGATTCCGTCACGGTTTTACCCACCTTATTTATTAGCGAAATTGTATGATGAGAGCGGACAGAATGGAAAAGCATTAGCTATGGCGAAAACTATATTAAGTAAAGATGTTAAAATACCATCAACCGCTATAAAAGAAATACGGCAAGAAATGAAACATATAATCACAAAAACAAATTGTTTAACTAAAAACCAATGCCAATGATATAAAGTGTTTTTTTACAATAAGGGAATCTTTAAAAAAGATTTTAGTAGTCTAATGTATTAGTCTATTACATATTCTAAAAGTAGTATGCCTTATAAAACTTAAAATATTAATAAGTATAAATTTAAAATTTAATAAAATGAAAAAAACGATAAAAGCAATTGGATTTCTAGCGGCATTTGTGCTGGCTATGTTTTTAAACACAAATGCAGTGGAAAGTAGAAAATTTAATTTAGCTGATGCTATATCTATGAATACTGCCAATGCAGAATGTCCGTGGTGGAATTCTGATTGTGATGAAGAGCCTTATGCTGATGAACCAGTGAGTTATCAGAGAAAGTGTACCTCATGGATTTATCACGATGACGGTAGAGTTGAAGAAAGCTATTATTGGGTACCTGGTGGGATAGATTGTGTGCCAGAATTTGGTCCTTGGGCGAATTGTACTCCTTTCGATCCTTCTTGCTAATTTAACAACGGGTGGGTTAAAAATCTACCCTTTAAAAAAAATAAATATAAAAATGAAGAGTATTATAAGTTTAAAAGTATCAATAATTTTATTAATTTCTTTGTTTTACAGTTGTAGACATACATCTAATAACGAAACAATTTTAAATAGTATTGGTGCAAAGGGGCATAAAGAGCAAATTGAAATTAACAAGGATGATATCAAATTATTTGATATATATAATAATGGGGCCGAAAAAGTAGTGATTCCAAAAAATGTACTAGGTTCTTTAAAGATTAATTTGGCAGATCTGATTTCTAGTATAGAAATTATACCTTTAGAGACCTCACCAAATAGCATTATAGGAAAAGTCCATAACATCTTATTCTGTTCAAACTATTATTTTATTCATGATAAAAGAAATAATAAATTATTGCGCTTTAATCATAATGGTGAATTTTTAAACAATATAGGAACAATAGGGAAAGGTCCCGGAGAGTTACTTAGCATTAGTGATATTGCCATTAATGATAAAAAGAAGTTTATTTCAATTCTAGATACTAAACTTAGAAAAATATTTAGGTATAAGTTTTCAGGAGAAATTATAGACTCAAGGCCGTTGTATTATATGATTTGGCAGCATGAGTATGGAGAACACAACTCAATTTTTACTGCCAGCAAAGTGCAAAAAAACCTTCGAACTCCTTCAATAGCCTCGTATAGTCTTATTTTAGCAGATAGTAATTCAGTTCCATTGGGACTAGGTTTTAAAAACCCAGACAATCCTAATTCATTAGTCTCTAGAAAGCCTCTGCGAAAGTTTGGTGATAAGATATATTATCATCACCCATATTCTGACGGTATTTGGAGAGTTGATGATAGTGGATTGGTACCTGAAATCAAATTTGAGTATGATGAAAAAGGTTTGCCAAGTGATGCTTGGGAAAGAAATCTGAATAGTGATGAATTTAGACAGCTACTTTCTAATCACTTATACTTTTCAGGTGATTATTTAATAGCAGGTAAATTTTGTTTTTTTGAAGTTTTTGGAAATGAAAGGGGAGCATTTTTGTTTTATAATAAGGAATCTAAATCTTTGATGTACGGTAATGGCTTTAAGTTTAATAAAGAAAAACCTCTAACTATACTGGTAACCCCCCCTCTTGCATGTAAAAATGATGGCACTTTTATTGGTATACGAGAATCTAATGATATATACGGATTAAAGAATCATATTTGGGCGAATGAAAAAATTAAAAAGTATGTAAAAGAGAGTGATTGGGAAAAAATAAGTAAAATAAAACAAATGGATAACCCAGTTATAATAACTTACAAATTAAAGGACTTTTGATGAATAAAAACTGGCTATATATTGGTGTATTATTATTTATGTTCTTTTTTTTAGGTTCATTTTATATTTACTCATTAGAAGAATATAAAAATGTATCGCAAAAACAAAATGATGAAATAGTAGAGTTAAAATCTAGGGTTTTATTACAATCAAAGTATTCAGGGTTTTTTAAATTTCCAGATAATTATGTGTTACAATCTATTGAAGGCAATTCAAAACTTGTTGAAGATGTTTTTTATGATTTAACTATTGTATTATATATAAGTTCTCGTTTTTGTGATTCATGTATTGAAGACTCTCTTGCAAAAATAAAAAATAGTGGTAAGAAATATATAATTGTTTCTAATGGTTTTTCTTTAAGGGAATTGAAGTTAATAAAAAAAGAAAAGGAAATAAGCGCCCCTATGTATTCAATAATGAACAACAATATTTCTTTTTACAGAAATATGGAAAACGCATCTTATCCATATTATTTTACAATAGACGAGGATTTAGAGGTTTCAAATGTCTTTTTCCCTATAAAATCTTCAACAAATTTAGAGGATAGATATTTTAAGCAAATAAACAATATTGATTGAAGTGTCAAAAACACAAATATTAACAAGTATTAATATAGAGAATGAGTAAAAAACGTCAAAATTTAACACGCTGTATTTTTTTAATGATTTGTTTTAGCATTTTATTGAACTGCAACAAACCCAAAGAAAATAAAGAAAAATCCATTAACAAAAAACAATATCTCCCCGAAAAAAACGAGGTAGATATTTTGGTTTTAGATAAAGGGGCATTCAAGAAAGAACTCGTCAGTAACGGTAGGCTTGTAGCTTTAGAAAAAAGCGAATTAAAATTCAATGTAAGCGAAAAACTCAATAACATTTACGTTAAAAATGGAGATTATGTTACAAAAGGGCAGCTATTGGCTAGTTTAGATGCTTTTACTTACCATCAAAAAGTAAATAAAGCAGAAATAGATTTAAAACAAGCCACTTTAGAGTTTAACGATTTACAAATTCGACGCGGTTTTAATGCCGATAATAAAGATGCCATTCCCAAAGAAGAATATGAGATGATGGCTATTAAGTCTGGTTATAAAAATGCCCTTCATCAATTAGAAAATGCGCAATTCGATTTAAAATCCACCAAACTTATAGCGCCTTTTAGTGGTAAAATAGCCAATATAGATAGTAAAAAACACGATCAGATCAATTCGGGCAAAGCATTTATTACGTTAATAAATGATGCTGTCTTTGAGGTGGAATTTTATGTGATAGAATCTGAACTTAAAGATATTAAATCAAAAGATAAAATATCAATTGAACCTTTTGCAACAAGTAAATCTTACGAAGGCGCCATAACCACCATAAATCCACAGGTTGAAAAAGATGGCACTATTTTAATAAAAGCCCAAGTGAAAAATGATGGTCATTTATTAGAAGGCATGAATGTTAAGGTCTTTATTAAAAAGGACATTCCAGATCAATTTGTCGTGCCTAAATCGGCAGTCGTTTTAAGAGATAATCAAGAGGTGTTATTTACGGTTAAAAACGGTAAAGCCTATTGGACTTATATCCTGAAAACACTTGAAAACAGTAAAGCCTATGCTGTGATACCCCATCCAGATAAAAGTAGTGCATCTTTAACTGTAGGAGATACTATTATTATCTCCAACAACTTAAATTTAGCTCATGATAGTGAGGTAAGTGTTAAAAATAGTCATTAATAAATATTTATGGTAAAATTTTTAATACATAAACCCATCGCTGTTTTAATGACGGCTTTAGGTATTCTTATTTTAGGCGTATATGCTTTTGGGTTTATCCCTGTTTCCTTAATGCCTGATATAGATGTGCCAGAGATTACTGTTCAGGTACAAGCAGATAACATGTCGGCAAGACAATTAGAAGATGCTATTGTAAAACCTTTACGATACCGTTTAATGCAAGTGAGTCATTTAAAGGATATAAAAAGTGAAACGAGTAAAGCATCTGGAGTTATACGATTAAGTTTTACGCACGGCACCAATATAGACTACGCGTTTATAGAAGTCAATGAAAAGATAGACCGTATTATGGGTGGGTTGCCAAAAACTGTAAAACGACCTAAAGTTATAAAGGCTAGTGCTACAGATATTCCTGTTTTTTATTTAAGCATGTCAATTAATGAGGCTAAGGGTAATATTAAAAATGGGAAAAATGAAACGAGCAGTTTATACCCTGTATCTCAGAAATTTGTAGATTTTAATCGTTTTACCAATCAAGTTATTCGAAAGCGCATAGAGCAGGTTAACGAGGTTGCTATGGTAGATATTAGTGGATTGGTGTCTTCTGAAATTATTATTATACCAAATCAAAATAAATTAGATGCTCTGGGGATTAGCTTAGAAAATTTAGAATCTAGTATAAAGAAAAATGACTTAGATATAGGGAGTTTATTAATAAAAGACAATCAGTACCAATACGATGTGCGCTTAGGCACTTCATTAAATACCATAAAAGATATTGAGTCCGTTTATATCAATCACCAAAATCGCGTATTTCAGTTAAAAGAACTAGCCGAAGTTATTGAACATCCGCAAAAGAGGACAGGATTGGTTTTGTCTCAGGGTGATGAAGCCTTAACCATGGCTATTATAAAACAAAGTGATGCTAAAATGAACGATTTAAAAGCATCACTAAATAAACTAATAAAAGCGTTAAAAAAGGACTATCCGCATATTAATTTTTCAATAACTAGAGATCAAACTAAACTATTAGATTATGCTATAAACAATTTATTTCAAAGTTTATTATGGGGTATGTTATTGGCTTTTATAGTCATGTTTTTTTTCTTAAAAAATATAACATCTCCTTTATTAATAGGGATTACTATACCAACCTCTATTATTATTTGTTTATTGTTTTTTCATTTGTTAAATATTTCAATAAATATTATATCGCTTTCTGGTTTGGTGTTGGGTATTGGGCTTATGATAGATAATTCTATTATTGTTATAGATAATATAACCCAATATAGAGAGCGTGGTTATAATTTATCTAAGGCTTGTGTTACGGGAACTACAGAGGTTATAAAACCTTTGTTAAGTTCAGCCTTAACCACCTGTGCGGTGTTTATTCCTTTAGTGTTTTTAAGTGGTGTTAGTGGGGCTTTGTTTTACGATCAAGCCATGGCTATAAGCATAGGTTTATTTATTTCCTTTTTTGTTTCTATTACATTATTACCTGTATTGTACCGTTTGTTTCATTTAAGAAAAACGAAAACATCACATAAAATAAATCGTTTTCTAACTGAAATAAACACAGTAAACTACGCTGATGTTTATGAAAAAGGATTCCGTTGGGTAATGCGAAAACAGCAAATATCTTGGGGTATAAGTCTTTTGCTTTTGGTTGCCGCAATGGCATTATTTACTGTATTACCAAAATCTCAAATGCCTCAATTTTCTAGCTCAGAAACCATACTGAAAATAGATTGGAACGCGCCTATTAATGTTGACGAAAACAAACGCAGAGTTCTAGAGTTATTAAAACCTGTAACCAAAGATTTAATTAATCAAACGGCACTCGTAGGTACGCAACAATTTCTATTAGATAAAAATGCGGACGCTAAAACTTCTGAAACTACTATTTACATTAAAACCAAATCGCAAACAGCATTATTTAAAATAATTGATACTTTGAGCGATGCTCTTAAGTTAGCTTACCCTAATGCGAATTATAATTTTCAAGATGTAGATAATATTTTTAGTTTAATATTTTCTAATAAAGACGCGCCTTTAGTTGCTCGTTTAAGGCATGTAGAAAATTTAGGAAGTCAACAAAACGAACAGTTAAAAACTCTTTGGTATCAAATACAAAGCCACCTAAATGATATCACATTAAAACCTATAGCATGGGAAGATCATATTACACTTATAGCCGACCAAGAAAAGTTAATAACCTATAATGTGGCTTCTAGCACATTATTTAACACCTTAAAAAGCGCTTTTAACGAACGTGAAATTTTGTCTATAACTGATAATCAAAATTTTGTTCCTGTTATACTAGGAAATCAAACTAAGCATCTTAACGCTATTTTAAATGAAACTACGGTAAAGGCGAAAGATAGTGCTGTTTTTCAAATAAAAAACTTTATAAAAACAGTAAAGGCTAAAGATTTAAAAACCATAACAGGAGGTACAGAGGGAGAATATTTTCCTGTTCAATTTAATGTTAATGATAATCAGGTTGAATCTACTATAAATAAGGTAAAGGAGGTAGTAAGTCATAATTCGTGGTTTGATGTTAGTTTTTCAGGGAGCTTTTTTTCAAACAAAGAACTCATGGGAGAGCTTAAAATTGTTTTATTAATTTCTTTAGTACTGCTTTACTTTATTCTAGCCTCGCAATTTGAGTCTTTTGTTTTGCCGCTCATCATATTACTAGAAGTGCCTATAGATTTAGCAGGCGCATTTTTGTTCTTAAAATTGTTTGGCATGAGTATTAACCTTATGTCTATGATAGGCCTCGTGGTTATGGCCGGTATTATTATAAACGATTCTATTTTAAAAATAGATACTATAATTCAATTACAACACCAAGGCTTTTCCTTGGTCAAAGCCTTGTTCGTAGCAGGACAAAGACGTTTAAAACCAATATTAATGACAAGTTTAACAACCATTCTAGCCCTAGTGCCTTTATTGTTTTCTAGTGGATTAGGCGCAGAGTTACAAGCGCCTTTAGCGGTGGCTTTAATTGGTGGGATGCTACTTGGGACTTTAGTAAGTCTGTACTTTATTCCACTTTGTTATTATCATTTTACTAAGAAAATATGAAGGTAAATAAGCATATATTACAAATAGGACTAGGAATAAGCATCTTTTTAAATTGTGCTTCTATCATAGCACAACAGCAAGGAGTGCTAAAGGATTATCAAAAAGGTGTAACGCTTAATGATATTTTAAAACTGGCCAGTAAAAACTCCTTAGATGTATTTAAGGCGAAACGAAAATATGGCGTTAATTATTGGCAGTTTCGATCTTTTAAATCGAGTTTACTCCCTAAAATTGATTTTGAAACGAGACCCTTTACATTTAATAGGGCGTTGATTGAACGTTATGATTCCGAACAAAATATAGATGTATTTAGGCAGCAACAAACTATAAATAGTTTCGCTAATTTGTCGCTGAGTCAAAACATAGCAGCAACAGGTACACGTTTATTTATAAATTCTAGTTTTAATAGGCTTGAGAATTTTGGCGATTTACAAACCGAAAGTTATAATGCAACCCCTGTACGAATTGGTTTGTCGCAACCCATAATGGCTTTTAACCCCTTTAAATGGCAACAAAAAACAGCGCCTTTAGAATTTCAAAAAGCGAAACAAGATTTTTTATACGAGTTACAAACCATTAATTTAAAATCGGTTGACTTATTTTTTAAATGGGCATTAGCCAGTAAAAAAGTTGAAATGGCCAAAGAGAATAAAACGACAGCAGAAAAACTTTTTAAAATTGGCAAACAACGCTACGATTTAATAGCAATAGAACGCGATGAACTTTTAAAGTTAGAATTAGATGTTTATAACGCTAATACTAATTTAACCGAAAACTTGCAAAACTTACAAAAGACAGAAGCAGAATTACAACTGTTTTTAAGAGACCAGTTACCCCAAGATGCCCTTCCAGAGCTCCCTGAATTAATAACAGATTTAAGTATAGACTTAAATAAGGCTATTGATTTGGCTTATCAAAACAACCCAGACATACTCGACTTAAAACTTAGAAAAATTGAGGCCTTAAGGGATTTAGATAAAGCCATAAAAGATAATCGTTTTGATTTATCATTAAACGCTAGCTATGGTTTAAACCAACAAGCTAACACGTTTGTAGATGCTTATGGCAGATTTTTAGACCAGCAAATGGTTTCTGTACAATTAACTGTACCTATATTAGATTGGGGAGAACGTAAAGGGAAAATAAAAACAGCAAAAATGAATAAAGATGTTGTGGATATTGAACTACAACAAAACGAGGAAAACTACAAGCAAGATGTTACCCTAAATGTATTAGATTTTAATCTGCAAAAAGAATTGGTAGATGGTGCATTAAGAACTAGAGATATAGCCAAGGAATCTTATAACCTAACAGAAAAACGGTTTTTATCTGGAAGTGTCGATTTTTTAAACTTAACGGCATCGCGAAAAGCATGGCAACAAGCTAACGAGAATTACATTAGAACTTTACAAAACTATTGGGCTATTTACTATAAAGTACAACAGCTAACACTATATAACTTTATTGATGATAAACCATTGATACAAGATTTTGAAAACATACTGGAAAATTAATATTAGATATTATGACTTACCTAGAACGAAAAGAAAAAGAAAAACACTTATTGTATTTAATTGAACAGAAACGATTAAATTCATTGGAAAAGGTAGCGAATAACTACGGCTGTAGTATCAGAACGATAAAAAGAATGCTAGAAAACCTAAGAAACGAAGGCAAATCCATAGTGTATTGCAGAAAAAGTAATACATATTTTTTAGAAAAATAGCAAAGTGTCAGAATTTGTACCTATGGGGCTTTAAATTTGTAATAATCTAATAAAAAAACCTCTGAGCATTGAGTTAAAAAATATAATCACAAATTGTTTAACTAAAAATTCATGCCAATGACATAAATATAAATAATACCCAGAGGAGGTTTTTATATAAAACCAAACAAGTTATTTGGATAATAGGTTGTTTAACATTCTACAAAAGTAGTGTTTCCTTTAAAACTTTTGAAAAATTAAATTTTTATTTAAAATTAAAATTTCACAAAATGAAAAAAATAACAGGAATATTAGGTGTCATAATGATTGTGGCAGTTGCTTTTTTAAATGTATCGTCCATTCTTCAAACTGATAGAGATATTAATTTAGCTTCGTTAAATATAATTCAAAGTGCTAATGCAGAAGGGGTATACGGTCCAGGAAACAAAATTAAAGTGGGCTTTCCGGCCTATACTACAGAAAGAATAGTTTATTATAATACTGGCACGCCTGAGGCATATTCGTGTGTTAAAACTTGTCATTATTCAGCTTCCACAGCTTGTTGGCCAGGAGGTTCATCAGCTTGTTCCCCAACATCACCAATAGTTACTTGTATCGAAATTTGTTAACAAATTAGTTTATGCTTTTGTGATTAATAAATTTAATTTACAAAGGCTTAAATGTTTTTTCATAAAACTTTTAATTAAATGAATAAAATATATTTTACTTTAAACATAATACTACTATTACTTTTTAATGCTTGTAGTAAAAGTGAGAAGTTAGAAAATTCTACAACAATACAGGTAAATGTTGAAGATAATTATGGTGAAGGCAGTTTTGAAGAATATTTTTCTTCATCTTCTATTGTTCCCTTAGAAACAAATGAGGTTTCTATTTTAAGTGGCATTGACAGAATAAGTATGCAAGATGATAAAATTTTTATTTTAGACAGAAAGCTAAGAGGTGTTTTTATTTTTGATAACACTGGTAAGTTTTTAAATAAGATACAGAAAATTGGAAAAGGGCCAGGTGAATATAGTTTCCTACAAGATTTTACGATTGATTATGAAAAAAAACAACTTATTTTATATTCTAAGGCTCCTAACAAGTTGACAACGTTTAATTTCGAAGGTCAATTTATAGAAGAAGAAAAAATGACGGATTACTATTTTAATATCGGATATCATGATAATAAACTCTTGTTTCTGTACAAAAACCTTGAAAAAAATAAATTGTTTCAGGAATATGATTTAACAACACTCAAGACAAAAAATGAAATTAACATGGATAAGTATGATCATTTTTTTTACTCACTTGGGTGGCGTACTCCCAATATTACAAAAAGTAAAAATATTAATTTAAGTTTAGGATATTCTAAAATTATATATGAATACCATAACAATATTTTTTCACCAAAATATATTGTAGATTTTGGAGAGCATAACACACCAAAAAATATCATCAATCAAATAGATGATGACTTCAAAGGACTTTATCAATACACTACAAAGAATAAATTAGGTTTTGGAATCTCAAATTTTAGAGAAAATGACAACTATATTACTTTTAATTTTTGGGGTAACATGATAGTTATTTACTCTAAAATTTCGAAAAAAGCGAAAACCTTCGACTTATTCCGAGGGCCAAAAGATAAACTTCCATTTCAAAATTATTTCGCCCATGATGGTGACAATAATAAAATATTATCAATATATGAAGCTGAATATTTCAAAAAACAATTAAATATCTATAAAGAGGAGATAAAGCCTTGGGAAAAATTACCTAAATATATTAAGGATATAGATAAAAAAGTATCAAGTAACGATAACCCATTGTTAATTATTTATTCATTTAAAAAATAAGTCGCTTTTTTATTAATCTAATATGACAAATAGAAAATACGTTATTATAATTTCGCTTATTGTTTTAAATGGTTTCTTAATAATTAAACTTAACAATTATTCCAAAGTTATTAAGGATATTAGCACTGTTTTAAAAAATAAGAAAAAAGAACTTCTAGAATTAGAACAAAATATTATTGAAGTAGGTAAAAGTGAAAATATTAAATTGAATGAAAACATTAAGTTAATAGATGCAAACGGAAATATTATTTTAACCAAAGATATATTTAAAAAAAACACTCTTGTTTTTCGTTATTCGGAATCTAACTGCACAGATTGTATAAAAGCAGAATTTATTGCAATATTGAAAAATAATGCACTAATTGCAAATGATATTTGTTTAATAGTACATTATAGAAATCCAAGAGATTTACATGTTTTTTCAAAAGTTTTACAGAATAGAGGTCTTAAAAATTTTAAAATGTATTTGCTTCCTGATAAAGGTTTAAATACTCCCGCTGATAAACTTAATATGCCCTATTATTTCTGTATTGATTCAACTTTAAGAACATCCAATTTTTTTATACCTCATAAAGATAAGTCACAATTATCAGAAAGTTATTTGATTAACGTCTCTAAAAATTTTCTTAGCAATAATACAGTTCGATAACTCGCCAATTTCATGAAAAAACGGGTGATTTTTTTGCTAATTACTGTTTTGGTTTTGACAATAACAGGTCTGTTTTGGTTAGTATTAGGTATTTTGGTATTCTCTATACTGTGTTTTATCTCATTTTTGTTGCTTTCCCAAATTAGACAATCCATAGTAAAGAAAGCAATAAAAAGTATTTTAATTTTTACCGGGGTACTAATTGTGGTAATAAGCATAAAACTGTTTGCTTTTAACATTTTTAGAATTCCCAGTTCCTCCATGAAAAATGCTTTGTTTCCTAATGATGTCATTATAATTAACAAACTAAAATACGGCCCACGGTTACCACGCTCTCCTTTTGATATTCCCTTGGTAAACATAGGATACTATTTCAATGAAAATGCAAAAAAACGTTTTAAAGAGTATTGGTGGCCTTATCGAAGATTTTCAGGAACGGCCTCAATAGAACAAGGAGATGTTATCGTTTTTAACTCCCCTTGGGAAAAAGACTTTATTTTAGTAAAACGCTGTGTGGCCATCTCTGGTGACACGTTGCATATAGAAAATGGCATAGTTTATACTAACGGTAAAGTTTTTAAAGTTAACACTGAAAAACATAAATATAAGTTTGAAATAATAACCGAGAAAAAGGCCTTTCGTAAAACATTAAATGGACAAGGTTTGAGTCATGTTAACTTTATGAAAAGTAGTAGTGAGCATGTTTTAAAATCTAAATTATCTCAGAATGAAGTAGATATCATTAAAAACACAGAAAGTGTTAAGAATTTTCAGTTGATATTAGATACTTTTAATCTTGACAGAAAGTTGCTAGCAAAATTACCCAACAAAAACTGGACTTATGATAACATGGGGCCATTTATAATACCAAAAATAGGGTTACAAATTGATTTAAACCAAGATAATTTTTTATTGTATAACCAAACCATTAACAAATTTGAAAACGCGAATTTAAAATATGTTGACGGTAAGGTTTATGTTGACGGCAAAATAGCTTCAACTTATACTTTTAAGAAGAACTATTATTTTATGATGGGTGATAATAGAAAAGCAACTGCAGATTCTAGAGCATGGGGTTTTTTACCTGAGGAAAACATTATTGGTAAGGTACAATGCGTGTTATTTTCGAATTTTAAAAATAAATTTCAATGGAATCGTTTATTAAAAAGTGTAGATTAGTATTAAATAATATTGGTACGTAATATGAAACTCAAGTTTTCTTCCTTTACTATACTTACTGTCTTTATATGTCTGTCAATAATTGGTGCAAGTTTAATACCACTATTAAGCATTCAATTAACACCATCAAAAACCAAAACTACTATCAATGTAAATTATAGGTGGCAAGATGCTTCTGCAAAAGCTATAGAGCAAGAAGTTACTTCTAAACTAGAAGGTGTTTTTAATACTATTAAGGGTGTAAAAAGTATAAGTTCTACCTCTGATAAAGGTCGCGCAAACATATCAATTACATTTAAAAAAAACACCAATTTAGATGCTGTTAGGTTTGAACTAGCTAACCTAATTAGGCAATCGCATTCTGAACTCCCAGATGGAGTAAGTTATCCAAACCTTTCTTTAAGTGCACCAAATGAAAATAAATCGCCTATTTTATCTTATAGCATCAATGCTAACGAAAGTCCATATTATATTAAAAAATATGCGGAGCAGCATATACTCCCTAAGCTATCCACAATTAAGGGTGTAAATAAAGTAAATGTTAATGGTGCAGCCCCTTTTGAATGGGTTATTGTATATGACACCAAAGTGCTTTATCAACTAAAACTTTCTGTAAATGATATCCAAAGTGCCATCAATACCTATCTTAACACAAAAGAATTAGGGAATGCTGTTTTTAAAAGACCGAATAATTCCGTTGACAATGAACTATCATTAAACCTAGCTTACAAACCAGAAACTGAAATAAACTGGAATACCATTCCTATAAAAAAGATATCAAATAGAGTTATTTACTTAGAGAATATTGCAAAAGTGACTTACAAGGAAGCTGATGTAAATAGTTATTATAGAATAAATGGTTTAAATACTATTAATATGACCATTTATGCAGAACAAGATGTTAACACTATTGATTTAGCAAATGTTGTAAAAACTAAAGTTACTGATTTAATTAAAGAATTAGATACAGGTTATACCATTAAGCTAACTCATGACACAACAGAATATGTGGTTGAGGAATTGCAGAAAATTCAAAAACGCACTTTGTTTTCGTTTCTTATTTTATTAATCTTAATTCTTATTATTAATAGAAGCTTTAAATATTTAGCTGTTTTATTTCTAAGCATTATAACAAACCTTCTTATTGCCATTATTTTTTATTATCTATTCCATGTAGAACTCCAACTATATTCTTTTGCAGGTATTACCATTTCTTTCGGGATTATTATAGATAATAGTATCATCATGATAGATCATATAAGACACAAAGGTAATAAAAAAGCGTTTTTAGCTATTTTAGCGGCAACATTAACGACTATAGGCGCACTAATGATTATCTTTTTATTAGAAGAAAGTCAACAAGCCGATTTGTTGGATTTCGCTTTGGTTATTGCTATAAATATTGGTGTGTCTTTATTAGTATCGCTGTATTATGTGCCAGCGCTTTTAGAGAAAATGAAGGTGTCTAATAAACGTGTTAAATTTTCAAGGAAACGCAAAAGAAGAATTATAAGGTTTACAAATTTTTATTCACGAATTATTTTTTGGATGAAAAGACCACGCTATAAATGGGCGTTTATCTTAATTTTTATATTAGGTTTCGGTATTCCTTTTCATTTATTACCAAAAGAACTAGATGGTGATGATTTTTACATAAATATTTATAATAAAAGTATAGGAACAGAATGGTTTGCTAATGATGTAAGACCCACTTTAGAAAAAATAATTGGAGGTGCTTTAAGGTTGTTTACTGAAGATGTTTTTGAAAATTCTCATTATTCTGAACCTGAAAGAACCACATTACGAGTTACGGGTAAAATGCCTGATGGATGTACTATTCAACAACTTAATGAAGCCATCAATAAAATGGAATCTTATTTAAGTCGATTTGATGAAATTGAATTGTTTGAAACACGTATATCGAGTTATAGAAATTCTAATATTTCCATTTACTTTAAAGAGGATCATGAGTTTAGTGGCTTCCCATACACTTTAAAAAGTTTACTGGAATCTAAAGCCATTAGTCTTGGCGGATTAGATTGGGCAGTTACTGGTGTTGGTAGAGGATTTTCAAATGCCTTAGGGACGGGCTCCAAACAAAATAGGATTATTTTAGAAGGTTATAATTATGATAAATTGTATGGGTATGCAGAACAATTGCAACAGCAATTAATTGATGGTTCAAATTCACGTGTTAAAGATGTAGAAATAACTAGCGGGAGTTGGCGAGATAATGCTTTGTATGAGTATTATTTAGACTTTGATACCAATAAACTGGCACTTGCTAATGTGTCTCAAAATCAATTATATGGCTACTTAAAAAGTCAAGTCCATTCTGGACGTCTCGCACCGATAACCAATAATAATGAATTACAACATGTAAAGTTAGTTTCAGATAAATACAAAAAGTTTAATGTTTGGGACTTAAAAAATACACCAATAACTATTCAGAATAAGCAATATAAGTTAAACCAATTAGCGTCCATAGAAAAAAAGAAAACCGGAAATACTATTAAAAAGAACAATCAGCAATACAGTTTGACTGTTGCTTACGATTTTTTAGGAACAACACAGCTAGCTCAAAGAGTCAGAGAAAGCGCCATTGAAAACTTTGAACCTAAGCTACCACTTGGTTATAAAGTTTTTGAACAAAAGTATAGACGTTGGAATAAAAAAGAAAAAACACAATATTATTATTTATTTATAGTCATCGCTATTATATTTTTTATTTGTGCCATTCTTTTAGAATCATTAAAACAGCCCTTTGCAATAATTAGTATGATTCCTATTTCATTCATTGGCGTGTTTTTAACGTTCTATCTATTCGATTTTAATTTTGATCAGGGAGGTTATGCGTCCTTTATTTTGCTTTGTGGTATAAGTGTAAATTCAGCATTATACATTATTAATGATTTTAATAATTTAAAAAAGGATTACCCAAATAGAAACAATAGCTCCCTATACTTCAAGGCATTTAATTATAAAATAATTCCTGTAGTGTTAACTATAGTATCTACGATTGTAGGATTAATACCTTTTGTATGGCATGGACAAAACGAAGCCTTTTGGTTTTCATTCGCTGTAGGTTCTATTGGAGGTTTAATTTTTTCTTTGATGGGGATATTTTTCTATTTGCCTTTATTCTTAAGGACAAGTAAGAGAGTTTGAAATGGGAGTATTATACCTAATATTAAAATTTATAAAATAAATATAATGATAAATAAAAAGTTGCTGATAGTATTTGTTTTAGGTTTAGTTTTCTTTTCATGTAGTAAAAATAAAAAGCCAAAAGAGTGGAGACTATTAAAACCTCTAAAGTAGAACATGAATTTTAGTATACCTTGAAAAAGACATGGGTATTACGGAAAAACCACAATACATCTTTAAGAAAGTAGTAAATATCTTCTAAAAAAAATAGCAAAGTGACAGAATTTGTCCCTGTGAGGTTTTAATTTTGGGAAATCAACAAAAATTATAAAACCTCTGAGCATATTAGGTTAAAAAATATAATCACAAATTGTTTAACTAAAAATTCATGCCAATGACATAAATAACAATAACACCCAGAGGAAGTCTTTAATTTTATTGACTAAATCGTTTATGAAGTCATAAAACGATTTAATATTCTGCAAAAGTAGTATTTCCTTCAAGACTTTTGAAAAATGTTAAATAAAAATCAATATAAAAATTTTAAAAATGAAAAAAATAATTTATTTAGCATTTATTGCAATGCTTATGGTATTTAATTCTTGCTCAGATAAACAAGAATTTGAAGACATATATTATAATGGAGTTAAACCAAATTTTAGTAAATCTGATATTGAGCTAGGTAACCTTTTTGCTGAAAGTTTGAGCAAAACAACAAAGAAGATAAAGAAAGACAACATTGATTTAAAAAACTACTCGACTGTACAAAAACTTTCTTCTGAAGCAACTTCAGAGGTAATTGGTAAGCGGTATGCTATTCCAAAAGAAGAGATGCTGATGTTGGAAGAAAAGAATGTTTCTTTTAAGCAAAATAATAAAAAGGCTAATCAGCAGACACTAACTACCATGCAACAGCGTGCTCTTAACGCAATTGAACATGCGCGTACCCACAGTAAATCGGCACTTGCATTTATGGACAAGCTTGCCGCTATTAACCAAAGAGTTGACGAATTAGTTCCAGAAGGAGAACGACAGGTGTTACATCAAATGATTGCAATTAATTACTATGGGATTAAAGAAATGAATAAGCTGGTAAGAACTGGTTATTTACCAGGAAAAGCTGAGTATAGACCAAAAAAAATAAAAACAGGAACCACAATGGCCTTTAATAATACTAGCCTTTTAGATTTAACAAAAATGGCGCATGCTGATGGTGAAGTAGAGGTGCTTCCCGAAGTGGTTATAATAGTTCCTTCTTCTAATATAGGTGATGGGATTTCATGGTCAGACTGGTATCAACTTCAAGATGCCTATGGAAATGGTTACAGAGATGGCTACGGAGATGGTTCTGATACTGATTATGCATCTGAGGATGATGAAGAGAGTTGGTGGAGTTCATGGGGCAAATGTACAGCAGCCACCCTAGGAGGAGCTGGTACTGGTGCATTAGCGGGGTGGTTTCTTCCTGCTGCAACTTGTACCGTAGTTATTCCTGGAATAGGAACAGTTGCTTGTGGAGCGGTTGGAGCAATTGTTGGTGGTATATCTGGGGCATTAACAGCATTAGGTACTGCTGATGCGTGTTAAAAAACGAATTATGAAAAAAAATGAAAATAGACGGGTAAGGATTATGTTTATAATTATAGGAATTCTATTTTTTAGAAGTTTATTTCTATTTATAGAAAAAGGAGTTCCGAATGGTTTTGATAATTGGAAATTTTATGTATCCCTATTAGGAACTGCTGGCTTTTTAGGTCTTTTTATTTTTTCTATTAAACAAATCATTAATAAATAATGACTTTCTAAAAAACTAGAGTATAAAAAATAGCAGCTAAGGGCTAAACTAAAACGTTTGTTCTTTTCTGCTATTTTTTTAGCTAAAAACTATAGAATTTCTATTCAATAACATCATGAATTTCAGACTTAAAGATGTCAATAACCAACTTACTATCCATTAATATATCAAGTTTGAAGACAATTAGCTTTTC
Source organism: Seonamhaeicola sp. S2-3 (assembly GCF_001971785.1). Taxonomy (NCBI): domain Bacteria; kingdom Pseudomonadati; phylum Bacteroidota; class Flavobacteriia; order Flavobacteriales; family Flavobacteriaceae; genus Seonamhaeicola; species Seonamhaeicola sp. S2-3. The sequence goes on along the minus strand of NZ_CP019389.1, from coordinate 2,907,799 downwards.
TAACATAAAGAACAAACACTATCTAATTTTGTTTTTTTTGCTATTCATTTTGATAACAGGAAAACTCTGGTTTTTTATGTTTTTAGTAGTATTATGTTTAGTTTACATTATAACTAGCAAGTGGTTATCTCTAATTAAAAATAGTTATTTAAAAAAAGTACTTAAAATCATTTTAAGTTTATTTTTTTTAATGTTAGTTCTATCAAGTTTCAAAACATTCGTTTTCGGAATATTTAGAATACCTAGTCCATCTATGGAAAACACTTTATTTCCTAAAGACGTTATTATAGTAAACAAACTAAAATATGGCCCACGACTACCACGTTCACCTTTTGATATTCTTTTTATAAACATAGCTTACTACTATAACGAAAATGCAAGAAAACGGTTTAAAGAATATTGGTGGCCTTATAAAAGATTTTCTGGTACAGACACTATTAAAAAAGGCGATGTTATCGTGTTTAACTCTCTTTTCAGAAAAGACTTTATTTTAGTAAAACGATGTGTTGCTGTTGCTGGCGATACTTTACAGATAAAAAACGGAATAGTTTATAACAATAGTAAAGTTTTTAAAGTTGAAGCAGTAAAATATAGGTATAAATTTAAGGTAAAGCATAAAACGGCTTTTGATAACGCAATTGACTCTTTAAATTTGGGACATATTAAATTTAGTATCATTCGTCATAATAACTACTTGAAAGCCATATTGTCAGAGGAAGAGGTAGAAAAGATTAAAAACTTAGAAAGCATTGAGAATTTCCAAATAAGTTTAGACCCTTTTAGACCCAAAAGGAAGTTTTTAGCAAAATTACCCAACAAAAACTGGACCTTCGATTCTATGGGGCCATTTGTAATCCCTAAAAAAGGAATGCAAATTGATTTAAACTACGAAAATTATTTGTTGTATGAGAAAACCATTGACAAATTTGAAAAAGTAAACATAAAACATGATGAAGGTAAATTTTATGTTAACGGTAAAATAGCAACAACCTATACCTTTAAAAAAAACTATTATTTTATGATGGGTGATAATAGAAAAGCAAGTTCAGATTCTAGAGTATGGGGATTTTTGCCAGAAGAAAACATTATTGGCAAAGTACATTGTGTATTATTCTCGAATTATAAAAACAAATTTCAATGGAATCGTCTATTAAAAAGTATAGACTAAAAAACACGACCAAAAATGATATTTAAAAGATTAGGTATAGTATTTATTTTTAGTTTAACTTTTTGCTCTTGCAGTAAAGGAAACCTTCCAAAAGAAGTAAAACAAGCACTTTCATTAGCAGGAGAAAATAAAAGCGAGCTTTTAAAAGTGATAAATAAATACAACAAGAAACCTAATGATAGTTTAAAGCTTAAATCTGCTTATTATTTGATAGAAAATATGCCCTATCATTCTTTTAAAAAAGGAAATAAAATTTTTGATGAAGCATTTGTATTAGCTGGTAAAGAACGTGAAAGACAGATAAGAGTAAACCCCCGTGAGAAAAATCCAAAAGACTCCACGTATGCTAAGCTTGGGGTGTTGCTAGATTCAATAACAAAAAACAACAGAACAATAGATACTTCGCCAATTTTACATTATGATTTGAAATATATAGATTCACAATTTTTGATCGATAATATTGAATTAGCGTTTATGGCTCATAAAAAGATGCCATTAGAACTATGCCAAAATTTTGATGATTTTTTATATTATATATTACCTTATAGAGTTGGTCAAGAACCTATTGAAGTTAATAAAAGAAAAGAATTATATGAAGAATATTCATGGGTATATGATTCGTTAAAAACGAATTCTTTGGATGATGTGGTAGCGAAAATATATGACATCAATAGATTTCGAGTGATATCAAAGCGCCATCCTACTTATAATTACCCATATTCATTTTCTCAAATAAACCATATTAAGATTGGAGATTGTACTGATATAACTAATTATATTGTATATATTCTTAGGGCTTTAGGTATTCCAGCAGGTGTTGATTATACTACCAAGTTAGGAAATACAAATAGAAGTGGAGGAGCTCATACATGGGTTTTTTATTTGAATAATGGCAGTCAAAGAGCCTTGAATAGTGGCCCCGTGTATTTTGATTTAGAAAAAACGTTTAAGTTTAGTAGTATTCCTAAAGTTTACAGGCAGCATTATCATAAAAAACAAGAACCTCCCTATGAAGTAACTCATTTATATAGAGATGTTTTTGACGTCGATATTCCTGCTATTTGGAACGTTAATAAACTAACTAATAGTAATACCTTTTTAGGAATTTACGATTCTAATAAAGATCTTTTTAAGATTGCAACAGCTGAAAAGATTAAGAATAATAGTGTCTTTTTTAAAAATATGGGAAACAATATTATATACTTCCCTTATGTTAATGACCCAGATACACCTATTAACTATCCTTTTGAACTTACTAAAGAAGGAAAAGTTATTTTTTTTAATGATACCATTACTTTGCTAGGAAAAGCAAAATTGTTGAGGAAATATCCGCCTTTTAGAATCAAATCAAAAAAACAAAAATATAGAAGAATTGAGGATTTAAATGGAGCAATAATTCAAGGAGCAAATATTGATTCTGATGAACATTATATCAATTTAGATACAATTTCAAAATTCAAGAGTACGCAAAGTATTAAGTTTTATTTCGACACTCCGAAAAAGTATAAGTTTTTTAGGTTTAAAGCCAAGAAATATGGTAGAAAAGTTAGTATTGCTAGTTTTAAATTATTAGATAATAAAAATGGCGAGGTTTTAAAAGATTGGAATAAGTTACTCATAAACAATGAAGAAGAACCTGATGATTATTCCAATATCATTGATGACAATCAGTTATCATATGTAGAAAGAAAATTTTTATCAATAACCTATGCTTTTAGTCAACCCAAGGAAATTTTTGGTTTTGAAATTCAAGCTAGAAATGATCAAAATCATATCAATATAGGAGATGAATATGAGTTACATTATTGGGATAAAAAATGGGTTTCTTTAGGGAAAAAGAAGGCTAATGATACTGTCTTATATTATAATTCAATACCAAAAAACCTATTGTATTTACTAAAAAATAATTCAAGAGGTAAAGAAGAATTTGTTTTTAAATTTGATGACGATGGAAATCAGTTTTGGGTAGGATGCTCAGAATATGAAAATGATAAGTCTTTTTATAATTTGTAGTTAGTCTTAAATATGCTCTCGAATACTCACTAGTACACAGCAATACACTAAAACAATTACAGAATTAAAACACCCTACAAATGCGTACACAGATACAAATAGTTATATGGGAATTTAAAACAACAAGCTACTGGAGGAACCACAAGCACTTTTTTGAAATACCTTTTATTTTTTCTTCTATTTTTTAAGAGTTTTCCCCAATAGAAAGTTAACAATTACAGCAACTAACTAACATATAAATAACCCCTAAATAAAGCATGTTTGTAAAACTAAGAAGAAAAAGCAAGAGGGTAACACGCTCCGCGATGTTACTAATTTTTAATTTACTAATTTTCAATTACTTAATATTAAAAAATTCATTGCTATTTTGATTTTTTGCGTTAATTTTAATTCCACGCCAGTAAAATCAATGTTTCATTGTAACAATCTCATAAAATATGGATGATTTTAATACGATTCGGTTAAAGAAGAAAACCATTGTTAAATTTAAGAAATATTCAAAAAAGATTAGCCCCAGTTATTCTGAAACTTTGGATTATATGATAGCCTTTTTTCAGGATAACGACCTTTCCCCATATGATACTTTGGGAACAACCTGGACATCTGTACAAAACGTTTTAAACAAACGTATGGATGCTGTTGTATCGATCTTGAGACAAGTTGAAGAAAAACAATTAAAACCAACAAAGAAAATGTTGGAATCCCTGTTTGAAGAAACGGAAGGCAATAATTCATTAACTCTGGAAAAATTTCTGGCTTAAGAATTTATACAAATATTTCTCTATAGTTTAATAGTTCTTCATTGTACCAAACTTTAAAACACTGGTCATGTTTGAGTTATGGTATGAAACGAGTTCCTTAAGGATTTTATGATTATCATCCTCGCCAAGGTATCTTGATTTTATGGACTGTGCCGTAACAATTTTGCCTTCTTGCAATAATTGTTTTTGACAATCTAATAACTGATTATAAGATTGGTGTAAATATTGGTTTAAAACCCTTGTTCTATTGGAGTAACCACGCCCCCTACTTTTGGCTCTGTCCCAGTCTTTTGATAGTACACTACGTTTTAGGCTGATTTCCGAACGTTTTCCGTTGACAGTAATACGGGCATAAATAGATAATTTACCTACATGACTCCTTGATTTTCTGGTAAAGAAAATGATTGAAAATGTCTTGCTTGTCTGCATTTTTAATGTCTTTAGTTAATAAATGATCTTAGTAAAGACAAAAGTCAATCGCTTCTAAAAGCCCTTTAAAATTACGACAATTCCGTGAAGATAGTGTACACCTAATTGCACACCTTTTAATTGATTTTAAATGATATCAAACAACATCATTAAAACAAAAAAAACACTGATAATCATACAATTAACAGTGTTTTAATGTTTCCTATTACTAGGTTTGTCGGGGTGGCAGGATTCGAACCTGCGACCTCCGCGTCCCAAACGCGGCGCGATAACCGGGCTACGCTACACCCCGAGTAAATATAAAAATGCGGAGAGACCGGGATTCGAACCCGGGCAACACTTACGCGTTGACAGATTAGCAATCTGCTCCATTACCACTCTGGCACCTCTCCTATTATTTTTTTTAAGAACCTTTGCAATTAAAAATTGCGGTTGCAAATGTAATTCATCCTTTGAAAGAACGCAACTATTTTATTTATTTTTTTATAAAATTTATTCTGGATACTCTATACGTAAATGATAAATGTTTGCTAACTTGTGTTTTAGCACTTTTTTTATAGATTGAATTTCTTTAAAAGTAATATTTGCATTTAAAAACTGGCCTTCTTCAACTTGTTTATTAATAATATTTTCAACAAAAGCCTCTATTTTAGTTGATGTTGGTTCTTTTAAACTTTTTGAAGCCGCTTCTATACTATCACACATCATTAAAATAGCGGTTTCTTTACTAAACGGTTTAGGTCCAGGATAACTAAAATCTAATTTATCTACATCTTCAAAATCTTCCTTTTCTTTCATATAAAAATAATACACCACACTAGTTCCGTGATGCGTTCTTATAAAATCTATTACCCTGTCTGGTAAATTATTTTTTCTTGCAATTTCAATTCCGTCTATTACATGATTAACAATTATTCTGGCACTTTCTTTTGAAGATAATTCATCATGTGGATTGATTCCTGTTGATTGATTTTCTGTAAAATAAGTAGGATTCTTCATTTTACCTATATCATGATACAATGCTCCTACCCTAACCAACATAGCATTAGCTCCTATTTCATTTGCCGATGATTCTGCTAAATTTGCTACATTTAAAGAATGATGAAAAGTACCTGGAGCTTTATCTGATAATTCCTTTAATAATTTTGAATTGGTGTCTGATAATTCTAAGAGAGATACATCAGAAACTAAACCAAATAGTTTTTCATAGGCATAAATTAATGGTTGTACAAAAAGGGTTGCTAAACCACATAAAATAAACCAAATGAAGGTTTCCCACTCTAAGGTTTTTACACTTCCTTCATGAATTACAAAAAACGCAAAATAGGCAACAATATAAATAAGTGTTATTTGCCCTACTGATATAAATAAATTAGCACGTTTATACAACTCAGAAACTGTTAATATAGTAACAATACCTGCTATTATTTGTAAAAACATGTACTCGTAACTATTAGGAACTACAAACCCTAAAAGTAAAACGGTTAAAACATGCGTAAACAAACCTAAACGCGCATCAAAAAAAGCTTTTAAAACCAATGGTAAAATACAAATAGGTACAATATATATATATTTTGAATTGTAGTTTACAACCATAGTTGTAATAAAAACCATTAATAAAATATTGAAGAAGATAAAAGTTACTTTGGTGTTATTTTCATAAACCTCATTTCTATATTTTCTTAAAAACAACAGTAACATTAACATGGCTAAAGCCACTAATAATGCGTATGCAATTAAAACCCATGTGTAGTTAGACTTACTCCAAACTTGAGATTCATATTCTGATTGCAGTGATTTTAAAATTTGATATTTATCTCCTTCAACCACTTCACCTTTAGAAACTATTAAAGTTCCCTTAGCTACACTACCTCTTGTATATGAAATCTTATCGAGTTCTTCTTGAATAACCTTTTCTGTAAATGATTTATCAAAAGTTAAATTTGGCTCTACCAAATCGAAAAAAAGTGATGTAAACTCTCCTTTATACCTTAGCAAACTTTCTTTACTCAATACGCTTTCTATAATTGAAGAAACTTGATTTTGTTCTACTAAATTTGAAAAGAAAGCGTCTTGTTTTTTGGTTCTATTTTCAAGAATAGCTACTTTTTTGTTTTCTGAAAAATCATAATCTTCATTTAAAATACCGTAGGCATATAATTCTTCTAAAACTGTCCTCCCCGAAGTTTTTAACTTTCTAAGTAGTTTATTTTGTAGAGAGTCTGAGAATGTGTTTTTAAACTGCAGTTCATAATTTGATTTAACTTTTGGGTAAACCGTATTATCAAGATTAAAATAAAGAACCGCATTGTCATTTATTTCTTGTTTTGCAATATTAATCTCTTCTTCTGTCTTTTTTATTGCAAAATCAAAAGGAGCTAATAAATTTTCAGATTGCCATGGTTTCCCTTTTTCAAAATTATATTTAAACTTACCACTTTTAGGAAAAAGATATACTATTAAAAACGTGGTAGTTATAAATAATAGGGCTTTATAAATTAGGGAATGGTTTCTATATAATTTATTTATAAAGTCTTTCATCTAAATAAGTTAATGTTTTCAAATGTAGTAAATTCTTAGGTTTTTACTTTTTTATAATAACAGAATCGTTCTAAAATGTATTAAAAATTGATTATTTTCGTTGCAAGTATTTCAAAGATTTAAAAAATGAGTAAAGAAGTGGTAATTGTTTCTGCTGTAAGAACACCTATTGGTAGTTTTTTAGGCAATCTATCTACTATTCCTGCTCCTAAATTAGGCGCTACAGCCATTAAAGCGGCATTAAGTAGAATTAACTTAAAACCAGAGCTAGTAGAAGAAGTTTTAATGGGCAACGTAGTACAAGCTGGAACAGGTCAGGCACCTGCAAGACAAGCTGCCATATATGCTGGAATACCAAATACCGTTCCTTGCACAACCATTAATAAAGTTTGTGCTTCTGGTATGAAAACTGTTATGCAAGCAGCTCAAGCTATAACATGCGGAGATGCTAATATAATAGTTGCTGGAGGAATGGAAAACATGAGTTTAATACCACACTACTTATATTCTAGAACAGCTACTAAATTTGGATCAACAACTTTAATTGATGGTATGCAAAAAGATGGTTTGGTAGATGCTTACGACCAAAATGCTATGGGAGTGTGTGCCGATGCTTGTGCCGTTGAATATGGCTTTTCTAGAGAAGACCAAGATGCTTTTGCAATTCAATCATACAAACGATCTGCTGAAGCTTGGGAGACCGGTAAATTTGATAACGAAGTTATTCCTGTAGAAGTTCCTCAAAGAAGAGGAGAACCTGTTATAGTGAATCAAGACGAAGAGTTTAAAAATGTAAAAATAGATAAACTCCCTCATCTACGCCCTGCTTTTACAAAAGATGGCACCGTTACAGCTGCCAATGCTTCAACCATAAATGATGGTGCCGCAGCAATGGTGTTAATGAGTAAAGAAAAAGCTAATGAGTTAGATTTAAAACCTTTAGCCACCATTAAAAGTTATGCAGATGCTGCTCATGAACCAGAATGGTTTACAACCGCTCCAGCAAAAGCACTTCCAAAAGCCTTAAATAAAGCTGGTATTGATATTAAAGATGTAGATTTCTTTGAATTTAACGAAGCTTTCTCTGTAGTTGGTTTAACTAACATGAAAATTTTAGGGTTAAATGATTCTAAAGTAAATGTTCATGGTGGTGCTGTTTCATTAGGACATCCTTTAGGTTGTTCTGGAGCTAGAATTATAGTTACACTTTTAAATATTTTAGAGCAAAACAATGGAAAAATTGGTGCTGCTGCTATTTGTAATGGCGGTGGTGGCGCATCAGCAATTGTTTTAGAACGAAATTAAATCTATTTAATGCAGTACGGAATTTGTAGTTTAAGTGTAGTTCCTTTAAGAAATGAACCTGCCGATATTAGTGAACTTGTTACACAGGTTTTATATGGCGAGTTTTTTAAAGTACTAGAGCAACGCAAAAATTGGAGTAGAATTCGTTTAGCTTTTGATGGCTATGAAGGATGGATAGACAATAAGCAGTATATTGAAATTCCTGAAGAAAACTACCAATTATTAAATAATGAACCCCCTAAACTTGCCGTAGATATGGTAGAATTTGTTCAAGATTCTGCTAATCAATTACACCCAATTTTAATTGGTTCTACTTTAAATGGTTTAAGTCTTTTAAACCATTCTCATGATGGTAACAGCGTTGAAGAAAAAACAGATAAAAAGAATATAGTACAAACGGCTTTTCTGTATTTAGGGGCACCTTATTTATGGGGAGGTAAAACGCCTTTTGGCATTGATTGTTCTGGATTTACACAAATGGTTTATAAACTGAATGGCTATAAACTTTTAAGAGATGCCTCGCAACAAGCAACACAGGGAGAAGCCTTAAGTTTTATTGAAGAAAGTGAACCTGGTGATTTGGCTTTTTTTGATAATACCGAAGGCATCATTACACATGTAGGTATTATTATGAAAGATAACTACATTATTCATGCCCACGGAAAAGTTAGAATTGATAGGCTAGACCATTCTGGTATTTATAATGTTGATAAAAAAATACACACTCATAAATTAAGAGTTATTAAAAAGATTATATAAAAAAAACCGCTATTTTTTTATAGCGGTTTTTTTATTAAAGTATTTTAATTCTAATTACCTGCAGCTTCAATAGATTCAACTATTTCTTTAGTTTCCTTATACTTATCAGTTTCTCCTAAAACACTATAAATATTCATTAATGTTTTGGCGGCACTTAGACTTTCAGGATTAATTTCAAGTGCTTTTGTTAAAAATGGCACAGCTTCTTTATAAAGTTCTTGTCTTTGTACTCTTAATTCTTCATAACGTCTGTCATCAGCCGCTGAAGCTCCTAACCCATTCATTTCTTCTATAATTGACTCCTCTTTACTTAAAATTAATGCAGATAAGTTTATGTAAGCATTAACGTAATCAGGGTTTAATTCAATAGCTTTTTCATAATGGGCTTTAGCTTCTTCAGGTTGATTAGATTCTGCAGCTATTACCCCTAAATTATACTGTAATTCTGGGTTTGTTGGATCCATCTGAGTTGCTTGTTCTAAAAGATTTTTAAACTCTTCAGTATTACCCATTTTATAATGCAAATTAGCTTCTGTTAAAACTAAATTAACATCATCTGGACTTTCTGCTCTTGCTTCTTTCATTGCTGCAATAGCCTTTTCGCTATCATCATTACTTACGTAAATAAGCGCAATGTTTTTAACAATTTCTGGTTTTTTAGATTCTGTCTTTTTTTCAAATGGTTTAATATGAGTACCTGCTTTTACACTAATATCACGCATTTCTTTACTTTGAAAAGACTCCTCTTTTTGAGTTTCTTTGTTAATAGCAAGGTACTGCGTAGTAATACCTGTATATCCTAAATCTTTTAATTTTTCATATAAAGATAAAGCTCTATCATATTCTTGTACATTTACTGCTGTTGCTGCTGCATAATAAAGAAAAACTGTGTCTTGCTTTTTTAAATCATATACTTTTTCAAAATATTTTGATGCAGACGAATAATCTTTTCCTTCGTATGAAGCATTACCTTTTTTTATTAAACTATTAGCAATATCTTGCTTTAGATTACCAATTTCACCTGCATAAGCAGATTTTACTTTATCAAAATTTTCTATAGCCTTATCATAATCTGCCATAGAACCTGCTCCATTTGCATATAAAGCTTTTCCTTTTAAAAAATAAAACTTGTCTTTTAATTTATCATCCATTGAAGATAATAAAGATTCTGCTTGAGTAATTGCCGCTTTGGCCTCGGCATAATTACCACTTTTAATAGCCTTTTCAACAGCTTTTAGTTCTTTTTTTTGAGCAAATGAAAAGCTAGATATCGCTAATGATAAAGCTATAATAATTTGTTTCTTCATTTTTAATACTATTAAATTAATTATCTGTGTTGTATGTGTTTATTTGTCATCAAGAGTTGTGCCATCATCTGAATTGCTAGTGTTTTCAGCACTTTCAGCTTCGTTAGCTTTTTCAACATCATCTTCATCTTTCATAACTTTTGCAACCGCTGCTATAGAATCTGAATTTTTAAGATTGATTAATTTAACACCTTGAGTTGCTCTACCCATAGTTCTTAAATTCTCAATACTTAACCTAATGGCAATTCCTGATTTATTAATAATCATTAAATCGTCATTATCGGTAACACTTTTAATTGCAACAAGACTTCCTGTTTTTTCTGTAATAGAGATAGTTTTAACACCTTTACCACCTCTATTAGTTATTCTATATACGGGTTCTCCATCTTCTGGATCATCAATATAAGTACGTTTACCATAACCATTTTCTGAAACTACCAACACAGTTTCTTCTTGCGGTTTGTTAATGGTTACCATACCTATTACTTCATCATCTGGTCCTGCTAATGTAATACCGCGTACACCAGAAGCACCACGACCCATTGGTCTTGTTTTGGCCTCTTCAAAACGAATGGCTTTACCAGATTTAAGCGCTAGCATTACTTGGCTATCACCAGTGGTTAACTTAGCTTCTAATAGCTCATCACCCTCTTTAATGGTAATGGCATTAATACCGTTAGTTCTAGGACGAGAATACTGCTCTAAAGCAGTTTTTTTAACTTGTCCATTTTTAGTTGCCATAATTACATAATGGCTATTAATATAATCTGAATCTTTTAAATCTTGAGTACAAATGAATGCTTTTACCTTATCATCTTGCTCAATATTTATTAGATTTTGGATAGCTCTTCCTTTGGATGTTTTGCTTCCTTCTGGAATTTCATAAACACGCATCCAGAAACATTTTCCTTTTTGAGTAAAGAATAACATATATTGGTGATTAGTACCCACAAATAAATGTTCTAAGAAATCTTCATTTCTAGTGGTTGATGCTTTTTGACCAACGCCTCCTCTGTTTTGTGTTTTGTATTCTGTTAAAGAAGTACGTTTAATATAACCCGCATGAGAAATGGTGATAACCACTTTTTCATTAGGAATCATATCTTCAATACTTAAATCTCCACCAGCATATTCTATAGTAGAACGACGCTCATCACCATATTTATCTTTTACTACAGCAAGTTCTTCTTTAATGATATCCATTCTGCGTTCTTTTTTATCTAGGATATCTTTTAAATCTTCTATAGTTTTTATTAAATCTTCATATTCTGCACGCAACTTATCTTGCTCTAATCCAGTTAATTGACGCAACCTCATTTCAACTATTGCTTTAGATTGAATTTCGGTTAATTTAAAGCGTTCCATTAACTTTTCTCTAGCTTCATCTGCATTAGATGATGCTCTAATTAAAGCTATAACTTCGTCTATATTATCTGAAGCAATTATTAATCCTTCTAAAATATGTGCGCGCTCTTCGGCTTTTCTTAATTCGTATTTTGTTCTTCTAACAACAACTTCGTGTCTGTGTTCTACAAAATGGTGAATTAAATCTTTTAAGTTTAAAAGCTGAGGACGACCATCTACCAATGCAATATTATTAACACTAAAAGATGATTGTAATGCGGTATACTTATATAATTTATTTAGTATAATATTTGGTATGGCATCACGTTTTAAAACGTACACTATGCGCATCCCATTTCTATCAGATTCATCTCTAATAGTAGAAATACCATCTAATTTTTTATCGTTAATCAAGTCTGCTGTCTTTTTAATCATATCAGCTTTATTGACTTGATAAGGAATTTCAGTTACAACAATACTTTCTCTTCCCTGTACTTCTTCAACATTGGCTTTTCCTCTAATAACTATTCTACCGCGCCCCGTTTGGAACGCTTCTTTTACACCATCATATCCGTAAATAGTACCTCCAGTTGGAAAATCTGGAGCTTTTACATGTTTAATTAGCTCATCTATTTCAATATCATTGTTTTCAATGTAAGCTATAGTTCCATCAACAACTTCACTTAAGTTATGAGGCGGCATATTGGTTGCCATACCTACAGCAATACCTGATGCTCCATTAACCAAAAGATTTGGAATTCTGGTAGGTAACACCGTTGGTTCTTGTAGCGTATCATCAAAATTTAATTTATGATCTACAGTTTCTTTATCAATATCTGCTAACATGTCTTCAGATATTTTTTGCATACGCGCTTCTGTATAACGCATTGCTGCAGGACTATCGCCATCTATAGATCCAAAGTTTCCTTGTCCATCAACTAATAAATAACGAAGACTCCATTCTTGAGCCATACGCACCATAGTATCATAAACAGATGTATCTCCGTGAGGGTGATATTTACCTAAAACTTCTCCTACTATTCTAGCAGATTTTTTGTGTGCCGAATTTGCTCTAACTCCTAGTTCATGCATTCCGTATAAAACACGTCTATGTACTGGTTTTAAACCATCTCTTACATCTGGTAACGCACGTGACACAATGACCGACATTGAATAATCAATGTAGGCTGATTTCATTTCATCTTCAATGTTAATAGGTATCAATTTTTCTCCTTCTGCCATAAATTATCTATTAAATTTTTAAGAATTTTTCAAAACATGCTAATATACGCATTTCGTTAGTGACAATAACTGATTTGAGTTAGTTTTTTAACGTATTTTATTAACAATTTTAACGTGTTTTTTAGTTAATAAGTATGTACCCAAATATTTTGATTTTATAAAGTTTTTTTCGTCAATTAGCATTTCTCAGTTAATTTAAGGTACAGTTTTTGCCTTTAGTTAAATGTTTTATTACTTTTAAAGCAGAAAGGAACTTAATTATGGATGATAATTTTTCACCAAGAGTAAAAGATGTAATTGCTTATAGCAAAGAAGAAGCGTTGCGTTTAGGTCATGATTTTATTGGCACTGAACACTTAATGCTTGGGCTTTTGCGCGATGGTAATGGTAAAGCTATTAATATATTAAACGCTTTAGATATTGACTTAAATCATTTAAGGCGAAAAGTAGAAATATTAAGTCCTGCAAACCCCAATATATCTATAGCTTCTAACCAAAAAAAGAACCTACACTTAACAAGGCAGGCAGAACGCGCTTTAAAAACCACGTTTTTAGAAGCTAAATTATTTCAAAGCTCATCAATTAACACAGCGCACTTGCTATTGTGTATTCTTAGAAACGAAAACGACCCCACTACCAAGCTTTTAAATAAGCTAAAAGTAGACTACGATAATGTTAAAGAACAATTTAAATTTATGATTACAAACGACAACGATTATATAGAACCAAAATCAGAATCTTTTCAAGATGACAATCCAAATCCCGAAGATTCATCTTCAAAAGATATTTTTAACCCCACATCTGGTAAATCTAACAAAAAGTCTAAAACACCTGTTCTAGATAATTTTGGTCGTGATTTAACAGCGCTTGCCGAAGAAGGCAAGTTAGACCCTGTTGTTGGTAGAGAAAAAGAAATACAACGTGTCTCACAGATTTTAAGCAGAAGAAAGAAAAACAATCCGCTTTTAATTGGAGAACCTGGAGTTGGTAAATCTGCTATTGCTGAAGGATTAGCCCTTAGAATTGTAAAACGAAAAGTCTCTAGAATACTTTTTAACAAACGTGTAGTTACATTAGATCTAGCAAGTTTAGTTGCAGGAACTAAATACCGTGGACAGTTTGAAGAACGCATGAAAGCAGTGATGAATGAACTTGAAAAGAATGATGATGTTATTCTTTTTATTGATGAAATTCACACCATTGTTGGTGCTGGTGGCGCCACTGGAAGTTTAGACGCTTCTAACATGTTTAAGCCCGCTTTAGCAAGAGGTGAAATTCAATGTATTGGAGCTACCACACTTGATGAATACAGACAATATATAGAAAAAGACGGTGCTTTAGAACGTCGTTTTCAAAAAGTAATTGTAGAACCAACTAGTGTAGAAGAAACCATTGAAATTTTAAATAATATTAAAGGTAAATACGAAGAACATCATAATGTAGATTACACACCTGAAGCTATTGAAGCTTGTGTAAAATTAACCAATAGATATATGACAGAGCGTTTCCTTCCAGATAAAGCTATTGATGCTTTAGACGAAGCAGGCTCTCGTGTTCACATCACAAATATTGATGTTCCTAAGCAAATAATTGAGCTTGAAAAACAGCTTGAAGATATTAAGGAAACTAAAAATGCCGTAGTACGTAAACAAAAATACGAAGAGGCCGCAAAATTAAGAGATGATGAAAAGCGCCTTGAAAAAGAATTAGCTATAGCCCAAGAAAAATGGGAAGAAGACACCAAACAGCATCGTGAAATTGTAACAGAAGACAATGTTGCCGATGTTATTTCTATGATGACTGGTGTTCCTGTAAATCGTATTGCACAAACCGAAATAAATAAATTGGCAGAATTACCAAACTTAATAAAAGGTAAAGTAATTGGTCAAGATGAAGCGGTTAGCAAAGTAGTTAAAGCCATTCAGCGTAATCGTGCTGGATTAAAAGACCCTAACAAACCCATTGGCTCATTTATATTTTTAGGTCAAACAGGGGTTGGTAAAACACAGTTAGCCAAAGTTTTATCAAGAGAGTTATTTGATAGCGAAGATGCGCTTGTTAGAATTGATATGAGTGAATACATGGAGAAATTCGCAATTTCTAGATTAATTGGTGCACCTCCAGGATATGTTGGTTATGAAGAAGGCGGACAGTTAACAGAGAAAGTAAGACGCAAGCCTTATGCTGTTATATTATTAGATGAAATTGAAAAAGCGCATCCTGATGTATTCAATATGCTTCTTCAAGTACTAGATGATGGGTATTTAACTGATAGTTTAGGTAGAAAAATAGATTTCAGAAATACCATTATTATCATGACATCTAATATTGGAGCCAGAAGGCTTAAAGATTTTGGCACTGGGGTTGGTTTTGGTACAGCTGCCCAAAAAGCACAAGAAGATGCCAATGCTAGAAGCGTAATAGAAAATGCTTTGAAGAAATCTTTTGCTCCAGAATTTTTAAATAGAATTGATGATGTTATTGTTTTCAATCCGCTAGAAAAAGAAGACATTAATAAAATTATTGATATTGAATTAGAAAAACTATTAGCACGTATTAAAGGCTTAGGTTATGTTTTAAAATTAACCAATAGCGCTAAAGATTATATTGCCGAAAAAGGTTTTGATAAACAATACGGAGCTAGACCTTTAAAAAGAGCTATTCAAAAATATATTGAAGATGCTTTGGCTGAAGAAATTGTTGCTTCTAACATTCAAGACGGTGATAAAATTAAAATAGATTTAGATAAAAAGGCTGATGAACTTAAAATTTCAATTGAAAAAGCAGAAAAACCTGCAGAATCATAATTCTAAATCTAATAAACCACTAAAAAGAGCTAACCTTTAAAGTTAGCTCTTTTTGGTTTTATTAAATTGGTACAGCATAATCGTGCTTTATCTCTCCCATTACAAACGTACTATGTGCGCTACCTATGTTTTTTATACTTCCTAAGTGATCTAAAACAAAATTTTGATATTCCTTCATATCACGCACCATAATTTTCAGTAAAAAATCATAATCACCTGAAATATTATAACATTCTACAACTTCTTTTAGAGCTATTATATCTTTAACAAACTGTCTTCCTATACTGCGGGTGTGCTCTTTTAAAGTAACATTACAAAATACAACTAAACCTTTATTTAATTTTTCAGCATTTAAAATTGCAGCATACTTTTTAATAAATCCATTTTTTTCTAATTTTTTAATACGCTCAAAAACAGGCGTTGCCGATAAGTTTACTCTAGCTCCAAGCTCTTTAACTGTTAAATTTGAGTTGTGTTGCAACAACTTCAAAAGTCTTAAATCAATATCATCAAGACGTGGTGTAGAATTATTTTCCATAAAAATACTTTTAAATAGCAAATAAAAGAATTTTATTCTTTAATTAAAACCTTAAAAAGTTATTTAAACCAATATTACATATTTATTGTTAATTTTTATTCTGAAAATATAATTTTGAGCAGCAATAAAAACCATTTATAAAAATCATGAAAACTACTATTTTAGGGCACCCAAGAATTGGTAAAAACAGAGAACTTAAAAAAGCTTGTGAGCAATATTGGGCTGGAAAAACTACTGAAACAGACTTAACAAACACAGCTTCAAAAATTAAAAAAGAAAACTGGTTAAACCAACAAAAAATTGGTATAGACAGCATACCTTCAAACGATTTCTCGTTTTATGACCAAGTTTTAGACACCTGTTTAACATTAGGTTGCATACCTGATAGATTTAAAAAAATAGACAAAAAAAATTTATTAAACCTATATTTTGCCATGGCACGCGGTCTACAAAATGAGCATATTGATGTTACTGCCATGGAAATGACAAAATGGTTTGACACTAACTACCATTACATAGTTCCTGAATTTGAAAAAAACCAGAGTTTTAGCTTTTTCTCAAAAAAAATAATTAATGAATATAAAGAAGCTCTTAGCCATGGCGTAAAAACAAAACCTGTAATTATTGCCCCCGTAACCTTTTTACTGTTAGGAAAAGAAAAAGAAACTGGTTTTGATAAACTAGATTTGCTTGAAAATTTACTCCCTGTATATTTTGAAATTTTAGATGAGTTATCAAAACTTGGTGTTGAATACATACAGTTTGATGAACCTTGTTTAGCTTTAGATTTAAGCACAAAAGCACAAGAAGCCATTACATTTACCTACAAAGCTATCAGCGAAAAATTTCCAAATTTAAAACTGTTTTTAGCCAATTATTTTGATTGTTACAGCAGTAATTTAAACCTAGCACTAAGTTTACCTGTACATACTTTACATTTAGATTTGGTGAGATGCCCTCTTCAAATTGATGATATTTTACAATCTGAAAATTACAATCCAAAAACACATTTATCATTAGGCTTAGTTGATGGTAGAAATATTTGGATTAACAGTTTTGAAGATTCACTAAAAATTATTGATAAAATAAAAACTAAAATACCTGCTGATAAATTATGGATTGCTACATCTTGCTCTCTTTTACACGTGCCGTATGATTTAAACTCAGAAAAAAACATGCAACCTGATATTAAACAATGGCTTGCCTTTGCACAACAAAAACTTGAAGAAGTTGTTGCTATAAAACATTTAACATCTGCTGAGAATAATGATTTTGCTTATTTATTTGAAGAAAATAAACTGGCAAATATTAACAAATCAAAATCTAAAATTATACACAACCCAAGTGTAAAAAACCGTGTAAGTGACCTATCTGATTCTGACAGTGAAAGAAACAGCCCCTTTAAAATTAGACAAGCAAAACAAAAAAGCAGCTTAAACTTACCGCTTTTCCCAACAACAACTATTGGGTCTTTTCCGCAAACAAAAGAAGTTAGAAGTTGGCGTTTGCAACATAAAAATGGGCAACTTTCAACAGAAAGTTATAATAAAAAAATTGCTAAAGAAATTGAAGATTCCATTCGCTTTCAAGAAAATATTGGTTTAGATGTATTAGTTCACGGTGAGTTTGAACGTAATGATATGGTTGAATATTTTGGTGAACGCCTAAACGGTTTTGTATTTAGTGATTTTGGTTGGGTACAAAGTTATGGCTCTAGATGTGTTAAGCCTCCTATTTTGTTTGGCGATGTCTCTAGAAAAGAACCACTAACCGTTGCCTGGTCTACTTACGCACAATCTTTAACCTCATTACCCGTAAAAGGCATGCTAACAGGTCCTGTAACTATTTTACAATGGTCTTTTGTTAGAAATGATCAACCACGTGCAACAACATGTAATCAAATAGCTTTAGCAATTAGAGATGAAGTAGCCGATTTAGAAACGAACGGTATTAAAATAATTCAAATTGACGAACCCGCAATTAGAGAAGGCTTACCGTTAAGAAAACATGAATGGAAACATTATCTTAATTGGGCTATAAATGCTTTTAAAATTTCGGCAAGCGTAGCAAAAGACGAAACCCAAATACATACCCACATGTGCTACTCTGAATTTAATGATATTATTGAAGACATTGCTAAAATGGATGCCGATGTGATAACCATTGAAACCTCGCGCTCTGAAATGGAATTGCTTGACGCTTTTGTTAATTTTAAATACCCTAATGAAATTGGTCCTGGCGTGTATGACATACATTCACCTAGAGTACCTACTGTAAAAGAAATTGAAAAACTATTAAATAAAGCTAAAGATGTTTTACCAAAAGAACATATTTGGGTAAACCCAGACTGCGGATTAAAAACTCGTCATTGGCCAGAAACCAAAAGCGCTTTAAAAAACTTAGTTTTTGTTGCTAAAAAACTTAGAGAAGAAGCACTGCAACCAGTATAAACACCTTTGTAACCTTAACAAAAAGCATTTATATTTTTCTACATAAATGCTTTTTTTATTACCATCAAGCTTCTTCGGGTACTTTAAATAATAACACAATACCCACTAAAAAAAACACAAATAAGAATAATATAGCTGAACGCATACTTTCTATTTGATCTACAATAGCAAAAATTGTCATACCAATTACAATACCTATTTTTTCGGCAACATCATAAAAGCTAAAATACGACGTAGTATCATCTGTTTCTGGTAAAAACTTTGAATACGTAGATCTTGCTAAAGACTGCACACCTCCCATTACAAAACCAACTATTACTGCGGCTATGTAAAATTGCATAGGTGTTTTCATAAAAAAGGCATAAAAACAAAGCGCCATCCAAATTACATTTATAACAATAAGTGTTTTTATGTTTCCGTACTTTTCAGACATTCTAGATGTAATAATAGCACCGCCTACAGCCACCAATTGTATAACCAAAATACTAACTATTAAACCCTGTGTTTTTTCATCGTTATTAGTCCAAGCTATTTCTTTTTCTCCAAAATAAACAGCCATTAGCATTATGGTTTGTACAGCCATACTAAACACAAAAAAAGCATTTAAGTAACGTTTTAATCTTTTATTTGTTTTTAATTGTTGCCAAACTAATTGTAGCTCTTTAAAACCGTTAAAAACCACATCTTTAGTTACCTTATGCCCTTTTGAGCTTCCTTTAGGTAAAAAATAAAAAGTGTATTGACTAAATAAAATCCACCAAACACCCACAGTTACGAATGAGTATTTCATCATTTGCATTTTTCCAGCACCATCTGTTTGGCTCATAACCATAGCTAAATTCACTATAAGTAAAATAACGCTACCTACATAACCCCAAGAAAAACCTTTGGCACTGATACTGTCTTGCTGCTCAGGAAAAGCTATATCTGGTAAATACGAGTTATAAAAAACTAAGCTTCCCCAATAACCTAATAATCCCATGAAATAAAAAAGCACACTTGTATGTATACAATTTAGGTTGAAAAAATATAAGCCAATGCATCCTAACCCTCCCATGTAACAGAAAAATTTCATAAAATTCTTTTTATTACCAACATAATCTGCAATGCCAGATAATATAGGAGAAAGAAAGGCTACTACTAAAAACGTAAATGCTGTAACTATAGATATTAAAACAGTTTGTTTCATTTCAAAACCAAAAGCAGATACCAATTGGTCTTTGGTTTCAAACAAACTAGAATAAAATATTGGAAATAGTGATGAAGCAATTGTAAGTGTGTAAACTGAGTTTGCCCAATCATAAAACGCCCAAGCGTGAAGTAATTTTTTACTACCCTTTTCTAATACTGCCATAAATAAAAACTGCTCTTTTATGAGCAGCTTCTAAAGTAAACAAAATATTTTTATCACTAGAAATCTCCTAGTGGTCTAAAACTTGTAACCCCATATTTTTTAGCTTCTTCTTTTGCTTTAGGCGCTAATGCTTTAAGGTTTTCTATACGAGAATCGTTTGATGGGTGAGTACTTAAAAACTCAGGAGTAGATTGACCGCCGCTATTGGCTTTCATACGCTCCCATAAGTTTGCAGCCTCATCTGGGTTATAACCAGCAATAGCCATTAAATAAACACCTATTTTATCTGCTTCGGTTTCATGACTTCTACTAAAAGGTAACATTCCTGCAACATTAGAAACCACACCAAAAGATTGGTTAAAAATACCCAATGCTTGCTGGTCCTTAGATAATGCCACATTACCAGCTACAGCTAATCCTTGTTGTAAATAAGCAGCACTCATACGTTGTTGTCCGTGGTTTGCCAAAGCATGAGCTACTTCATGCCCCATTATAGCTGCAATACCAGTTTCATTATCTGCAATTGGTAATATACCTGTATAAAAAGCAATTTTTCCTCCTGGCATACACCATGCATTTATTTGTTCAGATTCTATAAGAGAATATTCCCATTTGTAATCTTTCAAATAGCCTTCAAAACCATTAGCATTAAGATAGCGTTCTGCAGCAACTGCAATACGCTGTCCTACTCTTTTAATCATTTCTGCATCTGCTGTACCTTTTATCACTTTATTTTCAGTTAGTACCTCGTTATATTGAGCAAAAGCTGTTGGAAACAACTGATTATTGGAAACAAATGCCATTGTTTTTTTTCCTGTAAAAGGATTTGTTGCACATGCTAAACAAAATACCACAAAAGCTATTAATATAAATGCGTTTTTCAGTTTCATCTTAAGTATTTATTTTTTATTTATAAAAATACAAAAATTGTACCTTCATGTGTTTATGACACTCAGTTTTTTTATTAGTCACTTTAATTTTAAAATTCTTAGGTAAGTTTTATAAGTAATACCGACCTACTTATTAATAAAAAATATATATTATGAAAAAATTAATAGTGCCACTTTTGTGTTTGTTTGCTTTTAGTTGCAACACTGCTGCTCAAAAAAACAATGATACCAAACAATCTTTTGAGGTATCAAAAACGGAAGCGCAATGGAAAGCGCAATTAACAGATTTAGAATATTATGTACTTAGAAAATCTGGAACTGAACAACGTTTTTCTAGTCCGTTAAACAAAAACTATAAAGATGGTATTTATCTTTGTAAAGCATGCGAAACACCTTTATTTAAAAGTGAACATAAGTATGATTCTGGTAGTGGGTGGCCAAGTTTTGATAGAGAAATAAAGGGTAATGTTGCCTTCTCTACAGATTATAATTTGGGCTATGCTAGAACCGAAGAACACTGCGCAACATGTGGCGGGCATTTAGGACATGTTTTTAACGATGGCCCCAAAGAAACCACCGGCAAAAGACATTGTATTAATGGAGTAGCTTTAAAATTTATCCCAAATAAATAATTTATATTTACTCTATGGAAAGTTATTTACCCAGTATTATAAAACAATTTGAATACTACAAAAGTTTAGGAGATAAAACTTTTAACCAACTAGAGTTTGATGAAATGCTTTGGCAAAGTAATGAAGATGCCAATAGCATAGCCATAATTGTAAAACACTTAGTTGGTAACATGCTAAGTAGATGGACCAATTTTTTAACTGAAGATGGGGAAAAACCTTGGAGAAACCGTGATGATGAATTTGTAAGTTCTTTTAACACAAAAGAAGAACTTATAGCAGCTTGGGAAAGTGGTTGGTTATGCCTTTTTAAAGCTATAAAACCGCTCAATGAAAATAATTTAGAACATATTGTTTATATTAGAAATGGCGGACATACCGTAATTGAAGCCATTAACAGGCAGTTGGCTCATTACTCTTATCATATAGGGCAAATTGTGTTTTTAGGAAAACTTTTAAAAGGTAATGATTGGCAATCTTTATCTATACCTAAAGGAAATTCTACCAAATACAATAAAGAAAAATTTAGTAAAGAAAAAAGTAAACGCCACTTTACAGACGATTTATAAATTACACATTATTTTTTCGTTTAAAAGGACGAATAATTAATCGTGCTTCTCTATCAAACCTAATATAATTATATACCCAATTTATAAAAACCACCATACGGTTTCTAAAACCAATAAGAAAAAATAGATGTACAAACATCCAAACATACCAAGCAAAAACCCCTTGAAATTTCCAATTTTTTAAATCAACTACGGCTTTATTTCTTCCAATAGTAGCCATAGCACCTTTATCTTTATATTCAAAAGGTTTCATAGGCTTATCTTCTATTAATTTCAATAAATTATCACCTAATTGTTCACCTTGTTGAATAGCAGGTTGTGCCATCATAGGTAAACCATACGGGAAAGTTTCTGTTTCCATACAAGCCACATCACCAATAGCAAAAATATGGTTAAACCCTTTTACTTGGTTAAATTCATTTACAAGAATCCTATTTCCTTTAGTTACAAAGTTTTCACCATCTAAACCGTTAATAGTTGCTCCTTTTACTCCTGCCGCCCAAATTAGTGTAGCTGTCTCAAAAGTTAAATCTGTGTTTGTTGTTGCCGTTTTACCATCATAATTGGTAACACGTACATTTTTCCAGATATTTACTCCTAACTTTTCAAGAAAATCTTCGGCTTTTTGAGACGCCTTATCACTCATTCCTTTTAAAATACAATCACCAGATTGTACAATATGTATTTGTGCCAAACGCGTATCTAAATCTGGGTAATCCTTTGGTAAAATACCCTTTTTAATTTCGGCTAAAGCCCCTGCTAGTTCTACACCTGTCGGTCCGCCACCAACTATAACAAAATTCATTAGGGCGTTGCGTTCATTTAAGTCTGAAGTCAATAATGCATCTTCAAAATTTTCAAGAATTAAACTACGGAGATTAAGCGATTGCGGTATGGTTTTCATAGCCATACTATGCTTTTCTATTTGTGTATTTCCAAAATAATTTGTGGTAGACCCCGAAGCAATAACCAAATAATCAAATTTTAAATTGCCTATGCTAGTCTTTACTTTATTCTTTTCAGCATTTATTTCTTCAACATTGGCTAACCTAAAATAAAAATTAGGAAAATCTTTTAATATTTTTCTAATTGGGTAAGCAATAGAATCTGGTTCTAAACCACCTGTAGAAACTTGATATAGTAAAGGTTGAAAGGTATGATAATTATGCTTATCTAATAAAACAACCTGAACTTCTTGCTTAGATAATTTTTTAGCTAAAGCTACACCTGCAAAACCGCCGCCAATAATAATAACTCTGGGGTAACTTGTCCTTGGAATATTCATATACTGCAAATGTAGTAAAAGATATAAATTTATGGTACTCTAAATTCTTTATTCAAAAAGCATTTTGTAAATTCGTAGCCTAAATTTTAACACATGAGTAAATACGATATAATAGTTCTTGGAAGTGGCCCAGGCGGATATGTAACAGCCATTAGAGCCTCTCAATTAGGTTTTAAAACAGCTATAGTAGAAAAAGAAAGCTTAGGCGGTGTGTGCTTAAATTGGGGGTGCATCCCTACTAAAGCTTTATTAAAATCTGCACAGGTTTTTGAATACCTAAAACATGCTGAAGATTACGGTTTAAATGTCAAAGAAGCTTCGCACAATTTTGACGCTGTTGTTAAGCGCAGTCGTGGGGTTGCAGATGGTATGAGCAAAGGTGTTCAGTTTTTAATGAAAAAAAACAAAATAGACGTTATTAATGGTTACGGTAAAATTAAACCAGGAAAAAAGATTGATGTAGACGGAACAGAATATACTGCAGACCATATTATAATAGCAACTGGTGCGCGCTCTAGAGAATTACCAAGTTTACCACAAGACGGTAAAAAAGTAATTGGCTACCGTGAGGCTATGAGCTTACCAAAACAACCAAAAAAAATGATAGTTGTTGGTTCTGGTGCTATTGGTGTTGAGTTTGCTTATTTCTACAATTCTATGGGTACTGAAGTTACTATTGTAGAATATTTACCAAATATTGTTCCTGTTGAAGATGAAGATGTGTCAAAACAAGTAGAGCGTTCATTTAAAAAGAACGGTGTTAAAATTATGACCTCTGCCGAAGTAACAAGTGTTGATACTTCTGGAAAAGGTGTAAAAGCAACTGTAAAAACTAAAAAAGGAGAAGAAATTCTAGAAGCCGATATTATTTTAAGTGCTGTTGGTATTAAAACTAACATTGAAAATATAGGTTTAGAAGATGTTGGAATTGTTGTAGATAGAGACAAGATTTTGGTTAACGATTTTTACCAAACCAATATACCCGGTTACTACGCAATAGGAGATGTTACTCCTGGTCAAGCATTAGCCCACGTAGCTTCTGCAGAAGGTATTATTTGTGTTGAAAAAATAGCAAATATGCATGTAGAACCGCTAGACTATGGTAATATTCCTGGATGTACCTATTGTACGCCTGAAATTGCCAGTGTTGGTTTAACAGAAAAAGCGGCTAAAGAAAAAGGCTTAGATATTAAAGTTGGAAAATTTCCATTCTCTGCTTCTGGTAAAGCTAGTGCTGGTGGAAATAAAGAAGGCTTTGTTAAAGTTATTTTTGATGCTAAATATGGCGAATGGTTAGGATGCCACATGGTTGGAGCTGCTGTAACCGATATGATTGCTGAAGCTGTTGTAGCTAGAAAATTAGAAACAACAGGACATGAAATTTTAAAAGCGGTTCACCCACACCCAACTATGAGTGAAGCGGTGATGGAAGCTGTTGCTGATGCATATGATGAATGCATACATATTTAAGCAAATTAGAAAGTTAAACTACTTAGTTTTTTAAATATAAAAAGTTCCGATTTCTCGGAACTTTTTTTGTTTATAATAGTTTTAATTTAATAATTACTTACAGAAAACTTTCTAAAGCCAATTCATAACTCTGCAAGCCAAAGCCAAGAATGACACCTTTGGCATTTGGAGAAATATAAGATTGATGCCTAAACGCTTCTCTACCAAAAGTATTAGATATGTGTACTTCAACAACAGGTGTTTCTATGCCTTTTATAGCATCACCAATACCAATAGACGTGTGCGTGTAAGCTCCTGCATTTAAAATTACACCATCATAACTAAAACCAACTTCGTGCAATTTATCAATCAATTCACCTTCTATGTTAGATTGGTAATAACTTAAGTTTACGTTGGGGTATTTACTTTTAAGTTCTTCAAAAAATTCAGTAAACGTTAAACTACCATAAATATTAGGCTCTCTTTTGCCTAATAAATTTAAATTAGGTCCGTTAATGATAATGATTTTTTTCATAAAGTAAATATATTTAAAATTTGAGCATAAAAAAACCGAAGCAATACATTATTACTTCGGTTTAAATTTATTTTAAATTAAATTTAGAATTTAAATAAAACTCCAAAATTAGCAGTACCACCAAATGGGTTGTTTACACTACCTGCTCCTAAATTAAAATCAGTTTCAGCTTTTGCTCCACTAGTATCATACTTAGAAGAAGAAAAACTTAAAAGATTGTCTAATCCAAAAGTAAGAGCAATGTTTTCTTTTACAAAATAGTTAAGACCTAATGTTAATCCGGCACCAATAGTGTTCTCTTTTAAATCAGCTATTTTGTCATCATCTATATTGTACCCAACACCTAACTCTGTATAAGTTTTAAAACGCTCTCCTAAGTCTAAAAAGTAGTAACGTCCAAAAACACCAAATCCAAATCCAGAAGTCTTATCTGTATCAGTACCTGCTACTTCTCTTTTGTAAGAATTAAAATCTAACATACCTCCAATAGCCAAATCATCATTCAAAAAATAACCTACTTTTGGGCTAATACCAAATGCATTGGTTTTTGTATCAGAATTTTTGTCATTAGTACTATTGAAATTTACATTTCCCTCAACAATAACATCTCCTTCAGAAAAACCAAAATAAAGAGTTTCATCCTGAGCATTTACTTGTGAAAATGCTAAAACTGCAATTGCAGCACTCATTAATAATTTTTTCATAATTTTTAAGTTTGAAATTTGTTTAATTGACAACAAAAGACGAACATATTTTTGGTAAAAGCAAATAAATTCCTCTAAAAAAAATGCATTTTATCCGATTTATCTGCATTTCAAAGAGTTACCTATTATAATAAATTATATTATTTTTACCCAACATGAAGTGGGAGCAATTACTTAAAGATTATAAATTATACCTAAAAATAGAACGTGGATTATCTGATAATTCTATAGATAATTATGCTCGTGATGTAATAAAACTTATTAGATATCTTGAAACAAATGAGATTAACGCCTCTCCTATTTCAATTGCATCTGAAACCATTAAACAATTTATTTATGAGGTGGCTAAAAACGTTAATGCACGTTCACAATCTAGAATTATTTCGGGCTTACGAAGTTTTTTTTCTTATTTAGTGTTTGAAGATTACAGAAAAGAAAACCCTTTAGAGCTTATTGAGTCGCCCAAAATTGGCAGAAAACTTCCTGATACCTTATCTGAAGAAGAAATTGATAAAATAATTGCTGCCATAAATTTAAGCAAACCTGAAGGAGAACGCAACCGCGCAATGCTTGAAACCCTTTATGGTTGCGGCTTGCGTGTAAGCGAACTTGTTAATTTAAAAATATCTGATTTATTTTTTGATGAAGGGTTTATTAAAGTTACTGGTAAAGGAGACAAACAACGTTTTGTGCCCATTGTAGAGTCTACCCAAAAGTATATCAACATTTATAAAAACCAAATTAGACCCCATTTAAACATCCAACAAGGGTTTGAAGATACTCTTTTTTTAAACCGAAGAGGTAAACAACTTACCAGAGCCATGGTTTTTACTATTGTAAAACAACTAGCCGAAGAAATAGGATTAAAAAAGCGCATATCACCCCATACGTTTAGGCATTCTTTTGCTACACATTTATTACAAAATGATGCCGATTTACGCTCCATTCAACTTATGCTAGGGCATGAAAGCATTACTACTACCGAAATTTATGTACATGTAGACAAAAGTCACTTAACTAAAGTGGTTGAAAAGTATCATCCTAGAAAATAATGCATTTAACCGATGTTTTTTGTCTTTTAATCGATATTTAAGTATATTTGATTTTAATTACCTACTTATAATGAATGAAAATTTAAAAACAAACTACACTATTAGAAATATTGTAGACGTAAATATAAATTTAAATTACGATAAACTCACCTCAAAATTCGCCCTAGAAAACTCTAATATTGGAGTTTGGGACTTCCATTTAACAACAAATACTGTTCATTATTCTAAAGAAGCTAAAAGAATTTTATGCCTTGATGAAAAACATGAAACTACATTTGACTGGAAAAAAATAATACACCCTGAAGATTTAGATAAACTAATATCTACTCTAAAAAAACATTATGATGGAGAAATTCCAAATTATATAAGTGAACACAGAGTTTTATGCAGCAAAGGAAAATATAAATGGGTAAAAGACAGTGGACGCGTAGTAGAAAGAGACAAATTAGGAACCCCCTTGCGTATTATTGGAACTGTATGTGATATTTCAGAAAGAAAAGAAAAAGAAGTAGAAACAGTACAGAACTTAAATATTATAACCAATCAAAATAAAAGGCTCCAAAATTTTGCACACATTGTTACTCATAATTTAAAAGAATACACTGGTAACTTTGAAAGTTTACTTGAGTTTTATGATGCCGCCGATACCGATGAGGAAAAAGAAGAGTTAATAAAGCACTTAAAAACTGTATCAAATTCTTTGAGTAAAACCATTGTTAATTTAAATGAAATTGTTAGTAAGCAATCTACCAAAAAAATTGAACGTGAAAAGCTAAACATTTATCAATGTATGGAAGACACATTCAAAATTATGGATATTGAAATTGCTAATAAAAAAGCACTCATTATTAACAATGTAAATCCTGAAATTTATATTTATGCCAACCGTTCTTATATGGAGAGTATTATTCAAAACTTAACTTCTAATGCTTTAAAATACTCACATCCAGACAGAAAACCTATTATAAATATTGATTCTGAATTATCTGAAGACGGCATTTTAACCATTACGGTTACCGATAATGGTATTGGTATTGACTTAGATAAATATGGTAATGATATTTTTGGGTTATACCGTACATTTCATGGAAATAAAAATGCTGAAGGCGTGGGCTTATATTTAACAAAAAGTCAAGTAGAAACCCTTGGAGGAACTATTGAAATTAGTAGTCAAGTTAATGTAGGTACTACTTTTACTATTACTATGAATATCAAAAAAAATCCAGATTAAATCTGGATTTTTATATCTTGTATATTCAAAACTTCTACTATTTATACTACTTACTTAGCTATATTAACAGCTCTGGTTTCTCTAATAACCGTTACTTTAACCTGACCTGGATAGGTCATGTCTGTTTGAATTTTTTGCGAAATATTAAATGATAAATCTGCTGCTTTATCATCATTTACTTTTTCACTTTCAACAATAACACGAAGTTCTCTACCTGCTTGAATGGCATAGGCTTTTTTAACGCCATTAAACCCAAAAGCAATATCTTCAAGGTCTTTTAAACGTTGAATATAACTATCTAATACCTGGCGGCGCGCTCCCGGACGTGCTCCAGAAATAGCATCACACACCTGTATAATTGGTGCTAATAAAGATTTCATTTCAATTTCATCGTGGTGCGCACCAATAGCATTACAAACATCTACTTTTTCTCCAAATTTTTCTGCCCATTGCATCCCCAAAATAGCATGTGGTGTTTCCATATCTGCTTCAGCATCTGGCACTTTTCCTATATCATGCAGTAAACCAGCACGTTTAGCTAATTTAGGATTCAATCCTAATTCTGCTGCCATAACACCACAAAGCTTAGCTACTTCACGTGAGTGCTGTAACAAGTTTTGACCATAAGAAGAACGGTATTTCATACGCCCTACCATTTTAATTAGCTCTGGGTTTAGGTTGTGAATACCTAAATCTATAACGGTGCGTTTACCTACTTCAATAATTTCTTGTTCTATTTGTTTTTTTGTTTTCTTAACAACTTCTTCTATACGTGCAGGGTGAATTCTACCATCGGTTACCAACTTATGTAAAGATAAACGGGCTATTTCTCTTCTTACAGAATCAAAACAAGATAATATGATTGCTTCTGGCGTATCATCAACAATTATTTCAACACCTGTAGCCGCTTCTATAGCACGAATATTACGTCCTTCACGCCCAATAATTCTACCTTTAACATCATCAGATTCTATATTAAAAACAGATACGCAATTATCAACTGCTTCTTCTGTTCCTATGCGTTGGATGGTATTAATTATAACTTTTTTAGCTTCTTGTTCTGCTGTTAATTTAGCTTCTTCTAAAGTGCTTTGAATAAATGCCATGGCATCATTTTTAGCCTCTCCCTTTAAAGACTCTACAAGTTGTTCTTTAGCTTCTTCGGCCGATAAACTAGAAATAACTTCTAGTTGTTGTACTTGGCTTTTATGCAGTTTATCAAGCTCTTCTTGTTTCTTTTCTAATACATCAAGCCTGTAATTGTAATCTTTTATTTTACTTTCAAGGCTCTGATTTAATTTTTTTCCTTTAGAAAGTTCACTAGAAATTTGAGATTCCTTATCTCTTGTTCTTTTTTCGGCTTCAGCCATTTTTTTATCTCTAGACAAAATCACTTTTTCATGTTCTGCCTTGAGTTCTATAAACTTCTCCTTAGCTTGAAGAATCTTATCTTTTTTAATATTTTCTCCTTCACTCCTTGCCTCTTTTAATATTAAAGTGGCATTTTTTTTAGCTTCTTTAATTAATTTAGAAGCTTTACTTTTCTCTAACACTTTGGCTATTACAAATCCTATTATTAAGCCTAAAATTGCGCCTCCTACGGCTATTATGATTGGGTTATCCATTCTTAAATTTAGTTGTATTATATATATAAAAAAAGCCTACACTAGTATAAAGTTTTGTATAAACTCCTTAAAAACAAGTTTAGGGCTAACAAGCTGATCAAGGATCCACTACAAGGTGGCTTGCTTTTACAACTTAAACTCACCCTTTTTAAAGAATTAACGTTGAGTTTATCAAAAAAAATAACTAATGCAGGCAGTAACTTTAGTTTATTTTAAAGAACGTTTAAGAGTTTAAATGTGAATTTAATAATTGGTTAAGCTCTTTAAGCTTTACCTCTACATGGTTATTCACATTCTCTTTATCAATAGATTTCTGTTCTACTTGAGATGCAAATTGTAAAGCACACATTGCTAATACATCTTGTTTATCTCTAACAGAATAACTTTGCTCAAACTGTTTAATCATATAATCAATGTTTTTAGCAGCTTTACGTAATCCTTCTTCCTGACTTGCTTCAATGGTTAAAGGATATACTCTATTAGCTATTGATAGCTTTATTTTAAGCTTTTCTGACATTGAATTTATGTTACATTAATCTGAGAGTTGCGCAATACAATAATCAATTTCTCTGATTAACGCGTTTATTTTAAGCTTAGTTTCTCTTTTATTATCGTCACTACCAAGTATTGTATTTGCTACTTTGAGAGCTTCATACTTTTCTTCCCACTGAGCATTAAGCTTCTTTTGGTTCTGAATTTCTTGTTTTGAAGCTTCCAATTCTTTAGATAATTTTGAATTAGCTAGCTTTAAAAGCTCTAGTTTGTGTAATACCTTGCTAATTTTGTTTTCTAAAGAATCTACAATATCTTCAATATTACTCATTTACAAAATTCAATACTTATCTCACAAAGTTAACATACCTAAACTTAAATAACAATTGTTTTTATAAAATTTTTAAAAGTATAGTAAATGGGCTTTCACAAAAAACAATGGCTTGATTTTTGTTTTCTCTTTGCTTATTCATGTCAAATTAATATTTTAGCCATTAAACTTTTCTATGAGATTAATCTTATTACTTACTTTTGTTTTCCCTTTTTTAATTGGTGCTCAAAATAAATATCCACAAGATTATTTTAGCAATCCTTTAGACATTCCTTTAATCTTATCTGGCACCTTTGCAGAGTTACGTTCAAATCACTTTCATGCTGGCTTAGATATTAAAACACAACAACGTGTTGGATTAAAAGTAAAAGCCGCAGCTGATGGTTATGTTAGTAGAATTAAAGTGTCTCATTACGGATACGGAAAAGCACTTTACATAACCCACCCAAATGGTTACACTACGGTTTATGCGCATTTACAAAAATTTGCTCCAGCTATTGAAGCTTATGTAAAAAAACAGCAGTATAAGAAAGAATCTTATGAAGTTCAAATGTTTCCCAGTGCTGAAACCTTACCAGTAAAAAAAGGTAGTTTAATAGCTTACAGTGGCAATTCTGGTGGTTCTGGTGGTCCTCATTTACATTTTGAAATTAGAGATAATGCAGAACGCCCAATAAACCCTATGCTTTTTGGAATTGATATTGCTGATTCTAAAGAACCATACGTAAAATCTATTTATGCGTATCCTTTAGATGAAAACTCCTTTGTTAACAACTCTAATGAAAAACAAAAACTACGTTTAATTCCGTTAAAAAATGGAGATTATGTAGTTGAGAATATTGAAGCCTTTGGAAATATTGGTTTTGGAATTGAAACTAATGATAGGCAAAATCTTGCTGCTAATTCTAATGGTGTTTATAATATTAGAACGTTTTTTAATGGCAACAATAATTTTGAGCTAGACTTTAAACGTTTTTCTTTTGCTGAAACCAAACATATTAATCAGTTAATTGATTATGAACACTATGTTACTAAAAAGCAGCGCATTCAAAAATTATTCAAAATAAACAACCCGCTTAGTATTTATAAAGAAGTTTTAAATAATGGCATTTTAAATATTGAAGACAGTACTCATTCTGTCTACAAAATTAGAGTTGCAGATTATAAAAACAATGAAACTTGGGTAACTTTAAATATAAAAGGTACTAAAAACAAAACGGTAACTCCTTTAAAACCAAAAACAACGCCTTATTTCATAAAAGCAGACCAAGCTATTAATTTAAAGCAAGACAAAGTAACTGTTGATTTTTATAAAGACACATTTTACGAAGACTTTTATATAGACTTTGAAGTTAATAACGATACCCTAAAACTTCATAAAAACGTCATACCAACCAAAAAGAGTTTTAAAATAACCTATGATATTAGTAACTATAAAGACCAAGATAAAAATAAACTATACATTGCTAGATTATTAGGTTACAACAAATATCCGGCATATACATCAACAAAAAGAAAAGGTGATTTATTAATAGCAACTACAAAATACCTTGGCACTTATGCCCTAGCAACAGATACCATAAAACCTACCATTTCTCCTTTAAATTTTAAAAACGGACAATGGCTAAGTAAATACAGATATTTAAAAGTTAAAATTAACGATAAACTCTCTGGTGTGTCTAATTACAGAGCTACAGTAAATGGAAAATGGATTTTAATGGAGTATGATTATAAAACAAAAACCTTAACACATGATTTTAACGATGGTGTTGTTACCGATACAAAGAATAATTTAAAAGTAATTGTTACTGATAATGTTGGAAATAATTCTACTTTTGAAGCGTTGTTTTACAGAAAATAAACTTTAACCACCTTTGAGAACAAAATTTTCACTCGGTAATCGAGATTTAATCACCTCTAAGTTTTTATTAAAATTAAAAACTATTTCTTGTGAGTCCCTTCTTTACAATTCCCACAAAAGTTTTTGGTTTGCTTTATTTTTTATAATCACATTAACAGGTTTTTCGCAAACTGCTACTATTAGAGGTGTTATTTTAAATGAAAATAATTTACCTATAGAAGATGTAAATATTAATGCCAATGGCATGGGTACTAAAACCAACGCTAATGGCTTTTATATATTAGAAATCCCTTCTAACCTAGATGTTTCAATAGAATTCACTCATCTTTCTTATAAAAAAATTGTAAGCACTTTTAATTTAAAAAATGGTGAAGCGTTTGAGTTTAATCCGGTTATGAAAACATCGTTAGAGCAAATTTCAACGGTAATCATCAATTCTACCAGAAGAAAAGAAGTAGAAGGTATTGTAACGCTTCAACCAGAAGTTATTAGAAAAATACCTGGAGCCAATGCGGGTGTTGAAAATTTACTTTTAACACTTCCTGGTGTTAGTAACAATAATGAATTAAGTACGCAATACTCTGTTAGAGGCGGTAATTATGACGAAAACCTAGTATATGTAAATGATATTGAAGTTTACAGACCATTTCTAATTCGCTCTGGGCAACAAGAAGGATTGAGTTTTGTTAATACCGATTTGGTTCAAAATGTCGATTTTTCGGCAGGAGGCTTTCAAGCTAAATATGGCGATAAATTATCATCTGTTTTAGATATAACTTACAAAACACCTTATCAATTTGAAGTAAATGCAGATTTAAGTCTCTTAGGTGGTAGTGTTTCTTTAGAAAACATTAGTAAAGACTCAAAATTTACAAGCATTATAGGTGCTCGTTATCGTGATAACAGTCTACTTGTAAATGCAAAAGAAACCGAAACCAATTTTAACCCCACATTTGCAGATATTCAGGCTTACCTAACCTATAAATTCACAAATAAATTTCATTTAAGCTTTTTAGGAAATGCTTCCATAAACAAATATAATTACGAACCACAAACGCGACAAACTAATTTTGGTACACTAACAGATCCTATTGCGCTTTTAGTGTTTTACGAAGGACAAGAAAAAGACCAGTACCAAACCTATTTTGGAGCATTTAAAGGCACTTATTTTGCTAATGACAACCTAACCCTAAAGCTTATAACCTCAACCTATCACACTACAGAGGAAGAATATTTTGATATTTTAGCACAATACAGTTTAGGTGAAGTAAATACTGATATTGGTGATGAAGATATTGGTGAAGTAGAGTTTAGCGAAGGTATAGGAAGCCAACTAAATCATGGTAGAAATGATTTAGACGCACTTATTACTAATATTGAACATAAAGGTGATTTTAAAATTGATGACAACCGCATTGAATGGTCTGTAAAATACACCCATGAAGATATTAGAGACCGCTTGGTTGAATGGGAAGTTATTGACTCTGCAGGTTTTTCTATAAGGCCTCCAAAAACGGAACCAACTAACCAACAACCTTACGCACCTTATAGTGGTCCGTTAGAGCCTTATCAAAATATAAGAGCAACAAATAACACACAAATTAACAGAATACAAGCTTATGCCCAGTGGAGTAAACGTTCTACATTAGGAAATAATGATGTTTGGTACAATGCAGGTGTTAGAGTGCATAATTGGTCTGTTAAAGGCAATGATATTTCATCATCTAACCAAACAGTTTTTAGCCCAAGAGCTCAATTTGCAATTAAACCAAATTGGGAAAAAGATATGCTTTTTAGAATTGCTACTGGTTTATACTATCAACCTCCATTTTACAGAGAATTACGTGATGCAACCGGAACCGTGCAACCCAACGTAAAAGCACAAAAATCGTTTCATTTGGTTTTAGGAAATGATTATAGTTTTAAAATGTGGGACAGACCTTTTAAACTAACCTCTGAAATTTATTACAAAAATTTAACCGATGTAAATCCGTATACTATTGAAAATGTTCGTATCCGCTACAGTGCTAACAACAATGCCAAAGCTTATGCTTACGGATTAGATATGCGTTTAAATGGAGAGTTTGTTCCTGGTACCGAATCTTGGTTTAGTTTTGGTTATTTAAAAACAGAAGAGAATATTGATAATCAAGGCTACATAGCAAGACCAACAGACCAACGTTTAAAATTTGCTGCTTTATTTCAAGATTATGTACCCAACGTACCCAATCTAAAAATGTACTTAAATTTGGTTTATAATACTGGAGTGCCTGGTGGTTCTCCAAGTTATGCAAATCCTTATGTGTACCAAAACCGTTTACCCGATTATAAAAGAGCCGATTTTGGTTTACAATGGGTTTTGGTTGATGATAAAAAGCAATTTAACCACGGATGGAAAAAGCCTTTTAAAGAACTTTCATTTGGCTTTGAAATTTTTAACATGTTTGATGTACAAAACTCTATCACAAACACTTGGGTAAGAGATGTGTATAGCAAGCAACAATACGCTATTCCTAATTATTTAACACCTCGTGTTTTTAACGTGAGAACTACTATGAAATTCTAATTATTTTATACTTACGTTTTCTGAAAATACGATTAAATTATCATTACCTCCACCGGTTAAACGCTGTGCATAGACTTCAATATAGTCTCCATTAGCTAAGTTGGTATTGGTATTTATAGCTACATTTTGGATTTGATTATCATTATCTATGTAAACTACAGCATTAGATTCAGTAATTACAGATCCATTTTTTGCTATGTAGAACGCGTAAAAATTAGTTGCTGCTCCATTTACTCTAACAGATAACGATGCGTTTACTTGAAATTGTCGTTCTTTTACACCATCATAAACAAGCCTATTATTACCTCCTGCGCTAGTAAACCTAAACAAATTATTAGTAACAAAAGTTCCACTTCCTTGAACTTCATCGGCAATTCCGTTACTTATGGTTTGAGAAAAACCTGAAGTTACATCACCGTTGTAATAGAAATTTCCTGCTGCAGCACCATCGGTTTCAACAGGTAATCCTGGACAATTCACATCCCAGTCTCTGGTAAAATTATAACCACTATATGGCGATGTTCCGTTAATGTAATTTCCTCCACCGTAAAAAGCTACATCTGCAAAGGTAGCTCCTCCGGTAATAGAGGTAACACCTGTAACATCAAAACCTACATTAGTTCCAGTAACCTTAGTAAAACCACCTTGTTTAGCAATAACTTCAAAATCACCAATCATAGTTTGGTATGTGCCTGCGTTTGTACCATCCCATCCTTCAGAATTCAATAATAACTGATGAATATTTGTATAGGTTATACCTGCAGCATTATTCACAAACTGCAAAATGCTATTAAATACAAGATTAAAACCTGAAATAATACCAACACTACCTGAATTTACAATAAAGCCATCTCTTAATATTAAATTTTCTACTCCTGTACCTGTTAAGCTAAAAACAGTGCCACCGGGTGCAGTAAGCGTTAAACTTCGTATTGAACCACCTGTATTTCCCTGAAACAAAGTACCTGTACCTACAAGCACATCTTCATTGGTATCTCTACCTGTTAAGTAAGCATCATTCAAATTAATTGGTACAGCCAAAGTTATAGTACCATTTATTTCATAAAGTGTATTAGCTGTTAACAAATACTCGGTACCACCACCAACAGTAAGCTCATCAGCTAAATCTGCGGCGCTTTTTACTAATTTATAATTATCTCTCTGTTGGGTTGAAAGCGGCAACCATACAGATCCGCTGTAGTAATAAAACAAGTTTTCATCAGTATCAAACACTAAAAGCCCTTCTGCAGGCGTAGCTATAGCGTTTTTTTGTGCAGTTGTCATTCGTGGTGTTAACATCCCTTGTGTGGTAGATTCAACATCTAGAATTGAAGAGGGTTTTGGCGTAGCTGTACCAATACCAACTTGAGCAAATAAATTTAACTGAAATACTAGAACTAATAAAGAAAAGTAAATTTTGTAGGCTCTCATGATAATAATTTTAAATTTGGGTAAACTAATGTGAGAGACTAATGGAATAAATTTACGAAAATAAACTAGAGATAAAAACAAATAAACAATATATTATTTAATAGCAAAAGCTTTTTAGAGTTTCAACTACATAATCAATTTCTTCTGTAGTATTATAAATACTAAAAGAAAAACGTAATGATGGTTTTTTAATAGCATCATCAGATAAAATTTCTGTTAACACATGAGATACTTGTGCACTTCCGCTTTGGCAAGCACTACCTCTAGAGCATGCTATTCCTTTTAAATCTAACTGAAATTGCAACATACTTGCGCTACCCAAGGTTGTAGGTAAGCAAATATTCACTAAAGTATAAGCGCTTTTATCCATATCATTAGAAAGTCCATTAAAAACTACTTCTGGTATGGTTTTAGTTATTTTATTTACAAAATACTGCTTTAAGTTTTTAATATACAGAGCTTCTTTTTCTAAATTACCATAAGCATATTTTAAAGCCGTTTCCATACCCACAATGTTATGCACACTTTCGGTTCCTGCTCTAAGACCGCGTTCTTGCTCACCTCCAAAAATAAGCGGTTTTAAACCTGTATTTTTTCTAACAACAGCAAACCCTACCCCTTTAGGACCATGAAATTTATGTGCCGATGCCGCTAAAAAATCTATTTTAACTTCTTGTAAATCTAAATGATAATGCCCTACAGATTGTACCGCATCGGTATGAAACAAAGCATCATGTGCTTTACACATTTCTGCCACTGTTTTCACATCTAAAATATTACCTATTTCGTTATTAATTTGCATTAAGCTAACCAATTGTTTCTTGGTTGTATTCTGCAGTAAACTTTCTAAATGAAGTAAATCTATACTTCCATTTAAATCTAATTTCACGTATTTAACGGTAACATTATATTCTTCAACAAGAGCATCAATAGTGTGCAAAACGGCATGATGTTCAATTTTTGAAGTAATTATTTCTTCCACCCCCAAATCTCTAACAGCACTTCTTAATACCAAATTATCGGCTTCTGTACCTCCCGAAGTAAAAATAATTTCACTAGCCAATACATTAAAAAAACTGGCTATAGTTTTTCTAGATTGTTCCACCAAAGCCTTTGAAGCTCTTCCAAAACTGTGCGAAGACGAAGGGTTTCCGTAATTATTTTCCATAACACTACGCATAGAAGTAATTACTTCTTCTCGTATTTGTGTGGTAGCAGCATTATCAAAATAAACAGGCTTCATTATAAGTAAATTTAAGGATTTGATCCTTTTAGAGCTCAAAAATACTTGAAATAAAATTATTTTCAATATGATACGTTATAAATAACAATTCTATTATTTTTGCTTTAAAATATATACTCAATGCGCAAGTTAATTTTTGTTTTATTTTCTATTTTCTTAATCTGCATCTATTCATGTGATGATGGCGATATTATTGAATTTAATCTTGATTTTGATGATGAATTTTATGCTTGCGAAGGTGTATCAGATTTGGTAATTTATAAAACTAAAAATGATCCTTCAGAATCATTATCAATCCTTATTCCTAACTTCACCTTAGAAGACCTCATTAATGTTGGAGATAACGATACCCTTGAGATTACAGATAAATCGGTTACTTTTTATTACAGAACTTATAGTGATGAAAATATCTCTAATTTATTTTGCGAAGATATTCCAGATGTAGTTAACATAACCCGCAATGAAGTGAGTTATGATAGTACAATAGATATACTTACTGTATTAACAGAAGATGACGGTGATGGCATTGATAGTGCATTAGAAGACATTAACGGAAATGGTGATTTAACAGATGATGATACTGATAATGACGGCATACCAAACTATAAAGATGCTGATGACGATGGTGATAATGTGCTAACTAAAGATGAAAACCCAGACCCAGACGGTGATGGCGATTTAAGTGATGCTCAAGATACTGACAATGATGGTATCCCAGATTATTTAGATGCTGATGATGATGGCGATGGGGTTAACACCCGTGATGAGGAAACTTCTAGCCAAGATAAAAATCCTACTAATGATGTTACTAATGAAGATGTTGGACCAGATTACCTAAACCCTGATGTTTCAAATAATATTCCTGCTACCGAATATAGAACACATACTGTATCTAAATCTTATTTAGTAACTGTAACTGTAAAGAATATTTCTATTAACGAAGCAGTAATAGAAAGTTTATATTTTGGTACTTTAAGCGATAGTAATACCAGTGAAACTGAAACCCTATCTCCTGTTTTTAATTAGGCTTTACATTTTGATAGATATAAACCTCTGTAGCACCTAAACCATATTTTTGGTAATTGGCATCGTAGTACTTTATATTGTTATAACGCCCAAATAAATATTCTAGTTCTAATTTTAAAACGCCTTCGCCTACACCGTGAATAAACACTACTTTTTGAATACGTTTTTTTATTGCAAATTCTAATTGCCGTTTAGCAGTGTCTAGCTGTAATGTTAACATGTCATGGCTAGTCATGCCTCTAGTAGATTTCACTAACTGATTTATATGTAAATCTACCTCTAAAGTAGGTTGAAAACGCTCTTTTGCTTTTACCTTTGGTTGCTTTCGTTTTTTGCTTTGCTCCTTTTCATAAACAACCGTATTTAAATTTGAATGCGAGAAAATATCATTTTTAAAAGAACCTGTTTTGGCTTTTACCAAAGCTTCTGCTTTAAAATCTAGTAAAAACCCATCTTCAGTTTCTATAGAAACTGTATCACCGCTAAGATTTTTTACAATTCCAGATAAATCTTCATCTAAAACAAAAACAGTATCTCCTTTTTTAAAATTCACTTTAATCTTCTGTATTATTAAATTCGTCTTTATCCTTTTTACTTGGTATTGTTTTAGATATTCTGTAAATACCTACCATAAGCAAAACAATACCCAATATAAGTACTAATACATTTTGAGCTTTACTACTGTTTGCATATAAAGCAACAATGGCTCCCAAAAGAATGAGTATATAGTTTAAATATTTCATTTTAAATTTTAAACAAAATTATAATGAATAAGTGTAAAACTGTTAATATTTTCTAGCAATTTTAAATACCATAAAAAATATTGTATTTTAGCAACGTTCATTAAGCCCCAAATCATGAAACATATCGTCTTAGTTTTAAGCGTATTAACTTTCTGTTTAAATACCTATTCTCAAGATTTATACGTTGGAAACAATACCGAATTATACGCACTAGATGTGCCTGTTTTTGTAACTAATGACATTAGGTTAGAATCTCCCACATCAAACTTTTACTTAAGAGGCGATGCTCAATTATTGCAAGATGCCAATATAAAAAATTCTGATGAGGGTGAAATATCTGTTTACCAAAATCAAACCACTAATGTATATGAATACAACTTTTGGTGTTCGCCAGTTGGAGTTAGTGATAATACTTCAAACCAAAACGTAGATTTTAACGGTACCAATATACACGACCCTGATGATGACACTGATGTTAGCAATGTTACATCTGTTCCTTACGGGTACACAACAAGCTATGAAGGTACAGCCACTGAACTTTCAAATTACTGGATTTACAGTTTGCGCGATGGCAAAGGCTACTACAGTTGGAAACAAGAGTTTGATACCGGCAATATTAAAACAGGTTATGGTTTTACCTTAAAAGGAAGCCCAAATACTGATAATGTATTAGATTTTAGAGGTCGCCCAAATAATGGAACCATTTTAGTAAGTTGTAGATTTTATGGTGTTGATGATCAACCATCAGGAATACCTAACAGTGCACAAACGTTAACAGGTAACCCATACCCTTCTGCACTAGATTTAAAATTGTTTTTTGCACAATCAGTAACCAATCAAGCTATACTTTTAAATGAAATTTATTTCTGGGAACAAAAACCAAAAAACTCGCATTTTTTAGCTGATTATGAAGGTGGTTATGGTGTATATACACCTGGTGATTTAGCTGATTTCACAGATAATGGCACCTACACCTTTGCGCCTTTTGAAAACTATAATGGCGACGGTACAACAAATGGTACTACTACTGGAAACACAACTGATTTTAGCGGTAACAACCAAAGGCGTTTTGCTGCCGTTGGACAAGGTTTTATAATAGCAAGTGATCCTATTGGTATTGGTGGTGATGCTGAATTTACCAACGCTATGCGTGTTTATTTTAAAGAAGATTCAACACCCGGTGGTAATGGTTCTATTTTTGCAAAAAACAGTAAAAAAACAGGTAAAAACACACAAACAAAAAACTACCCAATGTCTCACAACGGTGTAGATTATAAAAAGATTATTGATAACCCAACAATAATACCTGAAATAAGAATACATACGCACGTTAATAATGCTTTTTACAAAGAGAATGTTATTGCTTTTAGAGAAGGCACACCCAATAACAATACCTACAATAAAGGTTTTGATGGCTCAAATGTAAACACCTTAAGTAGTGATGCGTATTTAATTTCTGAAGATAAAAATTTATCTATTAAATCTATTAACTATTCTGAAAGCACCAGATTAAAATTTGGTTTTAAAACCAACCAAGACAATACGCTTTTTAGCGTTACCGTAAATCAACTTAACAACATACCTAATGATGTGGATGTATATATGTTTGATAATGAAACCAACACATATACCAATATTAAAGACGGAAGTTTTAACACCGTTTTAAATAAAGGTGTTTATAATGACAGGTTTGAAATTACGTTTGCTAAAAACACCTTAAACACTACTGAAGAGACTTTTAGTAACTTTAAAATATACCAAAATAACACACAAGCACAAGTTGTTATTAACAACCCCAATAGTTTAAAACTAAAGGAAATAATACTATTTGATGTTAGTGGAAAACGTGTTTTATTTGAAACCATAAATTCAAGTAATAACACGCTGTCATTTTCAACAAAAAACCTAAGTACAGGTGTATATGTTGCTAAAGTAACAACAGATAACGATGCTGCTAAAACTCAAAAAATTGTAATTAACAACCAAAAGTAATAGAGATATAATTTATTACATTAGCATAAATTTTAAATATTTATCATTAGTATGGAAGGATATATGCTACCATGTTTAAACAAACAACTTTTTGGAGTTGAATGTTTAGGTTGTGGTATACAAAGGTCTATTGCTTTAATTTTTAAAGGAGAATTTGTAGAGGCATTTTATATGTACCCTGCCATTTACAATATTTTTATATTACTGATTTTTCTTATATTTAATCTGTTTATAAAATTTAAACACGACTATAAAATTAAAATGGGATTAATATTCCTAACGGTTTTAATAGTTGTGGTTAGTTACTTAATAAAAATAACACACTAAAACCAATCAAATGGAACAACAAAAATTACCAAATTCAACGCTTATTCTAGTTTTCGGAATCTTATCAATAGCAACTTGCTGCTGCTATGGTATTATCGGTTTAATTCTAGGTATTATTGCAATAGTATTAGCTAATAAAGCTACAAAGGTATACGCTGAAAACCCTGAAGCCTATACAGGATATTCTAACGTGAAAACTGGAAAAATACTAGCTATAATAGGTGTAATACTTAGTGCTATTTATATAGCCTATGTAATATTTATGTTTGTTACAGTTGGTTACTCTGGAATAATGGAACAATACCAAGAAGCCTTAAAACAAATGGGACAACAATAATCATGCTATTAAGCATAAAAAAAGCGACCTAAATGGTCGCTTTTTTTATGCTTCAAACTGTTTAAAGGTTTTAGTTATTATACTAACACAATCTAATAGTTGTTCTTTATTCATCACTAAAGGTGGCGCAAACCTAATAATATTACCATGTGTTGGTTTTGCTATTAAGCCATTGTCACGTAAGGCTAAACAAATATTCCAAGCGGTATCACTATCTTCAGTATCATTAATTACTACTGCATTAAGCAAACCTTTTCCTCTTACTAAAGTAGCAATATTACTAGTTTCAATATACTTGTTTAACTCTGCTCTAAATATTTCGCCTAAAGCAGCAGCGTTTTCGGCTAAATTTTCTTCTTTAACAACCTCTAAAGCAGCTATAGCAATAGTAGCTGCTAAAGGATTCCCTCCAAATGTACTTCCGTGAGTTCCAGGTGTCATAACATCCATAATTGGGTTATCTGCCAAAACTGCACTTATTGGATAAGCTCCTCCACTTAAAGCCTTTCCTAAAATTAAAATATCTGGTCTTACATTTTCATGATGCACCGCCAATAACTTACCTGTTCTAGCAATACCTGTTTGTATTTCATCGGCTATAAACAAAACATTATGTGCTTCACAAAGTGCTTTTGCTTTTGCTAAATAACCTTCGGAAGGCACATACACACCTGCTTCTCCTTGAATAGGTTCTACTAAAAACCCTCCTATATTTGGATTATTTTTTAAAGCCAACTCTAATTGTTCTAAATTATCATAATCAATACTTATAAAACCATCAGAATAAGGTCCAAAGTTTTTATTAGAGGTACTATCACTAGAAAATGATACTATAGTTGTAGTACGCCCATGAAAATTACTATTGCATACTATTATTTTAGCTTGATTTTCTGGAATACCTTTCACCTCATAAGACCATTTACGGCACACTTTAATAGCTGCCTCTACCGCTTCGGCTCCAGAATTCATGGGTAATAATTTATCAAACCCAAAATATTCACAAGCATACTTTTCGTATAGCCCTAATTTGTCATTAAAAAATGCTCTTGAAGTTAGCGTTAATGTTTTGGCTTGTTCAACCATAGCATTAATAATTTTAGGATGACAATGCCCTTGGTTAACCGCAGAATATGCCGAAAGAAAATCGTAATAACGCTTTCCGTCTACATCCCAAACATACACACCTTCTCCTTTACTTAAAACTACAGGTAGCGGATGATACGTGTTGGATCCATACGTTGTTTCTAATTCAATTGCTTGCTGTGATGTTAATTTTTCTAAAACAGCCATTTTAAAAAGTTTTTAATTAATAAAATAACCATTCCTGCTCTACCTTTATCCTTTCAGAAAGTTCCGAAAATTCAGCGTGGGAGAGAAATCATCCCTGGATAGGTTTGCAAGGTAACAAATATTCTTCATAAAAATCTATTTTCACAGTTTTCTAGAAAACGAATCATTTGCGTTTTTCAACATAAAATCCAAAATCATTTAAAGTTAACAGAAATAAAACAACATTTATTTGCGGCTATTATTATTTTTGCACAATGTCTAGAAAAAAAAGAAAACAAGTTTTTACAAACATTGAAGTTATAGATGCTGGAGCTAAAGGTAAAACAGTTGCCAAAACACCCGATGGCAAAGTTATTTTTTTATCTAATGCCGTTCCTGGCGATGTAGTAGATATTCAAACTTTTAAAAAGAGAAAAGCTTACTACGAAGGTAAAGCAACCGTATTTCATAAACTATCAAATAAAAGAACACAACCAGTTTGCGAACATTTTGGTACCTGTGGAGGTTGTAAATGGCAACACATGGATTACAAGTACCAATTAGAGTATAAACAAAACGAGGTTACAAATAATTTAACTAGAATAGGCCATATTGAACTACCAGAAGTTACGCCTATTTTAGGGTCTGAAAAACAATACTTTTACCGTAATAAAATGGAATTTTCTTTTAGTGATAGCCGTTGGTTAACACTAGAGGAAATAAAAAGTGATGAAGATTTAGGCGATAAAAACGCACTAGGCTTTCATATACCTGGCATGTGGGATAAAATATTAGATGTAAAAAAATGCCATTTGCAAGCAGACCCATCTAACGCCATTCGTAATGCTGTAAAACAATTTGCAATAGATAATAGTTTAGAGTTTTTTAATACCAGAAATCAAACAGGTTTGTTGCGTACCATGATGATTAGAACATCTACAACTGGTGATATTATGGTGCTTATTCAGTTTTTTAAAAATGATAAAGTTAAACGCGAATTGTTGTTAGATTTCCTATCGGAAACCTTTCCTGAAATAACATCTTTGTTATACGTTATCAACCAAAAGGCTAATGACACTATTTACGATCAGGAAATTGTTTGCTACAAAGGCACCGACCATATTTTTGAAGAAATGGAAGGACTTCGTTTTAAAATAAATGCTAAGTCTTTCTACCAAACCAACTCAGAACAA
Source organism: Seonamhaeicola sp. S2-3 (assembly GCF_001971785.1). Classification (NCBI taxonomy): domain Bacteria; kingdom Pseudomonadati; phylum Bacteroidota; class Flavobacteriia; order Flavobacteriales; family Flavobacteriaceae; genus Seonamhaeicola; species Seonamhaeicola sp. S2-3. The sequence continues at coordinate 2,863,001 of NZ_CP019389.1, read as the reverse complement.
GCCTACGAGCTTTATAAAATAACACGAGATTTTGCTGAATTATCTGGTAATGAATTGGTTTACGATTTATATACAGGCACAGGTACCATTGCTCAATTTGTTTCAAAAAAAGCCAAAAAAGTGGTAGGCGTAGAATCGGTTCCAGATGCTATTGCTGCTGCCAAAGAAAATGCACAATTAAATAATATAAATAACGTTGAATTCTTTGTAGGTGATATGAAACAAGTTTTTAACGCTGCGTTTATTGAAACCCATGGGCAACCAGATGTAATTATAACAGATCCTCCGCGTGACGGTATGCATAAAGATGTAGTACAACAAATACTAAACATTAGCCCAAAAAAAGTAGTTTATGTAAGCTGCAATAGCGCAACACAAGCTAGAGATTTGGCTCTTATGGATGCCGTTTATAAGGTTACCAAAACGCAAGCGGTAGATATGTTTCCGCAAACGCATCATGTAGAAAATGTTGTACTTTTGGAAAAAAGATAAGTAACTATAAAAAAGTTGAATTCTGTAAGTAAAACAGAATCTATTTTATAAAAGAATGAAAAACATAAAATTAATTATTGTTCCAATTATACTGCTTATAGTTGGTATTAGTATAAGTTGCGAACGCGATGATATTTGTCCCGAAAGCACCTCTACCACTCCAAATTTAATAATTGACTTATACGATAGTAATAACCCTGAAAGCTCAAAAAATGCTTTTAACATGGTAGTATATGGCGAAGATAATGACGAAATTTTATCGGGTTATGAATCTGTTACTACCAATCAATTAGTACTGCCTCTTAAAACAGATGCCAACTCAACCACTTACATTCTTCACAAAGATTATAGTTATGATGATAATGACACCCCCGATGATACCAGCGATGATATTATTGGCGGAAACCCAGATACTATTACCATAAATTACCTAACAGAAGAGGTTTACGTTTCTCGTGCCTGTGGGTATAAAACTATTTATAAGAGCGTAGAAATAACTGTTGAAGACGATGGTGATAATTGGATAATTTCAACAGAAAACTTAACCGATAACGAACCTATAGAAGATGACTATGACACGCATTTTTACATTTTTCATTAGTACTACAATGATGTTATTTTGTGTGTCTGTTAATGCACAAAATGATAGTATCCCTAAAGCGGTTAATGACTCCTTAGTTATAAAGCATAAATACGGACTTAGAGTTGCTGGCGATATTGGTAAACTAGCACGCTCGTTTCTTGATGATGAATACACAGGGTTTGAAATAGCAGCAGATTTTAGATTAAAAAAAGACTTATACATTGCTGGCGAACTAGGTTTTGAAGAAAAAAGTACCGTTAACGATTATTTAGATATTAACACAACAGGCTCTTATTTAAAAGCAGGCATAGACCTAAATATGTATGACAATTGGTTAGACATGGACAATATGGTTTATGCCGGATTTAGAGTGGGTGCCAGTACCTTTAGTCATGATTTAAACAGTTTTACTATTTACCATACCAATCAATATTGGGAACCTCAATATTCATCAGATGAAGTACAAGAATTTAGTGGCTTAACCGCTTTTTGGGGCGAACTCATTTTAGGAATGAAGGTAGAACTCTTTAACAACCTTTACATGGGGTTAAACGTGCAACTTAAAACCTTAGTTTCTGAAAACGAACCAGATAACTTCCAGAATGTATATGTACCTGGTTTTGGCAAAACCTATGATAGTAGTAGCATAGGCACTAGCTACAGCTATACCCTAGCCTACAGAATACCGCTTTATAAAAAAGCTAAATAAATCTGTTAAGCGCTTTTTTGGTTTATAAATTATTAACAAGTAGCTATGAGTAGAGTACGCCTTGATTTTTTATTATAAAAATTCTAACTTCGTCTACAGATGCATATAAACTATTGATAGGTACATATATACTCGACTTTATCAAAAATTTAAGATATTAGCTGTAACGTATATTACTTATAAAAGCATAGTTCTAAAAATAGGCGCGATTTTAAAATAAAAAAAAATGAAAAAAGCATTATTATTCATAGCAATAGTGAGTCTCTTTATAAATTTCAAAGGTAATGCAATAGGTTTGAGATCTGTAAAAGAACAAAATTTCAATATAGAAAAAGATTTGTTGTTAGTACAATTTGATTGTAAAACAGATGTAGATGACCTACATACTATAGCCGCTATGGCAACCTTGATACTAAATGCAAAATTTTCTAAAATTCAATATCATGCAGTTGCCGGCACATATGGTACTCAAAAAGGTTTATATGTGCCACCTAATGATTTATTAAAACTCTGCTTTGGAAATAACTGGACAGATGCCAATGAAAATTTCAACGAAGCAATTAAGAAAGTTAAAACAATCGTCCTAAAAACACTTGTAAAACAGGGCGATATATGGATTGCAGAAGCTGGACAATCTGATTTTACGGCCAAATTAATAAAAGCTATTCAAATAGACTTACCTAAAATAGATGTTACAAAGCGTATTCATGTGGTGCAACATAGTGACTGGAATGAAAAACATACTTCTGCAGAGCATCTTAAATTTATAAAAGAAAATTCTGATTATAAGAAAATTCCTGACGGAAATGTTGTAGGAAATGGAACTCCTGGATTTTGTGACCCTAAATACACTTATTGGAAAGATAAAATCACAAATCCAAAGTTGTTTGAAATATGGAAACTTGCCACAAATTTATCAAACAAATACAATGGAAAAGAGGGCCGCTATAACAATAAGGCAATTTCAGCTGGCGGAATGGACTTTTCAGACTTTTCTGAAGTTTGTTGGATTTTAGGATTAAAAAACATTAATGATATAGAACAATTTTTTAATACTTATTCGCTTTAAAATATCCTAAACTTTATATAGGATTAAAAAAATGAAAAAAGTAACAAAGCTGATTTTAATAGTAATTGGATAATAATAGTTCCAACTAAAGGATTTTGGCTTACAAAAGCCACAAGCAACGAATTAAAAGTAAGCAATGTTATATTCGTTTCGAGAGATTACAATTTTTTCAAGTTCTGTATAGAGTTGAGCTTTTGCTATTGTAAAATTGAGTAAGAGTATAAAAAGTGTAATTATTCTTTTCATGACTAAAGTTTTTAATTTATTTAATTTTTAATTTAATGTCCATACATCATTCAAAAAGGCATCCAATTCATCAACTCCCCCTATTATCCATATATTATCATCTTTAACTACTGCTGTGTGTCCTTCTCTTTTTGAAAATTGGTCTGGGGTGGTTTGGTACCAGTCCTCTCCATTGTCGCTATACCAAATATCATTATAAACCGTACCAAATCTTTGGCTTCCAATCAACCACATTTTGTCCATGTAGGTTACAACGGTATGAAGAGTTCTTCCTGTAAAAGCAGCATTGTCTGTTGCCAACTCCCAGTTGCTACCATCTTCGCTATACCAAACATCGTTAGATATGCTTCCATCATAACCAGAGACAACCCACATTTTGTCATTAAAAACCAGCGCTTTATGTCCAAATCTTGCCGTAAATGTATTGGTTTGCGCTAACTCCTGCCAATTGACACCATCTTCACTATACCAAACATCGTTTAACCTAGACCCACCGTCTATGACCCACATTTTATCATCAAAAACCACCATAGCATGTTGTTGTCTAGGCTGAAATATTGTAGTAGGGTTTGTTTGTTGCCAATTAACGCCATCTGTACTGTACCACACATCGTTTAGATTATTAGAGCCATCATAGCTACCTAATATCCACATTTTATCATCAAATACTGTCGTGGTGAAATATTTCCGTGGAGGAAAAGCTGCATTTCCGGTAACTAGCGTCCAGGACAGGCCATCGTCGCTATACCAAACATCGTTTTTGTAACTGCCATCTTCTCCTTCTCCACCAATAACCCAAAATTTATCATTATAAACGAGTATGTTATGAAATGCTCTTGGAGAGAAATCAGTATTTTGAACCAAAAGATAATCGTTTATATTCCTGGTTGTAAATGAAAAAATATCACTTTCGGTTTTGGCACTTTTATCGTCCTCTGCCTCTACTTTCCAATAATATGTTTTTTCCATATCCAAAGGAGTGACTATACCATATAAAATACCGGTAATTCCAGATGAAACCAAATTCACCGGATTTTGAACTGTATCCAAGTAAAGGCTGTAAGTTACCGGATCTCCATCGGGATCTGTAGCTTCTGTCCACAAAAACAGTGGTGTAAGGTCAACATTTTCCTCATTATCACTTATACCTGCAAGCGAAAAACTATTTGGTGCACTGTTTTGGATTATTGATTCTGGTTGTGTATTGTCGTCATCACTTGAACAACTTGACAAAAACAATAGCATCAGTAAAAATTTAAAACTTGTTCTCATCTGTTACTCTTTATTGTTTTTATTCTTAAAATGTATTGGGCAAAAAATCATATTGGTTGGTTTGTAATTTTTTGTTGATGGACATTCCACCATTGAATTTTTAATCTTTAAAATAGGTAAACACTATATTTTTGGGAAATTCAGGGCAAGTACTATAGGAAATATTCTTTGCATAGGTTTTGCCTGAAGAGCTTTTATACACTTCTTCTATTTTATATTTCACGATATTCCACCCTTTTTTAAAGTTGAGATTGTAATCTGTTTTTTTCTCAAAATTTTCATCATTATTACCGGTGTATTTTACCGTAAGACAAGTACCTTTCACCATAGCTGGCTCACTAACATAGTAATAATCAACTACAAAGCCTTGTTTGGCATTTTTTTGCCCAAAAGAAGCGTAAGCCTCTGCAAATGTTTTGGAACTTGCCGCTAAGAAAAAGCCATATTTCTTTTTTTCTTTCATATTGACCAGATCAAAAACACTCATAGTACCCAATGTAGTAAGATACTGGTCACCATTGGTTACTTGCAGGGAATCACCATAACAGTTAAAGACCTGTTTTACAGTAAGCAGCGATGAGTTCCAGTTTTCAGAATTACTATTTTCCTCTTCAATTTTTTTTTGCTTGGCTTCTAAATAATTTTCTGGCAAGGAAATATTGAAATTTCCATTTTCATCAATCGTTCCAATAACCTTAGGCTTCATCAACCCGGTTACAACTTCAGCTTTTTTTTGTTCCCATTTGTCTAAGGTTCCGGTAAATATCTGTGCCGAACAGGAGGTTAAACTTAGAATAATAATTAGTGTAAAAATATATTTCATTATCATGTTAATGGTATTTTTGTGATGTTAAAATAATTTGATAATCAAGGTCTGCTGGCATTTTGTCAATAGTCCTGTAATGGGTTACCTTAGGTTGCGCTACCCCAGATTTAGTGGTGTAAACTTCTTCAATTTCATGCGATACCAAATTCCAACCTGGTTTAAAATTAAGATTAAAGTTTTTGACAATTCTCACAAAGCCTTCATTAGTTTTCCTTTGGCGTTCACAAACCCCTTGAATTACAGCGGGCTTAGCCACATAGTAAAAGTTTATACTAGAGCCTGGAACTGCATTTATTCTACCCCTGTTGATAATAAATTTGGCAAAGGCTATAGAACTTGATGGCACCATATTGGCTATATTAAATTTATCATCTCGTGTTTTTTTAATCCCAAAGGCACCCGAAAGGGATAAAACCCCTACTGGTTGATCCGTATTTTCTTTTTGCAATTGACCTCCACGACAAGAAAAGAAAAAGGATAGATTTGGCACTCCCATTAAACCATTTTCGAGATAGGGATTTTCTTTTTCACGACTAGCTTTTAACTGTTCTAAATATCCTTCTTTAAGTGTAATATTGAAGGTTCCATCATTATGGATTTCGCCCACCTGAACCTTGTTATCGCCCATTAATAGTGCAGAACCGTCCTTCCAGCCCGATATTGTATTGTTTATGGCTGCAATTTGTGAATAGCCTGCAAAATTTAAAAAAGTAGATAACAGTATAGAGAATAGTACTTTCATAGCTTATTTTGTTAAAGTCATTAGCCTGTTAAGTTTTATTTTTTCAACGGCATCCCAGGTTTCTTCAGGGGTCATGCTGTTAGCCCTGACCTCAACATAAAACCGATTCTCGTACAAAAAATTCAACCGGGTGTTATTTTGTTGTTTCATATAAGTCTGGCGTGCCTCGATTCCGTTTTCGGTTACTTTTTTAATGTGCTTGCGTTCGTCTTCCTCCTCCATACCCATTTGATAAGTGGTACCTGCCATAAGTACTACGCCCGCCATGACACCTGCGCCATCGGTCACTTCTATATGAAATTCTTTATTACCTTCTTTAAAGGTACCTCTAATGGATGGCGCATTTGCAAAATTGACACTTCCAGACTTGTACCCTGTGCGTTTCATACCGTTTAAGGTTTCGGGGAGCCACTCTTTTAAGGCCTTGTTGGATAAAGGTTCTTCTTTAGAGAGGGCTTCTATTTTTTCTTGGGTAGTGTTCACATTTTTTAAAATAGTGGTAGCCGCTTTTGTTTCCTTTTTTAAATTTTTAATTTTTTTAGTGGTTTCATTTTTGCAGGATAGCAACACCAACATAACCAGCAAGATTGATGTGCTGTACAGTATGTGTTTTTTTAGTTTTATGTATGTCATGTTCTTAGATTTTAAGTGTTATCAATTATTCTTTTAGATGCTTACTTCTTATAGTTCGCATTCTTCATATTCTATGGTATATTGTATTACTCAAGAATCGAAAATGTTTAATTTGTATTTTCAGTATATATTTGGTGTTTACCCGTCTTAAAATCTTTAAACAGGTTTACCGCATAAGGATCTTCCTTTTTTATGATTGATTTGAAAGAACCATTGATTGTAATATTTCCTTTTATATCTTGAGTATGAGAGGAAAAGACAAAGCTAAAAATAACAATTGTTGCTAAAATTGAGTTTTTCATTTTCATAATTTTTGTTTTATAGTTTAACTAGTTTATACACATTTAATACATTTTGAAATCAGCAAGCTCATAACCATTTTTTCAAACTTATCATGTATATTAATAAAGCTTTAAAAACATAATATTTTGAATATCATATACTTATTAAATCAGATTGAATATCATTTTCTTTTCTATTTTTTCAAATGCCTCAGTAGATAAGTTTCTATGCAAAGCATATCGTTTATTCCTCTTTTTAAATAATCCAGCCCATTTTCGTTTCCCATTTATAGTATATGTTTCGAGGTGAAAAAGTCGATATCCCTGAGTTGTCATTTGTTTAAACTTACTTTCAAAGTCTCTATAACTAAAGATTCATCATATGATTTGTATTCTTTAAGAGATCTACCAATAATATTACACGACATAGAATCTTTATGCTTGTTTATACGAATACATCTGTATGTGCCTTTATTGTTTAATATTATAGCTTTGATAAGTTGGTCTATGCACCCTTTTGAATAAAGCATCAAACTCTATGGTAAAAACATCGGGCAGATAGTTTTTTTATCCATCAAAGGCGTAATCTTAGCCTCATCATGTTTCATATTAAGGATCTTTTCATTACTTCTAACCATACTATTTTGAAACAAACCTTCCTTTATCGATAATTGCCTGAAACAGATTTGGTTTTGACTAAAAGAAGCCACACAGGTAAAAACTAAAAAAAGCAGTATTCGATACTTTTGCATTAATTTCAAAAATTTAGTATTTTAAGTCTTTTATTTTTACAATATTATGAGTAACTGAAAACATGTTATTGTAAAAATCGGACATACCGTTTCCTAATCTTTTAAAGATGTTAAAATCATATGCTAATCCTATAGACTACAAAATTCCAGAGAGATTAAAGTTTTTAATAAAAGCGATTATTTTAGGTGAGTCTGAAAATAAAGTTAATACCCGTGTTCCTATACATCCTACCTGCTTCCCGCTATTTGTTTATGTATATGATGACACACCTGCTTTTTATATTGATGGGGAAAAAATTATTCCTGAATCCAAATTGAATATTGCTGGATTACTATATAATGTTACTATGGAAAGTGAACTTAAGGGTAAAATTGGTCAACTTGGTTTTTTATTGTCCCCAGCAGCACCATATTATCTTTTCCATAAAAAAGGGGCGTATTTTTTAAATCATTGGAAACCTCTAGAAAAAATTGCTCCTATTGATACTTCCATTTTAAAGATGAACTTGTTAAAATGTAGTACTAACCATGAAAGAATTGAAGTTATATTCAATTTAATGGACCAATTGGTAACCCAGAGTACACCTAAGATATTATGGTTAGAACAGGCAATAGATATTATTATTAACAAAGGTGGTGTAATTAGTCAGAAGGAATTATCAAATCAACTTCAAATTAGTGAACGTCATTTCAGAAGAAAATTTAAAGAAGTTGTTGGTGTACCACCAAAATATTTCTGTAAAGTGGTACAATTAAATTCTTTATTTGATCTCATAAATAGAAATGAAAATGAGAAACTAATAGGCTATGCGTTGGATTGTGGTTATTATGATCAGGCTCATTTTATCAATGATTTTAAAAAACTAATAGGAAGTTGCCCAGAAGATTTTTTAAATGGAAGGTATGCCTATGTAAAGACCTATTTAGGGAAACGATAATTTTAATCACTATTTTTTTAGTTACTTATGATTCATTTCTACATAAAAGTCTTACGTTTTAATTTAATGTAATTATAAAATTAAATCTATATATTTGCCCCAAAAGGAAGTACTTTGATATAACTAAATAATCATAAGGTTGGCAAATCGTCAACAAGATATATAAATCTAGGCAAGATACAGATTATTACAGGCTTTAGGTCATTAGGTTCAGAACCTTGCCTAGTCACTCAAAAAAAGTTAAGCATATGCTCAACTTTTTTATTTTAGCTTATTAGTAAAGCACACGTGGCGGAATTGGTAGACGCGCTGCCTTGAGGGGGCAGTGTTCTTAAGGACGTGGAGGTTCGAATCCTCTCGTGTGCACAAAACAATAAAAAGGGTAGACTTTATCTACCCTTTTTTCTTTCATTTTAATAAATTTTATGCAGAAATTTATTCTTCACCTTATACAGGTTCTGTTTGAATATTCGCTTCTATATTATCATCGTCAGTATCGTTATCTACCTCAAAATCTTCCATAGCCTGGACAAGACGCTTGCCTACTTTTACTAGGTATACAGTATCTTCTGTTTTTATTTCTATAGCTTCAATAACTTCATTTTTAGCATTTCTAAAGGTTATAACATCTGAATCTTCATAACCATCGGGAAATTTCTCAACAAGTAAGGCTAAAATATCTTCGTTTAACTTTTGATAATCTACAATTTTACGCAACATATTTTTTATAATTACATACCTAATAAATAGGCAAAAATTAATGGAGCAACAATAGTTGCATCACTTTCAATAATAAATTTAGGTGTATTAATATCTAATTTACCCCACGTAATTTTTTCGTTTGGTACTGCCCCAGAGTATGAGCCGTAGCTGGTTGTTGAATCTGAAATTTGACAGAAGTAGCTCCAAAAAGGCGTATCTGTTCTTTCTAGATCTTGATAAAGCATTGGCACTACACATATAGGAAAATCGCCAGCAATACCACCACCTATTTGGAAAAACCCGATACCATTTTCAGAATTATTAGTATACCAATCTGCCAAAAAGGTCATGTACTCAATGCCCGATTTCATGGTACTAGCTTTAAGTTCTCCTTTTAACACATAGCTTGCAAATATGTTACCCATAGTGCTGTCTTCCCAACCTGGGCAAACTATTGGTAAATTTTTCTGAGCCGCAGCGTACATCCAAGAGTCTTTTAAATCTATTTCGTAATACTCTTCTAACACCCCCGATAACAGCATTTTGTACATAAACTCATGCGGTAAATAGCGTTCTCCTTTATCATCGGCTTCTTTCCAAATGGTATAAATGTGTTTTTGTAATCTTCTAAAGGCTTCTTCTTCTGGGATACACGTGTCTGTAACCCTGTTTAAGCCTTTTTCTAACAAATTCCACTCTTGCTGTGGTGTTAAATCTCTGTAATTAGGGACACGTTTATAATGTGAATGAGCTACTAAATTCATGATATCTTCTTCAAGATTTGCACCAGTACATGAAATTATATGCACTTTATCTTGCCTAATCATTTCTGCAAAAATTTTACCTAACTCTGCAGTACTCATAGCTCCAGCAAGAGACACTAACATTTTAGCGCCACTGTTTAATTGGTCTTCATATGCTTTAGCGGCATCAACTACCGATGCTGCATTAAAGTGCAGATAGTATTTTTCTATAAAATTTGAAATAGCGCCTTTAGTATTCATTGTCTTTGTTAAATTTTGAAAGATTATTTACTTTATTATTGTTTTTAAAATGATTGTTATAATCATCTTCAATGTCTTTACTTTGAAACTTATAGCTTAACATTTTGTAATATAATTTTGCTGCTAAAAAGTCTGAAGATTTATCAATATCATTTGGACAAAGTTCTACTATATCAAACCCAACCACGTTTTTTTCTTCAAACACCTGTTTTAAGAAATCTAAGGTTTCATACCATAATAACCCACCTGGTTCTGGCGTACCTGTGCTTGGTAATATTGAAGGATCAAAAGCATCAAGATCAAAAGTAATGAACACGTTATCTGTCATTTGTTCAATAGCTGCGTCCATCCAGGTGTCATCTATAGCCATTTCATGCGCAAAGTATGTTTTATCTATATCCATTACAGATTTTTCTTTAACATCCATTGAGCGAATACCCACTTGAATTAAGTTGGTATTTTGGCTAGCTTCATACACCGCACAAGCGTGGTTACATGCCGTACCTTCGTAGGTTTTTCTTAAATCGGCATGTGCATCAATGTGTAAAACCGTTAAATTTTGATATACTTCATTAAATGCTCTAATAGTACCTATTGATATAGAATGTTCGCCGCCAAAAATGGTTACAAACTTATTTTTTTTAATATAGTTTTTAGTTGCTTGATGCACTGCTTTAACCATACTTTCTGGCGATGTGTTTTCTGTAACAGCATCAGCTAAATAGATACCTTCTTTATAAACCTCGGTATCTGTTTCAATATCATAAAGCTCCATGTTTTCTGAAGCTTCTAAAAAAGCATCGGGTCCTTTATCGGCTCCTTTTTGCCATGTACTGGTTCCGTCATAAGGAACTGGAATTAGGACTATTTTTGCTCGTTCTAATTTTGCATACGCTTCTGGTATGCCTGCATAAGTTTTGGTTTTCATTTTATTTATCTGCTAATTGCAAATTGTTTACTGTTTTTAAAATTTGAATATCTTTTTCTACCATTGATTCTTTTTTATAACCTAATATTTGAAGTAAATCTTCGCTTTTTTGTTCTTCTTTGAAAAGTGAGGTAATAATATTTCCTTGGGCATCTTTATCTATAAGAATGTGTTTTGGTGCTGGTATTAAACAATGTTGTAACCCACCATAACCACCTATTGTTTCTTGGTAAGCACCAGTATTAAAAAAGCCCACATACAAAGGTTTATCTTTATCGTATTTTGGTAAATAAATAGCATTTATGTGTTGCTCACTGTTGTAATAATCATCACTATCACAAGTTAAACCACCTAGTAAAACACGCTCATATGTGCTGTTCCACCTGTTTATTGGCAGCATTATAAATCTTTTGCTTATAGCCCAAGTATCTGGTAATGTTGTTATAAATGATGAGTTAATCATGTTCCATTTTTCTCTATCATTTTGTTGTTTTTGATAAAGCACTTCATAAATGGCACCACCACTTTCACCTACAGTAAAGCTGCCAAATTCTGTAAAAATATTTGGTACATCTACATCTTCTTCTTTACACGTTAGGTTTATTTGATTGATAATTTCATCAATCATATATTCATAATCAAAATCAAAAGCTAATGAGTTTTTTATTGGGAAACCGCCTCCTATGTTTAAACTATCTAACGTTGGGCAAATCTTTTTTAAACTTATGTAAACTTTTAAGCATTTTAAAAGTTCGTTCCAATAGTAAGCTGTATCTCTAATGCCTGTATTTATGAAAAAATGGAGCATTTTAAGCTCAACTTTAGGGTTGTTTTTTATTTGCTTGTTATAAAACGGTACAATGCTTTTGTAGCCAATGCCTAACCTAGAGGTATAAAATTCAAATTTTGGTTCTTCTTCAGAAGCTATTCTTATACCAATATTAAAGGTGTTGTTAATTTCATTACTTAGTAAATCAATTTCTTCATAATTATCAATAATTGGTATACAGTTTTTATGACCATTATTTACTAGTCTAGCAATATTGGTTATGTATTGTGCTCTTTTAAAACCGTTACTAATAATATACGTATTGTCTTTAATTTTACCAGTTGCTTTTAGGCTTTCAACAATATCAATATCAAAGGCAGAGGATGTTTCAATATGTATATCATTTTTTAAAGCTTCATCTAAAACATGTTTAAAATGAGAGCTTTTAGTACAATAACAATAATTATAAGTGCCTTTGTAGTTATATTTATTTATAGCCGAATCAAACCAAGATTTAGCTCTTTGAATGTTATTGGATATTTGAGGTAAATAGGTAAACTTTAAGGGAGCACCATATTGTTCTACCAATTTATTTAAGTCTATATCATGAAAAAATAATTTGTCTTTTTTTAAGGCAAATTCAGGTTGTGGAAAATCAAAAGTTTGATTGATTAAATCAACATATTTGGTATTCATTATGTAATAATAAAAAGTGATTAAAATTTTAGAACAAGACACAAGCGTGCCAATACATGGATATTTTTAATTACTTTTTATCAAATCATGATTTGATATTGTGCCTTAGGAACAAAGCACAATTTATACTGCGAAGCAATAACTTTAACTACGGAAGTTAGCTTTAAATTTCGGTTACTTACACCATAAGCAGCTTTTGAATTTGACTTCCTAATTTTCAAAAGCCCGAACATAAAAACAGGTTTCAATTTGTTCAGCTAAAAGTTCTATACTCAAACTTTAGGAATACAAATGAAAAACAAAAAATTAAATAAAAAAAATATTTTTAAAAATTTAATCCCAACTAGCCAAACGGTTAAAAATCAACATTTTAACACACTTAATATCTAGATTATTTTTTAATTTATTACTGAAGTTTAATAAAAACATCCGCTTTACATTACAAGATGTGATTGTATAACGCAGGTCTAAAAGAGTTTTTACAAAAATTATAACTGATTGAACATTGCTCTATACTGCTGATTATTTGGATATAACTGCACCAATTGTTGCGCAATATTTTTTGCCTTTGTTACATTGCCATTTTTTTGATATAAGTAAGCTAAAACATATAGCAAATCGCCATTTTGTGGTGCTATTTTTAAGCCTTTAACAAGTGTTTCTTCAGCCTTTTTAAAATTGTTAACTTTATCATATAACAAGCTTAAATTGTAATAAAACCGAACGTTTTGTGGCATATACTTAATTGCAAATTGCATTTGGGTTATAGCTTCTTCGGTTCTGTTAAGTTCACCTAACAATAATGCGTAAGAATAGTATGTTTGACCGTATTCTGGTTCTTGACTAATTATTGTTTTGAAGGCTTCTTCGGCCTCTTTAAACTGTCCGTTACGGTAATACAAGTTTGCCAAATTGGTTCTAACAATATTATTTAAATTATCTATTTCTAATGCACTTTCAAAAGCTTTTATAGCATTTGGCAAATCACCTTTCTTTAAATAATATCTTCCGCGTTTAGCTCTACCTCCAGAAAAATCTGAAGTAACATTTAAATGAGTTTCAAATTCTTTTCTTACTTTTTTGTAAGCATCCTTATATTCCTCTGGTATTTGTAATTCATCTAATGAGGCTAACTCGAAAAAAGCTTTAACCCTAACTGTTCTTTTAGGATCTTTTAAAAGCGGTATAAAGTATTTAGCATAATCTTCATTAGCCATTTCACTAAGAGCATCAATAGTAGCTCCTCTTACAAAAGGTGATTCATCATTTAAAAATTGAAGCATATTATCTATAACTTCATTACTGTAATATTTAGTCATATTACTAACTGCTGAAGCTCTTGCTATTTCTGGATAAATAGTATCTTTTGCTAAGGTTAGCAGTTTATGATATCCATCATCTTCACCAATAAAACCTGGTGCTAATAAATCTGAAAAGTGAGTATAATCTGGTTCTCCGTAATGTTTTTTAAATTCTTCCCATGCCCAGGTATCATCTTTATCGGTATGACATCTGGTACAGGCATTAGGTGTACCGTATTTTAAACTTTGATCTGGTCTTGGAATTCTAAAGCTATGGTCTCGTCTGTAGTCATTTCCCATATAAATTTTCCCATCCATATGGCAATTTATACATTGAGCTCCTTCAGAATTAACCTCATGAAAATGGTGCTTTGGTGTATCATATGTTGGTTTAGCATGACATTGTAAACACAAAGCATTGCCTTCAAATTTTAATTTAAGCGAATGTGGATTGTGGCAATTGGTACAAGTTACATTGTTATTGTACATTTTACTTTGAAGGAATGAACCATACACATATACCTCATCTAATATTTGTCCGTCTGGGTAATATAAGCCATTAGTAAGAACTTGCGGAAAGTAATGATCCATCATGGTACCTTCAAAATTAAAATAGCTAGAATATTGTTCTCTACGCATATGGCATCTAGCACACTGATCTACCAACTCCTTTGGTTGGGTTTCGCTTGTCATCCACATACCATCTGTAGCGACATATTTATCACCTTGCTTTTTGGCTTGCTCTACATGTGTTTTTCCAGGTCCGTGGCAGGCTTCGCAACTTACATTTATTAGGGCATATTTGGTATTGTAACTATGGTCTTCTTGCTTGTAATTTTTTCTAACATTGGTAGAGTGACAATCGGCACACATATTATTCCAGTTCAATCCGCCTCTAGACCAATGTAACCATTCTGAATGTACCACTTTAAAATCTGGGTATAAATCAAACCACTTATTTTTTTCTGTATCCCAAGCAGTTCTTAAACATTGGTAATGTCCGTTAGGAAACTTAACTATATATTGCTGTAAAGGTGTAATTCCAAAAGTGTATTCAATTTTATAATCATAATATTTACCATCAGGCCCTTCTGTATTAACAAAATAATTTCCCTCTTTTTTAAAAAAACGAGACTTAACACCTTGACTTGTAAAAGTTATATTATCAAAATTTGCTAGTATTGTTGAGTCTGTTGCAATTTGCATGGCTTTATCATGGTGAGAACCTGTCCAATCTTTTACCTCATCGGCATGACACTCTGCACATGCTTTATCGCCTAAAAAATGACTATCTGGAATTAATTCTGAAGAAACAAAAATGCTATCTTTTTTAGCTTCAACATATTTTGGTTCCTTTTTATTGCACGAAACAAATAAAAAAATTACAGAGATAAAAAGTAAGGTGTTTATTTTTTTTAATTTAAGTGTAGGCTTGTGTTTCAACATAATAAAGTTAAGTGCAAAGTATGTAAATTATCTCATCAAAAATAGAGTTTACTTATGGGTTTACAAAGAAATTAAATATTAAAAAAACATCATAAATAACTCCTCATTGCATTTAAAAAGTGAAACTTAATTTATTTTATTTTAGATAATCTCAATGCAATTCCATACTTTTGTTTAACTTAAATTGATTTTTAATGAACAATATTCGAGTTAATTTTAGTATTAAAGATTTAGAAAACCTTACAGGAATTAAAGCACACACCATAAGAATATGGGAAAAGCGCTATAATTTACTACAACCCAATAGAACAGATACAAACATTAGAAATTACAGTATTGCTAGCCTTCAAAAGCTTTTAAATATTTCTTATTTAAACAATAATGGGTATAAAATATCTAAAATAGCAGATTTAAACGAAGATGAAATCCCTATAAAGGTTAGAGAAATTGCATCTCGTGCTAATGTTGAAGACCATGCTATTAATGCTCTAAAAATGGCCATGGTTAATTTTGACCAAGTACTATTTTATAACACATACAATAACCTAATTGAGAATAAAACTTTTAGCGAAATATTTTACACTGTGTTTTTACCTCTGTTAAAAGATATTGGCATTTTATGGCAAACAAAAACCATAACACCTGCGCATGAGCATTTTATTTCGGTTCATATAAAACAAAAAATTCTTTTAAATATTGAAAGACTACAAAGTTTAGAACCTAAACCTACATCTAAAACTCATATTTTATTTCTTCCTGAAAACGAAATACATGATATTGGCCTATTATTTATTAACTATCAACTTAGAAGTAAAGGCTATCATACCATTTTTTTAGGAGAAAGTGTACCTGTAGAAAGCCTAACAAGTGTTTTAGAATTCTTTGAAGAGATTACTTTTATATCTTATTTTACAGTATACCCAGAAATAGATAAAATACCCAGTTATATTAAACAATTTGATGATTTACTTCTTAAAAACAAAAAAAATAATCTGCTATTACTAGGGGCAAAACTTAATAATATTGATGATTATATGCCTCCTAAAAATGTAACCATTTACCAAAGTATAGAAAACTTAATTGAAAATTTATAGCTTTAAATTTCATATTGTTTAACTTTTTATTATATTTGTTGAACAACATGAAAAAAAAAGTTATAATAATCGGATCTGGTTTTTCTTCTTTAGCTGCCTCTTGCTATTTAGCTAAAGCGGGATATAATGTAACCATACTAGAAAAAAATAGTACTGTTGGTGGTAGAGCCAGACAATATAAAAATGAAGGGTTTACATTTGATATTGGCCCAACTTGGTATTGGATGCCAGATGTATTTGAGCGTTTCTTTGCAGATTTCAACACAAAACCTTCTAACTTTTACACTTTAGAAAAGCTTAATCCTGCTTACAGTGTTTATTTTGACAAAAACGACTACATAACAATTGAAGATTCCTTAGAAAAAATTTGCAATACTTTTGAAACCGTTGAAAAAGGAAGTTCTGTACAACTAAAAAAATTTATTAATAAAGCTAAAGATAATTATAATATTGCTATTAAAGATTTAGTTTATAACCCAGGTGTTTCCCCTCTAGAGTTAGTTTCTTTAACTACACTTAAAAGATTAAATCAGTTCTTTAGTAGCGTTAAAAATGATGTTAGAAAAGCTTTTAAAAATGATAGGTTAATTAAAATACTTGAATTTCCTGTGTTATTTCTTGGTGCCAAACCTAGTAATACACCTTCATTTTATAATTTTATGAATTATGCCGATTTTGGCTTAGGCACCTTTCATCCTAAAAAAGGAATGTACCAAGTAATTTTAGCTATTGAATCTCTTGCTAAAGACCTTGGAGTTACTATAAAAACTAATGCTGCTGTACAGAAAATAAACGTTGAAAACAACTATGCCACCCAAATAACTACTAATAATGAGAGCTTTAAAGCAGACATTGTTCTTAGTGGAGCAGATTATTGGCACACAGAAACACTTCTAGATAAAACTTACAGACAATACTCTGAAAATTACTGGAATAAAAAAACATTTGCTCCTTCTGCCCTACTTTTTTACGTAGGTTTTGATAAAAAAATTAAAAATGTAAATCATCATACATTATTCTTTGATGTAGATTTTGATGTACATGCCACAACTATATATGATGACCCAAAATGGCCAGAAAAACCATTGTTTTACGCTAGTTTCCCGAGCGTAACAGACAGCAGTACTGCACCAGAAAATCATGAAGCTGGCATTTTTTTAATTCCACTTGCTCCGGGTTTAAATGACACTAAAGAGCTAAGAGAAAGGTATTTTAAAAAAATAATTAGTAGATTAGAAGACCTTACCAATCAAAAGGTATCTAATAATATTGTTTTTAAAAGGTCTTATTGTGTTAATGATTTTATAAAAGATTACAACTCTTATAAAGGTAATGCCTACGGTATGGCAAACACGCTAACACAAACAGCTTTTTTAAGACCAAAATTAAAAAGTAAAAAAGTTAAAAACTTATATTTTACCGGGCAATTAACTGTACCAGGACCAGGTGTTCCACCATCGTTAATATCAGGTAAGCTAGTATCAGAATTAATAACCAAACACCATTA
This sequence comes from Seonamhaeicola sp. S2-3, assembly GCF_001971785.1. Classification (NCBI taxonomy): domain Bacteria; kingdom Pseudomonadati; phylum Bacteroidota; class Flavobacteriia; order Flavobacteriales; family Flavobacteriaceae; genus Seonamhaeicola; species Seonamhaeicola sp. S2-3. The sequence continues at coordinate 2,845,011 of NZ_CP019389.1, read as the reverse complement.
ACTATGAAACAATTATTTGATACCGTGTCCTACAGTTGCAGTAAAATTGTTACCAAAACCTACAGCACATCTTTCTCTTTAGCTACAAAAATGCTATCAAACTCAATAAGAAGTGATATTTACAACATCTATGGTTTTGTTAGGTTAGCTGATGAAATTGTTGATTCTTTTCATGATTTCAATAAAGAAGAGTTATTCAAGGAATTGACTAATGATTTAGAATCTAGTCTTAATGAAAAAATAAGTTTAAATCCAATTCTTAATGCATTTCAACACACTTATTATAAATACAATATAGATAAGCATTTAGTTGATGCCTTTATGAAAAGTATGCGAATGGATTTACACAAAAAGAACTATTTAACAACCGAAGAATTTAAAGAATACATTTATGGATCTGCTGATGTTGTAGGTTTAATGTGCTTAAAAGTTTTTGTTAAAGGTGATAATTATAAATATGAAAGTTTAAAAAATTCTGCAATGGCATTAGGCTCTGCTTTTCAAAAAGTTAACTTCTTAAGAGATTTAAAAGCAGATCATGATCAATTGAACAGAAGCTACTTTCCAAACACAGATCTTAATAATTTAAACGAAGCTTCTAAACAAGAAATCATTAATGATATTGAAGCTGATTTTAGCAAAGGATTAAATGGTATTAAAAAATTACCATTAGAAGCTAAATTTGGCGTTTTTATGGCTTATAGATACTACAGGCAGTTGCTAAAAAAATTAAAAAACACACCTGCATTGCACATTAAAAACACAAGAATTAGAGTTTCTAACCCTAAAAAAATAGAGCTCTTAATGCGTAGTTATGTAAAATATCAGTTAAATTTATTGTAACTTAAGGGTTATGAAAATTGTACTTTGGATATTAGTTTTTTTAAGCACTTTTTGCTTTATGGAATTTATGGCGTGGTTTACCCATAAATATGTTATGCATGGTTTTTTATGGAGCTTACACAAAGACCATCATAATAAAGACCACGATAGCTGGTTTGAACGCAACGACTTCTTTTTTATATTTTATGCTGTAGTTAGCATTGGTTTCTTTTTGCTTTGGAAATATAATATTCTGTGGATTGGATTACCTATTGGCATTGGTATATTTGCTTACGGTTTAGCTTATTTTATTGTGCATGACATCTTTATTCATCAACGCTTTAAATTATTTAGAAATGCTAATAACTGGTATGCTAAAGGTGTTAGAAGAGCACACAAAATGCATCATAAACATCTAGGAAAAGAAGATGGTGAGTGTTTTGGCATGCTCATGGTTCCTTTTAAATATTTTAAAAAATATAAATGAATTACTTATACCTACTTTTAAATTTAGGGTCTTTAAGTATTCCATTTTTATTTAGTTTTCACCCTAAACTAAAATTCTATAAACTTTGGAAACCCCTCTTTATAAGCATTTTTTTATCTATGCTCATTTTTATTCCTTGGGATATTATTTTTACTTCGGAAGGTTTTTGGGGATTTAACAACACCTATTTTTTAGGTATTAAACTTTTTAACCTCCCAATTGAAGAATGGCTATTTTTTATTTGTATTCCTTATGCTTGTGTATTTACTCATTATGCCCTTTTATATTATTTTCCTAATGTAAAACTCCCCATTGCTGCAACTAAAACTATTAGCTATTTTTTAATAGCATGCTTTTTAATTATTGCCATTTTTAATTATAGTAAATGGTATACTTTAATAAACTTTTTAGTTGCCTCTGTTCTAATTTATATTTCAATAAAAAAGCAACTTAACCTTTTAAGTACGTTTTATTTAACCTTTTTAGTAATGCTAATTCCCTTTTTTATTGTGAATGGCATTCTTACCGGAAGTTTTATAGAAAACGAAGTAGTTTGGTATAATAATGCCGAAAACTTAAACTTAAGACTATTTACAATTCCTATTGAAGATAGTGTTTATGCTTTTTCTCTTATCTTATTAAATTTAGTTTTAACACAAAGCTTTAATAAATTGAAATCTTAATTACTAACTATGTTAGCAGGATTACCTCTTAAGTAAGCTTCTAAATTATTAATTGTAATATTCATTAACCTTGTTCTAGCCTCTTTTGGAGCCCAAGCAATATGTGGAGTAATAATACAATTTTTAGCTTTTAACAATGGATTATCTTTTGACATAGGTTCTGCCGAAACAACATCTAATGCAGCCCCTGAAACTTTACCTGAATGAAGTGCTTTTACCAAATCTTTTTCTACAACTAGTCCTCCCCTAGCTGTATTAATGATTTTAACACCATCTTTCATTTTTTCAATATTGTTTGAATTAATGATGCCTTTGGTGCTTTCAAAAAGCGGACAGTGTAAACTAATTATATCTGAATTTTTAAAAAGCGCATCTACATCAACAAACTTTAAAGTATCACTTTCAAATTCTGGTTTTACAGTTCTTGAGTTTACTAAAATTTTCAGTCCAAAAGCTTGCGCTACTTTGGCTACCGCTTGTCCTATTTGTCCAAAACCAATAATTCCTAAAGTTTTTCCTTCTAATTCAATTAATGGTGAGTTCCAAAAACAAAAATCTTTAGACTTTACCCAATCTCCATTTTGTACCGCTGCATTGTGGTTTCCTATATTATGACACATCTCTAACAGTAAAGCCATAGTAAATTGTGCTACAGATTGTGTGCTATATGCAGGTACATTAGTAACCAAAATACCTTTAGATTTTGCTACTTCAACATCAACCACATTATAACCTGTTGCTAAAACACCTATAAATTTAACATTTGGCACATGTTCTAGAACTTCTTTTGGTAATGGGGTTTTATTAGTGTAAACAATTTCTGCTTCGCCTATAGCTTGTATAATAGCCTTATTGTTATATGGGGTTCTATCATATACGGTTAAACTACCGTGTTTAGCTATATCATCCCAATTTAAATCTCCTGGGTTTAATGTGTACCCATCTAAAACTACTATTTTCAATGTTTTGTTTTTTTATTGTTGAATTAATTCATCTATTGTCTTTCTAATAGCATCACTATTCCAATTAGCTGCACCTGTTTCGTCTATAATAATTTTTCCGTTTTTATCTATTAAAAATGTTCTAGGAATGCTATTTACCTTAAAAATTCCATTATTAGAAGCTGGTCTATAAACTTTAAAAGTATAATTGTGTTTTTCTAAAAAAGCGTTTGTTTCTTTAAACCAATCGTCTGTAACAAACAGAAACTCAATTTTATCATTATAGTCGTTATACAATTTTTGTAAACTAGGCATTTCTGCAATACAAGGTGGGCACCAAGTAGCCCAAAAATTTATTAAAACTACTTTTCCTTTAGTTTCATTAAAATTGAATGTATTACCTTGATTATCTTTTAATTGCCAATTATAAGATGTGATTTCTTTTTGCTTCTCTTCTGCTAAAACCGAAGGACTTATAAGTGCTAATCCTTTATTTAAAAAAACTTGAATAGGCTTTCTTGTTTGCGGTATTATTAAAATAGCTAGAACCACTAAAAAAATGATGTCTTTAAACTTTATTTTTCTGAATTTCATAATGATTAGATTTCTGTTTATAAAATTATAAAGCTTAAGGTTATTTATACAACCTTTTTAGAATTTATTTAATAAAAAAGCATGGTTTTAACACCATGCTTCAAATCTACAAAACAATTTATCATTCTAGATAGCAACTTGCATTATCTGCTAACCATTCCTGATAAACTTTTTACGGGACCATCTTCCATCATAATAGCTGTATGGTTCATAGCATCTGCAGGTACCATATGGGCTAAAGGCTTTAAAGTAAATGGTGCTGTACTATTATCTGGGTCTGGTTCAACAGAAATAACTACTGTTTTTCCTTTTAAATCTGTTGGAAACGTTAAACCTGCAGGAGGATTTTGTAAAAAATCTTCTCCTGGATAAGCGGGTCCGTTACCTGCATCTCCTTTAAACATTGATGTTGCTGCATTATCATCAGCTGTATTAACTGCTGTAAAGGTTCCTGTTGTAATTGGTGTTCCATCAAAAACAACCCACCCTTCATATTTCCAACCATCTGTAAGTGTTGGTAAATTTAAACCTGCAACTGCAGAACCACTAGAGTTATCTAAAAACCAAACACCACTTTCTTCGTTTGTGTCGTCTGTATCTGTTGGTGTTGCCAAAATATATTTTCCTGAGGAAGCAGTAAAATCTCCTACAATTCCGTTAGAAGTAACATTAGCTTCATCTCCATTAAAATCGCCAGCTAAAATCTTTGTTGCTGCTGGAGCTGGATCTGAATCTACTGCGGGTTCAATTGAAAGCACAAATGTTGTTGCCTCATTTAACTGAGATTTATCTACATTAAATGTTTGCGGAAAATCAACCGAAGAAAATGTTCCTGTAGATACAGGATTACCATCAACAATTATCCATCCCTCATAAACAAAATCTGCTCCTAAAGCTTCTAATCCTTCAAGGTTTAGGGTTAACCTAGATGTTTTCATTGGGTTATCATCATCACTACAAGAAACAATTAAAATACCAATACTTAAAACTGCTAAAATTACTTTTCTGATCATCACATTTTTTTTAAAGTTATTAATACTTCAAAGTTAAATTGTGATGTTCTAAAAAAATGTTAGCTACCTAACATTAAGCTATTTTTTTATGAATTCTTATTTCTTTACGGCCAAATTGAATCATATTTTCTTCTTTAAGTTGATTTAAAAGAATGTTTAATGTTGGCCTTGAAGTGCCTATTAATGAGGCTATGTCTCTTTGTGTGTATGGGTGGAGTATGACTTTGTCTCCTGTTTTTTCGCAATCGTATCCGTATTCTGAACACAATTCATCTAAAAATTCTAGCAATCTGGTTTTGGCATCTTTAAACAAAAGTATTTGTAATCTTCTTTCTAATTTTTTTAGTTTAAAACCTATGAGTTTATAAATTTTTAGACTAAAGGTTTGATTGTCTCTCATTAAGTCATACATAGTTTCAACTCCTATTGGACATATGCTAGTAGAGTTATCTACAGATTGTGCAAATTCTTCTCTTTTATCCTCACCCAAAATGGCGGTTTCACCAAATAAATCGCCACGTGTTAAAATTGATTTTACAACTTCATTCCCATCTTCATTGTAGTAACCTATTTTTACTTTACCTTTCTCTATAAGATACACTTTGTTAGCAGAATCTTCTTCAAAATAAATGTAATCTTTCTTTTTATATGAGTCAAAATCATGTACCGTTTTATAAGCTTTAAACTTATGTGGACACAGTACTTTAAATAGGTTTACATCATCAAAAAACCAAAGTGATTTCATTAGGGTAGTCTTTATTAATTTATCTGTTAAGAGTCGATAAACCTTAGTAATACTTACTAAAAAAATATAAAAAAACCTCCTAAATTAGGAGGTTTTTAATTTTATTCTTCTTCGTCTGATTTTGTTTTATCATCGTCATCATCATCTAAAAACCCTAGCATATCATGTTGCTGAAGTAAATTGTACCATTGCAGTACCTTTTTAATATCGCTAGCATACACTCTATCTTCATCATAATCTGGTAAAACATCAAAGAAATACTCTTCTAGTTTATCTTTACTATCTTTAGGTTTTACAGAAGTTTGCTCACCGTTTTCTTTTTCTTTTATTTTACTAAACACCTCTTTTAGTGGCACTTCTTCAGTAAGTGTATAAATAGCTATTTCACTTAAAATACTTACGTTATTTTGAATACCAACAGAAATACGTTTTTTATCTATTAATGATTCTGCTACAAAGCCCCCACGGGTTTGAGCTATTAATTTGTATAAACCTGGTTTACCTGAAATTGAAAGTACTTTATCTAAACTCATATTATTTTTTTGAAAAGCGCAAATATCAATTGTTTGTTACTGTATTGCAAATATTATCGTTTCTTTTTTTCGTTTGGAAAACGCATTTTATAATCTACATTTATTTTTCCTTTTGAAATATTATTGAGTTTTCCTTTTATTAATCTTTTTTTAAAGCTAGAAAGTTTATCTGTAAATAAAATGCCTTCAATATGGTCGTATTCATGCTGAACTACTCTAGCCATTAGACCATCAAATTTTTCTGTGTGTTTGTTAAAATTTTCATCAAAATACTCAATAGTAATTGTGGGTTGCCTAAACACATCTTCTCTAACATCAGGGATACTTAAACAGCCTTCATTAAAAGCCCATTCATCTCCTTCTTCCTCTAAAATAGTGGCATTAATAAAAACACGCTTAAAATCTTTTAGCTTGTTTTGTTCTTCTTCTGATAAATCTTCATCTTCTGAAAAAGGTGATGTATCAACTATAAACAACCTAATAGGCAAGCCTATTTGTGGTGCTGCTAAGCCTACACCGTATGCATTATACATGGTTTCGAACATATTTTCAATAAGATTATCTAAGTTTGGATAATCTTTTGAAATATCTTTTGCTTTCTTTTTTAAAACTGCGTCGCCGTACGCAACTATTGGTAAAATCATAAGTACTGAACTATTAAGTTGCAAAAATACAATACTATAATTTATTGTCTATATTTATTTTGAATATAAATAGCTTTGAAGAATAAGTGTAGCACTAATTTCATCAATAAGTGCTTTATTTTTTCTTTGATTTTTTTTTAATCCGCTATCTATCATGGTTTGAAACGCCATTTTAGAAGTAAACCGTTCATCTACACGTTGTATTGGTATATTAGGAAATTCTTTCTGCAAAGTATCAATAAACTTTTTGATATACACCTCACTTTCAGAAGCTGTATTATCCATTTGCTTTGGTTCTCCTATTAAAAAAAGTTCAACTTGCTCGTTACTTGTATATTCTTTTAAAAAATCTATTAACTCTTTTGTGTTAACTGTAGTAAGTCCAGATGCAATTATTTGTAGCTCATCGGTTACTGCTAAACCTGTTCTTTTAGTACCATAATCAATTGCTAGAATTCTTGCCATGAATTTGTTTTTTGCAAAAGTAACTTATTAAAATAAAAAAGGCTGCCTTTTTACAGACAGCCTTTTAAGTTTAACCTACTTATTAATATACTATAAATATTAAGCTTTTTTAGCTTTATTCATTTTAGGAAATAATAATTTAATATTGTCAACATTTCTCATTTTATTGAAATACGTTCTAATATCACTAGCAGTACGTGCAATTGATTCTCTTAACTCATCTTCGCTAATTAATAATACGCCTTCTTTTGTAGTGTTTAAAGTATCATTAACTACAACCTCATCATTATTATCTTGAGAAACAGATACTGTTTTAATAGTTTCAACACTTACTTCTGTTGTATTTTGAGCTTCTGTAAAAGAAAAACTTAAAACTAAAACTAATAATATGTAAAATCTTGTTTTCATTAACTTGAGTTGTTTTGATAGCTCAAATATATACCTAGACTGTAGGTAGGGCGCAAAAAATTAGTTGTAGAACATGGAATTTTCGTTTATTAGAGCACCGTATTAAAAACATCGATAAACCGTTTAAATACGCTTTTTAACCGATTAAATACACTTAAAATGCTATTTATCGATATTGTTTTTTACTTCAAAGGATTCTACACATTACACACTCCTTAAAAAGCTCTTAATTTTCGATTAAAAACACCCCTATTTTTCGTGTTATATTCTTATCCTTTAAAGGAGTTTTTTAATAGATACTATTATATTTGTCAAAAAATTAAATTACAAATGACAGAATTACAGCAAACAATTGAAGCAGCTTGGGATAATAGAGAACTATTAAAAGAAGAAAAAACAACTACTGCTATAAGAACCGTAATAGATTTACTAGATAAAGGCGAATTAAGAGTAGCTGAGCCAGTTGAAGGTGGTTGGCAAGTTAATGAATGGGTTAAAAAAGGTGTTGTTCTTTATTTCCCTATTCAAAAAATGGAAACCATTGAAGCTGGTCCTTTAGAGTTTCATGATAAAATACCTTTAAAAACAGGTTATAAAGAAAAAGGTATAAGAGTGGTACCACATGCCGTTGCAAGACATGGTGCTTACATATCTCCGGGTACTATTTTAATGCCTAGTTATGTTAATATTGGTGCTTATGTTGACGAAGGTACTATGGTAGATACTTGGGCAACTGTTGGTAGTTGTGCTCAAATTGGTAAAAATGTACACTTATCTGGTGGTGTTGGTATTGGTGGTGTTTTAGAGCCTTTACAAGCAGCTCCAGTAATTATTGAAGACAATGTTTTTGTAGGCTCTAGATGTATTGTTGTTGAAGGTGTTCATGTTGAAAAAGAAGCCGTTTTAGGTGCTGGTGTAGTTTTAACTATGAGTACTAAAATTATTGATGTTACTGGCGACAAACCTGTTGAATTAAGAGGAAAAGTACCAGCCCGTTCTGTGGTTATTCCTGGCAGTTATGCAAAAGAATTTGCTGCAGGAACCTATAATGTACCTTGTGCTTTAATTATTGGTAAACGTAAAGAAAGTACAAACAAAAAAACATCGTTAAACGATGCTTTACGTGAGCATGATGTGGCTGTTTAATGAAAATACTTGTTATACAACAAAAAATGATTGGCGATGTGCTTACAAGCAGCATACTGTTTGAAGCACTTCGCCATAGATATAATGATGCTCAACTCTACTATTTAATTAATGAGCATACGTATCCTGTTGTAAAAAATAATCCTTTTATAGATTGTTTTATTTTTTTTACCAAAGATGCAGAAACTAGTAAAAAAGAACTTTTTAAACTAGTGAAAACGGTTAGAAAACATAATTACGATATTGTTATTGATGTTTATTCAAAAATATCAAGCAACATCATCACACTTTTTTCTGGTGCAAAAACCAAAATATCCTACCATAAATTTTACACCTCTTTTTTATACAACCACAACATAAAAAGAAAGCGTACAACCGATGACCTTAAAGACTTAGCTATTGAAAACAGACTACAACTGCTAAAACCTTTAGGCATCGAATCTTTAAATATTAAACCCAAAATTCACCTAACCAATACCGAAATTGAAGAAAGCAAACACTTTTTACAATCTAGAGGTTTAGATTTAAGCACTCCCATATTCATGATTAGCGTTTTAGGTAGCAGTAGCAACAAAACCTATCCTTCTCCTTACATGGCTAATGTCATCGATACCATTGTAGAACAAACAAATGGTCAAGTTTTATTTAACTACATACCCAAACAAAAGCAGCTTGCTTTAGAAATATTCAACTACTGCAACAAAAAAACAAAACCGGCCATTTTTTTTGATGTTTTTGGCAAAAGCTTACGAGAGTTTCTAGCCATAAGTTACCATTGCAAAGCTTTAATTGGAAATGAGGGCGGCGCTATTAATATGGCCAAAGCGCTTAACTTAAATACATTTGCCATCTTTTCTCCTTGGATAGATAAGGCTACATGGAGTTTATTTGAAAGCAAAAATAACGTAAGTGTTCACTTAAAAGACTTTAAGCCAGAAATATTTACAAAACCTGAAAAAAAATACAAAAAGGAAGCCGACAGATTATATAAACTTTTTGAGCCAATTTTGTTTGAAGAAAAATTAATTGAATTTTTAAAACAATAATTTACTTTTTTATGCCATAAAGCGAATAAATACTTCGCTCTCTTCTGGTTTTCCGCCTAATGGCTTTATTGACCTCCATAGCTTTTGTATTTTTATAAGGCCGCTCGTGGTACAAATGTAAACAAATAACACTATACCTAACCTGTTTAAACTTAACGCCTAAATTCATTAAACGCTCTCCAAGTTCGCGGTCTTCCCCTCCATATTCCATACGCTCGTCAAAACCATTAACGGTTAGAATGTCTTTTTTCCAACCAGAAACGTTCATACCATCAAAAGTGGCCTTGGTTGGGGTAAATGTATTTAAAAACCAAGCTTTTCTCCCTTTTGCAGTGAGTTTATTGGTTTTAAACGTTTTTTTTAATTGGCGGTCCAAAAGCCATTTCAATTCAAAACAGTGTTGCTTTTCTATATCATCTTTTGTAATGCTTTTTGAAATAGCTTCGGGCAATTTAAAATAACCGCCCGAAAGAAAACAACTGTCCTTTTTTAACCGTAAATGGGTTTCTACAAAATCGTTGCGGGGAATGCAATCGCCATCTGTAAAGATCAAATATTCTGCAGAAGTCTTTAAAATAGCTTTGTTAAGGATCTGGGTTTTTCTAAATCCTTTATCTTCCTGCCAAACATGAACTATTGGGACTGCTGATTCTTTTCTAAAATCATCTATAACCTGTTTGGTAGCTTCGTCCGACCCATCATCGGCTATAATAATCTCAAAGTTTTTTTCGGTCTGTACGCCATAGCCCCATAGCACTTTTTGCAACCATTGAGGTTGATTATAAGTACAGATAATTACAGACGCTTTTAATATATCCATTGAGAACAAAAATAACTATTTTTGTCTAACTAATTTTATTGTATGGTCAAACTATCTGGGGTAATAATTACTTATAACGAAGAGCGGAATATCGAAAAGTGCCTGCAATCGCTAATTCCGGTAGTTGATGAAATTGTAGTGGTCGATTCATTTTCTACAGACCGCACTAAGGCCATTTGCCAAAAACACAATGTAACGTTTATTGAACAGGCATTCTTGGGCTATACAGAACAGAAAAACTTTGCCATAAACCAAGCCAAATACGATTATATTGTCTCCCTCGATGGCGACGAAGCCTTGTCTGAACAACTTCAAAAATCGATTTTAGAGTTAAAAATCAATTGGGTTTTTGATGGTTATTACGCCAATAGATTCAACAATTTTTGTGGGCAATGGATCAAACATTCTGATTGGTACCCCAATAAAAAACTACGGATTTTTAACAGGCAGAAAGCCAAATGGGTTGGCAACAAAGTGCATGAGGTTGTGGCTCTGACCAACAAAAATAGCCCCGTTGGCCACCTTAAAGGCGACATACTCCATTACACCTACCAAAGCTATTCGGAGTTTAACCTTAAAACCGAGCAGTTTTCGAGCCTATCTGCCCAAGCTTATTTCAAGCTTGGAAAAAAAGCCCCTATTTGGAAAATAATTTTAAACCCTACTTGGGCTTTTTTTAAATCGTACATTTTAAGATTAGGGTTTTTAGACGGGCTAAACGGTTTTATAATATGCGTGCAAACAGCCAATATTACTTTTTTAAAATACACAAAGCTAAGAGAGCTTTATAGTAAAACCCCTAACAATTAACTCTCTATTTTTATTATATCAACTTAAAAACAGTTCATCAATTGTTTTTGCACAATTTTCCCAAGTATAGGGCATTACTGTTTCCCGAATATTTGCCTTTAACTGAAATGCTTTTTCTATCAATGGCAGCACCTCTTCGTAGCTAGAATCAACATCAAAAAGAAACCCATTTTCACCATGATTTATCAAGTCTGTACAGTACCCTGTTTTTGATGCCACGGGCACACAATTAGACATCATAGCTTCAAGCACTGGTACTGGTCCACCTTCTAATAGAGAAGGCGATAAGAAAACATCGATTTTACTGTACATTTCAGGAAACCTCTCGTACGGAATTTCTTTATGATATATAAAATTCGGCAGATTATTTATATCCTGAAAACCACTATAATTCTCCCAATTTTGACCTATAAGATGAAACGTCCGTTCTGGCATATGCTTTACAATTTCATATACAAGTTTTGGATTCTTTCTTTCATGATAATTCGAACACAAACCAACATCTCCGTTGCCTCTTTCGTGTCTATAAAAGAATTTTGAACTGGTTCCTATGTGCAATACTTTTAACAGTTGGGGTTTTACCCCTATTTCTGTTAAATATGTTTTAATCTTAGAATTTAAGCATATTACATAATCCGCCTTATTTAAACACCAAACCACATGGGTTTTTGAATATTTTCTCCCCCAATTAGGGTGAGTAAACATTACAATATTTTTCTTTTTTAAAATACTGGGTTTGCTTCTAATACAACGGCAAAAATAATTTTGATATATGTAAAAGTAGCCATCTGCATCAGGCATCCCCCGTAATTTATCATGATAATATGCCTGAGATATTAACGATGAAAAACGGGACAACCGGCGGACCTTGGCTCCAAAAATCCATTCTTTATCTTTTTCTCTTGCTACAAAAACTACACTATTAACTCCGTTTGAAGAAGCTTGTTTAAATTTAGAAATGAAGATAGCCCACAAATATTTCCATTTATGAGGCACTAAAAAAAACAACTGTTCTTTTAAATTTCTTTTCTCCAATTAATCTTTTTTTACTGAATGGAAGACCTTGTTTGTCTTGATTTATACTTCTTTTTCCAAAAAAATATACGTTTTTTTATTCTTATTTTTCTGTAATAACGATCTTGAAAATCCACCGTACTTTTCCACATTAATTTAAAAATAGCCTGTTCTTCTTCCCCGAACATTTTGCATATTCGTTGCTCATAATCTCTATTATCGATTTATGGATAGTAAGCTTTGCAAAATTTTTAATTCGAGTTTCAAAATCCATTGGAGCAAACTCCATACGGTTAAGGTCTACCAAAAAAAACTCATAACCTGAGTTCGTACGCTTTATCAAGGTATTTCCAGGAGAGTGATCTAAAAAGTTTATTCCATTTTCGTGCAACTTATAAGTAAACCTGGTAAATGCCCGTATTATAGCCTCATGATCATGTATCTTAAAATCTGTAGTTAGTTCTCGGTAGGTTAAATCACTTTCAACCAATTCACTTACATAAAAACTTTTTCCGAATAAAAAAGTCGATATATTAATCTGATAAGCAACGGGCTCTGGCGTTTTAATACCCAAATCCAATAATTTGTTTGCGTATTCAAAAGAACGCTGTGCTTTAGATTTTCTAAAAAACCGGTATACTACTTGGTTAATCAAATTAGGGTGTTTAAAAGACTTTATGGTAAACCTTTTACCTTCAAGCTCTGCTACTTTGATAACATTACGCTCGGCTGCTCCTAAAACTTCTTTATAATCATCAAAATTTCCGATTATTGTTTTTATAGCGTCTTTTTTCGTTTTATACTTTAAGGATACTACTAACTTATTCCCCACTTGATCTTTCTCTTTATTAATTACAATAATAACTTTTTTGCAATTAATCATGTATTAAACACAAAGATATCCAAATAAAAAACAAACTAAAACAAAAGCCTTACTTTTCATTTGTTTTATCAACTATCAACCTGTATTTTTGACAGCAAACCTAACTATTCTTATGAAAGATATTTCAGCTATAATTATAAATTACAACTCTTCTACTTATACTATAAACTGCGTTAAATCTATTATTGAACAAACTTCTAAATCACTTTCTTTTGAAATTATTATAGTTGACAATGCCTCTGAAAACGAAGATTTTGAAAGTCTAAAAAATGCCTTAGAAGCCTTAAAACACCCACATATAAAACTTGTTAAAAGCCGATACAACACTGGATTTGGGGGAGGCAACATGTACGGTATACAGTTTGCTAACGGAAAACATTATGCTTTTATTAACAATGACACCATTTTACAAAACGACTGTTTAACTCTTATGTTTCAATTCCTTGAGAATAATGAAAAAGCAGCTATTTGTTGTCCCCAACAATACGACGAAAAAGGAGAAGTTAAAAAATCGTTCGATCACTTTTTAAGTTTGAAAAGAGAATTATTTGGCAGAAAAATTTTAGAAAAGATTAATCCTAAAAAATATCCCAAAAGACAAAAAATATACACACAGCCTTTAAGAGTACAAAGTGTTCCAGGTTCATTTTTTGTTGTAAAAGCTCAAGAATTTCATGAAGTTGGTGGCTTCGACACTAATATCTTTCTTTACTATGAAGAAACCGATTTATGTTATCGAATTGCAACAAACACAAAAAATGGCTACAGTTATTTAGTTCCCGAAGGCAAATACACTCATTTTAAAGGCAAAAGCACCAATGAAAACTTAGAAATAAAAAAAGAACTTAAAATTTCGTTATTATATGTTTTACAAAAAAATTCGGGATATGTACCTTACCTAATTTTAAGATGGTGGTTAACAATAAAGTCTTTCTTCAAAATGTTAATTAAGCCAAAAAAAATCGTTCTTTTTAAGCTATTTTTAAAAGGAGCGCCTTTAAGCGATTCGTTAAAACTAAAACAAACTATTACAAACTAAAAGCATGAACATTTTACATTTATCGGCTGTTTCTAACTGGGGAGGTGGCGAAAATCACATTGAAAACCTCTGCACAGAATTAGCCATTACTAATCCCGAAATCAATAATATTGTATTTTGTGTAAAAAACGGACCTTTCCATGAAAGGCTAAAGCAAACCAATATTAAACATATAGCCTCTGCTCTTTCTATTAAAATAGATTTGCGATTTGCTTTTAATATTGGAAAAGCATGCAAAACCCACCAAATAGACCTTATTCACATACACGACACTACTGCTATACAACTAGCTATTATAGCCGATAAAATATACAACCTACCGCCCTTTATTTTTAGCAAAAAAACATCATTTGAAATAAAACAACGAAAAAAAACATTATACAAATACAACTACCCAAAAATAAAGAAAATCCTTTGTGTGTCTGAAGAAACAATGCGTATTTCAAAAAAGGCCATTACAGACCACAACAAATTAATAACCATTTACCATGGTACCAATTTAAAAAACAAAAGCAGCAAAACTCCTTTTAAATTACGCGATAAATATTCTATAAAAAACAACACTATAATAATTGGCAATATAGCCAACCATATTAGGGCAAAACATTTAGATACTTGGGTTAACGTTGCCAATAGAATTATTAATGAAGAACAAAAAACAAACTTCTTTTTTGTTCAAATAGGCACATTTACCGAACGCACACAACCTCTTTTAAATCGCGTTAAAGAACTCAACTTAAACAATCATATGATATTTTTAGGTTACACATCTAACGCTTCAAATTTCATCCCACAATTTGACATTTCTTTAATGACTTCACAAAGCGAAGGCATACCTCAGTTCATTTACGAGTCTATGTACCATAAAGTCCCTGTAGTAAGCACCAATGTTGGTGGAATCCCAGAAATTATTACCCATCAAAAGAACGGGTTGCTTGCTCCTATGCATGATGACAAAGCGCTTTCAGAATTAATTTTACAACTCGTCGACAATCCTAAAATGGCAGAAAACTTTATTAACCTATCGCACAAAAAGGTAACCGAAAATTTCTCTACTAGCCAAATGGCTCAAAACACAATTAAAATTTACAAACACGTTTTAAATAATGTCTAACCAACATACCGAAATAAAAAACGCCATTGCTGCACTAAAAAACGGCGGACTTATACTCTACCCTACTGATACCGTTTGGGGTATTGGCTGTGATGCTTCTAACAAAGATGCTGTTGAAAAAGTTTACGCCTTAAAACAACGCGAAGATAGTAAAGCGCTTATCTGTTTAGTGGCCGATGACAGAATGCTTAAAAGATATGTAAAACAAATCCCCCCTGCTGCCCAAAATATTATTGATATTACCAATAAACCTACGACTATAATATATGACCAAGCTCAAAATTTAGCCCCCAACTTAATTGCTAAAGACGGTACTATTGCCATTAGAATTCCTGATGATGATTTTTGTTATTGGCTATCTAGAAAATTTAATGGTGCTATTGTTTCTACTTCTGCCAATATTAGTGAACAACCAACACCAAAATCTTTTAAAGAAATAGCGCCAGAGGTTTTAAAAGGAGTAGACTATGTTGTAAATTTGCACCGCGAAAAAATTTGCGCTAAACCATCTTCAATTATTAAATTGAGTAATAATGGGGTAGTTAAAATTATTAGAAAGTAAAAACAATCCTATAAATTCTTTTGAATTTGGATTTATAACATGAATTACAAAGAAGCATTACAACACCCTATATTTAAAATCATTTCAAAATCGGTTGATGAACTTCAAGTTGAAGCTTATGTAATTGGTGGCTTTGTGCGCGATTTTATTTTAAAACGCGGTAATGCCAAAGATATTGATGTAGTAGCCATAGGTAGCGGTATTGATTTGGCTAAACAAGTTGCTAAAAACCTACCTACAAAACCTAAGGTTCAGGTTTTTAAAACCTATGGAACGGCTATGTTGCGCTATAATGATATAGAAATTGAATTTGTTGGCGCTAGAAAAGAGTCTTATTCTGAAAACAGCAGAAATCCTGTAGTTGAAAACGGCTCTTTGCAAGATGATCAAAACCGACGTGATTTTACCATTAATGCCCTTGCTTTAAGTTTAAACAAAACCACTTTCGGTAATTTATTAGACCCCTTTAATGGTGTTAATGATTTAGAAGCTAAAATTATAAAAACACCTTTAAACCCTGATATTACTTACAGTGATGATCCTTTAAGAATGCTAAGAGCCATTAGGTTTGCAACGCAATTAAATTTTACTATAGAAGAAAATAGCCTAAAGGCCATTACTAAAAACGCTTCTAGAATTAAAATAATTACTAAAGAGCGCATTGTTGTTGAACTCAATAAAATTTTAGAAAGTAATAAACCTTCCATTGGTTTTTTACTTTTAGAAAAAACTGGCTTATTACAATTAATTTTACCAGAACTTACAGCACTAAAAGGTATTGATGAAATTGAAGGACAACGCCATAAAGACAATTTTTATCATACCCTAGAAGTGGTTGATAACATTTCTAGAAACACAGACAACCTTTGGTTACGGTGGGCAGCATTACTACACGATATAGGAAAAGCTCCAACAAAAAAATTTCAAAAAAAAATAGGTTGGACATTTCATGGGCATGAATTTGAAGGCTCTAAAATGGTATTTCATTTATTTAAACGCTTAAAAATGCCATTAAATGACAAAATGAAGTTTGTACAAAAAATGGTACTTATGAGTTCGCGTCCCATTGTATTAGCACAAGATATTGTAACAGATTCTGCCGTAAGACGCTTGGTTTTTGATGCTGGTGATTATGTTGATGACTTAATGACCCTTTGTGAAGCAGACATTACCACTAAAAACCCAAAGAAATTCAAAAAATACCACAACAACTTTAAAATTGTAAGAGAAAAAATTATTGAAGTTGAAGAGCGCGACCATGTACGTAATTTTCAACCACCAATTTCTGGTGAAGAAATAATGAAAACCTTCAATTTAAAACCCTCTCGTGAAATTGGGGTTATAAAAGAATATATTAAGGAAGCTATTCTAGAAGGCGATATACCTAATGAATACGAACCTGCTTATAAGTTGATGATTGAAAAAGGTAAAAAACTAGGCTTAAAAGTAAAAGAATAAATTTAGTACTAATGGCTAAAACAAAAGACAATAAAAAAGTAATTTACTGGTTATTAACTGGATGTTTTCTCATATTTGTAATGGTTGTTGTTGGCGGTATAACTAGATTAACGCATTCTGGTTTATCAATTTCAAATTACAAATTAATATCAGGTACCATTCCGCCAATGAATGAAGCAGAGTGGCATGAAGCTTTTGATTTGTACAAACAATACCCAGAATACCAAAAACTCAACAACCATTTTACACTTCAAGACTTTAAAGATATTTATTTCTGGGAATGGTTGCACCGCGTAATTGGCAGATTTATAGGTCTTGTATTTTTCATTCCGTTCTTGTACTTTTTAATTACAAAACAACTTACAAAACCTACTATTAAAAAATCAATTATTCTTTTAGGGCTTGGGGCTTTTCAAGGTTTTTTAGGTTGGTATATGGTTAAAAGTGGACTTGTAGATAATCCAGATGTAAGCCATTATAGGCTAGCCGCACACCTTACTACTGCTTTTATAACCTTTGCTTACACCTATTGGGTAGCACTAGATATATCTTTTCCTAACAGAAAACCAGTAAATATTAAGTTTAGAAATTTTGTTAGACTAAGTCTTGCTATTTTATTACTACAAATAATTTATGGGGCTTTTGTTGCTGGTTTAGATGCAGGCTTTATACATAACCATTGGCCCATGATGAGCGAGGGTAAATTTATGCACCCAACCGTTTATTTAGAACATGAACCTCTGTATAAAAATTTTATTGAAGGTAAAAGCGGGGTACAGTTTGTTCATAGAATGCTTGCTTATCTTGTGGTAGTATTTATATTTTTAATTTGGAAAAAATCTAGAAAACTCAAATTAACGGTATTACAAACCAAGGGTATTAATGCCTTATTAGTAATGGTTGCTATACAATTTGTTTTAGGTGTTTTAACTATTATTTTACAAGTACCCGTTTGGTTAGGTGTTACACATCAAGTTGGGGCATTTTTCTTATTAACTGCCATGACATTTACGCTGCATCGCTTTAGCAAATAATCTAAATAGTTTAACTTTGCCACATAATTTTTCATCATGATTTATAGATTTAGAGTAATACTTGATAATGACACAGAAGAAGATGTTTTCCGTGATTTAGAGATTAGAGAAAGTGATTCATTAGAAGATTTACACAACATTATCACCCAATCTTTTGGGTTTGATGGTACCGAAATGGCTTCGTTTTACATTAGCGATGAGCAATGGAATCAAGGTGAAGAAATATCTCTTTTTGATTTAAGTGATGATGGTTCTGCACGTTTAATGAATGAAACCAAACTCAATGATGTGGTTCATGAAGCTCAACCAAAACTTATATATATTTATGACTTTTTAAGTATGTGGACGTTTTATGTGGAACTTGCTGAAATTGTTGAAGAAGCTGAAAGTACAGACTACCCTAACTTAATGTATGTTCACGGACAAATTCCAGATACCGCTCCAGAACGCTCTTTTGAAGCAGAAGGAGGTGATGATATGTTCAATGAATTTGAAGACGATTTAGATGTGAATGATTACGACAACCTAGATTTTGACGAAAACTGGAATTAACCTAACCTATTTTTAACGGGTTAACATTCTCATAATTAGTAGTTAAAAACTCTAATCCGCATTTTAGTATTTCACCCATAGTATTACATTTTAAAAACTTTTCGTCTTTAGAATACTTAAAAATATCACTCCTAAGCATTTCTATATGTTGTTTGGTAGAAATAGTATCATCCTTCATGCTTGCTAACAGTAGAGTAATTCTATCATTATAACTTTTTAAACGTTTCACCAAAATAGAACGCTCTTCTGTTTTATATTGCGCAATAGACAACTTTTGAAATGTTTTAGAAACCAAAGTAACCATTTCTATATTCTCTTTAAAAAATTGGGGCCTGTAAATATTAAACTTTCCTTCGTAAGATTGTTGATCAAAATCTATAGCTCTAATCTTGTAAACCACATGATCAAAATCGTGGGTTGGCACTATAACGTAGTTGTAAGAACGCATATCTCCTAAAAGTCTTATCATACAACGTTCATTAAATTTAACAAACTCTTTTGCTATTTGTGATTTTTCTTGCCTAGTACAACTTGGTAACATATCTTTTATAAAAACATCACCTGGTATTCCTGCAATATGCTCTTCTATTAAAGTAGTATTGCTAATTAAAAAGTTTAAGTTATATGGAGATAGCATATGCTCTAACTCTAAACCATAAATTCTAGAAGCATCGGCTACTTTTACATAAAAATAAGAGAAATTATCATTTAAAATATTTCTAACCTTAATTCTAAAAGGTTTAGAGTTTCCAAACGTACAATAATCAATAGCATCTACACTTAAAAATGGAAAAATATCTTCATTACCATCAGAATGTAAAATGGCATATACTTTCTTTAAAGATAAATCTATTTCTTGTTTATCAAATTCACTGTAATACACTCTAATCCAAAGGGTGTCATTATCATCATCATCATAAACTTCTATAGCCCCTTGAAAACGTAACAAATCATCATAAAAAATTGGCATTTCTACATGTCTGTTATACTCTTCAAGATATTTATGTAATTTTTCAGAGATTGGGTATGAAGGCTTTCTTTTGGATATTTTCAAATCTTTCATACTGTAAAATTAGTCAATTTTAAAGGTTTTATTGCTATACTGTAACAAAATATAAAGAGGTTCGTCTTACCCATATAGCTAACCAATGTCAAATGTATTTTTGGCACCAAAATCGTTACAATTTGGAATCAATTTTAACAATTAACAACCTTACCAAAAAATTTGGGCGTTTAACTGCTGTAAAAGATCTATCATTTACTATAAACAAAGGAAATGTTTATGGTATTTTAGGACCTAACGGAAGTGGTAAATCTACTACCTTAGGTATCGTACTAAATGTTGTTAACAAAACATCAGGAGATTTTCATTGGTTTGATGGAAATATATCTACACACAATGCCTTAAAAAAAGTGGGAGCCATTATTGAGCGTCCTAATTTTTACCCTTACATGACGGGTTACCAAAACTTAAAGCTTGTTTGTAAAATTAAAGGGGTTAATTACAATAAAATTGAGGAAAAACTAGAAATAGTTGGTCTTTTAGATCGTAAAGACAGTAAATTCCGCACCTTTTCATTAGGTATGAAGCAACGTTTAGCTATTGCTTCTGCCCTTTTAAACGATCCTGAAATTTTAATTTTAGATGAACCTACAAACGGTTTAGATCCTCAAGGTATTCATCAAATTAGAGAAATTATTAAACAAATTGCTGCCAAAGGAACAACCATTTTATTAGCATCTCATTTATTGGATGAAGTTGAAAAAGTGTGCTCTCATGTAGTGGTATTACGCAAAGGCGAAAAACTATATTCTGGTAGAGTTGACGAAATGATTTCTAGCCATGGCTTTTTTGAATTAAAATGTAATAATAACAACAAGCTAAAAACTCTGTTAGAAAACCATAAATCTTTTGGGAAAATTAAAATTGAAGATGATGTAATTACTGCCTTTTTAACAGAGCCTATGAAATCTGAAGACTTTAACAAACACCTTTTTGAAAACGGTATTATTCTTACCCACCTAGTACAACGAAAAGAAAGTTTAGAAGAACAATTTTTGCAACTAACCGATAACCAAACCAACCAAATTTAATATCATGCTAAGACTTTTAAATTTAGAATTACAAAAACTTTTACTAAACAGAACAAGTAAAATACTCATTTTTGTATCGTTTATTCTACCATTCTTTGTTATACTATTATCGTCTTTAAAAATTAATGTTTTTGGTTTTTTTACACTTGAATTAGGTGAACTTGGAATCTTTAACTTTCCTATTATATGGCATTTAACAACGTTTTTCGCCTCTCAATTTAAATTCTTTTTTGCCATTGTTGTAGTAAGCATGATAGGTAATGAGTATAGTAATAAAACCTTAAAACAAAACCTGATAGATGGTTTAAGTAAAAAAGAATTCATCCTTTCTAAATTTTACACCATAGTTTTCTTTTCTTTGGTTTCTACCATATTAATATTCTTAATTTCATTGTGTATTGGGTTATATTACTCAAGTTACAATGAGGCTTCAATAATATTTAGAGAAGCTGAATTTTTAATGGCATATTTTATAAAACTAATAGGCTTTTTTAGCTTATGTTTATTCTTTGGTATGCTAGTAAAACGATCTGCTTTTGCATTAGCTTTTTTATTCATTTTATACATTGTTGAATGGATTATATTTGGTTTAATAACTTGGAAATTTAATGCTGCTATTGCAGAAAAAATTCAGAATTTCTTTCCATTAAAATCTATGTATAAGTTAATTGACCAACCATTCCAAAGAATTGCAATGACAAAATTTCCTGATAAAGTAGATTTAACTTATGATTACGGAGCACATGGCTATGAAATGCTTATAGTTTTAGCTTGGACAGCCTTATTTATCTTTTTATCGTTTAGATTATTAAAAAAGCGCGATTTATAATACCTTTGATAGCCTTTAGCTATTGAGGAAGAATGAAAAAAATAATTTTACTTTTCTTGTTGTGCGCCTTTAGTTGGGGTGCCTCTTCACAAAGACAAGCATCTAACTGGTATTTTGGTTATGGAGCTGGTATAGCATTTGATCTAGACAGCAATTCTATAAATACGCTTAATAACGGACAATTATCTACAAACGAAGGTTGCTCATCAATTTCTGATGATGCTGGAAACCTACTATTTTATACCGATGGAACCATTGTTTGGAACAAAAACCACAGTATAATGATGAATGGTTCTGGACTTTATGGCGATAATTCAAGCACACAATCTGCTATAATTGTTCCCAAACCAGATGATGAAAACATCTATTATATTTTTACAGTAGATACCTCTGTTTATGAAAACGACCCAAATAATGGTTTCAATTATTCGGTGGTAGACATGACACTAGATGGTGGTCTTGGTGGCGTTACTCAAAAAAATACTAATCTACTACAACTTTGCTCAGAAAAACTAACAGCAGTACTAAAAGATTGTATTACAAAATCTATATGGGTGATTACCTTGGCTTCAGAAAATGGAACTTCAGATATCTATAACACATTTCATGCTTTTGAAGTTAGTAACTTAGGGGTTAGCACAACACCTGTAAAATCTTACTTTCCTTCTTTATCAATCATAGACAGAAGAGGTTACCTAAAGGTTTCTCCTGATGGAACTAAAATGGCTAGTGCTAGTATTGGTAACGGTCTTCAACTTTTCGATTTTGATCCGCTTACCGGACAAGCAACTAATATGCTTGAATTAACTATTGATAGCTCTGAAAGTCCATTTCCATATGGGATTGAATTTTCGCCAAATAGCCAATTACTTTACGTACATGCCTATAACGACTTTAATGATTTTAATAATAATCAAAGTAATAACAATCCTGCTAATCATAAATCTGTTTTAGCGCAATTTAATTTAACAGCTCCTAACATTCAAAACTCACAAGTAATTATTGATGACAGATCACTTTACAGAGGTGGCTTACAATTAGGACCTAACGGAAAAATTTACAGAGCTTTAAGTGCTACTTATACTGCTGGTTTACCTTACCTTGGTGTTATTAATAACCCAAACAATATTGGTACAACATGTAACTATCAACACAATGCTATAAGTTTAAGTCCTTATACCTCATCACAAGGCTTACCTCCTTTTATAGCTTCTTTCTTTAATGAACAAATTGATATAATAAATAACGGAGAAAGTAGCACAAATTTAGATTTATGTGATGGTGAATCTTACACGCTTTCTGCTCCTAATTTATCAGGAGCATCTTATACCTGGAGTTTAGATGGAACCGTTTTATCTGAAGCCGATTATGATTTAGACGTTACTCAAAGTGGTTATTATGAAGTTTACATAGACCCCAATAATGGAGATTGTGCTATTGAAGGAAAAGCCTTTGTTTTATACAATCCTAACCCCACACCTATTAACCACTCCATACTTCAATGTGATGAAGATGGTACAAAAGACGGTCTTACTCTTTTTAATTTAAACGAAGCAAATATTAGTTTAACAGGAGGCGACCAAAATTTATCAACCAAATTCTATACAGATACTGCTAGAACTCAAGAAGTAAATGGTAGTTCTTTTACAAACACCACCAACCCACAAACCATTTATGTTGAAGTAATTAATGATAATACCAGTTGTTCCTCTTATTCTGAACTCACATTAGAAGTAAGTGTAACAGATTCTAATGATACTGTAATTGAAGTTTGCGATGATGATGGCATTGAAGATGGTTTTTACACTTTCAATTTAACAGATTTTGACACAGATATAGTTAACGGACTACCCTCTAACTTAGAAGTATCGTATTATGAAACTTATGATGATACTCTTTTAGAAACTAACCAACTTCAACAAACATACACAAATACAACTCCTTATAATCAAACCATTTACGCCAGAGTTGAAAACGCAAATAACTGTTACGGCATTAGTGAAGTAACCTTAACTGTTTTTGAACTTCCTGATATTAACACAGAAGAAATCAAGCAATATTGTCTCAACTTCTTCCCTTCAACCATTACATTAAATGCTGGCTTAGTAAACGATAATCCTGCAAATTACACCTATAATTGGTCTACCGGAGAAAACACCTATACTATAGAAATTAACGAAGCAAAAGAGTATGTAGTTACAGTTACAAACGCTAACAAGTGCTCTAAAACTAGAACCATATTAGTTGAACCATCTAATATAGCTACTATAGATGGCTTTGAGATTGAAGATGCTTCACAGAATAATACGGTAACAGTATTTGCCTCTGGAGAAGGAACATATCAATATAGGTTACTAGATGAAAATAATATAGTTTATAGAGATTATCAAGACAGTAATGTATTTGAAAATGTTTTCCCTGGATTTTATACTGTTTCAATAAAAGACACTGAAAATAATTGTGGTACCGTTAATAAGACCATATCTGTTATTGGTTTCCCTAAATTCTTTACACCAAACAACGACGGAAAACATGATACATGGCAACTCTATGGGGTTTCTAGTATGTTTTATCCCAACACAAAAATTAAAATATTTAATAGGTACGGAAAACTTGTTAAAGAGTTAAGCCCTTTAAGCGAAGGATGGGACGGCTTATTTAATGGTAAAAAATTACCATCTGATGACTATTGGTTTTATGTTAAGTTAGAAGATGGCAGAATTTTTAAAAACCATTTTACATTAAAAAATTAACCAAATATCTAAAAAACTAATAAAACCGCATTTACCCGATTTATTTTGCGTTTCATCTGAAAAAAATATATTTTTCCGCGAAATATTACTGACTGAAAATCAGAAATATAAGCCTAAAAAAATCGGAGCAAAAAACCTACAGCTATGAGATTTGTATATCTATTCTTAATTGCCATTTTCTGCAGTAGCAGTATGGTGTTCTCGCAACAAATTTCTGTAGATAGTTCTGTAGGCGTAGAAGAACTTATTGAAAACAACTTAGTTAATGGTTGTGTTGAAATTTCTAATATAACCTCTTCTGTTAACGGAAACTCCATTGGTTTTCCTAGTTATGCTTATTTTGAAAGAGGTAGCTCTAATTTCCCTTTTGAAAATGGTATCATGTTATCTACAGGTAGCGCTAATTCTGGTGGTAATGGTGTTAGAACCCCCACACTTAGTGAAGGCTCTACAGTTTGGGGAACAGATCCCGATATAGAGGCTGCTCTTGGAATTTCAAACACGCTAAACGCCACATCTATTGAGTTTGATTTTGTGTCCAGCTCCAGTCAGTTTCAATTTAACTACCTATTTGCATCCGAAGAATATTTTGACATTTTACCCTGTCAAAACGTTACAGACCACTTTGTTTTTCTTATAAAAGAAGCAGGCACTAGTAACCCCTACAGAAATATTGCACTAATACCAGGTACTAACTTACCCGTAAATTCTGTTAATATTCATAATGAAATTTTTGGAGTTTGTAGCGCTCAAAACAATCAATATTTTGATGCTTATAATGTAGGAGACACAAATTACAATGGTAGAACAACTGTATTAACCGCTTCTGAAACCATTCAACCTTATGTTCAATATCATGTTAAATTAATTATTGCAGACCAAAGAGACGGCACCTATGATTCTGCCGTTTTTATTGAAGGTAATAGTTTTGAAATTTTAGACTTAGGAGAAGATATTGAAACTTGTGCTGGCTCTGTAGTTATAGATGCAGACATACAAAATCCGCAAGCTTCATATGCTTGGTATTTAAATAACGCTTTACTACCTACAGAAGTTAGCCCTACACTAAATGCGGTTCAAAATGGAACCTATAGAGTTGAAGTTACAGTTCCTTTAAGTGCAAACAGTTGTGTTGAAGAAGACGAAATTAACGTAACTCTTAATACCGAAGAATATATTGAACCCATAACAGATTATGAATTATGTGATGCCCCTAGTAACGATGGTATTGAAACTTTTGATCTTTCAACAAAAACCCCAGAGTTAGTAGCCAATATTCCTTTTACCAACTATACATTTAGCTATCATTATTCTGATGCTGATGCAAGAAGTAATACGGGTGCTATTAACGCCCCTATTTCTAATACTTCAAATCCGCAACCCATTTATGTTAGAATTCAAGATCAAGACAGTAATTGTTTTGCTTACACCGTTTTCAATTTAATTGTTAATCCAGCACCTGATGCTACCCCGCCTTCGCCTCTAGAAGCTTGTGATAGCGATGATACTCCTGATGGTTTCACAGTTATAGATCTTACAGAAAAAGACGATGAAATAACTGGAGGCGCCCCAAATTTAGCAGTAAGCTATCATTATAACGCACTAGATGCATCAACAGGTGATAATGCCATACCAGATTCATATTTTAACACCAATACTCCTACAGATACCGTTTATGTTAGAATTTTAAATACAGATACAGGTTGCGTAAACACCACTACTTTAACTGTTAATGTTACCATTAGCCCTATTGTAAATAGAGACACCCAATTTTTAGATGCCTGTGATCAAGATCAAGATGGAAATGCTTCTTTTGATTTAACCCAAGTTATAAATGACATTTTAAATGGTTTAACAGGTGTTACCGTTACCTTTCATGAAAGTACTGATGACGCTCAAACTGGAAGTAACCCTGTAGGAGACCCCACAAATTACGAATACACAAACCCCGCTGCAGAACCCGGTTCAAGAAACCTAGTAGTTAGAATTGAAAATGATGTAACGGGTTGTGCTACTTTAGTACCTTTAGAAGTTCATACCAACCTTTTACTAACAGGAACAGATACTGGAGATTATGCCCTTTGCGATGTTAATGATGATGAAAATGACACCCTTAATTTCAACTTATATACCGTTGAATCTTATATTGCTAATGATTTACCAAACCCCATAGAAGTTACCTTTTACGAAACTCAAGACGATATTGATAATGACGTAAATGCTATTGATAAAACAGTACCCTATCCTGCTGAAAGTCCTACAGTACTTTACATTAGAATGGAAGATACAGTAACTAATTGTATTGAAGAATCTGAAATTACACTATTAGTAAACCCTATTTTATTATTTGAATCTGTTGACCCAATTCCTTATTGCGATACAGATGATGATGGTAATATTAGTATAGATTTACACGCTTTAGACGATACAATTACAGGTGGAAACCCTAATTTTACAGTAACTTATTATAGTGATGAAAATGACGCAGAAAATAATTATAATGCACTACCAGCATTTTACGCTACCACTTACACTAACTCAAACTCAATTGAGACCCTTTATGCTAGAATACAGAATGAAGACTCAGGCTGCTCTACTGTAAACCCTTTTGAGATTGAAATTATTACAGCTCCTGGCACTACTACACCAACACCTATAATAATTTGTGACGATAACCAAGATGGATTTTACACCATCAATCTTGAAGATAAAATTCCTGAAATGATTACCAATACAACTGGTGTAAATATTAATTTCTTCACTTCTGAAGACGATGCTAATACAAACACAAACCCCATAATAAATCCTGATAGTTTTAATGCAGAAACTCAAACCATTTATGTAAGGTTTGAAAGTGCTGTATCTGGGTGTTATAACATAAATACTATTGATGTCACTGTAAATACATTACCTATAATTCCATCAGATTTAGAATATCAAATTTGTGAAGCTACAGGTACTACAGTAACAGATTTTTTATTAGCAGAAATGGATGATGATATTTTAGGAACCCAAACAGGTAAAGAAGTTTATTACTTTGAAAATGAAACCGATGCCACATCTGGTAACTTAGCTAACGCTATAGACAAAAACAATGTGTTCCAAAATACATCTAGCCCACAAACCATTTATGTGCGGGTTGAAAATATAACCGCAGAATCAGGCACATGTTATGCAACATCATCAATAACATTACAAGTATCTCCAGAACCTGTTTACAACCCCACAGAAGGTTTCTTAGAATGTGATGACGCCTCTAATGATGGTGTGCATACCTTCGATTTAAACGCCAAAAGAACCGAAATATCACAAGGCTCAACAGATAATTTAAATATATCATTTCATGAAACCTATGATGATGCCGAAGCTAACATTAACCCTTTAGCAGACCAATATACCAACATTAATAACCCACAAACCATTTATGTAAGAATTGAAAGTTCAGATTCTTTGTGTCATGTAGTAGAATCTTTAGGTATAATTATTATAGAAGCCCCAGATATTACAGAAGTTTCTGCGCCTTTAATTGCTTGTGATGATGATTACGATGGCTTTACAACATTTAATTTAGAAGATGCCGATTTTCAATTTTTAGACAGAATTACAGATGATCTTGAGGTTAATTATTTTGAAAATTTTGATGATATTAATCAAGATGATGGGCTTGACAACAGTTTAGCCATTGCAGATCCCACAAATTTTAACTCAAACACTCAAACCGTTTACATTAAGGTTTGGAATAATTTAACAGGCTGCTTTAGTGTTATAGATTTAGATCTTATTGTGAATTTACCACCTCAAACAAACAACCTAGGTACCATTCAAATTTGTGATAATGATACCAATACCTACGATTTATCTCAAATTAATGACATGATTGTTGATGATTCAAGTACAGTAAACATATCATATCACAATTCATTTACAGATGCCACAAATAATACTGGAGCTTTAGCAAATACATTCAATTATTCGGCAAGTACGCACGATATTTTTGTAAGAGTTACAGATATTACTACAGGTTGTCCAATAGTAACTTCGTTCACTCTTCAAATAAATCAAAATCCAGTAGCCAATACACCACCACCTTTAATTGCTTGTGATGATGATTACGACGGTTTTTTTGAATTCACCCTAACAACAAATACAAATACCATAATAGGCTCTCAAAATCCTAACCAACACACGGTTACTTACTACAGTGAATTAACCGATGCTGAAAATGCAACCAACCCATTGGGCGATTTACATGCAGCATCTAACGGAGATGTAATTTATGCCAGAATTGAAAATACTAGCACAACATGTTATGATATAACTAGTTTTACAACCATAGTAAATCCGCTTCCTGTAGTTCCTATCAATGATGTAATACCGCTTTGCCTCGATGATTTACCTTTAGTAATTGATGCTTATACAGGCAACCCTAATGACACTTACGAATGGTCTACTGGCGCAACAACGCCACAAATAATTCTTAATGATCCATCTGAAATTGGAAATTACTGGGTAACCGTTACAACACCTAATACTATTGGAAGTGATTGTGAATACACTCATAATTTTTCGGTAATTGAATCTGAAGAAGCAGAAATAAACTTTACCACAACCGTAGATTTTTCAGACCCAAATAGTATTACTGTAGATGTAAGCGGTATTGGAGATTATGTATATATTTTAGATGACGGTGAACCTCAAACTTCTAATGTTTTTGAAAACGTATATTTAGGTCCGCATACCGTAACTATTAGAGATTTAAATGGCTGTACAGACGTTTCAGAAACTGTAATTGTTATAGATGCTCCTAAGTTTTTTACTCCTAATAACGATGGCTATTTTGATACGTGGCACATCATAGGTATTGAAGAATTACCTGGTACTATAGTTTACATTTACAACAGATTTGGCAAATTACTTAAAACATTACCAGATACATCTACAGGGTGGGACGGAACTTTTAATGGTAAAAAAATGCCTTCTGACGATTATTGGTTTGTAGCAAAAGTTATTCAAGAAGGAGAAGCCTTTGAGGTAAAAGGTCATTTTGCTTTAAAACGTTAAGAAGCGTTTTATTTTACTAATAAAGCTTATTTTTGTTCATTTTCTATCAAAATACATGAAATACTATATTTACTTTATTCTATTAGCCTTTAGCTTTAAAAATTTTGCTCAAAATATTCAAGTAGATAGTCAATCCTATACACCTCAACAACTTATTGAAGATATTTTAATTAATAGCAATTGTATAGAAAATGTTACTGTAACCAATGTAATAGGTGGAAATTTTAGCGGAACAGACCAAAGTTATGGTTATTTTGATGCTACCGGAACTTCGTTTCCTTTTCAAAATGGTATTGTTTTAAGTACTGGTAAACTTAGTAATGTAGAGGGACCCAATAACAATTTAAGTGATGATGATGCACCTAACTGGAATGGCGATAATGACTTAGAAAACATTCTTAATGAGAGTAACACTCACAATGCTACTATTATTGAATTTGAATTTACTTCTACCGCAAATTTTGTAAGTTTTAGATATATTTTTGCTTCAGAAGAATACCGAAAAAACAATACTAATACTTGCAAATATTCAGATTTATTTGGATTTCTAATTAGAAATGTTAATGACACACAATATACCAATATTGCGCTTATACCAAATACACAAACACCTGTAAAAGTTACAACCGTACACCCAGAAATACCAAACGGATGTGCTGCACAAAACCCAACCTATTTTGGTAGTTGGAATGACCCAACAGCACCCATAAACTTTAACGGACAAACGGCTGTTTTAACGGCAACAGCTAATACCATTCCTAATGAAACATACCATGTTAAGTTGGTTATTGCAGATGAGCAAAACTATCGTTACGACTCTGCTGTATTTTTAGAAGCAAACAGTTTTGAATTAAGTACAGATTTAGGTCCAGATAGGTTAATTTCTACCAACAACCCCTTGTGTGAAAACGAAACTTTAACACTAAATGCTTCTCAATCTGGAAACAACACATACAAATGGTTTAAAGATGGAAACGAAATTTTAAACGAAACTAATGCTACTTATTTAGTTAATGAAGCAGGAACTTATACTGTAGAAGTTACCTTAGAAAATAATTGTATTGCCTACGGAGAAATTATTGTTGAATATACACAAGCCCCTACAACATCAAACACTACTTTAACTCAATGTGATGCTGATCAAGATGGATTTACAACCTACAATTTATTAGATGCTCAACAAAGTATTTCCAACGGAAGTAATAATGTAAATATAAGCTTCTACACCTCATATCCTAATGCTGAAAATGCTGTAAACCCCATTCAAAATCCTGAATCTTTTCAAAACACATCACCTCAACAAATAATTTATGTTAGAGTTGAAAATTCTTTTGGATGCTTTTCAATAGCAGAATTAACTTTAGATATTTCAAATGAAACTATTAATATTCCTCCATTTGAAGCTTGTGATGATGAAGTTATTGATGGCTTTACAGAATTTAACGTTTCAGATTTAATAAATCATGTAGAACAAAACATTAACAGTAACCTTAACCTATCGGTTCAACTTTATAAAACAGAACAAGACGCTTTAAATAACCTAAATACCATTACGGGTACTTATGTAAATACAATAGATTATAATGAAACCCTTTTTGTAAAAACAGAAACCAATAACGGGTCTTGTTATGCCATTGGTACTTTAGAATTACAAGTTTTAGAACCGCCTATTTTTGATGAAACTACTACTAATAATATATACTGCTTAAACCAGTACCCTAATACAATAACAATAAACGCTGGCTTATTAAACGGAACAAATAACAACCCTACTTTTGAGTGGTATTTTAACAATGTGTTTCTTCCTGAAAGTACATCAAGTATTGAAATTAATGAAATTGGCACATATACTGTAAACGTATCATTTTCAAATGGGTGTTCTGCTTCAACAAATATCTTAGTTAATGCTTCTAACATTGCTACTATTGATAATATAGAAATTGAGCAAACCTCAAAAAACAATTCTGTTACAATTCATGTTACTGGAGAAGGCGATTATCAATACGCACTAGATTCGCAAATTTTTAATGACAATAATGTATTTACTAATATTTCTTCTGGTTTTCACACCATTTTTGTTTTAGATAAAAACGGTTGTGGTATTATTGAAGAAGAAATTGCTGTTCTTGGTTTTCCTAAATTTTTCACTCCAAATAATGATGGTTATAATGACACATGGAAACCTTTAGGTGTTAATGAAACTTTCAATTCTAATATTAAAATTCAAATTTTTAATCGTTTCGGAAAACTCCTTAAAACCATTAATCCCATAGAATCTGGTTGGGATGGCACCTTTGCAGGAAAACTTTTAGCATCAGACGACTATTGGTATGTAGCCCTATTACCTAACGGAGCATCTTTTAATGGGCATTTTACACTCAAACGGTAATAATTATAACATATTTCTGGTTTTCAATACTTTTCGTCTAAAACATTTAAACCTTTAAAGTTATATATGGTCTAAAGTAAATTATTTAATTTATTTTAGACCTTGGTTTAATTTTTAACCAACATTTTAATAGCAACCAAAGTACAGAACTTGTAATGCAAACTAGCTCCCTATTAAAAAACATACTATTTATTTTAATAGTATTATTATCTAGTTACAGTTATTCTCAACTAAGTAAAAAACATTACATACCACCACTAACTAGTTCTGCCTCTGGAAATGCAAACCCAGAAGATCAGTATATATACATATCAACACCAAACAATTCATTGGTGCCATATACTATAATTCCTGTTGGGCAACCAACAACTAGCTATATTACAGGTAACGTATCAAATACATCTCCACAAGTACAATATATAGGTACAGGTAATAGTCAATTATTTGTTTCTTCAAATTCAACAAGTACAGTTACTAATAATAAAGGTTACATAATTGAAGCCGAAGCACCCATATACGTATCAATAAGATTAAATGCAGGTGGAGGCTCCCAAGCCGGAGCCTTAGTTAGCAAAGGACTTTCTGCTTTAGATACCTCGTTTAGAATAGGCTCTTTTACAAGTGATAACCCTCAAGACAACTATTTAAGTTTTGTTTCGGTAATGGCTACTGAAGATGATACTCAAGTAACTTTTAATGACCTTCCTACGGGTTTAATTATTAAAAATTACACAGGTACCAAACCAATAACCGTTACCTTAAATGAAGGAGAAAGTTATATTGTTGCCATAAATGCTTTAGAAAACGGGCCAACTGTAAATAATTTAATGGATGGTTTAATTGGATGTTTAGTAACCTCAAACAAACCTATAGTTACCAACTGTGGTTCTGCTAATGGCAGTTTTTATAACGGAAATGGTAGAGACTACGGAATAGACCAAATTGCAGGTCTTTCTAAAATAGGTAACGAATATATTTTTGTAAAAGGTGCTGGCAGCAACAACTGGGAAAATGTGTTACTAGTAGCACACACCAATAACACTTTAATTAGTATTAATGGCAAGCCTGTTAGTACAATAAACGCAGGAGAATACTATTTAATAGAAGGAAATAATTACAATGCCAATGGTAACATGTATGTTGAAACTAGCGAAGACGTTTTTGCATACCAAGGTCTTGGTGCTAGCTCTGAGGCCAACCAAGGGATGTTTTTTGTACCTCCTTTAAGTTGCGAAACCAGAGGAAATATAGATAATATACCTTTTATTGATGTTATTGGTAGTACCGATTATTCTGAAGAAAGTGGAGTTTCTATTGTTACCAAAGTTGGGGCCTCTATTACTGTAACCTCTTCTGTAACTGGATCTGTTTTTACAGGAACCCCTAGTACGGTAACGGGCAATCCAGATTATGTAACCTATAAAATAACTGGATTGTTAGGAAACATTTCTGTTCAAGGTGATGATGAGCTATACGTGGCGTATTTTAATGTAAATGGGGCCGCTACATCTGGTAGTTTCTATTCCGGGTTTCCTTCAAATCCTGAAATTAATTTTGATGTGCAATTTGCTACCTTAGGCAACTGTATACCTAATATAACCTTAGAAGCTGCTAATGCTCAAAACTTTGATAGTTACGAATGGTACTATGATGATGGTTCAGGTTTTCAACTACACGCCTCTAATGTTACCTCTATAACACCAACATTACCTGGTAAATACAAATTAATTGGAATAATAACTTGTACTGGTGAAACATTAGAATCTGTTGAAGTTCCTGTAAGTATCTGTCCTGATGATGTTGATAATGACGGTATTATAGATAACCTAGATATTGATAATGACAATGATGGAATTTTAAATTGCACAGAATCTAGAGGCGATGTCACATTAGACATAACCAATTTAAACAAGCCTATATTAAATTTCCAAGACGCTTCAACAAATAATACAATAGCTACAGGTAATTATTCGCAAACCAATAGTTCTGGAAATACTAATACATTTTCTGGAGATAATCAAGGTAATTTTACTAGTGTAGTAGGTAATGCTACAAATGCCCAAAATAATTATAACATCACATTTACAGAACCTGTTAATATAAAGTTATCTGAAGACGCATCTTACACTCACAATTCTGTTGACGGAGAATACTTTATTGTTAAAATTTTGCCAGCAAATAAAAATATTACTCTAGTAGACCCCGATGATAGGTTAATTATAGACTCAAATTTTGATGGTCTTTTTGAAACAGGAATTACACAAATATCTGGTTCTGAAATTCATTTTAAGTATAACCCCTCTCCTAACGGAAATACACCTTTCAACTTCTTTGCAAATCAGGTTGATGAATTCCAATTAGTCCATAACTTAAGTAATTTAACAGACACCTCTAATTTTCAAGCAAATATTTCTTTAACCTGTTTTAAAAATGATAATGATAATGACGGTATTAAAGATGAATTAGATTTAGATAGTGATAACGATGGTATTCCTGATATTATAGAACGCTCTGGAACTATTGTAACACTTTCTGGAATTGACACTAATTTTGATGGTTTAGATGATGTTTTCAATAACTTTTCTGCTCCCATAGATACTGATAATGATGGCGTAGTTGATTTTTACGATTTAGATTCTGATAATGATGGTATCTATGATTTAATTGAAACTGGTCAATTAGGTACACTCTCTGACACCAATTTTGATGGTATTGAAGATGGTCCCAATTATGGCATAAATGGTTGGGCAGATGCTGCCGAAACAGCACCCGACAGTAACTCTATAGGCTATACACTCAACGATTTTGACACTGATTCTATATTCTCATACATTGATGCTGATAGTGATGGAGATACTTGTAGTGATGTAATTGAAGCTGGTTTTTCTGACGGCAATAATGATGATTATTTAGGCGATGTTGCTGTAACTGTTAATGCTAACGGATTAGTAACAAATGCATCAGATGGATATACATTACCAAATACAGATTACTTAGATTTTGCCCCCATAACCATAGATAATCTTTTATCGGCCGCAGTTATTTGTGAAAATTCAAACTTTACAATCCCGTTAGTTTCAGCTGATGCCGAAACCATTCAGTGGGAGTTTTCAATAGATAATGGTACCACATGGGCAACCTTAAATGATGATGCAACCTTTTCTGGCACAAATACCTTCAACTTAAATATAAGCAATGCTCCTTTAAGTCTTAATAATTACACTTTTAGAGCTTTTTTAAACAGAACTGGTAATAGTTGTGGTCTTTACTCAACCAATGTTAACATTACTGTACATGAACTTCCTGTAGCCAATACTGCTCCTAATATGTTATTATGCGATGATGACAATAACGGTACAATGCCTTTTGATTTATCCTCACAAAACAGTCATATTAGTAGTAATCCAAACGTTACCATTACATATCATAAGTCTCAAATAGATGCAGAAAATAACACGAACCCAATTACAAGTCCGTTTGAAAGTGGCAATACAACCATATATGCACGTGTTGAAAATAATGCTAATACCTCATGTTATGACGTGTCTACTTTTAATTTAGAAGTTTATGAAAGCCCTGTTCCTTCATTATCTGTTACACCACTTCAAGAATGTGACGACACTACCTTTGGTACAGATACAGATGGTTTTAAAACCTTCGATTTAACACAAAAAGAAACCGAAATTTTAAACGGTCAAAGTGCTACAGATTTTACTGTAACCTATTTTATTGATGCCGCTCATATTGTTGAAATTGCAAGTCCAAGTAGTTATATTAATAGGACTCCTTACAACCAAACCATTTATGTTAGGGTAACAAATAATGCCAATACAGCGTGTTTTACTGATACTAAGTTTGATATTGAAGTTTACAAATTACCAACTGCCAATACACCAAACACCTACACGCAATGTGATGACGCTTCAAATGATGGTCAAGCATATTTTAATTTAACACTAGATTTAATAAAAGAAGAGATAAACCCTAATTACCTTTCAGAAGATTTAACCTTTAGTTATTATTATAATCAAAGTGATGCTCAAAGCAGAACTAACCCAATCCCCAATCCAAATAATTACCAAGATGCCTTGGGCTTTACTCCAGAAACAGTTTGGATTAGAGTTGAAAACCCCAATGGCTGCTACAGAGAAGTACCTTTAACACTTAACGTAAGTCCTTCAAGTGCTGTTCTAAATGCGTACAATCCTGCTTCTATTTATCAATGTGATGATGGTATTGATGTTAGAGATGGTGTTTCAACTTTCGATTTTTCTCATATTAAAGACTATATTGATAATACCATTTTTTCAGCTTTAAACGTTACGGTGCATTTTTATGAAAGCCTAATGGATGCAGAATTAGAAACCAATGAAATTACAAATATTTCTAATCACCAAAATACCAACTCACCCAATAAACAAACCATTTGGGTACGCGTAAAAAGTGATTTAGGTAATAATTGTTTGGGACTTAAAGAACTAACCAATCTTTTAATTGTGAATCCATTACCAGAATTCTACATAGATGCTGAGCATATTGTATGTACATCAGACCCAACTTTTACGGTTGAATTAGATCCTGTTGAAACTACTTCTGAAACCTTTACCTATGAGTGGCGTTGGACAAGTTTAGATGGTAGTACAACAAATCAACTATTACCAGAAACAACACCTACAATTTGGGTTTCTACACCTGGAACATACCATGTTACTTTAACAAAAGCTGATGGTACCGGTTGTTCAAAAACCAGAGATATTTTTGTAAACGCATCAGAAATTGCCTCCATTACAACAGATGATGTAACCATTGTTGATTTTACCGAAAATAATAACACCGTAACCATTAACACTGCAAACCTTGGTCAAGGTAATTATGAATATGCTTTAGTAGAACAAAACTCAAACTTTATTTCGTACCAAGATGAACCCGAATTTACCAACGTAAAACCAGGTTTTTATACTATTCATATAAATGACAAAGATGGTTGTGGCGTTTCTACTTTAGATATTTCTGTTTTAGGATACATGAAATTTTTCACGCCTAATAATGATGGCTACAATGACTATTGGCAAATTATTGGCGTAAATGCTGCTTTTCAACCTAATAGCAAAGTTTTAATTTTTGACCGCTACGGAAAACTTTTAAAGCAACTTTCAACCCTACAAGATGGTTGGGATGGCACCTCTAGAGGAGCCAAAATGCCTACAGATGATTACTGGTTTAAAGTGTTTTTAGAAGATGGTAGAATTTACACAGGGCATTTTACTCTTAAACGCTAACAGGAAATTTTCTAAACTTAAACGCAATATCCCATCAACTTTAAGTAATTTAGACACTTTAAATACATTTGGCATTTAAAGTAATATGCGTTTTAAAATAGAATCAGAATTTAGTCCTACAGGAGATCAACCCCAAGCTATAAAACAGTTAGCAGAAGGCATACGCTCCAATGAAAAATATCAAACTCTTTTAGGTGTAACAGGCTCTGGTAAAACCTTTACCGTTGCAAATGTTATTGAAGAAGTACAGCGCCCTACCCTAGTTTTAGCACACAACAAAACTTTAGCTGCCCAATTATATTCAGAGTTTAAACAATTTTTTCCAAACAACGCGGTAGAATACTTTGTTTCATACTATGATTACTACCAACCAGAAGCCTACATTCCTGTTTCTGGCGTTTATATAGAAAAAGATTTATCTATAAACGAAGAAATTGAAAAAATGCGCTTAAGCACTACATCTTCTCTACTTTCAGGCAGAAGAGATGTTTTAGTTGTAGCCTCAGTTTCCTGTTTGTACGGTATTGGAAACCCTGTTGAATTTCAAAAAAATGTGGTAACACTAGAAAGAGATCAAGAAATTTCTAGAACCAAATTACTACATCAGCTAGTTCAAAGTTTATATTCAAGAACCGAAGCTGAA
This sequence comes from Seonamhaeicola sp. S2-3, assembly GCF_001971785.1. Taxonomy (NCBI): domain Bacteria; kingdom Pseudomonadati; phylum Bacteroidota; class Flavobacteriia; order Flavobacteriales; family Flavobacteriaceae; genus Seonamhaeicola; species Seonamhaeicola sp. S2-3. The sequence continues at coordinate 2,807,150 of NZ_CP019389.1, read as the reverse complement.
TTCAATCATGGCAATTTTAGAATAAAAGGTGATACTGTTGATATTTTTCCTAGTTATGCTGATAATGCTTTTCGTATCCATTTTTTCGGAGATGAAATTGAAGAAATAGAATCATTTGATATTCAAACCAATCAAGTTATTGAAAAATATGACAGATTAAATATATATCCTGCCAATATGTTTGTAACCTCTCCCGATGTGTTGCAAAATGCCATAAAAGATATTCAGGACGATTTAGTAAAACAATACAATTATTTTAAAGATATTGGAAAACATTTAGAAGCTAAACGTTTAAAAGAGCGCACTGAATTTGATCTTGAAATGATTCGTGAACTTGGTTATTGCTCTGGTATAGAAAACTATTCTAGATACCTTGACGGAAGACAACCAGGTACGCGCCCCTTTTGTTTATTAGATTATTTTCCTGATGACTTTTTAATGGTAGTTGATGAAAGCCATGTAACCATATCACAAGTACATGCCATGTATGGCGGTGATAGAAGCCGAAAAGAAAACTTAGTAGAATACGGGTTTAGGCTTCCTGCTGCTTTAGATAACAGACCTTTAAAATTTGAAGAATTTGAAGCCTTACAAAACCAAGTTATTTACGTAAGTGCTACGCCTGCAGATTACGAATTGCAAAAAACAGATGGCGTTTATGTAGAACAAGTAATTAGACCAACAGGTTTATTAGATCCTGAAATTGAAGTACGCCCCAGTTTAAACCAAATAGATGATTTAATTGAAGAAATTCAACAACGTGTTGAAAAAGACGAACGCACTTTAGTAACTACCCTTACCAAAAGAATGGCAGAAGAATTGACTAAATATTTAGATAGAATTCAAATTAGATGCCGCTACATACACAGTGATGTAGATACTTTAGAGCGCGTTGAAATAATGCAAGATTTACGCAAAGGGTTATTTGACGTTTTAGTTGGTGTAAATTTATTAAGAGAAGGTCTAGATTTACCAGAAGTGTCTTTAGTTGCTATTTTAGATGCTGATAAAGAAGGTTTTTTACGTTCTGCACGCTCTTTAACACAAACTGTTGGTAGAGCTGCTAGAAATATTAATGGAAAAGCTATTATGTACGCTGATAAAATAACCAAAAGCATGCAAAAAACTATTGACGAAACTAATTACAGACGTAAAAAACAAATAGACTACAATACTAAAAACAACATTAAACCAAAAGCATTAAATAAAAGTTTAGATAATGCTTTAGCCAAAAACTCGGTTAGTACTTATAAATACGAATTAGATGCTAAAAAAGCCGCAGAACCTGAAAGTGACTATTTAACTAAACCTGAATTAGAGAAAAAGATAAAAGAAAAACGGAAACAAATGGAAGCAGCTGCCAAAGCCTTAGATTTTATTGTGGCTGCTAAATTAAGAGATGAAATAAAAGCCTACCAAGAAAAAATAAAAAAGCTAAAAGTTTAAACTTTTAGCTTTTTTAACACCCTAAGGTTAACACAACACTATCATAAAACTTAGCAGATAATTATTAATTATATTGTGTTTTAAAAATATCTATTAATACATCTGGTGGTACTATTTTATTAGGAAAACTTTCCATTAAATACAACACCTTAGTTATAGACTCATGGCTTAAACCCATGCGTAAACCAAAATTATAAAGCTTTGTAACTCCTGTAGTTTTGCTTTCTCCTCTATATTCTTGCTCTATATTCATAAGTAATACTAACCTATGAAATTGAACAATACGCTCACTATGAGATTTTAAATGTGTATAATTAACAGGATGTTCTATTAAATACTCAAAATCTTCACGAGAGATATCAAGCTGTTTTGCTACGCCTAATAAAAAATTATATTCTATTTCCTTTATATCTTTATCATACTTTGCAAAAGCAATCATTTCTGACAAAAGACTTAATTTTTCTACTCTATTAATCATTTTCTGAGGATTAATTAATTAATAACATAAAGTTACGCAGAAGTATCTTTTAATAATCGTAGATATAATGTAGGTTATCGAAAAATCAACCGTTTTTTATCGTAAATTTTACTTATTTCATCTCAAATTTTTATCAAACAAAAGATTTTCATCAATTGTTTAACGCTATATTTTCTTAAAAATAAACAAAAAACAATAATACAAAACACTAAAAAACAAGTGTTTACATGTTTTTTCAATAAATTTAATTAAATGCATCATATCATTTACTATTAAGTATCTTTACAAAAAATGTAAAAACGCTAAAATTGAAAAGTCCTTAATACATTTTCGATAAACGGTAAGCTTTATTTAAAACCAAAACATACAAATGACCAACAATGACATTTTTAAAAAGTTAAGAGTAGCTTTAAAATTAAGAGATGATGATATTGTAAAAATTTTAGAACTGGTAGACTTTAGAATATCTAAAAGTGAATTGGGTGCTTTTTTTAGACGTGAAGACCACCCAAAATATGTGGAATGTGGCGACCAAATATTACGCAATTTTTTAAACGGTTTAGTAATTCACCTTAGAGGTCCAATGCCTGAAAAACAAAAAAATAAAACAAAAAAAAAGAGCAGCTCATAGAGTTGCTCTTTTTTTGTGTTTTTTAACAATTTTTACACGTGTAATGCTCTATCATCAGTAGCTGCTAAAGCCGCTTCTTTAATAGCCTCTGTAAATGTTGGGTGTGCATGAGACATTCTTGAAATATCCTCTGCACTAGCTCTGTATTCCATTGCAACAACAGCTTCTGCAATCATATCGGCAGCACGAGCACCAACCATATGAACACCTAAAATTTCATCGGTATTTTTATCGGCTAAAACTTTTACAAAACCATCTATATCCATACTTGCTCTAGCTCTACCTAAAGCTCTCATTGGAAATTGACCAACTTTATAATCTATACCAGCTTCTTTTAATTGCTCTTCGGTTTTACCAACTGCTGCAACTTCTGGCCATGTGTAAACCACACCTGGTATTAAATTATAGTCTATATGTGGTTTTTGTCCTGCCAATGTTTCAGCAACAAACACACCTTCTTCTTCTGCTTTATGTGCTAACATAGCTCCTTTTACAACATCTCCAATAGCGTAAATGTTTGAAACACTAGTTTGTAAATGGTCGTTTACCTCTACTTTACCTCTATCGTCTAACTTAACGCCAGCAGCTTCGGCATTTAAACCATCGGTATATGGACGACGACCAACAGATACTAAACAATAATCGCCTTTAAATTCTACTTCTTCACCTTTTTTATTATCGGCTTTCACAATAACTTCATCACCAACACGCTCAACAGATTTTACTTTGTGAGAGGCATTAATTTTGAATTTTTGTTTCTTTAAAACTTTATTTAATTCTTTTGAAACACCAGCATCCATAGTTGGTACAATTCTATCGGCATACTCAACAACAGAAACCTCTGCGCCCAAACGCTTGTATACTTGACCAAGCTCTAAACCTATTACACCTCCACCAATAACAATTAAATGTTTTGGTACTTCTTTAAGCTTTAAAGCTTCGGTTGATGTAATGATACGTTCTTTATCAATATTTATAAATGGTAAACTAGAGGGTTTACTGCCGGTTGCAATAATGGTGTTTTTTGCTTCAATTTCGGTAGTTTCTTCGCCAGTAATGGTAATATGGGTTGCATCTTTAAAGCTTCCTAAACCTTGATATACATCAATTTTGTTTTTCTTCATTAAAAAATCAATACCTCCAGTTGTTTGATCTACAACCGCTTGTTTACGGGCAATCATTTTTTCAAGATTCACTTTAACTTCTCCAGGAATTTCAATTCCGTGTTCTTCAAAATGTTTTATAGCATCTTCATAATGGTGAGAAGAATCTAAAAGTGCTTTACTTGGTATACAACCTACGTTTAAACAGGTGCCTCCTAAAGTTGCATATTTTTCTATTATGGCGGTTTTCATTCCTAATTGCGCGCATCTAATAGCAGCAACATATCCACCAGGACCAGAACCTATAACGGCTACATCATATGAATTCATAAACTAATTTTTCTATTTAAAAATTGGTATATCAAAAGTACAAATGTTTTATGGTAAGGCAATGAAAATTTCATATTATAGAAGATTATTGTGTTTCCTTTAATTCTATTTATAAAAATTATTAAAATTTAAGCGTATTTATTGTTTTAACAGAATTATTCTAAAATATTAGAATTTCTCTATATCTTTTAAAATCCAATTTAATTGAGGGTCTGAATGTGACTGAAAATCTTTAACCGTTGGCAGAATTTCTACATCTGGTTTAACCCCGTAACCATCGGGTGTTTGTTTTTGGGGTGCTTCAATTTGCATTAACCCCATTCTTACTTTTAATTTAGATGTTGGCAACCTGTATAACTTATAAATGCCAGCAACCGTTCCGTTATAAGCTCCTCCTGTTTCTTCTCCTACAAAAACAGCTCTCTTTGTTGCTTTTAAATGAGTTGAAAGTAATGATGATGCCGAAAAAGAATTACCATTTATAAGCACGTACATTTTACCTTTGTAGTTTAACGGATTTGGTTTTTTAATTTTAGATTCGCCAAATTTGTAATATAATTTACCATCTTTCTTTTTTGTATGTAATAAGTTATGTACTAATATTATGGGAGATAAAAGGCCTGTAGCAACTTTTAAACCGTTTGGTGTAGTATTACTCATTAAGTATTTAAAAAACGGCGTTCTGTTAGTTACTTCGCTTTCTAAAATAAATTGATATTCTCTATCGGTTAAATATGAATATAGTTTTTCAATTTCTGCAATGCGTCCACCACCATTATCACGTAAATCTAAAATAAAATATTTTGTTTTTAATGAATCCATTTTTTTAAAGCTTTCTTTATAAAACTTTTTATAGTTACCATTAGTGAAACTTCTAATTTTCATGTAGGCCACAGAACTATCTTTTCCTATAAAATTAAAATTCCTAGTATATTGCTTCCTTTTACTTATGTAACCATATTTTCTATTATCTTTTTTACGTTTTTTGGCAAGACGTCTTTTTTCTTTTTTTTCTTCTTTTGATGGTTTTGGAGGTTTAATATTTTTTAAAGAATCGGCTAGTTTTTCATGGGTCTTTTCTTTTTTCAGAATTCGTTTTAAAATCTTAGTAAATAAAGAATCTTTGTTTTTAAAAGTAACCTTTAAACTATCTAAATAACCTTTGTCTTTATAGTAATAATAAGCAAACCCTTTGCTAACATACCGGTTATATAAAGTGGTATTATAACCATCTGATGAAAAACGTGTTTTATAAGTTTCTACAAGTTTTTTTGCAGGTTCATCATTAATACTAACTACTTCACTACCTACCAATAAAGAGTCTTTTCCTCTGTTAGCTTTTACCCAAAGCTTGCCTTCTAAATATTCAAAATCTAAATCGTAAAACTCAAATTTCTTTTTCTTTAATTCTTTTCGTTCTTGTTTGTTAAATTGTTTAGAAGCAGAACTAACAGCTATATGCCCTTGCCTAACATTAGCAACTACAGGTGCTAATTTTTTATAAAATACTCTAGAGTCCATAGGAGTTTTTATAGATTTTTTTAAACTATCAAATTTAAAATCTAGAGTTTCCTTTGGTGTGTATTGGTATAATCTGGGATGATTTTTTTTAAGTTGATTATATAGTTTATCTACATCTTTTTGTAAATCTTCAACAGGGTGTAAATTTGTAATTTGTTCATTATACCTCTTTACACTTACGCATGACGTTGTAAGTATTAAAAAAGAAATACACAGAAGTAAGTTTTTCATACTAATTTATTTGAAGCTTTGCTAAAATAATTGTATTTCTATTTATTTAAACTATTATTTTGAGTTTATTTGACATTAAAGGATAATGAAACTAAACACTAATAAATAATAAATTTATGTAGTTTTGTGCTCCATGCAAAAAAACATTAACATATTAAATAAAAAGGCACGCTTTCAATACGAAATATTAGATAAATATACGGCTGGTATAGTGTTAACCGGAACCGAAATAAAGTCTATTAGAAGTGGTAAAGCATCTATTGCTGAAAGTTTTTGCGAGTTTAATGACCGTAGTGAACTTTTTGTGGTTAATATGACTATTGAAGAATACAGCCATGGTACCTACTACAACCACAAACCAAAAGCTACACGTAAATTACTTTTAAACAAAAGAGAACTTAAAAAATTACAAAAAGAGGTTCAAAATACGGGGCTTACCATTATTCCTCTTAAGTTATTTATAAATGAAAAAGGCTACGCTAAACTTAATATTGCACTAGCAAGAGGTAAAAAATTATACGATAAAAGAGAAACCATTAAAGACCGCGATAATAAACGTAACCTTGATAGGATTAAAAAGAACTTTAAATAATTAAGAAACACTTAACGTTTTTAGTTTGTTAAAATTCTTATTTTGTGATAGCAATTAATTTAATATGAAAAACATTTTTATAGCATTATTTTTAGCACTTACCACACTAACTGTTCAAGCTCAAAAAAAAGAAAAAAAAGGTGATAAGGAGGAACAAAAAGTATTTGGAATAGATAGTACCAAAGTAACTACCTTAGATAAAACTATAAAAACGCTATACAATACAATTTCTGGTGAAAAAGGCGAAAAACGTAATTGGGGACAATTCAAATTTCTTTTTCATAAAGATGCTAAACTCATCCCATCTGGTAAAAATAAAAACAAAGTTCATATAGCCAAATATATGTCGCCTAGTGATTATGTAAAAACCTCTGGCACATGGTTAATTGAAAATGGTTTTTTTGAAAAAGAAATACACCGTGAAGTTCAAAAATTTGGAAATATAGCCCAAGTATTTAGTACCTACGAAGCATTTTATAGCAATTCTGATGAACAACCTTTTATGCGTGGTATAAATAGTATTCAATTAATGAATGATGGTGAGCGCTGGTGGATACTAAACGTTTTCTGGACACAAGAAACTGAAGACAATCCAATACCAGAAAAATACTTACCAAAAAAATAATTTATGTCTGATTTTTTCTCAGAAGTTACTCCAGAATTAAAATTATTTATCGAAAACCAAAAAATATTCTTTGTAGCTACTGCTGCCAAAGAAGGCAGAATAAACTTATCGCCAAAAGGACAAGATAGTTTTAGAGTTGTAAATAAAAACAAAGTTGTTTGGTTAAACTTAACAGGAAGTGGTAATGAAACCGCTGCTCATTTATTAAAAAATGACCGAATGACGATTATGTTCTGCGCTTTTGAAGGAAAACCACTTATCCTTAGACTTTATGGTAGTGCAAAAGCGTACCATGAGAGAGACTCTAAATTTAATGAATATAAAAATTTATTTCCTAGAATACCTGGTACCAGACAAATAGTTGAAATGCAAGTTGAATCTGTTCAAACATCATGTGGTTATGCTGTTCCTTTTATGGATTTTAAAGAAGAACGTAATCAATTAAACGCATGGGCAGAAAAACAAGGAGAAGAACGCCTAAACAACTACCGCAAAGAAAAAAACTCTAAAAGTATTGACGGGTTTGATACGGGGCTTTTAGATAGTGAGTAGTGAATAGTGAATGAGTAGTGAATATATAAAACTCTAGCTACTAACAACTAAAACCCAGCAAACCTAATTCTTATCCTCTAACAAAGGTACAAACCTAAACTCACCATATTCATGCTGCTCAAACTCTTTAGGTCCTTTTCTAACAAACAACGTCATTATTTGAACATCATCACCCACAGGAATTACTAACCTACCTCCTATTTTTAATTGGCTTAATAAAGGTTTTGGTACAAATGGCGCACCAGCGGTAACAATAATACCATCAAAAGGAGCTTCTTCTGGCAAGCCTTTATAACCATCACCAAAAATTAATTTTTTAGCTCTGTAACCAAGTTTTGGTAAAAACTTACTTGTAATTTTAAACAACTCATTTTGCCTTTCAATACTATAAACTTTGGCTCCTAACTCACATAACACCGCCGTTTGGTATCCGCAACCAGTACCAATTTCTAAAATTTTATCACCATTTTTAACGTTTAGCAATTCGGTTTGAAAAGCCACAGTATATGGTTGCGATATAGTTTGGCTAGCAGCTATTGGAAATGCTTTATCTTGATAAGCATGGTCTATAAAACCAGAATCCATAAACAAATGTCTAGGCACATTACCAATGGCTTTTAAAACCTTTTCATCTGCTATCCCTTTGGCTTTAATAGTGTTAACTAATTGTTGTCTTAATCCTTTATGCTTAAATGTATCTTTCAAATTTCAAGAAGTTTGGCTTGCTAAAATTAGTCAAACATTTTAAAGCTTAAAATAATTTATTAAGAATTTATTTTGAGGGAAAATTTACCTGTAAATCGTTATATTCATCTACTAAATATCTTATTTTTGTTAAAAACCTAAATATTATGCTAAACGCTGGTGTACTTGGTGCTGGCCACCTCGGAAAAATTCACTTAAGACTATTAAATCAATCTAACAAATATAACCTAGTAGGTTTTTATGATGCCGATATAGAAAATGCTAAAAAAGTAGAAGCCGAATTTGGGTATAAATTTTTCGACTCTATTGATGCCCTTATTGATGCTGTTGATATGGTTGACATTGTTACCCCTACGCTCTCTCATTACGATTGTGCAAAAAAAGCTATTGATAAAGGCAAACATATTTTTATTGAAAAACCTATTACCAACACAGTTGAAGAGGCAGAACATATAAGAGAACTACTTGCTAAACATAGCTTAAGAGGTCAAGTAGGACATGTGGAGCGTTTTAATCCTGCTTTTTTAGCCGTTAAAAACCATATTAATTCGCCTATGTTTATTGAAACACATAGACTGGCAGAATTTAACCCTAGAGGTACCGATGTACCTGTTGTTTTAGATTTAATGATTCATGATATTGATATTATTTTAAGTATTGTAAAATCTAAAGTAAAACATGTTTCGGCTAGCGGAGTAGCTGTTATTAGCGATACTCCAGATATCGCTAACGCCCGCTTAGAGTTTGAAAATGGTTGTGTTGCCAACTTAACTGCTAGTAGAATTTCTCTTAAAAAAATGCGTAAAGCACGTTTCTTTCAAAAAGATGCTTATATCTCTGTTGACTTTTTAGAGAAAAAATGCGAAGTAGTTAAAATGAAGGATGCTCCAGAAAATCCAGGAGATTTTGATATGGTACTTCAAAATGCCGAAGGTGTAAAAAAGCAAATCTATTTTGATAACCCAAAAATAGCAGATAACAATGCTATTTTAGATGAATTAGAAACCTTTGCAGATGCTATAAACACAAACTCTACTCCAGTGGTAACACTTCATGACGGTACAGAAGCCCTACGTGTTGCAAACCAAATAATTAATAGTTTTTAGTATGAAAAATATTGCAGTAATTGGTGCAGGAACCATGGGTAACGGTATTGCTCATACCTTTGCTCAATGTGGTTTCACCGTTAAATTAATTGATATTAATGAAGCTTCTTTAAAAAAAGGACTAGACACTATTAGCAAGAATTTAGACCGAATGCTTGCTAAAGAAAAAATTACTGAAGAAGATAAAACTACAACACTAGCAAATATTACTTGCTTTACAGATTTAAAAAAAGGTGTTAAAAATGCAGATTTAGTGGTTGAAGCTGCTACTGAAAATATTGATTTAAAACTTAATATTTTTAAACAACTTGATGAGATTTGCTCTAAAGAAACCATTTTAGCAACTAACACCTCATCAATATCTATTACAAAAATAGCTGGCGTTACAAACAACCCCAATAAAGTTATTGGTATGCATTTTATGAATCCTGTACCTATAATGAAATTGGTTGAAGTAATTCGTGGTTACAACACCAGTGATGAAGTTACCAAAACAATCATGGAACTTTCTAAAACTTTAAACAAAATTCCTGTAGAAGTTAATGATTATCCTGGGTTTGTAGCCAACCGTATTTTAATGCCTATGCTAAACGAATCTATTGAAACGCTATACAATAATGTTGCTGGTGTTAAAGAAATTGACACCGTAATGAAATTAGGAATGGCACACCCCATGGGTCCGTTACAATTAGCAGATTTTATTGGGTTAGATGTTTGCCTTTCCATTTTAAACGTTATGTATGATGGTTTTAAAAACCCTAAATATGCCCCTTGCCCGTTATTAGTAAATATGGTTAGTGCCGGAAAATTAGGCGTGAAATCTGGCGAGGGTTTTTATGATTACACAGAAAATAAAAAAGCCGAAAAAGTAGCTGCTCAATTTTTAAAATAATGCAAATAAAAGACAATCTTAAAAACATAAAATCTACCCTACCCCAACACGTTACATTAGTTGCCGTTTCAAAAACCAAACCTATTTCTGATATTTTAGAAGCTTATAATGCCGGACAACGCATTTTTGGTGAAAATAAAATACAAGAAATGGCAGAAAAACACAATGCTTTACCCAAAGATATTGAATGGCATATGATTGGGCATGTTCAACGAAATAAGGTGAAATATATGGCCAGTTTTGTAAGTTTAATTCATGGTGTAGACAATTTTAAACTACTTACCGAAATTGATAAACAAGCAAAAAAACACAACCGAATTATTGACTGTTTGCTTCAAATAAAAATAGCATCGGAAGATTCAAAATTTGGCATGCACCCTTCTGAAGCTTCAGAGATAATTCAATCTGAAGCATTTTCAGGTTTAAAAAACATTAAAGTAACAGGACTCATGGGAATGGCAACTTTTACTGATAAAAAAGAGCAGGTTGAAAAAGAATTTAATCTTTTAAAAACAACATTTGAAAGTTTGAAAAAACTGAAAACTAAAAACTGCGAATTAAAAACTATATCTATGGGTATGAGTGGTGATTACAAACTTGCCATTGCATGTGGCAGTAATATGGTAAGAATTGGTAGTAGTATATTTGGAGCTCGTAATTATAGTGAGTAGTGAGTGGTGAGTGGTGAGTGGTGAGTGGTAGATAAAAAAACCTTTAACTTTTAACTTTTAACTTTTAACTTTTAACTTTTAACTTTTAACAAATTTACGCAATACTAGACATAGAAACCACAGGTGGTAAGTATAATGAAGAAGGCATTACAGAAATTGCTATTTATAAATATGATGGTCATAAGATAGTAGATCAGTTTATAAGTTTAGTAAATCCAGAAAAAGATATTCAACCCTTTGTAGTTAATCTTACCGGAATAAACAACAATATGCTGCGCAATGCTCCTAAATTTTACGAGATAGCAAAACGTATTGTTGAAATTACTGAAGACTGCATTATTGTGGCCCATAATGCACAGTTTGACTACCGGATTTTATGTACAGAATTTAGGCGTTTAGGTTTTGAATATGAACGTAAATCGCTTTGTACGGTAGAGCTATCTAAAAATTTAATTCCGGGACAACCATCATATAGTTTAGGTAAATTAGTACGCTCTTTAGGTATTCCCGTTTCAGATAGACATCGTGCTTCGGGAGATGCTCTAGCTACAGTGAAACTATTTAAAATGTTGTTAGATAAAGATACTTCTAAAAACATCATTAAAAATTCTGTAAGAGCCAACCCTAAACATCAATTAGACCCCAGACATATTGATATTATTGCAGATTTACCAGCCATAACAGGTGTGTATTACATTCATAAAGCCGATGGTGAAATTATCTATATTGGTAAAAGTAAAAACATAAAAAAACGCATAAACCAACACTTTACCAATACCAACCCAAAATCAAAAAAAATTCAAGCCCTTGTTAGGTCTGTAACCTATGAAGCTACAGGTAGCGAATTAGTGGCTCTTTTAAAAGAAAGCGAAGAAATAAAACGCATTAAACCTATATTTAACAGAGCTTTACGCAGAACAACCTTTACTCATGCTTTATATAGTTTTGTTGATGAAAATAATTACATTAACTTAAAAATTGATGTTGCAGATGGTAGAAAACACCCCATTACAACTTTTAGTAACCGACAAAGTGGTAAAAGTTTTATTTTAAATGCAATTGAAAAATATCAATTATGCCAAAAACTTACAGGCATTTATAAAACAAAAACAAGCTGTTTTAATTATGATATAAAAGCTTGTAATGGTGCCTGCATAAATAAAGAACCCTTTGAAGTTTACAACAAACGCGTAGAATTACTCATATCTAAAAACAGTTATTCTAATAAAAATATGGTGATTATAGACAAAGGTCGTGATGTAGATGAGCGTAGCGCTATTTTAATTGAAAACGGCATTTTTAAAGGTGTTGGTTTTTTCAATCTAAATTATCAAATAAACAATATAGATATTTTAAAATCTATTATAACACCAATGAATAACAATAGAGATACGCAACATATTATTCAAAGTTATTTAAGAAAGAATAAAAGAGTTAAAATTATTCAATTTGATAAATAAACAATCTTATTGAACAATGTTTCTTATTTTTGAACATGGCAAACTCCACAAAAACACCTTGGAAATCTAAACTTCATGAAATTATTTATGAAGCCGACACTAAAGAAGGTAAGCTATTTGACGTTATACTACTATTTGTAATTATAGCTAGTATAATACTTGTAATGCTAGAAAGTGTTGAAAGTTTTGATGATAAATACCATGTATTTTTAAATATTTCAGAGTGGATTATAACCATACTATTTACTATAGAGTATATTCTTAGAATAGTAACTGTTAACAAACCTTTTAAGTATATTTTTAGCTTTTATGGTATTATAGATTTATTATCAACCATACCAAAATACATTTCGCTTTTAATAGGTGGTGTTCATGCCTTAGCAGCTTTAAGAGCATTACGTTTATTAAGGGTTTTTAGAATATTAAAACTAGCCCGATATTTAGGCGCTTCAAACAAACTAGTTAACGCCATAAAAGCTAGTAGAGCTAAAATATCTGTATTCCTTTTTGCGGTTTTAATTGTAGCTATTATATTGGGTACTATTATGTATTTAGTAGAAGGTGAAGAAAATGGGTTTACCAACATTCCTAAAAGTGTGTATTGGTGTATTGTAACCCTTACTACAGTTGGTTTTGGTGATATTGCTCCCCAAACAGCTTTTGGACAACTTTTGGCTTCTCTAGTTATGATTTTAGGGTACGGAATAATTGCGGTTCCTACAGGCATTGTTTCTGCAGAATACACCAATCTAAGTAACACAAACAAGCCAAATAAAAACACTGAGACTAATAAACCTAATGTTCCTACTAATTCTCAATGTTGTTCTAATTGCCTAAACCAATCGCATAAAGACGACGCGAAGTTTTGCTATAAATGTGGTTATAAATTACATCATGACTAATTACTTAATTTCTGTAATAGGCCCTACAGCTATTGGTAAAACCTCTTTAAGTATTAAACTGGCACAACACTTTAATACAGAAATAATATCTGCAGATTCACGACAGTTTTTTAAAGAAATGCAAATAGGTACTGCGGCTCCAAATGATGATGAATTGGCTGCAGCTAAACATCATTTCATTCACCATAAATCCATTCATGAAAACTACAATGTTGGTGCTTTTGAAAGAGATGCCATAGAAAAATTAGATACGCTTTTTAAAAAACGCCCAGTTATAATTATGGTAGGTGGCTCTGGCTTGTATGTTAATGCCGTTACAAAAGGCTTAGATAATTTCCCTGATGTTGATGGTTCTATAAGAGAGCATTTAAATGAAAAACTAAAAAATGGAGGTCTAGAAACACTTCAAAATCAATTAAAAAATTTAGATGAAGCTTCTTATAACTCCATTGCAATTGATAATCCGCATAGGGTAATTCGCGCTTTAGAAATTTGCATTGGCACTGGTAAACCCTATTCATCATTTTTAAATAAAGCCAAAGTAAAACGACATTTTAAAACTATTACTATTGGACTTACAGCCGATAGAGACATTATTTATAACAGAATTAACCAACGTGTAGATATTATGATGGAAATGGGCTTATTAAAAGAAGTGGAAACCCTTATTCCTTATAAAAACTTAAACGCCTTAAATACCGTTGGCTACAAAGAACTTTTTAAATATTTTGATGGCGAATGGACTTTAGATTTTGCAATTTCTGAAATTAAAAAAAATACCCGTAGGTTTGCCAAACGGCAACTTACTTGGTTTAAAAAGAATAAAGAGACCTTGTGGTTTGATTACCAATCTCCTATTAAAAATATTATTGAAGAATTAAATATTTTGTTGAAATAATGTCATATCCTGAAGCTCCTTTAGATAATCCCGTTTGGTCCGCATTATCTGACACACATTTTAATGAATGTATTAACTACGGAAATGTAAAATTTTACCACCCAGATTTCACTCCATTTGGAGCTTTTATAAACAATGAATACACGGAAGATGCTATTGAAAAGCACGCCCTTTTACTAGATGATTTTTTTATAGTTGGTGATAAACCTAAACTACCAAACACATTTAGCCTTAAGAAATATGTAGGTTTACAAATGATTATTTATAATGAAATTAATATACCTATTACAGAAAATATTGTTGAGCTAAATGAAACCCATTATAAAGATTTGATGAATTTAGTAGGTTTAGTATATCCACACTTTTTTAAAAAGAAAACTAATTCATTGGGACGTTATTACGGAATTTACAAACAAAACAAACTAGTTGCAGTTGCCGGCGAACGCTTTAAAACAAAACATTTTACCGAAATTAGTGCAGTAATTACCCACCCCAATTATACTGGCAATGGATATGCTAAACAACTAATAACTCATGCTTGTAAAAACATAATTAAAGAAAATAAAACACCCTTTTTACACGTAGATGAAACCAACTTAGGGCCAATAAATTTGTATAAAAAACTAGGTTTTAAATTAAGAAGAAAAATGTTTTTTTGGCAAATAAGTAAATCCTTAAGAAACATTTAAATTTTGGCAATATCTCATCAAGTGTGTAAAGTTAAAAATATCGAGGGTTGCAACCCTCGATATTTTTTTGATTAATTTTAAATTTTACAAATCCCTCAACGCTATTAATCAAAACTTTTAATTTCTCCTTTTACGCCTCTTACTATTTGCTTTTGATTCATAAAAAACTTTTAATTCTTCTACATCAAGTTCTTTATCATCATTAGTATCTATTGCTTCAAAATTTTCTACTAATTCCTCTTGTTGTTTTGCAGCAACTTCTAACTCGTTTAAAGTACCATCACCATTATCATCAACCTGTTCTATAAGTTTTTCCGGTGACATCATTTTTGGCCCTTTTTTATTGCTTAAAGATACTTCTAATTCTTCTAAATTTATAAAACCATCATCGTCGGTGTCAATTTCATCGAAATCTTCAGCTATTTTACCTCTTTTATCTTCTGTTGCTTCATCTTTATCAATAACATCATCGTTATTAGTATCTAACATTGATAAAATTTTTGAAGCGTCTGGTCTTCCTCCTCTTTGTTGATTACCTCCCTGCATTCCACCTCTTCCACCACCTGGAGGTCCTTGAGCAAAAAGTGTTACACAAATAAGCATTGAAAAAATTGTTGTTAAGGTTTTAATGTAATTCATTGTATTATTTTTTATTTTGTTATTATTAATTTAAATAGTTGCTTACTGCCGTATTACGAGATACAACATGAGAGTTTAAAGTACTTACAGCTGAGTAAAAATCTGAACTGCTATTTAAAAAGGTATAACCTCTTATTTCTGAAGTTGCATAAGATTCAATTAACGCAGAGTAGGTTGCGTATTGTGCTTGAATATTGCTTACGCTAAAGGCATCATTTACTATCTCTTGAACATAGGCATCATATTGTGCTTTGTAAACATCATCTGCGTACAAATAACCAATTAAAGGCCAACTACTGCTACTTAATCCCGAAAAATTTAAAGGTAATGATCCACCCATATTTCCTGTTTGTAAGGCTTCATTATTATCCCAAGGAATCCATGTTAATTTATTTGTGTTTGGATTGTTGTATAGATAATAATTATGTGTCATTCTGCCGTATGTATCCCAGTTTTGGATGACGGTGTTTGCAGCTAAATATTTTAAAAACACATCGGTATCAAAAACGGCATCTAAATTTGCTCTCCAAGTTTCAGGATCTGTGGTTCTAGTATTATCATGTAAAACTGATAATAGATTTTGTACATCTGAAAAATCATTATCATCTTCATTGTTCTTTTTTACATATTCATCTTCATCATAAGTTCCGTAAGCAAAACTTGCTGCATCACCATCGGGTTTGTATAAATTTCCATCATTATCGCCAAAATAATCATCTAAAAGGGTATCTTCTACATCTTCAACTAAAGTATAAACACCAAAATATGTTGGGCCATCACCATAATCTACATACAATGTATAAAATGCTGTACGTGAAGCAGCTAAACCTGCGTTTCTAAATACATCGCCAGCTACTTTCTCTCTCATCATAGACTCATCATTATAATTATTTTTAAGATGAAGTTTTTTAAATCCGTAAAAACGTTGATTTTTTATTTGTGGGTAATCATCTTCAAATTCATCAAAATCTAACTTGAATGATAATTTTAAATTACCACTTTGCCATGTAGATTGTAAGCTAGAATTTCCTTTAAATCTTACTCCTACTCTGTACCATTCTATACCGTTATAAAAAACTTCAGCAGGCACAAAAACAGGGTCTTCATCTGTATCAGTATCGGTTAATCCCACTCCACCTGGACCTCCACCTGGACCTCCACCACCAGGACCAAATGACGTACCTCCAAAGGTACCGTAAGTTTCTGTCATATCATCTAGCATAGTTTCCCAACGTTCTTCTGTTATAACAATATCTATTCGTTTTACGGATTCGTCTTCAAATACTTCATCATAGTTTGGATCTGCATCTTTACTATGTGTTTCTGTAGTCCAGTCTGTAGCTTCAAAATCGGTATCATCTATTACAACTACATCATCATCGTCATCGTCGACATCATCGTTATCTGAAATAATTTCTGAAGTATTTTCATCAGAGCCACAAGAGTAATAGGTTGCTATTGTAGCACCAAATATTAATGCCACAAAAAGTAATTTGATTTGTTTTATATTTTTTTTCATAGTACTGGTTAAATAAAAATTTATATCTAGTTTACGGTTATTTTCATGATTATTTCTAATTCAAATATCTGTAAAAACTTAACGTTATATTTATGTTTTCTGTGAACACGCTTAAGTTTTCAGTAAACTAGCTAATCTGTTCTATTTCCTTATTTTTTAATGCCGTTGCCCAAGTGTTAAATGGTTGTTTTTCTAGCTTCATTTTACCATCTTCACCTTTAAAAATATTAATCCATGCTTGCCAGTTTTCATTATCAATTTCTGGGTAATCTAACCTATAATGACTGCATCTACTTTCGGTTCTCATTAATGATGCTCTTAATTTCATTTCGGCACTTATTACCATGTTTTTTGTTTCGTGAGCTAAACGTAATTCGTGTAAGTTTGAAGCTCTTAAATATGGTACGTGTTGATCTCTTAACTCTTCAATATAGGCCAAAGCAGCTCTCATTAAATTTTCCTTTTTTATATAAATAATGAAATTAGGTATCATAATACTTTGCAAAGTTTGTGTTACCCATGCAGGACTATAACCGGCTCCTCGTTTTAAGGGCGCTAAAATTTCTTCTTCTATACTTTCTATTTTTGAAGTAGATATGGTATAACTTTTTATCTTTTTACAATACTTAGCTGCTGTTTCGCCAGCAATAGCCCCTTGTACAGCAGACCCTGACAAAGATGACCCTATTTGGGTATAAATACCTCCTGCCATATAAGATCCTAGAGCATCACCTGCTGCATATAAACCAGGAATTGTAGATTCGCATTTATCATTAATAGGTACTAATCCTTCAGCCTTATGAATAGCCATACCTGCACTTGAACCTCCAACAACACCACCTCCCATTCCTGGAGGAGCTGCTTCGCCATCTTTTCTTGGTGGACGCTTTCTATCATCATCTCCCGGAAGTCCTTTTCTTTCTTCTCCATCCTTTGGCGGACCACCAGGACCTCCTTGATCTGAAAATTCTTCTGGTCTATATGGCCCCCCAGAGACCTTATTACTACCACTATCCATTCCTGGTCGACCCATTTGTGCTGCACCTCCATTTACGTATGCCATATAATTCATATCTACACCCAAATCATGCCTAATTTCAATGCTTGTTGTACTAGGTTTTTGTTCAAACATATCACCCCAGCCATCATAACATGCAGCAGGATTTTCTGATCTTGCAGGGTGGCCATCATTCCATTCTTTACCTGTTACTTTTGCACCAATATTGTATGCCATTACGGTGCCATCATGGGTTAAATCGCCTATGGGAAATCCGTTTGGTTTAAAACCTCCTGCTCCTGTACATAGAATTACACTTTTAGCTTCATAAAAGAGTACTTTTTGTTCATCTATACTAAAACCTGCAGCCCCTACTACTCTATTGTCTTCCTTAATTAAATGCGTTATGGTAACCCGTTCTTGAACCGGAATGTTTCGTTCTTCTATAGGTTTACTGAAACTTTTATTATACAAAGACGATTCAAAAAAACCCCATTCCTTCAACTCATTTACCCTTGCCAAAGAGTGTTCTGCTAATTGTTTGGTGTAGGCTTTATTATTTGTTCCAAGTGCAGACCTTGATACCTTTGCTACAAATTCATCAATGCTTAATGCTTCTTTATCCTTATCATACGCAAAAATACCTTTAGCAAAAGGGGTTTGACCAGAAGCCCCTAACCTTCCTTTAGAAACCATTAAAACTTTGGCTCCCGCATCATGTGCTTTTACTGCTGCAAATAACCCTGCCATTCCGCTTCCTACTACTAAAATATCTGTAGTTACCTTATTATTATCTAATGTTTTGGCATCAATTTCTGGGTTGTTTAAAGCCCAATCCGTATTCATTCCAAATCCCCCCATAGCAGCAAACCCCGCTGCTCCTCCTGTTAAGGTGATAAATTTTCGTCTAGACATATTTGAATGTTTTGTTTTCATTTTTTTACGGTTTTTGTTAAATAGGTTCGCATTAAATAAAACACGCCAATTACTACCATAAGCACATAGTACACTGTAAATGAAGTATTGCTATGCCTACCAATGTTAACTACATGCCATGTAGCTACAGAAACAAATAATAAGGTTAAATACCCATGTAGTTTTCTCCAAGTTTTATATTTAAGGTGAAGTTTAAATCTAAAAAATGCCGTTATCATTAGCACTAGCATTGTGGTATAGGCAATTAAACCAAGTATAACACCTGTACTACTAAACGTTGTGATTAAACGTACAAAAGCATCTATTGGAGTAACTCCATTATCAAAAAACTTTGGTATGATGATAAAAAATGGATGCAATAAGATTACCGAAATGAAAGTGTATCCTATAAACCTATGAATGGCTACAACATTAACCATTCTTATTTGCTTCATTAATTTATAATTCAATCTTGTAGTAAAAAACTGAGATAACAGTAGCGAAAAAGACAGAATGGTTAATATGGAAAAAGTTTCCATCAAAGTGCTTCTTCTTGGAAAATTTCCTGTGAAATAAAAGATTAATGGCACTATTACAAATGTGAAAATAAGCACCAGAAGTTTTACTATATAGCTTTTTGTTTTCATGATAACATTAATTTTACCCCCATGAAACTATTACAGGAATAGATTTATCTGGCGTAATGGTGATGGCATCAACCGGACAATACATTCTGCATAAATGACAAATTTGACAGTCTTCGGCATAAACAATTTCTGCCTTTTTAGAATCGGGATTTAGTCGAATAACATCTGTTGGACAGCTTTTTATGCACTCTTCACAACCTATACAACCATTTATACTTTTTATTGGCATGGTGTTACGTATTTTAGCATTAGAGAATAAATTTCGTGGAATTTTTAAAGCCAAATGAGCCTTTTCTGTGAATGGCAATAGCTTTTAAGTGTATGGCTATTTTTAATATGAATTTGGTTTTTATAAAAAAAAGAAAGCTTCGCAATTTCTCACGAAGCTTTCTGCTATTAACCAAACACTCCAAAAAAAATGTGCTTTTATAATTTAACTTTATTTTTTATCCTCAGTTGATTTAAATTTTAAAACCACTCCAACGGCTATTGCAATAATGATGACAATTAAAACAGTATAAATAATAGTTGAAAAACTAGATAAATCATCCTGAGAATTCAGTAGATTAGACTGTTCATTATCTAATACTAATGGTATCATAAAGTTATTTTAAATTTTGTTTCATCTTTTACTTTTAATCTAACTTACAGCATTAAGCATCACACAGATTAAGTTGCAACAAAACACATATAAATTAATATTTAGGTCTTTTATCTTCTGGTTTTGGAGCATTTTTTATCTCTTCTTTAGAAAGATATCCATCTTCATCACTATCTATTTTAGAAAACATATCTTTAAGAGGTCCTTTAACTTCTTTTTTTGAAAGTTTTCCGTCTTCATTGGCATCCATTTCCTTAAAAATTTCATCTACAGAAGGAGGTTCTTGGTTTCTTTCACGATTACCAGACTCTTGTGCATATGATGTAAAAGTTATTAAACCACTTGCAATTATTCCAAATAAAATTGATTTTGTTTTCATTATTAAAATTTTAAATTAATTTTTTATACAAAGGTGGTGGTTACTTTAACACCAATGTTAGGTTTTCTGTAAATAGCTTTATCTTTTCTGTAAATACTCACTTTAAATCTGTAACCCACATAAATACCACCTTATTTTAAAGCTTTTTAAAATATTCATAGATTTTTTTTTGCTTTACTTTGCAGTATGAATAAAACTATAAGACTCATTATACAAGCCGGTTTGTGGTTGGTAATAGGCAATATAATTTGGCTAAATCAAGACGCCGATGTTGAAATACTAAAAGAAAACTTAGTTGTTTTAATATTTCAAATACTACTTATTAGTGCACTTATTTACTTTGCTGCTCCTAAATTATTATTTAAAAAGAAACATTTACTATTTGCTGTTTTTTCAATTTTATTAATTGGGGTTTCTGTTTGGTTTTTAACTAACACATTTGGTATGCCTTTAGAAGAAGTGCAACCTAAAATAAGACCAGAAATGAGACCTCATCGTGCACCAGAAATGAGACCTCCACCTCTAGAAATGAAAAAACCTCCAACACAATATTTGCTTTATTCATTAATACTATCAATTACTTATGTTTTGGCTTTATCTGTAGAGGTTTATAGCTATTTAAAACAAAAAGAAAAAGAGACTATAAATGCTTTAAATATTAATTTACAGAATGAGCTTAAGCTATTAAAATCTCAAATAAACCCTCATTTTCTATTCAACGCATTAAACAATATTTACACCTTAGCGGGAATAGATTCTGGAAAAACACAAAAAAGCATTATTCATTTATCTGATATGTTGCGATACGTATTGTATGAATGTGATCAAGAAACCGTTCCGTTAAAAAAAGAGATTGAGTATATTGAAAACTACCTAAAATTATTTGCATTAAAAAGTAGCAAAACGTACCCTATATCAATAAAACTTAATATAACTAATCATGCTGCTACCATTGCTCCTATGCTACTTATACCGTTTATAGAAAACGCCTTAAAACACAGTAATATAGATGATATTAACAATGCTTTTATTAAAATTACCATTAAAGCTAATGAAAAAACACTAGATTTTGAAGTTGAAAATAGTAAACCTCAAAAAGTAATAATAAAAGATAAAGTTGGCGGTATTGGTTTAGAAAATGTAAAGAAAAGATTAGCTATATTGTATCCTAAAAAACACCAACTAGCAGTAAGTAATAATGAAACTATTTTTAAAGTTAAGCTCCATTTACAATTAGCATGAATAAAGTAAAATGTATTATTATTGATGATGAGGAATTAGCAAGAACCCTTATAAAATCTTACATTGATAAAATTGATTTTTTAGAAGTAGTTGATTCTTTTGAAAACCCCTTAAATGCAATGCCGCTTCTAAAAAAAGTGGATATTGATATTATTTTTCTAGACATTCAAATGCCCGAATTAAAAGGTACTGATTTTGCTAAATTAATTAATTCTAAAACAAAAATTATTTTTACTACAGCATATTCTGAATACGCTTTAGAAGGTTATGATTTAAATGCATTAGATTATTTATTAAAGCCAATAACTTTTGAGCGTTTTTTACAAGCTGTAAACAAGTTTAAAAAAGAAGAAACCACAACTGCTGTAATTGAAGACTCCATTACTGTTAAATCTGGGTATGACTTGCACAAATTAAAGTATAACGATATTCTTTATGTTGAAAGTGATAACGAATACGTTGTTTTCTATACAAATGAAAAGAAAATAATGAGCCATCAAACCCTAAAATCGCTCGAAGAGAAATTACCTGCGTCTTTATTTTTAAGAGTGCATCGTTCATACATTGTAAATAAACAAAAAGTATCTGCTTTAAAAGGAAGAGACTTACTAATTTCTGAAGTTAAAATTCCTGTAAGCGATAGTTATTACGATACAGTTAAAACCAAATTATTTTAAAACAAAAACCAGAGAAGTTAACTCCTCTGGTTTTGACTAATTTTATAAAAACTGTCATCTTATCATTAGTAAGACAGCTTAATATATAGTTTTTTTATTTTGCTGGTGCATTTAACTTAGTGCTCATTTCCATAGAAATTGCAGAACGTTCAAATTTTAACTTTCCAGACAAAGTTTCTATAACACATGTACTATCTTTGTCATTTAGCTCTAAAATTTTACCGTGTAAACCACTTTTGGTAATTACTCTATCGCCTTTTTTAAGTTCTGCAGCAAATTTCTTTTCTTTTTTTGCTTTTTTCATTTGAGGTGCAATCATAAAGAAATACACTACTACAAACATTAAAATAAATGGCATAAATGCCCCAATTCCTTCTCCCATTTTATAAATTATTTTACTGGTTTATCAGCTTATTTAGCATTTGGATCTTTTACAAATGCTGTTATTTTCACTATTTCTTTTCCTTTTTCTGTATTGGCTGTTACAGTAACAGTTTTTGTAATTTTATTAGCACCACTACCATTAAAAGTAACTGTAAATTTACCAGATTCTCCTGGTGCTAATGGTTTTCTGCTCCAATCTTGAGGTACTGTACAACCACAAGAACTTTTTATATCTGTAATAACTAAAGGAGCATCTCCTGTGTTTTTATAATTAAAAACGGTTGATACTTTTTTCCCTTTTTCTATTTCTCCAAAGTCATGTTCAGTTTTATCAAACTCAATAACTGGAAATTTAGAAGCTTGTGCATCTCTTTCTGCTGCTGCTGCAATATTTTTTTCATCAATTTTTTTTGCTGCATTTTCTTTACAAGATGTAAAGGCTACCATGCATAAAACACTAATACCTAAAAATATTTGTTTCATTTTAATTTATTTTTTCTATTAATCTGCTGTAAAAGTAATAATTATTTAAGCGATTAAAAACTTTTAAAAAAACAACTTAACAAGAATTTATAACAAACCTCTTCCTACCTTTTTTAAAGTTTTAGAATCGGTATATTCTTTTACTAATTTATCTAATATTCCATTAATAAATATGCTACTTTTTGGGGTAGAGTATTCTTTAGCAATTTCTAAATATTCATTAATGGTTACTTTTACTGGTATTGATGGAAAGTTTTGCAACTCACATATTGCCATTTGTAGCAAAATATAATCAACATTCGCTATTCTATCAGAATCCCAATTTTTGGTTTTCTTCTCTATTTCTGTATTTAAAGCAGATTTATTTAATAATGTTTTCTTAAACAAATCAATTGCAAACTGTTTGTCATCTTCTTCTTTATACAATTTAGGTACAAAATGAGAATCGTTAGAAGTTGGTTTGGCTTTTCTTAAAAGCTTTAAAATAGTGGTATTTACTGTAGGCAAATCATCTAACCAAGTTAAATTTTTATCTTCTATATATTCATAAAGCTTGTCATTTGGTGCCAATATTTCTTTAAACAAATCTATAACAAATTGTTTATCTTCTTTAAAATCAGAAACTCTAGTCTGCATATAATCTTTATACAAATCGCTAGACCTTATTGCTTTAAAAATAATATCAACATACTCATCATCAAATTCCCAATTATTTATTTTATGGTTTTCTAATTGGTCTTTAAGCTTTATATTATTACTTAAAAGTTGAAGTAATTGATTATTAATAAATTTTCTGTTAGGATCTTTGTCTTCTGGAGTTGCAAGATACTTTTGTTGCTTTTTAAGTAAATCTTTCTCTGCTCGTTTTCTAACCTCTGGTAGTAAAGAAATTAATAATAAGTATAAATTATACATATTATCTATACTAAACAGTAAGAATTTTTGATCTTTACTAAAATCATCACTTTCGCCTCCTTTATAGGCATATAAAGTTTGCATTACTTTTATACGGATATGTCTTCTGTTTAGCATAATTACAAAGAACTTAAAATTTAAATAACGTAAAACATTTACTTTTTTTACGCTGCAAAAATAATATTATTTTAAAAAGTAACTCTATTTTCAATCTTATATTATTGTGATTATAACTTTATGCTATTTTTAACAATTACTAAATACCTAACAAAGGTAATTATAGTTTATATGCCCTATCTTTGCTTTTCTTGTTGATTTATTTTTAATGAAAGAATTACAGCATTTAAATAAGTATTTTTTAAAATACAAAACACATATTCTGCTAGGTAGCGTTATCACTGTAGCTGCTAGAATATTTTTACTCTATACACCTAGGTACGTAAAAGAGATTTTTGCTACTGTTGAAAGGTATTTAGATAACTCTATTACTAAAGAAGTATTTAAATCTGAGTTAGTAGAAGCTATTCTCTGGATAATTGGAGCCGCTTTAATTGCTGGAGTACTTACCTTTTTTATGAGGCAGACTATTATTAATGTATCTAGATATGTAGAATTTGACTTAAAAAATGAAGTTTATGAGCACTACCAAAAGTTATCTTTAAACTTTTATAAAAAGAATAGAACAGGTGATTTAATGAACCGTATTACAGAAGATGTAAGTAGAGTTCGTATGTATGCAGGACCCGCCATTATGTATAGCATCAATACCGTTGCTCTGTTTGTTGTAGCACTTATTTACATGTTTAATGAAGCGCCCAAATTAACATTGTACACTATATTACCACTACCTATACTTTCTATAATTATTTATAAACTTAGTAGAGAAATTCATAATAGAAGTACTATTGTACAAGAATATTTATCAAAACTATCAACCTTTACTCAAGAATCATTCAGCGGTATTACCGTTATAAAAGCCTATGGTATAGAACCACAAACATCATCAAATTTCACATCATTGGCTAATGAAAGTAAAGAAAAACAAGTAAATCTGGCTAAAATACAAGCTTGGTTTTTCCCTATGATGATATTACTTATTGGTACCAGTAACCTTTTAGTTATTTACATAGGTGGTATGCAATATATTAATGGAGAGATTGAAAGCTTAGGTACCATTGCAGAGTTTATTATTTACGTAAATATGCTCACATGGCCTGTTGCTACTGTTGGTTGGGTAACCTCTATTGTGCAACAAGCAGAAGCCTCTCAAAAACGAATAAATGAATTTTTAAAAATTGAACCTGAAATTAAAAATACCGTTACTGAAACAACCAAAATTACAGGTGATATTGAGTTTAAAAACGTTTTCTTTACTTATAACGACACTAATATTGAAGCATTAAAAGGCATTAATTTTAGTGTAAAAGAAGGAGAAACACTTGCTATTTTAGGCAAAACAGGGTCTGGCAAATCAACTATTTTAGACTTAATAGGCAGACTGTACGATATAGATAAAGGCGCTATTTTGGTTAACAACACAAATATTAAAAACCTTAATCTATACAACTTAAGAGACAGTATTGGCCATGTACCCCAAGACGCATTTTTATTTTCAGACACCATAAAAAACAACATAAAATTTGGTAAAGAAGATGCTACTGATGATGAAGTAATACAAGCTGCTAAAAACGCTCAAGTGCATAAAAACATTATCAAATTTAACAACGGGTACGAAACAGTTTTAGGTGAAAGAGGTATTACATTATCTGGTGGGCAAAAACAACGAATTTCCATTGCTAGGGCTATTATAAAATCGCCTAAAATATTATTGTTTGATGATTGTTTATCGGCAGTAGATACTGAAACTGAAGAAAAAATACTAAAAAACCTAGAAAAAATAACCAAAGGTAAAACATCAATTATTGTAGGCCATAGGGTATCTTCTGCCAAAAACGCAGATAAAATTATTGTTTTAGAAGATGGGAAAATTGTTCAAGAAGGCACGCATAAATCTCTAATAAAAGAAGAAGGCTATTACAAACATTTATACCTTAAACAAAAAAGCGATACAAACACTAAATAAACATCAAATCAATATTTTAACCCTCAATTTTGTTAAAATAAATTCAATAAAAATGAATATTTAAAAAAGAAACTTTAGAATTTGTTGGTTAGTATCGGTTTTTTTTAGATTTTTGATACGCAAACGATAAATTCAAATAAATATTTATTTAACTATGAATAATAATGATATGATGGAGAGAGAAGAGATATTTTCTAAAGTTTTAAGAGCAGGAAGACGCACGTATTTTTTTGACGTTAGAGCTACTAAAGCAGATGACTATTACTTAACAATTACTGAAAGTAAAAAATTCACTAATGATGATGGCTCATTCCACTACAAAAAACATAAAATTTATATATACAAAGAAGACTTTGCTGAGTTTAAAGATATTCTAGCTGAA
This sequence comes from Seonamhaeicola sp. S2-3, assembly GCF_001971785.1. Classification (NCBI taxonomy): domain Bacteria; kingdom Pseudomonadati; phylum Bacteroidota; class Flavobacteriia; order Flavobacteriales; family Flavobacteriaceae; genus Seonamhaeicola; species Seonamhaeicola sp. S2-3. The sequence goes on along the minus strand of NZ_CP019389.1, from coordinate 2,780,455 downwards.
ATGACAGATTTCATTATTGAGCAAAGAGGTGATGAAGTTATTAGTGAACGCCATCAAAAAGATTTTAAAAAAGAATACAATAATAATTCTGAGTCTAAATCTGAAGATACCATTAAAACCCCTGAGAGTTTTACAGATGTAGATTTTGATGATATATAAAAATATAAATTAAAAGAAGAAAGGCTTAAATCTAAACTAAGATTTGAGCCTTTTTTTATTTCAATAAACTTTTTAACCTAAAACTATAGTTTGAAATAACTGCTCCCCGCTGAACTTTTAACCTTATTAGCTTTCCTGATTTGCCATAAAACATAAGCATAATTTGTTGTAATGTTAAATTATCAGAAGCCTTTCCATTAATTGATAATATTATATCGCCTTTTAGCAAACCTGCTTGTGCGGCTGGTGAATTTTCTCTAAGTTCTACAATAGAATAAGTGGGTTTTAATACCATTTTAGACTTTATATCAAATAAAATGCGTACCTCTTTATTATTGGGGGTTTGTGCATTTTTATCAAACTTATAATTTTCATTTTCATATTCTCTAACAAACCTAACACCATCATGAGCTAATTCTATTCCGCTTTTATTATAGCTAAAACTTTCTCTAAAATTACTGTTTTTCTTTAATGTAATTAACTTGTTTCTGTAATCCATAATAATATTAAAGCGCTTTAAAATATTACCTGCTATACTGCCATTTCTGTTTTCTACTTTTTTTGCAAAAAATATTGATGTTGAATCTGGAAATGCTACGTTAGCTTCTTTTAGTTTAAAACTTTTTAAAAAGAACGTATCTGCTCTTCCACGTTTACCATAAACACTTCCACTTAAGCCATGCCCCAGAAAATCTCTAAAATAATTATCACCAGATGTTATACCTAATGAATCATCTTCAAATAGCCACAAACTATCACTCCCTCCCGAATCAATTAATAGCTTTAAAGGAATTCTTTTATTATTAAGGCTTACTTCGGCATTTAAATAAGGTTTGTTATTGTAAAACTCAAGGTTAAATTGCTCGCATTTAGTACACTTTTTATATTTATAAGTATCAGGATTAAAAAGCTTGATATTTTTATGAATATAATTTATTTCAACAACAAAATCTCTAAAAACATCTAAACCAATAATACCATGAATTGGCACCCCTAATCTTGAAGCAAAATTTATATTTAAACCAAAAATAGCATACAAATCTTGCCTTAAACTAACCGCATCACCAATTTTAAATATATTATCTCTAGACTTTAATGCCTCTATAGGTTCTCCTTCTCCTAACCCGCGTAAAAAAATCTTTTCTGTATTTTTAATTTTTAATGTATCGGTACCATGTAAAAGGTTAAAAATTATAGGTTTACTAACACCCGTATCTAAAATAAAAGACAACTCTACCCCATTAACTTCAACAGGGACAATTATTAAATTATTAATTAATTTGAACTTTATTTTGTCCGTTTCATTCTTATTTTGAATAATGAACCTGTTGTTCTGAGCAACCAAAATAGCTACACAACCACAAAAAAAATATAAAAAAATTACAAGTCTTTTCATTAACTATCAGGTATCATTTAACTAATCAATTTACAAATCTTTTAGTTAGACTTAAGTATTTAAGACCATTTTTTAAAAAAACTTTAAGATAATTTTCTCAAATTTGCACACTAAATTAAAAATTAGATGCCAACAATATCTAAAAAGGGACAATTAATGCCCGAGTCTCCCATACGTAAATTAGTACCATTTGCAGAAGATGCTATTAAAAAAGGTAAACATATATACCATCTTAATATCGGTCAACCAGATATTAAAACCCAGAAGTAGCGTTACAAGCCGTAAGAGATAACTCTGTTGAAATTTTATCTTATTCACGTTCTGAAGGCTCAGAAACTTACAGAAAGAAACTTGCCAATTACTATAGCGGTCATAATATAAACGTGTCTCATAAAGACATTGTTGTAACAACTGGAGCTAGTGAAGCCATTGCTTTTATATTTGGAAGCATTATGGATGTTGATGACGAAGTTATTATTTGCGAGCCTTTTTACGCCAATTATATAGCTTTTGCTACTGCTGCGAGCATAAAAGTAGTTCCTATTGTTTCTAAAATTGAAGACAATTTTGCTTTACCCGCTATTGAAGAATTTGAAAAACTAATCACGCCTAAAACAAAGGCAATTATGATTTGTAATCCGGGAAACCCAACCGGATGTCTTTATTCTGAAAAAGAAATAAAACAATTAGCAGATATTGTAAAACGTAACGATTTATTTTTAATTTCAGATGAAGTATACCGTGAGTTTACTTATGATGGCTCCTCACATTATTCTATTTTAGAATTAGAAGGCTTAGATGAACACACCATTATGATAGATTCTGTTTCTAAACGTTACAGTATGTGCGGTGCAAGAGTTGGTTGCTTAGTAACTAGAAACGAAATAATTAGACACACTGTATTAAAATTTGCACAAGCTAGATTGAGCCCTCCCACTTACGCGCAAATTGCAAGCGAAGCTGCATTACAAACGCCTTTTAGTTATTTTGAAGAAGTAAAAAACAAGTATCTTAACAGAAGAAATACTTTAATTACAGAATTAAATAAAATTGATGATGTAAAAGTAGCCACTCCAATGGGGGCTTTTTATTGTATTGTTGAACTCCCTGTAAAAGATGCAGACCACTTTGCTCAATGGCTCTTAGAGTCTTTTGATATTGATAATGAAACCGTAATGGTTGCCCCTGCTAGTGGATTTTATTCTACTCCAGACATAGGAAAAAACCAAATAAGGATTGCATACGTACTTAACAGAAGAAGTTTAGTTAAAGCCGTAAATATTATAAAGGAAGCCTTAAAAGTTTATAAAAACTAGTGCATATTAAACAAAACATATCATTAAAAGCCTATAATACTTTTGGCATTGATGTAAACGCTAAACATTTTGTTTCAGTTTCTAGTATTGACGAGCTAAACAAAGTCATAACACTAGAAAACTATCCAAAAAAATTAATACTTGGTGGTGGTAGCAATATGTTACTTACCAGTGATTTTGACGGACTTGTAATTCATATAAACTTAAAAGGAATTGAAATCATTTCTAAAGACCAGGAATCTGTAATAATTAAAGCTAATGCCGGCGAAAATTGGCATAACTTTGTTCTTTGGTGTTTAAAACATGACTTTGGTGGTATTGAAAACCTATCCCTTATTCCTGGTAATGTAGGTACCGCTCCTATACAAAATATTGGTGCTTATGGCGTAGAGTTAAAAGATACATTTGTGTCTTGTGAAGCTATATCTTTAGAAACTAAAACCCTAAAAACATTCAATAAAGAAGCTTGTAATTTTGGATATAGAAACTCCATTTTTAAAAATGACGCAAAAGGGAAACATATTATTACCAGTGTAACTTTTAAACTAAGTACACAAAATCATAAATTAAATATTAATTACGGAGCAATAACTTCTGAATTAGAAAATATGGGGATAAAAAACCCAACCATACAAAACGTTTCAGACGCTATTATCACTATTAGAAAAAGTAAATTACCAGACCCAAAAAAAATAGGCAATAGTGGTAGTTTCTTTAAAAACCCAATAATTCCTAAAGAAGTATATAATGAGTTACGTGAAAATTTTAATGATATTCCTAGTTATCCAGTTTCAGAAACTCATGTAAAAGTTCCTGCGGGTTGGCTTATTGAAAAAGCTGGTTTTAAAGGCAAGCGTTTTGGTAATTATGGTGTTCATAAAAATCAAGCCTTAGTACTCGTTAATTATGGTGATGCTAAAGGAAAAGATATATTACAACTCTCAAAACTAATTCAGAAAACTGTCAAGAGAATATTCAACATTTCTATTGAAGCAGAAGTAAATATCTTATAATCTCAAAGAAATTTCTATTTTTGGCATATTAATATTTAAACTAAACTTACTTTGATAACTCCTATTGAAAAAGAAATAGTAAATCTCCTAGAATCTGGCGATAAAAAAGCTATTTCTCTGTTATACGAAAATTATGCAGATGCTCTTTATGGAGTTATTAGAAAGGTAATTACAGACGAAGAAACAGCCCAAGATGTACTTCAAGAAAGCTTTGTAAAAATTTGGAGGTACGCAAAAAAATATGATTCTAGTAAAGCCAAATTATTTACTTGGCTCTACAGAATTGCTTATAATACGGCTATTGATAAAGTAAGGTCTTTAAAAAACAAAAGCGGTAAAGAAGTCCAAATAGAAACTTCTGTCGTATATAAATTTACAGCAGATAGTATTAATCAAGACGTTTTAGATATAAAAAAGCATCTAAACACCCTTGATGAAAAATATCAAATAGTAATTAATGCGCTCTTTTTTGAGGGTATGACACAGCAAGAAGCTAGTGATGAATTAAATATTCCGCTAGGTACTATAAAGTCGAGATTAAAAATTGGATTGCGTGAATTGAAAAAAATCTACAATCCTTAATTAATAAAGTCATGAATGAGAAAATAACTACTTTTTTAAATTCTGGCCTTTTAGAAAAATATCTAATAGGTGAAACTACTTCTGCCGAAACAGAAATGGTTGAATCTTATATTTCGAAATTCCCAGAAGTACAGAATACGTACGACACCTTACAGCAAAACTTAGAGATTGTAGCTAAAAGTAATGCTGTTGAAGCTCCTAAACATATTTTAAATAATATTTTAGAAGAACTTGATGAAGCCCCTGTGGTGAAAATGAACACAACTAGAAGCAGAAAAACTTGGTATAAATACTCTATAGCCGCTAGTGTTGCTGCCGTTGTTTTTGCTTGTACATCATATTTCTTGTATAATCAAAATCAAAAACTAGCAGAGGAAAATCAGGTTGTTGTTGATGAAATTTTTGATTTACGTAGTGATATTGAACAAAACAATAAAATGTTAGACAATGTTATGCGTCAATTATTAAAGCTTAACAACCCAGAAACAGAGAAATATATCATTAACGGTAATGAAAGAGCTAAAGAATTAAAAACGGTAGCCTACATAAACCCTAAAGAAAAAACATCTATGATTGATGTAGTTTCTTTACCAGAATTACCAGAAGAACAATGCTATCAAATTTGGGCAGACATTCAAGGTAAAATGGTAAGCTTGGGTATTTTAAATGAAACCGATAGAAAGCTCATGAATATTCCTTATGCCGAAGACGCCTTAGCTTTAAATATAACTATTGAACCTAAAGGAGGTAATAAAATAGCTTCATTAGATAAAAAAGTAGCAGAAATTAGTTTGCACTAAGCAAATATTAAATACTTCAAAATAAAATAGCCTCGTTTTAATTAAGACGAGGCTTTTATTTTCAAATACATTATAAACTACTCTTTATCAAATAAGGTTTTATGTATAAATCCAGCAACAATAGCACCAGCAATAGGCGCAACCCAAAATAACCAAAGTTGTGCTGTATATTCTCCACCTGCAAATAACGCTTGACTAGTTGAACGAGCAGGATTAACCGATGTATTAGTAATTGGAATACTAATTAAATGTATTAAAGTAAGTGCTAAACCAATAGCTATAGGAGCAACCCCTTTAGGTGCTCTTTTATTTGTGCTTCCTAAAATAATTAATAAGAAAAAAGGGATCAAGTCCAAAATCTGGGTTTTTACCATTTTAAGAATATAATTTAATCAAGCGATATAAGAAGTATTCCGTATTCCTGACTCCCCTAAATTGAGATCTAAAAGCCTTTACTTTGGCATTAAAGGATTCAGCTGAAGCATTAGTACTTCTGTTTATAAAATAGTTGAGTACAGAGCGGTAATTTAAAGTAATACTATTGGCTACCGTTTGGAAGCTCTTAAATCCTGACTCCTCTACATCTTTGTACCAGTGGGCTAGTTTGGTGTAAGCTACTTTAATATCTATGGCTTGGTTAAAAATATTCCTCAAGCCTTGAACAAGTCCATAAGCTTTCTTTAATTCTGGGTATTCATTAAACAATATCTGTCCCCTCTCTTTCTGATTTGGAGTCCATTTATCTGGGGATTTATACAGTAGATATCTACTCCTGGCCAGGAGTTGTTTTGAGCTATCACCATTAGAAAAAGTTACAGGTTTAAATTCTTTGTCGGCAGCTCTAGATAGCTTTATCTGTTCATTTTCTTGATCCAAAGCTTCCCATCGGTATTTGATACGAAGATCTTGGAGCGCCTCTATTGCCAGCTTCTGTACATGGAACCTGTCTGTTACTTGGATGGCTTTCGGGAAACATTTAGTGGAGATTGTTTTCATAGAGTTAGCCATGTCTAAGGTAATCTCTTTCACTTTAGCACGCTTTTTTGCTGGGATCTTCAAGAGTTGTTCGATAATAGGCTCCACTTTAGTTCCGTGGAATATCCCAACTAAAGCCCCTTTCTTTCCTTTGGCCTTCTTATTGGTAATGATGGTATAGAGCTCTCCCTTGGACAGCGCTGTCTCATCAATGGATAAATAAGAACCTAAGTTTTCAGGGAAAACAAGCCACTGTTTAGCATGACTCTTATGCTCCCATTGCTTAAAATCACTTAAGTGATCCTTATAATGTCTTTGAAGCCTTTTTCCGGACATACCATACTGGCGCCCAAGTTGTTGGCTGCTCAGAGCAGTATTATCAGTCGATTTCTTTTAAAAAAGCAGCAAACTCTTTTGATATTCGAGTTCCCTGTGCAATAAATTCATCCCATTCACGACTTACTTTAATCCTCTTTTTATCAAGTAGAACGTCCCAACGCCTTCGTTTAAGATTTAATGATAGTAGATTGTCTCGAACGGGATAATCCTCGATTATTCGAGGCTCCATGAAGCCACTGGCTTTATACTTGCAATCCTTGTACTTAGATGGTATTTGTTTTTTCTCCTCCAAATATATCGTTAGACGGTTCTCATATAAAACATGCTTTATAGGCTTCTTATCGAATCCAACAATATCAAAATACTCTAATATTCCTTCTGGTAATATTAAACTTAACAAGGATAACTCAGTGTCTTTATTCATCAATATAATTTAAAGTACAAAGAAAATTATTTTTCTCTTTAGACCCAACTTTTGAGATTGATCCGAAAAAAGCTGTTAGCAAAAATTCTGCTATTAAAGCAGCTGTCATAGAATAACCATCTGGAGAAAGCGCACCATAACCATTAGCTGCAAACCCTCCAATAGAATCAAAACCTGCTTTATTAGTTATTATTAAATATAAACATCCAGCAGCGGCCAACCCACCAATTAATTGGGCAATAATATAGCCCACTAAATTTTTAGCTTCAAACTTACCTCCTGCCCATAAACCAAAAGATACTGCTGGATTAAAATGACCTCCAGAAATATGCCCAACGGCAAATGCCATAGTTAAAACAGTTAAACCAAATGCTAATGCAACACCTGCAAAACCAATACCCAATTCTGGAAAAGCGGCTGCAAATATAGCACTACCACAACCACCAAAAACAAGCCAAAATGTTCCGAAAAACTCTGCGAATAATTTTTTCATAATTCAAATTTAATTAGTTAGTATTTGTTAATAAATTATATATATGACACTAAAACAGGCAATTAGTCACATAGTTAATGTTTATCATATTCAGCACAAATAATTGATAAAAATGTTACCTTTGCATAAAATATTTTCCAATGAAACTTTTTTTAATCACCGTAGCAATATTAGGGTTAGCCATAGCAGGAATTGCCATTAAAATTTGGGCAAAAAAAGACGGTAAATTTTCAGGAACATGTGCTAGCCAAAACCCCATGTTAAACAAAAATGGAGAAGCCTGTGGCTTTTGTGGTAAAACACCAGATCAATTTGCCGATTGTAATGAACCTCAACACTCATAAATCTATATGAGTTTACTTGATTTTATTTACTATACATTTATTAGTGTAGTTTGTATTCAAGTTATTATTTACTTTTTTTTATTCGGTAAATTTTCATTCTCTAAGCAAAAAAAAGAATCTGTAAAAAAGATTCCTATTTCAGTTATAATTTGTGCTAAAAATGAAGCTGAAAATTTAAAAAACTTTTTACCTTTTGTAATCAATCAAGATTATCCAAATTTTGAAATAGTTCTCATTAATGATGCTTCAACAGATGATACTCTAGAAGTAATGAAGACTTTCAAAAAACAGAGCAACAATATTAAAATTGTTGACGTAAAAAATGTAGAAGCCTTTTGGGGTAATAAAAAGTACGCTTTAACACTTGGTATAAAAGCCTCGACTAACGAGTTTCTTTTATTTACAGATGCCGATTGTAAACCCATTTCAAAATACTGGATTAGTGAAATGGCGTCACATTTTAATAATAAGAGCATTGTTTTAGGGTATGGCGCTTATTCAAAAATAAAAAAATCTTTACTAAATAAACTGGTTAGGTTTGAAACATTGGTTACTGCAATTCAATATTTTTCATTTGCAAAACTAGGTATAGCTTATATGGGAGTTGGTAGAAATTTAGCCTACACTAAAAAAGAATTTTTTAAGGCTAATGGCTTTATAAATCACATTCAAATAAAATCTGGTGATGATGATTTGTTTGTAAATCAAATTGCTACAAAAAATAATACTGCCACTTGTTATTCAGAACCAAGTTTTACTATCTCTAATCCTAAAACCACTCTAAAAGATTGGTATAAACAAAAAAGAAGACACATTTCTACAGCAAATCATTACAAACTAAAACATAAAGCTTTATTAACACTTATTTACTGTACACAATTTTTATTTTGGCTTTTAGCGTTTATACTAATTGCAACACTTTATAATTGGCAAATAGTACTAACCCTATTTATTTTAAAAATAACCGTACAATATGTAATTTACGGATTATCAGCTAAAAAACTAAACGAAAAAGATGTGCTTTGGCTACTCCCTTTTCTAGAAGTTTTTTTAATTATTACACAATTAACTATATTTATAAACAATCTTATTTCAAAACCTAACCATTGGAAATAAATAATGCTATTAAACGCGCAAAAGAAAATGACCAAAAAGCGTTTAATTACCTACTAGATACCTTTTGGGATGATGTTTACGGCTTTCAATTAAAACGTGTGGAAAACGAAAGTGATGCCGAGGATATTACAATTCAAACTTTTTCTAGAGCTTTTGATAGAATTGAAACTTTTGATAATAAATATAAATTTAAAACGTGGCTAATAACCATTTCTAAAAACATTCATATTGATTTATTACGAAAAGAAAAAAAATCTATTTCTCAAGTAGTTTCAAATGAAGAAGACTCTATTCTTCAAATTTTAGATGAATCGCCTTCTATTGAAGATAAATTAATTACAGAACAACATTTAGCCAAATTACTTAGAGATATAAAAAAATTAAAACCACATTATCAAAAAGTAATTCATCTGCGTTATTTTCAAGAGTTAAGTTATAAAGAAATATCAAATGAATTAAATGAACCTATTAACAATGTTAAGGTTAAATTACTAAGAGCTAAAAAGTTATTGGCAGAAATTATTCAAAAATCTTAGTCCTAGAATAATCTCTTCGTTTAAACTAATTTGTTTTAGGTTTTTAAAGGCATTTAGCCTACGGCTATTTACCAAATTTTAAAAGAATACTTTGTATCTTTGCATCTCATTTTTTTAGCAATGCAAAAAGAAACAACATCTAATATATTACCAGAAAAAAAACCAAAACCAAAATGGCTTCGTGTAAAACTTCCTACCGGAAAAAAATACACAGAGTTAAGAGGTTTGGTAGATAAGTATAAATTAAATACCATTTGTACTTCAGGAAGTTGCCCTAACATGGGTGAATGCTGGGGCGAAGGTACCGCTACCTTTATGATTTTAGGTAATATATGCACGCGCTCTTGTGGTTTTTGCGGTGTTAAAACCGGTAGACCAGAGTCTGTAGACTGGGACGAACCCGAAAAAGTAGCTCGATCTATAAAGTTAATGAATATCAAACACGCCGTTTTAACCAGTGTTGATAGAGACGATTTAAAAGATATGGGTAGCATTATGTGGGCAGAAACTGTTAAAGCTGTACGCAGAATGAACCCCGACACAACTTTAGAAACCTTAATTCCAGATTTTCAAGGTGTTGAACAACATATTGACAGAATTGTTGATGTAGCTCCTGAAGTAGTATCTCATAATATTGAAACTGTAAGACGTTTAACTAGATCTGTTAGAATACAAGCTCAATATGATAGAAGTTTAGGCGTACTTAAATACTTAAAACAACAAGGACAAAGACGTACAAAATCTGGTATTATGCTTGGTTTAGGAGAAACCAGAGAAGAAGTTATTGAAACACTTCATGATTTAAAAGCTCATGATGTAGATGTTGTAACTATTGGTCAATATCTTCAACCAAGTAAAAAACATTTACCAGTACAAAAATTTATTAATCCAGACCAATTTAAAGAATACGAAGAAATTGGTTTAGAACTAGGTTTCCGTCATGTAGAAAGTAGCGCCTTAGTACGTTCATCATACAGAGCTCAAAAACACATCAATTAAAAATGATTACTGTTGCTATAAACGGTTTTGGAAGAATAGGCAGACGCGTTTTTAAATTACTTCAAGATTATAAAAACATAAAAGTGGTGGCTATTAATGATTTAGCAGACGCCAAAACTTTAAGCCACCTTCTTAAATATGATAGTGTTCACGGACTTTTTAACGGTACTATTTCTTCAAATGAAAATAATGTTATTGTAAATGAAGAAACAATTCCGTTATTAAACAAAAAACACCCAAAAGACATTGACTGGACTCCGTATAATGTTGATTTTGTAATTGAATCTACTGGAAAATTTAAAACTACTTCAGACTTAGAATATCATTTAAAAAATGGTGCTAAACAAGTAATTTTAAGTGTGCCGCCTCTTGATGATGATATTAAAACAATTGTTTTAGGTGTAAACGATCACATTTTAGACGGTACAGAGCGTATTGTTTCTAACGCATCATGTACCACCAACAATGCAGCACCTATGTTTGATGTTATTAATAAATTTTGTGGTATAAATGAAGCCTACATAACAACGGTTCATTCATATACTACAGATCAAAGTTTACATGATCAACCACATAGAGATTTACGTCGTTCTAGAGCTGCAGGACAATCTATAGTTCCAACAACAACAGGTGCAGCAAAAGCATTAACAAAAATTTTCCCAGAACTATCAAGTGTAATTGGTGGTTGTGGTATTAGGGTTCCTGTTATAAATGGTTCTTTAACAGATATTACTTTTAATGTAAAAGATTCTGTTACCATTGCAGATATTAATAATGCTTTTAAAAGTGCTTCAGAAAATAGTTATAAAGGTATTTTAGAATATACAGAAGACCCTATTGTTTCAATAGATATTATTGGGAATAAACATTCTTGCATATTTGATTCTCAAATGACATCTGTTATTGGTAACATGGTTAAAATCATTGGCTGGTATGATAATGAAACTGGGTATTCTACACGAATAATTGACTTATTATGCAATTTATCGGAAAAAAGATGTATTTTGTCGATAAAATAATTATATTTGTCGGTAATATTGAAATAATATGTCCCAAATTAAGCAATATATATTCGGTTTAACAATGTTATTTAGCGTTGTTGTTTGGTCTCAAAAGACCATTAATGACGACCCTGAAATTCAACAAAACAACATTAACCATCGTATTGAGCAAGCTCAAATTAAGTTGGAAAATTTCAACTATTTTGATGCCCAAAGAAATCTTGATGAAGCTCTTAAACTAGCTGAAGAGGCAGATAACAAAAAAAGTATTGGAATTATTTATGCTATAAAAGGAAAAATTCAACTTATCATTAAAGAAAATGATAATGCACTTCAATCATTAAATAAAGCTATTAAAATTCAGCGTGAAAATAAAGACGATGCAAATTTAGCCAACTCTTATAAAATTTTAGGTGAAGTTTATGTAAGCAAAGGAGATTATTACCAAGCTTCAGATTATTTTAAATCTGCTAAAAACCTTTTTGAACAAGAGGGCTTAGAAGAAGGTATTGCCAAAACATTACTTTTAGAGGGTAAAACCTTTATGTTATTAAAAAACTACAAAAAAGCAAGGGCCGTTTTAGAACAAGCAACAGCTCAAGCTAAAAAAACAGGCTTATTAAAAACCCTAAGTAAAGGACTTCTAAACCACGCTTTAGTTTATGACAAACTAGGAGATAACCAAAAAGCTATTGAACTTGCTAACGAAGGCTTACAAATTGCAAAAGACAACAATTTTACTGCTATTTTAAATGATGCCTATATTATTACTAGTGATTTATATAACAATATAGGTAACTATAAACTTTCTAGAGACTACCTAAGCAATTACATAAAATTATCAGATTCTATAAGAAACTTAACAAGAGTAAGCTCTACCAAAGAGCAAGAAACCCAATACTTGTTAAACGAAAGTAATGATAGAATTAAAGAATTAGAAGCTCAGGCTAAAGAAGAAAAAGAAGATGATGGTGTAAGAACTTTAATATCTATTTTAAGTGTTGCTCTTATTACTATTTTATCGCTTTTAACCTTATCATTATACAAAAACAATAACATAAGGTTAAAAACCAATAATATGCTTCATAAAAAAAATGCAGAACTTATTATTGCAAAAGAAAAAGCAGAATTAGCCTCTAAAACTAAAGCAAACTTCCTTTCTACAGTAACACATGAGCTACGTACACCGCTTTATGCTGTTACTGGTTTAAGTAATATGCTATTAGAAGAAGATCCCAAACCATCTCAAATTCAACATTTAAAATCATTAAAATTCTCTGGAGATTATTTATTAACTTTTATAAATGACATTCTTCAAATAAATAAAATTGAAGCCAATAAAGTTGATTTAGAACCAGAACCTTTCAACCTTAAGAAAAAGATAGACAATATTATTCTTGCATTAAATAATTCTGCAGAAGACAATAATGTTAATATTCATTTTGAATATGATAAAAACCTACCAGAAAACTTTATTGCAGACCAAATAAAGATATCTCAAATTCTTATAAACCTTATAGGCAACTCTATAAAATTTACCAAAAATGGTGATATATGGATTAGAGTGTATCAAATGGAAATAAAGGACAAAATGTACACGCTCAGGTTTGAAGTTGAAGATAATGGTATTGGTATTAGCCAAGAAAAACAAGATAAAATGTTTGAGAGTTTCTCTCAAGGCTCAATTCAAATTAACCGAAAATATGGTGGTACAGGTTTAGGACTTTCTATTGTAAAAGGCTTAATTGATATTTTAAAAGGAGAAATTCATGTTAAAAGTGAATTAGGAAAAGGAACCACATTTTTCTTTGATATTCCTTTAGAATTTACTGCTATTAAAGAAGAAGAAGCTAACGAAACTAAACCTTCTTATTTTGATAAAGATAATGATGCACTAGATTTAACTAATGTTAAAATTTTAGTGGTTGAAGACAACAAAATAAACCAAATGATAACTAAAAAGATTCTTACCAAAATGAATCTTAAATGTGATATCATTGATAATGGTACAGATGCAGTAGATATGATTAAAAACAACAATTACAATGTTATTTTAATGGATATCCACATGCCAGGAATTAGCGGTATTGAAGCTACTAAAATTGTAAGAACTTTTGATAAAGAATTAACCATTTTTGCTTTAACTGCCGTTACTATTGAAGATAAAATGCATGAGTTTGAAGAAGCCGGATTTACAGACATAATTCCAAAACCATTTAAACAAGAAGAGTTTGAGAAAAAACTTTATAATGCCTTAATATCAAAAGAAGATCAATCTGCTACTGCTTAGTTTTTACAAAATCTTTTATTAAATTATTAAACACCTCTTCATTTTCAATGGTTGTTTTTATTGGTAAGTAATACACTTTATCTTGTAAAGATGGATATTCTTTTAATCGCATAAAATCTTTTTCGGTAGTAATAATAAGCGCTTCCTTAGTTAAATCATCTACTTCATTTTGAGTAAAATTATGATGATCACTAAAATTTAAATGCTTAAAATTTAAACCTCTATCTTTTAAATAATTTACTAAAGGATTTGCATTTGCAATACCAGTAAGCAAAGTAAATTGTTTTAAACTGCTCAAATCAATTGAGTTACTTTCAGAAAAAACCTTATCAGAATAGCTAATAGAGCTAAAAAACACCTGTTGATGTTTCTTTGGCTTAATCTTATTTAAAACATCTTGTTTTTTGGTTTCACTTAAAGTATCAGGACATTTTGTTACTACAATTATATTGGCTCTTTCTGCCCCACTTCTAGGTTCGCGTAAATTACCAGTTGGTAAAACAAAATCATTAAAATATGGGTTATTATAGGTAGTAAGTAAAATATTTAAACCAGCTTTTACTTTTCTATGCTGAAATGCATCATCTAACAAAATTATTTCAGGAGTAACTTCGGCAGAAATTAAATTTGTAATACCATTATTTCTATCGGTATCAACAGCAACAAGAATGTCATCTTTAAATTTATAATAAAACTGAAAAGGTTCATCGCCAATAGTATCGGCATTAGCATTTTTATCTGCCAATTGAAATCCATCAGTCTTTCTTTTATAACCCCTACTTAATGTAGCAACCTTGTAATCAGATTTTAATAAATTAATTAAATATTCAATCATTGGCGTTTTACCAGTACCCCCAACACTTAAGTTTCCTACACAAATTACTGGAAATGTATAAGAAACAGATTTTTTAATACCCCTATCATATAGTTTATTCCTTAAACTAGTTACGGCGTAATAAATAGGCACAATAGGAAAAAAGATGTATCTAATAATTTTCATTACAGCAAAGTAAATATTTTATATTTGTTTAATAATCAAATCATGAAAATATTATGATTATTCAAGATGTAATTAACCATTTAGAAGAATTAGCTCCTTTAGCTTACGCTGAAGATTTTGATAATGTAGGCCTTTTAGTGGGTGATAAAAATAAAAAATTAACGGGCATTTTAGTTACTTTAGACACTTTAGAAACCGTTGTTGATGAAGCTATTGAAAAAAACTGCAATCTCATTGTAAGCTTCCACCCTATTATTTTTAAAGGTTTAAAAAAAATAACAGGAAAAACCTATGTAGAACGTGTTGTTTTAAAAGCCATAAAACACAATATTGCTATTTATGCCATTCATACTGCTTTAGATAACGCTATGCAAGGTGTAAATGATATGATTTGTAATCAATTAGGTTTAATTAATAAAAAAATACTCATTCCGCAAGCTGCAACCATAAAAAAACTAACAACTTATGTTCCTAAAAATGAAGCAGAACAATTAAGAAACGCTTTATTTAAAGCCGGTGCAGGTCATATTGGCAATTATAGTAATTGCAGTTTTAACACCAATGGTGTAGGCACCTATAAAGGTAATGAAGACTCTAACCCTACGCTTGGTGAAAAAGGAAAAACGCATCAAGAAGAAGAAACACAAATTTCTGTAATATTTGCTAAACATTTAGAGTCTAAAATAATTAAAACCCTATTAAACACGCATAGCTATGAAGAAGTAGCTTATGAGGTGTTTACTATAGAAAATAAAAACCAAAATATTGGTATGGGTATGATGGGTGAGTTTGAAAAACCTATCTCTGAAGCTAATTTTTTAGCCTTATTAAAATCTAAAATGAAAACCGGTTGCATTAGGCACTCGTCGTTTTTAAACAAACCCATTAAAAAAGTAGCTGTTCTAGGTGGCTCAGGAAGTTTTGCTATTAATGCTGCAAAAGCTTCTGGGGCAGATACTTTTGTATCGGCAGACTTTAAGTATCATGACTTTTTTATGGCAGAAAACAGCATTCTTTTAGCAGATATTGGTCATTATGAAAGTGAACAATACACAAAAAACCTTTTAGTAACGTATCTTACAAAAAAAATTACTAATTTTGCAGTCGTTTTATCAAACACCAATACCAATCCTGTTAAGTATTTTTAAAGTATGGCTAAAAAGAAAGAAGTAACTGTAGAAGAGCGCTTAAGAGCTTTATACGATTTACAACTCATAGATTCTCGTATAGACGAAATTAGAAATGTACGTGGAGAACTTCCTTTAGAAGTTCGCGATTTAGAAGATGAAGTTGCCGGATTAAACATTAGATTAGAAAAACTTGTTGCTAGTTTAGAAGTAATTGATAACGATATCAACTCTAAGAAAAATCTAATTGAAGAATCTAAAGCTTTAATTAAAAAGTACGGTGAGCAACAAAAAAATGTTAGAAATAACAGAGAATACAACTCACTTACCAAAGAAATTGAATTTCAAGAATTAGAAATTGAATTGGCTGAAAAGCATATTAAAGAATTTAAAGTTCAAATTGAACAGAAAAAAGAAGTTATTGCTGAAACTAAAGAGCGTTTAAAAGAACGTGAAACGCATTTAAAACATAAAAAAGGTGAGTTAGATGCCATTTTAGCAGAAACCGAAAAAGAAGAACAAGCTTTAATTGAAAAGTCTGAAAGTTTCAAAGCACAAATAGAAGAACGCCTTGTTGCTGCTTATGACAGAATTAGAAATAGTGTAAAAAACGGATTAGCAGTTGTACCAATTGAAAGAGGTGCTTCTGGTGGTTCTTTCTTTACCATTCCGCCACAAGTACAAGTTGAAATTGCTTCTAGAAAAAAAGTAATTACAGATGAACATAGTGGTAGAATTTTAGTAGACCCTGTTTTAGCTGAAGAAGAAAAAGAAAAAATGGAAAAGTTATTTGCTAAACTTTAATCCATTTAATGAGTCGTCCTAAAATAGGTTGACAGTTTTTATAAATTAAATTAAACCTGAGAATTTAACTTCTCAGGTTTTTTGTTGTGTATAAAGTTAGGTGTTTTCATGTTAAGGCTCAAATGCGGTCTTTTATTGTTATAAGTTTCTATAGATTCTTTGATTAACCGTTCAAGCTCTCTTCCATTATTGCACTTATAAATTAAGAACTCTTGTTTTAAAATTCCATTAATGCGCTCTGCTAATGCGTTTTGGTAGCAATCATAACCATCTGTCATTGATGGTATTACGTTGTTTTCCCTTAAAGCCTTTTGATAGACAAAAGCACAATACTGTAGTCCACGATCAGAATGATGGATAATTTCATTATTTGTATCTCTTTTCTTTATGGCCATATTAAAAGCTTTGACTACATTTTTTGCACTCATATCATCACTTAATTGATATCCAACTATTTTTCTACTATAAGCATCTGTTACCAAAGATAAATAATGTGTTTTTTCTCTGCTTTTTATGTAGGTAATATCACTTACAAACACATGTTCTGGCCTATTAGGTTGGATGTCTTTTAGTAGGTTAGGGTGCTTTTTAAGCCAATGTTTTGAGTTTGTGGTTTTGGTATAGTTTTTCTTTGGTGTTATTAATAAATGTTCTGTTTTTAAATAAGCAAATAAGGCATCTCTCCCTATTTTTATTTGATGTTTATCAAACTCTGGCTTTAGCAAGTAGTAGAGTTTACGTGTACCCAGTCTTGGCATATCTCTACGAATAACAAGTACTAAGGATTTTATCTTTGAGAGTTCTTTGATACGTGCTTCTTTACGTTTTTGAGCTTGATAAACAGCTTGTCTACTTATCCCTAACAATCTACATGAGTGCGCAATGGCTACTTGCTTGTCTTGTTTGATGATTTGGATTGTTGGGATAAAAGCTTTTTTCTAATAGAAGTACCAAATTGTTTGTCTGATACATCTATCATTGTATTGAGCAATAAGTTCTTTAATCGCTCATCTTCTAGTTCTCGTTCTAAACGCTTTATCCTTTGGGCTGGTGTTTCTTTTTCTTTAGGCAAATTATTAAAGTTTGGTTTACTCCAATCTAAAGTACCATATTTTCTTAACCATACCAAAACGGTACTCCTTCCTTGGATACCATAAGCTTTTTGAATCTGTTTGTATGTGTAGTTGCCTTTTTCTACTTCGGACACCAAGGCTAATTTAAAGCCTAAATTGTAATCTCGTTGTGTGCGCTTAAATCGCTTGTGTTCTTTATTTTTCATAATAAGTCGATTTTGTGTCAACTTATTTTAGGACGGGACATAATCATAAAATTTTAAGCCTTCACTTAGTGGAGGCTTTTTTTGTGATTTTTTTTTTAAAATTACCGACTAACTATTAATAAATACATCTTAAATAAAAAATAGTGCTAACTTTATTACGTAATAAATGGCATATTATTTGATGCAATAGAGCTTATGAAAAAACAATTACTTATCATATTAATAACGCTACTCCCAGTCCTTTCTTTTGGTCAAGCTAACAAATTTTATAGAAAAGCTCTTAGAACCTCAGACTTAAACGAAAAGATAAAATTGCTTGATCAAGCTATAAGTGAAGACCCTAACCATTTAGATGCTTATTTTCTAAGAGCACTAACAAAAAATGATTTAGGTGATTTTAGTGGTGCAATTGTAGATTATTCTAAAATAATTTTAAAAAAACCCGATGCCGACAGTTACTTTAATAGAGGGAATTCTAGATATAGTTTAAAAGATTTAGTTGGTGCTAAAAATGATTATGCAAAAGCGTATGAACTAAACCCTAACTTTATTGATGCTCTTTACAGTTTAGCTTGCGTAAAATACGACTTAGAAGATTTTAAAGGAGCTATTCAAGATTTTGATAAAATATTAAAAGCTAACCCCAATTTTTTAAATGCGTATTTACTTAGAGCTTCATCATACAAAGCACTTGAAAACCACAAAAAAGCACTTGCCGATTATACTTTAGCCATCATGATTAGTCCAGATGCCAACACCTACTATAATCGCGGAGTATTTTTTATGGACATAAATTATTATGATAGAGCTAATGAAGACTTAACAAAATCTTTACGCTATAATAACAACAACACCTTTGCTCATTTTTACAGAGGCGCTTCCTTTTTACTTTTAGGAAAATTTCAAAAGGCTATTAATGATTTTTCTAATGCTTTAAAATTAGACCCATTAGATTTTGATGCACATTTAGGATTAGCTTTAACCTATTATAAAATGGGAGATTTAGCCAATTCTAAAGTTCATTTTATAAAAGCTAATGGAATTTTAAACCCAGAAAACAAAATAGCTTTTCCATATTTATATGAAAACACCTACTGGTATCAAAGCCATTATTATTACTTTATAAACAATATTAAAGAACTAGAAAAATTGTTACAAAATTAGATTTTAAATTTTTGCGGAAGATGCACTAACTTTTTGGTTTCAAAGAAATCTTCTGAGTAAAAATCTGATAAATCATAAATAGTTGCCGTTGTATAATTTTTTAACTCCTCACTTAAATCACCGCCTTTTAAATACAGAATACCATTTTTTAAATCATTGCTTTGCTTTTTGGCAATTTTACCCTTTACCCAATGTACAAAAGTTGGCATTGCAGCTACAGCCCTACTTACAATAAAATCATAAGTATCATTAATAGCCTCTACTCTACTATGAGTTGTTTTCACATTGGTTAACCCCAAACCATCTACAACCTCATTAACAACTTTCAATTTTTTTGCAATACTATCAACCAAATGAAATGAACACTCAGGAAACATAATAGCCAAAGGAATTCCAGGAAAACCTCCACCAGTACCTACATCCATTATTTTAGTACCTGGTTTAAAAGTTATTAGCTTTGAGATGGCTAAAGAATGTAATACATGACGCATATAAAGTTCATCAATATCTTTTCTAGACACCACGTTTATTTTTAAGTTCCAATCTTGATAAAGGTCTTCTAACTTTTCAAATTTTAAAATTTGGTCATCTGTAAGATTTGGAAAATATTTTAATATGAGTTCCATTCTGTTAAATTTTCAACAAAAATATGTTTTTTATATGCATATTTTTACAAAAAAACGTTATAGTTTATATTGGTTTATACCTATCTTTGCGCGTTGTAAAGTTTAAACCATAAATAAAAGAAATTTTACAAAAACTAAATTAATAGTATGACAAAACAAGCACTTTCTTTTTCTAGAACAGATTCTGCAAATTTTTTTAGAACCCTAAATAAAAGAGTTAACAATTACTTTAAAGAGAACAATATTAAAAGAACTGGTAACTGGAAATTATACACTAAAGCAATTTTTATGTTTGCTTTATTTATTGCTCCAGTTGTTATAATTTTAACTGTTAGAGACTTACCTGGTTGGTCTCAAGCATTATTAATGGTTGTAGTTGGTATTGGAATGGCTGGTGTTGGTATGAACGTTATGCACGATGCTAACCACGGCTCATTTTCTAGTAAAAAATGGGTTAACAAATTAATGGGTAGTAGTATTTACATTTTAGCTGGAAATGATTACAACTGGAAAGTTCAACATAATGTTTTACACCATACATATACTAATATTCAAGGACATGATGAAGATATTGACGCTGGTAGAATTATTAGATTTTCAAAACATGCTAAATGGTTTAAAATTCATAAATATCAAAGATATTATGCTTTCTTTTTATATGGCTTATTAACTGTTAATTGGGCTATTACAACAGACTTTACCCAAACTTATGATTACCTAAAAAGAAAGTTAGCCTATGGTAAATTTCCAAATCCAGCCACACAATGGACCAAATTAATTATAGGAAAAATTGTGTATTATACAGTATGGATTGTTTTACCTCTTGCATTAGGTTTCCCTTGGTGGAAAGTGTTAATTGGTTTCCTAATTATGCACTATACTGCAGGTATTATTTTAAGCGTTATTTTTCAATTAGCACACGTTATGCCTAATACAGATATGCCGCTTCCTGATGAAAATGGAAACATGAAAAATACATGGGCAATTCACCAATTATTTACCACATCTAATTTTTCACCTAAAAGTTGGTTAGTAGGATTTTATACTGGAGGATTAAACAGGCAAGTAGAACACCATTTATTTGCAAATATTAGTCATATTCATTACAAAAAAATAGCAAAAATTGTTAAAGAAACTGCTCAAGAATTTAGCTTACCATATAACGAATACAAAACGTTTTGGAAAGCTGTTGCAGAACATTACAATCAATTAAAAGAGTTAGGAAAAAAACCTAGTTTAGCCTAAAAACATATAATTTACCTTATAAACAATTAATTAAAATGAGCTTACTATCTGACAGAATTTTAAACATGTCAACATCTGCAACTTTAGCCATGGCTGCTAAAGCTAGAGAACTTAGAGGAGAAGGAAAAGATATTATTGGTTTAAGTCTTGGAGAACCAGACTTTAATATACCAGATTTCATTAAAGATGCTGCTATAAAGGCTATTAATGATAATTACAACTCATATACACCTGTTGATGGTTACGCAGATTTAAAAGAAGCTATCATTACTAAATTTAAACGCGATAATAACCTAACGTACAAACCATCTCAAATTGTAGTATCTACTGGTGCTAAACAAGCTTTATTTAACGTAGCTGGTGTTATGCTTAATGATGGTGACGAGGTTATTTTACCATGTCCGTATTGGGTAAGCTATTCAGATATTGTTAAATTATTTGGGGGTGTTCCTGTAGAAGTTAAAACGTCTATTGAAACAGACTTTAAAATGACTGCTGAACAATTAGAAGCTGCTATTACACCAAAAACAAAAATGATGTGGTTTAGTTCTCCTTGTAACCCAAGTGGTTCTGTTTATAGCAAAGAAGAATTACAAGCTTTGGTTGATGTTTTGGCAAAACACCCAGATATTTACGTGGTTTCTGATGAGATTTATGAACACATTAACTACGGAAAAGGACACACAAGTATTGCTGAATTTGAAGAAATGTATGACCGAACCATTACTGTAAATGGTGTTTCTAAAGCATTTGCCATGACCGGATGGCGTATTGGTTATATTGGTGCGCCAGAAAAAATAGCGCGTGCATGTAATAAGTTACAAGGGCAAGCTACTAGTGGTGCTAACTGTATTGCCCAACGTGCAGTAATTACGGCTTGTAACGAATCGCCTGAACGTGTGCAATATATGGTGAATGAATTTAAAGAACGTAGAGATTTAATTTTAGATTTATTAAATGATATTGAAGGATTTAAGTCTAATACTCCAGATGGTGCCTTTTACGTATTTCCTGATGTAACTTATTTCTTTGGTAAAACCTTACGTGGTAAAAAAATAAATAACGCAACAGATTTTTCTTTATACTTATTAGAAGAAGCTCTTGTAGCAACCGTAACTGGTGAAGCCTTTGGTAATCCTGATTGTATTAGAATTTCTTATGCGGCTTCTACCGAACAAATTACTGAAGCTATTAAACGTATTAAGGAAGCTGTAAGCTAAAACAGTACAAACATATTTATTAAAAGCCACTTTTTTTGAAGTGGCTTTTTTAATTATAGACACTGTAACCTATTAGTATTACAATAATTAGTACTACAAAAACAAAGATTTGCTTTCTCCTTAAAAGCTTATTTTCTAGCTGTATTTTTTCCCGAATGGCTATAATTTGACTTTCTGTTGCTTTGGGAAATTCTTTTATTTGTGCATGAGCGTAGCTTCCTTTTAGAACAGATTTATCTGCTCTTTTAGTTAACATACTCTGGTTGTTTTTTAACGAAGCAGTTGCTGCCATAGCGGAACCTTCACCTCCCATAATTTTTAAATTCAAATAAGTATAAAATATTAGTAGCAAACCAATCCAAAATGTTACATTTTGAAAACGCCCATAGCAAGTACTTGCGTTAGGGATTGTAGTGGCATCCTTTTTTGAGGTACGAGAAAAAGATATAACGGAAAGCCCGACCTGTTTTAATTAAAAACAGGGAACGCCCAAAATAAAATCTTAAAAGTTGTTTAACGATTTCTCCAAAAGAATGGCGTAAATAAAATGAGTACGGTAAAGAGTTCTAAACGTCCAATAAGCATTAAAAAGGAAGCCCACCATTTTGCTAAATCTGGTAGTGCCGCATAATTATTTACTGGACCAAAATCTCCTAAAGCAGGTCCTACATTACCCAAAGTTGAAGCAGATAAACCTACCGAGGATTCAAAGTCTATACCAAACATTGAAAACACCAAACTACCTGTGATAAAAAATAGCATATATAGAATGAAAAATGCCAGAATATTAAATACAATAAACCTGTTTATAGCCTTTTTATTATACCTAACCGGTACTATGGCATTGGGATGTAAGGTGCGTTTAAATTCTAAAAAACCATTTTTTATAAGAATTAAATGACGTACTACTTTTACCCCTCCAGAAGTACTTCCTGCAGACCCGCCTAAAAACATAATTCCGAAAAAGAAGACTACTAAAAAGGGAGTCCAAAGGGTATAATCTGCGGTAACAAAACCAGTTGTTGTAATAATGGCTAATACCTGAAAGAGTGCGTGCCTAAAAGCACTTTCGCCTTCTCCTAAAACCATAGGATGCTCTATTGAAGAGGTGCTTAAATCTGCTCTAAAATAGATAATAACAGCTGCTATAATGGTAAAAACAGCAATAAACTTAAAATAGAGTTTAAACTCTTCGTCCTGAATTATTTTTTGCACTTTACCTTTAAACGCAAAATAGCTTAATACAAAATTGGTACCTGCTAAAAACATAAACACTATAATAATGTACTGAATAACTGGTTGATCATTCCAATAAGCTACACTAGCGTTTTTAGTAGAGAACCCTCCTGTTGAAAGTGTACATAGGGCGTGATTAATAGCATCAAAAAATGACATACCAGCTACTTTTAACAGAATAGTTTCGGCAGCGGTATACCCAAAATAAATGAGCCATAAACGTTTTGCGGTATCGGTAATTCTAGGATGCAATTTATCGCCACTGGGTCCAGGTGCTTCGGCTGCAAAGAGTTCCATGCCGCCAATGCCTAATAATGGTAAAATAGCTATGGCTAAAACAATAATTCCCATACCACCAATCCAATGGGTCATGCTTCTCCAAAACAATACGCCCTCAGGAACTGCTTCAATATCATTTAAAATAGAAGCTCCTGTTGTGGTGTAACCAGACATGGTTTCAAAAAAAGCACTAGAAAACTCATGAATACTTTGTGTAAAAATATAGGGTAAAGTACCTGTTAAAGACATAACAATCCACCCGAAAGTTACTACTATATAGCCCTCTCTTTTATTTATCTCTTTTTTGTGGTTTTTAGTAAACAACATACTAATAGCCCCTATTAGCAATGTTAAAATACCTGCCAAAAATATTTGTAGCGTAACACCATCTTTATAAATTAAGCTTATTAATGAAGACAATAGCATAAAACCTCCATTGAACAGCATTAACAGACCTAAAAAATGAAAAATGATTTTGTAGTTAAGTTTCATTAGATGTGTCTAAAGGAATAATTTTTCAACCCGCTTAATAGATTTTAATAAACAGCACACTACTACCCTATCTCCTTCTTGAATTACAAAGCTTCCTAAGGCTATCATACCTACTCCGTTTCTTATTACCCCTCCAATAATAGCTGTTCTAGGAAAATCAATAGATTTAATAGCTTTATTGCAAACTGCCGATGTTTTTTTAACCTCAAACTCTAATAATTCTGCATTAAGGTTACTTAATTTGGTCATGGCAACCACTTCTCCTCTGCGGATATACCTAAAAATATTATTTGCTGCTAATAATTTTTTATTAATAAGCGTATCTATACCAATGGAGTGTGAAAGATCAAAATAATCCATATTTTCTACCAAAGCTATGGTTTTTTTAACCTCCTTAGATTTGGCTACCAAGCAAGACATGATGTTGGTTTCTGAGTTTGGACCTACCGCTATAAAGGCATCCATATCGCTAATATTTTCTTCATCAAGCATATCTACATTACGTCCATCACTGTTTATTACTAAAACTTTAGTGAGTTCTTCAGCAACATCAAAAGCTCTATCTCTATTACCTTCAAAAAGTTTTACATTAATACCTTTTTCGCTTAAATCTCTTGCTGTTTTAAATGCTATTTTGGTACCGCCAAGAATCATAACATTCTTAATTTCCCTATTGTGTTTTCCTGTGAGCCTACAAAGTTCATCGGCACCACCTTCAGAAGTAATAAAAACTACGTTATCACCACGTTTAAACTCTGTATCGCCTCTAGGTATTATAGTATATTGTGTACCAAAACGTTGAATGGCTATAGGTACAAAGTGAATTTCTGGAAAAATTTCAGCAGCTTCTTTTACTGTTTTCCCAACAAAAGATGCTGTTCTAGAAAGCGTTAAACCTGCCATAGTTAGAGCCCCTTTTTCGAACTCGTAATTCTCATTAAAAGAAGATTGCTTTAATGACAGTTCAATTTCTGCCGCAGCTAAAGCTTCTGGAGAAATAAGCTCATCTATTCCAAATTTAGTAAAACCAACTTCATCTTTAAGATGAATAAACTCTGTATTAGCAATTCTAGCAATGGTTTTTCCTGCCCCAAGCTGTTTAGCTAAAACACAAGCTGTAATGTTTGTTGTTTCACTAGAGGTTACTGCAATAAATAAATCGGCATTATCAATACGTGCTTCTTTTAAAATAGCTATAGAAGTTGCGTCTCCTTTTACTACTCTAATATCTAAATGAGCATCAGCGTATGCTAAACTTTTTTTATTGGTATCAATTAAAGTAATTTCTTGAGATTCGTATGACAACAATTTTGCCAAATGAAATCCAACTTCACCAGCTCCAGCAATTATTATTTTCATTTCTGATTAATCATAAAAAGTACAACAAAGATAGTATAATTACTATGTCCGTTTAAAATTAATTCGATAAAATCAACATATGTTCTAGTTTATGCTATACTTATATGATTTTTTAATAATAATTGTATATTTTTTATTATGCTTCATTAAATCACACTAGAATAAATCTTATAAAAGATTATCTTTGGCCAAAAATAATTGGTTTGTCAAAAATAAAACCCTACAAAAACAGCAATTTAGGCAAGAAAGAACAAGTAACTAAAATGTTTGATAACATTTCTGGTGATTACGATGGTTTAAACCGTGTAATTTCTTTTGGAATAGACATTAAATGGCGCAAAAAAGTTGTTAATCTTATTAAAGCAACAAACCCAGAGTCTATACTTGATATTGCTACTGGTACTGGTGATTTAGCTATTAATTTAGCCGAAACTAATGCTTCTAAGATTGTTGGATTAGACATTAGTAGTGGCATGCTAGAAATTGGTAAAGAAAAAGTTAATAAAAAAGGGCTTGCTAACAAAATAGAAATGGTTTTGGGAGATAGCGAAAATATGCCTTTTGAAGACAATACGTTTGATGCTATAACCGTAGCTTTTGGCGTTAGAAATTTTGAAAATCTAGAAAACGGTTTAAAAGAAATTCTGCGAGTATTAAAACCAAACGGTACTTTTGTTATTTTAGAAACTTCGGTTCCTACAAAAACACCTTATAAACAAGGTTATAACTTATATTCCAAAAATATTTTACCGCTAATAGGAAAAATATTTTCTAAAGACCGAAATGCTTATAAATATTTAAGTGAATCTGCCTCTGTTTTTCCTTATGGTGAAGCTTTAAACAATATTTTACGTAATATTGGGTTTATAAATGTTGAAGATTTTCCGCAAACCTTTGGTGTTGCAACAATTTATAAATCGTCTAAGCAATAAATATGAAGCAGTTTTTTGCATTAACACTACTTATATTTGCATTACAAACCACTAATGCTCAGTTATTTAAAAAAGAAAAAGTAACCTATGATGCCAATCAAGGTAGAGGCTCTACAGACAATAATTTATTACGCTGGGGTTATTTTTTAGGGTTTAGTCAATATGATTTCAACTTTGATTATAACGAAGATTTACGTGATATTTATGTAAAAAGAAACCCTGGATTTAACGTAGGCCTAATTGGAAATTTACGCATTAATAGCTTTTTAGATTTGCGCTTAGAACCTGGTTTATTTATTACTAGCAGAGAATTATATTATGCCCAAAGTCATTTTACTACCACAACACCTTCTGCAAATGATTTAACTAGAGAAATAAAATCTACATACATTCATATACCGCTGCTTTTAAAGGTTTCAACTAAGCGTATTAATAACTTTAAACCTTTTATTGTTGGTGGATTTTCAACAGCTTTAAACCTTTCTAGTAACGAAGATAATCCTGAAGATAATAGTAACGGGCAATTTAGAACTACAAAAAATTCATTTTTCTATGAACTAGGTTTTGGTATAGATTTATACTTGTATAATTTTAAATTTACACCTTCAATACGAGGCGTATTTGGAATTAACGACGAACTTGTTAAAGACGAAGACCCCAATAGCCCTTGGACCAGTAATATTAACAGCATGAAAACCAGAGGGGTATTTGTTAATTTTACTTTTCAGTAGTGTTTATCCTAACAAAGTTATTACGTTAAATTTAAGTTTTACTAAGTTCTTCTTTTAAACTCACTCAATAAAACAGCTGTAGCAGTAGCCACATTTAGGCTTTCTGTTTCTTGAATGTCTCCAAATTTAGGTATAGAAATTTTCTTTTCTACAACACTTTTAATAGCTTCAGATATTCCATTTGCCTCATTACCCATTATTAAAATACCACTATCTGGCAGTTGCGTGTTATAAACATTATCTCCATCCATAAAAGTCCCAAATGAAGTTAGTTTAGATTCATTTAAAAAATCAATCAAATTAACGTAATTTAAGTTCACTCTAGTAATAGACCCCATAGTGGCTTGTATTACCTTTGGGTTAAAACAATCTACCGTTTCATTACTACAAACTAAATCTTTAACACCAAACCAATCACACAATCTAATAATTGTCCCCAAATTACCAGGGTCTCTAACATCATCTAGAGCAACAATTAACTGGCTTTCATCTATGGGTTTTGGTTTAGGAATTTTAAAAACTGCCAATGCTTTATTGGGGCTTTTTAAAAAACTAATTTTTTTTAATTCTATTTCTGTTATTAAAATTTCATTTTTGGCATCAATATTGAATGTTTCTGTCGTATATAAAGCATGAAGTTTTAAATTAGATTGCAGTAGTTCATTTATTGTTTTCACCCCTTCAACAACAAATAAACCATGCTGCTGTCTGTATTTTTTTTGCTTTAAGCTCGTTATTAATTTTATCTGATTTTTAGATAGCATATAACCTTAAAATAGTTTGGTTTTATTTTATAAAGAAAAGAAAATATATGTTACGGATTATCTAAGAATTAAAATATTTTAATAGAACAAAAAAGATTGTGAATTACTGAATGTATTCATTTTTTTTTTGAAAATTCAGAAATCAAAAAATTTTAAACAAACGAAATAGTGTATTTTTGAGCCGGTATTACAGTATTTCTATTAATTATTAAAATCGCAACATAAATAATTGCAATTGGATTTGAAAAAGTTTCTTTCTAAAATATTAGTTTTTTTATTAATTGTAGATTGTTTTATGGGCTGTGAAGCTACCAAAAGAGTAGCAGAAAATGAACACCTACTAACAGATAATACAGTAATAATTAATGGCAAAAAAGAGAATACCGAAACTATAAATAACTTAATTGCTCAACACCCAAACAGAAAAATTTTAGGCGTTCCGTTAAGGCTTCATATTTACAATTTAGCTAGAGAAAATAGAGATTCTTTGTTTGAAGTTTGGTTAGATAAAAAACCAAATCGCAGAGAACGTTTAACCAAAAAACTTTCTAAAAAACAGATTGATAATTTAAAAGAATCCTCTATTGGATTTAATAATTGGCTAAAAAAAACAGGAGAAGCTCCAGTTATTTTAAATGACGAAAAAATAAAGAAGTCTGTTAAACATTTTCAAGATTACCACATAAACAATGGCTGGTTTAATGTAAACACCTCTTACAACGTAAAAAAGAATGATAACAAAAAAGCACAAGTAGAGTATAACATTGATACAGGGAAGCCATTTATAATAGATTCTATTAAATATGAAGTTAAATCTAAACTTATTGACTCTATCTATCAAACCTTCAAAAAAAACAGTTTAATACAATCTAACCAACAATATAAAACCGTAAACTTTGAACAAGAACGAGAACGAATTTCTAATGAATTAAGAAATACAGGTTTCTATCATTTTAACCAAGATTATGTAACTTTTGAAATTGACACTATAGGCACTAATAAAAAGGTTAATGTTGGAATAAAAATTCAAAATAGAGCCATTACAACACAAGATTCTATAAAAAGAGTACCTTTCAATATTTACGATATTAGAGAAGTAAATATTATTACAGATTACTCCTTTGAAAAGCGTAATCAACCTTTTAAAGACTCTATAAGGTTTGGGGGATATAATCTATATAGCTACGGAAAAATGCGTTATAAACCCAGAGCTTTAACTGACGCTATTTTTATAACTCCAGGAGATATTTTTAGAGACAGAGACCGCACATTAACCTACAGGCATTTAAATCTTTTACGCACCTTTAAATACCCAAATATTGAATACTCTGAAAATTTAGACAATTCACTTTCTAGCACCATTAAACTATCGCCTTTAAAAAAGTTCAGCTTAAGTTTAGGTACCGATGTTTCTACTAGTAACATCCAAACAGTTGGATTTTCAGTGAACCCAAGCTTACTAATTAGAAATATTTTTAGAGGTGCAGAAACCTTACAAGTTTCGGCTATTGGATCTATTGGTGCTTCTAAAGAAAAAAATAATCCAGACGACCCATTTTTCGATATTAACGAAATAGGGGTTGATGTTAAACTTACCATCCCTAGGTTGCTATCTCCTTTTTACACAGAGCGCATTATACCCAAACACATGTCTCCCAATACCAAAATTAGTTTAGCAACCACAGGACAAACCAATATAGGTTTAGACAAACAAACATTTAGTGGCACCATTAATTACAATTGGCTTCCTAATAGCAAAAAAACCAATAGCTTAGACTTATTCAACGCACAATATGTTAGAAACCTTAACATTGATAATTATTTTGATGTTTATTCTACTTCATACAGTTCTTTAAATGAGATAGCCCAAGATGTTAATTATACCACCGAAGACTTATCTAAACCAGATGGGGCTAATGCCTTTATTGATTATGCGCTCTCAGATCCTACCCCAGATGAATTTTCAGAAGACCAATTAAGCACCATAAACAGTATTGATGAAAGAAAAGAACGCCTAACAGAAGATAACCTTATTTTATCTTCTAGCTTTAGTTTCACCAACGATGGAAGAACGAATTTGTTTGATGAAAACTTTTCAATTTTTAGGTTTAAAATAGAATTTGCTGGCAATCTTCTGGCAAACACCTCTAAACTTTTAGGACTTAAAAAAGATGACAATGACCGCTATGAAATATTCAATGTAGCCTTCTCTCAATATGCAAAAACCGAGTTAGAATACACTAGACACTGGGATTTAGGAGACAAAAATGTACTTGCAATAAGAAGTTTTTTTGGTATTGCCATTCCTTACGGAAACTCTACAAACATACCTTTTTCTAAAAGTTTCTTTGCTGGTGGACCTAATGATAACAGAGCGTGGACTGCCTACCGCTTAGGCCCGGGTAGCTTAGAATCTTCTAACGAGTTTAACGAAGCTAACTTAAAACTTGCTTTTAATGTAGAACAACGTTTTAATATTTTTGAAAACTTAAATGGAGCCATATTTGTTGATGCCGGAAACATTTGGAATGTTCTAGACGATGTTGAAGATGAAAAAGCAACTTTCACAAAACTAAGTTCTTTAAAAGACATTGCTGTAGGTTCTGGTTTTGGACTTAGATATGACTTTAGCTTTTTTGTTTTTCGTTTTGATATAGGTTTTAAAACCTATAACCCTGTTTACGAAGAAAGCAACCGTTGGTTTAAAGATTACAACTTCTCTAATGCGGTGTACAACATAGGTATAAACTACCCTTTTTAGTCTTTTTGCTTAACACTATTACTAAAACGTTTTAGTGCTATTTTCACTTTAACATTATAAAAAACAAAGCATTATTACATAAAATTTAATTACTTTTGAAACTACAAATACTAATTTAATTTAAAACAATATGGCACACAATATAAAACCAGGAGTTGCTACAGGATATGAGGTACAAGAAATCTTTAAACTAGCAAAAGAAAAAGGATTTGCTTTACCCGCAGTAAATGTAATAGGCTCAAACACCATTAATGGTGTATTAGAAACAGCAGCAGAATTAAATGCGCCTGTAATTATTCAATTTTCAAATGGTGGCGCACAATTTAATGCAGGAAAAGGATTAAGTAATGATGGGCAAAAAGCTGCAATTCATGGGGCTATAGCAGGTGCTAAACATGTACATACTTTAGCTGAAGCTTACGGTGTTCCTGTAATTTTACATACAGACCACTGTGCTAAAAAATTATTACCTTGGATAGATGGTTTATTAGACGCAAGTGAAAAACATTTTGCAGAAACAGGCAAACCACTTTTCAGTTCACACATGATTGACCTTTCTGAAGAACCTATTGGAGAAAATATAAAAATTTGTAAAACATACCTAGAGCGTATGAGCAAAATGGGTATGACTTTAGAAATAGAACTTGGTATTACAGGTGGTGAAGAAGACGGTGTAGACAATACAGATGTAGACGATTCTAAACTATACACCCAACCAGAAGAAGTTGCTTATGCTTATGAAGAATTAAGTAAAGTAAGTGACCAATTTACAATTGCCGCAGCATTTGGTAATGTACACGGTGTTTACAAACCAGGTAATGTAAAATTAACACCAAAAATCTTAAAGAATTCACAAGAATATATATCAAAAAAATATGGTGTAGGTCATAACCACATAGATTTTGTATTCCATGGCGGTTCTGGTTCTTCGGTTGAAGAAATTAGAGAAGGTATTAGCTACGGTGTAATTAAAATGAACATTGAT
The DNA here is from genome assembly GCF_001971785.1 of Seonamhaeicola sp. S2-3. NCBI lineage: Bacteria > Pseudomonadati > Bacteroidota > Flavobacteriia > Flavobacteriales > Flavobacteriaceae > Seonamhaeicola > Seonamhaeicola sp. S2-3. The sequence continues at coordinate 2,748,668 of NZ_CP019389.1, read as the reverse complement.
ACAGATTTACAGTATGCATTCATGACGGGTATTAGAGATTATATGAGTAACAAATCAGACTACTTACAATCTCAAATTGGAAATCCAGAAGGTAGTGATGTTCCTAACAAAAAATTCTACGACCCACGTGTTTGGGTTCGTGAGGGTGAAAAAACTTTTGTAGAGCGTTTAAAGAAAGCTTTTGAAGATCTTAACAACGTAAACACCCTATAACATAAAATATAGATAAATACTTAAAGGTTCTGTTTATTTAATACAGAGCCTTTTTTATTACCTAAATATTTTAATTAAACACATACGGTGTGCCTGTTGCACAAGACTTGCTAAATATACAGAAATTTCGTATATTTAATAATGCAAGGCACAAAAATATTTCAAGAAAAGCTATTCAATCAATTTAGGCTAAGCGACCGCGTACCAGAAGAGAATTTCTACCGACGTCTTCGTGGAGCTATCGACCTTAATTTCCTTTACAAAAGGACTCAGAAATTCTATGGATCAAGCGGACAAAAAAGCATCGACCCTGTTGTATTCTTTAAGCTATGTTTGGTTGGTTATTTAGAAAATATAACAAGCGACCGTAAGCTTATATCACATTGTAGCATGCGCTTGGATATCTTGTATTTTTTAGGCTATGATATCGACGAAGAATTACCGTGGCATTCTACTATAAGCCGTACACGCCAACTATTTCCAGAAGCGGTATTTGAATCTGTTTTCACAAAAATATTTGGGCTATGTGTCTCGGCAGGTATGGTTGCCGGCCATACCCAGACCATAGATTCCGCCCCTGTAAAGGCCAATGCTTCTATGGATACTTTAGAACTGAAAGTGCCAGAAGAGGATTTAGAAGGGCATCTTCGGGAAATTCGTAACATCAGCCATCGAGATAAACAGAAGCCCTTAAGGCAATCTAAAGCAAACAAGGCCGATAAAGACCAACAAACCTTATCGGCTTCTACGAAAGAATTACAGGCCATAAAAAGGCGTAATGCCAAATGGGCAAAGGATCAAGATGCACGTCCAGGAGCTGGTGCTAAAGGCAGTCGCTATACCAGTAACAAGACCCATTACAGTCCCACCGATCCGGATGCGCGCATCAGTGTAAAACCGGGAAAGGCAAGAAAACTCAATTACCTTAGTCAACTTACAGTAGATACGGCAAACCATGTGATAAGTGATATAAGAGCGTACCATGCCGATGGCAAAGACAGTCAGCATTTACCAGATATCGTTAAGCGGGTAAAACAACGGCTTTGGAAAGCGGCACTGGTTTGGGAAAATTGTGTGGCCGACACGGGCTATAGCAGCGGCGAGAATTATGCCTTTCTAGAGGCAATAGGCCTAAAAAGTTTTATACCCGCCCACGGCACTTATAAGGGCGGTCCGGATGGATTTACCTATCACGAAAAGGAAGATTATTATACATGTCCTCAAGGCCAAATCATCCCCTTTAAAAAAGTGTTTATAGAAAAAAAGAACAACACCAAGAAGAAGGAATACCGCGGCTCAAAACCGTTGTGTTTGGACTGTCCAGTACGCACTGCATGCCTAGGGAAAACGGCACAGGAAAAGAAGTTTACCGTTACCTATTACCGCTCGGAATATGAGCGTAACATAGCCCGGGTAGAAAGCAACCAAGGGCGTTATATGAAAGGAAAAAGGCAGAGCACCGTAGAACCTGTATTTGGTACGCTCACACAATTTATGGGCCTAAGAAAAGTGAATACCATTGGAATTGAGCAGGCCAATAAATGCATGCAACTTTCTGCCATAGCCTACAACCTTAAAAAATATATGAAATTCATAGAAAAACGTACTAAAAGCGGAGCAGGGGCACAGACGCTTTATTTTAGTCTCAAAAATACCTTTTACAACCTTATAAACATGCTTTTAAAGCCTTTTAAAACACCAGAATTTTTAAGTCTATAAAAACAGAAACCGCCTTTAAAAGACGGTTTCTAATTATAATTTTAGGATACATTATGGGCTTGTGCAACGGTTACCGGTGTTGCCCCAAAATTAAAAAAAGGCTTAATTTTGTGGTTAGGCTTTTGGTAGTTGCTTTTATAAAAAATAGAAAAGTTTCTATAAAAGCTTAAATACTGTGTATTAAACATTTGGTTGCATATACTGTTAAAATACATAAGTAACCTTAACACAAACAGTGATAAAATCATTATTTCTTTTTATCATTGTAAAACTAAAATTATACAAGTATGTCATCTTGGTTTAAAAGAAAAGCAAAAGGAATCACCACATCTACAGAGGAGAAGAAAGACACTCCTAAAGGGCTTTGGTATAAAACCCCAACCGGTAAAATTGTAGATACAGAAGAATTAGAACAAAACTTTTACGTAAGTCCAGAAGACGGATATCACGTTCGTATTGGTAGTAAAGAATATTTTCAAATACTTTTTGATGATAATAAGTTTAAAGAATTAGATCCAAATTTAGAATCTAAAGACCCTTTAAAATTTCAAGACACTAAAAAATACCCAGACCGTTTAAAAGCAGCTCAAGAAAAAACAAAATTAAAAGATGCCGTTAGAACAGCTGTTGGAAAATCTAAAGGAAAAGATTTAGTAGTTGCCTGTATGGATTTTAGCTTTATTGGTGGCTCTATGGGTAGTGTTGTTGGCGAAAAAATTGCTAGAGCAGCAGACTACTCTTTAAAAAAGAACATTCCTTTAATGATAATCTCAAAATCTGGCGGTGCAAGAATGATGGAAGCAGCCTTATCATTAATGCAATTAGCAAAAACATCGGTTAAATTAGCACAACTAGCTGATGCTAAAATACCTTACATTTCATTGTGTACAGATCCAACAACTGGGGGCACAACAGCTTCTTTTGCCATGCTAGGAGATATTAATATTAGTGAACCTGGAGCATTAATTGGATTTGCAGGACCGCGTGTTGTTAAAGACACTACCGGACAAGATTTGCCTGAAGGCTTTCAAACCTCAGAATTTTTACTAGAACATGGTTTTCTAGACTTTATAACTTTACGCAAAGACTTAAAAGATAAAGTAAATCAATATTTAGATTTAATATTAAATCAGCCTTTAAGAGCATAAAAAAGTGACCATTTTTGGTTGCTTTTTTATGCTCTTTTAAAATAAATTGTAAATTTAGAACCAACACCTACCTCACTACTAACTGCTACCCTACCTCCTATAGATTCTATTTGATTCTTTGTAATAAATAATCCCAATCCAATTGAATCACTATTAGTGTGAAAAGTTTTATACAATTGAAAAAGCTTATCACCATACTTTTTCAAATCAATACCCAAACCATTATCGGCTATTTTTAATTTTAAAAAATCACCGTCTTGTTCAGTTGTCAATTCTATTTTAGATGGTCTATCCTCTGCTCTGTATTTTATTCCATTAGTTAAAAAGTTGAGTATTATACTATCTAAATAAGCAGGCACACCTTTAATATTAACGTCCTCATCTACTTCATTAATTATACTTGTATTCGTATTTTTAGCAACACCCATTACATTATAAATTGCTTTTTCAACATAATCATATAAATTTAAAGATGTTAGCTGGTTGTTTTCTATTGGTTTAATTTTTGCAACCTCTGTAAGGTGCTCCACTGTTTCCTCTAAATTTTCTATAGCTACAGATAACAAATTAAAATTTTCATTGTCTTTTAGCCAACCAAACTCCTCTTCTAAAAAATCTTTAATGGTTGATAGATTTCCAGAATGCGAACGTAAATTATGCGTTATTATATCGGCAAAAGAAGATAATCTTTCGTTTTGATCTCTAACAACCCTAAGCATGAGTTTAAGTTTATCTTGATTTAATTTACGGCTAGTAATATCAGAAAACTGCCATATCATTTGGGTTGGCTTACCATTTAAAGCTGTAATTAAAGACACCGATATTAAAAACCAAACAATAGACCCATCTTTACAAAAATAACGCTGCATAACCCGGTACCTATCAATTTTACCCTGCATTAAACGGTTGTATTTTGTAGCATGCGCTCCCAAATCATCTCTAAAAATAATAGTCTCTATATCCATGTTATAGAGCTCGTTTTTAGAGTACCCCAACATTTGGCAAATGCTATTATTAACCCTTATCCAATCGCCATCTAAAGATAAAATGGCAATACCATTATAAGTGTTATTAAAAATTTTTTCGAGAGAATCATAAGAGTCTGGAAAAATTTCTTTACGGAAAAGTGATTTCATAAAATTTCAACAATAAATTAATTAATTTTTATTGCTCTAAATTTGCCATCAGGGAGAATAACAAGAATAAATCACAATAAAAGTTACGCAAAAAAACTTTTAAACCCAAAAAAGTTACTATATTTGCAGCTTGAAAGAAAGACTTTCATAGTACATAAAAATCATTTACAATAATATTAGCATGTATTTAACAAAAGAAAAGAAAGAAGAGATTTTTGCAAAATACGGTAAAGGAAAAAACGATAGCGGTACTGCAGAAGCTCAAATTGCGTTGTTTACGTACAGAATTAACCACTTAACAGAACACTTAAAAAATAACAAAAAAGATTTTAATACAGAGCGTTCTTTAGTGAAATTAGTAGGAAAGCGTAGAGCACTACTAGATTATTTAACTAAAAAAGATATTTTAAGATATCGTGCCATAGTTAAAGAATTAGGATTAAGAAAATAACAAAAAGAGGCTTTTATAGCCTCTTTTTTGATTAAATATAACTCTAAACGAAAGAGTATAAATATCGTTAAATAAGAAGCTAATTATAGTTTTTCATTGGTCAAGACAGCTCATGTCATTTTACAACACTACAACAACACAACGACCATTGTTTAACAAAATTCAAGCATAAGTTTGCTTGAATTAGAAGAAAAAATTTATGATTCCAAAAACATTTAAAGAGGTCATAGACCTTGGCGACGGTAGAGAAATTTCTATCGAAACCGGAAAATTAGCAAAACAAGCGCATGGTAGCGTTGTTGTGCAATCAGGAAAATGTATGCTTTTGTGTACTGTTGTTTCCAATTACAAATCTGCCGATGTAGATTTTTTACCACTTACAGTAGATTACCGTGAAAAATTTGCTGCTGCAGGAAGATACCCAGGAGGTTTCTTTAAAAGAGAAGCAAGACCGAGTGATGGTGAGGTACTAACAATGCGTTTAGTAGACCGTGTTTTACGTCCGTTATTCCCAAAAGATTACCATTCTGAAACTCAGGTAATGATTCAATTAATGTCTCATGATGAAAATGTAATGCCAGATGCTATGGCTGGTTTAGCTGCATCTGCTGCAATTCAATTATCAGATTTCCCTTTTGAATGCCCAATTTCTGAAGTAAGAGTTGGTAGAGTTAATGGTGAATTTATAATCAATCCTTCATTTGCTCAATTAGAAGAAAGTGATATTGATATGGTTATTGGTGCTTCTGCCGATTCTGTTATGATGGTAGAAGGTGAAATGGATGAGATTTCTGAAGAAGAAATGACTGAAGCTATTAAGTTTGCGCACGAAGCTATTAAAGTGCAATGTGAAGCACAAGTTAAATTAGCCGAAGCCTTTGGTAAAAAAGAAACTCGTGAGTACGAACCAGAAAGAGAAGACGAAGAATTAGCTAAAAAAATTCACGATATGGCGTACGATAAAGTGTATGCTGTAGCAAAAGCAGGCTCATCTAAACACGAACGTAGTGCTGCATTTGCAGAAATTAAAGAAGAAATTATCGCTTCTTTTTCTGAAGAAGAAATTGAAGATTTTGGCGATTTAATTTCTAAATACTACTCTAAAGCTGAAAAAGCCGCTGTAAGAGATTTAACTTTAAACGAAGGATTACGTTTAGACGGACGTAAAACAACTGAAATAAGACCAATTTGGTGTGAGGTAGATTATTTACCATCAACACACGGTTCTTCTATATTTACACGTGGTGAAACACAAGCATTAGCCACAGTAACTTTAGGAACTTCACGTGAAGCTAACCAAATTGATATGCCTTCTTACGAAGGTGAAGAGCGTTTCTATTTACACTACAACTTCCCTCCTTTTTCAACAGGTGAAGCTAGACCAATTCGAGGAACTTCACGTCGTGAGGTAGGTCATGGTAACTTAGCGCAGCGTGCTTTAAAAGGTATGGTTCCTGAAGATTGTCCATATACAGTTCGTGTAGTTTCAGAGATTTTAGAATCTAACGGTTCTTCATCTATGGCAACCGTTTGTGCCGGTACAATGGCTATGATGGATGCTGGTGTTCAATTAAAAAAACCAGTTTCTGGTATTGCAATGGGATTAATTACCGATACAGAAAGTGGTAAATACGCCGTTTTATCTGATATTTTAGGTGATGAAGATCATTTAGGTGATATGGACTTTAAAGTAACCGGTACTGCAGATGGTATTACCGCTTGCCAAATGGATATTAAAGTGAAAGGTTTAAGTTACGAGATTTTAGTTAATGCTTTAATGCAAGCTAAAGAAGGTCGTTTACATATTTTAAACAAAATAACCGAAACCATTTCAGAACCTAATCCAACTGTTAAAGCACATGCTCCTAAAATGGTGACTACTACTTTACCAAACGATTTAATTGGCGCCTTTATTGGTCCTGGTGGAAAAGTAATTCAAGAACTACAAAAAGAAACAGGAACTACCATTGTTATTAATGAAGACCCTGTTACTGAAGAAGGTGTTGTTGAAATTTTAGGTACAGACCAAGAAGGTATTGATAAAGTATTAGCGTCTATAGATTCTTTAATGTTTAAACCAGAAGTTGGTAGCATTTATGAAGTTAAAGTTATTAAAATGCTTGATTTTGGCGCTGTAGTTGAATATACCGAAGCTCCAGGAAATGAAGTATTACTACACGTAAGTGAATTGGCTTGGGAACGTACAGAAAATGTATCCGATGTAGTTAAATTAGGTGATGTATTTGATGTAAAATACTTTGGCATTGACCCTAGAACTCGTAAAGAAAAAGTTTCTAGAAAAGCTATTTTACCAAAACCAGAAGGTTGGGTAGATAGACCAAAACGAGACAATAATAATCGTGGTAGAGACAACAGAGGTAGGGATAATCGTGGACGTGATAATCGTAATAGAGATAATCGTAGAAACGATAAAAAAGACGACTAATTCTTTTTAAGAATACAATATAAAATCCTCAATTAAAATGGTTTAATTGAGGATTTTTTTTTACATCCAATGTTAAATAATCATTAAAGAAAATCTAAAACCAATAGTATAGCGTACATCTAATTAAAGAAAAAACTCAATCAACGCTATGCTACCAAACTATCGCTTAACAAACAACAAAATCAAAAACTCTTCAAATTTAATTGTTCTTATCAGTACATTTTTACTAATAGGTTTAGGTATTCTATTTTTTTATGTATTTCATGCAGACTTTAAAGAATTTAATGAACAAAGACAGGGCTCAACATTTGGATATTTATTTATGCTAATTGCACTAGGTTTATTTATATACAAAGTATTCTTTTTCTTATTCATGTTTTATAAATATTTTAAGTATAAACCTATTGAAACAGTAAGTAATAAAGAGCTACCAAAAATTACTGTAATTGTTCCTGCTTACAATGAAAGTCAACAGGTTTTTGATACTTTAATGAGCTTAAATAAAAGTGACTACCCTAAAGATAAAATTCAATTAATTTCGGTTGATGATGGCAGTAAAGATGATACTTGGCTATGGATGCAAAAAGCTAAAACTATTTTAGGTGATAATTTAGAGTTACACAAACAACCTAAAAATATGGGTAAGCGGCATGCTCTATATTATGGCTTTAAAAATGGAACAGGCGATGTTTTTGTAACTGTTGACAGTGATTCTATAGTAACCAAAAACACATTAAAAAACTTAGTTAGCCCTTTTACAAAAGATAAAAACTGCGGTGCAGTTGCTGGTAATATTCGTGTACTAAATAACTCAAAAGAGTTATTACCAAAAATGTTAGATGTAAGTTTTGTTTTAAGTTTTGAATTTGTACGCTCTGCAGAAAGCACCTTAAAATCTGTATTTTGTACCCCAGGAGCCTTAGCCGCATACAAAAAAGAAAATGTACTAAATTGCTTAAACGACTGGATTAACCAAACCTTTATGGGAAAACCGTCAGATATTGGCGAAGATCGTGCATTAACCAATATGATTTTAAAACAAGGCAAACATGTATTATTTCAAAGAAACGCTGTAGCTTTTACTAATGTTCCCGATGAATATACTGGACTTTACAAAATGTTTATTAGATGGGGACGAAGTAATGTAAGAGAATCTATAGAAATGTCTAAATTTATCTTTAAAAACTTTAGAAAAGGTAGTAAAATAGGAAGTAGGTTACTATTTATAAGTCATATAACAGAATTAATTATGAGTTTTCCATTTTTAATATTTATGTTATTTTTTGTAGCAGTACATCCATTGTTATTTCTAGGCTCAACATTGGTAACTATTTTAATATATTCTACATTTCCTGTTATATTCTATGCCTACAGATATGAAATAAAAGAAGCTTTTTGGGCCTATACCTATAGCATATTATATACCTTTGGTTTATTCTGGGTTACACCATATGCCATTGTTACTGCAAACCGTAGAGGGTGGTTAACCAGAGGATTAGCCGAAAAAAAATAAGTTATAAATTAATTTTAACAGAAAAAACAATTTAACACTTAATGCAATTTATTGTTCTACTTGTAATGTGACCTAAACACATATTTTGTATCTAAAAGTTATAGAAAAAAATATTATGATAATTTTTGTAACAAAAAGTATCAATTATACGTATAACTATTGAAAGCCCTATTAATTCACAATTAAATTACAGGAGAACATTAAATGAGACAACTTAAAATTACGAAGCAGGTTACTAATAGAGAAACCGCTTCTTTAGACAAATATTTACAGGAAATTGGTAAAGTAGATTTAATTACAGCCGATGAAGAAGTAGAATTAGCACAACGTATAAAAGCTGGAGATCAAGTAGCTTTAGAAAAGCTTACCAAAGCTAATTTACGTTTTGTAGTATCGGTAGCAAAGCAATACCAAAACCAAGGTTTAACATTACCAGATTTAATTAATGAAGGCAATTTGGGTTTAATTAAAGCGGCTCAACGTTTTGATGAAACTCGTGGTTTTAAATTCATTTCTTATGCTGTATGGTGGATTCGTCAATCTATTCTTCAAGCGCTAGCTGAACAATCTAGAATTGTACGTTTACCATTAAACAAAATTGGTTCTATTAATAAAATTAATAAAACATTTGCCTTCTTAGAGCAAAGTCATGAGCGTCCACCTTCTGCCGAAGAAATTGCGAAAGAATTGGATATGACTATTAATGATGTTAAAGAGTCTATGAAAAACTCTGGTCGTCATGTAAGTATGGATGCTCCATTAGTGGAAGGTGAAGATTCTAACTTATACGATGTATTAAATAGTGGTGAGTCTCCAAACCCAGATAAAGAGTTGTTACATGAATCTTTACGTACAGAAATTGAACGTGCTTTAGAAACCTTAACACCACGTGAAGCCGATGTTATTCGTTTGTACTTTGGATTAGGAAATCAACACCCAATGACACTTGAAGAAATTGGAGAAACTTTTGATTTAACTCGTGAGCGTGTAAGACAAATTAAAGAAAAAGCTATTCGTAGATTAAAACATACGTCTAGAAGTAAAATATTAAAAACTTATTTAGGATAATATTTAAATTACTCCTAAATTACAGCAACAGCAGTTACACACATAACTGTTCGTTTTTTGATTGATGAAAGAACCCCCGGCTGATTACCGGGGGTTTATTTTTTAAAACGGTGCAAAATTATTTGTGAATTTTTATTACCTTAGAAGTAACTAACCAAATTTCTCCCATGATTAAAACCATATGCTATATAAGTGATTCTGTTGAACATAAATCTATAGAAAAATTAAAAAAGCTTTATCAAAAAGCTCAAAAAAACAACCATAAACTCAATATTACTGGCGTATTAATCTATAAAAACAAAAACTTCCTACAAGTTTTAGAAGGAGACATTAGTTCTGTAAATACAACCTTTGAAAAAATAAAATTTGACAAAAGGCATAGAAATATTTTTGAAGTAATAAATACTACAACTGACGTTCGAATTTTTCAGGATTATAATTTTGGTTTTACAATTATAGATAATCAAGAAAGCATTAAAAATCTATATGAATATTTAGAATGGCTAAAAGTTGCTGAAAATCAATTAGCTAATGAAGTTATTACAATGGTTGAAAATTTTCTTGACAAGTTATAAGAAACTCAATAACAAAACCTCTATTTTTGCCGTAAATAAAATGCAACAACATGAGTTCTAAATTAATTGCTCCTTCAATTTTAGCTGCAGATTTTGCAAATCTTCAACGTGATATAGAAATGGTTAATGCAAGTGATGCAGATTGGTTCCATATTGATATTATGGATGGTGTATTTGTTCCTAATATTTCTTTTGGAATGCCTGTTTTAGAAGCCATTAATAAACATGCTAAAAAAACAATAGATGTACACTTAATGATAGTAGACCCTGATAGGTACATTAAAACATTTGCCAATTTAGGAAGTCATGTTTTAACCGTACACTATGAAGCTTGCACGCATTTACACCGTACGCTTCAAGCTATAAAAGCTGAAGGAATGAAAGCTGGTGTTGCTCTAAATCCGCATACCAATGTTAGTTTATTAGAAGACATTATTAATGATATTGATTTGGTATGCTTAATGAGTGTAAACCCTGGTTTTGGCGGTCAAAGTTTTATTGAAAACACCTACAACAAAATTGTTCAGTTAAAAGAAATAATAACACGTAAAGGTGCTTCTACACTTATTGAAATTGATGGTGGTGTTACTAACAAAAATGCAAAACAACTAGTTGATGCCGGAGCCGATGTTTTGGTTGCTGGTAGCTATGTTTTTAAAAGCGATAATCAAACCAATACTATTAAAGACTTAAAAGCTTTGGCAAACTCTTAAACCGTTTTATAAAGTAACTAATAAATCTGTTTTAGTTATAATTCTAGCAAAGGTATTATCTACAAGAGAGTACATGACATTTCTTTATAGGTTACTGATGTAACTACATTTACCTTATCTATTCTTTTATTAAAATTGCTTTAAAAGGTATTTAATTAAATCGGTAGTTGTTACAATGCCTACTAACTGATTATTGTCTGCCACTGGTAATGCATGAAATTCTTTTTCGGCAAAAATTTCTGCAACTTCCTTTATTGAATTTGAAGGAGTAACACTCTGCACCTTTTTTTTCATGACTTGGTTAATAGTAAACATATTGTAAACCATAGCATCGGCATCACTATTATCTTCATTAGTTATATCAGAAAAACTTAAACGAAGTAAATCTGTATAACTTAGCATTCCTATTACGGTTTTACCCTCTACAACAGGAATATGTCTTATATGGTGTTGTTTAAATAGTCTTTCGGCTTTTTCTAAATCGTCTGTTTTTTTTAATGTTATGACATGCTCGGTCATTATCATTGAAATCGGTGCTTTTCGTATCATGACATTTATTATTTAGTTTAGTTACCTCTAAATTTATTAAAGATAAGCCTTATAAATTATGATAAAAATCATGTACAACTCTAATAACCAGCAAAATTAAAGTTCAACATTTGCTTAACTACTTTATATATTTTAGGAAACTGACTTTTAAATTCTTTTGGCGTTTCAATAAAACTCTCTATTGCCACTGCTAAAAATTCAAATCTATTAGTAAAAGCATATTTTCTAAGGTAGTTTGATGTAATTAGTTCATTTCTCAATGATTCATCGTTAGATAAAGTTTCTGATAATTCATTAAAAGAATCGCTAAAAATTGTAGAGCTAATATCTCGTTCTTTTAGACTATTTAAATGAATGGCATGAGTAAATTCATGGATTCCTAAATTAATATTATCATGATTGTCTTCAAAACCTTTTTTAAAATCTTCCCAAGACAATACTAAAGCTTTTAATTTAGGATTAAATTCACCTTTATGATACGTATTATTTGTTTGTCAGTAAAACTCATTAGGATAAATAACAATCTTAGATATAAGACTAATATAAAAATCTCTGAATCCAAAAGTTAGCATAACTGCAGTGGCAGATATTAAAACTTTCATTTCTTCAGAAACCGTAACCCCCTGCCTACCTATAAAATCTTTATCTTTAATAAAAGAGGCTAATCTGTGCTCAAAATATGATTTATGAGTTTTAGAAAGTTTGTTATAAAATGAAAATTCTTTTTTTAATATTGATTTTTGAGAGGCATTAAGCTTTCTTTTTAACAAATAATAATGCGTATATAGAGGTTTTTTATATTTGATAACATATAACAACTCTAATAACTTAAAAAGATAACGCAGAACAATATAAAATAAAACAGCAAAAATTATTGCTAAAATTATCTTGCTACCTGTAGAGTACGTTTCTAACACTAAACTAATTTATATATAAATATAAAATTATACAAAACTAATTAAGTGAGTCGTCCTAAAATAGGTTGACAGTTTTTATAAATTAAATTAAACCTGAGAATTTAACTTCTCAGGTTTTTTGTTGTGTATAAAGTTAGGTGTTTTCATGTTAAGGCTCAAATGCGGTCTTTTATTGTTATAAGTTTCTATAGATTCTTTGATTAACCGTTCAAGCTCTCTTCCATTATTGCACTTATAAATTAAGAACTCTTGTTTTAAAATTCCATTAATGCGCTCTGCTAATGCGTTTTGGTAGCAATCATAACCATCTGTCATTGATGGTATTACGTTGTTTTCCCTTAAAGCCTTTTGATAGACAAAAGCACAATACTGTAGTCCACGATCAGAATGATGGATAATTTCATTATTTGTATCTCTTTTCTTTATGGCCATATTAAAAGCTTTGACTACATTTTTTGCACTCATATCATCACTTAATTGATATCCAACTATTTTTCTACTATAAGCATCTGTTACCAAAGATAAATAATGTGTTTTTTCTCTGCTTTTTATGTAGGTAATATCACTTACAAACACATGTTCTGGCCTATTAGGTTGGATGTCTTTTAGTAGGTTAGGGTGCTTTTTAAGCCAATGTTTTGAGTTTGTGGTTTTGGTATAGTTTTTCTTTGGTGTTATTAATAAATGTTCTGTTTTTAAATAAGCAAATAAGGCATCTCTCCCTATTTTTATTTGATGTTTATCAAACTCTGGCTTTAGCAAGTAGTAGAGTTTACGTGTACCCAGTCTTGGCATATCTCTACGAATAACAAGTACTAAGGATTTTATCTTTGAGAGTTCTTTGATACGTGCTTCTTTACGTTTTTGAGCTTGATAAACAGCTTGTCTACTTATCCCTAACAATCTACATGAGTGCGCAATGGCTACTTGCTTGTCTTGTTTGATGATTTGGATTGTTGGGATAAAAGCTTTTTTCTAATAGAAGTACCAAATTGTTTGTCTGATACATCTATCATTGTATTGAGCAATAAGTTCTTTAATCGCTCATCTTCTAGTTCTCGTTCTAAACGCTTTATCCTTTGGGCTGGTGTTTCTTTTTCTTTAGGCAAATTATTAAAGTTTGGTTTACTCCAATCTAAAGTACCATATTTTCTTAACCATACCAAAACGGTACTCCTGCCTTGGATACCATAAGCTTTTTGAATCTGTTTGTATGTGTAGTTGCCTTTTTCTACTTCGGACACCAAGGCTAATTTAAAGCCTAAATTGTAATCTCGTTGTGTGCGCTTAAATCGCTTGTGTTCTTTATTTTTCATAATAAGTCGATTTTGTGTCAACTTATTTTAGGACGGGACAAAGCTTTAAACAAAAAAGCAAGTCTAAATAAACTTGCTTTTTTATTAGAGTCTCCTAAAAAATTCAAAATTGTTGTGTGAGAGAAAATAATTTGAATAAAAATTTAGAGCTATTTCCTCCTGTTGTTATCTATTATATACTTAAATTAGGATATAATAGACAATAAACTTATTAAATTCCAAAACCTTGACCACCACCTACTTGGATAGTTTATACAGTTAAAAATGCAGCGTCATCGCTAACTAAGAATGAAATAACTGAAGCTACTTCTTCTGGTTGCCCTAACCTACCTAATAAAATGTTGTTTTTCTTCTTTTGTCTATTGAAGTTTGTTTTTGCTATTATTTTTTCAGACACGTAACCTCCAGCAATACTACCTATTACAGCTCCTACATATGGCTCCCACAAAAACATACCAACTTCTTTTACATTGAATCCATAAACATCAATTAGATAAATTGGCATCCAACCTACAAACAACCACCAAATTGGTTCTAAAAAGAATCGCCCAATAACTACAGCCCAAGATTCTTTGAATGAAAGAATTTTACCTAAGCTTTTTCCTTTTGTATCTTCTGTAGCATTTTGATCGGCTTCACTTTGTCCTTCTAAGATAAATTTTTGTTCTTCTTCTGTAATCCAAGTATGCTTTTTTGATCCTGCTTTATTAATTAATTCTATATATTTTATTGAACATTATAGCAGTATTGGTACAGTGCTTTAAAATGAACTTTCATTTTTTCTTTAGCTAAGGCAGGTTTTTGGGTTTCAATAGCTTCATATATATCTTTATGTTCTTGAATACCAATAAAGGCTTGGTTTTTATCGCAAACGTGATATTTATTAAAATTGACTATAATTTTTGGTGTTATACTTAACATCAATGCATTTATAGAACTATTTCCACTTGCTTTTGCAATAGCTAGATGAAATAATAAATCTTCTTGAACAGCATCTTTACCTGATAACACTTTAGTTTCATAAGCATCTAAAGATTCTTTAATTTTTTTTAAATCTTTATCTGTTCTTCTTAATGAAGCTAAACGTACTGTTTTAAGCTCTAACAAAATTCTGGTTTCTACCAACGATTTAAAATCTGGTTCTTCTAAATCTAAGATATACTCAATCATACCATTTAAGGCAATAACCCCAATGTTCTCAACAAAAGTTCCGCTTTGTGGAATAGATTTTAAAAGTCCATAAAACTCTAATTTTTGTATTGCATCACGTACATTACTTCTTGTAACCCCAAATTTTTCGGCTAACATCCTTTCAGATGGCAATTTATCACCTGGCTCAAGGTTTTTATAATTTATTAAATCTCTAATATTGGCGATTATTTGGTTTTGTATTTCTTTATTATCACCTAAAGAAATTGCTTCTATTTTCATATTTTAAAATTTATACAAGAGACTGTTTAAACAGATGCTATTCCCTAACAACTATACCTTTGGTTATTAACTAAATATTTAATATTTAACATCAATTAAAGTGTTAAAAAACATTAGTAAATGTACAAAATTGGTTAAATGGTAAAATCATATGTTTAACAGAGTTTTACTAATACTATTAACAAAATTTAAAAACATTCTCTTTAATTTCATTAACACTTTAATTACTAACTTTTAACTTATAAAACCTAACCTTAGAGTAAGCACCTTCATCTCTAGATTGAAAATAATTTCCGGCTTTAAAATAATTTTCAAAAATACCCCACTTACGCATATGGATACTTTCGTAAACCTTATACTCATTACTTATTATAAGTACCTGCTGCAGCATATGTGTGTGATGGATTAACCTCTGTTGAAATGTTGCTATCTCCAAAATCCCACAAATACGATACGGCATCGGTAGAATAACTTCTAAATACTACTGTTAAATTATCATCTGCACTAGTACTTGTTGTAAATAACGTATTAGGCTGAATATTGTTTACATTTCCTGTTGGAGGAACGAACTCTTCGTAACCACTATCATAACATGATATAAGTCATAAAAACATAAACAATAGTGCTAAAATTCCGCTATTGAATTTCTTATTTAGTTTATTATCCATAATATTAAAATTTAGATATTTATTATTGTTTTACTGAGATATCGAAAGCATCTAATCTACATTCAACACCCGAGTTAGTAGCAAAAATTATAACACTTTCATACTCTCCTGCTTCAAATGTAATTGCATGTTTTTTGAATACATTATCTACATTACTTCTCCTGTGTCATCATCTGTTTCACCACCAATAGTTAATCTTGGACCTCCAGTAAAAATAACACCACCAGGTGTTTCTGCTCTAAAAGTAACTGGATTTTCAGCTGTACCAGAACCTAGAAACCGCATACGTTCATCGGTATCATAAGTACCGTTTTTTAGTATGATAACATCTCCTGGTTGGTAGATTACATCCCGTAATTTTTCAGGATCATCAATGTTATAAGTAATGTTTTGAGAAAAGACATTTGAGGTAATAAACAATAAGAATAACCCACATATTACCTGTGAGGGTATAGTAATTTTTTTCATTTTTAGTTTAGTTTAAAAGTTGGTTAACCAAACTGGTTAACTAAATTGGTCAACCAAAAATAAAAATAATTTTTACATTACCAAAAAAAAAATTTATTAAAGCTATTTAATGGAAGGGTATTAAAAACAAAAAAGCTATCAAAATTTGATAGCCTTTTTGTTCTCTATACTACTACTTTTTTTTATCTAGAATAATTTGGAGACTCTTTAGTAATGGTAACATCATGCGGATGACTTTCATTAATACCACTTGCAGTAATTTTAACAAATTGGCCGTTTTCTTTTAAAGTCTCAATATCTTTAGCGCCACAGTATCCCATACCAGCTCTTAATCCACCAATAAATTGATGAATACTTTCATACAAATCACCTTTGTAAGGCACACGCCCTACAATACCTTCTGGAACTAATTTTTTAATATCATCTTCAACATCTTGAAAATAGCGGTCTTTACTACCTTGTTTCATGGCTTCTACAGACCCCATTCCTCTATAAGATTTAAATTTTCTCCCTTCATAAATTATGGTTTCTCCTGGAGATTCTTTAGTTCCTGCTAAAAGCGAACCAAGCATTACAGAATCTGCACCAGCAGCAATAGCTTTAGGAATATCGCCCGTATAACGAATACCTCCGTCTGCAATTACTGGAACACCAGAGCCTTTAATGGCTGCAGCAACTTCTAAAACAGCCGAAAACTGTGGGAACCCAACTCCCGCTACTACACGCGTAGTACAAATAGAACCTGGACCAATACCTACTTTTACGGCATCTGCTCCAGCTTCAACCAAATATTTTGCTGCTGCACCTGTGGCAATATTTCCAACAACAACGTCAAGTTGTGGAAATTTTTGTTTTATTTCTTTTAACACAGCTACCACCCCTTTGGTATGCCCATGAGCAGTATCTATTACAACTGCATCAACACCTGCTTCAACTAAAGCTTCGGCACGTTCTACAGCATCAGCAGTAACACCTAAAGCTGCCGCTACACGTAAACGCCCATATCCATCTTTGTTAGCAATGGGTTTCTGAGTTACTTTGGTAATATCTCTAAAGGTAATTAATCCGGATAGTTTATAATTATCATCTACTATAAGTAGTTTTTCAATTTTATGCTCTTGAAGAATAATTTCTGCATCGGATAATGATGTACCAATAGGAGCTGTAATTAGGTTTTCGCCTGTCATTACCTCTACAATTGGTTTTTCATTTTTATGCTCAAAACGTAAATCTCGATTGGTAACTATACCTTTTAAAGTACCGTCTTTAGCAACAATAGGAATACCTCCAATACTGTGTTCTGCCATAGCACGTTTAGCGTCTGCTACAACAGCATTAAGCGGCAATGTAACAGGATCTATTATCATACCACTTTCGGCACGTTTAACACGTCTTACCTTAGTGGCTTGAGCCTCAATAGTCATATTTTTATGAAGTACCCCAATACCACCTTCTTGGGCCATGGCAATAGCCATTTTACTTTCGGTAACAGTATCCATAGCTGCCGAAATAATAGGCACATTAATGGTGATGTTACGAGTGAATTTGGTTTGAATATTGACTTCGCGTGGAAGAACTTCAGAAAATGCTGGAACTAAAAGGACGTCATCGTAGGTTAAGCCTTCTCCTACTATCTTGTTTTGATGTGCAGTCATGATGCAATTACATTAATAATTGCGTGCAAATATACAACTATTATCTAAGATATAACACCTCTTTTAAACTTAACTCTTATTTAACATTTAATTATAAAATTAAAAGAAGCAAATGTAATTATCTACCACGACCAGAACGCCCTCCATAACCTCCTCTACGGCTGCCTCTATCGCTTCTTATGTTCATGTTTTGACCTGCAATTCTACCAAACTTGTAAACAAAAGTTGCCATGAAATATTGCTTTAAAATTTTGTTTTCAATGTCTTGAATATAGGTTTCTGTAACAGATCTACTAAAGCCATTATTCATATCTAAAATATCATACCCAACAAGAGTTAATGTAGCTTTATTATTCCATAGTTGTACTCCTAAACCTGCATTCCAAAATACGGCATCTCCATCAAATTCATCACCAACCCTACTGTTATAGTTATAGGCTACTTTATTTGAGAAAAATGCATTTTTTAAGAAAAATACCGAGGCTTCAAATCTTAAATTTTGAACAAAATAATCTGTATCGCTAAAGGCATCTGTATCAAAAATTGTGTGGTTTGTAGAATAGCTATAAGTGGCTGTTAAATCTAATTTACTATCATAGGCATATCTAAAAGAAAACGATGGTTTTAAAGTGGTATTTTTAGCTGTAAATTTTACTCCATTTTGTAAAGAGATGTTGTTTTTATAGCTAGCAGAAAATCTGAAATTTAAATTGAGGTTTGTTTTTTTACTGTAATAAGATTTAGAAATTGCTGTATTTCCAGATAAAGAATAATCGCCATCAATATTGGTATAAGTAGTGTACTTTATTAAATCTTCATTAGTTAATGTAGAATTAATTATTTTATCATTAACAAAATCTGCTTTGGCACTACCAGTTATATTAATGTTATTATACGCTAAATTATTTTGGTACTCAAATCTTAAAGAATGATTTACTTCTGGGTTTAACAAAGGATTCCCAACTTTAATGTGGGTAATATTACTAACATCTTCAACGGGTTGCAGTTGGGATGAAGATGGTAAATCTACACTTTGTCCATACCTTAAATCTATTCTTTTATACCCATTTTTATCTCTATAACGTATTCTTCCTGAATAGGTGAAAAAATCAAAATCTGCATTGAAATTACGTTCATTAATTAACTCATCAGTAAATTTTCTGTATGTATTGGTGTAAGCCCCTTCTACCTCAAAGCGTATATCTTTGTATTCATACCTTAGCCTTAAAGCTGGTTTTAAAGTTGTTGTAATGTATTTACTTTCAAAACTTTGCACATCATTAAAACTAGTATAATCGGCATCATCTTCATCAAAATCATAAACGTATTTTTCGTTTTTATTATGGTTTACCGTAGCGTTATACTTTGGCATTATCCTGAAATTAGGAAATAATTCTTTTACCCAAATAGCATTTAAATTTATATTAGAGTTAAGATTGTCTGTATCTTGAATTTGATCTTGTGTAATGGTTTCATCTTTTTCATACAGAACATTTTCTGAAAAGTTATTAGCTTCAGAATTAGAGTTATTAAATGTTGTGTTTAATGCAACACTAAAAAAATCAATTCCTTTACCTGAGCTTGAAGTAACTCTAAAACTATTTTTAAATTGGTTGTTTGTAGATGTTGATGTACTATTTGAAAAGTAATCGCTTATTAAATCATCATCAACAGATTTTGAAGTTGTACTAGATTGCGAAAAATTATCAGATGTACTACTATTAAACTCAAAATCATTTGACAATCGTACTCTAGCTCTTGATAGTTTATTTTTTGATGGAATTATTAGTTGTACATCCATTCTTCCGTTATGGCTATCGGTATCACTACTACTGTTACTTTCTGTTTCTGTTATATAATTTAAATCGGGTAAAAAGTTTTCTCTATACCTTCTGCTTTCATGGTCTTCATTATTAGCATTAAAGTTATAATTACCGTTTACTCTGGTTTCATTCCATTTACCTTTAGAGTAATTGGCACCTAAAAAATCTGATTCTATATAGCCTTTGCTAGAACGTGCATTTGGTAAGGCATTAAAGCCTCTTTTCATATTAATATTATTAGTGCCTGAAATTAAACCTATTTGTTTACCTGAAATTAACTGAAATAAATTTGCGTTGGCTTGGTATTTTTCATCGGTTCCATAACCAAGATTAACATCACCAAAAAAAGCAGTATTCTTACCTTTTTTAATTTTTAAATTAATTTCTTTAGTTCCAGAATCAGATTCTTCGCCAGTAAATTTTTGCCTATCGGTTTTATAATCGGTTACCTGTACTTTACTAATCACATTACTTGGTAAGTTTTTTAAGGCTATATCTCCACTTTTTTCACCAAAAAAGCGCATACCATCTACATTAACAGCCTCTACTTCAATACCATTAACGGTTATATTACCATCTGTATCAATTTCTACTCCTGGTAATTTTTTTAATAAATCTTCTGCTCTATCATTAGGTAAAGTTTTAAAACTATCGGCATTATATTCTATGGTATCTTTTTTTATAACTACAGGAGGCGTTCTTGCTATAATTGAAATGGAATTTAGTTGTTCTATTTCTTCTTCTAGAATAATAAATCCAACATCTAATATATCTGTTTTAGGAACTTGTATTTCTTTAGAGTATGGTTTATAGCCTAAATACCCAATATTAAATAAAATTGAAGAAGATGTTTCGGCATTTACTCTTATAGAAAATTTACCATCTTTATTGGTAATTCCGTAGGCTACAACAACACTATCTTTAACGTCTTGTAAATAAACTGTTGCGGCTTCTAAAGTAATGTCATTTTTATCTTTTACAATACCTTCTAGGGTAAATCTTTGAGCAAATATTGATACTGAAAATAATAGAAACAGTAGTGGTAGTAATGTTTTCAATCTAAATATAGTTTAAGTTAGTTGCAATATTAGACTAAAACAGATATTGATGGTTTAATAGATTTTAAACTTTAGGTTTTATTTAACAATTGCCTTTAAATGATTATTAATAAAAACTAGAAAACACGTGTTTTTAAAGCTTAATAACATAACTATACACCTCTATTTTTACTTTATACATATGAAACACACCTAAAACTAGAAGTAAATATTAAAAATCTTAGAAGCCTCGTTATAAGCACTTTCAAAACTAAGTGCATTTAAGGAATTAAGGTGTTTAGCTGTAAAATAAGAAAGCAACTTTTCTGTTGGCATATTACCTGTAAGTTCATCTTTAGCCATAGGGCATCCGCCAAAGCCCTGTATGGCACCATCAAAACGTTTACATCCTGCATTAAAAGCAGCATCAACCTTTTCGTGCCATGTACTTGGTGTAGTATGCAAATGAGCACCAAATTCTATATTTGTGTATTTTGGAATTAAATTTGAAAACAAATAGGTTATACTTTCTGGAGTTGAAGTGCCAATAGTATCACTTAATGATAGAATTTTAACTCCCATTTTGTTTAGTTTTTCGGTCCACTCTCCTACTATATCAACATTCCAAGGGTCGCCGTAAGGATTTCCAAACCCCATAGAAATATAAACAACAACTTCTTTGTTAGATTTATAGGCCAACTCCAAAATGTTATTTAATATATCAACAGATTGTGCAATGGTTTTATGAGTATTACGCATTTGAAAATTTTCTGAAATAGAAAACGGATATCCTAAATAATTTATTTCAGAATGCTTACAAGCATTTTCAGCGCCTCTAACATTGGCTACTATAGCTAGTAATTTGCTAGTGGTTTTACTTAAATCTAATTGCGATAAAACCTCTGCCGTATCTACCATTTGCGGAATAGCCTTGGGCGAAACAAAACTGCCAAAATCTATGGTATCAAAGCCAACACGTAATAATGCCTGAATGAATTGTACTTTTTTAGCTGTTGGAATAAACTGTTTTATTCCTTGCATAGCATCACGAGGGCATTCTATTATTTTAATCTGTTCTGGCATTGGTTAATTAAATTTCAAGGTTAAAAATACTACTAATTTTTTGTAAGGCAATTATAATTATAGAGACTTTAATATGAGCAAATGAACAATAAATGTCATGAAAAAAATTACTTTGGTTCTAATATTTTCCGCTTTAAGTTTCAATTTTTTGTTCAGCCAAAGTGTTGCTTCATATGATATTGTTTTTGAAAGTATTTGGGATTCTGTAACAAACGACCCAATACATGGATGTAGTACCATTAATTTACCCAATAATGCCCATTGGTCTACTTTAGTAGGTGCTACACATGCTACCAATAATACCTTTTTAGAAATTGGACAAATAGCTACTGCCGGAGTAGAATCTGTTGCCGAAACCGGAGATTATACATCTTTTGAAACTGAAGTTACATTAAACCCAAATGCAGACCAATTTATTAATGGTGGTGATTTAAATGCTGCTAAAGGCACTGTAACCATTAATAATTTACAAGTAAATGAAAATTACCCTTTGCTTACACTTATTTCTATGATAGCTCCAACTCCAGATTGGTTTATTACACTTAATAGCTTTGATTTAAGAAATGGTGGTACATGGGTTACTTCTGCTTCAATAGATTTATTTCCGTATGATGCGGGTACTGAAGAGGGTTCTGGATATTCTACTACCAATCCTGATACCACCCCAAAAAATGTTATCACTGGCTTAATAAACACAACGCCTTTTAATAATAAAAAAATAGGCTCCATTACAATAACCTTAAAATCAGTTTTAAATAATGTGGAATTTAATTTAAACGATGCTGAAATTTACCCAAATCCTGCACAGGATAATATTACGGTAACTACTCCAAAACATATTAAATTGAAGACTATAGAAATTTACAACGTAATTGGAAATCTTAATAAAAACATCATAATTAAAGAAAGCCAACACCCTTTAAAAATTAACGTATCAAATTTAAATACAGGCTTTTACTTAGTAAAACTAAACACAAAAGACAATAAAAGTTTAACCAAAAAACTGATTATTAATTAACCTAAATTTAATATATCCATAAAATCTTACGCTTAAACGGTTTTATTAGTTATCTTTTTTTATAAGGTATACATTTGAGTAAATATTTCGCCCCAATGAAATTATTTGCCTACAAGAATGTTTATTTTCCCGTGTTGATATTTTTATTATCAACAGGTATTTTATCTTCTCAAAATAACACCACTTACTGCGGTAATGAGTTTTCATTAGAAGAAATAGCTTTATTAAATACTATTAAACCTCAATTAGTTCCTTTTGAACAAAAATTTTTATCAAATAAAACTAATAAGTCTAGTATTAAAATAGTTAATTCCATTCCAATAAAAGCACACGTTATTAGACATTCTAATGGCTCGGGCGGAATTTGTGAATCAGACTTAAATAGAGCCATAAGTAACCTTAATGAACAATTTGCAGATGCCTATTTAAACTTTTTTCTTTGTAATGACATTAACTACATTAATAGCGATACGTTATGCCATTATATGACCCGTCCTGAATAAAGGCTACATAATTTTAAACATTATGTACAAAAATGACAAAGTAATCAGACGGTATTCAGAACCCTTTAAACTAAAAATTCTAGATGAACTTAGTAAAGGTAAACACACAAAGAGCGAACTTTGTAAACTCTACTCTATTGCTCCTACAACAGTCAATGAGTGGATTAAAAAGTATAATCGTAAAGATTTAATGAACACCAGAGTAAAAGTGGAAACCAAAGACGAAATATCACGAATTAAAGCACTCCAAAAAGAAATAGAACAGCTTAAAAAACTGTTGCTTAAAAAAGATCTCGATGCCTTGGTATTAGATTCTTACCTAGAAGTAGCAGCTGAGGATCTAGGCTATAAATCTGTGGCTGAACTAAAAAAAAAGTTAAGCATAAAGCCTTAATCATAGCTAAAGAAAAATCTAAGGGATTTGCCTCTTTAACAACTATAAGCCATTGTTTTGGTCTTAAACGTGATGCGTATTATAAATACAAATCTAGAGCTGATAAGCGTTTAAAACTAGAACAACAGATTATTAACATAGTCAGTAAAAAACGTAAATCCCTTCCTAGAGAAGGTGTACGGAAACTCATAAAATCTTTAGATGATGAGTTTACTAAAGCCAATCTTAAAGTCGGGAGAGACACCTTATTTAACGTCCTTAGAAAACACAATATGCTTACTCTTAGAAAGAAAACTAGTGCCAGAACAACCAATTCTTATCATCGCTTTTATAAATATAACAACCTGATAAAGAACATAGATGTTACCAGACCAAACCAAGTTTGGGTTAGTGACATAACTTATATTAGAACCATAAAAGGTTTTTGCTACTTGGCTTTAATAACAGATATGTACTCTCGCAAAATTGTTGGATATGATCTTAGTGATAGTCTGGAATTAAAAGGTTGTGTAAGAGCGTTAAATAAAGCTATTTATCAAGCTAAAGACATTAAACAACTTATTCATCATTCAGATAGAGGAATACAGTATTGTAGCAATGTTTACACGCAAATACTTAAGAGAAAAAAGATAGATATTAGTATGACAGAAGAAAATCATTGTTATGAAAATGCCATGGCAGAACGTGTAAACGGTATCTTAAAAGATGAATTTTATCTAGACCAAACCTTTGATAATGTGGCTCATGCTAAGAGAGCTGCAAAAAATGCAATTAATTTATACAACGAAGTAAGATTACACTTATCTTTAGACTGCAAAACACCGAATATGGTATATCAATTATCAGCGTAAATTCTATTTTAACCTGTAGCCATATTTCAGGACAAGACAATAAAAAAGGAAATGAAGGTGATTTAATAGATGAAATCAATGTTCCTAATGTAATAAACATTTACTTTACAGAATATTTAGAAAACACTGACGACGAAGAAATTTGCGGCTACAGTAATAATAAAAGAAATAAGGATTTTATTGTAATTAAAAATAGTTGTGCTACAAACCCTTCTTCTCTTGCTCATGAAATGGGTCATTTTTTCTCATTAATACACACACACGGCCCTGATAATAATACCCTTACCACAGAGTTAGTTGATGGTAGTAATTGTGATACCGATGGTGACGGCATATGTGATACACCAGCAGACCCAAAACTTACTTGTGAAAATGTAAATAACTTTTGCCAATATATTGGCACTGAAACCGATGCTAATGGACAAGCCTTTACCCCAGATACGGGCAACATTATGTCTTACGCCTATAAAGCTTGTAGAACGCATTTTTCTGAACAACAACTGGCACGTATGTATGCGTTTTATATCACACAAAAAAATTATTTGGCATGTCCTTCTTTTAATGCCAATTTTAGTGTGGATGTTAGTCAAACCTGTAATGATAATTTACTTGTAAAATTTAATAGCACCTGCAATAACATCACTAAATGGGAATGGGATATAAACTCTGATGGTGTTATAGATTACACTACCCAAAACCCAACGCATAACTTTAGCTCTGGCATTTATGATGTTACATTAACCGTTTCTAACAAATCTAATTCTATAAGTAAAACATACACTAACCTTATTAAAGTTGGAGTGACAACAGAACCTTTATTTGATGAAAATTTTGATGAATTTGATGTTGCTAATAACAATGGTTGGACAAATAACGATGTATCTAATACTGGCTTTAATTGGTTAATTAATCATGGAGAAACCTCATCAGAAGAAACAGGTCCTACCCATGACAATACTAATAATAGTATTTTAGGAAATTATATTTACACCGAAGCTTCTAACGGAAACCTAGGAGATGTTGCAGAATTTATTTCACCTTGTATAGATGTGATTTATGAAAACTCTGAAATTGAATTTGCCTACCACATGTTTGGAAAAAATATTGGTGAACTACACGTAGATATAAAAACCAGTAATGGTTATATTAATGATGTTATTGCACCTTTAATTGGGCAACAACAAACAAACCAAACTGATGCTTTTCTAACTAAAAACATCAACTTATCATCATATTTAGGAGAAACCATAAATATTAGATTTAGAGCCATTAGAGGCAACGGTTGGAAAGGAGATATTGCTATTGATGATATTTTCTTAAAAACAATAATTACACCCATTTCTGACAATTCTGTTAAACTATACCCTAACCCAGTACAAAATAATATATTATTTGTAAAAACTAATAACGATAAACAAGAAAACTTAGTTTATGAAATATCAAATATGATGGGACAAAGATTTGCTTCGGGTGTAGTTACAAATGAACCTATTAATGTTAGTAACCTATCAAGCGGAACTTACCTATTAACCGTTTTGGGCAAAAATTCTAAAGTAGCAAAGCGTTTTATTAAGTAGTTTTAAGTATGGCTTTATTGATGGCTTTTATTAAGCTAGGACCTTCATAAATAAACCCTGTGTAAACTTGAACCAAATCGGCTCCAGCTTCAATTTTTTCAATGGCATCTTTTGCAGAATGAATCCCCCCAACTCCAATTATCGGGAAAGCTTTATTACTGTTTTCTGCCAAATATTTAATGACTTTGGTGCTTTTCTCTTTTATGGGTTGTCCGCTTAAACCGCCATTACCAATGGCTTCCAATGTTTCTTTAGAAGCTTTTAAACCTGTTCTATCAACCGATGTATTACTAGCTATAACCCCATCTAAATCTGTATTTTTTACCAGTTCTATAATTTCATCTAACTGGCCATTATTTAAATCTGGAGCTATTTTTAATAGAATTGGCTTTTCTGTTTTAAAAGCAGTATTAGCCTTTTTAACTTCGTTTATTAATTCTTCTAAATAATCTTTATCATTAAGTTTTGCATGACTTCCTACGTTAGGGCAACTTACATTTAAAACAAAATAATCAACAAAAGGATGTAAAGCGTTAAAACAAGCTAAATAATCAGCAGTATAGTCTTCTGGTTTGGTAGCTGTATTTTTGCCAATATTCCCCCCAATAATAAGTTTTCCTTTATTTTTCTTAAGTTGTTCAATAGCAGCTTTAAGTCCTTCGTTATTAAAGCCCATTCGGTTAATAATTCCTTGGTCGTCTTTAAGTCTAAACAGGCGTTTTTTGGGGTTTCCGGGTTGCCCTTTGGGGGTTACAGTCCCTATTTCAATAAACCCAAATCCAAAATTTGCTAATTCATTATATAAAACCGCATTTTTATCAAACCCTGCGGCCAAACCTACCGGATTTTTAAAGGTTAAACCAAATACGTGTCGTTCTAGCCGTTTATCTTCAATGGTATATAAACTTTTAAATAATGCCGAAAAACCAGGTATTTTAGAAGTTAGCTTTATTAAAGAAAATGTAAAATGATGTATTTTTTCAGGATCAAATAAAAAGAAAATTGGGCGAAGCAGTAGTTTGTACATCTGTTTTATTTATGCAAAAATACTCCTAAATAATCTAAATAAAAAATTAATAATTGTACTTTTGAAATACCTTTCTTAGGTAACATTTATCTTTTTTATTTACACAAAATTTATCCTAAAAAATGATATCAAAAGAACACATAATAAAACGCTTTGTAAGCTATGTAACTATTGACACAGAATCTGATCCAAACTCTCAAACAACACCTAGTACAGAGAAACAATGGGATTTAGCAAATAAACTTGCTGAAGAATTGAAAACCATTGGTATGGAAGATGTTTCTATTGATGATAACGCCTACATTATGGCAACCCTACCTAGTAATGTAAATTTTGAAGTGCCAACTATTGGTTTTATTGCTCATTTTGACACATCGCCAGATTTTACAGGTGCTAATATTAAGCCTCAAATTCATGAAAATTATTTAGGTGGCGATATTTTACTTAACAAAGAACAGGGAATTGTACTATCTCCAAACTATTTTGAAGACCTAAAACTTTATATAGGGCAAACGCTTATTACTACTGATGGTACTACCCTTTTGGGAGCCGATGATAAAGCAGGAATTTGCGAGATTGTAAGTGCTATGGAATACTTAATTAATCATCCAGAAATTAAGCACGGAAAAATTAGAGTTGGTTTTACCCCCGATGAAGAAATAGGTAGAGGAGCCCATAAATTTGATGTTGAAAAATTTGGAGCAGATTGGGCATATACTATGGATGGTAGTCAAATTGGCGAATTAGAATACGAAAACTTTAATGCAGCCTCTGCAGTTGTTAAAATTAAAGGTAAAATAGTGCACCCAGGATACGCTAAAGGTAAAATGATAAACTCAATGTATATCGCTACAGAATTTATAAACTCTTTACCTAAAATGGAAACCCCAGAACATACTGATGGCTACCAAGGCTTTTTCCATTTACATAACATGAATGGTAGTGTAGATGAAACCGTTTTAGAGTATATCATAAGAGATCATGACCGTCAACACTTCGATGCTAGAAAAGAAGTCTTATTAAAACTAACCAATGAGTTAAACGCGCAATATGGAAGTGACACTATTAAAACCGAAATTAAAGATCAGTATTTCAACATGCGTGAAAAAATTGAACCTGTAATGCATATTGTTGATATTGCTGAAGAAGCTATGAAACAAGTAGGTATAGAGCCTTTAATAAAAGCTATCCGTGGAGGAACCGATGGGTCTCAACTAAGTTATATGGGCTTACCTTGCCCAAATATTTTTGCTGGCGGACATAACTTTCATGGTAGATACGAATACGCACCTGTAGAAAGTATGATAAAAGCTACAGAGGTAATTTGTAAAATTGCAGAATTGACAGCTTTAAAAAAATAATAATTTTTAAATGCAAAGTGTTTAAAGAAAATTACACTATCGGTGAAACACATTATAAACCCGACTTAATTCAAAAAAAAACAAACAACCTATTTTTTTTAACCAAAAAAAACTGTTTCATCGAAAAAAT
The DNA here is from genome assembly GCF_001971785.1 of Seonamhaeicola sp. S2-3. NCBI lineage: Bacteria > Pseudomonadati > Bacteroidota > Flavobacteriia > Flavobacteriales > Flavobacteriaceae > Seonamhaeicola > Seonamhaeicola sp. S2-3. Next base: position 2,719,878 of record NZ_CP019389.1, on the reverse strand, counting down.
GATGAGTCTATATACAATTTACTTATTTATACAGAGCTATTAATAACTAATAATCAATAAAACAATGAAGAGTAACATTTTTTTAAAACATTAAAAACAGTGGCAGTTATATTTGTATTTGTATTGTCTACAAGTGCTAGTGCTACAAATAGCATATCAACAACTGCTATTAACAATACTTCTTTAACTATGTTGTCATCAACTAACACTTATGCTCTGACTTGGGGTTGGTGGTGGAATTGAGGTAATTGGATTGGTTCTGGTGGACATGGACACTGACATGGTGGACACGGTAAGAGTGTTCCATTAGATGGAGGTTTAGGTATATTACTTTTAGGAGCTACTGTTTTTGGGGTAAGAAAATTAAGAAAGAAATAATATATATCTTTTAAAAACAAAAAAAAGGTGTTTCAGAAAAGAAACACCTTTTTTTTGTTTTTTAATTATTTGATTATTAAGATTAAACATAATCATTCATTCTCTGCAATGCTTTTATGGGATCATGACCAAAAGTTGCGTTTTAAGCAAAAATTGTAGTTAATCTAAAGAGAAAGAATTCTACATTTTTCACACTCCTAAATTGACTTCTGAAAGCTTTAAAACCTGAATTTTCTACTTGGTTGTACCATTGCGCCAATTTTGTGTAGGCTATTTCTATTGATTTAGCTTGGTTGAATATATTTCTGAGGTGTTGATTTTGAGTCCAATCAGAAGGAGCTTTGTAAAGTAGGTATCTACTTCTGGCAAGTAATTGTTTTCTAGTATCACCATTATCAAATATTTCAGGAGAAAATTCATGTTGTTTTTCTTTAGCTAGTTTTATCGAGTTGTTTTCTTGATCAATAGCTTCCCATCTATGTTTGATTCTAATATCTTGTAAAGCTTCAAGAGCCAGTTTTTGTACATGGAACCTATCGGCTACTTGTGTTGCTTTTGGAAAACAAACTCTGGCAATTGTTTTCATAGAGTTTGCCATATCTAGTGTTATTTCCTTGACTTTATTTCTGGTTTTAGAAGGGATTTTAAGTAGTTGTTCAATAATAGGTTCTATTTTAGTTCCTGCACATATGGCTACAATAGCGCCTTTTTTACCTTTAGCTTTTTTGTTGGTAATAATGGTGTATAGTTCTCCTTTGGAAAGTGCTGTTTCATCAATAGAAAGATATTTACCTATGTTTTGGGGATAGATGAGATATTGCTTAGCATGAGACTTCTGTTTCCATTGTTTGAATTCACTTAAATAGTCTCTATATTGCCTTTGTAGTTTTTTGCCATTAAGATTGTAGAATTCTGCTATGGTATGACAATTATTAGCCTTGGTATCTATTAATTTCTTTTAAAAAAGCAGCGAATTCGGTAGTCATACGAGTTCCCTTAGCTACTAGATTCCAGTCTCTTTGTACAATTTGTTGGTTGTTTTTATTGAGCCATCTTCTACGTTTTATATGTAGGTATACTGTATTTCCTCTAATGGGAAAATCTTGTACTGTTATTTCTTTGTGAAAACCATGAGCAATGACTATTTGCTTATCAAACTCATTGGGAATGGTTTTTTCTCTTGAAAATACAAATGAAGAATTTCGTTAGTTTTAGTGTGTTTCACTAAATCGAAGTTGTCAATTAAGAATTCAGGTAAAAACAGTTTTAATAGGTCTAAGCTAAGTTCCAATGCAATAATTTTAAAACTTCAAAACTAAAACTATCTTTATTCACACACAACTTTTGGGGTTGATCCAACTTTATGTCGAAGTCTTTTGATGGAAGTATTTTACGGGTTTAACTTGCGGGGTACTGTGTGACAAGACTTACCTCCATGTTTTACGCACTCTAATTATAATATAAATGATGGCTTTTTCATCGACCGTAGATATGTTTTAGTTAACAATCTTAACCTGTGAAAAAACATGACACCTCACAACTAAACCAAATAGGTTTGCTAAACATCTTTTGAATATAATTCGTCCACTTTTAAAGTATTTTAATATTCGTAAAAAAAATCTATCTATCCGCACCAATAACTTTAACAGGTTTATCCTCTTCTCCGTTGACCCTCGCTTTCTGCTCTATAAAATAAGGCTGAAAAGTATAACTTGATTTTTCATCCCATTTTACATTTACTTTTGGCAGTAAAGCCTTCATCTGCTCTATTTGCGATCTGTATTTAGGATTTTTAGCTTCATTTTTCCATTCATTAGGATCATTACTATGGTCGTAGAACTCTTCCGTTCCATCTTCATACTGAATGTACCGATAGCCATCTACTTTTACGGTATGGTTGTTCATACCAAAAGTTGTTATAGCCTTAGCCTCTTTAATACTTTCTCCTTTCTGTATCATAGACACCAAACTCTTTCCTTCATTTCTATCGTAGGCAGGAAGGTTTGCTAGTTCTAATAAAGTTGGATATATAGATAACATTTCAACAGGTGCATCAATTTGCTTTCCTTTCGGTAAATTAGGCCCTGCAAACATAAGGGGTGCCGAAGTAGCTGTTTCCCAAAGCGCATGCTTTGCAAAAGTACCTTTTTCACCTAATCGATATCCGTGGTCAGACCATAATACAACAATGGTGTTATCTGCGTATTTGCTACTTTCTAAAGCGTCTAAAACACGTCCCAATTCGTAATCTACATAGCTAATGCAGGCCAAATAAGCTTGAACTATTTTTTTCCATTCACCGCTTTCTATGGCCCATTCTGTGGACGGCATCATTGGGAGGTCGTTAATTTTCATTCCCACAGGCGGAATATCATTTAAATCATCAGATTTATAAGGTGGTGTTTTTATACTTTCCAAAGGATATAAATCGAACCATTTTTGTGGTACATATAAGGGCACATGAACACGCAGAAACCCTAGGCCTATAAAAAATGGTTTATCATAATTTCTATTTAAACGCTCTACTACCCAATTGACCGATTCGTGGTCTGGCATTAGGGTATCATTTTCTGGGAAAGCTCCCCAGTCAGTACTGGTTCGCCCGTGTTTACCTTTTATACCCTTACCGAAACCATCCCAAACAAAGCGCTCTTCGGGATAAGGTCCGAAGCCTTTTACACGACCACCTGATTCATTAAATACGTTGTTTGGAGCATGAATATGAAACAACTTCCCTATGCCAATAGTGTGGTAGTCATTATTTTTAAAGTACTCTGGCAAAAACGTAATATCCTTAGTGGCTTCGTTACCTGGTCTACGAATGGAATCATCGGGTGTCATGCCGTAGATACCTGTTGTTGAAGGGCGTAAACCCGTCATAATAGAAGCTCTTGACGGCCCGCATAAGGGTGCTTGCACATGGGCATCCGTAAAGGTAACCCCCATGTCAGCGAGTCTATCAAAGTTTGGAGTTTTTATATTAGAAAAATTATCAATCGGACTTATCATATTGTTCAAGTCATCAACCGCAATAAATAAGACATTGGGTTTAGAGTCCTTCTCCACGACTTTTGATTTTTCATTTTTACATGAAAAAAAGGTCAATAAGACTAAAAATAATAACTGAGTGTACTTCATAATGTTCTATTCTTTTCTAAAGGCTTTAATTTTTTGTTTTAATTCTTTTACAACTTCGGGATGCGAGGCTGCAATATTGTTTTTCTCAAATGGATCTTCATCGATATTAAATAATTGCACCACTTCATTTTTCTTTCTTACAGGGTCTGGAACAATTATTTTATAAGACGGGAAAATGTCCATTGGGCATAAACCTCACCAAACACACCATCGCGTTGGGTCAGTTTTTCTTCATCCAACACGCTGATTCCCGGTAAATTTTCTGGCTTCTCCATGTTTAGCACATCTAAGACCGTTGGTACCATATCAATGCTACTTACAATAGTTTCCGTATCCACTTTAGGTTTTATTTTTCCGGCCCATTTGTACATGATAGGTGTTCGGATGCCCATATCGTAAGGCGCACGTTTCGAGTTTTTTAAATAGTCACTTTTTTCTGGGTCTTGCGCCCATCCGTTATCGCATAAATAAACGAATAAAGTGTTCCCTGTCAACCCTTTTTCATCAAACATATCGAATAATTCCCCACAAGTTTCATCGAACCACTCGCACATGGCCCAATATTTTGCCAAATGTTCTGAATCGGTTTTCTTTAAGTATTTATTCGATAAACGTTTTGGCGGGTTTTGAGGTCTGTGCGGTAAAAATGGGGCATACCATAAAAAGAAGGGCTTGTTTTCTTTCAAAGCTAAATTTAAATAGTTGTTTATGCTATCGAGACCTTTTCTACCAATCTCTAAACCGTAATCGCCATGTCGTCCGCCACGCTTAGGATCGCCATGCGTCATGCCATAATCGAAACCGCCAACTTTATGGTTACCATGCCACCATTTTCCGGTTTGAAAAGACAAATAACCTTTTTCTTCAAGCATTTCCGGCAAAGTTGTTCTTTGCTCAAATTGCTTTATAATTGACCTGTAACTTTCTTTTCTATTTTTTCTTGATTCTTTTCTATCTTCCATCCTTTCATAAACTTTATCATTTCCAAGAATACCGTGGTCTTTTGGATTAAGCCCTGTTATTATTGATGCCAGTGATGGCGAACATAAGGGCGTAGGCACGTAACCGTGGGTAAACGTTAAACTTTCAGAAGCAAACTGATCCAATCGTGGGGTTTCTATATTCTCATCGCCCATAAAACCATAATCGGTCCAAGATTGGTCATCTGACAGGATGAATACGATGTTTGGTTGTTCTGACTCTGTTTCTGCTAGAGTTTCTTTTGGTTTCTCTTTGCTGCTTACAACTATTGTGCTTGCAATAAATAATAATTGTAATATGCTTTTTGCAGTGTTCAGCATCACCTGTATTTAAATTTAGTTATAATTTATTTGAAATTTATAAGTACCCGGATTAGCTATTATTTTAACTAATTCAGCATCTGAATTTTCTATTTTTAAGTTTGCACTTTCCTCAAACAGTCTGCCATTAACCGATAAATTATCGATTTTACCATAAGGAATAACAACTTCGGCTGTGGTGTTTGGAGGAATAACTGTTTCTAAATAAAATATACCATTTTCAATTTTCCATGAGGATGATGCTTCTCCGTAAGGTGTATTAACACTTGCCGATGCCGCAGTTAAAAAATCGGTATTTGGTTTTGGAGCTATTCTTAATTTTTTATACCCTGGTTCTAATGCTGCTAAACCAGCAATGCGCTCATACATCCACTGACCAACAGCTCCGTAAGCATAGTGGTTTAGGCTGTTCATACTTTGTGGGTTGTACCCTTTTGCCTTACTATAACTGTTCCAGCGTTCCCACATGGTGGTGGCGCCTTGGTTGATTGAATAAAACCATGATGGGTAAGTTTCCTTAAATAAAATTTTATACATTAAATCGATTTCGCCCATATCATCCAATACCTTTGGTAATATTGGGGTTCCTAAAAACCCTGTTCCTAAGTGGTTATCGGCTTTTTTTATTTCTTCGAGTAAATGTTTTTGAGCATTTACTTTGGTTTCAGGTTTTAACAAATCGAAATATATAGCCAGTAAATAACTGGTTTGAGTTTGCTTTTTGTTTTTAAACTTTCCGTTTTCATCAAAAAACTTTTCTTCAAAAGCAGCAGCGATAGCTTTATATAAAGCATTATATTTCTTTTGGTCATCAGTTTTACCAAGCACACCAGCTATTTTGGATACTAAATGGGCTGAATGCGCAAAATAAGCTGTGTTTACAAACAGTCTTGGTGTATCACCTCTATTTCCTATTTTTCCGTCTTTCTCAGGGTATGGCTGCAACCAATCTGCAAAAGAGTGGGTGTTTGGAATATAATCTTTGGTATTAGTCTGGTAATATCCTACCCATTTTTTGGCCATTTCAAAATTCGCTTCCAATACGGTTTTGTCACCCGTGATATTATAAATATCCCATGGAATAATAACACAAGCATCTCCCCACCCAGAACTGGCTTTATTACGCTGCAATACATCTGGTACAATAAAAGGAATTAAGCCATCATCATGTTCCGTTTGTGTTTCGCGCATACTTTGTAACCAAGCGGTCCAAAAGGCGTGGGTATCATAATTAAACATGGCGGTTGGCGAAATCACTTGAGCATCTCCCGTCCATCCTAAGCGTTCATCTCGCTGCGGGCAGTCCGTTGGGATATCCAAAAGATTACCACGTAAACCCCAAGTAATGTTGCTTTGCAGTTGATTTAATTTTTTATGAGAAGAGGTAAATGTTCCATTTTTTTCAAAATCGGAATGCTGCACCAATCCTTTTATCCAATTTGAATTGGGACTTACCGAAGCATCAAACCCTGATATTTCTACAAATTGAAAGCCATGGAAGGTAAATTTTGGCGTGTATTCGATAATGCCATCTTGAGCTGCGATGTAATAATCGGTTGATTTTGCTGAACGGTAATTTTCGGTATAAAACGTACCATCAGACAACAACATTTCTGAAAAACGAATGCTAAGTGTATCGCCTTTTTTCATGGGCACCTGTACTTTTGGTACACCAACCATATTTTGTTTCATATCGAAAACTACTGAAGATTCTGTAGCCGAAACAATTTCTGCATCTTCTAAAACAGCGGTTGTTTTTACCGTTTCATGGCGTTTGGGTTCTAGTTTTACCGAATCAACAATGTTTTCAGTTTCAACAGATTTCCAACTTGAATCATCAAAAGCGTTTGTTTTCCATTTTGGCATTTCTAGATTGGCATCATACACTTCACCATCATATAGGCCTGCCAATCTTATGGGACCATTGGTTGTGCCTTTCCAAGATGCATCTGAAACTATAGTACTTTTTGTACCATCTTTAAAGGTAACTTCTAACTGACAAAGAATTTTTGGCGAGGCGAAATTTTCGTAAAGCGCCTTTCCTCTGCTTATTCTTCCTGAATGCCAACCCGATGCCAATTCTACAGCTAAGGTGTTTTGTCCGGATTCTAATAAATTAGTAACATTATATGTTAAGGTTTCTATACGATGACTATATGGCGTCCAACCTGGTGGCAATACATCGTCGCTTACACCCTGTCCGTTTAAATGTACATCAAAAACCCCCTTGGCTGTAATATAAAGCCTTGCAGATTCAACTTGATTATTTAATTCAAACTCTTTTCTTAAATATTGAGGTCTGTGCATTAAAAAGTTACGTACGCCTTTAATGCTATCCTTTGCTGTATCTAACCCTACCCAATGCGCTTTCCAGTCTGAATTTTTTAATAAACCTAATTCAAAGTGATTGATTTCACTCCATTCGGAAGGCTCATTATCTTGATTCCAATATTTAACTTGCCAATATACTTTTTGACGCGACTGTAACTCAGATCCCTGATAATTCACAAAAGTAGATTGTGAACTTTCTTGCTTTTTAGAATCCCAAATATCGGGGTTATTGGGCAATAAATCTTCTGAAGAGGCTACCACTATTTGATAGGCCGATTGAAACTTAACATGTTTTGAAGTAGGTAATTTCCATGAAAATGTTGGCTTGCTATTATAAAATCCCATTGGATTTTCAAAACCTTCTGAGATTGTTAACTGATTTGGTTTTACGACCGCATCCTGTGTACAGGATAGCATTCCAATAAAAAAAATTGAAAAAGCAAATTTTAAAACTAGAAATTTATGTTTCATTAAAATTTATTAAAAATTGAAAAAATTATGTTGATTTGTTTAATAGCTTCTGTTCAAGGAAAACCTTTTCCGTAGTTGCTTCCTGTAATAAATTAATCTACTTTAATAGAGCAAGTAATTTCTGTTGAACCCTTTGAAAACATCAAAAGTAAAGGCAGTACTTCCATGCCTGGGACTTGATTAAAGATACGTTCTTTTTCCATGTCTTTAATTTTTATAGGAACATTGGAAACCACTTTAACAACGGCACCTTTTTTATGTATCTCTAAAGTTTTCTCTGAAGATTGGACAACCTTTTCTCCAGTTTGTGAAATAAGCGGAAGCACCAATGTATCTCCATTCTCTTCTCCTGTAATTCTACTCGCTTTTATAGTTGCAGCTTTTGCATCGATTAAATAATTTAATTTAAGACTAGAGTAACTTGAAACATTTTTTTTATCTCTATTTTTTAAATTTGTATTTACCCTAAAATGAATTACATTGTCCTTATCAAAAACATCGACTTTAGCTTTTAAATCGTAAATATTTGTATACCAGACATTGTCTACAAAGCGTTCTATTCTTGGAGTTAAACAAAAATCTTCACCAGGCTGCTCTTGTTGATTGTTAGGTTCTACAAGTAAATATTCGGCCATACTCGCGGTAAAAACTGGCCCTACTTTTTCATGCCATAGAACATTTAAAGCACCTCCTGTACCAGCAACAGAATATGGTTTTTTCCAAACTTGATCGTAAGAGGACACTGTAGCTCGCCATGGCCCTTTGGCAGCTAACCATACATCCAACTCTGAAAAGTGCTTTACACCATTCTTCATCTTCCGAGGAAGAGGCTTCTCTTTATCAACAGATTTTATTTCGGTCGCATTATCGAGTACAAAAGCTAAGTTTTTAGCATGGGAAAACGTATGATGAATACAGGGTTTCACACCATGGCTTTTATAATGCAAACCACCAGCTAAAAGGCCATTTACAGTACATCGTTCTAATAACTCTGTACTTAACACTGCCGCTGTACCAAATGCAGGGTTTCTATCAGCCATTAGTGAAAAAGCTGGTTGGCAGCCGTCTGTAGTGCGACTACCCCAATACGTCCATTTGTTTTGACGTGTTCCCCAACTATTATCCCAAGCCCCATCGGGTAACATGAACTCCAAATGACTATTCATAGACTCTGTTAACAATCGCAGTAACTCTTCGTCTTTCACTAAAACAGCATATTGAACAAGGCCATTTAGAGTTTCTTCAACATTATAGCCCAAATCTATAGGATAAAATCCTTTGGCACTTTTATCGTTATCTGGTTTATCTTCTCCAAAAATCAACTTATTGGGTTCAGTTAAATACTGTGGAATTAATGTTGCAAATTCTTTACTTTTTTTTATATATTTTTCTTCATCAAAATATTTTCCTAAAAAATACAAAGCATAAATGGCGGTAAAGCGATAATTAATATGACTAAAATGCATATCAAATCTTTCGTAAACGAATTCTATGGATGCCTTTAAACGTGCATCCCATTTCTCTTTCATCTCTTTAGATAGCAAATGACCATGATGGTGCAAAGCTTCGCCTAATGCAATGGCACCAAAAACAGTAATGCCGTTCCAAGATTTAGGGTTAATATCGTTAGTCCAACTGCCATTAGGTCCATCTACATTTTTAGACCACTCCATAAGCTTTATAGCGGCATCCAAATATTTTTGCTCTCCTGTTGCATCTGCCATGTACATGAAGGGGTAAATAGCATCATTACACCGCCCATGTATATCATCGCATGCGTGACAATATAAAGCACCATGGATTACTGAATTACTTTTATCGTATACTTGATCTCGAATCATAGCATCGCACCATATCTTTAACAAATTGAATGACTGTTTTTCAAAAGCAGTCATATTGTTAAAATTTTTCATCTTTGAATGCTTACCATTACAAGCGTTAAGAGGTAACATCATACCGATACTTGCAAATGCAGTAAGACCAACGAAAGAACGTCTTTTCATTATTTTATTTATTTATTTTATAAAGAATTCAATTTTATGAAAGCCAAAGTCTCGTATTATGTTGTATGTTAATTTTTAATAAAATATATGAAACAAACATTACATTGAATTTCTATTGTACGGAAAAAAGGTCTTGTTTTAAATTTCAATTTCGTCCTTTTTTATATGAATAAGTTTATTATAATTTACAAGAGGTAAAATGTTTTCTAAAAATTTAGCCAACCTCTTGTATAAACCTTCACCTCTTTTGGACATATACTAAATATAAAAGGTTGACTTTTTAGGGTTATAATCATAAAAAATGACATTATATAGTTTAAGTTTTTAAATAAATAAGAAAAAACATTTTTCCCTTTATTCAAGGAAGAAATGTTTAAACTGAACTTCAAAACTAATTCTTGATAATTTTTTTGACAAACACCTTGTTACCGCCTTTCATTTCAACAAGATACATACCACTTGTTAAAGAACTAACATCAATAGAAAGCGATGATTGACCATTTACTTTTCTTGTTAATATTTCTTGACCAATTAAAGAAAAAACCGATACTTGCTCAACATTAGAATCAAGCCCTTTAATACTCATTTGATTATTAACTGGATTCGAAACAAAAATAGAACTAACATCAAAATCATTAGTACTTAAAACTGTTGCAGCTTCAAAAACCCATTCATCAATACCTTCACGTGCCGCATTAGCAGCTCCTTGAAAATTAAACCCTCCATAATTGGTGTCTGGCTGAACATGTCTATAAAGCTGAGTGGTATTTGTTGTTGAAGCAATAATTTTATAAGCATTCGCATTTTCTGATGGAACTACAATAAATTTTGCTAAATCATTATTGTAAGGGTATGCATTACCACGAAACCTTATTCGTTGCCCTTGCTGATCTAATTCATTCAATTCGGCAACCCCTTTACCAGGAATAGCACTTATAAAATTAAAAACTTGATAAAAGCTGCCTGATCCTTCAGGAAATTCTACATATTCACCACTAAGCGGTTTAAATTCAAAAATTTGAGTGTTTGAAGTCTCATCTAAAGGAAACATTGTCATGAAATTGACTGATTCATCATGAACTGTAGGGTAAACATACTCGTCTACGTAATTCGGAGTTTTACTTTCATTAAAATCGTCTGGAGAAGGCAAGTAAGTTCTTAATCTCCAAGTACCTTCAGGAAAAAGTTGCGCATAGGTTTGAAATGTCATGAAGCTTAACATTAAAGCAATAATGTTTTTAAAAGTAATTTTTTTCATAATAAAAAGTTTTATTTAGTTAAGTCGGATAACCATTTATATGGTTATACCCTATAAAAATACATAGTTAGAAACACTTTTACTGTCATGGTTTATCCTGATAATTAAGCTTTGTTTGGATTTAATCTAATTATCAAAAATATTACTTCCGAATACCTCAAGTTAACGTAATAAAGTGTTTGAATTGATTTCCTTTAGATAAAGCCTACCCAATTTATCAAACTGATGAATACTTTTTTTATAAAGTTAGATTCGTTTACAACTTATAAAACTAAAGTCAAGACAGTTTTATTGATTTTATTAATCAATTAAATAAAAGGCTATAGTAAAATAATATTACTGGTTTCTTAATTTTTAAAACGAACGAAAGCACTAATCAATTCTTAATAATCTTAGCATAAACGGGTTTGTTTAAATCTAGTTTTAAAAAAAATATACCATTAGGCGAATCAAATAAATTTAAATTAACTTTGCCATTTTCTACACGTTTTTTACCTGATTTAACCAATTGTCCTTGAACATTATAAACCTCAAAACCAAGGCTTGTATAAGAGCTTGGCACGTTTACATTAAAAGCGCCAGAAGTTGGGTTAGGATAAACTGCTATATTTTCATCATTAAAATCTACTTGATTATTTGAAAGTTGATAGTCTAAACTATACTCCAAATAGGCCTTACCATCAGTATCTCCAGTTATGGTTTGATCAATAAAAGTAAGCTCTTGTCCTTTCCCCAAATACAAAGACACATCTGTTGTTCCTGTTTTTACTTGTGTTCTAACTACCGCAAACCTACCAGTAAAATTTATATCTAAATCTGTTAAATTTATGGTTACATTATCGTCATCATTAGACAGGACATAATCAATTATTTCTTGACCATTAAGGTTAGACACCACTTTCACACCAACCACTTTACCTTGGTTATAAATATATTCTGTGGAACTTATAGTGCTTTGCGAGTTTCCTGAAGGCTCATAAATAGCTACAAAAGGTTCGTCCCAAGCTTCTCCATATTTTCGCATAATAAACATTTGAGTGTCTTTATTATCGTAGCCATTACTTACCTCTTGAGTTGGTGGTGCTAAAGCCGAGGTATATTCTTTATTTACGCCTCCAGGAACATTTACATGTAGATACTTATTATCAAATTGTAAATCGAATCTTGCAGATACAGCATCTGCTGTAAGCGCAGATGTTTTAGCGTCGGAATACCAACGCCAACCAGGTTGTTTTCTATCATCTCCCACATCATTTTGATAGCGGTTTGGTGTATTGGTTAATGGTAAAAGGTTGTCACCTGTTTTCATTTGCATCACATCACCTAACCCATGAAACAAATAATCATGATAGTTGTTGGTTGTATTAGAAATTGATCTAAAAATATCAACATAATACCCCGTAGTAGGGCTTGTTCTAATAATGCTATTGGTACGCTGTTGGTCTAAATTATTTTGATTATCATCTAAAAACTGTGTAGAAAAACTAAAATTATCAGCTATAGGCTCTGCATAAACAGCAGGTTCACTAGCCTCCAAAACTATAGGGTCTACAATATTTTGCCAAGTTACATTCCCATTAGTTTTAGGCCCTCTACCAGAAGTCCCATTTACAATAATTGTATTATGTGCAGCATAAGAAACGGCATATTGTTCATGCAAATCAGTTCCATAACCATTAGAAGCTCCTCCAAAATCTGGACCAATAACATATCCTGCGCCATAAAGCTCCATATCCAATCCTGTAGCATGCGCATGCACATAAGTACCTCCTCCTGTATAATACATCAATCCATTTTCTACATCATCAACACCAGAATAATTTCTTTGCATCACAACCCCAGCATGAGTCGCTTTAACTGTACCATATCGCGGTTCTCCAGCGTCACTTATTTCAGGGTCTAAATTTACGCCCCATAATAATTGTAATGGATTTTGCCACTCTAAATTATCAGTCTCAATAACGGGATTATACCCCCCCTCTCTATCATATATTCTTTTAAGTGTAGAGATTGCCCTTTCCCTTATGTCGGTATAGCCTTTTCTATCGGCAATTTTTAATACGGTTATAAAGATTTTTGCATGATCGACAAAACTTCTGCCTATATCTCCATAAGCCATAGTTAAACCGTTTGGATATAAGAAATTTTCATAAATAAAGATACTTTCTAATAAATCTTTATTATTGTCAATAATATTAAGCTCTGGCTTATACATATCCACGATATTCATCATTTGAAGAAACAAAGCATGCGTAAATTTGGCATAACCAGTAGATTCTGGCCATAAACGATCCTCTTCACTAAACCTATCCAACATCCAATTAATTCCAGGTTGTTTAGAATTTGCGGCTCCATTTAATAGTTTGTCGAAATAAGAATCTCTTACTGCGTCGTACTCCATACACATAACGCTATAAAGCGCTCCTGGTAGTTCCAAAACAGGATGGTTAGAATTATTACCACCAAGATCTATAACATTATCGGCCATAACCTCAAAAGCTTCTTGCGACATATCAAAATCAAACGGAACACGTGTATCGCTATCTATATCATAAACTGTTGTGCTTCCTTTTTTTAAGAATGGCTGTACAAAATCATATGTCATTGCAACACGAGTAAATAATTCACGTGGTGGAATTAAGTGGTTAAAATTAGACGAAGAATAAAACTCAAATGAGACATCTTGTACACTTAACATTTTAACATATTGATATAGAATATCTGCCGATAACTGTGCATATTGCTCATCTCCAGTAAGATAATATAAAAAAGAAGATTCTGCTGCTGTATTGAGGCGCCCTCTGTGTACAGTTCGATCTCCTGGTATATCTGGTATTCGGCTTATTATAAAACTTGGATTAGAAGAATGAATGCTTTTTAAGGTAGCCTGTCTATTTACTAACTGATTAAACATACTGCTAGCCCAATCATATTGTGCTATATTATCGAGGATATCCTGTTTATCCGAATCTGAAACCCATATATGTGGGTGAACGAGCGACTGTGGGCCACCTGAAACTGGATTAGATAAGAAATCTTTAAACTCAAAATTATCAAAATCCATTGTTGCCATTGGCAAAAACGAGTTGTATTGAAATTTAAAGCTCCCCAACCCTAAATCTGGATTTTTTGAAGCCACATCGTTAAATACTTTAGTTGTGCCTACCCAAATTTCCCAAGTATCATCACCAATAGATTCAGAACTTCCATCTGGGGCTAAGTAGGTTTGCATGCTACCTGAGTTGTTTACAATAAAAGTAATGGTTTGATTTCCTGAAAAATCTTCCGATTTTGTACTACCATTATCCAATATTTTCAAATAAAAATTACCCTCTGTAGTACTAATTCCTAATCCAAATCTACTGTGAACATTAGCTAAAGCCGTACCTGAAGCATCAAAATTAGGTCCAAAATAAAAAGGAATTTCTCTACGCTTTAAAGAAGCATCCAAATCATCTGTTGGATCATTATTAGTCACCTCAAAATCAAATTGCATTTGCATAAAGGTAGGTTCGGGCACTAAAGGCAGACCAGGTGTTCGATAAAAATACGATGGGTATCTTCCAGTCTTAGTAAATCTAAGAGCCCCATTTGTAATACTAGCAGTTACTAAGGAACTATTGCTTATATCACTGAGTTCGCCATCATTTGGCTTGTCGTTTATATAATCTAATATAGATGACGACGATTCAAAATCTTGGGTGAAAATTTGAGCATTCAAAGGGATTGAAATACATAATAAGATTAATGCAAAAAGTTGATTTTTCATTATTTTCGAAGTTATTTTAAAATATGATTTTCTTTATATAAATAGTATTATTACTATATTTTTCAGTTGATATTATCCTAACAGTCTTGACTCTCAAAAGTTTGTTTCTTATTAAACAATTAAAGTCTATTAGAGCTTTACGGTGTACTTAAACCTTCCAGATTTTATAATTTCAGACATACTAGGCAATTGAATTCTTGCTTCACAATTAGGGGGAATACTACCCGAATATTCATAAGTATTATCGTCTAATTTCTTCCACTCTGCCTTTATTTCGCCATGAATAGAATTATAACTTGCCTTAGCAAAATCCATAGCTTTAATAAAGTTTGGTTTTAAAATAATTTTTTGAAAACCTGGATTGGTTGTATCTGCATTAATTCCCACCATATGACGATAAAAGAAATTATCTACTGCCCCCATAAAATGATGTATATCCGAAGCTTCAAATTTATAGCCTTCCGGCAAGGTTGTAGCCCCTTCTTTTACCATCCAACCAAATGATGGCCATTCTTCATCGACGACTACTTTATGCATTAAGTCTGCATAGCCATTTTTAGGTAAATATTCGTAAGCTGAGTGCACTGTAAAGACACCTCCCCATAGATGGTAGTTTTTATCTTTTACAATATTATCAACAACGCGTTTTTCTAATTGTGCTTTATACTGTTCTGGAACAATCCCGTAATTAAGTGCTAAAATATTCACTACAGGTAAAAACTCATTAAATTCCTTTAAGCCAGCATACTCCACTTTTTCTTCATCAAAAGCCCATTTTTGAATGCCTGCATGAATGCGCTTTACTTGCTGTTCTAACTCTTTTTTATCTTTTTTCTTTCCCAATTTATCTGCCATATAAGCTAATCGCTTTAATACCAAATAAAAATTCATAGAAGCTATTACCTCATTCCCTCCGGGCTTACCGCGTCCTTTATAAGTGGCGTCGTAAGGTGGTACCCAATCGTTATAGGCTTCAGAAAACATACCATCTTTTTCTTTAGAGTTATTATGTTCCCAGGAATAATCTACCCAGAGCATCATTTTATCCCAATACTCCTCAAACAGTCTAGTATCTCCATAATAATTATACATATACCAAGGTACATGCACCCCTGCAGACGACCATAGTGTAGACCTGCCCGAACGGTATTTATTTGAGGGCGCAACAGCCGACAAAGCGCCTGCTTCTGTTTGAGTATCCCAAATATCGCGCGTAAACTTGGTCATTACAGCTGCCACATCATAATTAGCCATGCCATATTCTAAACCTGTAACCACATCTCCTAACCATCCATTCTTTTCTCGATTAGGGCAATCGGTTAAAATGCTGTGCAAGTTAAATATGAAAGACTTTCTACAAATATTATCAACTGCATTTACGGTCTCATCAGATGATGTAAAATGCCCTACTCTTGGCACATCAGAATGTACAAACTTAACCTCAACATCGTCCTTTGTAATTGTTGTTTTATAACCTTTTACCTGCACGTAACGATAGCCTTTATAAGAAAAACGACATTCTGCAAATTCTTCTTTTTCGCCCTTACCAATGTAAGCCATTTGTTGCCAACGCCCAGGTTGTCCTGCGGAAGTTGGGTCCTTATGCTCGCCATAAAAAATCGTGACTTGCTGTCCTTTTTTAAGATTTTTAAGTCTTAAGCGAATCCAACCGGAATGATTTGTTCCTGTATCTATCCATTGTCCATAATTTCCTCTAGGTTGGATATCTACGGGTTTAAACGTTTTAGTTACCCGAATAGGCTGGCACATTTGTGAGACTATTTCACCTCCTGGATGTGGTGCCGGATTAACAAATTCCCAATTTGAATCATTGTAGCTTGCCAAATTCCAGTCTTTTATTTCTTTTCTAGCATCGTAAATTTCGCCCATATGAGGTCCATCGTATATAATCGGGCCTCCCGTTACTTTCCACGATAGGTCACTAACCACATTTTCTTCTGTACCATCCTCATAAGTTACTTTTATCAGGCACATTAATTTGGGCTGCCCAATATATCCGTCTTTTTTATAAAAGCCCCAATGGTCGTAGGCTAACTGGCCGTAGTTCCCTCTGCCCAACATAACACCTACCATATTATCTCCGTTTTTTACGGCATCGGTAATATCATGTGTGGCATACAGAATTGTTTTTCTGTAATCTGTCCACCCTGGATCTAATACTTGGTCTCCAATACGCTTACCGTTTATAAATAGTTCGTAGTACCCCAAGCCACTTATATATGCTTTGGCTTGTTTGATTTTTTTGTTTACGTTAAACCTTTTTCGTAATAAAGGTGCAGCATCATAAGGATTATCATGATGAAAATAATAGCGTTCAAACATAGTCATGCTTGCTCCAAAGTAACTTGGCAATTGAAATTGCAAGGCTTTAGATTCGATATCTTTTCTTTTCCACCATTCCTTTTCCCATTGGTCTTGTGGTTTCCATGCTATCCATTGTGCATTTTTCCAATCTTCTTTTTCCAATAAACCTGTTGAAAATTGAGCCGTTTCACTCCAAGGAGATACTGTGTTGTTTTTATCCCACACTCGCACTTTCCAATAATATTCTGATGCTGGTTTTAAAGGCTCCCCATTGTATTCAATTTGTGTGGATTGATTGCTTCTTATTTTTTTTGAGTTGAAAGCATCCCCCAGATTATTATCTATTTGTTCTTTTGATGTTGCAACAATAAGCTGATAGGCTTTTTGAAATTGTCCGCTTTCATCTGATTTTAATTTCCAAAAAAATCTTGGCTTTAAAACATCTACACCTTCTGGATTTGTTCGATACTCTAATTTAAGATCATAAGGTTGGATTTGTGCTACTGCCGATAACCCGATAATAAAAAATAAATAAAAAAATATTTTCGTTTTCATAACATGAAATGTTTTAATATACTCTTCTAAGCTTAATACCGCTCAATCTGGTTTTTCCTTTTTTCACTTTAAACCCAACGGTTATTCCTTTGTCGTTTTCAACAGTAATTAAAAAGCGTTTGGCAACGCCACGATTGTCTCCGTATTCTTGTTTTAGGTTTAAATCACTCCAAATGGTTTTACCGTTTACCTCAATATTCATGATATTATCTTCCTTTGTTTCTAACTCCGCCAAGAGTAAGGTCAATTCGTAAGTACCTTTAGGAACATCAAATTTATAGGCATCAATACCAATTAACTGTGTTTGATAAATGGGGTCATTCTCAGTCCCCTTTACACTAACATCGGTACCAATGGTATTTCTTCGTTTACTAGGGTGTCTTAACAATTCTCCGCCTACATAGCCAAAACTGCCTTCCTCATAAGCTTTATCGGGCATCCATAAATAATCTATATTATCGGTTTCAATAAAATAACAGTATGAACCAACATTTATGGCTATTTCCTTAAACGGGTTGGTTTCACTTTTTAAGTTTTTAGGCTGAAGTGTAAACTCTATAATTGCAAAATCTTTTAATAGTTCTCCGTCTTTCTCTGAAACAACTTCAATTAAGTTATTTCCATCCTTCAAAGGTACATTGAAAGTGGCTGTAGAAAAATCAAATACTTTTTTACCTAGCGAAGTTCCGTTTACAAACAATTCCACATCTTTTCCATTGCCAACTACTGTTATTGGTTGTGTAGCAACGTCGCCTCCTACGGCATCTGCTATTCCAGCTCTTTTTTTCCAAGACTTAGAGGCTATTGCCAAAAATGGCGTTTTCTTTAATAATGCTTGATATAAGTAATACGCGTCTTTTTTCTTTCTATCGACAGAAACTAAACCTTTACTATTAATATGCGGTACGGCATCTTTTCGGTGTTCTACCTGAAAATCGGCATAGTTCCAAACATTTGCTCCCACAATTTCTGGCATATCTAAAATGGTTTTCATATAAGCCTTATGAAGTTCAAATTGATATTCTACACTAAAGTCGAATCGAGTAGGATTGTAAGAGCGTATTCTTGGGTCTGCGCCTCCACCATACTCACTTAAAATAAAAGGCTTATCTGGGTTTAATGCCAGAGAACGCTCTACTAAACTTCTTAGGTTTTTATCAATATCTTCTAGTTCTTCAACATACCAGCCGTAATACTTATTGTATCCCACTAAGTCGGTAACTCGAATTCCAAAACCATCTTGGTATGCCGGTTCTCTAAAAAAAACGGAATATGAATACCGTGTTTTATCTTCATCTTTAATAGTTTTAGCTAAAGCTTTATGAGTGTCTACAAAATGCTCTATATAGTCTTCTCCTAGCTTTTCGGGAGACTTCATGGTGGTTTCGTTCCCTAAATTCCAAGCCACAATTGCAGGGTTGTTATAATTAAAACGAATGGCTTCTTTTAGCATATTTATGCTGTTTTGTTTTCCGGCCTCGTTAGCAGCCGCTTTATCTACAAAAGGAATTTCGAGTGTAGCCACAAAGCCTAGTTTATTACACATTTCTAAAATAGCCGGATCTTGCGGATAATGGGCAATTCGTAAAAAATTAGACCCCATTTCTTTAAGTAACCTCATATCATTACGATGAATTTCATCACTTACTGCATTGGCTTTTCCTTGAAAATCTTGATGTCTGCAAGTACCAATTAACTTGGTTTGTTTCCCATTGATAAAGAAGCCTTTGTCTGCATCGAAACTAAACCATCTGAAACCCACAGGATTTTCCACACGGTCTAAAACCTGTGCATTTTCATCAACTATTTCAGAAACCAATTTGTATAAATAGGGGCTTTCTGGCGACCATAATTCTGGTTCTTTAATAGAAAAATCACTAAACACATCTTTACCAAATTCAGATTTTGTTTTAACTTCTTTTACTAAGTTATTATCTGCATTAAACAAAGATTGCTTTACATAATATTTTCCTTTTTTAGGTCTTACTAATTTAGACTGTACCGAGACTTTTGCAGAAGCCTGAGAAACCTCTGGTGTTCTAATAAAAACAGCATTAGCTCCTAAATTTGCTACTTCAAAATGTATTGGTTTTGTAATAATTAAATGCACGTCTCTATAAATGCCACCATAAAAAGAAAAATCTGCTGCCTGAGGCACAATTTCATCGTTGTGCGCATTGTTTACTTTTATTGCTATTTTGTTGGCTCCTTCTCTTAATGCCGAAGTAATATCTCTGGCAAATGTGGTATAGCCTCCAATATGATCTTCGCTCACCGGTTTTTCATTGACATACAGCGATGTGACTTGGTTGGCGGCTTCAAACAACAGAAACACCTTCTGGTCTTTATATACTTGTGGAATTTCCAATGTTTTTTTATACCAAGCATCTCCTCGGTAATAACCATCTTCATCATCTAAAATATCTTCTGTATTCCACGAATGTGGAAAGGTTACTTTTTCCCATTCTACAGAAATCTCATTTGAAAAAGGACTATCTAAACTTCCTTTATAAAAATGCCAAGCATCGTTAATGGTTTCTATATGCCTGACTTGTTGTGCATAAATAGAACTAGAACTAATAGACGCTACAAGCAAAAAAATAAATAATTTTCTCATTTTAATTTTATTTTTTCATTCTATTTTTCATAGTGTAAAACCCGCTAAAGGTTTTCTTCAGACACACTAAAAGTCAGACTACTAGCAACCCTAGGTGATGCTAAAAACTCCCAACCTTCCATCAAACAGAATATTTTTTCTATAATTTAGTTTTAATATTCTAAAGAAAAGCCCTCTATAGCAAACCTAGACAGAGGGCTCTTACTACTAAACTAAATTCAAATTATCTACCTAAACAGGTATTTAAACTTTGGTTTCTAAAAACCAGAACCTAACTTTTAAACTTTTAATAAGGCTTATTTCTAACTGGGTCATTTATATAATGGCCTACACCATTTTTAAACACGTAATTATGTCTTCTAACCCGCTCCCATTGTGACGTGGCTGTAGTTGGCAAAGGAGCTGGAGCTCTATTTATTTCTACTCTCCATTGCCAATCTCTATGAAATGCTATTAAGCCGTCATCTCCAGGTATTAACGTTTGAAATAAATACCTTTCATCTCTTATTTCCAATTGTGGTACCTGAGCTACGTAAGCATCTACAATATGATAATTTAAAACTGCTTTTAATCTTTCCATTTCCTCGGGTGTATCAACACGTGACATAACTTCGGCTGCTGACAACTCTCGGGTTACTTCCTCTCCGTTAATTATTTCGGTAACTGTTGTACTTGGATCTCCAGTTACAATATCTATAACATCTCCATTACCTCTAAAAGCCCCATTATTTAGCAGTAAATATGTTCTTTCAGTGGTAGCTGTTTGATTATAAATATCCTCATAACCCGCTTTTTTAATTGCTTCTACCATATAATTGAGTTTTTCATTATCGAATTCTCCCTCTTCTGTAAAAGCTGTCTGGGTTTGAATATATTCCCAAGCAGTTAAATTACCATAAGGTTCTGTTAAATCAACATCTGGTTTGAAATCGAAACTCTCCTGAACATCTAAACTGCATGAAGTAAACAGGGCACTAATACATAGTATCAATACAACTTTAAATCTTATATATGTTTTCATAATTCTACTTTTTAATAATCTTGATTTTGATCCAATAAGGGGTTCTCTATTAAATGCTCATTGTGTATAGGCCATAATAACCTAGCTTCTGAAGTAATTGGTGCAGCATCTGTTACCGTTTCTAAAATTGGATTTAGTACCTCCATAGCTTTGTTGTTTCTAACTAAATCCCACCATCTTTTACCTTCACCAAATAATTCAAACTGGCGTTCGTCTAATATAAAATCTAACCGCTCATCTTGTGTTGCCCCAAATTCTGCTTCATCCACTAGAGGTAATTGTCTGGCGGTTCGTATTTGATTTACAAGAGCCAATGCTGCTGCGCCATCAGCTTGCAGGAAGTTTTCTGCTTCAGCTAAAAGCAATATCATATCAGCGTAACGGTATAATACTATATCTGTGTCATCAGTATTACGATCAAAATTTACTTGATTCCATTTTGCTGTTCTAGCTTCACCTATTTCTACACTTCCAAAACCTTCAACTCGGCCTTGGCGCGAGAAATAATATCTCCAATCACCGTAAACAGGGACTTCTACCTCGTCAACTCCCCCCATTCCATTATCTACAAATTCAATTTTTGTTAGCGCAGGATCTGTATTAGGGTATTTAGTAACCCACTCTGTAGAGTCTATTGGAAATTTTTCACGCCACTTGTTCTCTACTGCTGGTGACATAACATAAGATGGAATCCCTCCAAAGAACAGTTCTCTAATGGCAGACCTATTATTTCTAGACCCTCCAAAATCTCTATCTTCCTCAACATCATAACGTATAGATAAAATAAGTTCTGGACCTTCTTGAATCTTACCTAAACACCCTGGGCACCTAGTAGCTTCATCTGGATTGTTATAGAACAATTCATCCCATGCTTCTGGTGTGGTAACCAAACGGTGCTCACCTAAAGCCATCATGTTTTCAATGGCTTTTTTAGCTTTTGGATAATCATTTAACCACATATAAACCTCGGCTTGCAAACAATAGATACTGGCTCTTGAAAATCTAAATTTATTAGTTCGTGTGGTCATCAACTCTTCAGCACGCAACATATCTGGAATAACCACCTCATTCATAATTATGTCACCATCAGTAACCGGTTTTAAAGCTTCTGAAAGCTGTTCTACAGATTTAGTGAATAATGGAACAGCTCCCCATACTCTTACAGCGTCAAAATACATTTTAGCTCTTAGTGCTAAAGCTTCTGCTAGGTAATTTTCGTTAACACTGGGTATGTTTGGGGCGTTATTAATAACCTCATTGGCGCGATCTATTGAGCGATACAATCTATCCCATCTTACTGCTCCATTACCTGGAGTAATGTTATTATTAACTATCTCTATTTGATCTTGATTCGCTGTACCAAAAGGCGCATGGTTATCGGATCTGAACTCACCCCAAAAAAAAGTTTTATCTCTATAAGTTCCTTGAACACCATCGTAAACTCCCATGAGTGCAGCTTCAAGATTGTCGTTATTGGTAAAAAAACTATCTGGTGATATTTCACTAATTGGTGTTTCTTCTACAAGGTCTTCACATGAATAAGCACTAACCAATACTAGCAATAGACATGCAATACCTTTTATTTGATTGAATTTACTATCTTTTAACATGTTATTTTTTTCTAAAATTTAACGCTTAATCCTAATATGATTTCTCGATCATTAGGGTATCTTAAATTATCTACATTGGGTTGCAATGCATTACCTCTGTTACCTATTTCAGGGTTATATCCGATATAGTTTGTCCAAGTTAAAACATTATTAACAGCAAGATTTATGGAAGCCTTTTTTACAAAACTTAACCTACTCAACAAATCCTTAGATAGATTACACCTGAATTTTATATATCTCCATTTAATATAACTACCATCGGTTACAAAGAAACTATTAGGTCTATTTCTATTTTGTGCAACACGATCTAAACGTGGGTAAACAGTTACATCTCCAGGGTTTCTCCAAGCGCCTTCTATACGATCAGGCCCTGGGGTTTCTCCTCCAGAGTTTAAATCGTTTCTAGTCTCATCCCAACGTCTATAAATATCTTGCCCCAAACTATAATCAAAAAGCACACTAGCAGAAAAGTTTTTATATTTTAAATCATGAGAAAACCCACCATATATGGTTGATAAACCATTACCCAATATTTCCCTGTCGTCAACAGTAATATTAAAATCACCATCAGTATCCTTCCAAATAATATCACCTCCTTCAAGAGTTCTATTACCAGCCTTTATTTGATTTACATCACCAGTATAATTAGACCCGTTAAGCGTATAATTAACAAATGCGCCTGTATCATCAAAATTGGGTGTTAATTGTACCCCCTCAGGTGTAAATGCATTAGACTCATCATATTGAAAAACACCCAAATTCACATATCCAAAGATGTTACCAACAGGTTGCCCTTCTTCTATTCTATACTGTCCGCTCTCAAACGGCACTCCTCCATCTAACTTAACCACTTCATTTTCAAGAAGCCCTATATTGAAATTACTACTCCAAGAGAAATTTTTAGTTTTAAGAATGGTTCCACTTATATTGAAGTCTATCCCCTTGTTGTTAACAGCTCCTACGTTTTTACGAATACCCGAATAACCTGACTCTTCAGGCAAGGGAACAACGGCTAAAAGGTCTTTGGTTTCTTTTTTCCAAAGGTCAATATTTATTTCCAGCCTACTCTTAAACATAGATAAATCCAAACCTAAATTCGTAGAGGTAGTTTCTTCCCAACCTAATTCTGAGTTACCTAAACGTGTTGGTGCTATACCACTAATACCGTTGTAAGTAAATCCTGTTTCTAAAGCATTATAGGCATCATAATTTGCTATACGCTCATTCCCCACAACACCATACCCTGCTCTTATCAATAAATTATTAACAGTTTTATTTCCTTTAAGGAAATTCTCGTTACTTACTCTCCACCCTAAAGTTGCAGAAGGGAAATAACCAAACTTATTATCTTTACCAAACCTTGATGATCCATCCCGGCGGATTGTAGCTCCTACTAAATATTTATCGTCAAAATCATAGTTAAAACCAGCAAATAAAGAGTATAAGTTATGTCTTTCATCAAAATTATTTGACGTTATCGTTCCTGGTGCCGCATTATTGAACGTAGAAACCAAATCATTAGTAAATTCTAGAGATCGAAAATCAGAATACTCTCTAAAATATTTTTGAATTTGCATACCGCTAATAACTTGTAAATCGTGCTTATCCCAAGTGTTTTTATAGGTTAGAATATTCTCTTGCTGGATATCGTAAGTCATATCTTGCTGCTCTCTACCATTAGGATCTCCACTCTCAAACGATCCTGATATACGTTGAGGTCGAAAATCGTTTCGCTTCAAAAGCCTCCAATTCACACCTAAGGTAGATCTTATTTTAAGCTTAGGAAGTATTTCTAACTCTGCATAATTAAATAATTGCATACGGTAATTTCTATTTTTCAGAGTTCTTAATTCTGCCTCGGCCAGAATATTTGCCCGTGCTGCTAAATTGGGTGTAAATGAACCATCTGGTTCATATAACGGGTAGTAGGGTATACGTTCTGCTAGTTGCTGCAAAACTGAGGTTTCAGATATACCATTAGCTTCATCATACGACAAGTTTATTCTAGTTCCCAACTTTAATGTTTTTGTGGCGTCAGAATCCAACCTAACTTGGGTATTAATTCTTTTATATCCAGTATTTCTAACCAGCCCTTCTTCATTAACAAACCCAGTATTCCATCGAAATCTTGTTTTTTCGCCACCACCACTTAACGCTAAATTAGTTTGATGCCTTATTGCGGGGCGCATTACCAATTTCTGTAAATCATAAGAATTTCTATTAAGTAAACTTAAGGAGTCTAGCTCTCGAGTGGTAAGTTGTGTGGGGTCGTTTGCTCTAGCCCTATCCATGGCTATTCTTTGTTTGGTATTTGAAACACGCAAATCGCCAACCAAATTATTAACACCTGTAGTAGTAGTAACCTCTAAGCTAAGGTCGCCTGATTTACCAGACTTCGTTGTGATTAATACCACACCATTAGCCGCTCGCGACCCGTAGATTGCTGCCGAGGCACCATCCTTTAAAACTTCAAAAGATGCTATATCAGCTGGATCAAGATTATCAATATCTTCAAGCTGTTGCCCATCGACAACATACAGCGGACTAGTACCACTTCCAAAAGTAGACACCCCACGAACCCTGATATCGAAACCAGAACCAGGAGCATTGTTAGTAAGAATTTGTACACCAGCTAACTTTCCTTGCACACCTTCAAAAACCTGTACAGGGGTGGCTTGTTCAATGCTCTCTGATTTAATACCCGACATTGCTCCCAAAACTTTTTTACGCTCAATCGCCGCATAACCAATAACAACTACTTCATCTAAACTTGCAACATCCTCTTCTAATGTTACATTAATAATATTTTCATTACCAACATGAACTTCCTGAGCTTTGTAACCTACATAAGAAAAAACCAATGTTTTACTGCCAGTTTTAAGGTTTATTACATATTCTCCATCAAAATCTGAGGAAACACCGTTATTAGTTCCTTTTTGTATAACATTTACACCTGGCAACGGGATTCCATTGGCATCATAAATGCTTCCTGCCACTTGTTGCTGTGTTTGAGCCTCAATAGCAATGGCACTGGACAACATGAACACAACTATCCATGTTAGCCCAGAAACACACCATCTTTTTTTGTAATTGTGTTTCATTTTTAGTTTAAGTTTTAACATATAATTTAGTTTAAATTAATTCATTTGATAGGTCAAAATCACCACCCTAATAATATCATATATACTCATGAATTCTTTAGACTACAAAATATACAAGCACCAAGGAAACAAGCACCATAATCATGATTATAGCGAATTCCCAAAAATTTATTTTCTTGTTTTTCATTAGTTTAATTGATCCTCTTTATATATCCAGAACCTAACATACATTGAGCTTAGCTAATTTTTTAACTACTCCAAAACTAAATAATAGAAGGGGGAAATAAATACAAAAAAGGGGTGTGGAAATCCATTTAAAAAGGGATTGCCAAAAAAACTATAATTTTTTTTTAGACCATACGAAAAAAACTAAGAAAAAGTTGGGTTTTAATAATCAGAAAAAGTTTTGATGTATTCGGTTGGAGTTTTTCCAAATTTTTTTTTAAAGCATTTACTGAAGTATTTTGGGTTTTTAAAACCTATGTTATAACTAATTTGGGAAATACTGAACTTTCCTTGTTCTAAATATTGCGCCCCTCTTTTCAACCGGATATGCTGAATAAAATCTTTAGGGGTAAAACCAGTCCATGCTTTTACTTTTGTAAACAAATCAGTTCTACTAACACCTAACTCTTCACAAAAAAACTGAATATCAAACTGTTCGTTACTTATGTTTTCTTCAACTATAGCAAGTGCCTTTTTATACAATTTTTCATCTAAAGAAGACAAAACAATATCACCGGGCTGTAGTATTTCATTAGAGTTTATCTTCTCCTTTAAGCGCAATATAGTACTCAAAATATTTTTTATTCGAAGCTTGAACTCTTTTACATTGAATGGTTTACTTATATAATCGTCTGCGCCACTTTCCAGTCCATCCATTTTGAAAATCAACGAAGATCTTGATGTTAACAAAATTACGGGAATATGACTAGTTCTTATATTCTCTTTTACCAAAGAGCACAACTCGGTACCCGTCATTTCTGGCATAACTACATCACTTACTATAAGCTCTACTTGCTCTGATATAGCCAGTTTATAGGCTACTTTGCCGTTTTCTGCCTCTAAAATATTGTAGTCATTTATAAGAATATCAACAATAAATTTTCTAAGCCGCTTATTATCTTCTACAATAAGTACAGTAGGCTTTTCATCAACATGTTTCCGTTCTAAAGCATCCTTTTCAAGTATCGTCTCTTGTTCCTCTAACTGACTAACGTACTGTTCCAAATCATCAGAAAACTTAAAGTCTTGAATAATTTCTTCATCTTCAAGATGCTTTCTGCCTAAAGGCAGTTCAATTGAAAAAACAGAACCCGTCCCAACTTCATTATCGAATACCTTAATTTGTCCTTTATGCAAATCAACAATATTTTTAACTATAGATAGACCTATCCCCGTTCCCTTGTTATAATCTTTGTCCGGCTTTCTGTTTATGGGCAATTCAAAGAAACGTTCGAATATTTTATCTCGATATTCTTCTGCTATCCCGACACCAGAATCTTCAACCCGAATACAAATTTTACCAGTTTCTTCTATAATTTTTAATACTATTTTCCCTCCTTTTGGCGTATATCTAAACGCATTTGAAATCAGGTTATAAAACACCCGTTCTAATTTATAACGGTCATAGTATATTTGGATGTTATCAGAAGACGTCTGAAAAGTATAATCGTAACCTCCACTCTTGGCGTATTCTGAAAAGGATAAATATATTTCTTGCATAAATTTTACCACATTGCCTTCAGCTGCCTCTAGTTTCATTAAATTATTCTCAAGCTTTCTAAAATCCATCAAACGATTAATAAGTTGAAGTAAATGGTTGGCACTACTCTCTATTACTTTCAATTTTTTGTACATGGAACTGCTTCCCCTGTAATTATCGAGCATTTGATTTAGTGGCCCAAGTATTAGCGTTAGTGGCGTTCTAAATTCATGAGATATATTGGTAAAAAACTCCAATTTTGCTTTATTGACGGACTTGGTTTGCTCTACTTCAATTTGTTCTAAGGCCAACTGGTGCTTTAACTTGGTTCTTGACTTTAAAATATTCATTAAATAATACAATACGAAAAAAACAAATATTCCGTAAAACAAAAACGCCCACCAAGATCGCCATGGGGCAGGGTTTACCCTAACATTTAAGGTTGTAGGTGCATTGTTAGCAACACCATCATTATTTATACCTTTTACCTCGAAGGTATAATTTCCAGGGTTCTGGATGGTATAAAATGCTGTGTTTTGAGATGTTTCTATCCATTCTTCTTCCAGCCCCTTTAAACGGTATAAGTATGTGTTCCTACTTGAATTGATAAAACTGGGCATAGAAAACGTAATACTAAAACTCCCTTGATCGTGAGAGAGTTCAACATTATCGGTGTAAGTTATTGTTTCGCTTAGCAAGCCCCCACCTTTGTTCACACCTACAGATTTATTTTTTATTTTAAAATCGGTAAGGAGCACTTGTGGCGCATATTCATTTTCAACTAAATTGTTTGAATCAAAATAAGACGCGCCTGCTCCTCCTCCAAATATAAAGCTTGAACCTCCAATACGTAAACTAGCATTATTGTTAAATTGATTACCTTTAAGTCCGTCTTTTTGAGTATAGTTTTTAATAATCTGATTCCTTTGAGGGCTAAAACAAATAATTCCGTTATTAGTTGTACTGAGCCATAAAAGCCCTTTTTCATCTTCAACAATACTTCTAATCCCCATTACTGTAGTATCGTCAATACTTAAATTTACCGGAACAAATTTATTATTAGATAATTTGAAAAGTCCATCAAATTCTGTACCTACCCAAATAATGCCGTTATAAGATTCAAAAACAGCAATAGTACTTATTCCTACTTTAGTTTTAGCATCATAAAAATAATTCTTTACTTTTCCGTTTACTCCAATAAAGTTCAAACCTTCTGCAGTAGTTGCCCAAACATTATTTTTAGAGTCCACATATACAGCCCTTATTATATTGTTGCTTATATTTTTATTCGTCCTACTATTTAAAATCTTAAATGACCTATTAACAGCATTATACTTTATGACACCCCTTCCCCGAGTTCCTATCCAAATATTTTTATTAACGTCTTCACTAATTGAATTTATACCAATATTATCTGTATAATCAAGTAACTTTTTAGGTAATAAATTGTTCTTTATTTTTTTTTCTACAATATCATATACTACCAGCCCGTTTTTAAATGTACCTGCCCAAATATTGTTATTTTCTGACAAGAACAAAGATTTAATATTGTCGCTTTTAAGATTTGGATAATTTTTTGTTGTTAAATACTCAAAAGATTTAGTTCTCGTGTTTAAAATAGAAATCCCTCCTCCTTCTGTTCCAAAAAACACTATGCTGTCATGATTCACGATGGAACTTACAGCATTAAAACTCAAACCTTTGCCGCCTGATTTTCGGATAATATTTATAAAATTAATATTGGATTCATCCCAAATATTGAGACCTTCATGATAGGTTCCTACCCAAATTGAGCCTTTTCTATCCTTGAACAAACTTTTTATAAAATTCCCGCTAATGGATTCATCATCATTAATACTGCTATATATTGCAAATAAATCCTTATTTTGGTTAATAACCTGTACACCATGGTATGTGCCTGCCCACAAATTTCCAGAACCATCAAACAGTAACTGCCTTACATTTTTGTTATTTCCTTTTAATGTAAATTCGTCTAAATAAGGCTTTAAGACTCCATCATCTGGATTATATTCTAAAATACTTTGTTTTTCTGTACCTAAAAGCAAGTTACCAAGCTCGGTTTCTTCTAAAGCTTGTACTACAATCCCCTCCGTTCCTACAATCGTTTGGAAACTATACCTTTCCTTTGATTTATGCAAAAGCTTCACTAGTCCCTTACTTGTACCTATAAAAACAGCTCCACTTTTAGCTTCAAAAATAGAATATACCTGACCCTGTAATGTATAATTTTTAAAGGTATCTGTTGCTTCATTGTAAACTGATAATCCTGAAGGAACACCAACCCAAATCTCTTTATTTTTTAATTCCTTAACAGTCAAAATACGGTTACTAGCAAGTGAGGTACTTTGCCTATTTTTCAGAAAAGTTTTAAAGGTTTTTTTTCTGGGGTCGTATTTATTTAAGCCCTTGTGAGTTCCAACCCAGATAAAACCATTGCTATCATTTTCTATGCAAAAAATATCATTATTACTTATGGATAAAGAGTCGTTCTTATCATGTCTATAAACCGTAAATTCACTGCCATCGTACTTATTTAAACCATCTCTGGTACCTATCCATATTTGCCCTAAACTGTCCTGATTTATAGCAATGATTGAATTTTGTGATAAGCCATCGGAGGTGGATAAGTGTTTAAACTTATAGATATTGTTTTGTGAGCCCCCAAATGCTATAAAGCCAAAAACAAAGAATATAATAAAATGCTTTCGCATATTTAAAAAATACTGATTAAGTAATGATATTTTAAAAGCTGAAAAAGTTAATTAAAATTTTTTCCTTAACCCAAAGGAAAGGCTAAAGTTCAACTTTTATTGTTTTTTTATAAAAATTTAAACTTTAAAAATAGGTCTTTTTTTTGAATATTCCTTTTATCTGTATATTGATTAGACTGAAGGTCTATCTATAAAACTAAAAGGGACTTTTACCCTATTGGTTTGTCTTTTTAAAAGCATTTGAGCAGCCATCTCCCCCATTATTTTGAAATCTGTAGATACAACAGCTATGCCCAATAGCTGTTTAAGCAGTGTATCGTTATATGAAACAACTCCTATTTCTTCTCCTATCTTAAATCTCTTTTCTCTTATCTGATTCACTAAGTCAACCAAATCTGACTCCTCCATTATTATAAACAAATCTCCTTTTTTAAATGACATACCATCGCACAGTTCATTAAGAATTTCATAATCGATTTCGTTCTCCAAACAGAACTTTCTGAAACCGTGCAAAATCCTTCTTGGAAAGGGGTAAACAGAATTTTCTGGATAAATTAAAACCATTTTTTTGTACTTTGATATTTTAGCCATACCATCATTTAAAGCTTCATATATATCTTTATCAAATTCTTGATATACTGCCGCAACGTCATTTCCCATTGAGGGCATCAAATTATCTAATATCATCAACTTATTCTTCGGAATGGCGTCTATAGCCTGAACGACCTCTTCTGTATAGCTTGCATGATGTAAGTTGTCTATTTTGAAATGGGGTACAATAATATAGAAGTCATAGCCTGATTTATTGTTCCTTAAAGTATTTAAAAAGAAAGACTCATCACAGTGATACACTACTAAGTCTATTTTTGAATTAAGACCGATCCTATCAAGAAATGAATTATAAACCTTCATTTTATAAGAACTTAATTTGTCTACTAAAAACAAAATTTTAGACTTATGGAGCGTTTCTGGTTTTGACACATAATACCCTCTTCTGGGTATTGACACAATGATATTGCGTTCTTTGAGAATACGATATGCTCTTTCAACTGTATCTCGAGACAAATAGCATCTCTTACTTATAGCATTTATTGATGGTAATTTTTCATTTAATTCAATATTTCCATTTGATATATTATTGATTATAGAATCCACAATTTGTTGGTACATTGGCACTCTAAAATTTTTATTAATATCAATATATTTTGTTTCATCAATAATTTTTTTCATAGTTCAAATAATTTAACATCGAGAAAAATTCTGATTGCAATTTATTATAAATGAAGAGTTAAAACATACAAAATAGGTACCAAAAAATACAAACATCAAAACGCGACACACCCTTCTAGTTTTTAATACATATCATGCTAAGATTCAAAAAACAATTCTTTGGAGCCTTAATTAAATGAATACATTAAAAATTGTTTCTAACTACTTATAAACACATTTCCAAGATATTATCAATTTCATCGAAGGTAATTTCCAGACCTAAATCTTTGCGATAACTGATTATTAAATAATCTTCAATATCATGAGCATTTACACATCAAGATTACGCTTCCAATCTCTAATTGTTAATGCTTCGACAATTTTTTAAATTGAAACCTTTTAAAGGTTAGCTATTTTTGATTCATACTTTTTTTAATAATATTTTCTAAACAGATTGTAGGCTTCCCCTTTTTGGAGAAGCCTACATTTTTATTAGATTCATAGTTTATTTTCTTCTAAATAATTAAAGATTTATAAACTTAGAAACCATTTTAAATTTGTTGTATAAATCAATATTCAATTAATATAAACTATTAACGATTTTTAACAACAAAACACGTTACATTAGTAAAAGCACCAAAAAATTTGTTTTACTATCAAAAAAAAGCCTTGTGTAAATTAAACTTACATAAGGCTTTTTATTCAGTATTTGCTAAAAGCTATTTTATAATTAATTTTTGAGTCCCAACGCCTTCAGTTGTATTCACTTTAATAATATAAACCCCTGATTTTAAATTATTAACATTAATATCAGTGTAAAAAGTGGTACTTTTAAAGTCTTCTTTTTTTACTGTCTTTCCAAAAACATCATAAATTACTATTCCTAATAAACTTTCATTGTTTTTAGCTTGAACAATAAACTGTTTATTTTTAGCAGGGTTTGGAAATAATTTAAAACTAGTAGTATTAAATGCTTTAGAGGTTAACGTAGTGCTTAAATCAACCCACCAAGTTTCACCCGCAACACAATCTCCTGCATTACATTGAAAAATGCCATTTTCAGAATCTGCTTCATTTACAGATGCTAAGCCACTGCCTTCATCAAAATTATACAATACCGCTGTGTTGGCGTCTACTGTATATGCAGCGTCTGTTACAGATGTTTGCAAACTTGCAATAGATTCGGCTGTATTTTTTATTCTTATTTTATCTACCTGTGCTGTTAAATATGTTCCTGTTCCTCCATACCCCACATATAAATTTGAAGCACTAGGAGCAGCATCTAATGGTAGTGCTGTTTGAGTGGTTGGGTTCCCAGAAGTATCTCCTGTTACTTCTACTCCATTAGCATATAGTTTTAAAGTATTGGCAGTTCCATCATTAATAACTACTAAATGATTCCATTCATTTATATTAATTACGTTGTATTTTGTGTTAACGTATGTATTAGCACCAGTTGTAGATGGTGCGTAATGAGTAAAGTAAAATCTTTTGTTATCATCTTGGTATAAGGTTAAAGCAAATTGATTCCACCTTTTTAAGATTACATTATTGTGTATATCTGTACTTGTTGGTTTTACCCAAACTTCTATGGTGTAATCTGTTGCACCATTTAATTTTGTATCTAAAATATCTCCTGAACTTGTCAAGTACCTTACTCTTTGTGCATTTGCTTCATCAAGTTCAAGACAATAATCTTGAGCATGAGAGACCAAAATTAAACACGTAACTGCTAAAAATGTTAGTAATTGTTGTTTCATAATTTAAGGGTTTAAGGATTAATTATTTTATCATTATTTTCTTGCTAGCAGTAAAACCATCTCCTTGTATTTGCAAAACATAGATTCCTGAATTGGCGTTTTGTATGTCTAATTGCCAAGTATTAATTCCTACTTTATTAGACTTAACACCCAATAGTCTTCCATGAATATCGAACACCTTAAATTGGATGGCATTTATATCTAATTCTTTATTGAATGCAACTTCTAAATGATTATTGGTAACTGGGTTAGGAAATACGCTTAGTGAAGTTTTAATCAACTCAAATGATTCATTTGATAATGTACTGCTGGTTTTATCAAAATTCCATTCAACATAATCTGTGTCATTTTTAACTATTACGCTTAAATTACTAGCTTTATCTTTTAGCCTAATATTATGAACATCTTGAAAAGGCAGGTATAAAACGGTATTTTCATCTACTAGATATATTTGCTCTTTTATGGGAGTAAAATTTGTGGTATATCTTGCGGTTTTTGAAATTCTAATTTGGTCTAAATCTGCTATAATTCTTCCAGAATACCCCCCATTATAACGTTCTGCAATATTTAGTGCTGAATTAGAGCTAGTTAAATTAAAATTTGTACTGGTGTCTTCATGCCTTAATACACCATCAACAAAAAGCTTGGTGTTATTTGTGGTATGACATACAGCAATGTGAACCCATTTATTATTCTCTAATTTATTACCTGTGGCACTAGAAATTAATTCTGCACCACTAGAATGAGAAATAAATTTAACTGAGTAGTCTGTAGCTGTAACATCTGTAATTTCTAAACCAAAAACAGGCTGTTGGTCTATAATAACATTACCATTACTATTACCATCTTTTAATCGTATCCAAGTTTCAAAAGTGTAATCATTAGTAAAGTTTAAATCATTATCCGGAGTTTGTCTAGCATAAGCATACTGTTTACCACCAAAATTACCATAACCATCATAACCACCACTTACAGCATAAGCCTCAATTTCAGACCACGAATCTTCATAATATAGGCCGTCAATCATAACTTTAACTCTAAACTGATAAACCTCACCTGTAGGATTATTTATTGTATAAGACTTAGACGTTATACCATTTGCAACTTCTTCCCAATTACCTTGATCTACCTTTTGTTCTAGTGTAAACTCATTCCAATTAATTCTGCTGCTTACTTCCCAATTAACAGTAAAATCATTTCCAGTTCCAGTTGCTTCAATTGATGTAATTTGCGGATTAGGCATAATATCAAAAACAGCGCCATCAACCGTATTATATCCTCCAGTTTCACTTGTCCAACCTTGAATATTGTACCAACCATTTATATTATTAACATTGTACCAACCCCAATTTAAATAATAGTAAGGTTTACCGTCTATTTCTTTATACCCATTAGCCACCACAACATGACCATCTCCTGTTCTTGTTGCGCTAATAGCAATAGGTACTGGGTATCCTGCTAAAACATTTTCTTTTAATTTATCCCAAAAAGAAGGCCAACTCACATCTTCATAATGGCAAGCATATCTAAAGAAGTTATTATAAACAAAAGGTGTTTTATTTAGATTGGAGGTAGAACCACTTGGTTCAAAATCCATTTCTAGAGCAGTAGCTGTACTGTAGAAAAGCTCTCCTATTGCCCTTTGCTCTATGTCTGTTGATGGTTTGCCATAATATTCATCGAGCATGTTAGACCAATCGTATTCAATGGTATCAAAAAATACAGCGTGACGTCTTAATTCTCCGTTATAGTTATCTGAAAAAACATGGCTACCAACGCCTATTATTGGCCATTGGTAATAATATAAAATTTGAGCCATTGAAATAGCAACACAACCAGCTGAACAATGATTTGGAGTATAATAATTTCCTGGGTAAACAGAGTTTCCATTATTATCATAACAATTTACACCTCCCCAAACATCTGTCATAAAAGGCGCTTTGGTTTGAGCAAACAAAGATGAGCTAACTAATATGCAGCACAATAGTGTCTTGATTATAACATTTTGTGATTTACTAATGAAGTTTTTCATATTTACTCTTTTAAATTTGGCAAATAGCTATCTAAGCGATTTTTACAAATCACTAAATACCAGTGTTTTACATTTATTTAATTATCTAGTCGTCTGACGGAAGCACGTAATCTTCACTTGTCCAAAAAACTGTATTTATTACTTGAATGTAATATGAATAAACGCCTTTTATTTCTACTTTATCATAGTCACTTACGGGATCAAAAGGTGTAAGGTTATTATCCAAATCCATTTGTAAAAAAGTATTATTATCAACCGTAAATCTTTCAAATTGGTCTGGTTCAAACTCGGTAGGATATCTATCTACATATGATATACGTATATTATCAAAAGAGCCTTTAAAGAAATTCATGTTGCCACCTCTATACATATAATTAAAATCTAACCAAGTATCGTTTACAGGTTGTATCCAAAGAGGATCTGAGCTAGAATCAATCAATGTACCATTTATGTAGAATTTTGCTAAACCATCTGTTGAAGATCGAGATATGGCTACATGTACCCACTCATCAAATTTAAGGTTGATTCCAGAATTTGAAGATTCCATAGTACCCAGTGGTAAATTATCATCATCTAATCTATTATATTTAATGGCATAATCGGCATTACTATCTTCAATTAAATACAATTCAAAATTTCTAGAACGTTCACTAATAGATGCACCACCTGCGGTTTGTCCGGATGGTTCATTTGGATCTCCAATTAAAGCGTCTGGATCTACTTTAATCCAAAGTTCATACGTCCAATCTGTACCAGACATAGAACTAAAGTCTGTAGAACTAGAGCCGCTGAACGCATAAAATCTATCTCCACTAGTATCAGACCCTGTAAATGTAGGGTATGTTAAGTTAGCACCTTCTACAAAGACTGTATCAATTTGTACAATGGTTCCGGGGTATACGGGCAGCGCTTCTCTTTCACAAGAAGTGAACACTAAACTGCCAAAGGTTACAAAAAAAGCTATAAATGTAAATAGTTTCATATTTTTCAAGTTTTGTTTTTAGTATAATTTATTTTTAAGGTTTAAACCAACCGTTAATAGCTACATCTTGATTAGGAACACCGTACTGAGGGTCTATTCCTCCGTAGGTATAAAACGGTTCTGATAATATTTCTAACTGTTGTGCTGGAATGGGAAAATGCAACAAAGACCCATCTTGTAATTGCCCTGTTCTACGCATATCAAAGTATTCAATTCCCATACCGGTTAATGGGAGTTCAATGGTACGCTCATATATTATTGCACTTTCAATTTCTTCTGAGTCATTAGATATTGATGGTAAATTACCCCTTGTTGTTCTAGTTCCTAAATTAATGACATCTGCAGCTTCATCAAATCTATCTAAACGCCATAAAGCTTCTGCTTTAAATAAATCTATTTCTGCTTTACGCATCATGATAACTGGAGCAAAAAAATTGGCATTTATCCAACTATCTAATCTAGAATACCTGTAGGTAGACCATCTGTAGGTGCCACGTTCTGGTCTGCTATTTGATGAATCGTATTGAAAATCTGTTTGAACTCGTTGATCATTAGAAACTATACGTCCATCATTTGGTAAATCATTTATACCGCCCTCTGGCCAATTAGCTGGGATAGATTCGTCTAACATATGAATTACTCGCATATCAACTTTACCCCAACCTGTTCTTGCCATATAATACTTGTACCAAGACATCCATTTTCTGTCTGAAGCATTGCCATCTCCTTCAACATTAAAATCTTCTGTTATTCCTTTTTCTGCGTGGTATAAAACCTCTTCCCAATCTATAGCGTTTGTTTCCTCTTCATTTCTTGCAGAATAAACCAAAAGACGAGCAATGAATGAATGTGCTAATTTTGACATTTCTTCGTTCGTAAAAGCATTGCCATTAATCCAATCGGATGGAAGTGTAAATTCATTAGTATCAAAAACCTGAATTGCTTTTTCTAACTGATTAATAGCTAGGGTTATTGATGTTTGATAATCTGTAACTTCTAGTGTAGCCAAATCTGTGTCTTCGTCTGACGGAAAAGCTTTATCAAATACCAAACCTATATAGCCATTACCTAAACCTTGCATAAAATAGGCAAAACCTTTAACCATTTCTGTTTCTTCACCATCATCCCCTATTTGCACTCCGTTATTTATACCTACAAGTACATCATTAGCTGTTGTTACAACTCTATACATATACTGCCAATAATTTCTAATGTTGGAATGGTATGCATACGAAGGCGAATTATCCATAAAAATTCTTGGTTCTTGGCTCATATCTAGCGTACCGTAATTTGCAAATGTTACGGTGCCCCAATCTGCCATAACCCACATAGCAGGACCAGGAGACCCAAAATTATGTTGCTCTTGGGTAAACCAAGTATTAAATAATCCAGAAGCTAAACTTCTTATACCATCGGATGTTGATAATACTACCTCTCTATCTGGGTCATTGTAATTTTCTACCTCTAAATCGCTACAGCTATTAAAAAGTAAGCCCGTTAATACCAATAAAAAATAGTTATATGTTTTTCTTTTCATCATATCATTAAAATTTTATTTGAACAGATATTGAGTAGTTTCTAAAGTTTGGATATCCAAAATCATCAAAAAGAAATCCGTCTGATCCTACTTGAGGGTCATAACCTGTATAGTCTGTTATTGTCCAGAGATTTCTACCAATAACACCTATTTTTATTTCCTCAATATAGTCTACGTTAAAACCTTTAGATTTTTTGTTTAATGTGTAATACAAAGAAGCTTCGTTTAACTTTACATACGTTGCATCTTCTACCCAAAAACCGTTTATAGCATCTGCATCATACAGTGCTTGATAATAGTTAACCGTTTTCTTATTTTCTGGCTTGGTGTGAATTTGATCTATAATACCAAGACGATTATCTCTTACTAAATATTGGGCTGTATGATTATACAAATCGCCTCCCTGTTTCCATTGCCACAGCATATAAGCCGAAATGTTTTTGTAACTGAACGAGGTGTTTAAACCTAAATTAAAATCTGGATTGATGTCTCCAATTTTATGAACTAGTTCCGCTCCACTTTCATCGGTAAGCACAAACGGTTTTTCATCTACAGTTCCTATATCGCTAGTTAATACTACAACACCATCTCTATTTACAGAGTAATTATTAATGTCATCTCCCTCTGGAAGTTGTTGTTCCATTTGCTCTAGGGTTCTAACAAAATCTACTCCATACATGGTTCCAAAAGTTTCTCCTTCTTTTATTCTAAAGGTATTTCTTGGACCTGTTCTATATTCTGGTATTGTTAATTTGGTAATCTTTTGTCTGGTACGATCAAAAGTAATGGCTGCATTCCAACTAAACTTTTCATTAGAAATTATTTGAGCATCTAAAACAGCTTCAAATGTTTTACTTTCTAGTTCTCCTGCATTTACATTTTGATAGGGAAATCCACCTGCATGAGACGCTAATGGTGCTAATAAATATTGGTCTGTTACCTTGGTGTTAGAGTATGTAGCTTCTAATCTTAATTTTTTAAGAAACGAAGCCTCTATACCAACTTCTAACTCTGCCGACCTTGATGGCTTTAGATTTTTATTACCTAAGGTGTTTTTAGTTGCTATTCCGTCGTTTAATGAAAAAGTTTCATCTTTATCACCAAAGCCTGGTCTTAATCCGGATGTTCCGTAGGCTCCTCTAATTTTTAGTTCTTGTACACCTGGTATTTGTAAATCTTTAGTAATACGATACGCTCCAGAAACACGGAAATAATTTTGCCATCTTTCATTTTCACCAAAAAGCGAAGAACCATCTCTTCTAAACAACCCATCTAAAATATACCTATCTTTAAATACAAAAGAGGCAATTGCAAAATAGTTTTGGGCTCTTATATCTCTGGTATAATCTGTAGCATCAATAGTTTCTGGATCAAAATTGTCAAATATTGGGAAATCATTTAAAACAAAAGAAGTACCATTTGTTGTTACGCTTTCAAAGTGACTGTCTTCGTTTAAATAGCTTAATTTTCCATTAAAATCTAGTTCTCCCCATGTTTTCTTAAAATTAATTGTAAACCTGAAACTTTCATTTAGTGCTTTATAATTTCTTTTACTCAAAGCGCCTCCTGTATATGCTACTGTTATAGGGTCTGCATAATCTACCTCTAAAGGATCTGCATTTGGGTCTATATAATTGGGCAATAAATCGCTAATTGTTGTTTTAGGAGATAAAATTTTATTATTAAAGTGTTCTAGTTCAAATGCGTAAGATGCTTTAAAACTAATAACATTATTCATTTTGTAGTTCACATCATACGAGCCTAAAAATCTACTTTTTTCTGCAGTACTTTCTTTTTTCCATAGGTCATACAAAGGATTTGCAAATTGGGTATTCCATTGGTTTGGATAGAAATTATATTCTTGTCCATCAACATTTTTTTGAAATAAATCTACATCTGGTTCTGTAGAGGCCACTTCAAAAAAGGCAGATGTTCCACCACCTAAATAATCGTTATCTGTTCTGATATAATTATTACTAGCAGATAAATTTAATTTTTTTGAAATGGCATGATCTATATTAAGTCTAAAACTTTGGCGTTGATATCCGCCTGTTTCAATAACTACACCTTCACTTTTATTGTTTTCAAAAGATGTGTATAAATTAGTTTTACCAGATTTGTGACCAACCCCAATATAGTTGGTTATATAAGTACCATCTGTAAACATTTCTTTTTGTAAATCATTGTTTACTCTGTATGGCATATCTTGATAATGATCATCTTTTTCAACTCGGTTTCCTGTAATTCTAGGATCCCAACCAGAAACATAATCATCTGGATAATTTACAAATTGGTATTTAGTATAAGTATCGGTTTCTAACCAAGTAGGGTCAAGACGATAGTGATGTGAAGTAGATAAATCTAGAAGGTTAGCAACTCTTTGAAATCCTAATTCATTTCTAATAGTTACTGTTGTTTTACCATCTTCTAAATTTTTTCCTCTTTTTGAAGTTACCACTATAACACCATTTGCTGCTTGCGACCCATAAAGCGATGATGCAGCTGCTCCTTTTACCACTTCAATACTTTCTACATCATCTACATTAATATCGGCTAGAGAGCCTCCCATTATTACACCATCTACCAAAATCATAGGACTGTTACCGCCGCTAATAGATGTAGAACCTCTTAAAACAATATTGGAACTTCCTCCTGGAGAACCACTAAATGAGTTTACAGTAACACCTGGTATTTTACTTTGAAGTGAAGAAGATACTGATGTTTGTGGAGCTTTCTCTAAAACTTCAGAATTTAATTTAGCTACCGAAACAGACATTTTTTTACGAGAAGTCCCTGAGGCAACACCAGAAATTATTACTTCATTTAGCACATTAGTATCTGGTTTTAAATTGATTTCTAAACACGTTTTATTATTAACAGGAATTGTTTCTGTTTGAAAACCCATATATGAAAACAATAATACATCTGTTGGGTAAACGTTTATAGTAAAAACCCCGTCAAAATCTGTTGTAACACCTATGTTTGAATCTTTAACAATAATGTTTACACCTGGTAATGGTGTACCTAAATCATCATAAACTACGCCTGTTACTTTTATTTTATTTTGCGATAATAAACTGGTTTCCTTTTTTCTTATTAATATATCATTACCTTTAATGGTATATTCTATACTCAAATTGTTAAATGCTATATCTAAAATTTGAGATACAGAAGCGTTTTCTATATCTATATAAACTTTCTCATTTAACTCCTCTAATTGGCTGCTATAGAAAAAATCATAACTTGTTTTACTAGAAATTAAATTAAATAGTTCTTGAATTGTTAGTTCTTGATTAACCGATAGTGATTTCATTTTGTTCTGATTCATGGCATTTACAGTAGAAACATTTACTGAAAATGCACATGCACCAATAAGACCAAAAACGAAAACTAATATTGGTTTCTTTAATCTTTTAAAATGTGTCGTTTTTAAATTGTTCTTCATAAATAAGATTATAGTTATTTAGTTACTCAAAAAATAGGGTTACTTCGTCATCATTAATTTGATAACTAATTCCTTGTGTGTATTTAAGCATTTGTAAAAAATGGGTTAAATCGTTTTGCTTTTTTAGGGTACCTGTAAACCTGTATTTTTTAATATTTTCATCATTTAGAATAAATTTCTCAGGGTACCAAACATTAAGTTTTTGAATAATGTTTTCTAAAGTTTCATTTTCAAAAATCATTCTATTAGTAGTCCAAGAAACCGCTTCTTGTACATTTACTTTTTTAACAATTAAATGTCCTTGATTGTGAAGTAGTTTTGCTTGACTACCTGGTTTTATAATTTTGCTTTCTCCTTGTTGGTTTGAAACGTTTATAGAACCATCAATTAAAGTTGTACTGGTGTAGCCATTGGCTTTATAATTAGATACATTAAATTCTGTTCCTAAAACCTGAATTTTTAAATCTGAAGATTGCACTATAAAAGGACGTTTTTCATCATGTGTTACATCAAAAAAGGCTTCTCCTTCTAAATCTATGTGTCGTTCTTTTGTGTTTACAGAGTTTGTAAAAGTTATAGTTGTATTAGAGTTTAACTCTACATTGGTACTATCAATTAGGGTAACAAGGTATTTTTTATCTTTTGGAACTATCACTCTATACTTTGCATCATCAACTGATTTTGAATTTTCAGTATACATAAAACTAATTCCTTCTGTATCAATATTTACTTTAACACCATTTTCGTCTAATAAAGATTCTGCCTTAACATTAGATATCACGTAATATTTATTATCTGGTGTTTGTAACAGTAATTCTGAAGGATTATAATTTGTTTCAACTAAATTACTGGCAAGGTTTTTATTTGACTGATTAGTAAAAAATACCAAACCTGCAATTGAAATTAAAAGAACTAATACAGCAGCATACTTTAATAAGCTGTTAAGTTTAAACACTTTTGATTTTTTAACAACAGTAGTGTTATAATCATCTATCAACTTATCATATTGTTTCTTAATAAAATCTTCTGATAGATTCGATTTATAATCGTCTATATTAAGTGTTTTTAATTTTTTTAATATGTTAACTGCTTTATTGAATACTGCTTTTTCTGATTTATTCAAGTCTGCTTCAAATGAAGACCAATACCCATCATTTGTTTTAAAATTAGACATTACCCATGCAATGAAACTATCATTATTTAGCAAATCATGAAGGGTATTTTTTTCTGAACTTGACATTGTTTTATTTCCTTTTGTTATACTTATGAGTTAATATTTGAATTTTGTACTATACTTTTTTTGTTAATTTTAAGAATTTTAACAAAAAAAAATTATTGTTTAGTCTGAAATATTAGATTATTCGCAACAAATAACGATTTTTATTTATTTTATAATACCGCCAAAAAACACAGCATTCATAAATAATTTATTAGTACCATACCAAGCTCCTCTAAAATTAGGATTATCTGCAAACATTATTACATTACCTTTTCCAATTTTACTTGTTAAAATAGAAGCTGATTTTGTAATGTAATTATCTATATTCTCTTGAGAAACAAATCCATCAATATGAGGATTTTGGGTATACTTAGCTACTGTAGAAAATCTATCTTTACTTGGTGCTATAAAAATTGTATTATTCTTATAAACTGGAATGTTTTGATCATGATATCCGTAAGCAATTGGATGTGTAATATCTAAATCAACATTAAAAATAGCGCCTCCAATTCTTTGTTTCCCAAGCGTTCCTCTCTTATCGGCATAATTTAACCTTGGAACTACAGAATCTTTTACAGTTTTAACAAAACTCTCATTAACAATTTTGTTATTAATAACCCAACTACTTGCTGTTCTAATAGTAATAAGTGTATTACCTTGAGCTACCCATTTTTTTATTCTATCATAACTAATTTTTGTGAGCGAATTATAGCTACCAGACACCAAAATCAATACGTTATACCTATTTAAATCTACTCTTCCAAACATGTTATTATTAACTTTGGTTATTGGCATTTGCATACGCTCTTCAAATAAGTGCCACACCTCTCCAGACTCATAAGCAGATACGCCAGAACCAACAAGCATCATAACTTTAGCTTGTTTTAAAGTTGCAAAATTTGAACTTCCTAAATCTATACCCGTTACACTATAACCTGAATTAACAGAATAAGCCTGAATATTATAAACCCCACATAAATCATTAAGCGTTTTAAATAGGTCTTCACTATTACAGCTTTGCAAACCAACAGGCACCAATAAAGTTCCTCTATCAAAAGACTTTACATCTGTATTAGTATTTATAGAAAATGGTTCTTGAGCTGTTTTAACAACAATATTTTTATTTTGTAATTTATTTAAAAGAGCTGGTGCATAATAATCATCCCAAGGTATTAAATAAGCATAATTACTAGGTTCTAATTTTTTAGTAGTTACAATATTACTTTGCTCTGTAATTTTATTTTTTAAAACAGGTAATTTTGTAAGTGGCTTATACTTCATGTTATAGAAATTGGCCATAGACCAAGAAGAGGCATCATAGAACACACTATCTCTATATTTTCTATGAGTTTCAAACATGGTTCTAACCATTAAATATTCTTTTTGAGCTGTTGGTACCACATAAGAATATCCTTTTTTAAAAGTTTTATCGTCTACTTTTAAATCCTTTTCTACTGGATAAACATTTATTTTGTGCTTTAACAGTAAGTCTACAAAAGCTTTATTTCTATTTTTATCATAATTATCACCAAAAACATAGGCCTTTATCTTACTCTTTTCCCCATCTGTAACTGAATTTCTAAAGAACTTGTTTTGGTATGCATACAACAACGCTTTGTTTTTTACCGCCGCTTTTATGGTGGCAATGGTGCCTACGTATTGATTTCTAATTGTGAAAGCAAAGGTTTTAGTTCCAGTATCGGTTTCTTGAACATGTCCTTTAGAGCCTCCTTGTTCAAATAGTAATGATAATGATCCCTGCAAATCACCATAGGTTGAACCGTATCCTGGATAGGTAGCATCATATTTTTCTTTAGTAAAATACAAAGAACCTATGCTATCAAAATCTGCTACATAATCTTTGGCAAATGCAGTGTTTAAAACCTCACAATTTTCAGCAGGTGTAATTGGATGTAATGACGCTGATGGCTGTTTGGGCTCAAAAAAGAACGTACTGTTTGTTCCCATTTCATGAAAATCTGTCACCACATTAGGATACCACTCATGAAACCACTTTAATCTAGCATTACTTTCTGGATGAACAGCAAGCAACAAATCTCTATTTAAATCAAATAAATAATGGTTGGTTCTGGCGTAAGGCCATTGTTCGTTATGCTGAATATCATATTTATCTGCAATTAAAGGATTACCTTTATATGAGTTTGCCCAATTAGCATATCGATCTCTACCATCTGGATTAATTGTTGGTTCTATAAATAAAACCGATTGATTAAGGTAATTTTTTATAACA
The DNA here is from genome assembly GCF_001971785.1 of Seonamhaeicola sp. S2-3. Lineage (NCBI taxonomy): Bacteria > Pseudomonadati > Bacteroidota > Flavobacteriia > Flavobacteriales > Flavobacteriaceae > Seonamhaeicola > Seonamhaeicola sp. S2-3. The sequence goes on along the minus strand of NZ_CP019389.1, from coordinate 2,675,128 downwards.
GAACTTTCTGAAGCTACTAAGGTATATGCTGCCAATAAAGCGGCTTCTGTTCCTGAAGGCTCATTTCCATGAACATTATATCCTAAATTAATGAAAACTGGAAGCCCTGTAAAATCTGTAATATCCTTATTTTCATCAACTACTTGTAAGTGCTTTTCTTTTATTGAATTTAAGTTATTATGGTTCTCAACTGAAGTAATTGTTAACATTACAAGCGGCCTATTTTCGTGTGTCTTACCAAGAACTTGAAATGAAGCTCTATCTGAAAGTTCTGCAAGTTTTTTAAAATAGGCTACTACCAAATCATGCCTTGTATAGGAATCTCCTATGGCATAACCCAAAAACTCCTCTGGACTTGGAATATTTTGGTTAAATGGTTTAAAATCTTCAAAATAATAGTCTTGTGAAAAAACTACGGATTTCATTAAAAGAAATACCATAGCTGTTAATTTAGAAATTTTACTCATTTAGTACTTATTTATTTTTTTTACAAATCGGTTAAAAAATCCGTTATATATTTAAATAGAGCACCAAATCAATAAATGTACTATAAGTTAAATGTTAAAAAAGTAAATTTTATTCATTGAACAGCATAAAAAGTAATTCTATATAATTCTCTCCAAGGACACGGAGCTTCTTTATTGCGTTTGCTAAAATATTTCTAACTGTTTGATAATTAATATCAAGCAATTCTGAAATTTCAATATTATTAAAGTTTTGAAAATATTTTAGGTAAACAATCTCACGCTCACGAGGGCTTAATTCTTTTATTATTTTTTTTAATTGCTTTAAAATTAATTCTTTGTCTTGGCTATCTTCTTCATACGCAATTGTTCCTTCATTTAAATCAAATTCTAATTGTGTGTCTTTCTTAACTTTAAAAACCTGATTTCTAAAACACTTAAACAAATAAGCTTTTACATTTTTTACTTCTAAAGAAGATTCTTTGTACTTTAAAATATTTAAAAAGGTATCATGGATACAATCTTCAACTTCAGAAGCGCTTAAAAAACGTTTCCCAAAATTATACAACATTTGGTAGTAATAATTGTATATAATTTTAAAAGCTTCTTGATCGCCATTAATGTATGAAGACCATAACTTACTATGACTTTTTTGAGAAGAATTATTATGAGAGTTTAAAGATTTTTTCAATTAGCCAAATGAATTTTGAACTATCAAAAGTACAATATTTGAATAGAAATCAAAAAATCATTGCACTATTCTCATTAAAATTAAAATAACACTAAAAAAATTACATCTACAATAACATTTCACAAAAAACAACTAATTAAATTATTTATACTTAGTTTGTAAATTTCAGAAATTAAAAAGTAGTAAATAATTATAGTACTAGAGCTAATTGGTTTTCTACCTATTTCATCAAGCATAAAGCGATTTAAGTAACTTCTTAAATCGCTTTTATATGAACATTAAAACTAAATTTACTTGAGGACTATGCTTTTAAAGCATCTACATTTTTACCAGTTAAGTATTGCACATTAGCAGTAATTTTTTTAATATTCCAGTTCCACCATTGTAAACGCAATAGTTCTTCTATTTTTTCTTCTTCAAACCTTTTTCTTATTAATTTAGCTGGATTCCCTCCTACTATAGCATACGGTTCTACATTTTTTGTAACAACTGATTTTGATGCTATTATAGCACCATCACCTATTTTAACACCTGCCATTATTGTGGCATCATGCCCAATCCACACGTCATTTCCAATTATGATATCACCTTTTAACGGATAACTTTTTCCACGCATAGCACCTTCCCAATCACCTCCAAAAATAGCAAAAGGAAACGCACTAATTGACTCTGTTAAATGGTTACCACCATTCATAATAAATTGAACCCCCGAAGCAATCATACAAAACTTTCCTATTACAAGTTTATCTCCTATAAAATCAAAATGATACTTTACATTTTTTTCAAAATTATTAACATCTTCAAAATCATCATAATATGTATAATCACCCACCAAAATATTGGGGTTTTTAATGATATTTTTTAAGAAGCATAATCTGTTATAGTTTTCTAGAGGAAACAACGTGTTAGGATTTGGTACTTTCATCATATTTAATTTTTTATCTTATTAATTAATGTTGCCAAAACGGTATCTTTTCCCAACAACAAATCTGCTTCGCTTTGATTAATAAAAATATCTGGTATTAAGGCTGTATTTTGTATTTCAGATAACCTAAATAATCGTTTGGAATAGGTTACAACCAATTTAGAATTTGGTAAAGTAAACGTATCCATATCCTGATATCCGTTGGGGTTTGAACCTGTTGGCTGACCAACAATTTTTGCATTTAACAACTGTTTAAAAAGTGCCGCATTACTCGTAGCTGCGGAAAAAGTATGATTACTGGTTAGCACATAGACTCCATGTTCCCAATCTATAGAATCGGCTAAGTTTAAGGCATAAGCTAAAACGGTGCCGACGTATAAATCGCCTCCTCCATTTTCACGCATATCAATAATAACTTGTTTAATATTATGTTCTTGAATATACCCCACTAATTGTTCTCCTATACGTTGCATAACTTCAAACGTAGGATATGATTTGAAGTTTATATACAATGCATTGGTTTCTAAAATGGGGGCATACCACAAATCAGACCTCCTATCTATGGGCTTTTTTATTTGAGAAACCTGTAACACTACTTCACTTAAATTAGGCTGTTTATACCAATATTCTTTTTCTACCGTATGCAAGGGAAGAGACATCTTTTTATTGTTTTTATCTAAAAAATTAAAGTTAGCAGTCTGCAAATCATCTATAATATTTAGATTAAAAAGTAGTTCTGCTGTGGTTAAATAACTACCTGTTCGCTCTTTTAAAGAATATTTATTTTCTACAAATTGGGCTACTTCTGAAATTTGTTTTGCTACTTGCTGAATTGGGATATTGTTTATAGACTCTAAACTGGCATAAAGCAAATGCTCATATGCTTTTAGAGTTTTAACCACACGCCATTTTCCTTCAATATTTTTTATTTCAAAAGGAAATTGATGCCACGAAACATTGCTTAAGGATATTGATGTATGCCCATCATGAATACGTCTTGTTAAACGCATTAATTTTGTGATAACATCTAAATCTTCTAAGGAATTTATATTGCCATAGATTTCTTCCCACTCATTAGTAAACACTTCCTTAGCAACTGCATGATATAAATTAATATGCTTTTGCTCTAATAAAGACTTATAAATTTCTAAATCTTCTTTCCAATTAATTTTGGTATCAGACTGGGCTTTTGCTCCATATATACTCAATACCATAAAGCAAAAAGTGGCTAGTGCTATGTTTTGAAAAGTTTTCATACTAGTATTTTTTTTGAATTAAATTAAGGATTTTAAAAACCATTAATAAAGCATTTTTGTTGGCTTCTATTTGGTTTAAGGTTCCAGAGACATAAGTATCTGTTTGTGGACAATACCATAAAAAAGATGCTGTACTACCAGAATGCCCTATAACCGTTAAATTGGTGTTTTGGTTCATTAATTTTTTAAAAGATACTTTTCTTACCCCAAAACCATAATCCATTCCGTAAGTTTCTGGCTCCCAGTTTTGCATTTGCAAACGGGTATCATTTTTAACAATTTTGTTTTTATTGAATGCTTCTAAAAAACGAATTAAATCTTGAGTTGTAGCTACTAAACCTCCCCCGCTCCAATCTGCACTTAAGCTCTGTAATGATGATATTTCTGTATCACTGGCATAAAACTTCTGCATAGGTAAAGTTTCATTAATTGGAGTAGATTTTAAGTTCATATATGAATGGTACATTTTTAAAGGCTTAAAAATTTCCTGCTTAAAAAATGCTTCTAATTTTAAACCGCTAACTTTTTCAATTATTAAACCTAAAAGCACATACTCGGTGTCTGTATAATGGTAGCCTTTACCCGGAATAAAATGAGGTGTCATGTTAATTTTAGTAAACTCAATAATTGCCTCAGGTGTCCATATTTTTTCTGGTTTTATAAATAATTGTGAAATTATGTTTGGAGTACCATCTGTAGTTTGATCTTCAAAATAATCTGGTAACCCTGATGTGTGCTGCAATAAATGAGTTATGGTTATTTTTTTTGAATATTCTTCTCCATCTAAAACATGAAGCCCCCTAAGAAGTTTATTTGGTAAATATTGACTTATAGTGTCATTAAAACTTAAAAGCTTTCTATCATTTAAAATCCCAATAGCCGTTGCTGTTAGCATTTTGGTAATACTAGCCGTATAAAATGGACTGTTTACAGTTACAGAACCCTCTGTTCCAAACTCATTTTCAAACAATTGAACATTAATATCTTTAGATTTAGAATACACTTGTAGAACAGCATTAGAAATTATTTCGTTTTTTAACTCGACTTTAAACAATTCTTTAAGATCTCCATCTATGGTTTGCTGACCAAAAGAGAATATTGATGTAAAGAGTAATAAAGTTAGTACTAAATTATTTTTCATTTTACTGCTTTAGTAGTGTAAATAGTAAATCTAAAATAGTTCTTTATTTTTATAACCAACTGAAACCTAGACCTAAATTAAAGGTTACAGCATCTCTATGGGCATCTCCATCTAAAAAAGCTCTCCCCATAAATACATTAGATTGAATGTTTAATGCAAAGTTTTTCTTTTTATAAATCTCATAACCAGAACTAGCCATTACCGCACAACCAAAATTCCAATCTTCATTTCCTTCTTTAATATCATACAATGCTGGAGAATCTATAGCTAAACCTACACCGCCATGAATCCACCAACGGTCTTTTACCCAATATTGAACAGAAGGTATAAAGCCTCCAAAATGCCTTTCATAATCTGTCACGTCATATATCATTCCAGGCATTGAGACTGTAAGTGCAAGTTTATTATTTAAAAGATATCCAAATTTTAAGTCTGGAAAAGTAAAGCTCCCCTGAGAGTCATCAAAACTTTGTAAACCAGCACTATCTTCTAAACTAATAACGCCCGCGCCAAGACTAAACTCAAACATAAAACCTTGTCTGACGGTTGTATTTAAATTTTCATTTTGAGCACTTATAGTTAAACTAAAAAAGTACATTACTGCTAATACTATTAATTTTAAAATAGATAAATTAAGTGTTTTCATTACTGTTTGTTTTTTTGATTGATTTAAATTTGATGTTAAAAAGTTGCCTTGCCTATTGAAGCGAATTGTTTTGAGTGATACTTCAATACTTCAACCTCAACAACTTTACTATATGCTTTAAAATTTTATACCTATATAAAGGTTAGGTTCAAAAAGGAAATAGGATTTCCATTTGTTATCTAATGCTTTGAATTCATCTGGCGTATTTGTATCAAACACCCAGTTTTGACAATGAATTTGAGGTTCTATAAAAATGCGTTTCTTTTTACCAAAAGCAATATGATAACCAACATGGTATGATGTGTAAAGCTTAAAACCGTTTGCTATTTTTTTATCGTTTAAATCTAAATAAGTTTTGTACTGCGGTAAAACTTCTACAGATGCAAACAATCCTTTCCAAAGCATGCGTTGATACGATATTCCTATACCTGTTTCGCGTAAATATCCTGGATAAAATTCACTCTTAGAATCAATTTTATCTTTGAGTCCATCCCACCACTGAATTCCCATGGGTTGAAACAACCTCCAGGTAGCAAATTTTAACCCAACAATGTTTTTATTATCAAGCTCACGTTTAACGTGTAATTCGATGTGTTGTGTGTTAGTTCTTTTGCCTCCGTCTCCAATATTAGCTAAGATAATGGCAGGAAAACTCACTCTGTATTTATGGTTTTCGCTTTGTTTTGATGGTTTTGATATCTGTTGAGCGAAGACATTAAGAGTGAAAAGTGTTAAACAGATGATTAATAGTTTTTTCATTGTAATTGATGTTAAATTGTTCGTTTTTTGATTAATAATTTGATGATGCAAAGATGTAATAGAAGTGAAGGCCAATCGTCCTGAATTATGATTTGAAACCTTTTTTAGCTTCTTCTATATAAAAATCTTTTAAATGATGATTACCGTAGGTTGGCGCAATATTATCTTCTGCCATTAAGGTTAGAAAAAATTCAATTGGTCCATAAGTTTTAACGCTTGTAAAATTTCTAAGCCCCCAAATGGTTAACCTTCTTATAAAATCTGGTAAATGAGTTATTTTATTTGATTTATTAAAAGCGTTTAAAGCCAGTTGGCTTATTTCATTTAAACTTAACACATCTGGCCCACCAACTGTAAATTCTTTAACGTCATTATCAAGTGTTTCTATTATGGCTCTTGCTAAATCTTCTCCATGAATAGGATTAAATTTTTGATTGCCCGAACCAAATAAATACACTCTCCCCGATTTAGCCATTTGCAAAAAGTCTTTCATATCAGAGAAAAAACCGTTGGGTCTTACTATGGTATAGTTTAATCCTGAAATTTTTAAAGCATCAACAAATTTTTCTTTGGCTTCAAATATTTTTAAATGTCTGTATTTATCGCCATTAATAGCAGATACATACACGAAGTTTTTTACACCAGACTTTTTAGCTTCGTCAAGCAAATTCATATTAGCCTGATAATCTACATCCATATAGGTTACTCCATCTTTTTGTCTGGTAATACCCACAGTAGAAATTACGATATCTATACCTTTACAAATGTCTCGTAAGGTTTCAGGATTTGTTACTTCGGCTTGTTTAACTTCTAAATAGTTTTCATTACTATTTTTGAGTTTATCTGGGTTACGCACTATTGCAACTACCTGGTTTTGTTTTTCAATTAAAACCTTTAATAAAAATCTACCCAAATAGCCTGTAGCTCCTGCCAATAAAATATTAGTATGTTTCATTATTAATAAGTTTAAAAGTTATTTTAATTAAACTCATTTGTTAGTAGTTGTTCAATAATAGTATTACGTTGTGTTCCTGTATCGTCTTGTTTGTTACTTAACAGTACAATGGTAGCATTGTATTCTGGTATAAAACCAATCATACTCCAATAGCCATTAATATCGCCACCGTGCCAATACAATGTGGTGTTGCCTTCTTGTGTAGTAAACCAGCCCAAACCAAAATCTACATAACCACTAGGTACGTCTTCGGCAAATATTTCTGCTTTTTCAGCCTCTGTAAACCAATTTGTTTTTACTGCATTTACCCACGTTTCCATGTCTTTGGGAGTACTACTAAAATCACCAACACCAAAAGCAATGGTCATTGGATAAGTACTATTAATGTTACCGTTTTTATAACCTTCGGCATGTGTATTAGAGTCAATAGCATTGGTACCTTTATAGGTATTGGCTATTTCTAATGGACTAAAAATATTTTGTTGAATGTACTCATGATAAGACATTTGAGATAATTCTTGAACTAATAAAGCAGCAATAAGAAAGTTAGAATTGCTATACTGTTTATTAGAACCAGGTGTGAAATTGAGTCCGTTTTCAGAAATCATTTCAATAACGACTTCATAAATATCTTCTTCATCTAAAGTTGCTCCTTGTTCGTAGGCTTCTTCAACTATAAATTGATAATCTGGAATACCGGATTGATGCGATAATAACTGAGTTATTGTAATTTGATTACCGTTTGGAAATTCGGCATCAAATTCATCTAAAGTTTGGTTAAAACTAGTGATTAAACCATCTCGTTTTAATTGTACCATGGCTGCTGCCGTTAGTGTTTTAGTAACAGAACCTATTCTATAGGCTAGGTTATAATCTTGAGGTAATGCCGTACTTTCATTAGCTAACCCAAAACCTTGACGTACTAAATCGTTACCGTTTTTAGTTACAATGGCATAACCTTGAAAATCAATGTCGGTTAATAAATTTTCAACGGTGGTGTAGTTTATTGTTGGTGAATTTACATGATCATCACTTGAACAAGATGATACTGTAGTTATTAAGGCAACTAAAAGGGCTACTAATAGGTTGTTTGTTAAATAATTGTTGCATTGTTGAATGGATGTTTTCATAATTGTTCGTTTTTAGATTATTAATTTTGATGCAAAGATTCATCAGAAAAGCAATGCAATCGTTCTGAATTATAATCTGAAACGAACTAATTAAGATTTACTACAAATGGGCTTTCATCCAAGCTCTTGGAGTAGTGTTTTCTATTTTTTTGAAATAAGTATTGAATACACTTTTTGAATTAAAACCACTATCATATGCTAAACCAAGAATGGTTAAATGGCTGTTTTTAGGGTTTAGGGCTATTTTTTTAAAATGCTTTAAACGATAAGCGTTTACAAAATCATTAAAATTAACATTAAAGGCTTCATTAATTAGGTACGAAATTTTGTTGGTATTTAAGTCTAATACTTTAGCTACCGTGCTTAAATTTAATTGGGGGTCTAAAAACGGCGCTTCTTGTTCAAAATAAGAAATAAGATTTTGTCTTAAATTAGAAATTTGATTTGCATTTAAAATACCTGTAAGTGGCTTGTTTTTGTTATCTGGTAAACTTATATCAGACTTCAATAAATTAGACTGATGCAACTGTTTGAAGTCTTTGTAATTTCTTAACTGGTTTAAAAATGGTTCTTGCCTAAAGTTAATGACTTGTCCTCTTCTGTGATTTATTTTATCTTGTAATATATTAAAAGCTAAATCTTTATGCTTTGTATTAGCCAAAATGTATAAATCATAAGGCGTTAATAGATTTCCTTCACTTTTAAAATCACTCCATTGAGCAATTAAATCTGCAGGAACTTCAACTTCAGATTCATTTATAGCTTTAAATAACAGTATTTTTTCCTGTTGTAAAGACGTGTTTTTAATAGCTTCATTAAACTCTAATTCTTTGTTTAACCATATAAAGCAAAAGCATTGTAAGTGATGAGCCAACTCTAATTCTGGGTTTAACTGTAAAGCATATTCTATTTTTCTTAATGCCTTTTTATAATCTTTTTTATAGTAATAAATGTGGGCTAAAGTGTAATGATTATTTGCTGAAAGCGGATCTACTTCTAAGAGTTTGTGTGCATAAAGTAAAGCTTCATCAAAAAATCCAAGAGCAATGAACAATTCTGTCATAGCTTCAAGACCATCAATATGTTTTGGATTTATAGCAAGCACTTGATTAATATGAAGATAGGCATTTTTAAAATCCCATTCTTGCCAAAAAAACTTACCAACAAATGATAATGGGTATTCTGGCAATGAAGCATCAATATCTTTTGCTATTAAAAGGTTATTTATAGCAAGTTCCATAGCTTCATCAAACGACATATACCCCCACATTGCCAATAAACCATAGCACTGCAAATTGGCATAATAGGCTTTAGCATAGTTTTTATCTAAGTTAATAGCTTTATTATAATAGGTAATGGCTTCGCTTATGCTTTGGGATGTCCATTTTAATTGTAATGAGCGACCTTTTAAAAACAATTGATAAGCTTCAATATTATTAGTAGGTTGCTTAATTAAATGTTCTTGAACTTCAAAGTGCCCAAAATTGTTTCTAACCTCATCTGCAATGGCTAGACTAATTTCATCTTCTAAATCAAAAATATCTATTAATTGTCTATCAAATTTTTTAGACCAATAATGTATCCCGTTATTAACATCAATTAATTGGGCTGTTATTCTAACTTTATCTTGAGATTTTTTAATGCTTCCCTCAAGAATTGTATTTACCCCCAATTGTTTTCCAACGTCTCTTATATCAACATCTTTTCCTTTAAATGCAAATGATGAAGTTCTTGCTATAACTTTAAGTTGCTCAATCTTTGTAAGAGCATTTATAATTTCTTCTGTAATACCATCGCAGAAATATTCATTTTCTGAATCGTTGGTTCTGTTTACAAATGGTAATACAGCTATTGATTGTGCTTCTTTCATTTACTTTAAGACTAGCAACACTTTGTTTTGTTACAAACTTGTTGAGATAATTTGTATGCTATAATAATCAAAAAAATCTTAACTAAAATTTTTTACAGAAAATATTCTGTTTTGCTGCTAATTTTCATCTATGTAAAAAAGCACCTAGCAGATTGAAAATTAAAATAAACTTTTATAATAATGATTCTTGAATATAAAGATTTAAGTTAATAATACTTATTTAGTTTTCTTTAATACTTTTTCTCTATAAATCATAACAATTATTATCTAGAAACAACGTTCAATTACTTTTCTAACATAGCAAGTCTAATATTTTAATAATTGGTTGGTAACACAAGATATTTGCTATGCTAAATAGTGTACCTTGTAGGTACTTTGCATAAAGTTAATAATATTACTCATATCTTAGGCATTGAGCAATTGAATACAATTTCTAGTACCTATCTGATGAATTGGTGCTTAGGGGTAATAACAAGATTAAAACTAGACACCCTACCTCTAAGGTTTTATGGTTTATATATTCCTTTATAATAACTTTAACATAAACCAAATTAGGGCACAGTTCTAAAATTGCGTCTTCCTTGTAATAATAACATACTATTTTTACAAATTAAACTTATAATAATGAAACAAATTCTCATCTTATTTACCCTAGTATTATTAGTTAACCACGCTTCTTTTTCACAAGAATCAAATACAAAAACACCATCACCTAATTATAGGTTAGCATCTAAATTTTCACCAAAAAATATTAGCAAGATTGTACATTCTACAGAGGTTTTTCCACATTGGTTAGAAAAAGGAAATCGTTTTTGGTATCAATATAAAACAAGTGAAGGCTCTAATTACTACATTGTTGATCCAGAAAAAAAAACGCGAAACAAATTATTTGACAATGCAAAAATGGCTAAGTGGTTATCAGAAATAACTAAAGACGCTTATGATGCAAAACACTTACCACGTTTTAATTTTAAGTTTGTTAAAAACGAAACGGCTATAAGGTTTAAGATAACTTCAAAAGAAAAAGTAGAAGTAGAAGATGAGGAAAAAAACGCAAGAAAGAAAGCCCCTAGAATGCAAAACAAGGTGTATCATTTAGAATATAAGTTAGGTGGTAATGGACTAACTATTATAAACAGTAAAAAAAGCAATAAAAAATATGTTTCTTGGGCAAGTATAGCTCCAGATAGTACCATAGTGTTATTCTCTAAAAACTTCAATTTATATTGGATGGATAAAGAGAATTATTTAAAAGCATTAAAAAATGAGAATGACCCCACCATTATTGAAAACCAATGGACTAAAGATGGTGTAGAGCACTTTAGTTACGGCGGAAGTAGCGGGATAAAGAAAGACAAAAGATATCGTATCTCTGGTTACTGGTCTCACGATTCTAAAAAATTTGTATTTCAACGCACAGACAAAAGACATATTAAAGATTTATGGGTTATTAACTCTATTTCAAACAAGCGCCCAACGCTTGAAACTTATAAATATCATATGGCGGGAGAACAAGAATACCCTAAACAATATATCGATATTTTTGATACTCGCACCAAAGCTATTACTCCAGTAAAATTAGATACTACAGTACAGCAAAATATAAGCATATACCAATATATTTATCAAAAAAACGACACAATTAAACATAAACCTTCTTTACTTATTTCAAAAAAAGGAAAAATATATTTTAGTACTATAAGTCGTGATTTTAAACGATTAGATGTTCATGTTGCAGATATTAATTCCGGAGAAGTAACAACTTTAATAAAAGAACATTCTAATGTTTCTTTAGAAAATTATTGGGAACCCATTCATTTATTTAATAATGAAAATGAAATTCTCTTTTGGTCTGAAAGAGATGGTTGGGGCATTATTATTTATATGACACGCAAGGAAATTTAAAACATCAGGTTACCAATGGTGAATTTCATGTGTCTTCGTTTGAAGGTATAGATGAAAATGAGCGTATTCTTTATTTTACAGCAAATGGTGTTAATAAAGATATTGATCCGTACTATGCACATCTCTATAAAATTAACCTTAATGGAACGAGTTTAAAATGTTTAAATCCTGGTAATTTCAATACTACCACATATAAATCAGATTCGAATAAGTATATTGTTAGTAATTATTCTAGAGTAAATACTGCACCAAAATCTGAGTTAAGAAACAGTAATGGAAACCTTATAATGAAATTAGAAGAAGCCGATTTATCCCAATTAATAGCTACAGGGTATAAGTTTCCAGAACCTTTTAAAATGAAAGCAGCTGATGGTATTACAGACATTTACGGCGTAATGTATAAACCTTTTGATTTTGACGAATCTAAAAAATACCCATTAATTGAACATGTATATCCAGGTCCTCAAACTGAGTCTGTAAATAAATCTTTTTCTTTTTCAATGGATAATACAGATCGAATGGCACAAATAGGCTTTATAGTTGTTACTTTTGGTAATAGAGGAGGTCACCCAGATCGTTCAAAATGGTATCATACTTATGGCTACGGCAATTTAAGAGATTATGGTCTGGCCGATAAAAAATATGTAGCTGAACAACTTGCTGATAAATATGATTTTATAGATATTGAAAAGGTTGGAATTTTTGGTCACTCAGGAGGTGGATTTATGTCTACAGCCGCCATGCTAGTGTACCCAGATTTCTTTAAAGCTGCTGTATCGTCTGCGGGAAACCATGATAACACCATCTATAATAGTTGGTGGATCGAAAAAAGTCATGGTATAAATGAAGAAAAAAATGGAGAAGGAAATGTCAAGTATAAATTTATGGTTGATAACAACTTAGAGTTAGCTAAAAACTTAAAAGGAAAATTAATGCTTGTAACTGGAGGCATTGATGATATTGTACATCCTGCAGCAACAATTAGAATGGCAAATGCTCTAATTAATGCAAACAAGCGGTTTGATTTTATGCTTATGCCAGGGCAACGCCATTCGTTTGGCAGTATGACTGAGTATTTTTTCTGGTTAAAAGCCGACTTTTTTAGTAAACACTTTCTTGGTAAAGAAGCTACGAGTGTAGATATAATAGAAATGAATAGAGACACCCCTCTAAAACACTAATTAAAAACCACTTAACTTAAATAAAATTAAAAAATATTAGCAGTCAACGTATAATAATGGTGGTGAATTCTATTTTTTTCAAATAAACTGTGGCAATTTTTTAAATTGCCACAGTTTACCTTCTTTACAAAAATGTATCTACTTGATAGATATTTTATTTAAAAAATTTCTTAGATGAAAGTTCTGTAAAAATCAGGTAATTCGAGCGCAAAATCACTAATGCTTAATTCGTACAATGAGAAACACCTCTATTTCCTCAGTTTCTTAATTCTTGTAAATAAATGAAGTTTTAAAGCTTCATCTAAAAAATAAAATTGTGATACTCACTTTCATGCTAGGGCTCCATAACTTTTAAAACAGTCCTTTAAAATAGTGACCATTAGCTCTGATAATTCTAAATTATACAAAATAATATTTATCATATTGATCTTTAAGAAATTGCCAAACCAAATATATTAACTTATAGAATTTTACTCATCTTACTAACATAGAGTTTAGCTTTATAAAGTTTGTAAATCAATAAACGTACTGCAGTAGGTCATATGGTTTTATTGTTTCACACAATTAATGTGAATGTTCGGCTTTACCTTTTTTCATTTCAGCAATTAGGTAATAAGCATTGTTATATGCAAATTTTGTGTTTTCACCTATTTCTTCAATAAATTGAATTGACATCCAATTACCATCTTTTTCTCCTACAACCACTTCAATAGGCTTAAAACTCCAATCGTTATTTTCTTTTTCTACGGAAAACACATAATACCTATTTCCATCTTTAACAATGGCACTTTCGGGTAATACTGTTGTTAAGATACTATCTACTTGAATTTTACCCCGAATGTACATCCCTGGAATTAAGTTGCCTTTTTTGTTTTCTATTTCTGCGTGAACGTGAACTGCTTTTAGGTTATTCTCAAACGTTTTACTTATGGAATAAATATCTGCTATAAGCTCACTATCTTGAATGGATTGTACCGTAAAGTTTACTTTTTGACCTTTCTTTACTTTATGTACGTCTTTTTCAAAAACCATTAAATCGGCATGAACGTGATGCGTGTTTACAACTTCAAACAATTCTGTTTCTGGGGCTACATATTGTCCTGTTTTTACTTCAACTTTTTGCACATAACCTTCTATGGGGCTACGCAATGCTATGCGTTGTGCAATTGTGCCATTACGAACAGAAACCGTATTTACATTCAGTATCTTTAATTGAGCTTCTAAACCATTTACCTTAGCTTTGGATGCAACGTATTCTGCTTCTGCCTTTTGAAAATTAGCCCCAGAACCAACACCTGCATCGTATAATTTTTGTTGACGTTGGTAATTCTTTTGTAAAAAATTACTATTGCTGTAAGCATTTAAATAATCGGTTTGTAGTTTTATAATATTTGGGTGCGACAGATAAGCCACGACTTGACCTTTACTCACTTTATCACCTTCAATCACTTCAATTGAAACAACATTAGCACCAACTACTGCCGTAATAGCTGCTTCACTTTGAGGAGGTACTTCTAACGTTCCATTTGCTTCTACATAACCACTTATATTGCGTAATGCCAATGTATCTATTTTCAGTTGTAAAGTATTAAATTGTTGCTGAGAAAGCACAACCTCATCTTCATCATAATGCGCTTCGTTAACTTCTGTTTTTTGTTCTTCATCGTGAGAATGACCGTCTTCTTCTGAATGATTTTCTTTATTACCGCAAGCTGAAACAAACATGGTTAACACGATTACGGTAAGAATTTTATATATTTTATTTCTCATTGTCTTATTGATTAAAATATTGTAGTTGAAATGTGCTTTCTAAATAGTTCATTAATGCTGATTGAGCTTCTAATTCTAATTGAATGGCTTCTTTTATCAGCTGCGTAAATGCAGTATAATCTATTTCTCCTTCTCTGTATGCCAATAAAGCACCTGTTTTTTGCTCTTTTGTTAATGGTAAAACTTGTTCTTTGTAAAACTCCCAAGACGTTTTCCATTTAACGTAATTTTCTTTAGCCTGAACAAACCTTGATTGTACTTCCTGCTTTTTGAACGCTACATTGGTTTCCGCTATGTCTTTATCTATTTTGGCATTTCTAATTTGAGCTTTGTTAGTACCTGATAAAAACGGAATGGAAATTCCTGCTTGATAGGTATAAAATCCTAAATTGCCATTGACTTTTTGTAAACCACCTTGAAGATTGAACTTTGGTAAATTATCTGCTTTTGCTGCTTTGTATTTCGCTTCCGCTTCATCTACTATATTTTGGGACATACTGTACAATGGATGACTTTCAATACTGAACGTTTCCATATCTATATCCATAGCTACATCAAATTCATTTGAAACCGTAAAAATTTCATCTGAAACCAACCACAAATTGAATTGCTGTAAAGCAATAAGATAATCACTATAGGCTTGTGTTTTTTTATTCTGAATTTGTAACGCTTGATTCTTAGCTGCCGAATACTCTAACTTGGAAATAGCTTCAACTTCATAATTTAAAACTACTGCTTGTTCGAATTTGGAATAAATGGAATCTAGTTCCTTATACAAATCATAGTTTCGTTTCTTTTGATAGCATTTTGACCATGCTTTTTTAACTTCCAACTCCAGTTCCAATTCGGATAATTCAAAGGCTTTTTGTGCCATTAGAATGCGTTGTTCTTGCAACTTCTTTTTAGAGCCAATGCCAAATACTTCAATATTAGATTGCCCCATACCAATGATTGTATAGATGCCATTACCATTACCATTATCAATCTCTCCTCCTCCTGTGAAAATTTGAGTCGTTCCAAAATCATAAACAGTTGCCTTTAATTGTTCTTGTTTTGTAATTTCTAACTGCTTTTGCTTCAATAATGGATAATTACTTTTTGCGAGTTCAACAGCTTCCTGTAATGAAATTTTGGGAATTATATTATTTAACTCTTGTGCATTACTTTGTGATGAAAAGCCAAGTAGTAATAACACCAATGCTGTTGTTGTTACTAACTTTTTGTTTGGCTTAAACGTAAAAGATTTGTTTTCAACCCAATGGTATAAAATAGGCAACACAAATAGTGTTAGCAGTGTTGAAGTTAATAGTCCACCAATAACTACAGTTGCCAAAGGACGTTGTACTTCTGCCCCTGCTGCTGATGAAATAGCCATTGGTAGAAAGCCTAATACATCTGTAAAGGCAGTTAACATAATAGGTCTAATTCTTCGTTTAGTACCTTCAACTATTCTATCCTTTAGATTGATTACTCCTTCTTCTTTTAATTCGTTGAGTCCGCTTATCATTACCAAACCATTTAAAACTGCCACACCAAACAACACAATAAAACCAACACCTGCTGAAATACTAAATGGCATATCGCGTAACCATAAAGCTACAACACCACCAATGGTTGCCATAGGGATAGCTATGTAAATCATTAAGGTTTGTGGTAAAGATTTTAATGCAAAGTATATTAGTATAAATATGAGTAACAATGCTATAGGCACAACGGTTTGTAATCGGTTGCTGGCACGTTCTAAATTTTCAAATGCACCTCCATAACGAATAAAATAACCTGATGGTAATTCCAGCTGTGCATCTAATTTTGATTTAATTTCAGTTACTAACGATTTTACATCACGTCCTCTAACATTAACACCTACATAGGTTCTTCTATTGGTGTTATCTCTACTGATTTGCATTGGTCCTGCTTTGTAGCTTACGTCTGCAATTTCACGCAACGGAATTTGAGCACCCGAAGGCAAACTAATAAATAGATTTTGAACATCTGTAATATCCTTTCGGTTTTGAGCACTTAAACGCACTACTAAATCAAATCGTTTTTCTCCTTCAAAAATAACACCTGCTGTACCACCTGCAAATGCAGATTGTACAGTTTGATTGAGCGTATTTATTTGAAGTCCGTATTGTGCCAATTTGTTCCTATTGTAATTGATGGTTATTTGCGGCAAACCAGTTATGGCTTCCGCTTTCATATCACCAATACCTTCAGTACCAGCAATAATTTTAGATATTTCTTCGGCTTTTTGAGATAGGATGTCAATGTCTTCGCCATAAAGTTTTATAGCAATATCCTCACGAATACCTTCAAGCAACTCATTAAAACGCATTTCGATAGGTTGAGTAAACTCATAATTAACACCAGGAACCATTTCAACTGCTTCTTTTATTGCCACAATCAATTCATTTTTTGATTCAGCTGTTGTCCATTCGCTTTTAGGTTTCAGGATAACAAAAACATCGGCAATATCCATTGGCATTGGGTCTGTTGGAATTTCGGCAACACCAATACGACTCACAATTTTATTGACTTCTGGAAATTTTGCTTTTACTATTTGTTCTATTTTAGTTGTGGTTTCAATAGTTTCTGTAAGCGAACTACCTGGTTTTAAAATAGCGTGAAAAGCAATATCACCTTCATCGAGTTGTGGTATGAACTCGCCACCCATTCTTGAAAACATAAAAACTGTAATTCCGAACAAAACAACAGCAATACCAATTACCCATTTCCCTTTTCGTAATGCGTTTACCAATAATGGCTGATATTTATCTTCAACCCAATGCACAAATATATCTCCATAGGATTTTTTATCATTTTTTGGTGTTCTTATTATTAAAGCTGACACCATTGGCACATACGTTAAACACAGTACCATTGCACCAATCATAGCGAATATAAATGTCAATGCCATTGGTTTAAACATTTTTCCTTCAATACCTTGTAAGGCTAAAATGGGTAGAAAAACGATAAGGATAATCAACTGACCAAAGAACGCAGCATTCATCATCTTTTTTGAAGCATTTGACGCCACTTTATCTCGTTCTTTGGATGTAAGCTGTTTCTTTTTCAGGACTTGTGATGCAATTAGAAATACTGTACTTTCTACAATAATTACAGCGCCATCTACAATAATTCCGAAATCTATTGCTCCCAAACTCATTAGGTTTACCCAAACATCGAACACGTTCATTAAAATAAAGGCGAATAATAAGGATAATGGTATGGTTGAAGCAACGATTAAACCACCTCGCCAATTTCCTAATAAAAAGACCAACACAAAAATGACGATTAATGCACCTTCAATAAGATTAGTTGTTACTGTAGAAGTTGTTTCACCTATTAATTTACTTCTATCTAATAAAGGTTCAATAATAACCCCTTCAGGTAATGACTTTTCTATTTGTGCCATTCGCTCTTTTACATTGGTGATAACATCATTAGAATTAGCTCCTTTTAACATCATTACCAAACCACCTACGACTTCTCCTTCACCATCTTGGGTTAGTGCACCATAACGTATTGCAGAGCCAAATTGTACTGTAGCAATATCACCAATTGTCACAGGTATGTTATTAATATTCTTGACTGTGATTTTTTTAATATCTTCTAAACTTCGTACTAATCCTGCTCCGCGAATAAAATTAGCTTGATGGTTCTTTTCAATATATGCACCTCCTGTATTTTGATTATTGGCTTCAAGTGCATTAAACACATCAGTAATTGTTAGACCAATAGCGTTTAACTCGTTTGGATTAACCGCTACTTCGTATTGTTTAATTTTACCACCAATAGCGTTTACTTCTACCACACCAGGAACCATAGCCATTTGACGCTGTACAATCCAATCTTGCATTGAGCGTAAATCTGTGATGGTATATTTGTCTTTGTACTCTGGTGCTACTTTTAAAGTGTATTGGTAAATCTCTCCTAAACCTGTTGAAATAGGACCCATTGTGGGTTCGCCAAATCCAGCAGGAATTTGCTCTTTGACTTCGCTTAGTTTTTCGGTAACTAATTGCCTAGGCAGGTAAGTTCCCATATCATCATCGAATACGATGGTAACCACTGATAAGCCAAAACGGGAAATTGACCTTATTTCCTGAACATCGGGGAGATTGCTCATTGCCACTTCAATTGGATATGTTATAATCTGTTCAATATCTTCCGTACCTAAATTGGGAGCTTGTGTAATAACCTGTACTTGGTTATTGGTAATGTCTGGAACAGCATCTATTGGCACTTTGGTCATACTCCAAATACCTGCTCCGATTATGGTAAGCGTAAGCAAACCAATAATGAATTTGTTATTGATTGAAAAATCAATGATTTTATTAATCATAGAAAATGTATTAATTCAGTTAAACTATTCGATACAATTCTGATATAAGACATAGAATTACACGAAATGAAATGAACCCTTTAGGCTCAAAATTGGATATAGCTATCCATTTAAAAACTGAATTAAACTTGTGGCGGTTGCCAAATACCAAAATAAAAATCGAATCGATAATTCGACTGATAGGTCGTTATTAATTGAGTTGGAACTCTGGAAAAATAAAATAATACTAATGTAGTTAAAGACGTAAACGTAATAGACGCACCACAACAATTACAAATACAGGTAACTGGACAACAGTCTCCACTTTCTTCTTGATGATTATGAGCAGCATGCATTTCCTCATACTGTTGGTTTTTTAAGTTTTGACCGTCAGAACAAGGAATTGCAGATAATGCCAACATTGTTATAGCTAATAAGCATGCTAAAAATTTCATTAAAGAAAGGGTATAAAATTAACTATTCAATGGTTGTAAAAAAACAATTTATTAAACGTATTTATGTTAATATTTTTACTATCTATAAAAAAGTAAGCTGTATTTTGTACTTATCTAAAACCCACGTTTTATTTGATAACTATGCTTCATTTTTGTTAACTCTATACTATTATAATTTAACCAAGATTATTAGAGATCGTTGTTATTGTTATTTCTGCATTTAAGCTTTACTGGTCTCCTTAATATCTTGAACACATATACAATTTAAACAACTAAAAAAAAATCATAAAATAGATATGTTCCATTCCTCTATTTTTAGCTAATAGTTATAGTTATTATTGTATTAGCTCTTTTAAGGTTTTCTCTAAATCTTCCCCTCTTAACCCTTCATTTAATTTTACTATTCTGCCTTCTGGATTAACTAGAACCGTCCAAGGAATACCTAGGTATTGGTATAGATCTTTTGTTATTAATTTTTCATCCCATAGTTTTATATATGGTAAATTTTCTTCTTCTAATGATTCTAACCACTCTTCCTTTGTACTATCAAGAGATACAGATACTATTTTTAAACCTTTGTCTTTAAATTTTTCATGAGCTTGTTTTAAATAAGGGATTTCCCTTTTACATGGTCCACACCAACTTGCCCAAAAATCAATAAGTACATAAGCGCCTTTAAAGTCTGAAAGTTTTATGTTTTTGTTTACATGATTTGCCAATTCAAAATCTGGAGCCATTGCACCAATAGAGGAATTTTCTTTTAATTCTATTTGTTTATTTAAAAGAGAAATATAATGAGAATCTTTAATGCTTGGAGAGAACTTATTTACCAAATTTTTAAGAAACTCAGGCGATTTTCTTTTAAATCTATTGTAAGCAATATAAGAAAGGGCTATACTTTCTGAATTAGTATTTATAGCATCTACTATATTTTGTCCTTTTACCACATTTAACGAATCTAATATATGACTATAATAATTTAAGTTTTTTAAATTTTCTTCACTTTGTTCTATATCATTGTAAAGTTTAAACGCTTTCTTATATAATTCTGCATACTTTTCCATTTCAATACTAGCAGGAAAATTGGCTTCTAGATGTTTATACGCTTTTGTAATTGGAGATCCGGTAACTTTTACATTTAATAAGTTGTCATCTAAAATCTCTCCTTTAATATTAATATTTTTACTGTCAATAAAAAAATACGCTTTATTTCGTTTACCTTTCAAATCACCAGGTTTATTAGCTAATTGTGGTAAATATATACCTTGCATTTTAGGGTTATTTATATCAAGTTTATGTTCAAAAACAAAGCTGTTATTGGTTGCTTGCACAGTATCTAAAGGAAAAAATTTGTCATCCATTAAAACAACAGGGTTATTTTCTAAACCGGATATTGTTCCTTTAATAATTTGCTTATCTTTTTCTTCAGTGTTATTACAAGAACTTACTGTAATTAATGTAAATATTAATAGGGTTATTATAGTGAATGAATTTTTCATCTTTTTAAAATTTAGTACGAGCTATTAGTTTTAATAAATTGTTTCTAGAAGTTCTTCTAATTCGGTATGGGTTAAATATTGATCAACTACTTTACCTTCAGGATCTATAACATAAGTACTGGGTAATCTTTCAACATTATAAAGTTCCTTTATTTCAGATTTATTAAATCCTTTTAAATCTGAAAGTTGTATCCAAGGAATTTGATCATCTTTAATAGCTTTTACCCATTTTTCTTTATCATCATCAAAGGAAATAGAAACTATTTTAAAACCTTTTTCTTTGTATTTATTATATAGTGGGATAATTTTTTTATTAGTCACTCTACACGGTGCACACCAACTTGCCCAAAAATCGATAAGTGTATAGTGGCCTTTAAAATCATTAAGCGTAAACACCTTATTGTTAGGGTTTTTTAAATAAAACTCAGGAACTTTCTGACCTATAATACGGTTTTCAGCTTTGCTTTTTAATTTATTTTCTATGAAGCTTAGCATTGTTTTACCTTTATTTTCCTCATTATTAACTATTTTATAAAAGGCATTAAGTTCATGATAACTTAGTACATCAAAGTAGCGAACTATATGTTTAAGTAAGTATAAAGAAATATAAGATTTTGGGTGTTTTTTTATATAATCTTTTTGAATGTCCAAAAGGTTTTCAAAATATTTTGATGATAACCTATTAAGGTCTTTTTTACTTAGAGTCGTATCTTTTGATACCTCAGTTAACTTTTGGTTTAAAGGGGTTAGCTTTTTTAATAACTTATTATATTCAGCTTGTAGAGAGTTATTTGGAGCTACAATTGACATATTATTACCATTAATAATGAATTTATAGTTCAATTCAGGCTCATAAAAGAAAACAAGTCTAGGTAACTTATAATCATTTGTTTGAACTTCTAAAACTTTAACATTTTTAAAAGAAAGATTATGGTTAAACGTTTTATTTATTATGTTAATAGAATCTAGAATTGTTTTATTCTCACTCTCTAAATCAAAAAGTTCAATTTGTTCTATTTTCTTGTTATCTACTATTTCACCAATAATAGTTGGAGGTGTATTTTGGCTACAACTAGTAAATAAGATACATGTAATAGATAATAAAATAATGATATTTTTCATGGTTTTTCTTTTTTATAAATAATTCCAGACTTAATAGTAGTGTGTATATCTTTTAAGTTTTCTATATGGTCTAAAGGGTTTTTGTTTACTATAATAATATCAGCTTTTTTACCTTTTTCTATAGTACCTCTATCTGCTAACCCTATACTTTCGGCTCCTACTTTTGTAGCACTATATAATGCTTCTGCATTGGTAAAACCACATTTATCTACAAGAAGTTTTAATTCTTTAAAAAAGGGGATTTCTGGTTCATACAAATAAGGCCAATCAGTTCCCACAGCTACCTTCACTCCTAATTCATGAGCGCGCTTTGGAATTTCTACACCATTCATATTGTTATTTTCTGCTATATAGTTTGTTGGATCTAAAATAACTTTGTTCTTTTTCATTAACAGTAATATTCTATCCAACCTGTTAAAATCAATTTTATTTGATAAACTTTCTCGGGTAATTTCACCATCCTCTTTTAAACCGTACATAATATCCCAAGCATGAGACATCGTGTTTACTTTTGCATTTGCTATTTGCATAGGCGATGCGGGGAACACAGCAGAATGACTCCAAGCTTGTAGCCCTTGATTATTTGCTTCCTCTACAATGTTTTTAACTAAATGAGCACTTAAATCTGAATAAATTTTAATTCCAGTAGCACCAGATCCTTTTGCTCTTGCCACTGCTAAGGCTATATTTGTTGAATCGGTTATGGTTTGCGCCCAAGGCTTATCACTTTTATCTTCGGGATTGTTTGAATGTCTTCTTGTCATATTAAAATATTTTGGACCTGCAAACTGTGAAGCATAAAAAATTGAAGGAGCAGGAATTTGATTTAAGCGACTTGCTCGTGCATAATCTGAAAGTATAATAGCATTTCCAGCCATATCTCTTACCGTGGTAATTCCAGAGTTAATCATTTTTAGTAGTACCGCTTCTACCTCCTTTTGGTTTTCTTTTCGGCTTTTTTTAGGTACTGTTGCTAAATGTACATGTGCATCTATTAAGCCAGGTAATATATATTTACCCTTTAAATCTATAACTTTAGCGTTAGCATATTCTTTTGTGTTTTCTGTAAAAAAGACTTCTTCAATTTTATCTGCTTTAATTATAATTGTTCCTGTTTTTACAGAACCCTCTTGTGATGTTAAGCTTATTATTGAACCATTTTTTAAAACTAATAACGAATCAGTATCGGTTGTATATCCTTGATATTGACAGTAGCAGTTATTTATTCCAATAATTAAAAGGATAAATAAATATATTTTTATTGTTTTTTTCATCTAATCTATTATTCATTGTGTTTAAATGAAGGCTGTGCATATATAACACAACCTTCATCAATTTAATTTAGGGTTACTGAAATAGGCCTACCTACAAATTCGGTTATAATCAAGTAGTACAGTGTTAAAACAGTTATTGTTTAATAAAAAAAGGGGATTATTTATATGGGTCATTTTGAGTTAAACCAGACCTGTCAATTTCTAATTGAGGAATTGGTAACGCAAAGCGGCCATCTTTTGGTGCCAAAGAACTTCCATCTGCTCTTGTAAAACCTTGTCCTTTCCTTTTTAAATCTGTAAACCTAAAGCCTTCAAATGCAAGTTCACGTCTGCGTTCATCTAAAATTTCATTAGATAAATCACTTCCTGAATAGTCTCCAATACCTCTGGCATTTCTTAAAATATTTAAATTTTTCAGAGCCATTTCAGGATTACCTGTATGGTCATAAGCTTCAGCAAGAATTAAGTACAATTCAGGAACACGTATCAGTTTAATATCTGTTACTCCTGGGCTAGATGACGTAGCCGTTCTTTCACTTATATGCTTTTTAGGGTAGAAGGCGCCAGAACCAAATGGTTCAAGTTCAAAATAGGCATTAAACCTAATATCATTTGCTTGGTCGTAAAGATTTATTAAATCATCAGACACATAATATGGAAAACTAAAATAAACTGGTACAGACAGTAGCGCCGCATTGCTACCATCGTCTGAATTTCCAAATCGAATTCTAAAAATTATTTCATTAGAATCGTCTTGTCTCCATTGGTTTTCAAATGCCATTTCTTCGGTATCAAGCGTATATCTACTATCGGTTAATGCTTTTTCTGCATAAATAATGGCATTTTCAAAATCGTTTGTTTCATGGTAAACTCTAGCCAACAAAGCTTCTATACCAGTTTTAGACAATCTATATGAGTTTACATCGTTAGTTGCTAAACTTACAGCTTCTAACAAATCTGTTATTACAAAATCAATAACCTCTTGGTTTGTATTTCTAGGATTTATGTCTAAAAGTTCATCGGTTTCAAATCTATAGGGCACCGCAAGCGCACTGCTGTCTGTATTAAAGGCTGGAGCAAAGAAACGATACAAATTATAGTGCAACAAGGCTCTTAATCCAAGAGCTTCGGCCAAAAAGGCATCTTTATTAGGAAGATTACTTGTTCTAGCTGCTTTTATTAGTGTATTGGCATTATTTATAGCCTCATAAGAAATTTCCCAAAATCCTTCAGATTGAAACGAATCAGCATTATAACTAAGTGTATAAAAATCGTTATGAGTGTTGTCAAAGGTAAAACCAGAAGGAGACCCTAAGATTATATCATCACTTAACGCTTCAGGTATAGAATAAATACAAAAATTATAGCCTAAAAAATCTAGTTTCATAATGGCATAAACGCCATCTAAAGCACTTCTAAAACCACCTTCTGTTTGAAGTAATGTTTCTGGCGATACTTCATCTAAAGGTTCTTTATCTAAAATGTTATCTGAACAGCTTGAAAGTCCAAAAACAATGATACATATATATATAAATTTTGTAAATGTTTTCATAAGTTTTAAATTAAAAGTTAGCATTAATACCAAAAGAAAATCCTCTATTAATAGATGAACTCAGGCCTATGCCCCCAATTCCATTGGCAAACTCTGGATCTATATAGTCAACATCTGTAAAAGTGAATAAGTTTTGTCCTTGGGCAAAAATTCTTAAACGCTCTATGCCTATTTTTTTCGAAATATTATTGTTTAGGGTATAACCAATTACAAAGTTTTTAAGTTTTACGTAACTAGCGTCTTGTAAGAATTGTGTGGATGCTTCAAAGTCTGAATTTAATGAAAATCTAGGATTAAAAGGATTTAGTGCTCTAACAGCTACATTGGTTTGATCTCCTGGGTTTTTCCATGCGTTTAATACATTAACGTGCTGGTTTAAAGCCACATTATTATACAAATCATGTACACCATTATTAAGAACATAATTTCCTCCTGAAAATGAAACTAAAAATGATGCATCAAAATTTTTATAAGTAAATGTATTGGTAATACCTCCATGATATTTTGGGATAGAACTTTTATTTGTTACTGCTTTAAGACCTGTAATTTCATTACGATTTCCAGTACTAATATTCGTATCATAATCAATAAGATTTCCATCAGCATCTCTATATTGATTAAAACCAGTATCAGGGTTTACTCCCGCCCAGTCTACAATATACAGTGCATTAATAGGACTGCCTTCCTTATAAGCAATATTACCGCGTAAAATAAGTTCTCTATCTTCAGTTAATGAAATTACAGTGCCTTTATTGTTTGAAAAAGTAAACTCTGTTGCCCAGCTAAAATCTTTATTTTGTACATTAATTGTATGCAACGCTATTTCAAAACCTTTATTTTCAAAATCACCAATGTTAGATGTTAAATTATCAAAACCAGAGGTTAATGGAATAGGGACATCGTTTAATAAATCTTTTGTAATTCTAATATAATAATCAAAAGATCCTGAAATTCTATTGTTAATCAGTCCAAAATCCAATCCAAAATTGGTATTGTTATTTTTTTCCCAAGTTAAATTTGGGTTATTTCCTCTTGATAAGCTTGGTACCCTAATATCATTGTAGCTATATCTATATTCATACAGTGATTTAGAAGCAAAATCTCCAATAAAATCATTTCCTGAAGTTCCTGTACTAAATCGCAATTTCAAATTGCTAATTTGTTTGCTTTCTTTAAAAAAATCTTTATGGATGTTCCAAGATGTCCCTATAGCCCAAAAATTGGCATATTTATTATTATCACCAAATTTTGACGACCCATCTCTTCTGTAGGATAGTGAAAGGTTATAGACACTATTAAAAGAATAATTCAATCTTGAAAAGTAAGAAATGGAGCCCGCATGTGACTTACCCTCATTAATGGTTGGAGGGTTGGTAGAGGCGCTTAAAATTTGAACAGCATCTGACTCGTATCCCGTTGCTCTTCCTGAAAAACTATAAGAATCATTTTCATTGTATTCATTACCGATTACTAAGTTGAAATTATGCCTGTTAAAGGATTTATTGGCAGTGGCAGTAAAGGTTGCCGTATAATTACTATCGTTTCCATTACTAGAACTTAATTCGCCTCCATCAACAATTACATTTTCATAGTTAGTGCTATTAAATGTATTATAGTTTGCTCCTAAAATTCCGTTTAAAGTTAACCAATTAAGAGGATTAAAAGTTAAGTTTGCACTACCACCAATATTTTTTCTTACCGATTCAATATTAGTATTCTCTCTAACAAAAAGCGGATTTAAAGGTTGCCCTCCAAAAGCACTCAATACGGATATGGTTCTATTTGGGTTTCCAAATTCATCAAATACCTGCTCAAAAGGGTTTAATAAAAAGGCGTTGGAAAAAGGATTTCCCACACCACGTCTGTCTTGGTTATTAACATTTCCAAAATTACCAGATAACGCCAATTTTAGTTTTCTATGCAAATCAAAATCGGCTTTCATGTTAATTGTATAGCGCTCGTATTCACTACCATATGTATTATCGACCTTACTATAAGAAATAGATGAATAATAACTGGACTTACTACCGCCTCCTGAAATAGCAATATCATGGTTTTGACTAATTTCATTATCAATTAACAAATCTGCCCAATTAATATTATTACCAGAATTTCTTCGTTCTTCCAATAATTCTGGTTCGTCATCATAAAACCCTAAAGCTGCTTCATAATCGAGCTTTTGAGAAGCATTCATAAGATCATTGGTAAATGATTTATCTGGATTTTTAAACCCTAATCTTGTATTTAGACTAACTTGTAACTTACTATTTTTTTGACCTCTTTTAGTTGAAACTAAAATAACACCATTTGATCCTCTTGATCCGTATATAGAAGTTGCTGCAGCATCTTTTAAAACACTTATATTTTTAATGTCGTTGCCGTTAATAGCCGAAGCATTAAATCCTCCAGGCATTTGTACACCATCTACCACAATTAAAGGCTCTGTATCAGCATTTATAGACCCAACACCTCGCAATAGAATAGATGGCGGTGTATCTGGGTTTGAGAAACTTTCTTGTACTAGCATACCTGGTATAATACCAATTAAAGCATCTGCAAAAGATACATTTTGGGTAGTTTGTAGTACTTTAGTATCTATTTTAGTAACCGCACCTGTTAGTTGCTGTTTAGCAACCTCACCATACCCTAAAATAACAACCTCATCTAGTTTGGTTGCATCTTCCTTTAACACAATATTAAGTATGGTTTGATCTTTTAAAATTATATCATCTTGAGGAACAAAACCTAAATAACTAAAGGTTATAAGATCCCCAGTATTAACAGCTATTTCATATTTTCCATCAAAATTAGTGGTTGTACCTTTAAAGTTTACTTTATTTCTGTTAACCAACACACTTACTCCCAACAAAGGCACTCCATTTTCATCGGTTACTACACCCGAAATTGTTCGCTCTTGTTTAACAGCTAATTTTTCTTTCAGAAGAATGGTTTTGTCTTCTGTTAATTCATATTGGTAATTACTAAAAGACAAACTTTTTGATAATAACTCATGAGCTGTAACAATACCTTTTTTTAATTTAATTTTAGGGATATTTTCAAAAGCTTCCGTACTATAAATAAATTTATAATCCGTTTCTTTTTTTATCAACTCAAAAATATCTATTGCAGATATTTCTTGATCTTTATCAATGTATATTTTGGTATTCTGAGAAAACCCCGTTTTGGAATTAAAACCAAAAGTTAGTGTACAACATAAAAAAATAAATAATCTCATAAGCCTAAATAAAAGCCTTTCCCTTAAATAAATAAGAGCTCTACTAAAATAATTTTTCATAAATTTGAGCGTTTTGGTTAGTTATTGTTAATAATTAATCGATCATGTTGAGAGACAGAGCTTGGTCGGTCGAAGGTCTAAACTCTGCTCTCTTTTTTATTTTACGGTAATTGTTTTACCTGATATTTCAAAGCTAATTTTATTGGTGTTTTCAAACATCATCAATATATCCTCAATACGTTGATCTTTAGAAAACACACCCCCAAATGTTTTTTTCTTTAAAGATTCATTTTCAAAATAAACTTCAAAGTCATACCATCTTGAAAGTACATTCATAATATCTTTAATAGGTTTTCCTTTAAAACTGAAAGTGCCTCTTTTCCAAGAAACTTCATTATATACATCTGTTTTTGATACTTTTATTGCTTTATCTATTTTATTATATTTTGATTGTTCGCCAGGTATTAATTGCTTATGTAATATTCCAGAGTTTACACTTACTTTTCCTTCTACTAATGTGGTGTAAATTTCACTTTCATCTTTATAGGCATTAATATTAAATTCTGTTCCTAAAACTTCAATTTCATGGTCTCCAGTAAAAACTTTAAACTTAGAGTTTCTATGCTCGGCACTAGGAGAGACATCAAAATAAGCTTCGCCATACAATAACTCTACAACTCTGGTTTCTCCATCAACAAATTGAACGGGATATTTAAGCTTAGAATCTGAGTTTAACCATACTTGTGTACCATCAGATAGTTTAACAAAGTATTGCCCTCCTCTGGGTATAGTTAAATAATTATAGCCAATATTTTTTGTGTTATGTAATCTGTTTTCATATATAATTTCTTTTCCATTACCAGAAATATTTTCTGAAACATAAGCTTGTCCTTTTTCTAAAATAACATTAGAACCATCTTCAAGTGTTAAAATGGCTTTATCTGTACCTATTCTAATTTGATTGTTTGCTGTAGTAGATATAATATCTTCAACTTGAGTATCTTTTGTTAGGTAGAAGTAACCCGCAGCAATGAATACTAAAATAGCTGCTGCATATTTAAATATACTACGCTTATATAAAGGCTCTACTTTAGCGTTATTTAAGCCTCTTTTGGTAATCTCTAACTCTATTTTAGAATAAAGTTTCTCTTTATACTTTCTTTTTCCTTCAATTTCAAAAGGCCATTCATTAGACTCTTGATGGCTAATAAAAAAATTGCTAAGTTTTTTTACTTCAGCATTAGAGATGTTTCCTTTAAACAATTTATCAATTAATAACAGTAGGTGATCTTTATCTTTTTGGCTCATTTTCCTTTTACAAAATATACTGTGATACAATTAAGTCGATAAAAAAAGACGTAACCCTAACGGGAAAATCATTTTTTTTTAATTTAAACATGTTTTCTACAAAATTTTAAGCCTGGGAACGCAAGACGAAACGCTAAGAAACTATATCAATAAACAAGAACGTTATTAATTCTAATGTTGCAATATTACTTATTGAAGCTTTTAAAATTCTTAAAGATTTTGTCATATGTGCTTCAACGGTTTTAATAGAAATATTAAGTTGCTGAGCAATTTCTTTATTACTTAAATGTCTTTCGCGTTTTAATTTAAAGACCTCTTTATTTCTTTCTGGAAGATTTTCAATGGCTGTATTAAGATGTGCCATTAATTCGTTATAAATCATTTTAGATTCAGGGGTAGTCGTTTCTACTCTTTTACTAAAATCTGAAGTAAAATCTTCTGTATAAACACTTTTGTTCTTTCTAAAATAATCATAAGTTTTATACAAAACACAAGAATATAGATACCCTTTTAAAGATGTTTTTATTTCTATATTTCCTCGTTTTACCCAAAGATTAACAAATATGTCCTGAAGAATGTCTTCAGCAGCACCTTTTTTCTTTACAATATTAAAAGCTGAAACCAATAGTGGCTCCCAATATAGGTCATAAAGCACTTTAAACGCTTTCTCGTCTCCTGCATTAAAACGCCTAATCAACTCTTTATCAATAACTTTTTGTGAATCAGCCAATTTTATTTGTTAATAATATGAGCTAAAATAAATAATTAAAAAGTATTTTTTTTTAATTATTACAAATTGAAACAGAAACTTTCACATTATTTATAGTATCAACAAGGTTTTTTGGGATCAATCTCAAAAGTTGGGTCTAAAGAGAAAAATAATTTTCTTTGTACTTTAAATTATATTGATGAATAAAGACACTGAGTTATCCTTGTTAAGTTTAATATTACCAGAAGGAATATTAGAGTATTTTGATATTGTTGGATTCGATAAGAAGCCTATAAAGCATGTTTTATATGAGAACCGTCTAACGATATATTTGGAGGAGAAAAAACAAATACCATCTAAGTACAAGGATTGCAAGTATAAAGCCAGTGGCTTCATGGAGCCTCGAATAATCGAGGATTATCCCGTTCGAGACAATCTACTATCATTAAATCTTAAACGAAGGCGTTGGGACGTTCTACTTGATAAAAAGAGGATTAAAGTAAGTCGTGAATGGGATGAATTTATTGCACAGGGAACTCGAATATCAAAAGAGTTTGCTGCTTTTTTAAAAGAAATCGACTGATAATACTGCTCTGAGCAGCCAACAACTTGGGCACCAGTATGGTATGTCCGGAAAAAGGCTTCAAAGACATTATAAGGATCACTTAAGTGATTTTAAGCAATGGGAGCATAAGAGTCATGCTAAACAGTGGCTTGTTTTCCCTGAAAACTTAGGTTCTTATTTATCCATTGATGAGACAGCGCTGTCCAGGGGAGAGCTCTATACCATCATTACCAATAAGAAGGCCAAAGGAAAGAAAGGGGCTTTAGTTGGGATATTCCACGGAACTAAAGTGGAGCCTATTATCGAACAACTCTTGAAGATCCCAGCAAAGAAGCGTGCTAAAGTGAAAGAGATTACCTTAGACATGGCAAACTCTATGAAAACAATCTCCACTAAATGTTTCCCGAAAGCCATCCAAGTAACAGACAGGTTCCATGTACAGAAGCTGGCAATAGAGGCGCTCCAAGATCTTCGTATCAAATACCGATGGGAAGCTTTGGATCAAGAAAATGAACAGATAAAGCTATCTAGAGCTGCCGACAAAGAATTTAAACCTGTAACTTTTTCTAATGGTGATAGCTCAAAACAACTCCTGGCCAGGAGTAGATATCTACTGTATAAATCCCCAGATAAATGGACTCCAAATCAGAAAGAGAGGGGACAGATATTGTTTAATGAATACCCAGAATTAAAGAAAGCTTATGGACTTGTTCAAGGCTTGAGGAATATTTTTAACCAAGCCATAGATATTAAAGTAGCTTACACCAAACTAGCCCACTGGTACAAAGATGTAGAGGAGTCAGGATTTAAGAGCTTCCAAACGGTAGCCAATAGTATTACTTTAAATTACCGCTCTGTACTCAACTATTTTATAAACAGAAGTACTAATGCTTCAGCTGAATCCTTTAATGCCAAAGTAAAGGCTTTTAGATCTCAATTTAGGGGAGTCAGGAATACGGAATACTTCTTATATCGCTTGATTAAATTATATTCTTAAAATGGTAAAAACCCAGATTTTGGACTTGATCCGTTTTTTGATACAAAAAATAAAAACGGGACAATCTTAATATTAAGAATTTGTCCCGTTTAGTGACCACGGCAGGATTCAAACCTGCAACCTTCTGAGCCGTAATCAGATGCGCTATTCAGTTGCGCCACGTGGCCATTTTGTGGGTGCAAATATACTATTTATTAAAACTCTACCAAACTATTTATTTCAAATTTATAAATCCGTATTTTTGAAGTATGGATAAAGAAATACTGTACCAAAAATTTAACTACATCTTAGATAAGAATCTTATTGATGAAATATCAGAAGTTGGCATATTTAAATCATTTTCTAAAGATGATATCATTATTGATATTAACCAACCCATGCTACACATCCCGCTATTATTAAGTGGAAACATTAAAATTTTAAGAGAAGATGATGAAGGAAATGATTTGCTCATTTACTTTTTAGAAGCTGGCGAAACTTGTACCATGTCTTTAACCTGCTGCATGGGAACATCAAAAAGTAAAATTAGAGCGGTGGCAGAACAAGACTCTACGCTTATAATGATTCCTGTTCAAAAAATGCAAGAATGGTTTCATATTAATGAAAGTTGGCGGAATTTTATTTTAGAAAGCTACCAAACAAGATTTGATGAAATGCTAGATGCTATTGATAGTATTGCGTTTCTTAAAATGGATGAGCGTTTATATAAATACTTAGTAAACAAAGCAATGCTTAATGACTCTGATACTATTTTAATAAAACACCAAGATATTGCCGAAGACTTACATTCATCTCGTGTGGTAATATCGCGTCTTTTAAAACAGTTAGAAAATGAGAAAAAAATACAACTTGGTAGAAACAAAATTAAAATTCTCCCTACTTAAGTAACATTTGTTACATAGCTCATTATACAACATCATACTTTTACACTAAAAAAAAGAAAAATGGAAATTATTTTAAACCCGTGGCCTTGGTATATATCAGGACCACTAATTGCATTTGTAATGGCTTTATTGCTCTACTTTGGCAAAACATTTGGTATGTCTTCTAACCTCAGAACCATGTGTACCGTTTTAGGAGCTAATAAATTTTCAGACTTTTTTAAATTTAATTGGAAGGATCATAAATGGAATCTTATTGTAGTTTTAGGTGCTATAATTGGAGGTTTTATTGCTACGCAATTTCTTTCAAATGAAACACCTACAAATTTAAATCCAATCACAATTGCAGAACTACAAGATTTAGGTTTAGAAAATCCAGGAGCAACACTTTTACCTAACGAAATGTTTTCTATTGAAGCCTTAACCTCAATAAAGTCATTAATTTTATTAATAATTGGAGGCTTGTTAGTGGGCTTTGGAACCAGATACGCTAGCGGATGCACTTCGGGTCATGCCATTACCGGACTTAGTAGTTTACAAAAACAATCTCTAATAGCTGTTATTGGATTCTTTATTGGAGGCTTAATAATGACCAATTTTATTTTACCCCTAATATTTTAACATATGAAGTATTTAAAATTTTTATTGATTGGTATTTTCTTCGGAATTGTTTTAGTAAAGTCTGAAGCTGTTTCATGGTTTCGCATATACGAAATGTTCAGATTTCAATCTTTTCATATGTATGGAATTATTGGTACAGCCATAGCTACAGGTGTTATTTTTTTACAAATTTCAAAACGAAAACAATTAAAAAACACAGAAGGATTACAAATTGATGCTCCTAAAAAAGAAAAAGGATTTACCAGATATATATTAGGAGGCATCATTTTTGGATTAGGTTGGGCTTTAATAGGTGCCTGCCCTGGCCCTATGTATATTTTATTAGGCACTGGCGTATATAGCATGATAATTGTAATAGCCGCTGCTTTAGTTGGCACTTTTATTTACGGTGTTATAAAAGATAAATTACCTCACTAAATGGATAACACCTTAATATTAGGATATATTGGCGCTTTAGTTGTTGGCTTAGTTTTAGGTCTTATTGGTGGAGGTGGTTCTATTTTAACGGTTCCTTTATTAGTGTATCTTTTGGGGTACAACCCAATTATTGCAACAGCGTATTCTTTGTTTGTGGTTGGCACAACATCGTTAGTAGGAACCTTTCAAAAGTATAGAAAAGGGCTAGTTGATATAAAAACAGGATTAGCATTTTCATTCCCTTCTTTTCTTGCCGTATATCTATCAAGACGCTTTTTAGTACCTAATATACCTGATACACTGTTATCTTTAGGAAATAATTTAACACTAACCAAAGAAATGGGAATCATGATATTCTTTTCTATTATCATGCTAATTTCTTCCATTTCAATGATTAAAAATAAAAGAAGCAATAAAACTTCAAAAGAAAAACAAGCCTATTATAAAACATTTATTCAAGGATTAATAATAGGAACTATCACAGGAATTATTGGTGCTGGCGGAGGTTTTTTATACGTTCCTGCTTTGGTTCTTTGGGCCAATATTCCTATGAAAAAAGCAGTTGGAACATCACTTATTATAGTTTCAATTAATTCCTTAATTGGTTTTATAGGTGATGTTCAAACTTTAGAAATAGAGTGGACATTCCTAATTTTATTCACCTTAACATCCGTTTTAGGTATTTTAATTGGCGTATTTTTATCTAAATATATAAGCGGTAAAAAGCTAAAAAAGAGCTTTGGTTTTTTTACTTTAATTATGGCTATTTATATTATTTACAGAGAAACAAACTAACGCTAATGTGACAAAAGTCACAGAATTAACATTAACTATTTTGTAATTTTGCAAAACTTTTTAAGACTAAACTTAACAATGAAAATAGAACAAATATATACAGGGTGTTTAGCGCAAGGGGCTTACTATATTGAGTCTAACGGCGAAGTAGCAATTATTGACCCACTACGCGAAACACAACAATATGTAGATAAAGCCAATAGTGAAAATGCTAAAATTAAATATATATTTGAAACTCATTTTCATGCAGATTTTGTATCGGGTCATTTAGATTTAGCAAAAAAAACTGGGGCTACTATAATTTTTGGTCCAAAAGCCCAAACAAATTATGAGGCCTATGTAGCTAAAGACAATGAAACTTTTAAATTAGGGAATGTTACTATAAAAGTTCTACATACACCAGGACATACTTTAGAATCTTCTACCTTTCTACTAATTGATGAACACGGAAAAAACCATGCTATTTTTTCTGGAGACACCTTATTTTTAGGCGATGTTGGAAGACCAGATTTGGCTATTAAATCTGATTTAACTAAAGAAGATTTAGCGGGTATGTTATATGATTCGTTACGAAACAAAATAATGCCCTTAGAAGACAACATTATTGTTTATCCTGCTCATGGTGCAGGTTCTGCTTGCGGAAAAAACTTAAGCAAAGAAACCGTTGGCGTTTTAGGTGAGCAGAAAAAAACCAATTACGCTCTTAGAGCAGACATGACAAAAGAAGAATTTATTAAAGAAGTTCTTGATGGTATTTTGCCTCCTCCTCAATATTTTGCTAAAAATGCCATGATGAATAAGTCTGGTTACACAGATTTTGATACCGTACTAAAAAAAGGCGATGTTGCTTTAAACCCCGATGAGTTTGAAACAGTAGCAAATCAAGAAGGTGCTTTAATTCTTGATGTTAGAACTGAGCAACAGTTTGTAAAAGGACATATTCCTAATTCTATTTTTATTGGAATTAATGGTGCCTTTGCACCATGGGTAGGTGCTTTAATTACAGATTTACAACAACCCATTTTGTTGATTGTTCCTGAAGGAAAAGAAAAAGAAACCGTAACTCGATTATCGCGTGTTGGCTATGACAATACTTTGGGGTATTTAAAAGGAGGGTTTGAATCTTGGAAAGTTGCCAAAAAAGATATTGAAACTATGGAGTCTATATCTGCCGAAGAGTTAGCTAAAAGAAATGAAGAAAACAATATAAAAATTTTAGATGTAAGAAAAGAGGGAGAATACAAATCTGAACGTATAGAAGGTGACAATGTATTTCATTTCCCGCTAGACTACATAAACGATAACATGAATTTAATTGACCAAAAAACCACATACTACTTGCATTGTGCAGGTGGTTACAGGTCAGTCATTGCTGCGTCTATTTTAAAAGCTAGAGGCTTTAATGTAATTGACGTTGCAGGTGGTTTTACTGATATTAAAAATACCAATTTACCAAAAACTAATTACGTTTGTCCTTCAACTTTATAAATTAAACAATGGAAATAACTTTAGAAATACAAAACTTAAAATGTGGTGGTTGTGCTAATACAATTACCTCTAAACTATCAGGGTTAGATTTAATTAACAATGTACAAGTTAACCCAGAAAAAAATACAGTATCTTTTTCTTATGAAAATGACACCGTGTTAGACGAAGCCAAAACACTATTGGCTAAAATTGGTTACCCGGTTTTAGGTGATAAAAATGCACTAACTACAAAAGCAAAATCTTTTGTAAGTTGCGCTATTGGAAGAATGAAGTAACTTAAACTATTTCG
Source organism: Seonamhaeicola sp. S2-3 (assembly GCF_001971785.1). Taxonomy (NCBI): domain Bacteria; kingdom Pseudomonadati; phylum Bacteroidota; class Flavobacteriia; order Flavobacteriales; family Flavobacteriaceae; genus Seonamhaeicola; species Seonamhaeicola sp. S2-3. The sequence goes on along the minus strand of NZ_CP019389.1, from coordinate 2,638,904 downwards.
GCACTTAAGCCTGCATTTAATAACATAGTGCAGCGTGGTTCTAAATCTTCATACTCACCCGTTTTAACGGTACATTTACCTTTGTAGTGAACAATAATAGAGCATTGTTCTGCTTGTTCTGGGGTGTGTTCGCACGCATGAATAAGTGTTTCTATAACATGATCAAAGGTGTTTACCTCATCGTTATACAACACAATTTCGTTTAAATTAGCTTCGTCTTCTAAAACGTCTAATTCTTCTTGTATTTTCTCTTTAGTATTCATCATAGCTTACACCAAATTTAAAAAAAAATCTTAAATATACTTTACGGCTACCCAATTATTACGTTCAATAACTTGGTCTATTTTTAAATTATATTTTGAAACTTCGGCATCAATTACAGGTATGTCATCATTATAAAAACCGCTTAAAAGTAACGTACCTCCTTTATTCAAGCTTGTAGTATAAGCGTGCATATCTTTAAGCAAAATATTTCGGTTAATGTTAGCTATTATAACATCATAGGTTTTTCCTTTTATTAGCGAAGCATCACCTTCAAAAACACTAATTTGTTTACAATTATTTCTTTCTACATTTTCTAAACTATTCAAATAACACCAATTATCAATATCTATAGCGTCTATAGATTTTGCTCCTTTTAACTCTGCTAAAATGGCTAAAACACCTGTACCACAGCCCATATCTAAAACGGTTTTACCTTTAACATCAGACTTTAAAATATGTTGCATCATCATGTGTGTAGTTTCATGATGCCCTGTGCCAAAACTCATTTTAGGCTCTATAACTATATCATACTCTGTATTAAACTTTTCATGAAAAGGTGCCCTAACCGCACAAATATCATCAACTACAATAGGGTTAAAATTCTTTTCCCATTCTGCATTCCAATTGGTTTGCTCTATTTCTGAATATGTATAGGTAATTTCAAACTCATTGGAGTTTAGTATTTGAATATGGTCTAAAATATTCTCATGCCACTCCTCTTTTTGAATATATGCTGTAACACCTGTTTCTGTTTCTACAAAACTTTCAAAACCGGCGTACCCTAATTCAGCAATAAGTATTTCTACTGCAGGTTGTAGTGGTTGAACTTCAAATTCGTAACTTATATATATAATGTTTGACATACTCATTTTAAATTAAAAACCTCACGAATATAATAATTCGCGAGGTTATTTTGAAGTTATTATTGAAATGCTGAAAATAAGTTCAGCAAGACATTTTATTCTAATTAAAATGCATTTACTATTGCAAAGAAATCTTCTGCTTTTAATGATGCGCCACCAATTAATCCTCCATCTACATCTGGTTTAGAAAAAATTTCGTTGGCATTTGCTGGTTTTACACTACCTCCATAAAGAATAGAAACACTATCTGCTACATCAGCTCCGTATTTATCGGCTAATGTTTTTCTTATAAATGCATGCATATCTTGTGCTTGTTCTGGACTTGCTGTTTCTCCTGTACCAATAGCCCAAACAGGCTCATATGCTAGTATAATATTTTTAAACGCTTCAGCTTCTAAATGAAATAAAGCATTTTTTATTTGGTTACCAACAACTGTTTCTTCATTACCGGCTTTTCTATCGGCTAATTCTTCACCAAAACAGAAAATTATACGCATATTGTTAGCTAAGGCTGCATCAACTTTTTTAGCTAACATGTCATCTGTTTCATTAAAGTATTCTCTGCGCTCACTATGGCCTAAAATAACAGTTTTTACGCCAACACTTTTTAACATACTTGCGCTTATTTCTCCTGTATAAGCTCCATTTTCTGCAAAGTGCATATTTTGAGCTACAACCTCAATATCTGTAGTTCTTAATACTTGATAAGCTTGATAAAGATTAGTAAAAGTTGGTGCTACCATAACCTCTGCATTTGAGGTTTTTGTTTGATTTGTTAAGTCTGCTAATAACGCTTCGGTTTGAGATAAATCGTTATTCATTTTCCAGTTACCGGCAACAATATTTTTTCTCATTAGATGATGTATTTATGATTATATGAGTTATAAAACTGATGCTAAAATACTTATTTTTTTAGAGCTTCAATAAGTTTTTCGTCATTAGCTTCAATAACTTTAAATACAACGATTTCGCCAGCTTCATTTACCATCATATACCTAGGAATCCAATCTAATTTTATAAAACTTCCAAAAGAACCTTTCCAACCAGATTTCATAAAATAATGGTCTCCTACTACATCATATTTTTTTATACCTTTTTTCCATGCATCTTGTGTTTTATCTAACGATAAAAATACATACACAACATCTTTATGAGCAGCTTGTAACTCTTTTACTTTGGGCATGCCTTTTAAACAATCGCCACACCAAGAGGCCCAAACATCAATAACAATAGTTTTGCCTTTGTGTTTTTCTAAAATTGATTTAAACGAAACCTCATTACCCTCTATGGTTATAAAAGTATCATTTAAAGCAGCTTCACTAAATTGTGTGGGTGTTTCTGTATTACAGCTGAACAAGCTAACTAATAGTATTAAAAGATAATTCATATGCTTCATTTTTATTGTTTTAATAATGAGATTTCCACTTTTGTGGAGATAAAATTTAATTAAGTTTTACTTTAGGATCTAACCAAGCATAAATTAAGTCGACAAAAATATTAATCATTACAAACATGGTTGCAATTACCAAAACAGCCCCCATAATAACGGGTAAATCTAGAGTATTTAATGCGTTTACAATTTCCTTTCCTAAGCCATTCCACCCAAAAATATACTCTACAAACACAGCGCCTGCTAACATTGATGCAAACCAACCCGAAATAGCTGTAACCACCGGATTCATAGCATTTTTAATGGCATGTTTTTTTATAATTTGAAATTCGCTTAAGCCCTTAGCTCTGGCGGTTCTTATATAATCTTGGTTAAAAACTTCTAAAAGTGAATTTCGCATTAATTGAATAACTACTGCTAACGGACGAATACCTAGAACTACCGCAGGAAGGATTAAATTTTTCAACTTTATATGCATAGCTTCACCAAAATCATCTAATTCATAAAGGCTTCCTGTCATTTCTAAATTAGTGTATTTATGCAATACAAAACCAAACAACCACGCAAACAAAATGGCACTAAAAAATGATGGCACACTCATACCTAAAGTACTAACTAATTGAATTAATTTATCTAGCCAAGTATCTTTATAAAGTGCTGAAATAATGCCTAAAACAACACCTAAAAATATAGCAATTAATATTGCCGAAACTGCCAAAACAAAGGTATTTGGTAAGGTTTCACCCAAAACTTCGGTAACTCGTTTTCCTTGTTTGGTAAACGATTCTCTTAAGTATGGAAACTTTATAACTGTTGTTGTATTACCAATTGTGAATAATTTAGAAGCAGCGTATTTTCTACTTTCTAAAGATGTATAATCTTCTTTTGAATTGGAATGGAATGATATAGGCGACAAATCATTTAAATAATATAGATACTGAGTAGAGATAGGTTTATCAAACCCATACTTTTGTTTTACTAATGCTAGTTGTTCTGTGTCTTCATTTTGCCCCAACATCATTTGAGCAGGATCTCCCGGAAGCACATTAAATAAAAAGAAAATAACAGTTACTACACCAAATAATGTAAGTGTAGCGTAAATAATTTTATTTAATAAGTAGCTAATCAATAATGTTGATTTTTTTTTACTCCTTTAGCTTAACATCAATAATCCCTGTATAAGAAGTATTATTTTGAGAATTCAATTGGTTTAATTGAACAGAGTCTTTAATTACATTAATACTTTCAATTATAGAAGAGTCTATTGCTTCTACTTTTTCTTTGGTAGAAATACTATCATTAACTCTATATAGTAATATTTCTTTTTTTTGCTCAACAGGCACTTTTCTTTCAACTTTAGGCAATTTAAAATCTTCTAAGTCATTCCAATGTACTTTTTGCTTCACGGTGCCATTATCTAATTCTAAAACACCAGGATTTGAGCGCACAATTGTTTTAAGGACTTTTTCATCGCATAAATACCAATTAAAACTTAAACCGTAGTCTTTATTAATTTTCTGTTTAGTTTCTTCGCTAGAAGCTGTTAAACCAATAACTTGATAGCCATTTTCAATGGCTTTTTCTGTAAAAGATTTTAGTTTACTTGCGCCTCCTTTTTCAATCTTTTCTAAACTATAAGATACTACAACAATTACATTTTCTTCATTTAAAAAATGTTCTGTTAAATCTTCATCATCACTTCCAATAGAAAAATCTTTTATTGGAGGATCATATCCTTCATCTATAATTTTAGTTTCAACTCCTATCCATTCTCCATCTACTGTAGGGTAAGTTCCGTTAGTTTTTATTATTTCTTCTTTTCCGTTTACATTAAACTTCCAAGAATATTCTACTACAGGCTTTGGAGCATCCTCTGGAATAGTCATACCTTCTGTTATATTTTTACCAATAGCATAACCTCTAAAATCTATGACTGGTAAATGCATTAACACGTGATAACCAAACCATAAACTTACTATAAAACTTAACAATGCTAGTACTGTTGTTGGTAATTTACTAAATAAGGGTTTTACGTGTTTTTGACCAGTAAATAACACTAAAATAAAAACTAGTAAGACTACATCTTTGGTAAAACTACCCCAAGGAGATAATTTTAAAGCATCGCCAAAGCAACCGCAGTCTTTTACCTTATCAAAATAAGCTGAATAAAAGGTTAAAAAGGTAAAGAACACTATCATTAAAAGCAGACTCCACAGCGTAAATTTTGGTTTATAACCTATAAGTAAAAACACCCCTAAAACAACTTCAAAAACCACCACAAATATTGAAAAACCAAGTGCGTAAGGTTCTAAAAAAGGAAGATTTAACACATCTGGACTAAAATATTCTTGAAGTTTATATGAAAACCCAAGGGGGTCGTTCAATTTTATAAATCCTGAAATAATAAATAGTACTCCAACAAATACTCTTGAAATGTTTACTAATAGTTTCATAAATTTTTTAAATTACAAATAACAAAAAATAAATCCCAAAATGTTACTCTGCTTGATATAACTCAACTAACCGTCTAACTTATTGATAATTGTAGAAAGTATTTTTCTAATTTCAGCAGCTTCAATTATTAATTTCTCAATATCATTTGAATGACTAGGGTTCTGTGATTTCAACAATTTTAACCAATATTCACTTTCTTTGGCTTCCTTTCTTGAAATTTTAATTCTATATTTTAAATCTTTTTCTCCTGGCTTCTCATTTCCCTCTATATAATTTGCGCCAACAGAACCAGATGCCCTAACCAATTGCTTAGCATCCTCAATATTTGAAATTGTCTTTGACAAATTTTTGATTAAAAAATGACAATCTCTTGCAAATTCAAACGTTCTATCTTCTAAATTAAATGGCTTTTGATTACTCAATATTTTGGGTTTTTACTTTTAAAATTTGATTATTGCTTTAATTCTCCCAAATGAATTAAAGCAAAAACCGCATAATTAATCATGTCTTGATAATTAGCATCAATACCTTCACTAACTAGAGTTTTACCCGCGTTATCTTCAATTTGTTTAACTCTTAGCAGTTTTTGCAAAATTAAATCGGTTAAACTGCTCACTCTCATATCACGCCAGGCTTCACCATAATCATGGTTTTTATCTTCCATTAATTTTTTAGTTATGGCTATGTGTTTTTCATATAACTCTACAGCTTCTTCTGTTGATAAATCTGGTTGCTCTACCACACCTTTTTCAATTTGAATAAGTGCCATAACGCAGTAATTTATAATTCCTATAAATTCACTTTCTTGTCCTTCATCTACCTTCTGAACATCATTTTGTTGCAAGCCTCTAATACGTTGTGCTTTAATAAAAATTTGATCGGTTAAAGAAGGTAAACGCAGTATTCTCCAAGCACTTCCGTAATCTGTCATTTTCTTAATAAATAAACTTTTGCACGTATCAATTACCGCGTTGTATTGTTTTGAAGTATCTTGCATGAATAAATATGAATTTTGTGTAAATTTCGCATAAAAAAGTTTAATCATCAAGGTTTATGCTTTAAATTTTAAACCAAGTACAAACACCACACAAAACGGTATAAATGACCATTAATTGCAAAGGAAAACTTATTGATTTATCATCACCAAAAGTGATGGGCATTTTAAACATTACACCAGATTCATTTTATGATGGCGGTAAGTTTAACAATAAAAAAGACATTATTAAACAGGTTGAAAAAATGCTACACGAAGGCGCCACTTTTATTGATATTGGCGCTTATAGCTCTCGTCCTGGAGCAGATTTTGTTAGTGAAACAGAGGAACTAAAACGTATTCTTCCCATTGTAAAATTAGTTCTTAAACATTTCCCAAACACTTTAATTTCTATAGATACCTTTAGAAGTGAAGTGGCAAAACAATGTATTAAATCTGGAGCTGCTTTAATTAATGATATTTCTGGAGGAAAATTAGATAAAAACATGCTACAAACGGTTGCTAAATTACAAGTACCGTACATTATGATGCACATGCGCGGAACTCCTAAAACCATGCAAGAACAAACAGATTATAATGATTTAACTAAAGAGGTTCTCCTTTATTTTTCTAAGCGTATTGCATTAGCAAAATCATTAGGTTTAATAGATATTATTATTGACCCTGGATTTGGATTTGCAAAAACTTTAGAGCAAAACTATGAGCTTTTGAATAATTTAGAATTATTTAAAATGATTGAAAAACCAATACTGGTTGGAGTTTCTAGAAAATCTATGATTTATAAACTTTTAAATAACACAGCAAAAGATGCTTTAAATGGCTCCACTGTTTTAAACACCATTGCTTTACAAAAAGGCGCTTCTATTTTAAGAGTGCATGACGTAAAAGAAGCTATGGAATGTATTAAATTGAATTCTATGTTAAGTTAATATGAAAAAAATCACCTTATTATTTGCTCTTGTTTTCATCTTTTCGTGCAATAAAAAAGTAGTTGAATTGCCAAAAATTAACCATTCTAACATTACAGAAATTGAAGACGTTTCGGCTGCCTATTTATTTTATAACGAAACCCAACCCGATAGCGTTGAGTTAAACCGAAAAAATCTTATTAGTACCACCAATTGGTTGGTAAACGTTGATAAACGTCTGTCTTTAAAACAAGTAATTCCTCACATTAAATTTTTACAAGAAAAAAAGGCTAAAGCAGGACATAAAAACGAAAAAGCTAAAAACTATTTTACATGCCATGATACTAGTATAAATAATTTAGGGTTTGTGGAGTTTACAGATATTGTTTACTCTAATAAAAATATAGCTAATTTAATAACAGACAACTTATCTGTAGCTAGTAAAAATGTTATAGTTGATTTTAATACAATTGATAGTATTAAGATATATACTTATAAAGAAAAAATGAATATAAATCATTCAAATATTAAAGAATTCACAAACCATTTAAATACAATAAAAGATGAAGCTACACCTGATACTAATATTATTGTAGCCTTTAACAAAAACCTTTCTTTTCAAGATTACATTACAATAAAATCTAAACTATTAGAATTAGATTTAAAAAACATAACCATATTAAAAGAGGAATTTATTTATTAACTCTAATTTCTTAAATTTACCAAAAACCTATTTCTATTGGACATCTTTAAAGACATTTTAAACCTACGTTTTATAGATTATCTAGATGTTGTTCTGGTAGCACTACTGCTCTACTACCTTTATAAATTGGTAAAAGGCACCGTAGCCATTAACATATTTTTTGGCATTATTATCATTTATGTTGCTTGGAGATTAACTGAGTTTTTAAACATGAATCTTTTAAATGGTCTTTTAAAAGGTTTTATTGATGTTGGAATTATAGCCTTAATTGTAGTATTTCAACCAGAGATTAGAAAATTTTTACTTATGGTTGGGTCTACTAATTTTGGTAGACACGTAAAGTTTTTTCAGCGCTTTAAATTTTTAAAAACCGAAGCTTCTAACAGTACAGATGTAGATGCCATTGTTTCTGCATGCAGCAAAATGGCTATGTCTAAAACTGGTGCTTTAATTGTTTTTGAACGTAATAACAACCTTGATTTTTTATTAACATCGGGTGATGAAATGAATATTAAAGTAACCCAACCTATTATAGAAAGTATTTTTTTCAAGAATAGTCCGCTACATGATGGTGCCATTATTATAAGTAATAATATTGTTAAAGCAACCAGAGTTATTCTTCCTGTTAATAATGAAAAAAACATTCCTAAACGATTTGGTTTGCGTCATAGAGCTGCCATTGGAGTTTCAGAAAAAACGGATGCTGTAGCTTTAGTTGTTAGTGAAGAAACTGGACATATTTCTTATTTTAAAGATGGTGAGTTTGTTGCTTTTGAAGACACTAATCACCTAATAACTATGATAAAAAATGATCTGGTTTAATAATGAACTGTAAAAATTGTAATAAAGCGTTAAAAACAGATTATAGTTTTTGTCCAGATTGTGGTGCCAAAATAATACGAAATAGAATTTCTGCTAAAAGTTTATTTTTTGATTTCTTTGAGCGCTATTTTAATTTAGACAACACCTTATTAAAAACTCTTTGGCAGATGATTATTAATCCACAAGAAGTTTGTGGAGGCTATATATCTGGGTTACGCAAAAAATATTTAAACCCAGTTAGCATGTTAGCCATTTCGTTAACAGTATCTGGTTTCATTCTTTTTTTAACCAAAAAATTAGCTTGGGATAGCATTGATTTTTCTAAAATAGGGTATGTACAAACAAGTAGTGGAGGTTCTGGTTCTGAAAAAATAATGGCAGCCTCCTTAGAATACAGTTCATTGCTTTATTTCTTATACATTCCAATTATAGCATTTGCTAGTTATTTAATTTTTAACAAAAAAAATTACAACTATGCAGAGCATGTTGTAATTTCAATATATTCAATTACTAGTTTTAGTATTATTTCTACCACTTATGCTGTTATTTTACTTTTAGTAAATCCGCAATTTTATTTTAACTCTGCACTAACGTATTCTTTAATAATGATTTTGTTTTGTATATATGTGAGTTATAAAAATTCTCAATATAAATTATCATCATTACTTTGGCGTATTCCCTCGTTTATTCTTGTTTTCTTTGTTGGATATATGGGAATTTCAATAGCAACCATTATCATGCTATTTTTAACAGGAGCCATTTCTGTTCAAGATTTTGCTCCTCCAAAATAAACTAAACAGCCGTTGCTTCTTGTAAAAACTGAACTTCGTAAAGATTTTTATAATACCCATTCTCTTTTTTAAGTAACTCTGTATGGGTACCTTGTTCTACAATTTCACCAGCATCCATTACAATAATTTTATCGGCTTTTTTAATTGTTGCTAACCTATGAGCAATAACAATAGAAGTTCTTCCTTTAGTAATTTTATCGGTAGCCTTTTGTATGAGCTGTTCTGAATATGAATCAACCGATGAGGTTGCTTCATCTAACACCAAAATACTTGGGTTGGTTACATAAGCTCTTAAAAAGGATATAAGCTGTCGCTGACCAGATGATAGCATAACACCACGCTCTTTTACATTGTAATTATAACCATTAGGCAAGCTCATAATAAATTCATGAATACCAATATCTTTAGCTGCTTGTTGAACTTGTTCTTCTGTAATTTCTGGATGATTTAAGGTAATGTTACTTAAAATAGTATCGGCAAATAAAAATACATCTTGTAACACAATAGCAATTTGAGTTCTTAATGATGCCAAAGTAACATCTCTAATATCGGTTTCATCAACTAAAATAGCACCTTCGTTTATTTCGTAAAACCTATTTAATAAATTAATAATAGTAGATTTTCCAGCACCAGTAGCACCAACAATAGCAACTGTTTCTCCTGCATTTACGGTAAATGAAACACCTTTTAAAACCTCTTCGTCTTCAACATAACTAAAGCTAACATTATTAAACTTTATATTTCCTTTAAAATGATTTGCAACCTTAGTGCCTTTGTCATCAATTTGCGAAGTGGTATCTAAAACATTAAAAACCCTGTTAGCTGCTACCATTCCCATTTGTAATGTATTAAATTTATCGGCTATTTGACGCAATGGCCTAAACATCATAGGTATATACATTATAAATGCTATTAAAACTCCTTGTGTTACAGTACCTTCTATAACGTTAAGACCACCGTACCAAGCCACTAAACCTATGGTTACAGACGATGCTAAATCTGCTATAGGAAAGAAAATAGAATTGTACCACACAGTTTTTAACCATGCTTTTTTATGACGCTCATTTATTTCTCTAAAGTTTTTATGTTCTGTTTTTTCTCGTGTAAAGAGCTGTAAAATTTTCATTCCTGTTAATCGTTCTTGAACAAACGAGTTTAGGTTAGACACCTCATTTCTAACTTCCTCAAAAGCTTTTTTCATGTACTTTTGAAATAACCGTGTTGCGTACAGCAAAATAGGAAGCATTACAAAAACAATTAAACTAAGTCTCCAGTCTGTAAACACCATAACACCAAAAACAACAGCCATGGTTAAAACGTCTCTAAAAATCATAAACAACCCCTGACCAAAAATATCTGCAATACGCTCCATATCGGTTACAGAACGAGTAATTAAAACCCCAACCGATGAATTATCATAATACTTCATTTTAAACCGAAGTAAATGATTAAATAACTTTATTCTAACATCCTTCACTAAGTTTTGGCCCAACCAGGCTGCATAATATATAAAGGTAAGCTGAAATATGGTTTGTAGTATTAAAGCCGCAAACATTAAAACTACAAAAAACAAAAAGGTGCTAGATTTATTTACACTAATACCTTTATCAATAGCTTCTTTTGTTAAAAACGGTGTAGCGGCACTTAAACCCGCTAGTAAGATTACCAAAATAAACAACCCAATAAAAATACCCTTATAAGGTTTTATATACAGAAACAAACGTTTAAATAGTACAAAGTCAAATATATTTTCTTTCTTTTTAGTCATCTATTTTTATGCTGTCTGGGTATTCTACATGAGTTAAATATAAGGCATGTGCAGGTACAGAATAGCCTGCTTTACTGCGGTTTTTAGATTTTATAATGGTATGCAAATCTTCAACATTAAATTTCTCTAAACCTATGTTAATCATGGTACCAACAATGGCTCTAACCATGTTGCGTAAAAATCTATCGGCTTTTATTATAAAATGAAGTTCATCATCTTTAAAAAACCAATCGGCTTTCATTATAGTACAATTATACGTTTTTACATCGGTATTACTTTTTGAAAAGCATTGAAAATCTTTATACTCAAATAAAATTTTTGAGGCTTCTTTCATTTTATCAACATCCAAACCCTGCTTCATATAAAGCGTATTGTTAAATGTAAATACGTTTTTCTTTAAGGTAATTCTGTATAAATACGTTCTACTTAAAGCATCAAAGCGGGCATGAGCATTTCCTTTTACCTTAAAAATATCTTGAATAGCAATGTCCTTTGGTAAAAACGAATTAAGTTTATAAACCAAATGTTTTTCTTCAAAATGAACATTAGTATCAAAATGAGCAAACATTTGCGAAGCATGCACACCAGTATCGGTTCTTCCTGCGCCAACAATAGCTATAGTTTCTTTTAAAAGTGTAGAAAGAGCTTTTTCTATAACCTCTTGTACTGTTATGGCTGTAGGCTGATTTTGCCAACCATGGTAAGCACTACCGCTATAAGAAAGTTCTATAAAATACCTCAAACTACTTTTAAACTTTTAAAATAACAAAGATAGATAGTTTTACTTTTAAACCGAAGGTAGAAGTCTTAATTAAATATTAAAACGTATAATGAATTCATTAAGTATTACTAACTTATTTCAAACTGAATCAAAAAGTGGGCGTTTCCTTTCAGGTCGGGCTTTCGGTAGTCGCTCCCTCCTACGTCGGGGAGCTTCAACAAATACCTCAATCCCTAACGCAAATATTTACTAGCTTATTTACTTTTTTTCAATTTTATTATTGTTCCTACTCTTTATCAGCTACCCTTAATATAGTTTCTATTTTTGTCTTTATGTATCCCCAAATAACAAACAGCATATTCAAACAATAATCTATACTTTTACAACAGTTTTTACAATTGTATATTAATGACTAAAATTCTCTTACTTTCAGACACCCACGGATATATTGATAATGATATTCTCAAGTATGTAAAACAAGCCGATGAAGTATGGCATGCTGGAGACATTGGTAATTTAAAAGTAACCGATGCTATAAAAAATTTAAAACCCTTAAAAGGGGTTTATGGCAATATTGACGATGCTAAAGTTAGAAATGAATTCCCTGAACACAACCGATTTATGTGTGAAGATGTTGATGTTTGGATTACCCATATTGGTGGCTACCCCCTAAATACAACACTCGTGTTGTAGAAACCTTAAAACAAAACCCTCCAAAGCTTTTTATTTGTGGGCACTCGCATATTTTAAAAGTCATGCCAGATAAAAAATTAAACCTTATTCATATGAATCCAGGGGCTGTTGGTAAACATGGTTTTCATAAACAACGCACCATGTTACGCTTTACAATAGATGGCAAAAAAATAGACAATTTAGAAGTCATAGAATTCGCCGTAAGACACCCTAAAAAATAAAGCGCAGAATTAACAAGTATTTATAACTAAAAGCTGTAGTTTTTGTTTGTTAATACGTACTTTTGTAGCTATTTAAAAAATATAATTATGAGTCAAGTTAAAGAAAATGATACCGTAAGAGTACATTACACAGGAAAATTAAGTAACGGTCAAGTTTTTGACAGTTCTTTAGAAAGAGAACCATTAGAAGTTACTTTAGGTCAAGGAATGCTTATTCCTGGTTTTGAAAAAGGTATTATTGACATGAAATTAAACGAGAAAAAAACCATAAATATTCCAGTTAACGAAGCCTACGGCGAAGTGCAAAAAGAATTATTTTACGAAGTAAAAAAAGAACAATTACCTCCAGAAATGACTCCAGAGGTTGGCATGGGATTAGCTTCAAAAGGACCAGATGGTAGAGAAGTACAATTTAGAGTAGCCGAAGTAAATGAAGATCATATTATTGTTGATGCTAATCACCCATTAGCAGGACAAGAATTAATATTTGATTTAGAGCTTATTGAAATAAAATAAGAAGTCGCTATAGTACAAAACTTTAAAAGCCTAGAATTAAATTTAATTCTAGGCTTTTTTGTTCAAATAATTTATGTAGCAACAAAAAAGCCCAAGATCTTCATCTTGGGCCTACGCACTAATACTACTAAGATATTAGGTTTTATCGTAATCGATCTACAGATTTTACAAGATCTTCATCCTTTTTAATGGCTTTATTGGCCAAAGCCAAAAATACGATAGAAAAAATAGGAATGAACATCCCAATACCTTTCTCAGAAACGTTAGTTTCTCCAGATAAATTTAGAGATTGATATACAAGAAATCCTAGTAAAATAAAGTTTAATATGATATTAAGACGCCCCAACATAAATTGAGACTTCCTGTTTTTGTATCTAAAAATTGCTACAACAGAGAAAAAAGCAGACGTTAAAAAAGCTGCAAACACATAATTAATATCTTGCGCAAACATCTTAACACCATCTTCTAGTGTCCATAATTCAAAAAGGAAAATTAAACCTCCCGAAACACCAGCTGCAAGCAAAAGATAAACTGTTTGTATTCTTTGTAACATGTATGTTTTTTAAAATTGGAAGACAAAAATAATGGTTTCTTTAAAAAATAAGACTAAAAATTAAAATAAAGTTGTATAATTGCAGTAATAATTCTCAACAATCGCTTATATAAGCGGTTAATTCTCCAGAATAAATCAAATTTTTTCTTAGAATTACTACAAAAATTACATTCAAAAAATATATTCAATTAAACATCAATGTTTGAAATTTCACAACTAAAAGAAAAGAAACTCTCTGAATTACAAGAGATTGCAAAAAAATTAAGTATTCCTAAATACCGTTCTTTAAAAAAATTAGATCTAGTTTATCAAATACTAGATCACCAAGCGGCTAACCCTAAGGCTGTATCAGAATCTTCAGAAAAGCCCGAAAAGTCCGAAAAGAAAGATTCTACACAAGAAACCAAGCCAAAAACAAGAAGGCCAAGGCAACGTGTACAAAAACCTGCTCAAAAACCTCAAGCCGAAGAAAAAGCGGTACCTCAAAAGAAAGAGGAAACTAAACCAGCAGAAAAAAACGTAACCGTTGAAAAATCTGAAGCTCCTGCACCAGCAAAAAAAGGTAGTCAAGAGAAAAAACAAGACAATACCAAGGCTCAGAACAACCAACAAAGAAATCAACAAAATAAAAATCAACAAAGAAATCAGCAAAATAAAAAAGGTAATGTTGATAACGGAAATAAAGATAACAGAAACCGCTATCGTGAGCCTGATTATGAGTTTGATGCTATTATTGAGAGCGAAGGCGTTTTAGATATTATGCAGGACGGCTACGGATTTTTACGTTCATCAGATTACAACTATTTGTCATCTCCTGATGATATTTATGTATCACAATCGCAAATACGATTATTTGGACTTAAAAAGGGCGATACTGTTTTAGGTAATGTTAGACCTCCTAAAGAAGGTGAAAAATATTTCCCTTTAATTAAGGTTACTAAAATAAATGGACAGAAACCAGAAGTGGTTAGAGACCGTGTTTCTTTTGAGCATTTAACCCCTTTATTCCCACAAGAAAAATTCAATATTGCAGAAAAGCAAAGTACCATTTCTACTAGAATAATGGATTTGTTTGCTCCTATTGGTAAAGGGCAACGTGGTATGATAGTATCGCAACCAAAAACTGGTAAAACCATGTTACTTAAAGATGTGGCCAATGCAATTGCTGCCAATCATCCAGAGGTTTACTTAATGATTTTATTAATTGATGAACGCCCCGAAGAAGTAACAGACATGCAACGCAATGTAAGAGGTGAAGTTATTTCTTCTACCTTTGATAAAGAAGCTCATGAACATGTTAAAATAGCCGACATTGTTTTAGAAAAAGCAAAACGATTGGTAGAATGTGGTCATGATGTGGTAATTCTTTTAGATTCTATCACGCGTTTAGCAAGAGCATACAATACCGTACAACCAGCTTCTGGTAAAATATTAAGTGGTGGTGTAGATGCCAACGCATTACATAAACCTAAACGTTTCTTTGGTGCCGCTAGAAATATTGAAAACGGCGGGTCTTTAACCATAATAGCCACAGCTCTTACAGAAACTGGTTCTAAAATGGACGAGGTTATTTTTGAAGAATTTAAAGGAACTGGTAATATGGAACTACAATTAGATAGAAAAATATCTAACCGTAGAATTTTCCCTGCTATAGACCTTACATCATCAAGCACACGTAGAGATGATTTACTACTTGATGAAAATACCATTCAGCGCATGTGGGTATTACGTAAATACCTTGCAGACATGAATCCGGTAGAAGCTATGGAGTTTACAAACGATCGTTTTAAACAAACTAGAAATAACGAAGAATTCTTAATATCCATGAATGGATAACTTTACTAACTAAACTAAACCAGAAAAAGCCTTAACAACACCGTTAAGGCTTTTTTAATATAAATTAGTGTTTCTTAAAATCTGAAGGACTAAGCCCCACATGCTTCTTAAAAAACCTTGAGAAACTACTTATAGAATCAAACCCTAATTTAAAAGCTAATTCCTTAGCTGTCATTTCACTTTTAACAAGTATACGTTTAGCTTCTGTAATCTGCCGTTGGTTAATGATTTGTTTGGCCGTAAGATTTAATTTCTCTTTTAAAATTTGATTTAACCGTTTTACACTAATCCCTATAGTATTGGCATAAAATTCAGCACTCGTTTCATTTAAAAAATGGGTTTCCATTAACTCTAAAAATTTAAATACGCGCTTTTGATGTAAATCCTGCTCTAAAAAATTATTATTTTGATGCCTTATTAAATGTAACAACAAAACCTTCAATAAAGTTTTAAGCATAATATATGATGCCTCTTCATTACAAAATTCAGTTTTTAACAAATGAATTACTTGTTGAACCTTAGCAATCTCCCCTCCTTCTGTTAAAACAAATTGGGGATATTTATTAAATAACGACATTACATCTAGCGCATATTCAATATCATCTTCATCAATTAAATCTCGTTCAAAATTCACCAAAACCCCACTATCAGTTTTGAATACTTCTTCAGAAAACACTTCATTTAAGGGTTTAAAATGAATAATCATTTTATGAATTCCTTCAAATTGAAAATAAATACCCATTGAATTACCAGAAAGCAATGCTAAATCTCTTTCAAAATTTTCATCAATTTGTATTTTATTTCTCCAATTTGCCACACTCTTTTACTTCAGAAGTATATCTCAAAAGTAAGAAGAAATTAATTAATTTTGGCTGTAAGAAAGATTTTGAAACATCACATACATTACACATGTAATAACAAGAGCTAAAGTCGTAGCTACTCCATATATAACTATATGATTATTTGAAACATATTCTATAAAAGTGGAAAGAAACTGCCCTCCAAAAACCCCCATAGAGAAAAGCCCTAAATTTTTACCCTGATTTTGCGGTGTACTAGCTTCAACCATCATATGATTTAATAGAGGAATAGTAAACCCAAATCCAATACCAATAAAAATCACTATAAATACTAAAAAAACGGCATTATTTGTTATAGCTAAAACTAAATAGCCTAACATAAAAAACATAAAACCAAGTACCACCGTTTTACCATCACCCAAAAACTTTATCATTTTAGGCATTTGGCTAGCTGTTATAATAGCAACCACAGAAATTAATGCCATTAAATAACCCGTTTGAGATTCATTAAACCTAAAAGTTTTTGGCAAATACAATGGCAAGGTTACAAAACTTACAAAAAACAACATCATAGCTAATAATGAGGCGATAAAAATAAGTTGTACTTTAGGATTATTTTTATTTTTTTGTCTCAATATTTTTGTTTGGTCTTTAGTGTTAAACTCAGGTTTTGGCAATGTTTTAGCCACTAGTAATAAGCACAACAAAGCTATAAGATATATGTAAAACGGAAATTCCCAGTTAATTTCACCTAAAACCCCACCAATAGCGAGAAAAACAACACCCCCAAGTTCAATACTCATGCCTTGCCAAGCAATAATTTTCATCCTTTTTTCTCCTGAGAAACAATTAGCAATGTAAGCTGTAGCAGCAACCTGAACCGCCACCGTTGCTCCTCCTAAAAGGACTCTATCTATAATTAGCAAATAATCATTTGAAATGAAGGCTCCCAAAAACCCTAAAATAGCATACGGAATTAGGCCTAAACACAACATTTTTAAAACACCTAATTTTGGTAACAACCTACCTATTAGAGGGGCAAATAAAACTACTCCTAACGATGGTAAGGTAATTAACCAACCTGGTGAAAAACCAAAATTTACATTATGTACAATAGCTGATAATGAAGGGGCTATAACTGAGCCAACCATAATAGTTAAACTACTAACTAATAGTA
Source organism: Seonamhaeicola sp. S2-3 (assembly GCF_001971785.1). Classification (NCBI taxonomy): domain Bacteria; kingdom Pseudomonadati; phylum Bacteroidota; class Flavobacteriia; order Flavobacteriales; family Flavobacteriaceae; genus Seonamhaeicola; species Seonamhaeicola sp. S2-3. Next base: position 2,621,430 of record NZ_CP019389.1, on the reverse strand, counting down.
TGGTAAAAACGCCTAAGTTTGATATCTTTTTCATTCTGCAAAATTGTCACTAATATGGCAGAAAAAGTTTTGGATCAATCTCAAAAGTTGGGTCTAAAGAGAAAAATAATTTTCTTTGTACTTTAAATTATATTGATGAATAAAGACACTGAGTTATCCTTGTTAAGTTTAATATTACCAGAAGGAATATTAGAGTATTTTGATATTGTTGGATTCGATAAGAAGCCTATAAAGCATGTTTTATATGAGAACCGTCTAACGATATATTTGGAGGAGAAAAAACAAATACCATCTAAGTACAAGGATTGCAAGTATAAAGCCAGTGGCTTCATGGAGCCTCGAATAATCGAGGATTATCCCGTTCGAGACAATCTACTATCATTAAATCTTAAACGAAGGCGTTGGGACGTTCTACTTGATAAAAAGAGGATTAAAGTAAGTCGTGAATGGGATGAATTTATTGCACAGGGAACTCGAATATCAAAAGAGTTTGCTGCTTTTTTAAAAGAAATCGACTGATAATACTGCTCTGAGCAGCCAACAACTTGGGCACCAGTATGGTATGTCCGGAAAAAGGCTTCAAAGACATTATAAGGATCACTTAAGTGATTTTAAGCAATGGGAGCATAAGAGTCATGCTAAACAGTGGCTTGTTTTCCCTGAAAACTTAGGTTCTTATTTATCCATTGATGAGACAGCGCTGTCCAAGGGAGAGCTCTATACCATCATTACCAATAAGAAGGCCAAAGGAAAGAAAGGGGCTTTAGTTGGGATATTCCACGGAACTAAAGTGGAGCCTATTATCGAACAACTCTTGAAGATCCCAGCAAAGAAGCGTGCTAAAGTGAAAGAGATCACCTTAGACATGGCTAACTCTATGAAAACGATCTCCACTAAATGTTTCCCGAAAGCCATCCAAGTAACAGACAGGTTCCATGTACAGAAGCTGGCAATAGAGGCGCTCCAAGATCTTCGTATCAAATACCGATGGGAAGCTTTGGATCAAGAAAATGAACAGATAAAGCTATCTAGAGCTGCCGACAAAGAATTTAAACCTGTAACTTTTTCTAATGGTGATAGCTCAAAACAACTCCTGGCCAGGAGTAGATATCTACTGTATAAATCCCCAGATAAATGGACTCCAAATCAGAAAGAGAGGGGACAGATATTGTTTAATGAATACCCAGAATTAAAGAAAGCTTATGGACTTGTTCAAGGCTTGAGGAATATTTTTAACCAAGCCATAGATATTAAAGTAGCTTACACCAAACTAGCCCACTGGTACAAAGATGTAGAGGAGTCAGGATTTAAGAGCTTCCAAACGGTAGCCAATAGTATTACTTTAAATTACCGCTCTGTACTCAACTATTTTATAAACAGAAGTACTAATGCTTCAGCTGAATCCTTTAATGCCAAAGTAAAGGCTTTTAGATCTCAATTTAGGGGAGTCAGGAATACGGAATACTTCTTATATCGCTTGATTAAATTATATTCTTAAAATGGTAAAAACCCAGATTTTGGACTTGATCCTTTAAAATTATTATAATCTGTAACAACTTGTTATAGGTGACTAATACTTAAATAAAATCAACACATAAAAAAAGCCTTTCTTTTCAGAAAGGCTCTTATAATATTCTTTTTTGGCTTGTTCTACAAAGCAGCTACATGCTTAGCTAAACCAGATTTTAGGTTCGCTGCTTTATTAGCATGAATAACATTTTTCTTAGCTAATTTATCTAACATAGAAACAACTTGAGGATATAAAGCCTCTGCTTCTTTTTTATCTGTTAACTCACGTAACTTTTTAATAGCGCTACGTGTAGTTTTGTGTTGATATCTATTTAAAACACGTTTAGCTTCGTTACTTCTTATTCTTTTTAATGCTGACTTATGATTTGCCATTTGCTTTTTTTATTAAAAAATTGTAGCCCGTAGGGGAATCGAACCCCTCTTACCAGGATGAAAACCTGGCGTCCTAGCCGATAGACGAACGGGCCATTTGGTTATCTCATTTATTTAATGAACTTGCAATTCGTGATTGCGGATGCAAAAATACAACTATTTTTAAATGTTGCAATACTTATTCAATTTTTTTTAAAAAAAATTTAAACTAGTACGCTTTTGCAAATAAAACCCTACGTTTTGAAGGCTTGCCAGAATACACACAAACACCGTCTTCTGCTTCCATATCTAATGGAATACATCTAATTGTTGCTTTTGTTAGCTCTTTTATTTTTTCTTCGGTTTCACTAGTTCCATCCCAATGTGCCGATATAAAGCCTCCTTTACTATCTAATACCTTTTTAAACTCTTCAAAAGTATCTACCTTAGTTATATGGTTATTTCTAAACTCTAATGCTTTATTAAATAGGTTTTTTTGAATTTCTTCTAGTAAGTCTTCTACAACAACACTTATTCTATCTAAAATTACGGTTTGTTTAGTTAAGGTATCTCTTCTGGCTACTTCAACGGTTTCATCTTCTAAATCTTTTGGCCCTATTGCTATACGTAAAGGTACTCCTTGTAATTCATGTTGTGCAAATTTTGCTCCTGGACGCAAAGTATCTCGTTTATCAAACTTAACAGAAATATTTCTTTCTCTTAAATCACTTATAATATCTTCTGCTACTTTACTTATAGCTTCAAATTGCTCTTCATTTCTGTAAATAGGCACAATAACTACTTGATAAGGTGCTAGGTTTGGTGGTAATACTAATCCGTTATCATCACTATGGGTCATAATAAGAGCGCCCATTAATCTTGTAGAAACTCCCCAAGATGTTGCCCAAACATAATCTTGTTTTCCTTCTTTGTTGGCAAACTTAACATCAAAAGCTTTAGCAAAATTCTGCCCTAAAAAGTGTGATGTACCTGCTTGTAATGCTTTTCCATCTTGCATTAAAGCTTCAATACAATAGGTATCTTCTGCTCCTGCAAAACGTTCGCTTTCAGTTTTTACACCTTGTATAACTGGTATAGCCATAAAGTTCTCTACAAAAGTAGCATAAACGTTATTCATTTGTTTGGTTTCCGCTATTGCCTCTGCCTTAGTTTCATGTGCTGTGTGGCCTTCTTGCCATAAAAACTCTGCTGTACGTAAAAATAAACGTGTACGCATTTCCCAACGCACTACGTTTGCCCATTGGTTTACTAATATTGGTAAATCTCTGTAAGATTGAATCCAATTTCTATAGGTATTCCAAATAATAGCTTCACTGGTTGGTCTTACTACAAGCTCTTCTTCTAATTTGGCCTCTGGATCTACTCTTAATTTACCTGGTTTATCTGGATCATTTTGCAACCTATAATGTGTTACAACAGCACATTCTTTTGCAAATCCTTCGGCATTTTTTTCTTCTGCTTCAAACAAACTTTTGGGTACAAAAAGCGGAAAATATGCATTTTGATGCCCCGTTTCTTTAAACATTCTATCTAATTCTGCTTGCATTTTTTCCCAAATAGCATAACCATAAGGTTTAATTACCATACAACCTCTAACTGCCGAATTCTCCGCTAAGTCTGCTTTTACAACTAATTCGTTATACCATTTAGAATAATCTTCTGCTCTACTAGTAAGTTTTTTACTCATATAAAAGTTTTGGCACAAATATTGTGACTATGTTAAATAAAAAAATAGTTCAACAAAACTAACTATTTTTGTTATGTCCAACAATAAAATCTTATAGATATGCGCTTAAATAACTACTCAAATAAAAAAGTGTCATTCATAGCCTTAATAGGTTTAATGTTTGGCCTAGTATCATGTGGTTCTTATCAATACGTTGGTGTAGATGATGATGGTATTTATGGCGATTCTCAAATAGTGGTAACTAATACACCTACAGAAACAGTTGTTGAAGTGCCTAATCAATCTAACAGTAATTACTACAAAAACTACTTTAGAAATAAATCTTTACAGTCTGAATTATTAATGGAAGACGAATCTATTTTTACTGACATAGATTCTTATGAATCTGACAATTATGCTACTAATGACACCATATATAATGACTATCAAGGTTATGCTGGTTGGGGTCAAAACAGTAATTCTGTAACCATAAACATCCACTCTGATTGGGGTTGGAACAACTGGGGATGGGGATGGCATAGACCTTACTCTAGATGGGGATGGGGATGGAGTAATTACGATTGGTATTTTGGGTGGAATAGCTGGAATAGTTGGGGTTACTATGACCCATGGTACTCGCCATTTTACGGTGGATACTACGGAGGTTGGGCTTACAACCCATGGAGATATAGATACCCTTATAGCTACTATGGTGGTTATTACGGAAATAGATACTACAATAATCGTGGTTTAGCTTACAACTCAAGCAGAAGAGGCAGTTATTATTCTGGTGCTTCTAGCAGAAACACTTATACATCCTCTAGAAGAAGCTCTATATCTAATACAAATAGTGCAACCTCAAAATATAATACAGCACGTAGAAGTAGTGTATCTAGTACATCTAGTAGAGGCATAACTAGTAACACCTCTCGCATTAGTACTGTAAATAGAAATTCTACCAATAGTTACAGTACCAGAAGATCTACAGGATCTAGTACTGTAAGTAGATACAGTAGCTCACAAGGAAGAACATCAACAGTATCTAGAACACCGTCGTCTAATTCAACTAGTAGATCAGCATCTAAAACTAGAAGTTATAGTACTTATAAAAAACCTACATATAATCGTTCGTCAAGAAGATCTTATTCAACACCTTCATCTTCGTCATCTAGTAGATCTTACAGTTCTTCTAGTAGTAGAAGTTCTAGTTCTGGTGTATCTAGGTCTTCAAGCAGCAGTAGAAGCTCATCTGGTAGCAGAAGTTCTTCTAGTGGTAGACGTCGATAATCTAAAAACAAAAAAATTACACATGAAAAAGATAAATTTACTAGTCATAGGTTTATTGTCTATGTCTTCAATTTACGCACAAGATTTAACAGATGCCCTACGATATTCTCAAGATAACATTCAAGGTACAGCTCGTTTTAGAGCGTTAAGTGGTGCTTTTGGCGCCTTGGGTGGAGACATGAGTGCCGTTAGTTTAAACCCTGCAAGTTCTGCAGTTTTTATTAGAAGTCATGCCTCTATATCTGGCACAAATGTTCATTCTAAGAATAATTCTAACTACTTTGGAGGTTCTGGTAGTACCAATGAGTCTAATTTCGATATAAACCAAGCAGGAGCTGCTTTTGTTTTTGCTTCTAATACAAATTCACCATGGAGAAAATTTTCATTGGCAGTAGCTTATGAAAGAACCAATAACCATGACGACAACTGGTATGCTTTTGGAACAAACAATACAAACGATCCTAATTTTAGCAACTCTATTGCTAGCTATTTTTACGATTATGCTGATGGTAAAAGGTTAGACGAAATTTCAGCTTTCCCAGGCGAATCTCCAAGCGATGCTTACCGAGATATAGGAAATACTTATGGTTTTGCACATCAACAAGCTTTTTTAGGTTTTGAATCTTTTATTCTAGAACCAGATGATATTGATAATGATGCTAACACTATTTACACTTCTAATATTGATCCAGGAACTTTTATGCACGATTACTCATATATAGCAACTGGTTACAATGGTAAAGTATCTTTTAATATTGCAACCCAATATGAAGACAATTTATATTTAGGATTAAACTTAAACTCGCACTTTATAGACTATCAACGTTCAACATTATTATTTGAAGAAAACAACAACACGGGATCAACAGTTAATTATGTAGAGTTTGAAAACGCCTTAAACACTACTGGTAATGGTTTTTCTTTTCAACTTGGTGGTATCATGAAACTAACCCCAGAGTTTAGAATTGGTATAACTTATGACTCTCCTACTTGGTATACTATTGAAGAAGAAACATCACAATATTTAGCCACTGATGGCGATAATGGTTTTGTAGAAATTTATCCGCAAATTACAAACGTATACCCTCAATACAAACTACAAACACCTGCTCAAATTACAGGAAGTTTAGCATACGTTTTTGGTAAACAAGGCTTAATAAGTTTTGATTATTCTAGAAAAGATTATGGTAGCACCAAATTTAAACCAGAAAATGATGCTTATTACCAAGACCTAAACGCTAATATTAGTAATACATTTACAGATGCCTCTACGTATAGACTTGGTGGAGAATACAAACACAAACAATTTAGTTTTAGAGGAGGCTACCGTTTTGAAGAAAGCCCTTATACCGATGGCATTACTGTTGGAGACCTTAACGGATATTCTTTTGGTTTAGGTTATAACTTTGGAAACACCAAACTAGATTTTACCTATGATTATGCCGAAAGATCTTTTATTAATAAACTGTATCATTTAGATTTTGGTGATGCACCACAAGCTACGGTAGATAGAAAAAACTCTAACATTACAGTAACATTAAGCTTTAATATTTAACAATACACATAAATAAAACTTAAAAGGCTTGAGTAATTTTTTATTCAAGCTTTTATTTTTTTGTGTAATTATTATAATACAATATAGACTAATGTACAAATGCTAATTATTTGCTAAGTTAAAGCATTACAAAAGTATAATGCTTATCTTTGCCAATTATATATTTCAATCATATAGTTCATATGAAATTTGATAAAGATTTAGAAGATTTTGATGCTCTGGGAGATGAGCACATAAGCACCTCACAAGACACACCTATGCGTAGTGATGCTTTTAAACTAACCAATGAAGAAAAGATGGATATCATCAAAGATGATATACGCCATATTATGGAAACCCTTGGTTTAGATTTAAATGACGATAGTTTAAAAGGTACTCCTAACCGCGTTGCAAAGATGTTTGTAAAAGAAATTTTTAGTGGTTTAGACCCTCAAAAAAAACCAAGCGCCTCTACTTTTGACAATAAATACAAATACGGCGAAATGCTTGTTGAAAAAAACATCACAGTGTATTCAACTTGCGAACACCATTTACTGCCTATTGTTGGTAGAGCTCATATAGCTTACATATCTAACGGTACGGTAGTTGGTTTATCTAAAATGAACCGTATAGTAGATTATTTTGCAAAACGTCCACAAGTACAAGAGCGGTTAACTATTCAAATTGTAAAAGAATTACAAGAAGTTTTAGGAACAAAAGATGTAGCTTGTGTTATAGATGCCAAACACCTTTGCGTGAATTCTAGAGGTATTAGAGATATTGAAAGTAGTACCGTTACTTCAGAATTTGGAGGTCGTTTTAAAGATAAAGCTACCCGTAGAGAATTTTTAGATTACATCAAACTAGAAACAAAATTTTAAGTTAAATATTTCTAACAGATTTCCCAATTACCAACCATGCAACTTTATAATCATCAAGAGCTAAAAATATACAACTCACTTAGCGGAAAAAAAGAAACATTTAAACCCATTAATGAAGGACACGTAGGCATGTATGTTTGCGGACCAACCGTGTATAGCAATGTGCACTTAGGTAATGTAAGAACCTTCATGTCTTTTGATGTTATTTTTAGATATTTAAAACACTTAGGTTATAAAGTACGCTATGTTAGAAATATTACCGATGCTGGTCATTTAGAAAATGATGCCGACGCTGGCGAAGATAGAATTGCCAAAAAAGCACGTTTAGAACAAATAGAACCTATGGAAGTTGTGCAACGCTATACTGTTGATTTCCATAACATTTTAAACGCTTTTAACTTTCTACCTCCTAGCATTGAACCTACCGCTACAGGTCATATTATTGAGCAAATTGAATTAATAAAAAACATTATTGATAACGGATTTGCTTATGAAGTAAATGGCTCTGTGTATTTTGATGTTCATAAGTTTAACGAAACTAGTCAATACGGAAAATTAAGTAAACGTAAACTTGATGATTTAATTCACAATACACGTGAGTTAGACGGACAAAGCGATAAAAAGAATCCACAAGATTTTGCACTTTGGAAAAAAGCCGAACCACAACACATTATGCGCTGGCCATCACCATGGAGTGATGGATTCCCTGGTTGGCACTTAGAATGTACCGCAATGAGCACCAAATACTTAGGTGAACATTTTGATATTCACGGTGGTGGAATGGATTTAAAATTTCCGCATCATGAATGTGAAATTGCACAAAATGAAGCTGCCAAAGGGCAATCGCCTGTAAATTATTGGATGCATGCCAACATGCTTATAATGAATGGTAAAAAAATGGCAAAATCTACTGGCAACTACATTTTACCTGGTGAAATTTTTACTGGCGAAAACCCTAATATAACTAAGGCTTTTGCTCCGGGAGTAGCGCGCTTTTTTATGTTACAAGCACACTATAGAAGCATTTTAGATTTTACCAACGAAGGTTTATTAGCCGGTGAAAAAGGCTTTAATAAACTTATGGACGCTATAGGTATGTTAGAGAAATTAAACACCTCTAAAACATCATCAATAGCTATTGATGCTTGGAAACAGAAATGTTATGATGCCATGAATGATGATTTTAACACACCTGTGTTAATTGCTAATTTGTTTGAAGGCGTTAAATATATCAACCAAATTAAAGAAGGTTCTCAAACTGTAACTACTGAAGATTTAAACACTTTAAAAGATACAATAAAGGCTTTCACTTTTGATATTTTAGGTTTAGAAAATAGTACACTCAGTAATTCTGATGATGATAAATTATCTGGAGCTGTTGATGTTCTTATTAAACTAAGGCAAGAAGCTAGAGCCAACAAAGATTTTGCATTATCTGATAAAATACGCGATAAATTAGCCGAAGTTGGAATTATTTTAAAAGATGGAAAAGACGGCACTACCTTTTCTGTAAATTAAAATGCCACATAAATTCTGAAATAATTCAGAATAACAAAGCATGAAAAAACTACTCATAGCACCGTTTTTATTTTTGATAAAAGTATACCAAGTACTTATATCGCCTTTAACGCCTGCTAGCTGTAGATATACCCCAACCTGCTCACAATACAGTAAAGAAGCCTTACAAAAACACGGACTTATAAAAGGTGGATGGTTAGCCATAAAACGGATTTTTTCTTGCCACCCCTGGGGTGGTTCTGGATATGACCCTGTACCATAATATAAATTGATTTTAAAAAAATTCAACTACCTTCGCGCTTGCTTTAAAATATGTAGCTACATAAAATATTTAATAAGGCTTAAATAAAAATTACCTTCACTAAACTAAGTGTAATTAACAATTTAAAATAAGCTATAAATGTTTAGACACCAAGGTAAAACCAGAACACTAAAACATAATTTACAGATTGCAACAATTTTATCTTTTGTAGCTGGAATTGTAAATGTAACTGGTTTTTTATTTTTTGGTCAATTAACCACAAATGTTACAGGTCATTTTGCTCTGTTTATCAATGATATAGCTAATTTTAATTTTTGGAAGGGAACCATTTATTTTGCTTATATATTCTCATTTTTTCTTGGTTCATTCGCGTCAAGCTTCCTTATTGAAACGTTTAAGGAAAGTAAAAAAATGAATGTTTTTGTATTACCAACCATAATAGAAAGCTTAATATTATTTAGCATAGGCATTCTAAGTAATATTATTGATATAAAGCTCCCTCATGCAATTGTTTGTTTTCTTCTTTTTGCAATGGGACTTCAAAACTCATTTGTAACAAAAATTTCAAATGCAGTGGTAAGAACAACACACTTAACTGGACTTTTTACCGACTTAGGAATAGAAATTTCTCAATTATTCTTTCCAACATCACATCCAAACACAAAAAAATTAAAAGCAACCATAAAACTTAGAATATATATTATTCTTTCATTTTTCTCTGGAGGTTTAATTGGTGGGTATTTTTATTCTGAAGCTCAATTGCAATTAAACACCTTAATAATTGGAGGTGTTATTTTGGTTTTAAGCTTATTTTATGATGATGTTAGATTTACTTTAATTAAAACCAAAAGAAAGTATCAACAAAAAAATCACTACACGCAACAATACCATAAGTAATACACTGTTGTATTTACGCCTTTAAAGCACTAAATATCAAGTACGTATTTAAAAAATCCAATATTTTTCAATGATGAAATTTAAATACATATACCTACTAACATGTTGAATCTTTATTATTAATGCACTTTTTATAAAGTGATGCAAAAGTATTTCCCTAACTATTTTTCGGTGAGTTCTAGGCGTACCCCATACCTTAACAAACTTGATTTTGTAAATATTTTCAACTACTTTCGTTTCTTGTAGGATATAATTCATTTAAATGATGTATATCCTTAAAGTTAGCCACAAGCAAAAATGAAAAACGTAAAGATGATATTTTATGTAATTATTGGAATTATCTTATTGACTTTATTTGTTGGGTTAATACTACCGAACGAACGAAAAGCAGAAAGAACTGCTATTTTTTCTACTTCACCTGAAAGTATTTTCAATTTAATAACTGATAACAGAAACTGGAAATGGAGAAGTAATCTAAAAGAGGTACAAATTCTTGAATCGGCTGGTGACAATGAAATTTTTAAGGAAATACAAAAAAAAGGACAAGCAATTACATTCAAAGTAAAAAGTAAAATTCCATATTCAAGATATGAAATCGAAATAATCGAAGCAAATGGATTTACAGGATATTGGACAGGAACATTAGAAGAAACTGATAATGGAGGAACAGAATTAACATTTACAGAATATGCAACAATAAAAAATCCGTTTATAAAAGTACTTTCCTATTTGTTCTTTGATTTGGGGTCAACTATAGATCAGTACCTTGGAGACATCGCAAAAGCAATAGGAGAAGAATATAATAAGCACGCCAGTGACCAACAAAAATGAGAAATCATAAAAAAATATTGGTATTATTGATTGGAGTTTTGATTATATCCTTTAATCAATATAAAAAGGATAAAACTAAGTGAAAACTTATCAATACCTACAAATCCCTAAAACATTATACCTCTGGAATATGTTTTAAAATCTCCAGTACAAACTTCCAATATTTTTGAGTTGAAAGCATTTAAGTACTTTTCCCCACCAATATGCTGAATCTTTTTTATTATCGGCTTGTTTATAGAGTAGTGAAAAAGTATTTTCCTTTATTTATAATTGAGTGGTTATGGCTATACCCCACACCTTAACAAACTTGATTATGTAAAATTATCAACTATGTTCGTTTATTGTTAGGATATGTGCAATTAAAAATGACGTATATCCATAAAGTTGGCAATAATTTGCTAACAACTCGTTTTTGGTGTAAATTTACACCAAATAATAAAATTATGCCAAGACAAAGTATATCTCTTACAAAACCGAATGACGAATGGTTAAAAGCCCAAGTTGATAACAAAGAGTATTCTAGCAAAAGTGAATTAGTTAATGACTTGATTAGACAAGCTAGAAAACAGCAAGTTGAAATTGATTGGATTAGAGCTAAACTGGAAAAATCTGAAAATAGCGGATTTACAAACGACAGTAAAGAAAGCATTTTATCCCAATCAAAGTCCTTACTAAATGGCTAAATACAAATTGACAAATGAAGCAAAAAACGACTTAATTCGGATTCACCACTACGGAGTTAAAAAATTTGGAATGACTCAAGCGGACAAATATTTCGAAACTTTTTTTGAATATTTTGACATTATTGCAGAACGTCCTTTTTCATTCGAATCAGTGGATTATATTAAAAAAGGATATAGACGTTGTGTATGTGGAGTTGATAGTATTTACTATAAAATTAATGAAAATATTGTTGAAATAATAGCTATCATCGGAAGACAAGATTTTAATGAAAAACTATAACTGAATTAAAAAAACTCATACCAATAATGTATAACTCAATTTTCAAAACATTATACCTCTGGAATATGCTTTAAAATCTCCAATACAAACTTCCAATATTTTTGCACTGATGAAATTTGAGCACGTTCATCTGGCGAATGAGCACCTTTAATATTGGGACCAAAACTAATCATGTCCATATCTGGATAATTAGTTCCTAAAATACCACATTCTAAACCTGCATGACAAGCTGCTACATGTGGCTTTTCGCCATTTAAATCTTCATAAAGTTTTGTCATTACTTTTAAAATAGCCGAATCCATATTAGGAGTCCACCCAGGGTAATCTCCAGAGAACTCAACTTCACAACCTGTTAACTCAAAAGTTGCTCTTAACGTGTTAGCTAAATCGGTTTTAGCACTTTCAACTGAAGAGCGTGTTAAACACAAAATTTTAATTTCACCATCCTTAATAAGCACTCTTGCTAAATTATTAGATGTTTCAACCAAATCAGGAATATCAGCACTCATTCTATACACCCCATTTTGAGCTGCATAAAGCGCTCTAGTTACACCTTCTTGAACTCCTAAATCCATGATTTTTTTTGGTGTATCACATTTTGAAATAACAACATCTAAATCGGGCTCAGTGGTTTTAAACTCTTTTTTAATTGCATTAGAAATTAAAGACATTTCTAGTAAAAAGGCATCTTCATGAATAGCATCTATAGCCACTATAGCTTTACTTTCTCTGGGAATAGCATTACGTAATCCGCCACCATCTATTTCAGAAATACGCAATCCAAAATTTTCAAAACCATCAAAAAGTAGGCGGTTCATAATTTTATTGGCATTTCCTAATCCTTCGTGAATTTGCATACCAGAATGCCCGCCTTGTAAACCTTTTACCTCAATGGTAAATCCTATTTTAAATTCGGGTGTTTCTTCTTCGTTATAAGTTCTGGTAGCAGTAACATCAATACCTCCGGCGCACCCCACGCCTATTTCATTATCTTCTTCGGTATCTAAATTTAAAAGAATACCACCAGTTAAAAGTCCGCCTTTTAAGCCCATAGCACCTGTCATACCAGTTTCTTCATCAATAGTAAATAAGGCTTCAATAGCAGGGTGTGGAATATTGGTACTTTCTAAAATAGCCATAATGGTTGCCACTCCTAAACCGTTATCGGCTCCCAAAGTAGTACCCTTAGCTTTTACCCAGTCTCCCTCTACATACATATCTATACCTTGGGTATCAAAATCAAAATTGGTATCATTATTTTTTTGATGTACCATATCTAAATGCGACTGCATGACCACAGTGGTTTTGTTTTCCATTCCGGCAGTGGCTGGTTTTTTAATAATTACATTACCAACCTCATCAACTAGGGTTTCTAATCCTAGATTTTCACCAAAAGCTTTCATAAAAGCAATAACGCGTTCTTCTTTTTTTGAGGCTCTTGGTACAGCATTCAAATCGGCAAATTTATTCCAAAGTTGGGTTGGTTGTAATTGTCTTATTTCTGAGTTCATATTTTTATTTATAAAGATTTTCAAAGATAGCAAATACTCATTGAAATTGGCAGCTACTCCTGATTGAAGTGGTATCCTTTTTTGAGGTACGAAAAAAAGATTTAACGGAAAGCAGGAAGAAACCTTAATTAGCACACAACTAAGCTGCGGTACTTTTTTTTATTATTTTTGAATTTATGTTTAAAAACAAAAAACTTGTTATAGCCCTAAGCTTATTTCCGCAATATTTACTGATTTTGTGGTTATCTAAAAACCCAGAATTTGTGGAGGCTTATTACAGTAACGGACTTTACGTTTACATTTCTAAAGTTTTTAGATACATGTTGGGCTGGATGCCGTTTTCTTTTGGCGATTTGGTTTATACCTTAGGCACAGTTTACGTATTACGCTGGCTCTATAAAAATAGAAAACGCATTCTTAAAGATACTAGAAGATGGATTATTGATGTTGCTAGTGCGCTTGCTGTTTTATACTTTGCTTTTCATTTGTTTTGGGGCTACAATTATTACCGTTTGCCTTTACACAAAAACTTAAATTTAGAAGCAGATTATACTACTGAGCAATTGGTTTCTGTTACAAAAAAATTAATTGAGAAATCTAATGCTTTACATTTAGAGATTACTAAAAACGATACTTTAAAGGTTACTTTACCATATACTAAACAAGCTATTTTTAAAAAAACACCTGAGGGGTATGATAACTTAAAATCTGATTTTTCTCAACTAGAGTATAACCCTAAAAGCATAAAAAAATCGTTGTTTAGTTACCCTTTAACTTATATGGGTTTTAGTGGCTATTTAAACCCTTTAACTAACGAAGCGCAGGTAGATGGATTAATTCCAACCTTTAAATTTCCTACTACATCGGCACATGAAATGGCACATCAATTGGGGTATGCTGCCGAAAATGAAGCTAATTTTATTGGGTTTTTGGCTTCTATTCATAATGATGATATTTACTTTAAATACTGCGGATACACCTTTGGCTTACGCTATTGCTTAAACGAAATTTACAGACGCGATGAAGCCCTTTTTGAAGCTCTAGGAAAGACTGTAAATAAAGGCATTTTGAAAAACTACGAAGAAGTTAGATTATTTTGGGAAACACACGAAAACCCTATAGAGCCCTTTTTTAAAATATTTTACAGCAATTTTTTAAAAGCAAATAATCAACCAAAAGGGATGGAAAGCTACAGTTATGTAGTGGCCCTTTTGGTTAATTATTTTGATACTAAAACAATATAAACTTACTCTACAATTTTAGCACTTTCAGGTTTAATAAAAATATCTTGATTTGGTTTTTCTTTAGAAATTTTAATATTGCTAAAAAGATTTTCGCTATGTACCGTTGTTGGTAAATTATTAGCATAGTTATACCTAACAATTGATTTTGGCAATAACAAACCACCTACTTCTTGCCAATTATTATAACGTCTAAAATGTAATTCTTTACTTTTTTCATTGGTAAAAAACGTAACAGTATAACCCAACCATTCCATTCTATAAGTATCAGGGTTATAATAAAGTACGTATTCATCTTCTGAAGACTCTCCTACGCCATCATGGTAAGAAATGCTAATTCCTGGATAGGTTTTGCCTTCAAATTCTAAGGGTTTTGCTTCACCGTAAATAATACCATCATCGGCCAAAATAAAAGGCATTGCATAAAAATAAAACATAAGGTTGTAGTAAAACTTAGGGTTTGCTCCTTTAAATTCAGAGTCGTCTTTACTGTTTAACCAAACATTTTCACCATCAAAACCAATGGTATGATTTGGCATTTCTATTAAGGCTTTCCTGTTTTTTAAATCGGTTTTAGTTATTTCATTACCATCAGGTTTTTCCATTGTAAATTCTAAAAACTGAAATTGTCTCCAAGCATCAATACCACCATGAGCATCAAATACTTTGGTTAAGTTTTCTGGATAAATACTGGTAGTAACATCTAGAGTTTCTGTTTTATAATCTGTGATTTCAACGGGTGCTTTTTCAGAATTTTTTTTACAAGAAACAAAGGCTAAAGCAAGAACAATAATTAATTTGATAAACTTCATATAATAAATTTTTTATGGTTTGACGAAGTTATTTCAAAATACTTACTTTTACCTTCATTTTATGAAAGAAATAACAAGTACACAAAACGCTTTTGTAAAGCAGTTGGTTCAATTAAAAGAAAAATCGCGTGAGCGAAGAAAAACAGGAACATTTTTAATTGAAGGACAACGCGAAATTTCTCTAGCTATAAAAGGTGGTTATGAGTTAGAAACTCTGTTGTTTTATCCAGAACTGTTTTCTGAAGAATCATTACATAGCTTAACCAAGCACCCCATAAACCTTATAGAGATTTCAAAAGAAGTCTATCAAAAATTAGCATACCGAGAAACTACTGAAGGAGTTTTAGCGGTTGCTAAATCTAAAATAAACAGCTTAGAGCAATTAAAATTCACTACTAAAGCTCCTTTAATTTTGGTTGCCGAAGCCCCAGAAAAACCTGGAAATATTGGAGCACTTTTAAGAACTGCCGATGCCGCCCATGTTGATGCTGTAATTATTGCCAACCCTAAAACAGATTTATATAACCCAAACATTATAAGGTCTAGTGTGGGCTGTGTATTTACAAATCAAATAGCTACGGGCTCTACCGCAGAAATTATTGAGTTTTTAAAACAAAAAAATATTAATATTTACGCTGCAATTTTACAAGAATCTGTTGCATATCACACTCAAGATTTCACAAAACCAACTGCTATTATTGTAGGAACAGAAGCAACGGGCTTAAGTGAAGAATGGCGAATACATGCTACACAAAATATTATAATACCCATGCAGGGAGAAATAGATTCTATGAATGTGTCTGTTGCTGCTGGAATTCTTATTTTTGAAGCCAAAAGACAACGAAATTTTCAATAATTTTGTCATAGAACACTTGTTTCTGTATTACTTTATTAATACGAATTCAGGGTTGACAGCAAAATATACTTTACAAACATGACAGCAACTACACTTTTCTATACTATAATTGCCATAATCATCATTAGTTTTATAGTAGATAAAGTTTTAGATGCTTTAAACGCTAAACATTTTAATGATGCTTTGCCACCAGAATTACAAGATGTTTATGATGAAACCGAATATAAAAAGTCGCAAAGCTACAAGGCTACCAAGTATAAATTTGGTTTATTAACCTCTACATTTTCAATAGTTTTAACACTTGGTTTTTTATTACTAGATGGTTTTGAATTTGTTGATAATATAGCAAGGAACTACAGTACAAACCCTATTATTATTGCTTTAATTTTCTTCGGAATTATTATGATTGCTAGCGATATTTTAACAACCCCTTTTTCATACTACAGCACCTTTGTAATTGAAGAAAAATTTGGGTTTAATAAAACCACAATAAAAACCTTCTTTTTAGATAAACTAAAAGGTTGGCTTATGATGGTTATCTTGGGCGGTGGTATTTTAGCCTTAATTATTTGGTTTTACCAAGTTACAGGCAAACACTTTTGGTTGTATGCTTGGGGGCTAATTACTGTTTTTACAGTTTTTATGAATATGTTTTACTCTAAACTAATTGTGCCTTTATTTAATAAACAAACCCCTTTAGAGGCTGGCGATTTACGAGATAAAATTTCGGCCTATGCTAAAACAGTTGGCTTTAAGTTAGATAAAATTTTTGTTATTGATGGCTCTAAACGCAGCACCAAAGCCAACGCCTATTTTTCTGGTTTTGGTAGCGAAAAACGTGTAACGCTTTTTGATACGTTAATAAACGATTTAGAGGATGAAGAAATTGTTGCTGTTTTAGCCCACGAAGTTGGACATTACAAAAAGAAACACATTATTTTTAATTTGGTGGCTTCTATTTTACTAACGGGTTTAACACTTTATATTTTATCGTTGTTTATTTCAAATCCGTTATTATCTAATGCTTTAGGTGTTGAAAAAGCTAGTTTTCATGTAGGGCTTATTGCTTTTATGTTACTCTACTCGCCTATTTCTGAAATTACTGGATTAATAATGAACATATTCTCTAGAAAATTTGAATATCAAGCCGATGATTATGCTAAAAACACTTACAAAGGTGAACCTCTAATTACCAGCCTTAAAAAACTTTCTAAAAATAGTTTGAGTAACTTAACACCTCACCCAGCTTATGTGTTTATGCATTACTCCCACCCTACACTATTACAGCGTATTAAGAATTTGAGAAAGTAATTTTATACTTCAATTTAGATTTGAACTACGTTTGATTTTGTACGAAAAATTTTCTACTTTCGTTTAACATTTGTTGTAAACAATTTACGAAAACCGAGAAACTGAAATATAAAATGGCAAAATTTTTAAACACTACAGGTGTTTCTTATCATTTAGAAGAACTAATTAGAACAACAAAAGACAGACTAATTTTAATAAGTCCATATCTGCAATTTCACAAAAGAGTAAAAGACCATTTGGAAAATCTAAACATTCAAAAAAGAGATATTCGAATAATTTACAGAGAGAATAAGTTACAAGTCGAGGAAAGTAATTGGTTGGAAAAGCAAATCGGAATTAGAACAAGTCTTTGTAATTCTCTTCACGCAAAATGTTATCTAAACGAAAACGAGGCAATCGTAACTTCAATGAATTTATATTCTTTTTCACAACAGAATAATGACGAGATGGGAATTCACGTTACGAAAGAAAAAGACGCTGATTTATACAATGACATTTATAACGAAGTTCAAAGATTATTAACGATTAGCGAAGAAATACGTGTTTCTGTAAAAAAAATTGATAAGGAAATTGAAAAGAAAACTGAAAGTACAATAAAGAAAGTTCAAGAGAATAAAGACTATTCAAAATCTAAATTATTGAGCACCAAAGAATTGTCAAAACTGACTGGGTTAAGCAGCCGGAAAGTTAATAAATGGTTTACCGACAATAAACTAATGTATAAGAAAGAGGACGATTGGATAACAACAAAGCGTGGAAAAGAAACTGGCGGAATTGAAAAAAATGGACAATATGGACAGTTTGTCGTTTGGCCAGAAGATATAGCAAAACATATAACTGAATAAAAACTGTTTACAAAAATGGTAACCATTACACAACTCAACAAGTAGCCCAAACCCTTATTTTTTGAAATTTAAACTATCATAAAATACTGATTTTTAAAAATATACAAAATTTATCAAGTATAAAAATTGAGTTGTTTATTTTGAATTTTGACCTGCGCAACAGGCACATTGACTATAAGTAGTTGCTTATTCTTCCCTACTTCTGAAAGTCCTTACGGATTTTCAGTTTAGTCTATACTTTATAAAATCAGTGCTAAACCACGCATCAAAACCATAGCCGAAACTGTTGTGCATAATTAATAACATTTTAATATTATAACATGAGTAATATAACCTTAAAATTATTATTGAGTAGTTTTTTAATAATTAGTTCTACATTTAAATCCTATACTCAAGAAAATTTAAATTCTATAAATAAGGTTAAGTATACTATCTTAGATTCAGACTCTAAGAGTTTTAGACCATTTTTTGGAACTGACTTCCGTGAAATCACGTTTAAACTAATTGAATTAAAGAATCTAGAAACAGATTCAACTATATACGGTGTCGAAGTGAATATAAATACCCGTGAAATTATACAAGCTGGCACATCAATCGCATTTGCAAATGTTAGTAATTTGTGGGGAGTATCTACAAGTACTACTTATAATAATATTGAAAAAAGTGGATATATCTTTCTAGATAAAAATGATATGAATAATATTTTAAATTTCCTTAATGAAATTATTAGGTTTTCAAATCAACCACAGGAGAAATTCACTCTTTACAAAATTTCAGTTAGAGACAAATTTCAAATTGGGATGGTATATGACCCTGAGACTAACAATAATAATAAATGGGAGTTTGTTTTCGAAGCAAATGATGCTGCATACAGAATGAAATATGATAAAGGATTTTCTCTGTTATTAAGTTTGTCAAAATTCAATAAGTTTTTAAATGAAAATTAAAAATATTAAAAACACCCAACTCCAGTTAAATTAATGTGAATTCTGTGCTTTCTCAAAGTTTTGTGTATATATTTATAAGTCTCCAAAAAAAGAAACAAAACCAAACTAAAAACTAAGACTTAGAATTTTGGCGATTTTATTCCCAAACTAAATCTAGCCAAACACATTAACCCAACCTCCCAAAAACAACACAAACACCTATTTAAAAACAAATACCAGCAAACAAGCCTGCGTTAGGGATTGCGGCATTTGTTGGAGCTCCTCCTAGAGAGCGACTGCCAAAAGCCCGACCCCTTGTGGGTAACGCCCAAAAAATTAAAAATGGTAAATATCAATTATTAATGTATCTTTGCACCCTAAAATGCCTCAGCGTGAGGCTGTGTTACTAGAAGTTTAAGGTTTAAGTATGTCGATTCGCTTCTTTATGTAACACCACATAACATAATCGAATACTTACTTAAAGTAATGAACACATTCCAAGATTTAGGTTTGCAAGACAACCTACTACAAGCTATTAACGATTTAGGTTTTACAAAACCTAGTGAAGTACAAGACAAAGCCATACCAATTTTATTAAATTCTGAAACCGATTTGGTTGCATTAGCACAAACAGGTACTGGAAAAACAGCAGCATTTGGTTTCCCTATGTTGCAAAAAATTGATGTTAATAGCCGCACTACGCAGGGTTTAATTTTATCGCCTACCAGAGAGCTTTGTTTACAAATAACCAATGAAATGAAACTTTATGGTAAATACTGTAAAGGACTAAATGTAGTGGCTATTTATGGTGGCGCAAGCATTACAGAACAGGCTAGAGAGGTAAAACGAGGCGCACAAATAATTGTAGCTACGCCAGGGCGTATGAAAGATATGATTAGTAGACGTTTGGTTGATATTTCTAAAATAGAATACAGCGTTTTAGATGAAGCCGATGAAATGCTAAACATGGGCTTTTATGAAGATATTACCAGTATTTTATCTCACACTCCAGATGATAAAAACACTTGGTTATTTTCTGCTACAATGCCCAAAGAGGTAGCTACTATTGCCAAAAAATTTATGTACAACCCACAAGAAATTACTGTGGGACATAAAAATGAAGGCAGTAAAAACGTATCGCATGAGTATTACATGGTAAACTCTAGAGACCGCTATCAGGCTCTAAAACGTTTAGCCGATGCTAATCCAGATATTTTCTCGGTAGTTTTTTGTAGAACCAAGCGAGACACCCAAAAAGTAGCCGAAAAGTTAATAGAAGATGGCTACAACGCTGGTGCTTTACACGGCGATTTAAGTCAGAACCAACGCGATTTGGTAATGAAATCGTTTAGAAATAAACAAATTCAAATGCTAGTTGCTACCGATGTTGCTGCGCGCGGTATTGATGTAGATGATATAACTCACGTAATAAACTACCAATTACCTGATGAAATTGAAACCTACACACACCGTTCTGGTAGAACAGGACGCGCCGGAAAAACCGGAGTTTCTATGGTAATTATTTCTAAAAGTGAGGTTAGAAAAATTAAAAGTATTGAACGTATTATTAAAAAGGAATTTGTAAAAAAAGATATTCCTGATGGTGCTGTAATTTGCGAAATACAATTAATGTCTCTTGCAAATAAAATTCATAATACACAGGTTAATCATGAAATTGATAAACACTTAGAAAGTATTAATGAATTATTTGAAGACACTAGTAAAGAAGAGTTAATAAAGAAATTTTTCTCTGTTGAGTTTACCCGTTTTTACAATTACTACAAAAAAGCTCAAGACCTTAATGTTTCTGCTAGTGGCAGAGAAGCAAGTGATTCAACCTCTACCCGCTACTTTATAAACGTTGGTAGAAAAGATGGCTTTGACTGGATGAGCTTAAAAGACTTTTTAAAAGAAGTTTTAGAGCTAGGAAAAGATGATGTATTTAAAGTAGAAGTTAAAGACAGTTTTTCATTTTTTAATACCGAAAATGAGCAACAACAAAAAGTTTTAGACTTTTTTACCGACTTTAAACACAACGGGCGCTTTGTAAATGTTGAAATCTCTGAAAACAGAAGCCGTAGTAGAAAACGTGATGGAAGAAGAAGCGGAGGAAGACGTGACGACAAACGTAATGGTTCTAAACGAAATGACTCTAGGCGTTCTTCTGATAAAAAATCTAAACGCTCTAACTCTGGAAACTTTGCCGCATCAAGACCCAGACGCTCTAGACGCTAATAGTTTTTAAATATATTATCTGTTTTTTTACCTAGGTTAAATTATAATTTAAATAAATTTAAGATATTTAACTTTAAAAAAGTACTGTTTAACGATACAGTTTTGTTAATTTTAAGTCAAATAATGCCACAAAACGTATCGTTACTTTTTAGTTTAGTACTTTTACATTAAAATTTAGAATTATATTTAATATTATGAAAGGTTACCTGTTAGTTATTTGTTTACTGTTTACATCTGCTATAGTTATGGCACAAGATGGTGAAATAGCTATTGGTGTTGTTTTAAATTCGGCTAACGACAAACCTTTAGAGAGTGTAAATATTGTTAACCTAAATTCTGTTAAAGGAACCACCACAAACAGTAAAGGTGAATTTAAAATTCCAGCAAAGGTTAATGATACCTTGCATTTTTCTTATTTAGGATTTAAATCTATAAAAGTACGTGTTACTAACGACTGGTTAAAGTTTGGAAGTTCTGAAATTAAATTAACTGAGTTAGCCCTTGCTTTAGAAGAAGTAGTTGTAAACCAACTTAGGCTTACTGGTTATTTAGAGGTAGATATTATGCAAGTACCAGAACCTAACAATAATTACCGTTATCAAATTTCTGGGTTACCTAGCAGTGGTTATGAAGCATCAAAACCAACTACCATTAATAAAATAATTGGATCTATTTTTAACCCTGCCGATTTCTTACACCGTATGTTTGGTAAAAAACCAAACGAGTTACGAAAACTAAAAAAGATGAAACAAGATGATGAGATTAGAAATCTTTTGGCATCTCGTTTTGACAGAGAAATGCTTACGGCGCTTTTAAAAGTTGAGAAGGTTGATTTAGACGAAATTGTAAGTCAGTGTAACTACTCTAAAGGGTTTATACAAACTGCTAACGATTTACAAATTCTTGATGCCATTAGTGAATGTTACGAAGAATACAAATTACTTAGTAGAAACAGAAAAAGACTTTAAAAATAACGCTACACGCTTCTTAATTCATCATTCTAGCTTTTTTATTTAATAATTACATTTGCTTATAAAACCGCTCAACAATTTCATCATAACTTTTAATTGTTTTAGCAATCCAGTCTAGCTTTTTTTCATGTATTTCGGTTTCACTAAGTTGCCAATTTATATTAGTTTGTCTTAACTTGGTTGTTACATGTTGCAATATAATAGCTGCTGAAACCGATATATTTAAACTCTCTGTAAAACCAAACATAGGTATTTTTAAAAAGCAGTCTGCAGATTGTAAAACTTCTTCAGATAAACCTTCGGTTTCTCTTCCAAAGAAAAAACAAGATTTTTTAGTAACATCAAAATCATGCAATTCACAATCGTTTGTATGCGGTGTAGTTGCTACTATTTGATACCCTTCTTTTTTTAAATCTGTTATACAATCTTTAACCGAATGATATCTGTTTAAATCTACCCATTTTTGAGCGCCCATGGCAATTTCTCTATCAATTCGTTTAGTATTTTGCTCTTCAACAATATTAACCTCCTGTATTCCAAATACATCACAACTTCTTATAACCGCACTAGTATTATGTAGTTGATATACATCTTCTGTAGCAACCGTGAAATGTTTGGTACGTTGAGACAATACCTTGTTAAAACGGGTTCTTCTATTTTCGGTTAAATAGCTTTCTAAATACTCTACTAATTTTATGTCAATCATTAAAATAAAATTATATTTATAGTATAAATATACAAATACATGAACAGTCTCAAATTAACCATATTTTTTGTAATTAGCCTACCCTATTTATTAGTTTCAACAGCATTTTCTCAAAACAAATACAACACCCAAAGTGCCAAACTTTCTAATAACACAATTTCTAAAATTGCTAACTCTGAAGCCAATGATGAAAAAGTACTAGCTCTGGGTAACGAGCTTCAAAATGCCATTTTTGAAAACAGTGTAGAAACCTATTTAAATCTGCTAGATTATGAATCTTTTGGAAACTTAATTACTAAAGATCTTGAAGAAGATAAAGACATAAAAGAATTTAAAACCGGATTTCTTAAAGGCTTAAAACAAGGCATGAAATCTATTCCCAATAAAATTATGGAAGAGGTAAATGGTGCTGGATACTATGATTTTGTTAATTACAGGTATGATGAAACCAACCAAACTTACTATATGCTTTTTAGACTTTATTCTTCTTTAACAGGAATAAATTACCATGATTACAGAGTATCTCGCTTAAATGGTAAGTTTATGTTTAATGATATTTACATTTACTTATCTGGTGAAGAATTAAGCAAAACTTTTAGAAGATTTTTTATATATAACCTCCCTAAAACAAGCTTATTTGATTTATTTGGCAAAGACAACACAGAGGAGTTTATAAAAATGGCCAATGCTATTAACTATCATAACCAAGGACAGTTTGAAAAAGCGCTTAATATGTTTAATAAAATAGAAGGAGATTTGCAATATGATAAGTTTCTCTTAGTTATTAAAGCTGTTTGTGCATCAAATGTTAACGAAGAAGCTTATAAAAAAGCTATGAAAACCATTGCCGACAAATATCCTGATGATTCCTCGCTGTATTTAAGCCAAATAGATTATCATTTAATGAACAAAAATTACGAAACTGCTTTATCTTTAATAACTAGGTTAGAAACAGATACTGGAGATGATTTCTTAAACCTTTTAAAAGGAAACTTAGAATTTGATAGAGCTAATTACAAAAAATCTCTAGAATATTTTAAGTATATATCTGATAACTACCCCGATTTTTTTGAAGGGCATTCATCTTATTTAACCGTTTTATCTATTGTTGGAGATTACACTAAATGTGTTAATTTTTTATCATCTCTAACAGCAGATGGTTATAGTAAAACAGACCTTATTGAATTTGTTGAAGAAACCGATGAAAACGGAGAAAACAACCTTTTAGATTTAGTGAATTCAGAAGCATATAATAAATGGAAAAAGATTTAATGAAACATATAGTAGTACTTACAGGAGCGGGTGTGAGTGCCGAAAGTGGTGTTAAAACCTTTAGAGATCATGACGGTTTATGGGAAGGACATGATGTTATGCAGGTTGCATCACCACAAGGATTTTTAGAAAATCCAGAATTGGTTTTAGATTTTTACAATAAAAGACGGCGCCAACTACTTGAAGTTGAACCTAACAGCGCTCATATTGATTTAGCTAAATTAGAAAACAAATATAAAGTATCTATAATCACCCAAAACGTAGATGACTTACATGAACGTGCTGGCAGTACTAACGTATTGCACTTACATGGCGAATTATTAAAGGTTAGAAGTACTGTTGATGAAACCGATATAAAAGAATGGAAAACCGATTTGGTTTTAGGTGATTTATGTAGCAAAGGCTACCAATTACGTCCGCATATAGTTTGGTTTGGAGAAGATGTACCCATGATTAATAAAGCCATTGAAATATGCGAAACAGCAGATATTTTAATAATAATTGGTACCTCAATGCAAGTGTATCCGGCAGCAGGTTTAATACATTATGTAACTCAAGACACCCCTATTTTTTATATAGACCCTAAACCTGCGTTGTCAAATAATCAAAATGTAACGGTTATTCCTGAAGTTGCTACAGTTGGAATAAAGCAAGTTATTAATAATTTCTTATAATACTTATTGGGTGCTATTTTTTTCTTCAATCCATTTACTCATAAATTTCACGCTATTAAGTGTATGATGCTGAAGCATTTGTCCAGTAAAGTTGTTTAACCTTCGGGCGTTTAATTCTTGGCTTATTATTTCTACTTGTTTAATAAGTTCTTTTTCAAAATAATTTTTATTAAATCTGTTATTTATAGTTTTAAATCCATTTTGCTGCTTTTCTTTCCAAAGCGTTTCATTTTGATATAATTGAACAGCTTTTTTTGCAAACGCTTCAAGATTATCTTCTATAAATCCGTTTGGTTCTATATTTCCAAACATCCCCTCTGCTCCAACCGAAGTTGTTACACAAGGCGTACCGTTTTGCATAGCATCTACCAATTTACCTTTTAAACCAGCCCCAAACCTAATAGGTGCTAAACACACTTTAGCACATTGCATAACTTGGTTAACATCATCTGCAAAACCTTTAATTAAAAAACCTTGTTTCTCATTATTTAATTGGCTTATTTTATTTGAGCAGTAAGCACCATAAATATGTAATTCTGCCTTTGGAAGTTTCTTTTTAATTAAAGGCCAAATAGTTTCTTTTAAATATAAAACTGCATTATAATTTGGTTTATGCAAAAAATTACCTATGGTTATAAAATGCTTCCGTTTATTAAACTTTGCTAAACTTTTTATTGTTTCAACAGAAATTTCACTCAACATAAATGGTAAATACATTAAAATTGATTTATCTACTTTAAAATCATTTTTAAGAATTTCCATTTCAACTTCTGAAATAATTAAACTTAAATCACATCTATAAATACTGGCTATTTCTCGCTTTGCCGTATCATTAAACAGATATTTTTTTTCAAACGAAAATTTATCTTTATAAGCTTGTTCTCTACCACGCCTTAAACAATGTAAATCTTCGGTATCTAAAATTCTAATGGCATTGGGGCATTGTTCTGCAACGCGCCACCCAAATTGTTCTTCGGTCATAAACCTATCAAACAAAACTACTTCTGGATTTAAAGCTTTAACAAAATCATCAAAACTAGAACTATTTAATTCAATAGAAACTTGCGAAACTCCAATGCTTTCAAGATTAAAAGCGTTGTCTGATTTTGCACAGGCTGAGGCAAAAGTTATTTGATATTTAGCCCGTAGGAATGCTTCAATTAATTGCATCATTCTGCTACCAGCAGCAGAACTTTTAGGCTCTGGCCATACAAAACCAATAATCAATAAGTTTTTTTGCATAGCGCTTAACCTATTCTGGTTTAGGTTTCATACTGTACATTAAGCGTACATTTTTTGCCCAATCTACCACCGATTGAATTTGAGCTTCTGTTAATTTAGCGTTGGTATGCGTCCATGTATAAGACTTTAATGGCATTTCTTTTCCTTCAACCTCTTCTATTAATTCTTCAAATTTGTGGTCTTTTCGTTTTATAGAATTACCTTCCCAATTTGAGACATTAAAATGTTTTTTTCCATCCTTAATATGATCTGCTAACCAATAATTTACTGGTGTAATATTGCTATACCATGGATACCTTGTTACATCACTATGGCAATCTAAACAAGCCTCTTTCAATATTAAACTCACCTCTTGAGGTGGTTTTGTTTCTGCTAAAAACGGTTCAATACTTGTTATATCTCCGTTATTTTTTTCTGGGCCAAAAAATTGAGCAATCACAAAAACAATTAACAATGCTAACAAGATTTTCTTTGAGGTTTTCATTCTAAAATATTTCTTATAAATTTACTTTTTAAAAGTAATAAAATTCCGTTTGACTACCACCGAACTTTACAACGAATTAAACTACGTAAATCACTCGCGTGAAAAAAGAACTTACTACGCTAATTTAGTAATAAATAACCCCACGTTAGTTTCTAAATTATTAGAAATACTTTTTAAAGTAGACGACAAAATATCACCGCGTGCCGCTTGGGTTTTTGAGTTTATGTGTTCTGATGATATTGAAGCCATTATTCCGCATTTAGATTTCTTTACCAAAAATATTCATAAAGTTCATTTAGATTCTGCCGTAAGGCCTATTGCTAAAATTTGCGAGCTTATTGCTAATGCTTATACCTGTAATGATGACAATAAAATTAAGACAGCATTAAGTACAACCCATAAAGAACGCATTATTGAAACCTGCTTTGACTATATGATTAATGATGAAAAAGTAGCTCCTAAAGCTTATAGCATGTCTACACTTTTTCTTTTTGGAAAAGAATATGACTGGATTTACCCAGAATTAATTACCATTCTAGAACGAGATTTTTCTAATCAAACCGCAGCATTTAAAGCAAGAGCAAGACATATTCTTAAAAAAATTAAAAAAGCCTAATAAAGAAGTTACCAATATTAAAAAACTTAGGGGAACAAACTTCTAGCTTCCATCTAAAAATTATATCTTTGCAACTTCTTAAAATTCACATTAAATATGTCATTATCTGTATTAAATGCCATCTCTCCAATAGATGGACGTTATAGAAGTAAAGCAGACGCTTTAGCTCCTTTTTTTTCTGAAGAAGCCTTAATAAAATATCGTGTTTTAGTTGAAATTGAATACTTTATTGCGCTTTGTGAAATACCTTTACCACAACTAGCAGATGTTGACCATGTTCTTTTTGATGAATTAAGAACTATTTATAAAGATTTTTCTTCGGAAGATGCTTTAGCTATTAAAAAAATTGAAAGTGTTACCAACCATGATGTTAAAGCGGTTGAATACTTTATAAAAGAAAAATTTGACGCCTTAGGGTTATCTCAATACAAAGAATTTATCCATTTTGGATTAACCTCACAAGACATCAACAATACGGCCATTCCTTTAAGTATTAAGGAAGCAATGAACAATGTTTATGTTCCAGAATATTTCACCGTTTTAGAAAAACTAAAGGAATTAACCAAAGAATGGGCAGAGGTTCCTATGCTAGCAAGAACACACGGTCAGCCAGCATCGCCAACCCGTTTAGGTAAAGAAATTGCGGTTTTTGTAACCCGTTTAGAAG
Source organism: Seonamhaeicola sp. S2-3 (assembly GCF_001971785.1). Classification (NCBI taxonomy): domain Bacteria; kingdom Pseudomonadati; phylum Bacteroidota; class Flavobacteriia; order Flavobacteriales; family Flavobacteriaceae; genus Seonamhaeicola; species Seonamhaeicola sp. S2-3. The sequence continues at coordinate 2,593,320 of NZ_CP019389.1, read as the reverse complement.
AACAATTTAATTTATTAAACGATATACCTAGTGCTGCAAAATTTGGTGGTGCTACAGGAAATTTTAATGCTCATCATGTAGCTTACCCAGATATTGATTGGAAAGCTTTTGGAGACTCTTTTGTACAAGAAAAATTAGGGTTACACCACTCGTTTCCAACAACACAAATTGAGCATTATGACCATATGGCGGCGTTATTTGATTGTTTAAAACGTATTAACACCATCCTTATTGATTTAGATAGAGATGTGTGGACCTACGTGTCAATGGATTACTTTAAACAAAAAATAAAAAAGGGCGAAGTAGGAAGTTCTGCAATGCCACATAAAGTAAACCCTATTGATTTTGAAAACAGTGAAGGAAACTTAGGAATTGCCAACGCTATTTTTGAACACTTGTCTGCTAAACTACCTATTTCTAGATTACAACGCGATTTAACTGATAGTACCGTTTTACGTAACGTAGGTGTTCCTTTTGGACATACAATTATAGGCTTTAAATCTACTTTAAAAGGTTTAAACAAATTATTATTAAACAAAAGTAAATTTGCTGCAGACCTTGAAAATAATTGGGCTGTAGTTGCAGAGGCTATTCAAACCATTTTACGTAGAGAAGGATATCCAAACCCTTACGAGGCATTAAAAGGATTAACAAGAACAAACGAAAAAATTAATCAAGATTCTATTTCAAATTTTATTGATACTTTAGAGGTGTCTGATACAATAAAAGAGGAATTAAAACGTATTACTCCTAGTAACTATACTGGTATTTAAAAATTAATTATGTTAACCGATAAACAATCTTTATTATTCTGTGGCCTTTGGGTTGGGGGCATGTTTGTTTCTGGCATGTTAGATATTTTAGATAATTTCTTGGTATTAACTATTCTTACTATTATTTTTTTAGCCATTATTATTAACCTTATTACGGTGAAATCTTTTAAAGTTAAAGAAGAAGAAAAAAGCGAAGAAATTATAGTAGAGGAATAAAAAAAGGCTTGTCTATAATTATAGCCAAGCCTTTTTTATTAACATTTAAAATATAAAATCTACTTAAAGAAATTCATAATATCTTGCACTTGACTTTCATTAACATTTGCGTTTTGTAAACTATGCAACAAAACACCCATTTTTTCTGGACTCATGTTATTTCCTAATATTCTAACAATAGCAAACCCCATTTCTTTAGCGCTCCCAAAAACTACAATTTCATCGGCTTCTTCATCATCGCCAATATATTTTACAACTATTTTTCTACCTCTATCACTAAACTCCATTAAGTCTTGATACTTATCATCATTCAAAATGGTTTTAACCGTTGCTAACTCTTTGTTATAAGTTTCAATATTTGTATCAGATGCTTTATATCCTAAAAAATTTAGTCGTTTTACAGAGTTATAGGCTTCATGTTGCGCTTCAGTAAAATTTGTTTTATCTAGTTCTACCATAGAAATTGGTATATCTTGAGTGATAAAATTTTCAGTTTCTTGGTTATCTACGTAATAGCGCTGTAAACTAACACCATCACCGCAGCTTACTAAAAAAACTGCGGTTAAAATGGTGCTTAATAAATATTTAACTGTTCGTTGCATGATTGATGATTAGTTGTTTATTTTTTTTCTAAATGTTGTCCTGCTGGAATATTCATTTTTTCTGTTAATTTAGATATTTCATTTAAATCAATATCGCCAGTAAATGATACTACTACGGTTTCTATTTTTCGTTCTTTACCATTAATTTCAATTTTGTCATCCATTACGTTATCTATTCCATTTACAAAAATTAGAAGTTCTTTTACGTGGTCTGCATCTTTTCCTTCTTTTACATAAAATTTTACTTCACTGCCATCATCTCTAACTTCCATTAATTCTTCTAAAGAATTAGAACGAGATTTTACCCATTTAGAGATATCTGTTGAAATTGTTTTATTATCTGTGACTATGGTTTTAAAACTGGTAATACTTTTTACCATATCTATAAATGCTTTTGCTTCAGGATCACTAGTATCTACACCTACCTTAGCTATCATTTGAAACATTTTTGGTTTTATATTTACATAGGTAACATTGGGGTTATCACTATATTTTTCAAAAATGTTCTTTTGTGCCATTCCTGTTAATGGCACTAACATAATGGTCATTATAAACATTATCAATCTGTTGTTCATCTTTATTTTATTTGAATTTGTCTTCATTTTATTAATCTTTAATTGTTCTTAATTGTTAAAATGTAATTCGCATGGTATTCTTCTGTATTTAACTTGTGAAGCTTTCTACAATGCTCATTTCATTTTGTTCTTTTTTAACTGTTATTTTTTAAAAATAATACTGGTAGTATTTTCAATCTCATTTAAGTAACCTAAAGCGGCTGTTCCTTTGTCTACTTCTTTTAAATACCCAACTGCTTGCGTACCTTTGTTGAAGTGATTAGAAATCATAGCCAATTGTTTTGTTACTTCTTCTAGAGCTTGTTCTGGTTCACAATAAGTTCCTAATTCATTACAATCATCTGTAATTATTGAACTATTAAAGTAAAACCCTAACATAAGAACTGCTACAGCTGCGACAGAAATCCATTTGTAATTAAATATGCGCTTAGTTTTTAATGGAACGTCTTTGGTAAACTGCTCTTGTTTATTTGCTAAAAAATAGTTGAACATAGGCTTATACATTTCTAAATGTGGCGCTACAGTTTCTTGAGAAAAATAGTTTTTTAACTGTTGCTCTTCTTTTAGAGTGGTTTCACCGTTCTCGTATTTTTTTAGTAATTTTTCTATATTATTTAATACCATAATTATGCGTATTAGTTAATTTTTCTCTTATTGTTTTTCTTGCTCTTGATAAGGCTACACGTACTGCGGTGTTTTTCATATCAAGCATTTTTGCTATTTCATCTAAATCGTACTCCTCAATATCTCGTAATTGAATTATCATACGTTGCTGTTCTGGTAAATCTTCTATAATTTTTCCTACCCAACTTACACTATCATTTAACTCAACTTGTTTTTGTAGTGGTGTGTTTTTTTCTTCATAATTGCTATGAACAATTTTTAAGTTTTGAGCTTGTTTAGATTTTAATTTATCAAAACAAAAATTCTTAGTCATAGTCATAGAAAACGCCTCTACATTTTTATACTCTTTAATTTTGGCTTTGTTATTCCATAATTTTAACAGAACTTCTTGAGTTGCATCTTCAGCCTCTTCAGTAGATACAAGCAAACGTTTTGCTAAACGAAATACTTTATCTTTAAAAGGCATTACAATATTTAAAAACTCTGTTTGAGTCATTTTGGGTTTGGTTTGGTTGAGTTAATAGCTTTTCTGCTATTTGTTATTACGACGAACCAGAATTTATTTTGTTACAACTATATTAAAAAAAAATAATTTGGGCGTAACCCTCCCAAGTCGGGTCGGGCTTTCGGCAGTCGCTCCCTCGTGCCTCAGGGAGCTTCAACAAATGCCTCAATCCCTTACGCAGGATAATCTATTAATGTCATTCATCTATCATAAAAACTATTAACTTATACTTCTAGACTAGAATTCAACATTTAATTTTTTATTAAACAATAATGTACGTAATTTTAGGTTTTTATATCACAATAATAGCATATTTTAAAATATGAAAGATAATTCTCCCAACTTCCTTTTACTCAGTTTTTTCCTAAGTTTTTCCATAATTCTTTTTAACTGTAGTTCTACCGACAACAATGATGATATTAATGACGACGATGAAATTGAAGAACCCATTACACTAGACAATGAAGTAAACGACTTTGTTTGGTTAGGTTTAAATGAAATTTATTTATGGCAAAGTGAAGTTCCTAATTTACGGGACAATAAATTCATAGATAATGATGCATACTATACATTTTTAAATAGCTATAGCACACCAGAAAGTTTATTTGATGATTTACTTTATCAAAAGGATGTAGTTGATAAATTTAGTTTTATTGTAGATGATTATGTTGAATTAGAAAACTCTTTTAGTGGTATCTCTAAAAGCAACGGATTAGATTTTCAGCTATTAAAACTTTCTTCTTCTGATGATATTTTAGGTTATGTTAGGTATGTTGCAAATAATTCCGATGCAGCAACAAAAGATATTTCCAGAGGAGATTTTTTTCTAACCGTTGATGGAGAACAATTAACCGTAAATAACTATTATGATTTATTGTTTGGAACCAATGATACCTATACTCTAGGTATGGCAGATATAACCGATAGTTCGGTTTATTTAAACGGAAAAACTGTTTCACTTACCAAAACAGAATTTACAGAAAACCCCATTTTAATAAATAAAGTAATAGAAACAGATGGTTATAAAATTGGTTATTTAATGTACAACCAATTTATTGCCGATTTTGACGAAGAACTTAATACTGTTTTTACAAATTTTAAAGCAGAAGGTGTTACAGAACTAGTCTTAGACTTAAGATATAACCCTGGCGGTTATGTAAGTTCTGCTATTAATTTAGCTAGCATGATTACTGGACAATTTACAAACCAAGTTTTTTCTAAAGAAATTTGGAATAATAAATACCAAGCTTATTTTGAAACTTACAGTCCAGAAAGTCTTATAAATAATTTTACCGATACGTTATCAGATGAAACAAGCCCAATTTCATCATTAAACCTAAATAAAGTGTACATTTTAGCTACAAGCAGTTCTGCTTCTGCAAGTGAGCTAATAATTAATGGTTTAAGCCCTTATATAGATGTAACACATATAGGTACAACTACAACTGGAAAATACACTGCTTCTGTTACCCTATATGATTCTAGTAATTTTAGTAAGGAGAATGCTAACCCTAACCACAAATATGCTATACAACCATTAGTATACAAATCAGCTAATGCAAATGATGAATCTGACTATTATGACGGACTTACACCCGATTATACCATTACTTATGAAACCAGTTCTGGCAGTGTCTATGAAGGTGAAAATATTAATAATTTAGGTGTACTAGGTGATGTTTCAGAACCTTTTTTAGCTAAAGCCATAGAACTTATTACAGGTGCAACATCTAAATCATCTAAAAAAGATATTAAGGGAATTGACGCAAAAATATTAGCAGATTCAAAAGACTTTACTTTATTAGGAAAAAACATGTATAAAGATTTTCCTGTAAAATAACCAAAACGCTAAATGAAAATATTAAAATATAGTATACCTCTTTTTTGTTACTTATTACTTTTTACATCTTGTTTTGAAGACAATGATGATAGCGAAATTTCTGCCAGTGAAATAAATGATTTTGTATGGAAAGGCATGAATGTTTTTTATCTATACAAAGATGAAGTTCCAGATTTAGCTAACAATCGTTTTTCAAGTAATGAAGAATATACAGAGTATTTAAACGCTTATACTTCACCTGAAGAATTGTTTGAAAGTTTAATTTATGAGCGCGAAACTATTGATAGGTTTAGCTGGATTACAGATAATTACTTTGAAAATGAAGCGCTTTTAAACGGAACAACTCTTACTAATGGTATGCAGTTCACCACAATTAAACGGTCTAACACAGACCCTGTTAGATATGGTATTGTTCTGTACGTATTACCTGGTAGTAACGCAGATTTACAAGGTTTAAAAAGAGGTGATATTTTTTATGCAGTTAATGGAACCCAATTATATTACAACTCATCAATAGATAATAATTATTCGTTATTCAATGCCAATAGTTACAGTATAGATTTAGGCACCTATAACACCAACGGCACTACAGAAACAGATGATGATACGGTAACGCCTTTAGGTACAAGCATAACACTTACAAAAGAAGAATTTACAGAAAACCCCATTCATACCAGTAAAGTTTTAAATGTTGATGGACAAAAAATTGGGTATTTAATGTATACGGGGTTTAACGGAAGTTCTTCTGAACTCAACGATGTATTTTCAACTTTTAAAAGCGAAGGCATTACCAATTTAGTACTAGATTTAAGATACAACTCTGGAGGTTACAACTCTAAAGCTATTTTAATGACTAGCCTAATTACAGGACAATTTACAGGAGAAATTCTTAATAAAAGATTTTACAACAACGAATTACATACACTGTTTGAAAATGATGACCCCGAATATTTATTAGATAGATTTATTGACAATGAAGACGGTATGTCTCTAAACAGTTTAAATCTAAACAATCTATATGTTTTAACAACCTCTTGGACTGCCTCTGCTAGCGAGTTAGTCATTAACTCTTTAAGCCCCTATATTAATGTTGTTCAAATTGGCACCAATACAAGAGGTAAATACCAAGGGTCTACCACATTATATGATTCATCAGATTTTGGTAAAGAAGGCGCCAACCCAAACCACACTTACGCATTGCAACCTTTAATTTTTAAATACGCCAATGTTGATGATAATACCGATTTTTTTGATGGCTTAGAACCAAACACCTACCTAAACGAAACTAGAACCAATTTAGGTGTTTTAGGTGATGAAAACGAACCCCTTTTAGCAGAAGCCATTAGTCAAATAACAGGAAATGGCAAGCTAAGCACAAAAAGTAAAAGCCTTATACAAATTGATGATATAGAACCTATAAATTCTATTAAAGGCAAGCTTATAAATGATAAACCATTACCAAAAAACATAATAAACCAACTCATTTTTGAATAAACATAAAACTTACTTTAACTGGAGTTCTGGTAAAGACTCTGCACTTGCATTATACCACCTATTACAAAATGAAAATTATACGGTAGATGAATTAATTACTACAGTTAATAGTCATTACAATAGGGTATCTATGCACGGACTTAGAAATGAATTGTTACTAGCGCAAACAAATGCTATTGGTATTAAATCTAACTTTATAAAATTACCTGAAATGCCAGATATGGTAACCTATGAAACTATTATGAATAAAACAGTTTCTAGGTTAAAAAGTGATGGCTTTACACATACTGCCTTTGGTGATATTTTTTTAGAAGATTTAAGAACTTACCGTGAAAACCAATTAACAAAACAAGGTCTTAAAGCTGTCTTCCCTATTTGGAAACGCAATACAAAAGAACTTTTAAATGAATTTCTTAATTTAGGCTTTAAAACCATTGTAGTTTGTGCCAATTCTAAATATTTTAATGAAGATTTTGTTGGCACTGTTATCAACAAAGATTTTATTAATAACCTACCAGAAGATGTTGATCCTTGTGGTGAAAATGGCGAGTTTCATACCTTTTGCTTTGATGGCCCTATATTTAAAAACCCTATCAGTTTTGAAATAGGAGATAAAGTTTACCGTGAATACGCTAATCCTAAAACTAACAATTCTGTTTGCGAATCTGACACCTATGGCGTTTGGTATTGTGATTTAATACCAAAATAAAAGTCGCTATAACTTAAATTATAACGACTTTTAATGTTTTGTCATTCTGAATTTGTTTCAGAACCTTAATAAAATTTTAAGATTATAAATTCAAGTTTAACCCTAAACTTACATTTCTTCCTTTTGTGGTATAACCTAAAATTTCAAAATAATCTTCATTAAACAAGTTTGTTATACTTGCAAAAAGTTTCACTTTATTCTTTACTAATTTTTGACTGAAATATAAATCTATTAAAGAGAAATTATCTAAATCTACATTTTGATACGTTGAAAAATCAGTATCTGTTCGCTCTCCCACAAACTGATAATTCACAGAAGCAAATGTATTTTCACTAAAATCATAACCTAATCCTGCATTAATTTTTTGCTTTGGTATTCTTAATCGCACACCATCTTTTACTTCAGTAAAGGTATAATTTGCGTTTAACGATAAATTTTCAATTAACGCTATTTGAGTTTCAACCTCTACACCATGTACTGTAGCATCTGTTGTAGCATTTTCATAACCAGTTGTATAAATAATGGTATTGTCTTCTTTTCTATTAAAATAAAGTGCATTAACCTGTAATCCCTTTTTATTATTAAACTCTAAACCTCCTTCAATAGTAATATTTTCCTCTGGCTCTAAATCTGGATTAGCGCCATAAAACCCAAACAACTGAGATAAATTTGGTGCTATAAAAGAAGTAGCATAAGATCCAAATAACTTAGCATAACCATCATTAACATCTATTTTATATGATGGATTTAAACTGTATACAAAATGGGAACCATATTCACTATGGTTATTTAAACGTGCTCCAGCATTTAAATTAAATCCGTAATCAGACACGTAAACCACATTTATATATGGGTCTGTTGTTGTGTAATTTTTGTCTTCAGCAAAAAAACTAGTGTAATCACCATAATTTAAACCAAGAATAGTATAAAATTTATTATTGAAATTATACTTATTAAAAGCATCAACAACAAAACTTTCAGCTTCATAGGTACTACTATAATTTGAAATAGTTTCTCTATCAATTGTAGTAAAAGCAGCATTTACATTAATACTCCCATTCTCATAAGTGTATTTAGGAGACACCCCTACCCTTGTTTGTTTTGAAATATATTTATCATCTGTATCTGCAAAAGTATAGGTAGGAGCAGGATACCCATCAATATCGGTTTTAAATTTATCATGACTAGCAAAAGCCGTAACTTCAAAATTATCACTTATTTCATAGCCTAATTTTAAATTTGTATTATACCTAGAAAACACATCTTCTTCTGGGTTATCAGATTTCGCTGCCGATAAGCCATCGGCATAATTATTACCAAAACCAGCAATGTATGTAAACTTGTTTAACCTTCCGTTTACTGTAACATTATTAGTAAAATTAGAAGCATTGTAATTTTGATTGTCTTGAGTTTGATTAGTACCAACTACCGTTAAAAAACTTCCAGAAATTGTATTATCTGAGGCTTTTTTAGTAGTAATATTAATTACTGCTGTGGCTGCGGCATTTCCGTATAAAACACTTGCTGCTCCCTTAATAATTTCTATAGATTCTATAGAATTTAAGTCTAAAAATCTTAAATCAAAATCATTTGAAACTGCTGATGGATCATTAACCTGAACCCCATCAATTAATACTAAAACTTGCCTGTTACTTCCTCCTCTTATGTAACTTCCTATGTTTTGTCCAGCTGCACTTCTAGATCCGTTAATCTCAATACCACTTTTTGTATTAATTAATTCTGCAACTGTTTTGCCTTGGTTATTTTCAATTTCTTTTTTTGAAATTTTAACAACCGTTTTACCAGAGTTTTCACGTTTAAGTGCAAATCGTGAATCGGTAATAACAACTTCATCTAATTGCTCTACTTTTGCCGAATTAGCTTGTTTTTCTTGTGCTAATCCAAACATTGATATACCTAAACACAGTATACCAAAAACATTTGTTTTTTTCATTTAAAAAAATAATTTAATCGAGAATCGCATGGAAATATCATACGCAAACTTTTATCCCGAAAGTTTAACTTAATTGTTTTGAAAATGGCAGGTCTCCTGACTTGTTTTATGTTATCTTACCTTCCCAGTGTTAACCAGTGGTTTTGTAGATGATAACATCCTTTTTTTATTAAGGAGCTGAATAAATCAGCACAAACTTACAGTTGCGGGAACAGTTCTGGATTTGCACCAGATTCCCTTTTAATCTGCTTAGAAAAACTAAGCTGAACCAAATTTCGCTGCAAAAATACTTCTTTTAATTATTTCAGTGATTATAAAAATTACTTTTTCTTATTCATTTTATAAATAAGGTAAATAAAACCCACAAGAAAATGAGCTATTATAACTCCAGCTACTATATATATTGTTAAATTTGAACCGTCTCGCATGGTTTATTTTTTCCAAAAGTAGCTATCTTTAAATTGAAAAAACGTGACAATTGTCACATAACACAAATGAAATACAAACTACACATTTTACTACTTTACATTGTTTTTTTAGGCTGTAAAAGCGAGCCTAAAAAACAAACAACAGCATCTATTACCGGTACCTCTTTAAACTTAAAATATGCTACAGGTTTTTCTTGTAAAGACTATTACACTTATAAAATTATTAAAGTAAAAAAACCTTGGCCTAATTCTAAAAACACGTTTCAATATGCCTTATTAAAACCAAATTTTAACGCTGATTTTTGGAAGTTAGAAAAGTCTAAATTTAATGATATAATAAAACTTCCAATTGAAAACATTGTTGTTACTTCTACAACACATATTCCGGCTTTAGAATTATTAAATATTGAAGAATCTTTAATGGGCTTCCCTGAAACAAATTTTATTTCTTCTGAAAAAATAAGAAAACGAATTGATGAAGGTTTCATTAAAGAAATAGGTAAAAATGAAAGTTTAAATACAGAAATATTAATAGAACTTCAGCCAGATGTTATAGTTGGTTTTGGTGTTGATGGAACTAACCGCGCATTTGAGATTTTAAAAAAATCGGGGATTCCTATAATATATAATGGCGATTGGGTAGAAAGTTCGCCATTAGCAAAAGCCGAATGGATAAAATTTTTCGGGGTACTGTTTGATAAAGAAAAGGAAGCCGATTCTATTTTTAATCAAATTGAAAAAAACTACTTAAACGCTAAATCAATTGCAAAAAAAACACAAACCAAACCCACCGTTCTTAGCGGCGCTATGCATAACGATATATGGTATTTACCCAACGGAGCAAGCACAGAAGCACAATTACTAAAAGATGCCAATGTAAATTATCTTTGGGCAGATTCTAACGGTAACGGCAGCTTAAAACTTAATTTTGAATCGGTTTTTGATAGAGCTAAAAATGCAGATATTTGGTTAAGTCCTTCAAATTATAGTAGTTTGCAAGCACTTAAAAATGCAAATACGCATCATAGCATGTTTAAAGCTTATCAAAATAAATCTATCTATTCTTTTACCAATACTACAGGTAGCACTGGTGGAGTTACGTATTATGAATTAGGTTACGCAAGACCAGATTGGGTATTAAAAGACATTATTAAAATTTGTCACCCCAATGTATTAAAAGATTACAAACCACATTTTTATAAACCCTTACCTTAATTGCCAAACAGAAAAACACATAATATTTTATTTCTTGGATTAACCATTATCCTAATTATTGGGTTCTTTACCAATGTAAGTTTGGGTTCTGTTTCTATACCTACAAAAGATGTGTTTAATAGTCTTATTGGTGGTGCCACAGAACGCGAAACTTGGCAACATATCATTCTAAATTACAGACTACCTAAGGCTATTACAGCTATTTTAGTAGGTTCTGGCTTGGGTATTTCTGGTTTATTAATGCAAACCCTTTTTAGAAACCCCTTAGCTGGTCCTTTTGTTTTAGGTATTAGTTCTGGTGCTAGTCTTGGTGTAGCGTTAATTATTTTAGGCGCTGGACTCTTTGGTGGTATTTGGGCATCAGTAATCACATCAAAATGGAGTATTGTAATTGCAGCCAGTTTAGGAAGTTTTTTAGTGCTTTTAGCTGTTATGGTGGTATCTTTAAAAGTAAGAGATACCATGGCAATTTTAATTATTGGTTTAATGTTTTCTAGCATTACTGCTGCTATTGTAAGCATACTATCGTATTTTGGTTCTGCAGACCAATTACAACAATATATTTTTTGGGGCTTTGGTAGTTTAGGCAATTTAACTTGGAACGAAATTTTAATTTTCGTTATAATTTATACCATTGGCTCATACCTAAGTGTATTGGCAATAAAACCTTTAAATAGTTTACTTTTAGGTGAAAACTATGCTAAAAGTTTGGGGTTAAATATTAAAACAAACAGGCTAACCATAATTATTGCTACCAGTTTATTAGCAGGAACCATAACGGCTTTTGCTGGTCCTATTGCCTTTATTGGGTTAGCTATACCGCATATGGCAAGACAAATTTTTAATACATCAAACCATAAAATTTTGTTGCCAGCAGTATTTCTTTTTGGAGCCATTGTTATGTTAATTTGCGATAGTATAGCTCAATTACCAAGTACAGAATTCACCTTACCTATTAATGCAATTACCTCATTAGTTGGAGCTCCGGTTGTTATTTGGCTTTTAGTAAAAAAACGAAAAATGATGTTTTAATGCAAAACAAAAACCAACATATGGTTCTTAAAACTGAAAATCTTTCGGTTGGTTATGCTACAAAAAATGGGCAAACTATTGTAGCGTCTCACATTAATTTTGAATTGCACAAAGGTGAATTGGTGGGATTAATTGGTGCTAATGGTATTGGTAAATCTACGTTACTTAGAACCCTAACCCAAGTACAACCCAAATTAACCGGAAGCATTGCCATAAATGGGAAACGGTTACAAAGCTATTCTAATTTAGAATTAGCAAAAGTGCTTAGTATAGTGCTTACAGAACCTTTGGCTTCAAAAAATTTAACAGTTTTTGAACTTGTTGCTTTGGGTAGACAACCTTATACTAATTGGGTTGGGAATTTATCCACTAAAGATATTTCCATAATTGAAAACGCCTTAGAACAAACCAATATCTCTAACCTAAAAAACAAAAAGTGCTTTGAACTAAGCGATGGCCAATTGCAAAAAGTAATGATAACCCGTGCCTTGGCTCAAGATACAGACATCATTATTTTAGATGAACCTACCACGCATTTAGATATGTATCATAAAGCTTATGTTTTAAAGCTTTTACAAAGATTAGTTAAAAAAACTAACAAAACCATTTTATTTTCATCTCACGAAATAGATTTAGCTATTCAACTGTGTAATAAGTTGGTAGTAATGACTGAAAGTGAAGTTGTTTGCGACCAACCCTGTAACCTCATTTCAAAAGGTACATTTAACAGTTTATTTCCTGAAGATTTAATTGCATTCGATAAAAACACAGGTAGTTTTAGGGTGAAAAAATAATGTGGAAAACTTCCAGAATCCTACTTTCATCATCTGCCTAAAAAAATTATCTTTGGTTAAACTAGTATTTTAAAATGAACAACAATCTAACGCTTATTTTAGTTATTATTATTTCTGGTGGTATTGGCGCCTACTTAGGGATGCTATTTACAAAATTAAAAAGTAAAACCGATAAAAGCACACTAGAAGAACGTAACAACAATTTACAGCAACAAATAGCAGAGCTTAAAACATTTCACAATTCTGAAAACGAAAAACAGAATGAACTATTTAACCGCCAAATAAACGAGTTAAAAGAAGCAATTACTAAAATTGAAAATGAACGTGAAGAAATTAGAAGAGAAAAAGAGCTTTTAAATGCAGAATTAACTAAAAAGAATACAGAGTTTGAAAACCTTCAGCATAAAAATAATGAGCAAAAAGAAGAGGTTGAAAAACTACAAGAAAAATTCACTAAAGAATTTGAAAACTTAGCCAATAAAATACTAGAAGAAAAATCTAATAAATTCACAGAGCAGAATAAAGAAAACATCAAAAACATTTTAAATCCGCTTCAAGAAAAAATTCAAGGTTTTGAGAAAAAGGTAGAAGAAACACAGTTTAAAAGTGTAAAAATGCACTCTGCTCTAGAAGAACAATTAAAAGGTTTAAAAGACCTTAACCAACAAATGACCAAGGAAGCCACTAACTTAACCCGTGCCTTAAAAGGCGATAGCAAAATGCAAGGTAATTGGGGCGAATTAGTGTTAGAGCGCGTGTTAGAAAAATCGGGCTTAGAAAAAGACCGTGAATATTTTGTTCAACAAAGTTTTACCCGCGATGATAATTCTCGTGTAATGCCCGATGTGGTATTACATTTACCCGACGGTAAAAAAATGATTATCGACTCAAAAGTATCTCTTACCGATTACGAACGTTTAGTAAATGCCGATGAAGACGATAAACCACAATTTTTAAAGGCACATGTTAACTCCGTAAAAAGACATGTAGAGCAACTTTCAAGTAAAAACTACCAAGATTTATATGACATTGAATCGCCTGATTTTGTTTTAATGTTTATACCTATTGAACCCGCTTTTGCTGTGGTTGTAAATGAAGATAACAGTATTTACAATAAAGCTTTTGAAATGAATATTGTTATTGTTACACCTTCTACCCTTTTGGCCACACTACGTACCATTGACACCATGTGGAACAATGAAAAGCAACAACGTAATGCTATTGAAATTGCAAGACAAGCAGGTGCTTTATACGATAAATTTGAAGGCTTAGTTAAAGACCTCACTGGCGTTGGAAAAAAAATAGATGCGGCTAAATCAGACTATTCTGCCGCCATGAATAAGCTGGTTGACGGACGTGGAAACCTTATCATCAGTGTAGAAAAACTTAAAAAAATGGGTGCCAAAGCCAAAAAATCACTCCCCGAAGCTATTATAAAACGTGCTGAAGAAGATTTATAATATTGTTCTTTGATGTGATATTTACACTTATCACATAAAAACATGATACTCTTGCTTATCACGTAAATATATGATATATTTGATTATTCCCTTTTAAAGGAATATATATATTTATTCCTTATTTAAAGCATATACACAAATATTCTTTAGATAAGGAATATTAAAATTAATTAAATTTATCATGACAAGTGTAATTACAGGTGATATTATAAAATCTAGAGAAGAACATCCAGAAAAATGGATGACTACGCTTAAAAACACGCTATCAATACTTAGCCCAGATTCATCTAATTGGGAAATATATCGTGGAGATAGTTTTCAAATTGAAATAGAAGATATAGCGCAAAGTTTTTTAGCAGCCGTATATATTAAGGCTTGCATAAAAATGATTAAAGGCTTAGATGTTAGATTAGCCATTGGTATTGGAAACAAAACCTATCAAGGTAAAGATGTTACAGAATCAAACGGAGAAGCTTTCATATTTTCAGGTGAAACTCTAGAAACTTTGAAGAAAGAAAAACAAAACCTACGTATAAAAACATCCAACAAAAAACTCAACCAAGAACTTAATCTATATTTTAAATTAGCCCTTGTAAATATGGATAATTGGACTGTAAATTCAGCAGAAGTAGTAAAGTTAAGTATTGAAAATCCTTCAGCATTACAGCAAGAATTAGCTGAAAAAATAGGTACCAAACAAGATGCTATTAGCAAACGCCAAAAACGTGCTGGTTTAGAAAATATATTAGAGTTAAATACCATGTTTCAACAAAAAATAAGCACGTTATGATGTTATTATTAAAACTATTCTTAGCACACCTCATTGGCGATTTCTTTCTGCAACCCAATAAATGGGTTAAAGAAAAAGAAAAGAAAAAGCTTAAATCACCAAAACTCTATATTCATGTATTCATTCATGTAGCACTTACAGCAGTATTACTTTGGAATCTTTCACTTTGGCCAATTATTTTAACTATTGGGTTATCTCACTTTATAATTGATGCTATTAAACTGCTTGTTCAGAATAAAAAAACAAAACGTATATTATTCTTTTTAGACCAACTGTGTCATGTTTTAGTAATTATTGCCTGTTACTTTCTCTTTACAAACGAAACCGCTTCACTTCAATTTAAAATTACCAAACCCATACTTTTACTAGTAACTTGTTTGCTTTTTTTAACCGTTCCAGTGTCAATTATTATGAAAACTATATTCTTAAAGTGGAATATTTCAGAACTCACTAAAAATAATCAATCACTTAAGGATGCTGGTAAATATATTGGTATTTTAGAGCGCATTTTAGTGTTTATTTTTATTATTGCAGACCATTGGGAAGCTGTAGGCTTTTTAATAACTGCAAAATCGGTGTTTCGTTTTGGAGATCTAAAAGAATCGAAGTCAAGACAACTAACCGAGTACATTTTAATAGGCACTTTAATTAGTTTTGGCATAGCTATAATTACCGCTATAACATATACCTTATTAAAATAATACACATGTTTAAACACCCAAAAGAATCGCAAGTAACCATTACTCAACTTATGCTGCCAGCAAATTCTAACTTTAGTGGAAAAATTCATGGTGGTTATATCTTAAATTTAATGGATCAAATTGCTTTTGCTTGTGCATCTAAACACTCTAGACATTATTGTGTTACGGCTTCGGTTAATCGTGTTGATTTTTTAAACCCAATTGAAGTTGGTGAATTAGTAACACTTAAAGCATCGGTTAACTATACTGGTAGAACATCAATGGTTATTGGTGTTAGGGTTGAAGCTGAAAATGTACAAACAGGAGAAAAAAAACATTGCAACTCATCTTATTTTACAATGGTTGCTAAAGACGAAGATGGAAATAACGTACCTGTACCTGGATTAATTTTAGATAGCAAACAGAGTATTCGTAGATTTTCTAGAAGTATAGCCAGACAAGAACAAGCTAGAACTAGAACAACCAAGTTTAAACCTGAAGAATTTAAAATACAGGATTATTTAGAACTTTTAAAAACTCACAACGCTAAAATAGCGTTACAATAAACTCAAAATCATAAACAAAAAAGCCGCTAATTAGCGGCTTTTTTATTCTATTTACTCAAGTACATTTTTCGTCTTGAATATAAATCGTAAAACTGATCATCTTTTAAACTATCTATAAATAAGATACTTTCTCCAGTACTCTTCATTTCTGGGCCTAAAGTTTTATCTACATTAGGAAACTTATTAAATGAGAACACAGGTTGTTTAATAGCATAACCTTTTAATTTAGGCTCAAATTTAAAATCTTTAATTTTCTTTTCACCTAGCATTAATTTGGTTGCATAATTTACATATGGTTCACCATAAGCTTTTGCAATAAAAGGTACTGTTCTAGAAGCTCTTGGGTTGGCCTCAATAATGTAAACCATATCATCTTTTACTGCAAATTGAATATTAATTAATCCAACCGTATTTAAAGCCAATGCTATTTTTTTAGTATGATCTTTAATTTGTTGCATTACAAATTCGCCTAAATTAAATGGCGGCAATGTAGAATTACTATCACCAGAGTGAATTCCACAAGGTTCAATATGCTCCATAATTCCTATAATGTACACCTCTTCACCATCGCAAATAGCATCTGCTTCAGCTTCAATAGCACCTTCTAAATAATGGTCTAACAATAATTTGTTATTTGGAATTTTGTTAAGAAGACTAACCACATGTTCTTCCAATTCTTTTTCATTAATTACAATTTTCATTCCCTGTCCACCAAGTACATACGATGGTCTTACTAAAATTGGGAAATCTAATTCTTTTGCTACCTCTAAAGCTTCATCGGCTGTTTCGGCTGTATCAAATTTAGGATAAGGAATATTATTTTCTTTTAACAAGGTTGAAAAGCTTCCTCTATCTTCGGCTAAATCTAATGCTTTATAACTAGTACCAATAATTTTAATACCGTATCTATCTAATTTTTCAGCAAGTTTTAAAGCGGTTTGTCCTCCTAATTGCACAATAACACCTTCTGGTTTTTCGTGTTTTATAATATCATATATGTGTTCCCAAAAAACAGGTTCAAAGTATAATTTATCGGCTGTATCAAAATCGGTTGATACTGTTTCTGGGTTACAGTTTATCATAATGGTTTCATAACCACACTCTTTAGCGGCATAAACTCCATGCACACAACAGTAATCAAACTCAATACCCTGACCTATTCTGTTTGGACCAGAACCTAAAACAATTATTTTCTTTTTATCTGTAACAACACTTTCGTTATCTGAATATCGTTCACCATTGGCAGTTTGCATATCACTTTCAAAAGTAGAATAGTAATATGGCGTTTTGGCTTCAAACTCTGCTGCACAGGTATCTACCAGTTTGTAAACACGATTTATTCCTAATTCTTCACGTTTGTTGTACACCTGACTTTCTAAACACCCAAGCATATGTGCAATTTGTCTATCACCATAGCCTTTTTGCTTTGCCTCTAATAAAAGTGGCTTTTCAATAGTATCTATATTGAAAGTAGATATTTCTTTTTCAAGGAAATAAAGCTCTTCATATTGCTTTAAGAACCACATATCAATTTTAGTAATATCGTGAATTCTACTTAACGGAATGCCCATTTTTATGGCATCATAAATGATGAATACACGATCCCAAGAAGCAAACTTTAACTTTTCAATTACCTGATCGTAATTGGTATTTTCTTTACCGTCTGCTCCTAAACCATTACGTTTAATTTCTAAAGATTGTGTAGCTTTATGTAGTGCCTCTTGGAACGAACGCCCAATACCCATTACTTCTCCTACAGCTTTCATTTGAAGTCCTAGTGTTCTATCAGAACCTTCAAACTTATCAAAGTTCCAGCGCGGTATTTTAACTATTACATAATCTAAGGTTGGCTCAAATAAAGCGGAGGTAGATTTTGTAATTTGGTTGTTTAATTCATCTAAATGATAGCCTAAAGCTAATTTAGTAGCAATTTTTGCAATAGGATACCCAGTTGCTTTACTTGCTAATGCCGAAGAACGAGATACACGCGGATTAATTTCAATGGCAATAATATCTTCATTTTCATCTGGACTCACTGCAAACTGTACGTTACACCCTCCGGCAAAATCTCCAATACTACGCATCATATGAATTGCCATATCTCGCATTTTTTGAAAAGTTCTATCACTTAAAGTCATAGCAGGTGCTACTGTTATAGAATCTCCGGTGTGGATTCCCATAGGATCCATATTTTCAATAGAACAGATAATTACAACATTATCATTAGAATCTCTCAATAACTCTAACTCATATTCTTTCCATCCTAAAAGTGCTTTATCTATCATAACCTCATGGATTGGGGAAATCTCTAATCCACGACGCATTAATTTATCAAAGTCCTCTTCGTCATAAACAATAGCAGCACCTGCCCCTCCAAGAGTAAACGAAGAACGAATACATAAAGGAAATCCAAATTCTTGTGCAATTTCTTTTCCTTTTAAGAAGGATGTTGCCGTAGCTTGAGGTGCCATAGGAACCCCAATTTTGGCCATTAATTCTCTAAATTGTTCTCTGTCTTCTGTAATATTAATAGCATCAATATCTACACCAATAATTTCAACACCAAAGTCTTTCCAAATACCTTTTTCATCGGCTTCTATACAAAGGTTTAAGGCGGTTTGCCCTCCCATTGTTGGTAAAACGGCATCTATTTGAGGGTGTTCTTTTAAAATCTGAAGAATAGATTTAGTATTCAAAGGCAATAAATAGACATGATCTGCCATAGAAGGGTCTGTCATGATAGTTGCCGGATTTGAATTAATTAAAATTGTCTCAATTCCATCTTCTCTTAACGAACGTAATGCTTGCGACCCGGAATAATCAAACTCACATGCTTGCCCAATAATTATAGGCCCTGAACCAATAATTAGTATAGATTTTAATTTAGGATTTTTTGGCATTTTAAAAAGTATTCTAGTGTAAATAAATTAGTTGCAAAATTAGTAATTACAAAACATAAAAAAAGGCGTTACAGTCAAGCAACACCTTTAATTTATAAACAATTGTTAATCATTATTTCTTATGTCTAGCTTCAGATGATACAGACAATTTCTTTCTTCCCTTAGCTCTTCTACGAGCTAAGACTTTCCTTCCATTAGCAGAAGCCATTCTTTCTCTGAAACCATGTTTGTTTCTTCTCTTTCTCTTTGATGGTTGAAATGTTCTTTTACTCATCGTCTTGTATCTTTAAATATCTGAAATCTATTATTTAATTTTTGTTTTGACCCTTACTCAAAACTGAGCGCAAATATACAACAGTTTTTTATTTCACAAACCTATTTTAAAAATATTTTTTATAGAAAAATTTAGTTTCTTTGCATTTTAAAACAAAATTATTGAAAAAGAGGCTACATTGCTTCTAAATAATATTCAAAATATAGATATGTACAATAAAATTATTAAACTTATTATTGCTGCCGGAATTATTGCCTATGCAATTTATCAGTTTACAGAAGGTTATATAGGAAATGGAATTGCTTTAATTTTATTAGCGGGTGTTTTTGTTTTTCTATATTTTAAAAATGAATTTATTCTGCTGGCCTTTTTACGATTAAGAAAACAAGATTTTGTTGGCGCTAAAAAATGGCTAGATAAAATTAAGAACCCAGAAGGTGCTTTAGTTAAAAAACAACAAGGTTATTACAATTATTTACATGGTTTAATGACTATGCAAGACAATATGAACGAATCTGAAAAGTATTTTAAAAAGGCTATTTCATTAGGGCTTTCTATGAAACATGATTTAGCAATGGCTAAATTAAACCTTGCTGGTATTGCTTTTTCTAAACGCAGAAAACAAGAAGCTCAAAAATTATTAACTGAAGCACAGCAATTAGATAAACATGGTATGCTTACAGACCAAATAAAAATGATGAAGCAAAACATGAAACGTGCTGTTGGTCCTAACCAACATTATGGCGCAGGAGGCTCTTTAAGAGCTCAAAAAAGAAGAAGCAGATAAAATAAATCTCACATATAAAGTATAAAAAAGTAAAGCTTAATGCTTTACTTTTTTATTTGTAATTAAATGAAACTGAAATTTCTAAAACAATTATTTATAATTAGTCTAAATAAATTTTGATGATATATTTTTAAAATATAGATTTGCCTAAAATAATTAACTCAAGATTAAAGTGCTCTTTTTAGTATGAAAAAAAACACATATACATTTAGAAAACTTATTAATGATATTCACCTGTGGCTAGGTATTGGAAGTGGTATTATTATTTTTTTAGTATGCTTTAGTGGCACTATTTTAGCCTTTGAACATGAAATAAAAGATCTGTTTTCAAATAAATTACAGATTGAAAAAACTGAAAACAAAAAAAGCGTTACAGAGTTAATTAAAATAGTAAAAAAAAACAACGAAGGTTTTGTTACTGGCTTAATTATACCAAATAACAATGACGAGGCTTATACATTTTCAATTAAAAAAAACCTTAAAGAAAGACGTGGTAGTTCGGTATTAGTAAACCCTTATTCTGGTGAAATGCAAACGGTTGAAAAAACAAGTGCAGACGCCTTTTTGTTTAGTATGTTTAAATTACACCGGTGGCTATTACTTGATACTAAAATAGGCAGGCCCATTGTAGGAGTTGCTACAATTATATTTTTAATACTATCAATTTCAGGAATTATTTTGTGGTTTCCTAGAAAGCTAAAATGGAAAAATTTTAAACATGGATTTAAAATAAAAACCAATGCTAACTGGAAACGTATTAACCATGATTTACATAACACACTTGGCTTTTACGCTTGTATTTTTATTGTTATTATGGGTGTTACTGGCTTATGTTGGTCTTTTGAAGGTTACAGAAACGGATTAAGCAGTTTAATTGGCTCTAAAATTTTCAATAGGTCTTCGCCTAAATTAGCAATATCTAATTCTAATAAAAACATTATTTCTTTAGATGAAGCTATAAAAACTGCTAACAACACACTTAATTACAATGGTAAACTAAGTGTATCTTTACCAAGCAAAAGAAATAATTACTACGCCTTTAGAAAAACCAACGAAAATAATTGGTCTCCCGTAACTACCGATAAGGTTTATATAGACCAAACAGGTGCCGTATTAGCTGTAGATATTTTTAAAGAAAAACCTTTGAATGTTAAAATAGCTTCTCTAATAAAACCTTTACATACTGGTGAAATTTACGGTACTGTATCAAAAATATTATATTTCTTAGCTTGCTTAATAGCTACAAGTTTACCCATTACCGGCACTATTATTTGGATTAATAAACTGAAGAAGAAAAAGAAAAATAATTAAATTAAAGGCGACCACAATCTACAATAAGACTCCTTGAGTTTTTCAAATTTTGAGCGGTTGGCGTAAGTGTTATAATCTACCTCATGGCTATATTTTAAATCTTCTAAAAAATGCGCTTTTAATTGTTTACTTTTTTCAACATTATAAATTACTGAATTGATTTCAAAATTAATATTGAAACTTCTGTAATCCATATTAGAGGTACCTACCATGGCAAAAATATCATCAACTACAATGGTTTTAGCATGCACAAAGCCTTTATAATACTTATACACTTTAACATTAGCTTTAAACAAAGCTTCTAAAAAGGAATTTGACGCATGTTTTACCATCCAAGAATCTGATTTTTCAGGAATAATTAAACGCACATCTACCCCACTTTTAGCTGCAATTTGAATGGCAGATATCATTTCATCATTAGGAACAAAATACGGTGTTGTTATATAAACATAACTTTTTGCTGTTATAATTGCTGTTATGGATAATTCCATAATATTAGCCCAATCGGTATCTGGGCCACTACCCGCAATTTGTAATCCTATTTTAGTATTTAAAGTCTTTAATTTGGGGAAAAATGGTTTAAATTGAGTTATGGTTTCATTTGAAACAAATTTCCATGTTGACAAAAAGTGAATTTGCAACGATTTTACAGCATCTCCAACAATTCTTAAATGCGTATCGCGCCAATATTTGGTTCCATTATCATTTACATATAAATCACTAACATTTATACCTCCTACATAGCCTATTCTCCCATCAATAACTACTATTTTTCTATGATTTCTGTAATTCATTTTCCCGGTAAGCGTTGAGAAAAATACAGGCATAAAGGGGTAATGATGAACACCAGAATTAGTTAGTTTTTGCTTTACTTTTTTTGAAATTTTGCTACCTACATCATCATAACTCAACCTAACAGTAATACCTTCTTTTGCTCTATCACAAAGTAAATTAAGTAATTGACTCCCTACAGTATCATCTTTAATAATATAATACTCTAAGTGTACATGGTGTTTTGCTTGCTTAATATCGGTTAGTAACTTTTCAAACTTATCATTACCATTAATTATAATATCTACGTCATTATTTAATGTTAAGAGTTCATTTTCATTACTATGTAAAAGCCTTACTAACTTAACTTTTTCATCTAAATAATTATATACGTCATTGAGCTCATTACTGCTCAATTCTAATTCTTTATGAATGGTTTTTACAACAGTTTTATTAAGTAAACTTTTTTTACTAAATATTTTGTTTTTACGGTATTCTTGACCAAATAAATAATAAACAATAAGCCCAAAAAAAGGAAAAAACACTAAAACTACAATGTAGGATAGTGTTTTTGTTGGGTTTAAATTTTTAAGTATTATAGTAATAACAGCAGACGCCGCAATTAAGTAATTAAAAACAATTAATATACTCCACCAGTTATCTTTTACATACGCTAGCATTTTATTGATAATACCCCTCTTTGGGTATTTCTATCTGGTAAAGTTTTCTTGATTTATTATTAAGATGAGGTTCTCTTAACCAAGGATTATGCAGTTTTAGTATTTTATAATTAATACCAAATTTTTGTGCAAAACTCGAAAAATCGGTTACAGCGGTATCAACTTCAACCTTATAAGTTGGGATATTGGTATATAAATCTTTATCTCTAAAATTGAAGCCATATTTATTTGGGTGAGATAAAATTTCTTTAAAGGCTACAATTCTAAATATGTAGCGTCCTGTTTCTTCCCCTAATAATAAATCGTAATAATTTGAAACCTTTTGTTCTTTTAATCTACGTGCTATTCCCGCTTGTCCTGCATTATATGCAGCTGCTGCCAGTGTCCAAGACCCTAATTTCTCTTTGGCTTTTAACAAATATTTACAAGCAACTTCTGTAGCTTTTTCTAAATGATAACGCTCATCTACATTACTATTAACCTCTAAGCCATTTTCTTTACCAGTGGCTTTCATAATTTGCCACACACCCCTTGCTCCAGCTGGAGATACAGCATTGGTTAAACCACTTTCTATAACTGCTAAATATTTAAAATCATCTGGAACGCCGTATTTTGCTAAAATAGGCTCTATAATAGGAAAGTATTTTTTAGAACGTTTAAACATTAATAATCCGTTAGATTGCCAATAAGTATTTACCAATAGCTCTCTATCCATTCGTTCTAAAATATCAGGATTATTTAAAGGCACTGGTTCTCCTGCAAAATCTAAATTTTCAGGAACTTGAAGCGCATAAACATTGTAATCGTTTATAAGTTTTTTTTCAAAATTTTCATCGGTAGGTGCGTCTTGAAGGGCATAAATAAACAGAAAACATAAACTTAACAATCCCACGCACGCTAAAAGGCGTTCTACTATCTTCATCATAAAAAGTTTTGTCTAAAATTACTAAATGTGAATTAATTTTCAAGTATAATATCGGCTAAATGTTGATTAAACCACTTATATTTATTAATAATCATAATGTGCGTTCCCTTTGGTATTGTAATACAATCTGTTATATTACTAATTGAAAAAACAGCATCATCTTCTCCGTGAATATGAATAATACCCGTTGGTGGTTCTGCTTGATTCCAATTAACCATTTGTTTTATTGCCCAACTTAAGTATTGGTTATCATTAACAGAAAGGTATTTTTTATACAATTTTAGGCGTTTGGTAAAATTCTTCCCAAAGGCATATTTTTCTAAGACATCAATCTTACTTGCTAATTGAGTTGGCAACAATTTATATACTCCTGTAGCTGCGGCAAGCTGCATGTGCTTTGGTATTTCTTTTTTAGATTTTACACTAGAAACAATTATTAACTTTCTAACATTAATATGTTTACTCATTTCTTGAACCAAAACCCCTCCAAAAGACACTCCTAATAAAACTACATTATCATTTTTAATAAATTTTGTCATACGCAATGCGTAATTAGTAAGCGATTCATTTTCAAAAGGGATGATCCATTCTAAATGATGTACCTTGAATTTATCTTCGGGAAATTTTATATTTTCAAAAATTAATGGGCTTGCTGCCATACCTGGCATTAAATACACATGGATTAGTTCTTGACTCATAGGGCATTAACTTAACTTTTTCTTTATATTCAGGTTTTTTTTTAGTAATTTTGCACAGAAAACTAAGACAAACATAGTTTGCTTGTTTTAATTCTCCGCTTAAATTAAAAAATTTATACAAATGGTTGATGTTGCTGAACTAGTAGATAATGATTTTTTACGCCAATTTGAAATTAAAGTTGATGATCATTTAGCAAAAATTGAATATTCACTTCAAGAGCGTAAAATCTTTTTAACGAAGCTTATCATTCCAGAGGAAATTAAAGACGAAAATTTTAGCAAAGAGTTTATTTCAGCTGTTTTTGAACAAATTAGAGAACGTAATTTAAGTGTGGTACCTACAAGTCCCGAAATTGCAAAATTTGTTAGAAGCAACAGAAAGTACAAACGTATGCTACCTGTTGGAGTGAGAATTTAAGTTTTATTTAATTGTAAAACATAAAAAAGCCAGAGCATAACACATGTTTTGGCTTTTTTATTTAATAGTTATCTACTACATCTGAAATTTTATTGTAGAGTAAGTTTTGTTGCTCATCATTTAAAACCAATTGAGAGTTTGCCGTAATTGCATAAACCCATTGGGTCTCACCATCACTAACCGTTATTAAGTTACCATCAACACTCCAATTATATATAGATGCATTTGAGGTTATTGCTCCTGATAACTCTTCTACTTTGAGAATACTCTTAACTGTTTTATTTGAAGCAAATGTTAAGCTGTGTGTTGTTGTGTTTGTACTGTTTGAAACTTCTAAGTTCTCCCAAACACCTATTACATTATTATATTCATCAACCTGTTCTGTAGAACAAGATAGAAAGAGAGCAGAAAAAAGTAATAATATTAATAGTGGGCTGTAGGTTTTCATTGGTTAGGTTATTTGGGTGAAAATTAATTTCGCAACTAACATACTACCAACTACCCTTTTATATCAAAAAAAATCGTTTAACCTTAATAAAACCAGATTAAAGCAACTATTTATCTAAAGCTAAAGTATTTATAAACTCAAAACGTACTAATCCGTCGTCATCAATTTTAGTTAATTCAACTTCATGAAGGGTATTAACTAACTCTGGATTCCAAGGCGCTTTTACCTTAACGTAATTTTCAGTAAATCCGTGAATGTAACCTTCCTTGTTTTCACTTTCAAACAATACGGTTCTTTTGCTTCCTATTTGACTTTCATAAAATGCACGACGTTTTTTAACCGACAAGCCTCTCAACATTTTACTACGTTTACTACGTACATTACTTGGTACTACGCCATCCATTTTAGCAGCCTCGGTATTATCTCTTTCTGAATAAGTGAACACATGTAAATATGAAATATCTAGCGCATTCAGAAAGTTGTATGTTTCTAAAAAATGCTCATCAGTTTCACCAGGAAAACCAACAATAACATCTACACCAATACAGGCGTGTGGCATAACTTCTTTTATTTTAGCAACCCTATCTACATACAATTCACGCATGTATCTGCGCTTCATTTTTTTAAGAATTTCATTGCTTCCGCTTTGTAATGGCACATGAAAATGCGGTACAAATGCTCTAGACTTAGATACTAAGTCTATGGTTTCATTTTTTAGTAAATTGGGTTCTATAGAAGAAATTCTAAGGCGCTCTATACCTTCAACCTTATCTAACTCTGTTACTAAATCTAAAAAGGTATGTTCGTGCTTTTTATTTCCAAATTCACCTTTACCATAATCGCCAATATTAACGCCTGTTAGCACAATTTCTTTAATATTTTTTGATGAAATTTCCCTGGCGTTTTTTAGCACGTTTTCCATGGTATCACTCCTAGAGATACCTCGCGCTAACGGAATGGTACAATAGGTACACTTATAATCACAACCATCTTGCACTTTTAAAAAAGCACGGGTTCTGTCTCCTATTGAGTAAGACCCAACATAAAAATCGGCTTCTTCAATTTCACATGAATGTACCTCCCCAAAATCGTTTTTAGTAAGATCATTTAAATAATCTGTTATCTTAAATTTTTCGGTTGCACCTAAAACCAAATCTACACCATTAACATCTGCTAACTCTTTTGGTTTTAATTGTGCGTAACACCCAACCGCTGCAATAAAAGCTTTATCATTAGCTTTTTGTGCTTGCTTTACAATGGTTTTAAATCGTTTATCGGCATTCTCAGTTACCGAGCATGTGTTAATTACATATATATCGGCTTTTTCAGAAAAATCTACCCTATCAAAACCTTCGTTTACAAAACTTCTGGCAATGGTAGAGGTTTCAGAAAAATTCAACTTACAGCCTAAAGTATAAAATGCTACCTTTTTGTTATTCACTTTAAATGAGCCCAAACTTGTTTCAGGGACTTTTTAAATTTATATTTACAGCTAAAAGATTGCAAATTTACAACTAATAAGTTACATGATAAAACGTATTACAAACCTATTAACAAACTACTTATCAATTAGTTGCACAGTAATCTTTTTTGTTTCTTGCAGAAATAACAACAACATTAGTAGAGACCATTTAGTTTTTAGGTATAATGAATACGCTAACATTAATACTTTAGACCCTGCTTTTTCAAGAACACTGCAAGACAACTCTATAAACAACCAACTATACAATGGTTTAGTGCAATTAGACGATGCTTTGAACATAAAGCCTTGTATTGCAAAATCTTGGTCTATTTCTGATGATGCTACTACTTACACCTTTATTTTACGTAACGATGTTTATTTTCACAAGCACCCACTTTTTGGTAAAGACTCTACTAGAACCGTTATTGCAAAAGATTTTGAATATAGTTTAAACCGGTTAAGAGATAAAAAAATAGCAGCTCCAGGAAGTTGGGTTTTAAACAAAGTAAAAGGCTTTAAAGCTATAAACGATACTATTTTTAAAATTGAATTAAAACAACCTTTTCCTGCTTTTATTGGTTTACTTACTATGAAATATTGCTCTGTAGTACCCAAAGAAATTGTTGAGCATTACGGCATTGATTTTAGAGCAAACCCAATTGGCACAGGGCCTTTTAAATTTAAAAGATGGGAAGAAAACATTAAACTAGTTCTTAGAAAAAATGAGCTTTATTTTGAAAAAGATTCATTAGGAAACCAATTACCTTATTTAGAAGCCATTGCCCTAACTTTTCTACCTGACAAACAGAGTGAATTTTTACAATTTGCACAAGGTAATATAGATTTTATTTCTGGTTTAGATGCTTCTTATAAAGACGAACTTTTAACAGCTGATGGGAAACTTAGAGATAAATATGCTAATAGTGTAAATATGATTAGAGGTCCTTACTTAAACACCGAATATCTTGGGTTTTACTTAGATTCAAAAACTCCCGAAATACAATCTAAGCTTATTAGAAAAGCCATTAATTACGGTTTTAACCGAAAAAAAATGATGCTTTATTTAAACAATGGTGTTGGTAATCCTGCTAATGGAGGATTTATTCCTATTGGGTTAGCGGGCTACAACCCCTCTAACGGCTATACTTACAACCCAAAAAAAGCAAAACAACTTATTGACCAATTTAAAGAAGAAAGTGGCATAAAAAACCCAGAAATCACATTGGTAACCACTAGTAATTATTTAAGTTTTTGTGAGTTTATACAAAGAGAATTAGAAAAAGCAGGATTAACCATTAATGTTGATGTGATGCCCGAAGCTTCTTTACGAAGTGCCCGCTCTAACGGAAAAGTTGATATGTTTAGAAGTTCTTGGATTGCCGATTATTTAGATGCCGAAAACTACCTTTCTATTTTTTACAGCAAAAATTTTGCTCCTAATGGTTCTAATTACTTTCATTTTAACAATAAAACGGTTGATAGCTTATATAACAAAGCCTTTACTATTACTAATATTGATGAGCGTAAACAGCTATACAAAACTATAGATTCTATAGCCATGGACCACGCTATTATGGTGCCTTTATACTATGACGAAGTAATACGTTTTACCAGAAAAAACATAAAAGGTTTAGGTATAAACCCTATTAATTTATTGGATTTAAGACGGGTTAGCAAACATTAATCTTCTTCTACTTTTTTGCCAATATCTTGAATTTCATCTTTAACAATTACAACAGATTTTTTCCATTTGGTTTCTAGTATTGTGTAAAAACCCCAAACGGCTAGTAACCCCGCAGGAATACCTAATAAACTCCAACCAAAACTATTATCCCAGTCAATACCCCAATCAAACAAAGTATCTAAAATTCCTAATACAAACCCTAAAACTAAAGCGGTTACATAATACACTACTACACTTAAAATAGCATATAACCATTTTTTTTGGTTGTACTCTGTTGCTAAATCATAAAATCTTTTTCCAATAAAATAGATAAGTAATAACCCTAACATAAACTTTAATCCTTTATAATAATTAACAGACGTTTTATTGCGTTAGGGATTGCAGCAAGTTACCGTGTAACGCGGAAAGCCCGACCCGATAGGGTAACGCCCAAAAAACTAATCTCTTCGGTATTTTTTTGTTTCTTGAAAAACGTGTTCTAATATTTGTTTGTCTTGTTCTGTAAATTCTTCATTACGTCTTGCCATTACCACTTTGGCTACTTCAAATACTTTTTTTGTTAAATATGTTGTAAAACCAGCACTACCGCCCCAACTAAAACTTGGAATAAAATTTCTTGGGAAACCGCTACCAAACACATTGGCACTAACACCAACCACCGTACCAGTGTTAAACATAGTGTTGATACCTGCTTTACTATGATCTCCCATTAATAGGCCACAGAATTGTTTACCGGTTTTCATAAAACTTTCTGTTTGGTAGTCCCACAATCTAACTTCGGCATAATTATTTTTTAAATTAGATGTATTGGTATCTGCCCCTAAATTGCACCATTCTCCTAAAACGGAATTTCCTAAAAACCCGTCATGTCCTTTACTGGAGTAACCAAAAATAACTGCATTATCTACCTCACCTCCAATTTTACTATGCGGACCAATGGTTGTAGAACCGTAAATTTTTGCTCCCATTTTTACAATAGCATTTTCACACAAAGCAAAAGGGCCTCTTATCATGGCACCTTCCATAATCTCTGTATTTTTTCCTATATAAATTGGTCCTTTTTCGGCATTTAAAGAACACAATGGTAGTTTAGCCCCAGGTTCTATAAAAATATTTTCTGAATGAAAGGCTACTGTAGTTTCTGGTATGGGTTGAGACGTTCTGTCTTTAGTAATTAAATTAAAATCTTCTTGAATGGCTTCGCTATTTTTAGAAAAAATGTCCCAAGTATTTTCAATCTTTAAACAATCATCTTCAAATTCTAATGCTTGGTAGGTATCAAAATTGATAGCTTCTTCACCTTCTTTTGCATAAAAAGCTATAACATCTTCTCCTTTAAAAATAGCTTGATTTTCTTTTAAACCCTTCACCATTTCAACTAATTCTAGATTAGGAAGGTATGATGCATTTATCATTATATTAGTTTCCATTTCAACCATTGGAAATTTATCTGATAAATAATCTTCTGTTATTGTGGTTGTGGTGGTGTCTAGATAAGTTTCCCATTTTTCTCTAATGGTTAAAATACCTATTCTAATATCGGCTACAGGTCTTGTATAAGTAAATGGTAATAAATTATTCCGATAGGGGCCATCAAAAAGGATATAATTCATAGCAATTTAAAAGTTAAAGGTTAGGTTAAAAGCATAATACTTTATTATAGCTTAATTGCTGTTTCGTAGCCAAATGTATGTTAAAAGCATAAAATAAAAAAGCCTTTCTGTAATAGAAAGGCTCAATGGTATAATATATTCGTTAAGTTTACTTTTTAAACTTAGCGTATTTGTTTTTAAACTTATCAATACGTCCTGCCGTATCAACTAATTTAGATTTACCAGTATAGTATGGGTGCGATGTTCTTGAAATCTCCATTTTTACAAGTGGATACTCAACACCATCAACTTCAATAGTCTCATTTGTATCTGCGGTAGACTTTGTTAAAAACACATCATCGTTAGACATATCTTTAAACGCTACTATTCTATAATTTTCTGGATGTATACCTTTTTTCATCGCTTTACGCTTTAAATCTTTAATTTTTCGAGGTGCAAATTTAAGTATTCTTTACAAATAAACAATACTTTTTTGTTAATTTTTATTTCTGTTTTTTGTGTAACTATTTGGTATCTTTGAATACTAACTGTACAACTAACATTTTAAACAAAAATACATAATGGAAAAATCTTTTAAATCTATAGCTAAAGAATATGGATTATATTTAGGAGCGGCTTTAACTCTATGGACTGTGATTGCTTATGTCATAAACCTAGAATTATTGGTTAATTTCTGGATGAATCTGTTAATTATTCCTGTAGCAATTATTGCTTTTGGAGTGGTATCAACAGCTAAGTCAAAAGGAATCTTAGGAGGTTACATGAGTTTTAAAGAGGCTTTTACTTCTTATTTTATTACGGTAGCTATAGGAATTGTAATCAGTTTTGTGGTAAGTTTCATACTATTCAATGTTATAGACCCAGAGGCAGCCAATACCTTAAAAGAAATTACGACTGAAAAAACCATATCTATGATGGAAAATTTTGGTGCACCAGCTGAAAAAATAGCAGAACAAGTTGAAGCTATAGAAAATCAGAACATATTTTCATTAAAAACTCAATTATTACAAATTGCTCAGAGCTTAGTCTTTTTCACAATAATTGGCTTAATAGTTGCTCTAATAATGAAGAAAAATAAACCCGAGACAGAATAAATTCTGTATTTTTGGAGCTATCAATTTTTTTGAAATATCTTAAATGAACATATCTGTAGTTATACCACTACTTAACGAACAAGAGTCTTTAAAAGAATTACATGATTGGATTGCCAATGTTATGCAATCCAATCATTTTTCTTATGAAATTATTTTTATAGATGATGGTAGTACGGATAATTCTTGGCAAACTATTAAAAAACTTGCTTCTGAAAACAAAGCTGTAAAAGGGATTAGATTTTTAAAAAACTTTGGAAAATCTCAAGCTTTACATGCTGGTTTTGATAAAGCTGTAGGTAATGTTGTTATTACTATGGATGCCGATTTGCAGGATAGCCCCGAAGAAATTCCAGAACTATATAATATGATTGTTAATGATGATTATGATTTAGTTTCTGGATGGAAAAAAAAGCGATACGACTCTGTAATTACAAAAAACTTACCCTCTAAATTATTTAACTGGGCTGCAAGAAAAACCTCTGGTGTTAAACTACATGATTTTAACTGTGGTTTAAAAGCATATAAACTTGATGTTGTAAAAAACATTGATGTTAATGGTGAAATGCACCGTTACATTCCTGTACTTTCAAAAAATGCTGGATTCACAAAAATTGGTGAAAAAGTTGTTCAGCATCAAGCTAGAAAATATGGTGTTACCAAATTTGGTATGGATCGCTTTATTCATGGTTTTTTAGATTTAATAACCATTTGGTTCTTATCGCGTTTTGGTAAACGCCCCATGCATCTATTTGGTGCTTTAGGTGTTATTATGTTTATAATTGGTTTTGGTTTTGCCTTTTATTTAGGCATAGACAAATTATTTTTAAACCCAACAGGAAGACTCATAACCCAGCGTCCGCAATTTTTTATTGCCCTAACCACAATGATTATTGGTACACAGTTTTTTGTTGCTGGCTTTTTAGGCGAAATTATTTTACGCTCCAAACAAGGCAAAAAACGATATACTGTTAAAGATAATTTGAATTTATAGATTTTTTAAAACCACCTTTTAGGTATAGCTTTATAACATTTTTAAACATAATTTTCAATCTATTTAATTACTTTTGTACTATAATTTTATAACTAAGCTATGATTCACATTGAGCCAAAAATTTTAGACAGAATAAACACTTGGTTAACCCCAACTTTTGATGAAGACACACAACAAATCATAAAAGAAAGTATAGCCAACAACCCTAAAGACATTCAAGAAAGTTTTTATAAAGACCTAGAATTTGGAACAGGTGGTATGCGTGGTATAATGGGCGTAGGCACCAACAGAATTAACAAATACACCTTAGGAAAAAGCACACAAGGTTTAAGTAATTATTTAAAAGAATCTTTCCCTGGTGAAAAACTTAAAACTGTTATTGCTTATGATTGCAGACACAACAGTAAAACATTAGCTAAAGTTGTTGCCGATGTTTTTTCTGCTAACGGTATTGAAGTGTATTTATTTGAAGATTTACGTCCTACCCCAGAGTTATCATTTGCTGTAAGACATTTAAATTGCCATTGTGGAATAGTGTTAACAGCTTCTCACAATCCACCAGAATATAATGGTTATAAAGTTTATTGGCAAGATGGCGGACAATTAGTTCCTCCTCATGATGCCGCAGTTATTGATACTATTAACAAATTAGATTATGCCGATATTAAATTTAAGGCTAACGATAGTTTAATTAACTATGTAAGTGACACAATAGATAACGTATTTATAGAGGCCTCTGTTAAAAACGGAAGCTTAGGCTTATCTCAAGAAGCAAAAGACAATTTAACTATTGTATTTACCTCGCTTCACGGAACTTCTATTACAGCAGTTCCAGAAACTTTAAAACGTGCTGGCTATAAAAATGTTCATATTGTAAAAGAGCAAGAAGTACCTAATGGCGATTTCCCTACCGTAGCTTCTCCAAACCCAGAAGAACCTGCAGCATTAAAAATGGCTTTAGAATTAGCCGATATAGTTAATGCCGACATTGTTATTGGAACAGACCCAGACTGCGACAGATTGGGAGTAGCGGTTAGAAATCGTAAAAACGAACTTGTACTTTTAAACGGTAATCAAACCATGGTTATGATGACCGATATTCTTTTAAAATTATGGAAAAATGAAGGCAAAATTACAGGTAAAGAATTTATAGCATCAACCATTGTATCTACCCCAATGTTAAGCAAAATGGCGAAAGCCTACGGTGTAGAAAGCAAAATAGTTTTAACAGGCTTTAAATGGATAGCTAAGTTAATTAAAGATTACCCAGAATTAAACTTTATTGGTGGTGGCGAAGAAAGCTTTGGATTTATGGTTGGCGATTTTGTTAGAGACAAAGATGCCGTAACCTCTACCCTTTTAGCCATAGAAATTGCTGCCAACGCAAAAGCCAACGGAAGCTCTGTCTATGAAGAACTTATAAAACTTTATGTAGAACATGGTTTCTACAAAGAAAAATTAGTATCATTAACTAAAAAAGGAATTGAAGGTGCCCAGGAAATTAAACAAATGATGATTGATGCTAGAAAAAATCCTTTAACCCAAGTTAACGGATCTAAAGTTGTAAAAGTTGAAGACTATCAATTATCAATTGCTAAAAATATGATTACTGGCGAAGAAACAGCAATAGATATTCCAAAATCTAACGTATTAATTTATTACACAGAAGATGGAAGCAAAATAGCGCTTAGACCTAGTGGAACAGAGCCAAAAATAAAATTTTATGTTAGTGCAAATACCAAACTAAATTCAGTTTCTGATTTTGAAGTAACCGAAAAAGCACTGGACTCTAAAATTGATTCCATACTTAAAGACATGAATCTCATTTAATGAATAACTTTTTTAATATATTAAGGTACGCCAAACCTTATAAACGTTTTGCAATAGGACACATTATTTCTAATGTGTTTTTTGCTTTATTTGGTACCCTTTCGTTTGTAGCACTAAAGCCTATGCTTGATGTTATTTTCGAAAAAAACATAGATCCTTGCACCGGAGAACCTATCATTTCTAATCCAACAAAACCTATTTACACAGGTATATGGGAAATAGGAGACTTTTTTGGAGACTTAATAGCCTACGAAATGCATGTTTTTACCGGAGGAGATAAATCTAAAGCATTAATTTTTGTTATATTCTTAATTGTAATAGCCTTTTTACTCAAAAATATTTCTGGTTATTTAGCCAACTATTTTATGGTGTTTTTAAGAAATGGTGTCATAAGAGATATAAGAAACACTGTTTACAAAAAGATATTAGATTTACCCTTATCATATTTTTCTGAAAAAAGAAAAGGCGATATTATGTCTCGTGTAACTGGCGATGTTAATGACCTACAATATTCAATGCTACCCGTTCTTGAACTTATTGTTAGAGAACCTTTAACCATAATTTTCTCTTTAGTAGCTATGCTAATTATAAGTACAAAACTTACTTTGTTTGTATTTATTTTTATCCCTATTGTAGGATTTACTATTTCAAAAATTGGTAAAAGTTTAAAACGAAAATCAGATCGTGTTCAAAAAGAGCAAGGTCTTTTCTTATCTACTTTAGAAGAAACCTTAGGTGGCCTAAGAATCATTAAAGGATTTAATGTTGAAAAAATTTTTAACAACAAATTTAAAGACTCAACTCAACGATTTTATAATTTTTCTAATAAACTTTTAATTCGTCAAAGTTTAGCTTCTCCAACAAGCGAGTTTTTGGGTATTTGCATGATTGCAGTCATTTTGTGGTACGGTGGTAATCTTATTTTAAGTGACGATTCTGACTCTTTTTTAACAGGAAGTAAATTTCTGGTTTATATTGGTTTAGCATATAACATACTTACACCAGCTAAAGCATTTTCAAGAGGGTTAGTTAATGTTAAAAAAGGAGGATCTGCTGCAGAACGTATTCAAGAAATTCTTGACGGAGATACTCCTTTAAAAGACAAACCTAATGCCATAACAAAAACAGATTTTAACTCTCAAATTGAGTTTAAAAATATATCGTTTAAATACGATGATGAATATGTTTTAAAAGATTTTTCTTTAACTATTCCTAAAGGAAAAACTGTAGCATTAGTAGGACAATCGGGAAGCGGAAAATCTACATTAGCAAACTTAATAACAAGGTTTTACGATGTAAATAAAGGCAGCATTTTAATTGATGGCGAAGACATTAAAAACCTAACTATGGCTTCATTACGGAAACAGTTAGGTATTGTTACACAAGATGCTATTTTGTTTAACGACAGTATAAAAAACAACCTAAAATTAGGAAAAGAAGATGCTACCGATGAAGAAATAATTAATGCTCTTAAAGTAGCTAACGCCTGGGAGTTTGTAAAAGAGTTACCAAATACTATTGAAACAAATATTGGCGACTCTGGCAACAAATTATCTGGAGGTCAAAAACAAAGACTAAGCATTGCGCGAGCTGTACTTAAAAGTCCTCCTATCATGGTTTTAGACGAGGCTACTTCTGCCCTAGACACAGAAAGTGAACGCTTAGTTCAGGTAGCACTAGAAAACATGATGAAAAATAGAACATCTATTGTTATTGCACACCGCCTATCAACTATTCAAAATGCCGATGAAATTGTTGTTTTAAACAAAGGTGAAATAGTAGAACAAGGAAAACATAACCAACTAATTGCCAAAAATGGTACCTATAAAAAACTAGTTGACATGCAAAGCTTAGATTAAGTAAATACACATTATAAAAATAAAAAAGGATAGAGATTTGGGCTTCTATCCTTTTTTTTATTCATTGATAGACTTGGGGACGACTATCAACACAAGTAGGTTTCTGATACAAACATATAACAAATAGAAATACACCGCAAGAAAAAAATGTATTTTGTCGTTTTTTAATGCATTTCATCGATTATTTTATGTGCAATAAATTGATTATCAATTATTTAAAATTTAAGAAAAATTAAAACAATTATAGCTTAAACTTTTACTATATTTAGTAGTCTAAAGTTTAAATTTTGTTTGTGCAAAACGAAGAAGAATTATTAAAACAACTACAATCTAGCACCCATAAAGAACAAGCTTTTAGAGCGTTAATAACGCAGTATAAAGAGCGTCTTTATTGGCATATCCGTAATATTGTTAAGTCTCATGATGATACTGACGATGTATTACAAAACACCTTTATTAAAGTTTATAAAAATATTAATAACTTTAAGGGAGATAGCAAGTTATACTCTTGGATGTACAGAATAGCAACTAACGAGTCTATTACATTTATTAATAAAAATGCTAAAAGATTACAAATTAGTAATGAGGAGGCTCAACAACTAGCAATAAATAATTTAAAATCAGATACTTATTTTGAAGGTGATGAGATTCAATTAAAATTGCAAGAAGCCATAGCCACACTACCAGAAAAGCAGCAATTAGTTTTTAATATGAAATATTTTCAAGACTTAAAATACAAGGAAATATCAGAGATTTTAGAAACTTCCGAAGGCGCTTTAAAAGCATCTTATCACATTGCAGTAAAAAAAATTGAAACCTATTTAACTAAAGATTAAACCTTTATAAAGTTTATTAGTCTTACATATAAGATGAAAAAGAATAAAATACATAATATAAAAGAAAACGGTTTTAAAACTCCTGAAGGGTATTTTAATTCACTTGAAAATAATATTATGAGTGGGTTAAAATTAAAAGAACTTGCAACCAAGCCAGGTTTTAATACTCCAAACAATTATTTTGACGCCCTAGAAAACAACATTCTAGATAAAGTATCAGAAGAAAAAGCTCCTAAAGTAATTCAATTATTTAGCAGAAAAAATATTATTTACGCATCTAGTATTGCCGCTGCAATTTTATTGCTGTTTAATCTTTCAATTTTTGAAAACAAGCCTTCTTTTGATAACTTAGACAATGAAACAGTAGAAAATTATATTTTAAACGAAAATATTGAAACCTATGAAATAGCCTCTTTATTGTCTGATGATGAATTAACAGAAGAGAATTTTTTAGAGTTTAATTTTGAAGAAGAAACTGTAGAAAACTACATTCTAGACAATATAGAATTAGAAGATTTATATTAACAGAAAAAGAATTAAAATGAAAAAGTATATACTCCCAATCTTAATCTTTTTATTTTCATTAAATGTTACCGCACAAAAAGACCGCAATAAAATACATGCGCTTAAAGTATCATTTATAACAGAACAATTAGACTTAACAGAACAAGAAGCTCAAAAATTTTGGCCAGTTTATAATGACCACAATAAAAAAATGTCCAATCTTAAATACCAAGAAATGAGAGCTTTAAGAAAAGAATTAAAAAGCAATATTGAAACTTTAACCGAAGAGAAAGCGTTAGAATTTCTTAAAAAAATAAATAGTATAGAATTAAAGGAACATAAATACAAACAAGAATACGCAGCAAAATTAAAAACAATATTATCTGCAAAAAAAATAATTAAACTTAGAGTTGCTGAAGAAGATTTTAAAAGAAAAATGCTAGAACGATGGAAATATCACAAAAACAACCATAGACAATAAATAAAAAGCAAGTCGTCTAAGAAGTAATTACTTATATTTACATAATCAAAAGGTCTGTTATGTTAATACCCAATCTAATATAATAAGTTCACCTTATTATTTAGAACAAATAAAATACAAGTAGTAAACACCTTTTGCTCATAAAGCTCAATTAATTTACTATACGCAAATTTCTTACCATCCTTTAATTCTTGTATAAATTTTTCTTCTTCCAAAAAAAGCAAGTTTAAACCGCTAAAATAGTTAAAATTAATACACTAATTAACCTTACCTTTGCCCCAGATTAGGTAAAAAAAATGAGATTACACAGAAATTTATGCTTTGCAGTTATTGATGGTTTAACTTCTATTTTTAACGAAGGAAATTATGCCGATAAAGTTATTCAACAACTTTTAAAAAGAGATAAACGCTGGGGAAGCAGAGACCGCGCTTTTGTTGCAGAAACCACATATGACATAGTACGTTGGAAACGATTATATGCTGAAATTGCTGAAGTTAAAGAACCTTTTGATAGAGATAATCTTTGGCGCATGTTTGCCGTTTGGGCAACCCTGAAAGGTATAAAACTACCCGATTGGAAATATTTTGAAAACACCCCAACAAGAAAAATCAAAGGACGTTTTGATGAACTTTCTAAAATAAGAGTTTTTAGAGAATCTATCCCAGATTGGATGGATGCCATTGGTTTTGAAGAGTTAGGTGAAGAAAAATGGTCCAAAGAAATTGCTGCTCAAAATCAACAAGCCAATGTTATTTTAAGAGTAAATACGCTTAAAACTACTAAAGAACAATTACAAAACGAATTGTTTAACCAAAACATTGAAACCGAATTTATTAAAGGCTACCCTTCTGCTTTAAAGTTAAAAGAACGCGCTAATGTTTTTGTAACCGATGCTTTTAAAAAGGGATTTTTTGAAGTACAAGATGCCTCATCGCAATTAGTTGCTGAAATGCTTGATGTAAAACCCGGTATGAAAGTAGTAGACACCTGTGCTGGCGCTGGCGGTAAAACCTTGCACTTAGCTTCTTTAATGGAAAATAAAGGACAAATTATTGCCATGGATATTTACGAAAGTAAACTCAAAAAATTAAAAATTAGAGCCAGACGTAACGGTGTACATAACATAGATTTAAAAGTTCTAGACTCAACTAAACCCATTAAAAAACTTTACAATAAAGCAGACCGTGTTTTAATAGATGCTCCTTGTTCTGGCTTAGGCGTTTTAAGAAGAAATCCCGATGCCAAATGGAAATTAGAACCAGAATTTATTGATAGAATTAGAGGGGTACAGCAGGAGGTTTTACAAAAATATTCTAAAATGGTTAAACCTGGCGGAAAACTGGTTTACGCTACCTGCTCTGTTTTGCCTTCTGAAAACGAAAAACAAGTTAACACCTTTTTAACCACAGATTTAGGAAAAGAGTTTAACTTTGTAAAAGACAAAAAAGTGCTAGCTCACCAATCTGGTTATGATGGCTTTTATATGGCTTTATTAGAAAAAAAATAATTTATGAAACACCTTTACCTTTTTTCTTTACTACTTTCTTTTTTCAGTTTTTCGCAAATACCATCAAATTACTATGATAGTGCAGATGGTTTATCTGGTTACGCGCTTAAAACAGAATTAAAAAACATTGTTACCAATGGACACACATGGGATTCTAATGCTAGTACAGCCTATGACAATTTATATACAGCATATTTAACAACCCATACAGATAATTATTATGAGAATGATGGAACTGTACTAGATTTTTATTCTGAAAACCCTACCGCTAGTGCTACAAATAATGACTCTTATAATTATACTCATGGAGATAGACAATGTGGTTCCTATAATTCTGAAAATGATTGTTATAATAGAGAGCATTTATTCCCTCAAGGCTTTTTTGATGAACAACTTCCTATGATAGCAGATGTGCATCATGTAATTCCTACCGATGGTTATGTAAACAATAGAAGAAGTAACTATCCTTTTGGTGAGGTAAGTAACGCAACGTGGACGTCCAATAATGGTTCAAAAGTAGGCCCAAATACTTTTGGAAGTTATTCAGGAACTGTTTTTGAGCCTATAGATGAATTTAAAGGCGATATTGCAAGAGCTTTATTATATTTTGCCGTTAGATACGAAGATAACTGGGACGATTCGGGATGGAGTGATCCTGAAACCACAAACAATCCTCTTAATGGAACAAGCAATCAATTCTATGAAGATTGGTACATAGACCTCCTCCTAGATTGGCATGCAAATGACCCCGTGGTACAAGCTGAAATTGATAGAAATAACGCTGCCTATAACTTTCAGGGAAATGCCAATCCTTTTGTAGATTATCCTGAATTTGCAGAAATGATTTGGAACTCAGCGGCAGATAATGAGGCTCCTTCAGCTCCTACTAATTTGGTAGCTTCAAATCCAACAGATAATAGCATAGACTTAAGTTGGAATGCTTCTAGTGACAATATTGGTGTTACCTCATATGATATCTATATAGATGGTTTAAATTCATTTAATACCTCTAACACCTATTTTACCATAACAGGACTAACTTCAAATACTAATTATTGTTTTACAATAAAAGCAAAAGATGCTGCTAATAATGTATCTAATTTTAGCAATCAAGATTGTGAAACAACTACTAACAATGGCTCTAGTGGAGGTACAGATTGCCTTACCGAATCTTTTGCTAATATCACTACTGGTTCTAGCTCTTATTCAATTAGAAATTGGACAGGAGATGATGGTGGTTCTTGGTCTGCAACCGATGCAAGAACAGATCAATCTATAAATGGTAGCGAAGCTATAACCATTAGAAACGGTTCTCTTTCAACACCAACTGTTAGCGGAGGAATAGGTAATCTAACTGTAACTACATTAAGAGTTTTTAGTGGTAGCAGTGGTACATTTAATCTTAAAGTAAATGGTAATATAGTTGGCACAATTGCGTATAGTGATACTGAACAAACTATTACCATACCAAATATTAATGTATCAGGTGATGTCTCGATTATTATAGATGGTAATTCTGTTAGCAGCAACCGTGTAATTTTTGATGACTTATCTTGGACTTGTTACACCTCTTTAAGTACAGAATCCAATGAGT
This sequence comes from Seonamhaeicola sp. S2-3, assembly GCF_001971785.1. Taxonomy (NCBI): domain Bacteria; kingdom Pseudomonadati; phylum Bacteroidota; class Flavobacteriia; order Flavobacteriales; family Flavobacteriaceae; genus Seonamhaeicola; species Seonamhaeicola sp. S2-3. Next base: position 2,552,395 of record NZ_CP019389.1, on the reverse strand, counting down.
TAATCAGCCTTAAGATGCATCCTAATCCTATAAAAGGGAATAGACTATATTTTGAAACAAACAAGGATTTAGATATTAAAATCTATGATATTCTTGGAAAACTCATAATTGACAAATCTGTGATTTCTAATAATAACTTTATAGATGTATCTAATATAAAAAAAGGAATATATTTAGTTAGAATATCAAACAATAATCAAAGTATCACTAAAAAGTTAATTAAACAGTAAAAGTTCAATATTTTCTATATAATTTCTATAAAAAGACCATTTTAAAAATGGTCTTTTTTATTTTTACAATATGCTAAGTCAAGATTTCAAAACACATATTGAAGACCAAATTTCAGAAAAAATACAAACTATAAAACCAGTTTCGGGTGGCGATATTTCTGAAGCTTATGTTATCACAACCAAAAGCCAAAACTACTTTATAAAAATCAATACTTCTGATAAACTTTCTATGTTTAAAGAAGAAGTCAATGGACTTAAAGCCATTGCTAATACCAAAACTATTGCTACCCCAAAAATTTATCAATACGGAACTTTTAACAATAAATCGTTTGTATTAATGGCGTGGATTGATACCAAAACACCCACAAGTAAAGATTTAAAAACTTTAGGAACACAACTGGCTAACCTTCACAAATCAACGGCTACTCATTTTGGTTTTAAAAATGACAATTTTATAGGAAGCCTCCCGCAATCAAACAAAAAGCATCAAAATTGGACTAATTTTTATGTTGAAGAACGCCTGCAACCTCAACTTAAATTAGCAAAAAGTAAACAATTATTAAATCCAGCAGAAATCCCATCTACTAATCAATTAAAAAACATCTTAAAACCACTTTTTACAGACGTTAAACCATCACTTTTACATGGCGATTTATGGAGTGGTAATTATATTATTGCCTCTAACGGAACGCCATATTTAATAGATCCTGCCGTTTATTACGGACATAACGAAGTTGACATAGCCATGACCAAACTTTTTGGTGGCTTTTCTAATGATTTTTACAATGCGTATTTTAAAATATTTCCTGCAAATTCAAACACAAATCAAAGAATTGAAATCTATCAACTTTACTATTTATTGGTTCATTTAAATCTATTTGGCAGTAGTTATTACGGTTCTGTAAAAAGCATTCTTAAAAAACACTTTTAACCAATGTTAAAATAGTTGTTAATAACGCTAAAGGTTTTCTAAATAATTAAGCTTCAAATTGCTTTAAAAAAATGTATTTTTGCTCTTTCTTTTAAACGTACAAATAAATTACAATGATTCATTTCTTTGGAAACACAAATAGCAAAGTTTTTGCTGTTCAAACTACAGAAGAATTATCTACTGAAACCATTTCAAAATTAACATGGTTATTTGGCAACCAGCCTAAAATAGAGCAAGCATCAATCGATGCTTTTTTTGTTGGTCCACGTGCTGCCATGATAACACCATGGAGTACCAATGCTGTTGAAATTACCCAAAACATGGGGATTGAAGGTATTATTAGAATTGAGGAATTCCATGCCGTTTCAGAAGATTTTAAAGATTACGATCCTATGATTTCAGAGAAATTTAACGGATTAAATCAAGAATCATTCACTATAAACATTCAACCCAAACCCATTTTAAATATTGAAGACATAGCGGCTTATAACCAGCAGGAAGGCTTATCGTTAAGCGATGAAGAAGTGGCGTATTTAGAAGGCGTTTCAAAGAAAATTGGGCGTCCGCTTACAGATTCTGAAGTATTTGGTTTTTCACAAGTGAATAGTGAACATTGTCGCCATAAAATTTTCAATGGAACATTTATCATTGATGGCAAAGAAAAACCAACCTCATTATTCAAACTAATTAAAAAAACATCCGAAGCAAATCCAAACGATATTGTTTCGGCTTATAAAGATAATGTAGCGTTTATTAAAGGCCCTGTGGTAGAACAGTTTGCTCCCAAACGAGCTGACATTCCTGATTTTTATACAACTAAAGAATTCGAATCGGTTATATCATTAAAAGCAGAAACACACAATTTCCCAACAACTGTAGAGCCTTTTAATGGTGCTGCAACAGGTTCTGGTGGTGAAATTAGAGATAGACTTGCCGGCGGAAAAGGTTCTATTCCTTTAGCAGGAACTGCGGTGTATATGACCTCTTATTCTAGATTAGAAGAAAATCGCCCTTGGGAAAAAGCCTTCCCAGAACGCAATTGGCTATACCAAACGCCAATGGATATTTTAATAAAAGCATCAAATGGTGCTTCTGACTTCGGAAATAAATTTGGGCAACCACTTATCTGTGGCTCGGTTTTAACGTTTGAGCATGACGAGAATAATGACGTCATTGCGAACGAAGTGAAGCAATCTGCTTCTTCAAACAACGAGGTTACTTCGTCGCAAGCGCCTCGTAATAACCTGAGAAAACTAGGTTTCGACAAAGTTATCATGCTTGCTGGAGGTATTGGTTACGGCAAAAAAGACCAAGCTTTAAAAGACACGCCAAAAACAGGTGATAAAATTGTAATTCTAGGTGGCGAAAATTACCGTATTGGTATGGGTGGTGCCGCCGTTTCTAGTGCCGATACTGGCGAGTTTGCTTCTGGTATTGAGTTAAATGCGGTACAACGTTCAAACCCCGAAATGCAAAAACGTGCTGCCAACGCGGTTCGTGGCATGGTTGAAAGTGAAGAAAACCACATTGTTTCTATTCACGACCATGGTGCTGGAGGGCATTTAAATTGCCTTTCGGAATTAGTTGAAGATACTGGTGGAAAAATTGATTTAGATGCGCTTCCTGTTGGAGACCCTACCCTTTCTGATAAAGAGATTATTGGTAATGAATCTCAAGAGCGTATGGGATTGGTTATTTCTGATAAGCATATTGATATACTACATAAAATAGCCGACAGAGAACGTTCGCCAATGTACACTGTTGGTGATGTTACAGGTGATGACAGGTTTACATTTCAATCTAAAACCAAAGGTAATACACCAATGGATTTAGCCATGGAAGATATGTTTGGAAGCTCTCCTAAAACGATTATGACCGATAAAACCGTTGAGAGAAACTACGCCGATGTTAGTTATAATTCTGATGAATTTTACACTTACTTAGACCAAGTTTTACAACTAGAAGCCGTGGCTTGTAAAGATTGGTTAACAAATAAAGTAGACCGTTGTGTTGGTGGAAAAGTAGCGAAACAACAATGTGTTGGTCCGTTACAAATTCCTTTAAATAACGTTGGTGTTATGGCACTAGATTATAAAGGAAAAGAAGGCATTGCTACTTCTATTGGGCACTCTCCTGTTTCTGCATTAATAGACCCTGTGGCCGGTAGTAGAAACTCGATTACCGAAGCCTTAACCAACATAATTTGGGCTCCTTTAAAAGACGGATTAAAAAACATTTCATTGTCTGCCAACTGGATGTGGCCTTGTAAAAATGAAGGTGAAGATGCTCGTTTATATGAAGCAGTTGAAGCTGTATCAGAATTTTCAATAGATTTAGGCATCAACGTTCCTACCGGAAAGGATTCGCTTTCAATGAAACAAAAATACCCTGATGGTGATGTAATATCTCCAGGAACCGTGATTATTTCTGCTGGTGCTAATTGTAATGATATCAATAAAGTTGTAGAACCCGTTTTAAAGAAAAATGGTGGTAACATTTATTACATCAATATTTCACAAGATGCGTTTAAATTAGGAGGAAGTTCGTTTGCTCAAATTGTAAACAAAATTGGAAATGAAGCGCCTACAGTAAAATCTGCAAACTATGTTAAAACGGTTTTCAATACCATTCAAGATTTAATTAGAAATGAACAAATTGTTGCAGGACATGATGTGGCTTCTGGTGGTTTAATTACTACGTTATTAGAAATGTGTTTTGCAGATAATAATTTAGGTGCAGAATTAGATGTAACCGCCTTAAATGAAAAAGATTCATTAAAATTATTATTTGCTGAAAATGCTGGTATTGTTATTCAAGCCAAAGACAAGTCTATTGAAACAGTATTAAACAACGCAGGTATTTCATTTTACAATATTGGAAAAGTAACCAACAGCGACACTTTAAGTGTTATTAATGGTTCCGAAGTATTCACTATGACTATTTCTAGATTAAGAGATGTATGGTACAAGACCTCTTATTTATTAGATCAAAAACAAACCGCAAACAATTTGGCTGAAGCACGCTTTAATAATTATAAAAATCAGCCACTTCAATATAAATTTCCTAAACATTTTACAGGAAAATTACCTGAGTCAGGACAAAAAAGACCAAAAGCCGCTATTTTACGAGAAAAAGGAAGCAACTCAGAACGCGAAATGGCAAATGCAATGTATTTAGCTGGCTTTGATGTGAAAGATGTACATATGACCGATTTAATTTCGGGCAGAGAAACTCTTGAAGACATTCAGTTTTTAGGTGCTGTAGGTGGCTTTAGTAATTCAGATGTTTTAGGTTCTGCAAAAGGTTGGGCAGGAGCCATAAAATATAATGAAAAGGCTAACAAAGCCATTCAAAATTTCTTTAAAAGAGAAGATACACTTTCTGTTGGAATTTGTAACGGTTGTCAGTTATTTATGGAATTGGAAGAGATAAATCCAGACCATGAAATTCACGGTAAAATGCATCATAACGACTCTCAAAAACACGAAAGTTCTTTTACTTCTGTGAAAATTCAAGAAAACAACTCAGTGATGCTATCTACATTAGCTGGTAGCACCTTAGGTGTTTGGATTTCTCATGGAGAAGGTAAATTTAGCTTACCGTATTCTGAAGATAAATATCATATAGTAGCTAAATATGGGTATGCTGAATATCCGCATAACCCCAATGGTTCAGACTTTAATACGGCCATGATGTGTGACAAAACAGGGCGTCATTTAGTTACTATGCCACATATTGAACGTTCTACTTTCCAATGGAATTGGGCATATTACCCAGACGGACGTAAAGACGAAGTATCTCCTTGGCTAGAAGCTTTTGTGAATGCTAGAAAGTGGATTGAGAATAAATAGTTATTTATTTTAAGTAAATTAGTAGAGAAAATTACCCCAAATGAAACAATTTTCACTCGTATTTTATCTACTATTTTTTTCATTTGTAAATGCACAAGAGACCAATTTACAAACGCTAGTAAATGAATTAAAAACCCAAATACATTCAGAAGGCAATCAGGCTAAAAAGTTAGTACTTCTAGACAGTTTAACAGCGGTTATTAGAGATAAACCCAATTTGAGTTATGACTCTATAGCGCGCACTACTATAGACTTTGCAATAAAGCTAGACTCTTTTAATCTGGCAGCTTACAACACTACAAATCTAATTAACTATCACAATAATATTTTAGGAAAACCAAAAATAGGTCTTGATATTTATAATACGTATTTTAAAACTCTAAAAAATAATATAACCAATAGAAACTTAGCAAGTTTGTATATAGATTCTGGCGATAGTTTTTACTTTACCAAACAAGTAGATTCGGCTATGGCTCATTACAACAAAGCCATT